>CAWDUU010000004.1:0-78389 GCA_963805545.1 uncultured Actinomycetes bacterium
ACGCCGGCGATCAGGTATTCGGGTCCGCGTAGCCGAGCGCCCCGAGCCGCCGCAGACGCACATGGCGACGACTCTTTACCTTTCCGAGACTGTGCTAATCTCTGAGGGCGCGGCCCAATCCCTGCCCCGCCTCGCCTGACCCTAACAGCTCGGTCATCCTGTTCGCGTCGTGGCTTGGAGGCCAGGCAATGCTTACTGTCATCATCATCGTGGCCATCATTCTTGTTGCGCTCTACATCATGCGTGACAGGCTGCCGCAGCTTCGGCGGTGAAACGCGTCGTCGAATCGCGGGGGGCGACCGTCGAGTGCGTCCGCCCCCCGCGTGCACCTGCCTAGTGAGCGACCAGTTCGCCGGCCGTCTCGTGCGGCTTGGTCATGAACGGAAGGTTCTCACGAACCCACGTCCGGGCCATCTCACTTGACGCCTGTGCGTCGGCACGGCTCTCGAAGACGCTGATCGACGCGACCGTGCCCTCGGCACCGTCGTGCTTCAGCAGCTCATAGGAGACAAACCCGGGCGACTGCTGCAAGATGGTGCGCAGGCCGTCGTTCGCTTTGCGTGTTGCCTCGTCGCGATTCTTATCGTTGAGGCCTTCGTACGTTCGGATCAGGGCAAACATGTCCTGCTCCCTTCCTCGTGTCACAGGGCGGTTTGGCCACGTCGTAGCGCTCCTCAGAGGCTTACCCTGTGCGCCTCAAGGATGTATGGCCTGAATGCGTCAAGCTCCGCCAACGATGAGCGCCGGCGGTACCGCTTGAAGCTTGCCCTTAGAGCTGAACTAGCGGCCGCACTACAACATACATTTTGCGGCCTGCCACAGGAAGGGCACTACCGCAACCATATCACATCCGGCTGCGGTCACCGGCAGGCGTCAGTCGGTGGAGTCGACAGCATCGGGGTCGCGGGGGAGGAGTCGATGCCCGTCCACGACGGCGTCGGCGATCGTCGTGAGCTTGCGGTTGGTGTTGCGTGCATGGGCACGCAGCATCTCGAAGGCACGGTTTTCGTCGACCGCATGACGTTCCATGAGAATGCCCTTCGCACGCTCGATCAGGGCGCGGCGGCCGAACGCGCCCTCGAGGTTCTGGAACTCCGCAAAACGGCGCAGGACGATTGCCAGCGAATCCTGTAACTGATCCGCCTCGGCACTCGTGAGATAGGCGAAGACACCGCGCTTGGCAGCCTCTGTAATGAACGCGTGATCGTCGGTCTCCAGCAGGGCGATCACGGGGCAGGCCGCCTGTCGGACGATCTCGCCGATCAGGTCGAGAGCGTGGTCCGAGTTGTCGCCGAGACCGACCAGCGCGACATCGGGTCGCTCCCGTGATGTGACCGCCGCCACCTCGGTAACGTCGATCGACCGGGCGATCACCTCATGTCCAAGTGAAACCACGATTGTGGTCACGTGATCGAGGCGCGCCGCCCGCTGGTTTGCGACCAGGACGCGGAGATGCTCGGGCTCGGGGGCGGGGCTCAGGGGTTGACCACCTCGTTCTGGGCTCAGTGTAGGCCGAGGGGCCTATCGCAAGCCGGCGTCGAGGGGCGAGCCGCCCTCGTCCTCCCATCGTTCGAGGTCGGCGGCCGATTGCTCGCTCGACGCCGGCCGGCGCGACTGGATCACATCCTCGTGGCGGCCGCACTCTGCGCACGTCCATTCCCCGACGCCGCCGCCGGGACGCATGTCGTGCGCCTCGACCATCGCCTCGACCGTCCGGCGCTGCCCCGGTGGACGGTCGTGCGCCCGCACGTGGGGCAGTAGCGGGCCCGGCGCGGTGCATCCTCGGGAATCGATTGCGCTCCCATATCCAACTCCTCCACGCGAGCCTCGGTCGGTGCGATGGATCACGAGAGAGAACCCCCGACGGACGTCCGCCGAGGGTTCTCAAGGCTCCATGACGGACGTGTAGCGCTCCGGTCAGGGTCTTCCAAAGCCGTAGCAGGCGGGGCGAGCGGCCCCGTCGGGGGCGACTTCTTCGCTGGGGCCATTGTATCACTCCTCACGAGCGCCGGAGGCCGCGCGGCCGCGACCCTCGCGGCTCACCAGGTGGCGAGTCGCCGTCCATCCGATGGTCGCCCAGAGCAGCACGAAGCCCAGCACGACGTCCCACGCCGTCAGGATCAGCTGCTGCCCGGGAGTACGCGGTGACGATGTGCGCGGGGGCGTAGTTCCGCAGGGCGACCGAGGCCAGCGCCTGCTGGGTGCCGACGCCGCCGGGGGTCGCCGCAAACGTCGTCGAGATCGAGTTGGCGGCGGTGATCAGGAGGACGGCGCGGGCCGACACGGGCACCGCGTAGGCGAACATGAACGTGGTCGTCACGGCACATCCGCACCGCGTAGGAGGCGACCTCCACCGCGAGCACCTGGCCCGCATAGCGGCGCGGCGTGCGGAGGATTGCGGCGCCTTCCTGGGCGGCGACCAGCCCGTCGCGGAATCGGCGCCCGAGCACCCAGGCGACGATCGCGACCACGACGACGGCGTCGGCGCCAAGCAGAAGATGGTTGGTGAGCCATGCGGCCTTGAGGTCGAACGTCTCCGGCCGGCTGACCACGAGGACGACGCAGAGGAGGGCGCCGACGAGGAGGAAGAAGGCGTTCTGCACACGCCGGCACCGACCACTCCGAGCACCGTGGACCCGTGGATCTCGGCGCGTAGAAGCCCGAGCATCGCCACCGTGCCGGCCTGGGCGGGCAGGATCGCGTTCAACGCGATGCCACCCCCGTACACTCCGAGGATCGGCCTGAACCCGGTGCCACCACGCGGATACGCCGCCGCGAGGACGTTTCGCCAGGCGAACGCGTTCAGGAAGGTGTCGCAGGTATGGAGCCCGAGCGCGAGGAGCAGCAGCGGAAGCGAGATCGACCGGATCTGATCGAAGACATCGGCGACCCAACCGGCAATGCTCCCCACGATGTCCACCGGCTACTCGCCTCCGCGGACGTCGCGCATCGGGTCATCCTGACGAAGTGGACGCATTCGCGCCGTGATCCCGTGTGCCGGCCCTAGAGCTGTCGCGACGACCAGAGCAGGGCGGCCAGGATGACCGACGTCAATCCGACGGCGAGCCCGACGATCCACCCCGCCACGTCCTGGCTCACCAGGACGGCGCCCAGGAGGGTGGCGATCCCGATGATTCCACCCGTGGCGATGATGCGCACGAAACCGCGCTCGATCACGCTCCGGCGTCGTTCACGGCCCGGCAGCATGCCCTGCGGCCGCTCGTGGCCGCCGGGCTCGCCGGACGCGGCGGCGGGCGGATCATCGTGCGCATCGGGTGCCGGCCGTTGCTCGGGCGCGGGCACAGCGTCTTCTGAGTGCTCGGACATCCGACGAGGATACCCAGCTTCAGCGGTCGATCAAGCGCTGCTGCGCCGGGGCGTAGCGGTCGCCCCGGGCGTTCGGCAGCACGTGGTTGATCTCCCCGAGATCGCCCGGTGTCAGCTCGACGTCGGCCGCCCCGAGGTTCTCCTCCAGACGATGCACCCTGGTCGTCCCGGGGATGGGGACGACCCACGGCCTCTGCGCGAGCAGCCACGCGAGTGCGATCTGCGCGGGAGTGGCGCCCTTGCGATCGGCGATCTCTCTCACGGCCTCGACGATGGCCAGATTCGCCCTTCGCAGGTCCGGCGAGAAGCGCGGAGAGGTGTTGCGGAAGTCGTCCGGCGCGAACTCGGTGCTCTCGTCGATCTTGCCGGTCAGAAAGCCCTTCCCCAGCGGGCTGAAGGGCACGAAGCCGATACCGAGCGCCTCGATCGCCCCGAGGATCTCGTCCTCCGGCTCGCGCCACCACAGCGAGTACTCGCTCTGAAGGGCGGTGACGGGCTGGACGGCATGGGCGCGGCGGAGCGTCTCGACGCCCGCCTCGGACAGGCCGAAGTGCCTGACCTTGCCGGCGTCGATCAGCTCCTTGACGGCCCCGGCGACGTCCTCGATCGGGACGCCGGGGTCGACGCGGTGCTGGTAGAGCAGGTCGATGCGGTCGGTGCGAAGCCGCCTGAGCGACGACTCGACGCCGCTCCTGATCGTCTCGGGGCGGCTGTCGAGGCCGGAGTCACGACCGGCGCCCTCCAGGTCGAACCCGAACTTCGTCGCGATCACGACCCGGTCGCGCACCGGCTCGAGTGCCTCACCCACCAGCTCCTCGTTGACGTACGGCCCGTACACCTGCGCCGTGTCGAAGAGCGTCACGCCGAGCTCGACGGCCCGGCGGATCAGGGCGATCGACTCCCGCGTGTCGGCCGCCGGGCCGAGGCCGAAGCTCATCGACATGCAGCCGAGGCCGAGCGCGGAGACTTCGAGGTTCTGGCCCAGTGTTCGCCGCTGCATCATGCCTCCGGAATCGTCCGGCCGAAGTGCTCGAGATCGACCTCGGCAGGCTCGGGGCCGCCACGCACCCCGGTATCGAGGGCGTCTATCGAGACGAGCTCCCCGGCGGTGAGCTCGAAGTCGAAGACGTCGAAGTTCTCGGCGATCCGCTGCGGTCGCACCGACTTGGGGATCGCGGACCGGCCCTGCTGCACGTGCCAGCGCAGCATCACCTGGGCGGCGGTCTTGCCGTGCGCCTGAGCGATCTCGAGGATGACAGGATCGGTGAAGGTGCTCCTCGATGCGTCGCCCCGGTAGGAGGTGATCCCGCCGATGGGAGACCAGGCCTGGGTCAGAATCCCGTTCCGGGCGTTCGCCTCGCGGCTCTCGGTTTGGGTGTAGTACGGGTGCAGCTCGATCTGGTTCACGGCAGGCACGACGTCCGTGCGGTCGAGCAGCGCCTCCAGGTGGTCGGGCATGAAGTTGCTGACGCCGATCGCCCCGACCTTGCCGCCGGCCAGGAGCTGCTCCAGCGCCTGGTAGGCCTCGATCGTGAGATCGAACGCCGTGGGCAGGGGCTGGTGCAGCAGCAGGAGATCGATCCGCTCGACACCGAGCTTCGCGGCGCTCTTCTTGAACGCGTGCAGGGTGGCGTCACGGCCGTAGTCGCTGATCCAGACCTTGGTTTCGATGAAGACCTCGCTGCGGTCGATGCCGGCCTGGCGGATCCCCTCGCCGACCTCGCGCTCGTTCAGGTAAGAGGCCGCCGTATCGATGTGGCGGTAGCCCGTGGCGAGGGCCGCCTCGACCGCGCGGGCCGTCTCGTCGGGCGGCGTCTGGAAGACGCCGAAGCCGACGGCGGGAATCCTGTCGCCAGTGTTCAGCGTCAGGAGCGGTGCGTGCGTCGTCTGCGCGTCCTGTGTCATCTGCATCCTCCTCGTTCCTCGGCCGCGGGCTGTACCCCGCGGCTCCCCCGCACTGTGACACCGCCGGCCGGGCGGTGGAAGGCCCCGCCACAGGGGTACTGACAGGGCACCCATCGACCCTCGGCCGCGACGTACGCTTCGGGCCGTGGACACAGCGGCAGAGCTTTCAGAGTTCCTCACCACCCGCAGGGCAAACATCACGCCCGAGCAGGCGGGGCTGCCTTCCTACGGCCGGCGCCGTGTGGCGGGGCTCAGACGCGAGGAGGTGGCCTCGCTCGCCGGCGTGAGCTTCGAGTACTACAAGCGGCTCGAACGCGGGAACGCCAGCGGCGTGTCCGACACCGTCCTCGATGCACTGGCCCACGCGCTCAGGCTCGACGATGCCGAGCGGGCCCACCTGTTCGACCTCGCCCGCGCCGCCACTCCCGCCGCTCCGCGCAGGCGGCGGCGCGCGGCGCCGCAGGGCATCCGCCCCGCCGTGCAGCGGATCCTCGAATCGATCACGGCCCCCGCCACGATCAGCAATGGGCGCGGCGACCATCTCGCCGCCAACGAGCTCGGCCGGGCGATGTACCTGCCGCTCTTCGACAGCCGCGAGCAACCGCCCAACAGCGCTCGCTTCACGTTTCTCGACCCGGTCGCACAGGACTTCTTCGTCGACTGGGAACGCACGGCGAAGGACATCGTCGCCAACCTCAGGTCCGAGGCTGGTCGCAACCCGTACGACCGCGCGCTCACCGACCTCGTCGGCGAGCTGTCCACGCGCAGCGACAGCTTCCGCGCATGGTGGGCCGCGCACAACGTGCGCTATCACCAGACGGGGACCAAGCGTCTGCGCCATCCCCTCGTCGGCGAGCTCGAGCTCAGCTACGAGGTGATGCAGCTCCCCGACGACGGCCTGCGCCTGGCCGTGTTCACCGCCGACGCGGGCAGCCGATCGGCCGAAGGGCTCGGGCTCCTTGCCAGCTGGAGCACAACCGCAGAGCCGCGCAACTAGCGGTTCGCACCTGAGGGACGTCCAATGCACGATGTCAAAGAGAAGGTCGTTGTCATCACCGGCGCGAGCAGCGGCAACGGCGCCGCCACCGCTCGGCGGCTGGCGAACGAGGGAGCCCGACTGGTCCTGGGGGCGCGTCGGCTCGACAGGCTGGAGGCGCTCGCCGAGGAGCTGTCGCTGGGCGAGCAGGCGGTCGTGCAGACCGATGTGACGCACTACGACGAGGTCGTCCGCCTCGTCGATCGTGCAGTCCATGCACACGGGCGCATCGACGTGATCCTGAACAATGCCGGCGTGATGCCCCACTCACCGCTTGAACGGCGCAAGGTCGAGGACTGGGACCGATCGATCGACGTGAACCTGAAGGGCACGCTCTACGGCATCGGCGCCGCGTTGCCGCACATGATCGAGCAACGCAGTGGACACATCATCAACGTCTCATCCGTCGCCGGCCACAAGGTGCGGCCGGGGAGCGCCGTCTATGCGGCGGCGAAGACCGGCGTTCGGGTGATCTCGGAGGGACTGCGGATGGAGGTCAAGCCGTACAACATCCGCACGACCGTCCTCTCGCCCGGCGCCGTCGCCACCGAGCTGGCGGAAAGCGTCACCGAGCCGGACGTCGCCGAGAGCGTGCGGGCCGCGCTGGAGAATGCAATGCCGGCTGACACCTTTGCGAACATGGTCGTCTTCGCAATGAGCCAGCCGGAGGACGTGGACATCAACGAGATTCTGTTTCGCCCAACGAGCCAGGAGCTGTGAGAGTCGGGGCGCCCGCGGCCACATTGAGGCCACGGCCATAGAGAGCTAAGCGGATTCGAACCGCTGACCTCCTGGGTGCGATGGAAACCCGGGTACCTACCTTCATCTGGTCGGGACCACCGGGAGGGCGCTTGGTTGTGGGGGTTGCGGGGCTTGGCGAGTACCTCGATGAATCGCCGTATGGGGTTCGTTTCGAGCCGTTTGGACGCGGGTTGGACGCGCCGTAGCAGGTACCACGCTCGCATCCCGGGATAAATATCCCTTTGCATATATCGCAGGCGGGGCGAAATATCCGTGGTCACACAGTCGCGGCAAGAGCCTTGCGGCGGGAAATTTCTCAGCGCTAGGTTCGGGCCATGGCTGGCAATGCACACCGGGCCGTGATCGGGCTCTCCTTGCTGTCGAGCCTGGCTCTCAGCCTTCGCGTCGACTTCCTCGCCGTCTGGGCGAGCGAGTGCCTCCGATTCGGTGACTCGCGAATCGGCGCCGTATACGTCGCCGCCGCGGCGGTCGAGGTAGGAGCCGGAATCCTCGCTGGACGGGCGTGCGACCGGTTCGGATGCAGACGAACCGCGGTGGTTGCGGCTGCCGGCAACGCCATCATTCTCGCCGGCTTCGCCGCGGTCCCGCTGGCGCCGGTTTCCGGGCTGGTGTTGATCCCGGCGTCAACTGGCGGGGACGCCGTTCTATGGGTCGCGCTCGCCGTTACACTCGCCCGGCTGGCGCCCGAGGCTCTGGAGCGGCTGTATGCCCAGCAGCGAACCGCCAACGCCGTCGGCTTGGGCCTTGGCCCGCTGGTCGGTGCAGCGCTTCTGACGCTCGGGTGGACTGCCCTGTGGCTGGTCGGCGCGGCGACGCTGATGTTCGTCGCCGCGCTGGCTCACGCTGGGTTTCCGGGCGGCGCCCAACGCGAATCTGATGGCGGCGCGCCGACCGCCGCGTTCCTCCGCGATCCCCGCTTCCTACTGCTATGGATCGGCTCTGCGCTGAGCTTCGCCGTGCTCTTTACGTACGAGATCGTCGTCCCGGTGGTCGCAGTGCGGGACGGTGTCCTAGCTCTGGGAGCGGTGGGACTGCTGCTGGCGATCAACCCGGTACTGACGATCGCACTTCAGCTGCCGCTGACGGCGGCCGCTCGCGGCATCCCGCGACGAACCGTCCTTGTTGCCGGCACGTCGGCGAGTGGGCTGGCCGCGGCGGCGCTGCTGTGGCGCGAGACCGCGCTCATGCTGGCGGTTGTCCTGGCCGTGTACACCGTCGGAGAGATGCTGGCGTCACCAGCGCAGAGCGCCGCCATCGCCGCCGCCGCGCCGGTCGGTCGCTCCGGTGTCTGGATCGCGGCCGTCGGGACGTCGTACTCAGCCGGCTACGCCGTCGCTCCCGCCGCCGGGCTCGCACTGCACCGCGCGGGAACCAACGTTCTCTGGCTGGCGATTATCGCCGCCGGACTTCTCTCGGCGACGCTGTTCGGCGCGTGCCTATCCCGGCAGCCGGTCGCCGACGTCGCCGACCGGCAGAATCGCGCCAGCTTGAACCCCTGCCGGTAGGCCCGAGGGTTCGCGCACCTGGCGCCGGAACGTGTGGATACTGATGCAAGGGCGTCCCGGATGCGCACTCCCGATGTACAACGGCGGCGATTCCCGAACCATCCGTGCGGGGGCCGCTTGGGAAGATCCCAAGGCGTCGCCAGACCATCGCCGCGCCACCAGGGGAATCTACGACCGCATCGCGTCCAATCATGTGGACGCGGCGATGCCGAGTGCGATACCCGCGAACTGCCCAGAGTCTGCCGTTTTCCGCACAACCAAGCGCTTCCCCGAGGTATGGAGCTAATCGGATTCGAACCGCTGACCTCCTGGACTCGACCGTCAAGGTCGCTCCGCTCCCTTGACCGCCTCGTGACGGGGCCTGCTAAGTAGCAGGCCCCTTGATCCAGGCGCCTCTGGCCTGGATCGCACCCAGAAGGACAAAGGTCGGGCCCACCTCAATTCGATGGGGCTGCGGAGGCCCAAATTGGGCCTCCGCAGCCCCATGGAGCTAAGCGGATTCGAACCGCTGACCTCCTGGGTGCGATCCAGGCGCTCTCCCAACTGAGCTATAGCCCCGCGCAGCTCCAGTATATCGGCGGGGGTTGGGCGGCTCGACGCCGTTCAGCCGCTCCCCGGCTCCCACAGCTCGACCTTGTTGCCGTCCGGGTCGTAGATCCAGGCGACGCGGCCGTAGCTCTCGTCCTGGCGGTTCGGGTCGATGCGGACGCCCTCGTCCGTCAGGCGGTCGAGCAGCGCGTCGAGATCGTCGACGAGGTAGTTCACCATGAACGACGCCCCGCTCGGCTCGAAGTAGGTGGTGTCGGCGGAAAGACGCTCCAGATCGTCATCCGCTCGTTCTCCGGGTTGTCCTTCTCGCGCCACGGCAGCATGACACCAAACCCGCTGTCGGCGAGCCCGAGACGGCTCGAGTACCACTCCGTCATCTGATCCGGGTTCCCGGACTTGAAGAAGATCCCGCCGATGCCGAGGATCCGGCCTTTCTGGCTCATGCTCCCTGACCTCCCGAGCGCGGCGCGAGCTGCTCCGCCGCGGTTGTCGTAGGCCGGGAGAGCACGCTCGCGGTCAGGACGATCGCGATCAGGAGCGTCGCCGCCAGCGCGACGTGGACGGCGATCGCCTCCCACGGCAGGCCGTTGCGGTACTGGTACTCGCCGACCGCGGCCTGGCATCCCAGCAGGACGACCGAGACGAGCGAGAGCCGCTGCGCGGCCGAGCCGCGGGCCTGCCGCCACAGCCAGGCCGCGAGCGCGACGAGCAGCACCGCGAACGCCGTCGCGACGCGGACGTGCACCCAGGCGGCGTCGTAGAAGTTGCCGACGCGCTCGATCGGGGTCGTCGTGCTGCCCGGGTGCGGCCCCGAGGCGGTGAGGAACGCGCCCGACACGATCAGGGCGAGATAGACGGCCACGGCGACCCACGCCAGCAGGCCGGTGCGGCCGCCCGCCGGTCGCGCGGCGGCGGGCCGGAACGCCGCCACGGTCGCCCAGGTCGAGATCGAGACGACGACCATTGCGAGCAGGAAATGCGACATGACCAGATACGGGTTCAGGTCGAACGCGACGGTCACGGCCCCGAGCGGCACCTGGGCGACGGTGCCGGTGGCCGCGATCGTGAGGGCGCGGGCGACGCGGCGATCGACGCCGGTCACGCGGTAGGCCAGGATCGCGGTCGCCACGGCGGCCAGCATCGCGATCCCCGAGATCGCGCGGTTCGAGAACTCGATCAGCGCGTGGGACGAGTCCTGCGGGAGGAGCGCGTTCGCCTGGCACGTGGGCCAGTGCGGGCACCCGAGCCCGGACGCCGTCAGCCGGACGAGGCCGCCGGTCGTGACGACGAGCCAGAGGATGACGAGCGTCGCGACCGCCATTCCCCGGAATGTCCGCATCGAGACGGCGCGCGGTCGCAGGCGAGCGAGCGACGGCGTGTCGGCGTGGGCCATCTCCCGCCAGTCTAACCCGCCGTCCCAGCCGCCCGGCAGCCCGCCGCGACGTGCGTCAGTCGGCCGGCCCGCGCTGTGCCAGGTAGCGGGTGTTGAAGCGGTCGAGCAGGCCGTCCTTCTCGGCCAGCACGCCATGGGCGAACGCGCGTGAGCGGACGCCGCGCTGCACCCGCTCGCAGACCACGTAGTCCTGGTGCGCCACGAGCTCGGTGAACTCGACGATCTCCGAAGGGTCGAACCGGGCGCCGGCGATCACCTCGGGCCGGAACAGGTACTCCGTGACCACGGTCGTATGACCGGGCTCACGCGGCAGGAGGACCGTCGAGATGGCGCTCGTGCCGGTGATGTCGATGAACATGTTCGGGTACACGGTGCACCCGTACAGCGACGCCTCGTCGTGGGCGTCGATGCCGGGCAGGAGCGGCAGGTCGGACCGCCCCGTGCGGGTGAAGCTGTTCCCGCCGTCGGCGATCGCCACGCCGCCGTCGGAGCGGTGGGCGTCGTACACGGCGCCCTTGCGGAAGGCGGGCACGACGGCGACGAGCTCCGGATGCACGGTCGGGCAGTGCAGGCACTCGTTGTAGTTCTCGATCAGGATCTTCCAGTTGGCCTCCACCTCGGTCACCGTCCGGTGGCCGATCCGCAGCTCGCCGAGGTCGAAGCGGGCGAACGGCAGCGGCGAGTCGTCCTGGTCGGCGAGCGCGTCCGCGAGCGGGACCGGGTCGGGGTCGAGGTGGACGAAGAGGAAGCCCTGCCAGGTCTCGACGCACACGGGCCACAGGCCGAGAGCGTCGCGGTCGACCTCGTCCTTCGCCACGTTCGGCGTTCCGATCAGGCGGCCTTCGAACGAGTAGGACCATGCGTGGTAGGGGCACTTGACCGCGCCCTTCATCCGGCCGGACGCATCGTCGCAGAGGCGCGAGCCGCGATGCCGGCACACGTTGTAGAAGCCGCGCAGCTCACCCGCCTTCGTTCGCAGCACGATGACGCTCTCGCCCGCGACGTCCACCGTGACGAAGTCGCCGGGCTCGTCCAGGCCCTCGGCCCGGCCGGCGTAGAACCAGGTTCGGGCGAAGATCCGCTCGCGTTCGAGATCGAACACCTCGGCGGCGTGGTAGTCACGCCCGGGCAGTGTGTTCCGAATCGTCACGTCGGCCGCGGACTCGTGTAGTAGCACTTGCAGTAGCCGCCGAGCTCGGGTTCGAAGCCCGTCCAGCCCGGGCCCCAGGCGGTGATGACCGCTCCCTGGACGAGCTGGATGTACGGCCGCTGCTCCGCCAGGTACGCCTCCATCTTCCACACGAGCGCCCGGCGCTGCTTGACGTCGATCATCTTCGCTTGCTTGGTGTACCAGGAGTCGTACCGCGGGTCGTTGAAGCCCGTGTCGCTCCAGTTGCCCCACTCCGCGCGCGTCACCACCGAGAGGTTGAAGCTCGGGTCGACGTAGGGATGCCAGTACCACGTGGCCATGTCGGCGTCCAGGTACTTGTAGCCCGGCGCGGTGATCAGGTCGTAGGCCTGCGCCGCATCGCCGCCGAGCGCCTCGGACACCTCGACGCCGATCTTCGAGAAGCCCTCCTTCAGGATCGTGAACTGGCGGTCGCCGTTGAAGTCGAGATCGTTGGGCACGATGATCGAGTACTTCATCGGGTGCGCCGGCTGCGGAGTGGCTCCGCCGGTCGCGGGGACGACGCGGACGCCGCCCGACCCGCGCGTGTAGCCCAGCCCGTCCAGGATCTCGTTCGCCTTGGCGGTGTCATACGGCAGCGGCTGGACGTCGGGATTCAGCCACCCCTCGCCCTTCGAGTACTCGGAGAGGATGTTCGCCCACGGCTTTGCATAGCCGCCGAAGACGACGTCGGCGATCTCCTGCCGCGGGGTCGCGTACTCGAGCGCCTCCTTCACCCGCGGGTCGAGCAGTTCACGGTTCTTCGTCTTGAGCGGATTGGAGTTGACGATCAGGTTCGTCACCTCGGAGCCGGGGCCGACGTTGAGCGTGATGTTCTTGCGCGCCTTCACGGCATCTGCGCCGGTGAACGGCACCTGATCGACGTAGTCGAGCACCCCGCTTTCCAGGTCCGAGGCCATCAGGGTCGCGTTCGTGTAATACGTCAGCGACACCGCCGCCGCGTGCGACGGGGGACCGTAGAAGCCCGGGTTCGGCTGGAACGCCGTCGTCCCCTTCTCCTGGAACTTGGTGATCGAGTAGGCGCCGCCGGCGACGACCGGAAGATGCTCCTCGGGCCGGAACTGCTTCAGATCCTTGCCGTTGTTGCCGGTGAACTTCGACCACACGTGCTCCGGCAGGACGAAGAACTGCTCGAAATTCGCCAGCACCGGCGCGACCGGCTTCGAGTACGTGACGACGAGCGTGTTCGGGTCGGTCGCCTCGAAGCTCTTAACGCCGTCGAGCGCCGAGGCGAGCAGCGCCGTGGGGCCGTCGGCGTACTTGAGGATCGTGTTCCCGGTCCAGGCGGCGTCCTCGGCGGTCAACGGCTTGCCGTCGGACCACGTGCCGCCGGGGCGGAGGTGGAACGTCCACACGAGCCCGTCCGGCGAGTGCGACCAGCTCCGGGCCCAGTCCCCCTCGATCTTGACGCCCGGCCCGTACTGCACGAGCTGGGGGTACTCCATGACGAACGCGTTGGTCGCCTGCGGGTCGATCGCCACGAACGGGTTGAGCGAGTCGATCGACGCCACCGTTCCCACCCTGAGGATCTTGCTGCCGCCGCCGGAGCCGCCGCCGCTCGAGGATCCACCGCACGAGACCGGGAGGACGATCGCGGCCACCGCGACCGCTGCGAGGAGCCGGCGGCGGGCCGTGCCGGTGTGGTGAACGTGCGCCATCAGGTGCCTCGTCTCGTCGGGTTGGTGGGGTCAGCGCCTGGCGGCGTCGAGCGGTGCTCGCAGGAGCTTCTCATACCGGCCGGCCGCCCGGCCACGCGACGCGGCGCGAGTCCACCGCGTCGACTAGCGTCCGGCCACTCCATGCAGGAGCAGCACCTGATCGAGACGAGATCGCCGGAATCCCGAGCCCTGGTCGAGCGGATCAAGGTGGCGACCAGGCTCTCGGCCAGGCTCAGCGAGCACGGCATGGGCGACGACGAACTCCGGCGGACGTTTGAGGAGCTGATCGGAACGCCGGTCGGCGCCGGCTTCACCATGATCCCGCCGTTCTACTCCGACTACGGCCTCAACATCACGGTCGGCAACGGCGTCTTCATCGGATCCGGGTGCGCGTTCACCGGGCACGCGCCCATCGCCATCGGAGATGCCGTGATGATCGCCCACAAGGTCAACCTCGTGACGGCCGGCCATCCCGTCGAGCCCGAGAACCGGCGCCGCTACATCACCGCCGAGCCGATCACGGTCGAGTCGGACGTGTGGATCGGCGTCGCCGCCACGGTCCTGCCGGGAGTGACGATCGGGGCGGGCTCGGTCGTCGCGGCCGGTGCCGTGGTGACGCACGACATCCCGCCCGCGACCATGGTGGCGGGCGTCCCGGCCCGCGTCGTCAGGTACCTGTCGCTCAGCCGTGGCGCACAGCCCGGCTAGACGCGCGAGTGGACGCCGCCGCTCTCGTCAGGCAACTCAACGAGCGTCAGCCAGGGGGCGCTCCGAGGCCGTTCCGGACGCAGGACTGAGCGTGAGTCTCGGCCGAATCACACCACGTCTGCGGCCCAACCCGCCCCCTACCTCGCTCGTCTAGGCCGAGCGCAGAACCACGCGCCCGCCCTCGGGCCCGCCGGCCTTCTCGAGCGTGACCCAGCAGGCGCCCCAGTGCATGCCGGCGGAGATCGCCGTGCGGACGGTCGCGGCGCCCGACGAGCTCGTGTTGAAGGTGACCGCGGAGACCCTGTCGCCCGAGACGTTGAACCACATCTCGTAGTACCACCCGGGCCCGGCCGGGCGCAGGTTGTGCACCTTGACCAGCATCGGCCGCGTGCCCTGGTCGGCGGAGCCGAAGTCCACGGTGGCCGAGGCTCCGGCAGGGCCGGCGAGCGCCAGCGTCCGCTCGGCGTCGAACGGCGAGCCGTTGCCGCCGACGCCGATCAGGAGCGCCGCCGCGGCGGCCGCCGCCATGACCGCGACTCCGGCCGAGAGCCGGGCGAGCCGAACGCGGGGCAGCCGCCGCCGCCGCACGATCGTGACATCGGGGCGCCGGTCCGCGCCGGGCCCGCCGAGGGCGGCCTCGCGGGCGACGGCCTCCAGCCCGGGCGGCACGGCCACCGGGGCGTGCGCCGCGCGCAGCAGCTGCTCGACGCGGTCGAACTCGTCGTTGGCGCTCATCGCATCACCCCCCGGTCATGGAGCACGCCCGCGAGCCGGGCGAGCGCGGTGCGGGTGCGCGTCTTCACCGTCCCGAGAGGCAGGCCCAGCCGCTGGGAGATCTCGCTCTGGGAGAGCCCGGAGTAGTAGGCGAGCTCGATGACGTCCCGCTCGCGCTCCGGAAGCGAGTCGACCGCGGCGTGCACCTCGAACGCCTCCATCTCGGCGATCGCCGTCGCCTCGGGAAGCGGGCCGTGGTCGGGAACGTCGGGCGCCTCGCCGACGACGAGCGGCACGCGCGCGCGGGCCGCGTCGACCGCGGCGTTGCGCGCGATCGCAAACAGCCAGGCCGAGGCGGTGCCGCGCTCGCGCCGGTAGCCGCGCGCCGCCCGCCACACCGCGGCGAACGCCTCCTGCGAGACGTCGTCGGCCGCGTGGTGGTCGCGCAGCACCCGCTGGATGAGCGAATAGATCGCCCGGCTGTAACGCCGGTACAGGACTTCGAAGGCCTCGGAATCGCGCTCCGTTGCGACCTGTTCGAGCAGATCCTCGTCGGACAGGCCCCCCGATTCCATGCGGCGGAGGGTACTTGATCGCGTCTGGAACGGCCTCGGAACGGCGTAGGCGGCGGTCGTCATCTCAGGAGACATACGCCCGCCGTCTCGGACCGGTTTGTGACAACGGCCGATCCGAGGCAGCGCCGCCGGCGGCGGGCCTTCGCCGGTACACCGGAGACGCTGAACGACGCCGTCCCATAACGCCGAGGAGCAGTCATTCCGGCCCGGCAGCACCGCCTCGAATCAGCGACACTCTCCGCGCACCGCCGCGTGGGATCCACGCACCGGCCGGGGAGGAGGGTCGATCTCACGATGCGCGGTGCCGGCCGGGCGCGCGTCCCCCGAAACGGTATTCGGCGAGCTGGGCGGCCTAGGGGAAGTCGGTGCCCATGTGGGCGTCGGCGGAGCCGATGCGAAGGCCTGCCGACATGAGATCGCGGATGCTCACGATCCCCACGAGCTCGTCCCCGTCCATGACTGGGATGTGCCGGAAGCGCCGCTCGCTCATGATCTGGGCCGCCTCGCTCGGGGGGTGGTCGGGCGGGAGCGTCACCGGGTCGGCGGTCATGTAGGACTGCACCTGGCCGACGTCCGGATGGCGGCTGTCGGCGATCGCGCGCAGCAGGTCGCGCTCGGTGAAGATGCCGACCACCGCCCCGCCCTCGACGACGACGGCGGCGCCCACGTCCCGCTTGCGAAGCGCCCGAGCGGCCTCGCCCAGCGTCGCGGACGGCTCGATGGTCAGGACATCGCCGCTGCTCATGAAATCCCGCAGGGTGACGGCCATCAGGGCAATCCTACTCGTTCGCGGAGGGCCGCAACCGCATCTCGAGGAAGAGTTCGGCGTCGAGGGCGTCGGCGATCCGCATCAGCGTGTCGAGCTTCGGCGGCCGTCCGCCCCGCTCCAGGCGCGCGATCGCCGACTGGGTCGTGCCGCACAGGATCGCGAGCTCCTGCTGTGACATCCCCCGCCGCAGCCGGTTCGCGGCGACCATGCGCCCGACCTCGGCGAAGCGCTGTTCGTGGTCGCCGCCGAGCGTCTCCGCGCGCTTGCGCAGTCCCTCGCGCATGCGCTCCAGCGACTGGGTCGTGAGCCGCCTGCGATGGGCATGAGGATGGCTTGCCACGACCGCATGGTATCGCGCACACGCTATCCTCGCCAGACGGCCGCGTCCCGGCGGGGCGCAACCCGGGCCGCGGATGCCCCGTCAGTTGCCTCGATGCGGCGCGTCGCCATCACGGGGCTGGGGGCGGTGACCCCGGTCGGAAACGACCTGCAATCGACCTGGGACGCACTCGTCGCGGGCCGAAGCGGCGTGGACGTGATCCGGGCCTTCGACGCGACCGGGTTCCCGGTCAACATCGCCGCCGAGGTGAAGGACTTCGACGCGACGAAGGCGATGTCGGCCAAGGAGGTGCGGCGCACCTCCCACGACGTCCACTTCGCCGTCGCGGCGGCGATGGAGGCGGCCGCCGACGCCGAGCTCGTCGTCGACAAGCCGGCCCGGACGGGCGTCGTGATCGGGAGCGTGATGGGCGGCCTGCCCTACACGCTCCAGCAGCAGCGGATCCTCGAGGAGCGCGGCTGGGAGCGGGTGTCGCCCCACTGGCTCCCGAACACGCTGGTCGACACGTCGACGAGCCACGTCGCGACGATGCTGGGCGCCCGGGGGATCAACTACGCGACCGAGTCGGCATGCGCGACCGGCACCCACGCCATCGGCGAGGCGGCCGCCGCGATCGCCCGCGACCAGGCCGACGTCGTCCTGGCCGGCGCCACCGAGTCGTCGATGGTGCCGATCATCCTGGCCGGCTTCTGCGCGATGCGGGCGCTCGTGGACGGTCGCGACGACCCGGCCGGCGCATCGCGGCCGTTCGACGCCACCCGGGCCGGCTTCGTCATGGCCGAGGGCGCGGCGGTGCTCGTGCTCGAGGAGCTGGAGCGGGCCCGGGCGCGCGGCGCGCGGATCTACGCCGAGCTCGCCGGCTACGGCGCGTCGAACGACGCCTACCACATCGCCACCCCCCACCCCGAGTCGATCGGCGTCATCGAGATGATGCGCGACGCGCTCGAACGGGCCGGGATGCGGCCCGACGAGATCGACTACGTGAACGCGCACGGGACGTCCACGCCCTACAACGACGCCGCCGAGACGCAGGCGATCAAGCAGGTGTTCGGCGACCACGCCTACAGGATGGCGATCTCGTCGAACAAGTCGATGATCGGGCATCTGTTCGGCGCGGCGGGGGCGGTCGAGGCGCTCGCCACCGCGCTCACGATCCATCACGGCGTCATCCCGCCCACCATCAACCTCCACCATCCCGACCCGGAGTGCGACCTCGACTACGTCCCGAACACCGCCCGGACGGCCGACGTGCGGACGGGGCTCTCGAACTCGATGGGGCTCGGCGGCCACAACGCCTGCCTGATCCTGCGCCGGGTGGAGTGACGGCTCAGGCGGCGTCGGCCTGGAGGGCCGACATGCCGAAGAGGCCCGGCAGGTTGAGCAGGACGACCATGCGGTCGTCGACCTTTGCGATCGCCGTGACCGCGTCGGGGTCGGCGCTCGGCGTGACCTCGAGCTCGTCGGCGGACACCGTCCGCACCTCGTCCACGTCGTCGACGATGACGCCGACCGTGCCGGCCGGAGTCTCGGCGACCACCGTCTTCGGGTGCTCGCAGCCCTGGCCGGGAAGGCCCAGGCGGCCGGCGAGGTCGCAGACCGGGATGATCTTCCCGCGCAGGTTGATCACGCCCTTCAGCCACGGCGTGTCTGAGGCCAGCGAGCGCGGCTCCGTGTGGCGGATGATCTCCTGCACCGTCGTGATCGGAAGCGCGTACTGCTCGCCGTGAAGCGAGAAGATGACGAGCTGTTGCGTGTCGCTCATACCCCTGTGATCGGCCGCCCGGGCACGGCCTCCCTCGCCGCTTCCGCGTAACCGCGCTGCGGGAAACCCGAAGCCCTCAGCCGAGGCCGGTGCGGCGCTCCGCGGCACGGCGCGGCGCGCGCGTGCTGAACACGGCGTCGATCAGGCCGTAGTCCTGGGCCTCCGCCGGCGTCATGAAGTTGTCGCGCTGCGTGTCGATGTGGATCTGGTCGACGGTCCTGCCCGTATCGTGGGCCATGAGCTCCTCCATCCGCCGCTGGAGCGCGAGGATCTCGCGGGCCCGGATCTCGACGTCGGTCGCCTGGCCCTCGAATCCGCTCGTGTGCCCCTGGTGGATCATGATCTTCGAGTTGGGGAGCGCCATCCGCTTGCCCTTGGCCCCTCCGGCCAGGAGCGTCGCGCCCATCGACATCGCCATCCCGAAGCAGATCGTGGCGACGTCGCAGCGGATGTACTGCATCGCGTCGTAGATCGCGAGCCCCGCGTACACGTCGCCGCCCGGCGAGTTGATGTAGAGGGCGATGTCCTTGTCGGGCTCGTCGGACTCGAGGTGGATCATCTGGGCCACGATCAGGTTGGCGATCTCCGACGAGACCGGCGTCCCCAGGAAGACGATGCGGTCGTTCAGGAGCCGGGAGTAGATGTCGAACGAGCGCTCGCCGCGGGCGGTCTGCTCGACGACCATCGGGATCAGCGGTGACATGAGGCCTCCTTGGTATAGTGCAACCGATGAGTTGCGAGATACTAGCGCAACCTCACGGTTGCATATCCAGGAGGTACCCGTGTCCGACTCCGTGACCCGCGAGACCGTGCTCGACCTCGACCGCGACGACGCCTGGCACGCCGTCACCGACGCCGAGCAGCTCGAGCAGTGGCTGGCCGACGAGGTCGAGATCGACCTCGTCGAGGGCGGCGACCTGCGCGTCCGCTACGACGACGGGCGCGAGCGCCACGGGACGGTCGAGGAGGTGTCCGCGCCCGAGCGGGTCGTCTTCCGGTGGCATCCCGTGCCCGACGCCGACCTCGAGACGACCGTGCGGATCGAGCTCGAGCCGGCCGACGCGGGAACGCGGGTGATCGTGGTCGAGACCGGGTTCGACATCCTCCCGGTGGCGAGCGCGCAGGCCTGCGCCGCCGTCAACGCCTGGGCGTGGGAGGCGAGGCTCCAGGCCGCAGCCGGGCCGGTGATGATCGCGGCATGACCGCCGACGCCGTCGGCGCGACCTTCGCCGCGCTCGCCGACCCCACCCGCCGGCACGTCATCGACCTCCTCGCCGACCGCGAGGTGGTCACCGCCAGCGAGCTCGCACGCGACCTGCCCATCACCCGGCAGGCCGTGTCGAAGCACCTCGCCACCCTGGCCGACGCAGGCCTCGTGACGGCGCAGCGGGCGGGCCGCGAGACCCGCTACCGGCTGACCCCGGCCCCGCTCACCGACGCGCGGCGCTGGATCGACGGCGTCGGCGCCGAGTGGGAGTCGCGCCTGGCGCGGCTGGCGGAGCACGCCAAACGAAGCCCGTAGCCGTGTGCGCGAGTATCCTGGCGGCATGTCGACCGTGCGCCGGGCGAACCCGCTCATGAGCCAGGCCGAGGCGCGCGAGCTGGGCCTCGACCGCGAGCACCTGGTGGGCATGTACCGGGACATGCTCGCGACCCGGCTCATCGAGGAGCGCGGCAACCTGCTCTTCAAGGCCGGCAAGCTGCCCGGGAGCTACTACACGGGGCGCGGGAACGAGGCCGCGTCGGTCGGCGTGGCAACCGCGATGGGGGGCCACGACGTCGCGTCGCCGCTCCACCGGAACCTGGGCGTGCACGTCGTACGCGGCATCCCGCCGGCCGCGATCTTCTGCCAGTTCATGGGCCGCGACGGCGGCGCCACGCGCGGGCGCGACTCCAACCTGCGCTCGAACGACTTCGGCCCCGGCAAGGGTCTTCTGGCCGGCGTGAGCCACCTGCCCGCCATGATCCCGGTCATCACGGGGATCGCGCTCGCGTTCCAGCTGCGCCGTGAGGACCGGGTGGCGATCGGCTGGTGCGGCGACGGCGCGGCCGCGCGCGGCGACATGCACGAGTCGATGAACCTGGCGGGCGTCCGCCGGCTGCCGATCGTCTACGTCATCGACAACAACCAGTACGCCTACTCGACGCCGAACCGGCTGTCGTTCGCCTGCGAGCACCTGGCCGACCGCGGCCCGGCGTACGGGTTCGAGGGCATCGTCGTCGACGGCACCGACGTCGTGACGGTGTTCCGCGAGGCGCAGCGGGCCATCGAGAAGGCCCGCGAGGGCGGCGGGCCGACGGTCATCGAGCTCATCACGCTGCGGATGGAGGGCCACGCCGTCCACGACGACGCCGGCTACGTGCCCCGCGAGCTCCTGGCCGAGTTCGGCGGCAAGGATCCGGTGGAGCGCTTCCGCACGTGGCTCGCCGAGGTCGAGGAGTGCTCCGAGGAGGAGTTCTCGGCCGTCGAGGACGAGGTGCGCGCCTGGATCGAGGCGGGCGTGCTCGAGGCCGAGACCAGCCCCCCGCCCGACCCGGCCGCCGTGCGGGAGGGCGTGTATGCCGGCGCCGAGCCGCTAGGCTGAGGGGCCATGAGCGAATTTCCCTTCGGCATGTTCGGAGATCCCGAGGAGCTTCAGAAGCAGATGGCCGCCTGGATGGAGCAGGCCCAGCAGGGCCAGCGCGTGGCGTTCGCCGACCAGGCGATCAACCTCGCGGTCGGCATGACGGTCGCCGCGATCGGGCGGCTCGACCTGAACGGCACCGCCGACCAGCAGGCCGACCAGGTGCGCGACGCGATCCGGCTGATCTTCCCCGAGGCCGTCACCCTGGTGCGCGAGGCGCGCCAGGGGCTTTCGTAGCCCTAGGGCTCGACGAAGAGGGCGAGCGTGGCGGTGAAGCCGTGCAGGAAGCTGCGGCCGCCGACCGGGCCGATCTCGCCGGCGCAGAACATCCCGGCGACAGGCGCGCCGCCCAGGGCGGCGGCGGTCGCGGAGGCGTCGTGGTCGGGCGTCCCGAAGAGCCCGGTGCCGCGCCCGTTGCAGGCGAAGAGGAGGCCGCCGCTCACGCGTCCGGGGAGGGCGATGCCGTCGTCGAGCGCGGCGCGCAGGCCGGCGTCTGCGGTGGAGGCGTCGCGGACGTGGAACCGGAACGTCTGCCCCACGCGCGGCACGTCGCCGACCGCGATCGCCCCCGACTCGGGATCGCCGCCGAGGATGCCGCGGACGAGGTAGTCGTCGGGCCCGTAGTCGACGCGGTTCTCGTCGATCACGAGCCCGGCGAGGACTCCGCGCCGCGCCAGCTCGGCCTGCTCGGGGTCGAGCGAGCCGACGATCTCGACCAGCCGGCCGTAGGCGGGACGGCCGGCGAGCTCGTGGATGACGTTGGACTCGGCCCCGGTCACCACCATCTCGGGGCCGATCGGGGCGCATCCCTGCGAGACGAGCACCCGCAGCTCGACCGGCCCGGCCAGGTCGACGATCACCGCCCCCTCGCGGTGCACCTCCTCGCCGCAGAAGAGGACGTGCTCGCCGGCACCTCTCCCTCCCGAGGCCAGGCCGCCCACCGCGACCGGCGCGCCGGCGTCGTTCATGTCGTCGAGGAGCCGCTCGATCGGGAACGTGTACGGATCGGCGACGACCACCGCGGGCCCGGAGAACTCGATCGTCTCGGAGTCGCCGGCTGAGAGGTGGCGGGCGCGCGCGGTTCCGGAGCCGAGCGAGGCGGCCAGGACGCTCACCGCCGGCCGGCCCTCGAACTCGTGGCCCGCGCCGATCACCGCCTCCGTGCTGGCGCCGATCAGGACGCCCGGATCGAGCTCGCCCCGCACCTCGGCGGCAACCCGCTCGGCTTCGGCCGCGTGCTCGGCAGAGACGAAGACGAACGCCACATCGGCGCGCGCCCCGGCGAGCTGTGCGCGCACCGCCGCGGCCGCCTCGGCGGCGCAGGCCCGCGCATCGGCGGCGAAGCCCGACGCGACGTCGACGGCGCAGCGGACGGCGGTCACTCGATGACCCTCCAGTCGGTCGAGACCTCCGCGGTCGTCGAGGCCGAGATGAAGCAGTCGCGCTCGGCCTTCGGCGTGAGGTCGCGGGCCGCCTCGGCATGCCCGCCCGCCATCCGCACGTAGACGACCATCGCCACGGTCTGAAACGCGTACCGGCGGTCGGCGTTCCGGGCCAGCGACCCGGTCGCCTGCGAGCGGTAGCTCACGATCTCGAGGCCGTTGTGGGCGCAATGCGCGACGAACGACAGCATCGTGCACGACTGGATCGACGCCAGGAAGAGATGCTCGGGGCTCCAGCCTGACTCGTCGCCGGCCGGGAAGTCGGGCGGCGGCACGACGGCGAGCGCCGGCCGGGCGCCCGAGGTGACCTCGGCTCGGCGGCCTCCGCGCCATTCCAGCTCCGCGTCGTACGTGAAGATCCGTGCGTCGAGCGCCATCCCCCTCCTTCAAGAGTGTGACTGAAGACTCCCACAACCGGGGGTCATCGGGTCATACCCGACCGTCCGATCTTGATACCGAAAGGGGGTCTCCAATGAACGAGTTCGGGCCTGCTCCATGCCGCGAGAGCGGCCAGGCGATGGCCGAATACGCGGTCACGCTCGGCGTCATCACATTGGCGGTCGTCGCCACGTTCGCGCTCCTCAGCGCGGGTGTCATCGGCACCATGAGCTCCGTCATCGCCTCGCTCTAGGGGCGAGCTTCTTCTCCCAGCACGGCGCTCACCTCTCCGGAGGTGACGTCGTGCCATGGTCCCGCATGCCACGCGCGATCGGCGTAGCGCTCGCGCCGGAGCCCGTCCGCCAGCTCCCGCTCGCGCGCCGAGGGCGGCTCCTCGGCCGCGCCGTCGCCCGCGAAGGCGGCGATCACGGCCGCGCGGGCGTCGGCCATCGCGACTCCGAGGTTCGCGACCCGGTCGGGCCGGCTCCCGGCAGGCCGCGGGCGCCCGTCCAGGCTTCCTCCGCGCGGGCCGGCGAGGCAGGCGGCCAGCGCGTCCAGGTCGGCGTCGACCAGCAGGGTGCCGTGGACGAGCGTCGCCCGCCTCCCGCGATGGGCGGCGACGCCCGTCACCTTGCGACCGCCGACGCGCACGGTGCGCTCGTCGCGGGCCGCGTCGGCGCCGAGGGCGCGGCAGGCGGCCGCGATCCCGTCGAGGAGCGGAGCGTAGAGGTCGGGCACGCCCAGCGCCGCGTCGGGGTGGCCCGCCGGGACAGCGATCCCCGCGCACAGCGTGCCCGGGTCGAGATAGACGGCGCCGCCGCCGGTGAACCGGCGCCACACCCGGACGCCGCGAGCGGCGCAGGCCGCGCCGTCGACCTCCCAGTCGGCCCGCTGGAACCGGCCGATCACGACCGCGGGCCGCGTGTGCCACAGGACGAGGACCGGGATGTCCGGCTCGGCCCGCACGACGGCCTCGTCCAGCGCGAGCGCCGCGGCCGGGTCGACCAGACCGGCCGAGACGACGCGGGCGCCCGCCGTCAACGCACCCGGATCCCGGCCCGCGCCAGCCTCACCGACGCCGAGGCCGGCGCGGACGCGTCGAGCGTCACCTCCTCGGGCAGCTCCGCCCGGGCCGCCTCCAGCTCGCGCCGCAGCGCCGGCGGGTCGCCCAGCCGGTCGAGCTCGGCGCGCGCGTCGGCGGCGTGCTCGGCCGCCGCCGATCCGGCCTCCGCCACCTCCTGGGCGGCTTCGCCGGCGGCGTCCGCCAGCGCGAGCGCCTCGCGGCGGGCGGCCTCGGGCCGGCCGTCCTGGCCACCCGGCGGGATCTCGACCGCAAACGGCGATCGCTCGACGGCCGCGGCCATCGCGTGCCGCTCGCGGTCGATCAGCTCACGCTGCCGGCGTGTGGCCAGCCGGGCCGACTCGACGCCGAGCCGGGCCGCCTCGGCGTCCTCGGCGCTCGGGCCGGGATCGGCCCCCGCCGCCTCGGCGATCTGCTCGAGCTCGAACGCCCGCTGCCACTCGGTGACCAGCGGCCCCTGGTCGACCCACTCCCGCTCCAGCTCCCGCGCGATCGGCTCGAGCGCCGCGCCGGCCCGCTCCATGGCCGTCGCCACCTCGGGCGCCGCCGCCAGGACCTCCTCGTCGCGGGCCAGCTCGGCCGCGAGCGTCTCGGCCCGGATCAGGCGCCGCTCCAGCGCCTCGACCCTGTCGGCCAGGGCCAGCAGCCGCTCCAGCTCAGCCGGCTTCATCGGGGAGTGGGCGCAGCCGCGGCCACGCCGCGAGCCGGCGCTCGAAGAGCGCGCCGAGCCGCGGCCCGAGTGCGACGCCGGCGGCGTCGAGGAAGCAGTACCCGCCGGGGATGCCGCTCGGCGGGTTGCCGATGCTGAGGGTGCCGGATGGATCCTGGTGGGCCCACGCCCAGGCCCCCACCCCGGTCCCGATCAGCTCCAGGTAGCTCGTGACGAGGAACGCCCCGGCGTAGACCAGCGGCCGGCTGCCGCGCAGGGTGAACCGGAGCAGAAAGAGGTACATGATCGCGCCGAAGGCGTCGCGGCGCGGCGAGAGCAGGAGCCCCCACGCCGCCCACGCGCCGCAGACCGCGAGCGTGAACACGATGAGCGGGCGCCGAAGGAGCGCGGCGACCTGCGAGCGTCCGATCGAGAGCGCAGCCAGGTAGACCAGGCCGTGCCCGGGCGGGACGTAGCTCGGCACGTTGTGGAGGCGGTAGGTGTAGTAGCCGAGGAAGGGCGAGGCCGTGTACTCGACACAGGTCGCAACGATGATCACGCCGACGACCTGGAGCCGCACCGAGCGCTTCTCGCCCCGCAGCAGGGCCACGAGCAGGGCCCACGTGACGAGCCCGACCAGCCGCTGGCGCCAGATGCCCGCGCCGGAGTCGGTGCCGGCGCCGAGCGCGATCCAGGCGAAGACGATCGCCGCGACGGAGAGCTCGCGCCGGGACGCGCGAGCTGCGGCGGCGATCTGGGCGCGGGTCGGCACGGTCGGACTGTATCGGCCTCGGGCCCCGGCGGTTACCTGCTCGCCAGCCCGCCGGCGGTCTCGCCGCCGTCGACGGTGATGACGGCGCCCGTCACGTACGACGCGTCGTCGGAGGCCAGGAAGGCGTAGACGGCCGCGATCTCGTCGGGGCGGGCGTGCCGCCTGAGCGGGATCTTGGCGTCGACCTGCGCCAGCATCTCGGGCGTGTACTCGGCCTCCTGCATCGGTGTCAGCACGTAGCCGGGGCAGACCGCGTTCACGCGCACCGAAGGCGCCCATTCGAGCGCGAGCGTGCGCGTGAGCTCGATCACGCCCGCCTTCGACGCGTTGTAGTCGGCATAGTGGGGATGGCCGACGTAGCCGTTCGTCGACGCGGTGTTCAGGATCACGCCGCCGCCGGCGGCGAGCATCGCCCGCCCGGCGGTCTGGGCGACGTTGAAGACGCCGAGCAGGTTCGTGTCGAGCACGCGCCGCCAGCGGCGCTCGTCGATCTCGAGCGCGGGGCCGCGCTCGCTCACGCCCGCATTCGAGACGACCACGTCCACCCGGCCCAGCTCGGCGAAGGCGGCCCGCACGGCCGCGCCGTCGGACACGTCGACGCGCACGCCGTCCGGACCGGGGTCGAGGTCGAGCACGACCACGTCGGAGCCCTCGGCCCGGAAGCGCTCCACGGTTGCGGCGCCGATCCCCCGCGCACCGCCGGTGACGACCACCCGCTTTGCTTCCAGACCGCGCACGGCCGGGAACGCTACCGTGCCGGCATGGCCGAGCGGCAGATCGACGTGACCGCGATCGAGGTGCGGCGGGCGCTGGCCCGCACCTTCCACGGCGCGGAGTCGGAGTCGCACGCCTGGCAGGGCACCGTCGGCGTCGGCGACGCGGTCGTCTCGGTCGACGTCGTTCCGCGGGAGGGCGGCTCGATGGTGCACGCCCGCGCACGCTCGATCGAGTGCGACGCCCAGCCCGCGCGCCTGGCGCGCGTGCTGGCGAGCGAGAACGCGGAGCTCGTCCTCGGCCGGTTCGCCGCCCCCGGAGGCGCCGTCGACGTCGAGCACGCGATCCTGGCGGGCCCCACGATGGACGCGGTCGAGGTGCAGGCGTCGGTGTGGGCCGTCGGGTGGGCGGCCGCCTCGTTCGCCCCGCGGATGCGCGCGCTCGTCACCGAGGCCGTCCCGGTCCCGCCCCCGCCGCAGACGCCGGCCGCGAGGCTGCGCGACTCCGCCGACCACGTCGAGTTCACGACCCGGCGCGTCCGCCAGCACCTCGACGCCCGCTACGGCGGCTTCGAGCATCACCCCGACTGGGGCTTCCACGGCGCGTTCGGGAGCGCCCGCGTCTTCGTCGAGGTGCTCCCCGTTCTCGACGACTCGACGGCCGTGCGCGTCTCCTCGCCGGTGCTGTCCCAGGTCGCGCTGTCGGACGGGCTCGCGCTGCGCCTGCTCGATCTGGCGAGCGAGCAGCCGTTCGGCGCCTTCGCCCATCTGGCCGCGCGTGACGAGGTCTGGCTCCAGCACGCGATCCTGGGCGACGATCTCGACCCGGTGGAGCTCGTGACGGCGATCGACGCCGTCGCGGCGGTGGCCGACGGCTGCGACGATGCGCTCGCCCGGGAGTTCGGCGGTTTGCGCTACGCCGACCTGGGGTAGGCGCGCAGCATGGGCCGATCTGGGATGCTCACGCGTGCGATGCCTTCAACCTCACGCCGAAACTGGACGTTCCTGACCAACCACGCCGCCGTGCTCGTCTGCATCGACCGCAACCCCGGCACGCGCATCGACGACGTCGCCGTCGAGATCGGGATCTCGCGCCGCGCCGCGCAGATGATCGTGAGCGATCTCGCCGAGGCCGGGTACATCGAGCGAACCCGGATCGGACGCCGGAACCACTACCGCGTCCGCGACGAGATGCCGCTGCGAAGGAAGCCGTTTCAGGAGAGCGACGTCCGCGCGCTCCTGACCCTTTTGAGGTAGCTGCACACTTCACCCTAAAGGTGGAGCGGATCGACGCCGATATCTCAACCACTGTCCTCTGCCGGTGCACTCCGGCAGGTGTGGTCATCAAGGAGGCGATTCGGTGATCGAGTTCTTCAACCGGCTTCGTGACGAGAGTGGTCAGACCATGGCTGAGTACGCCGTGGTTCTGGGCGTCATCACCATTGCGGTGGTCGTCACTCTGGGTCTGCTTTCGACGGCGATCCAGAACACGCTCAACAACGTCATCGCGTCTCTCTAGAGACGCGGCCGCGGCGGCCGGCGCGAGGGAAACCTCACGCCGGCCGCCGCGTTTAACGAACCGCCTCAGCCGATCAGCGGGACGCCGCCGGGAAACGTCCCGAGCGCCTGCACCGTGAGGCCCACGCCGAGCAGCGTGATGACGGCGGCGCTGAAGGTCGGCGCCGCCTGGACGAGCCGGCCGCTCGACGGCACCCGGTCGACCAGACGGCGCGCGTAGACCACCAGCATGCCGACGCCGGTGAGCGTCGCCGCGAGGCCGACGCTGAACGCCACCACGAGCAGCAGCCCGAACGCAACCCTGTGGACGGCGATCGCGCCGAGCATCACGACGAGCGCCGACGGGCACGGGAGGATGCCGCCGGAGATCCCGAGCGCCAGCATGCTGCGGACGGTGATCGCGCCGGGCGGTTCGTGGGTGTGGCCGCCCGGGCCGTGGTCGTGGTCGTGCGCATGGTCGTGGTCGTGGTGATGGTGATGATGCTGCACCGCCCGCAGCCGCCGGGCGCGGCGGATCAGGATCGAGCCGCCCATCGCGACGACGACCAGCCCCGAGACGACCGAGAGCCACGGATAGAGCGTCTCGGGCAGGATGTAGCTCGACAGGTAGAGCGTCACGATCCCGAGCGCGAAGATGGACGCGGTGTGGGTCACGGTCACCGTGAGCCCGAGGAAGGCCGCGTGCCGGGCGGTCCCGCGCGAGCCGACCAGGTACGCCGCCACGATCGACTTCCCGTGGCCGGGCGAGAGCGCGTGCACCGCGCCCCAGAACATCGCGATCGCGACGGCGGCGAGGATGAAGCCGATCCCGAGGTCGCGGTGGGTGACGAGGTCGGTGAATGCGCCGCCCGAGACGGCGACGCTCGCGCCGCCGCTCCCGTGCGGGGCGCCGACCGAGACGCTCGCGCCGCTCCCGTACCGGTAGCCGAAGGTGGCCGTGCGGACGTCGAGCGGCGTCGAGAGCATCCCCGACGGGTAGTGGCGCAGCATGTCCGACACGTCGTGGGTCGCGGCCGACGACCGGGTGAGGACGGCGCCGGGTGCCGCCCGCATCACGATCTCCTTCCACCCCACCCGGTCGCCGAAGGTGTCGTCCGCGAACGTCGCGGTGAACGGCCCGCCGCCGGCGACGCGGGCGGTGAGCGGCACGGTCACGCGCATGCAGTCGAGCCCGCCCTGGCCCTTCCGCAGGGTCGCCGTCACGTGGACCGCGTCGGGCACGAGCGGCACCGCCCTGCCGTCGACGGTCAGGTGGAGCCGCCGCGCGAACGTCTCGACGTGCGCGGCCGCCCAGGCCCGTGCCCGCTCGGGCGTCGGCCCTCCGCCGAGCGCCTGGAACGTCGGGATCTCGGCCTCGTCGAGCACGAACGTGACCTTGACCGAGCCCTTCTCGAGCTCGACCAGGCTGTAGCGGTTGACGGTGAAGTTCCCGAGCGGATGGGCCTGCGCGATCGCCGGCGCCGCCGCCGCGAGGACGGCGACGCCGGCGAGCACGGCCGCGAGGCGGCGGATCATCGCCCGGCCTCCCGCAGGAGCCGGCGGGCGGCGGGCGCGTAGCGGAGCGAGAAGCCGGGGTTCAGGCGCAGGGCGGCGCGCAGGTCGCGCGTCGCCGCGGCGGTCATCCCGAGCGCCGCCTCGATGGCGCCCCGGTGGAAGAGGAAGTTCGAGTCGCGCGTCCCGAGCCGGAGCGCCCGGTCCGAGGCCGCGAGCGCCGCCCGGGAGCGGCCCGCCTTGAAGAGCGTCCAGGCGAGCGCGTCCTCGACCGTCACGCTCGGCTGGATTCTCACCAGCGCGCGCATGCGGTCGAGCGCGGCGGCGACGTCTCCGCCGTGGTCGTCGTCGAAGAGCGCGAGCTCGACGTCCACGTTCACGCCGTTTGCGGCATAGAGCCGCTCCTCGGCCCGGACGAGCGCGTACTGGCGCCTCGCCGCCGCGGGCTCCCCGGCCGCGCGGTACACGTCGCCGAGCGCGATCACGTAGGCCGGCAGCGGATAGCGCGCCACGACTGCCCGGTAGCCGGCGGCGGCCGCGCGGTAGTCGCCGCGGGCCGCCGCCAGCTTCGCCCGGGCTGCCCGGGCGTGCAGGAACCCGGGATAGGCATGAAGAGCGGTGCGGTAGCTCCGCTCCGCCTCGGCGTAGCGGCCATGGTTGAAGTCGAGGTTCCCGAGATAGAGGTACGCCCAGGCCGTGTTCTCGCCGGCCGGCGCGCCCGACTGGGTGGCCTGGACGAGCGCCCGGCGGGCCGCGGCCGTGCGGCCGTGGAGCTCGAGGTAGTAGGACGCGCGCGAGTAGGACGCGAGGTCGGGGCGCTGGTCGAGCAGCCGCTCGATCGCGGTGCGGGCGGCGCCGTAGCGGCCCAGCTCGACGTTCGCATCGACGACGACGCCCATCGCAAACGGGCCGGCCGGGTCGATCGCCAGCGCCCGCCGGCCGAGCGCGAGCGCACCGGTGAAGTCGTGCCGGGAGAGGGCGAGCGAGCCCTGGCCGGCGAGCGCCGTGAAGTCGCGCGGCGCGAGCGCAAGCGCATGGCGGAAGAGCGCATCGGCGCGCGTGTACCAGGTGGGATCGCCGTCCTCGCGGGCCATCTGGAGCTCGGCGAGGGCCAGGTTGTCGGCGGCCTGCGCGGAGCCCGGCTTGGCCGCCGCCTCGGCCCGGTAGCGGGCGACGAGCTGCGGGGTCGTGAGCGTGCGGGGGGCCGCGTCGGCGTACGGGATCGCCGCGGCCGCCACGTGCGGGCGCGGCGCGGCCGGGCTGCCGCCACGAAGCACGACTGCCGCCGCCGCGACGGCGGCGAGGGCCGGGAGGCCCAGGATGAGCGGGGAGAGCTTTCGGCGTGCGATCAGCATGATGTGTGAGGCGATGAGCCCCCGGGGCCCGGCGGGAGGGCCGGGCCCCGGGAGCGCCCGGTGCTACGGCGTCGGCACCTGGTGGATGCCGACCGTCCCGGACTGGGCCTCCGCCAGGTACGGGAACACCGTGTCGAACGACTCGTCGTTTCGCTGCACGCCGTCGGACGCCGAGTTGGCGATGGCGGGGGTGTCGGTGGCACCCGCCAGGGCGCGAAGCTCGATGTCGGTGACGTCGTCCAGCGGCCGGCGGCCGTTGGGGAATCCGGCGGTGTCGCCGCCGAGGACGCCCAGCGGGCTCTCGTGCCCGATGGCCGCCGGGTCGATGCCGGTGTTCAGGCGCAGCATGTCGGCGTGCACCTTGCCGGTGAAGTTGAGGCCGGGCAGGCCGGTCTCGAGGATCGCCAGGATGTCGTTGCGCGGGGTGTGCGTGTCACCCAGTGCAGCGGCGAGCTGGGGGGCCTTGAAGAACTGGTCGAACTGGCCGTCCCGGTTCGGGTCGACGTGGTTCCAGCGGTCCTTCTGCCCCAGCGGGATCAGCACCTCGTTCACGAGCGGGTTGCCGAGGCGCTCGATCTGCACCCAGCTGCCGCGGCCGGCGCCCGTGAGCTCGTTCGTGAAGGACTGCCGCTCGGTCTCGGCGTACATGCCGATCGTCGGGTGGCCCTTCTTGACGAGCTTGGACTTCGGGATCTGGAGGGCGATCGCCTGGACGTTCATCCCGCCGAGCGTGTCCTTGGCCACGCCCTTGGGCTTCACATGGAGGCTGTCGCCGATGTCGCCGAGCCCGAGGAAGAACGGGTCGTCGGACTGGCCCGCCCACACCTTCCCGCCGTGGCCGGCGAGGGGCTTCACGCCCAGCTTGACGAGCTGGGGATAGTTGGGCATCGAGGCCGGGCCGACGTTGTTCGGCACCGTCTTCAGGTTCCTGGCCAGATGCACCGTGCCGGCCGGCTTGCCCCTCTTGCCGAAGGTCAGCCGGTCGACCGAGTAGGTCTGGTAGACGTTCAGGCCCGGGTCGGAGAGCGACGTGACCGGGTTGCCCGGGATGTTGTAGAGGAACGTGCCCCTGTTGCGCACGTGCGTCCGGAACACCACGCGGTAGGCGATGTCGGTGCGGGCGTCGCCGTTCCGGTCGATATTGAACTGGTAGCGGACGTGCTGTCCGAACCCGTAGTAGTTGGGGGCGTCACCGGGGTTCTCGAGCGGATTGGCCGTCATGACCAGGTTGATCTTGCTCGGATCCTTCTGATCGACCCACATGAACGTGTCCGCGAGGTCGGCCACCGGATCGTTCGAGATCAGCGGGGCCTCGCGGTGGCTCGACGCGGCTGCGGGGGAGGCGGTCATCGCCGCCGCCGCAAGGCCGGTGAGCCCGAGGGTGACTACGCGCTTCAGCATCGGAGACGTGTGTCCTTTCGTTCGAAGGGGGACGGAGAGGCCTCGTCGATGCCGGCTATTCGGCCCGTCCCCGGAAACGGTTCGGACACCCGCCGGGGCTGCTATCGTCACCGCCGCATGAGCGCGGGCCGAGCGGCAATGTGGATCATCGCGTCGGGCATCGCCCTGGCCGGGGTCGTCGTGTTCGCCGTGAACGGCCTCGACGGCATCCCGGGCGAGTGGTGGGGCGTCGCGGTCGGGGCGCTCCTGTGCGCGACGGCCTTCGGGCTGGGCTACGCCGAGTAGCGCCGTAACGATCCCGGAACGCCCGCTCCGGGATACTTCCCGGTAGATGCCGCGGAGGACATCTGAGACGTGGATCGTGTGGGCGATCGTCGGGATCGTCGTCGCGATCGACGCCGGCGCGGTCGTGCTCGGCATCCTCGACCGCGACGCCCAGTCGCTCGCCGCGACGATCATGTTCTCGCCGACGACGATCGGCTTTGCGGCCTTCGGAGCGCTGATCGTCTGGAGGCACCGGGCGCACTCCATCGGCTGGCTCTTCGTCGCCGTGGCGTTCTTCTTCTCGACGTGCCACAACCTGGCGCAGAACTACGCCGTCTACACGCTGGTCGTCGATCCCGGGTCGCTGCCCGCAGGGAAGGCCGCGTTCTGGCTCGCCTCGGGGGCCCTCGACACGGTCTACGTCGGCGCGATGCTGCTGCTGCTCCTGCTCTTCCCCGACGGCCGGCCGCTCACCCCGCGCTGGCGGCCGGTGGTGGGTGCGGCGATTCTGGGGTCGGCCTGCGGGCTGAGCCAGGGCGCTCTCGACTTCACCAGCGAGCCGCCGCTCCAGGCGGTTCACAATCCGCTGGCGGTCTCCGGGGGCCTCGAGACGGCGTTCGAGGCGATGCGGGCGGTTGGACTGCCGCTCACGATCCTCGCGCTCCTCGGCGGCGTCGCCGCGATGGTGGTGCGGTTCCGCCGCTCGGCCGGCGTCGAGCGCCAGCAGATGAAGTGGGTGGTCGCCGGGGTCCTCATCTGGACGGCGCTCTTCACGGCGAGCGTCGCACTCTCCGCCGCAGGCGCCGGCGGGCTCCAGAGCTTCTCGTTCCTGCTCTCGATCGTCCTCTTCCCCGCGGTGATGGGGCTCGCCATCCTGCGCTACCGCCTCTACGACATCGACGTCGTGATCCGAAGGACGCTGGTCTACACCTGCCTCGTCGCCATCCTGGGAGGCATCTATCTCAGCGGGATCGCGCTGCTCGGCTCGCTCTCGCTGTCGGTCACCGGGCAGTCCGGCGAGGTCGCGGTCACGGTGACGACGCTCGTCGTGGCGCTCGCCTTCCAGCCCCTGCGGCGGCGAATCCAGCGGGCGATCGACCGCCGCTTCTCACGCCGCACCGTCGACGCCGAGACCGCGATGCGGGCCTTCTCCGGGCGGCTGCGCGAGGAGGTGGATCTCGACGCCCTCTGCGGCGAGCTGCTGGGCGTCGTCGAGCACACCTTCCAGCCCCGCCACGCGAGCGTGTGGCTCAGGCCGCCGGAGCAGGCGTGACGGCCTCCGCGACCAGTTCTGCCGGATGGACGATGCGCAGGTCGGCGCGCCCCAGGCGCCGAAGCGCCGCCTGAAGCTGGACGGCACAGCCGGGGTTGGCGGTCGCGATCATGTCGGGCTCGGCGGCCAGGATGGCGCGCGCCTTGCGCTCGCCCAGCTCGCGCGCGGTCCGGGGCTGGACGAGGTTGTAGATCCCCGCCGACCCGCAGCACGTTCCCGCGTCCTCGATCTCGACGAGCTCGACGCCGGGGATGGCGCGCAGCAGCCCGCGCGGCTGTGCGGCAACGCCCTGGGCGTGGTTCAGGTGGCAGGCGTCCTGGTAGACGACGCGGGTCGGCTGGAGCGGCCCGCGGGCTGCGACCGGCCCGAGCTCGGCGAGGAGCTCCGTGACGTCGCGTACGGCCGCGGCGAAGCGGTGCGCCTCCTCCGTCCCGAGCAGCTCGCCGTAGCCCTTCATCGCCGAGCCGCATCCGGCCGCCGTGACGACGATCCGGTCGTGGCCCGCGAACGCGGCGACCGTCGCGGCCGCCCGCCGGCGCGCCTCCCGCTCGCGGCCCGCATGGAGCGCGAGGGCGCCGCAGCATCCCTGGCGGGGCGGCACGACGACCTCGCACCCGTCTGCCGCCAGCGCCTGCGCCGCCGCCCGGTTCACGCGGCCGAAGAGCGCGCGCTGGACGCAGCCCTCGAGCAGGGCGGCCGTCATCCGCCGCTCGCCGCGGGCCGGCGTCGTGCGGTCGGGCGCGGCGCGCAGGTCGGCCGGCCGGACGCGCGGGGCGAGCGCAAACGGCCGGATGCCGAGCGCGAGCGGCCACGAGAGCGCGCGCAGGAGCCGCGGCCTCGGCACCGTGGCGAAGATCGCCGTGTCGAGCGCGCGGGCCCACGGGCTCCGCGGCGCCCGCTCCCGCCGCTCGGCCCGGGTGCGCTCGATCAGGACGTCGTAGCGGACGCCGCTCGGACAGGCCGGGACGCACGCCATGCAGCCCAGGCAGCGGTCGAAGTGGCGCGCCGCGGACGGGCCCCACTCCAGCTCGCCGCTCTCCAGAAGCGACATGAGGTGGATGCGGCCGCGGGGCGAGTCGGACTCGTCGCCCCACAGCCCGTACGTCGGGCATGCCGGAAGGCAGAACCCGCAGTGGACGCAGGTGTCGAGCAGCTCCCGGGTCGAGGCCTCAGCCACCGAACGCCTCGATTACCCGCTGCTCGAGCTGCAACACAGGGGCCTGGCCCCGTTGTTGCACGTCGGCGTGGAGGAGGCCGCGGGCCAGGCGGCCGACGATGCGCGTCGCGCCCGCCGTGCGCAGGTCGTCGATCGCCGCGGGGACGCCGGCGGGGAGCGAGCGGTGGGCGGGCAGGCCGGCGGCCAGCTCCCGGTGCCCGGCCCAGAGCTCCTCGTCGTCCACAACGATCTCGCCGCCGACCAGCGCCTGGGCCTGCTGGGCGAGCTCGGCCGCGGCCGGGCTCTCGAAGCGGACGAGCATGTGGCCCGGCGGCCAGGCGTACTCGACGCAGGCCGGAGCGAGCGGCTCAAGCACGAGCGGGTCGCAGGGATCGGCCACGACCGTGCATGTCGCCGCCGGCAGCGGATGGAGGCGAACGCAGACGCGCTCGATCGATCCCAGCCGCCCTTCGGAGCCGACGACGAGCCGCGGCAGGTCGTACCCGGCGACGTTCTTCACCACGCGGCCGCCGCCGTGGACGACCGAGCCGTCGCCGAGCCGGAGCGCCACCCCGAGCAGCAGGTCGCGGGGCGGGCCGTAGCCGTGGGAGCGCGGTCCCGTCACGGCCGCCGAGAACGCGTCGGCGACGGCCAGGCGCTCGGCCCCCGGCGGGTCGAGGGCCAGCATCTGGCCCCGCTCGGCCAGCGTCCCGCCCAGGTCGCCCAGGGTGACCGCGCCGCCGACGACCGCGGTCAGGTCGCCGGGCTCATGCTCGATCAGAAGCGTTCCGCCACCCCCTCGCGCTCCAGCGGATGGCGCCGGTACGGCCCCGGCACCTCGCCGCAGAGCCGGGGCGTCGGCAGGAGCTTCCCCGGGTTGCAGAGCCCCTCCGGATCGAACGCCGCGCGCAGCCTGCCCATCGCCGCGAGGTCGCCCTCCGAGAACATCCACGGCATCGAGCACACCTTGTCGACGCCGATCCCGTGCTCGCCGGTGAGCGATCCGCCCGCCTCGACGCACGCCTCGAGGATCTCGGCGGCCAGCTTCTCGGCCCGCTCCGCCTCGCCCTCGACGGCCGCGTCGTAGAGCACCAGCGGGTGCAGGTTGCCGTCGCCGGCGTGGAAGACGTTCCCCACGCGCAGGCCGTACCGGCCGGAGAGCTCCGCGATCCGGCGCAGCGTCTGCGGCAGGCGCGTGCGCGGGACGACGCCGTCCTGCACGTAGTAGTCGGGGCTCACCCGGCCCATCGCGGCGAAGGCGGCCTTGCGCCCGTACCAGAGCGTGGCCCGCTCGCGGTCGTCGCCGGCCACCCGCACCTCGGAGGCCCCGCCCGCCGCGCACAGCTCCTCGACCCGCCCCAGGCTGAGCGCGACCTCGGCCGCCGGGCCGTCGAGCTCGACGAGCAGCACGGCCCCGGCGTCGCGCGGCAGCCCCGCGTGGACGGCGTCCTCGGCGGCCTGGATCGTGAGCGCGTCCATCATCTCGACGGCCGCGGGGACGATGCCGGCGCCGATGATCGCCGAGACGACCTCGCCGGCGGCGTCGGTCGACGGGAACGCGGCGAGCAGGGTCTCGACCCGCTGCGGCCGCGGGACCACCCGGACGACGATCTCGGTTGCGATCCCGAGCGTGCCCTCCGACCCGACGAAGACCCCGGCCAGGTCGAGCCCGTCGTCGCGGCCGAGCCGCACGGCCTCGCCGTCGGCCAGCACGACCAGGAGCTCGAGCACGTGGGTCGAGGTGAAGCCGTACTTGAGGCAGTGCGCACCGCCCGAGTTCTCGGCCACGTTGCCGCCGATCGTGCACACCTGCTGGCTCGAGGGGTCGGGCGCGTAGAAGAGGCCGTGGGCGGCGACCGCGCGGGTCACGTCGAGGTTCGTGACCCCCGGCTGCACGCGCACCCGCCGGTTGGGGACGTCCACATCCAGCACGCGGTTCATCCGGGCGAGGCCGATCACGATGCCCTCCGCGACCGGCACCGCGCCGCCGGAGAGGCCGGTGCCCGCCCCCCGGGCGACGAACGGGGCCCCGTGCCCGCGGCATACCCGGACGGCCGCCTGCACCTCCTCGGTGGTGCGAGGCAGGACGACGGCCTGCGGCACGGCCCGGTGGCCCGTCAGGCCGTCGCATTCGTACGTCCGCAGCTCGGCCGGCTCCGAGACGACGGCGTCCGAGCCGAGCGCGCGCTCCAGGTCGGCGACCAGGGTCACGCGCTCAGACTAGAGCAGCGTGTCGCCGACGTACCCGCCGGCCCGGCAGCCGGGCGGCACCGCGAAGACCGCGCTTCCGGTGTGGACGAGGTACTCGCCCAGGAGGTCGTGCTCGGCGAGCCGGTGCTGGATCGGGACGAACTGGCGGCGCGGGTCGCGCTGGAACGCGGCGAAGAAGAGGCCGGCGTCGAGCTTCCCGCCGGGCATGAGCCCGTCGTCGAACGAGTAGCCGCGGCGCAGGATCCGCTCGGCCTCGCTGCCCGCGGCGCGCGGGTTGGCCAGCATGATGTGGCTGTGGCGCGGCTCAAGCGCCGGCACGACCGGCGTGAACTCCGAGCGGGCGCCGAACGGCGCGCCCGACACCTTGCGCCGGCCGACGTCGGTCTCCTGCTCGTCCAGGTCGCTCGCGTCCCAGCGCTCGATGCGGATGCGGATGCGGCGGGTGACCAGGTAGGTGCCGCCCCGCATCCACGCCGGCTCGTCGCCGCTTGCGACCCACACGTTGCGGCGCATCGCGGCGGCGTCGGAGGCGTCGAGGTTGTTGGTCCCGTCCTTGAAGCCCATCAGGTTCCGGCCGGTGCGGCCGTCCGGGGCGGAGTCGAACCCCGCCTGCGACCAGCGCCCCGCCGCGACGCCGCGCCCGATTCGCGCGAGCGTGCGGACGGCATGGAACGCGACCTGCGGGTCGTCGGCGCAGGCCTGCACGGCGAGGTCTCCGCCGCTCCGGGCCGCATCGAGCCGGTCGCCGCGGAACGCGGGCAGGGCGGCGAGCGCCGCCGGCCGCTCGGCCCGCAGGCCGAACCGGCCGTCGAAGAGCGACGGCCCGAGCCCGATCGTCACCGTGAGGCGCGACGCCGGAAGGCCGTACGCCTCGCCCGTGTCAACCGGAGCCGAGGCCGGGTCGCCGCCGACAGGGCCGACGGGATCGCCGGCGCACATCCGCGCGGCGGCGTCCGACCAGGCGCGCAGGAGCGCCGCGAGATCCGCCCGCGACCCGGAGACGTCGAAGGCCGCAAACCGCAGGTGCGCCTGGAGCGGCGTCGTGATGCCGCCCTGGTGGCGGCCGTGGAACGGGAGGCGCGCGCCCCGGGAGGCACCGGCGGCCGGCGTCGTTCCGGCGATCACACCGCCGGCGGCCAAGCCGGCGCTCGCGAGCAACCTTCGTCGCGTCGTGCCCACGCGCAGACTTTACGCCATCAGCTGCTTCATGACCATCTGGAGCAGGCCGCCGTCGCGGTACACCTTGACGTCGGCCGGCGCGTCGAGCCGGGCGAGGCACGTGAACGAGCGCGCGCCGCCGTCCACCTCGACCGTGACATGCGAGCCGACGTCGAGCTCGGCCAGCCCGCGGATGGTGTACGTCTCGGTGCCGTCGAGCCCGAGGCTCGCGGCCGACTCACCCTCGGCGAACTGGAGCGGGATCACCCCGAGCGCGACCAGGTTCGAGCGGTGGATGCGCTCGTAGCTCTCGGCGATCACAGCCCGCACGCCGAGCAGCGCCGAGCCCTTGGCGGCCCAGTCGCGGGAGCTGCCCGAGCCGTACTCGCGGCCGGCGATGACGACCAGCGGCACGCCCTCGGCGCGGTAGCGCTCGGCGGCGTCGTAGATCGTCGTTTCCTCGCCCGACGGCAGGTGGCGGGTGAAGCCGCCCTCGCGCTCGACGAGCGCGTTTCGCAGCCGGATGTTCGCGAACGTGCCCCGCACCATCACCTCGTGGTTTCCGCGCCGGGCGCCGTAGGAGTTGAAGTCGCGCGGCTCGACGCCGTGCTCGACCAGCCACCGCCCGGCCGGCGTCCCGGGCGCGAACGCCCCGGCCGGCGAGATGTGGTCGGTCGTGACCGAGTCGCCGAGGAGCGCGAGGACGCGCGCATCCACGATGTCCGACAGGTCGGCGTCGTGCGCGAAGAAGGCCGCCTCGCGCACGTAGGTCGAGTCCGGGTCCCAGGCGTAGAGCTCGCCCTCGGGCACCGGCAGGCCACGCCACCGCTCGTCGCCCTCGAAGATGCGGCCGTACTCGTCGGTGAAGAGGTCGGGCGAGAACGACGCGGCCAGGGCGTCGCTCACCTCGTCCGCGGTCGGCCACACGTCGCGCAGGAAGACCGGCCCGTCGGTGCCCTCGCCGAGCGGCTCGGTGGTGAGGTCGGCGTTCACCGTACCGGCGAGCGCATAGGCCACCACGAGTGGCGGCGACGCGAGGTAGTTGGCGCGCACCGCCGGGTGGATGCGGGCTTCGAAGTTGCGGTTCCCCGAGAGCACGGCGGCGACCTTCAGGTCGTCGCGCTCGATGGCGCCGGCCACCTCGTCGGGCAGCGGGCCCGAGTTCCCGATGCAGGTCGTGCACCCGAACCCGACCAGGTTGAAGCCGAGCGCCTCGAGCGGCTCCATGAGCGCAGCCTTGCGCAGGTAGCCGATCACGACGCGCGAGCCCGGAGCCAGGCTGGTCTTCACCCAGGGCTTCGTCGTGAGGCCGCGCTCGACCGCCTTTCGGGCCACCAGGCCCGCGGCGATCATGAGCGCGGGATTCGACGTGTTCGTGCACGAGGTGATCGCCGAGATCACCACCGACCCGTCGCCGAGGCCGGCGCCGTTCCGGCCGGCCCCGAACGCGTCGGCGAAGCTGTCGCCCACGCGCGGTAGCGGCACCCGGTCCTGCGGCCGGCGGGGGCCGGCCAGGCTCGGCTCGACGGCCGAGAGGTCGAAGTCGAGCGTCTCGGTGTAGGCCGGCTCGGCCTCGGAGCCGGTGTGGAAGAGGCCCTGCTCCTTCGTGTAGCGCTCGACCAGCTCGACGTGCTCGGGCGCGCGGCCGGTGTCGCGCAGGTAGCGCAGCGTCTCGCCGTCGACCGGGAAGGTCGAGGCGGTGGCCCCGAACTCCGGCGACATGTTCGAGATCGTGGCCCGGTCGGCCACGGTCAGCGAGCCGAGGCCGGGTCCGAAGAACTCGATGAACTTGCCGACCACGCCGTGCTTTCGCAGCCGCTCGGTCATCGTGAGCACGAGGTCGGTGGCCGTGACACCGCTCTGGAGCGCGCCCGAGAGCCGCACGCCGACCACCTGGGGGGCGGTCATGTAGATCGGCTGGCCGAGCATCACGGCCTCGGCCTCGATGCCGCCGACACCCCAGCCGAGCACGCCGAGCGCGTTGATCATCGTCGTGTGCGAGTCGGTTCCCACCAGCGTGTCGGGCATCGCGACCCCGTCGCGCACCGTCACGACGGAGCCCAGGTACTCCAGGTTCACCTGGTGGACGATCCCCATCCCCGGAGGGACGACCCGGAAGTTCCCGAACGCGCCCTGGGCCCAGCGCAGGAGCGCGTAGCGCTCGCCGTTCCGCGCGTACTCGTGCTCGATGTTGCGCTCGTAGGCGGCGCCGTTTCCGAACGCGTCCACCTGCACCGAGTGGTCGATCACGAGGTCGACCGGCACCTGCGGGTCGACGCGGGACGGGTCGCCGCCGCGGCGCGCGACCGCCGAGCGGAGCGCGGCCAGGTCGACGACGGCCGGGACGCCGGTCAGGTCCTGCATGATCACCCGGGCGGGCATGAACGCGAGCTGTGCGCCCTCGGCCGGCGCCGGCCAGTTGGCAAGCGCCTGGACGTCCGCGTCGGTCACGTGCTCGGTCCCCCGGCGGCGCACCAGGTTCTCGAGGAGGATGCAGACGGTGTAGGGCAGCCGTGACGGGTCCGCCACTGAGTCGATGCGATGGATCACCTCGTCCGCCACGCCCCGCAGCCTAGCCGCGGGGACTACTTCAATACGCTGCGGAGCGCCGCCTGCGCCGCGTACCAGCCGCACATCCCGTGGACGCCGCCGCCCGGGGGCGTCGAGGACGAGCAGAGGAAGATGCCGGGGTCGGGGGTCGCGTGCGGCACGGGCCGAAGCGCGGGCCGGGCCAGGAGCTGGCGCAGGTCGGCGAGGCCGCCGTTGATGTCGCCACCGACGTAGTTCGGGTTCTTCGCCTCGACGTCCGCCGGACCCATCGTGTGCCGCGCCGCGACCACGTCGCGGAAGCCGGGCGCGAACCGCTCGATCTGGCGCTCGATCGCCGCGGTCATGTCGGCATCGGAGCCGTTCGGAACGTGGCAGTACGCCCACAGCGTGTGCGACCCGGCCGGAGCGCGGGCCGGGTCGAAGAGGCTCGGCTGGGCGACGAGGACGTAGGGCCTCGCCGGCGTCCGGCCCGCCGCCACCTGGGCCTCCGACGCGGCCAGCTCGGCCATGGTGCCGCCGACGTGCACGGTGCCGGCCCGGCGGCAGCCCTCCGCCGTCCACGGCACCGGCTCGTGCAGCGCGTAATCCACCTTGAAGACGCCCGGCCCGTACCGGAACCGCTCGAGCGCGCGCCGGTAGCGCCCCGAGAAGCGCCCGTCCGCGATCCGGAGCAGCGCCCGCGGCGTCACGTCGAGCAGCACGGCCCGGGCCGGCGGCAGCTCCCGCAGCGACGTGACGGGGCGGCCGGTCTCGATCTCGCCGCCCAGCGCGCGAAGGAGCGACGCCATGGAGCCGGAGACGGCGCGCGACCCGCCGGCGGCGACTGGCCAGCCGACGGCGTGCGCGAGCATGACGAGCAGGAGCGCGAACGCCCCCGTCCCGGGTGCCGTGAGCGGCCGCATCGAGTGGGCGGCGTTCCCGGCCAGGAGCGCTCGGGCCGGGTCGCCGCCGAAGCGGCGCCGGGTGAGGCCCGAGACGGAGCGCAGGCCGAGCGCGGCGAACCGGGCCGCCGGCAGCGGGTGGCGCGGAGGACGCAGCGGGGGTCCGAGCAGGAGGCCCGCCAGCTCGTCCCAGTCGCGGACGAGCGGGCCCAGCAGCCGCTCGTAGGCGCGGCCGTCGGCGCCCAGGCCCGCGGCCGTCTCGGCCAGCGAGCGGTGCAGCGCCACCGCCCGGCCGCCGTCGAGCGGGTGCGCCAGCGGCAGGTCGGGGTGGACGACCTCCAGGCCGTGCTCGGCGAGCGGCAGCGACGAGAGGAACGGCGAACCCAGCAGCAGCGGATGGACAGCCGAGCAGACGTCGTGCAGGTGGCCCGGGAGCGTGAGCTCCTCGGTGCGGGTGCCGCCTCCGATCGTGGCCTCTCCCTCGATCACCCGCACCGACCGCCCGGCCTGCGCGAGCGCGATCGCCGCGGCCAGGCCGTTCGGCCCCGATCCGACGACGATCGCGTCGAGCGCTTCCTCAGGCACGCCGGAACGGCCTGGTCATGAGCCTCATCGGCGCCATGGCCGTGTACATACCCGACCGGATCCCCGCGTTGTGCCACACGTTCCCGGCCTTCCCCCACTGGCGGCGGCGGTCGACGCACACCGCCTCGGTGGTCACCTCGCCCTCGACGCCGAACGCCGCGGCCAGCGACCGGAGCGTGTGCGCCCAGTGGCGGTCCTCCTGGCTGTGGCCGCCGAGGGTCATCCCCATCTCGTAGAGCGGGTCGGACGCCCGCATGAGGACGTGCGCCTGGGCGGCCGTCACGCCGCCGTCGTCGAACGCGCTGAAGGTGATCCAGCCGGCGAACATGTGCCCCTCCGGCGTCATGAGCGTGAACGACTCCTCGTCGGCGTAGAGCACGAGCACGCCGGTCGAGAGCTTGAGCCGGCCCGGCATGGTCAGGTCGAGCACCGCCACCTCGCCGGGCGCGATGCCGGCCAGCGGCGCGAAGAAGCGGTTGCCCTTCGGCCAGAAGCTGGGGAAGTCGCGCTTCCACACCTCGATGACCTCGGCCGGCCCCACGTCGGCCCCCTCGAGCCGGATGCGGTACGTCTTCTGCCACATCCGGCCGAACCCCTGCACCGGCGAGGTCGGGCGGCGCCCGGCCACGTTGATCCCCGACGACCCGGGCTCGACGCCGGTCACTTCGAGATGGACGACCGGCTTCGCCCAGGCGTCGCCGTCGCGCTGTGCGCGCTCATCGGACATGGTCTCGTTCCTTTCTGGTCAGGCGGCCGCGGCGATCGCCTCGGACTCGCTCCCGTGGATCGCGATCGCCTCGTCCAGCCGCGTCAGCTGGAAGATCTGGCGGTAGTGCTCGGTCAGGCCGAACGCCATGAGCCGCTGCTTCTGGCGGTTGGCGCGAACGAGCAGGGTGACGAGCAGGCCGATCCCGCTCGAGTTCATGTACTCGAGGTCTGAGAAGTTGAGGACGACCCAGCGGGTGTGGTCGCCGCTGGCGCGCCCGTAGGCGTCCATCAGCACTCCCTCGCTGGCGGCCGTCACCTCGCCGGCGATGTCGATCACGCTCGCGCGGTCGCTCGGCGTCCGCACCGTCATCGAAACCGTGGTCTCGGTCATCTCGTGCTCCCCTCCGGGGCGGGCGCCCCAGCCTCGATGGTCATGAAGTCGGACAGGCGGGTGATCTCGAAGATCTCCCGGTAGTGGGCGGTGAGGCCGCGGGCCGTCACGGGCACGCCGGCCCCCCGGGCCCGGCCCAGGAGCCCGACGATGAGCGCGATGCCGGTCGAATTGATGTACGGCACCGCCGTGAAATCGAGCGTGAGCGACGCGGCGCCGGCGGCTGCCGCCTCGCTGTAGGCCCGGTCGAGGGCCGCCCCGGCGTCGCGGTCGACGTCGCCGGTCAGCAGAAGCGTCGCAGCGCCGCCGCTCACGTCCACCTTCACCTCAAGCGCGGTCGTCATCTCGGTCTCCTTCCAGGCGCATCACGAGCCGGGTGGTGTGGTGCTCGTCGTCGCCGAGCACGTCCAGGTCGTCCACCATGTTCCGGATCAGGAAGAGCCCCCAGCCGCGCGGCGTCTGCTCGCCGGCGAGCTTGGCGTCGATGTCCGGCTCGGGGGCGTCGGGCATCGGCCGCGCCGAGCCCCGGTCGGTGACATCGACGCGGAGCGCGTCCGCGGTCGCGGACGAGCCGGATGTCGACCGGCAGCTCGGGCCGGAACCCGTTGCCGTGCTCCATCGCGTTCATGACCGCCTCGGCGACGGCCGTCTTCATCCGCTCGAGCCGGGCGCCGGACAGGCCGGCCGCCGCGAGCGCCGGCTCGAGCCGGCGGATCGCCTCGCGCTCGTTCCCGGGCTCGCTCGCAACCGAGACCTCGGCCAGGGCAGCGGCGGGGCCCGCCTCGCGGCGGATCGCGACGAGCGTGATGTCGTCCTCCTGCTCGGCACCGGGCGCGGCGAACGCGCCGAGCGCGGCGATCAGCGTCCCCAGGAGCGCCTCGCCCGCCCGCCCGCCCGCCTCGGCCATGACGGCCGCCAGGCGGTCGCCGCCGAACATCTGCCGGTCGGCGTCGTGCGCCTCGGTCACCCCGTCGGAGTAGAGCAGGAGGTGCGCGCCGGGATCGAGGACGGCCTCGGTCTCCTCGTAGGTCATGCCCGGCATGAGCCCGAGCGGCATCCCGCGCGCCATGTGCTCGGTGACGATGCCCGCGGAGGCCACCATCGGCAGGTTGTGGCCGGCGTTTGCGAACACCAGCCGGCCCGTGTCGAGCTCGAGCACGCCGTAGAGGCAGGTCACGAACATGTTCTGCGGGATGTCGGGGACGAGGTGCTCGTTCACCCGCTCGAGCACCGCGCCGGGCTCGACCAGTCGCTGGGCTGAGGCGCGAAGCACGCTCCGCGTGGCGGCCATCACGAGGGCCGCCGGGACGCCCTTGTCGGTCACGTCGCCGACCACGATCCCGAGCCGGCCGTCGGGCAGGTCGATGAAGTCGTAGAAGTCGCCGCCCACCTCCCGGGCCGGCCGGTAGTCGGCTGCGACGCTCCACCCCGCGGCCTCCGGCAGCGAACGCGGCAGGAAGTTCTGCTGGATGAGGCGGGCGACGGCGAGCTCCTGCTCGATCCGCTCCCTGCTTCGGATCTCGGCCTCCTGCTCGCGCACGAGCTGGCCGACACGGACGGCCGGGGCGGCCTGCGCGGCCAGGCTCTCGAGCAGGCGGCGGTCGTCGCCGGAGTACTCCTGGTCGGAGAGCCGCGGCCCGAGGTTGAGAAGCCCGATCAGCTCGCCCTGGGTCACGAGGGGGACGACCAGCTTCACGCCCGCCGCCCGCATGGCGTCGAGGGCCGGCGACTCGAGCTCGAGCGCCTCGATGTCGACGGCGCCGGCCGCGCTCTGGAAGAACGGGATGATGGGGTCGTTCGGCGCGATGTCGACCGGCATGGAGCTCGGCGCGAGCGCGCGCGGTGGCGGCTCCTCGGCCACCGAGGCGGCGACGGCCGGAGCGATGCGCCCGCGGGAGACGATGCGGCGAAGGCTGTGGGCAACCGAGCTCATGACAGACCCGTTGTACCGGGCGGGCGTTCCGGGTTCGTTACGGGCCGCAGCCAGACTCCGGCATGGGCCGGCTGCACCGTGCCGGCGATGGTCTGGAGGAGCTCGCCGCACAGCGCGTCGAGGTCGAGCTGCTCTCGCGCGCGGGCGCTGAACGCGGCCACCGCACCCTGCGCGTCGTACCCCGAGCGGAAGAAGCGCCTGTCCACCGTTCGCTGGATCCGCCGCCGGAGCGGCTGGAAGGCGGCCGCCACCGCGAGCGTCGAGACCGTGACGGCGACCGTCCCCGACGAGCCCGAGACGGTGCGCAGGAGCGCGCCGACCAGCGTCACGCCGCCGAGATAGACGCCCGCGAGCACCGCGACCAGCATCGCGTAGACGAGCGTCTTTCGGATGATCACGTCGACGTCGTAGAGCCGGTAGCGCAGCATGGCGAGGCCGACCGAGAGCGGGAGCAGCGCGTAATCGAGCGCGTACAGGGCCTCGCGGGGCGAGACGATCGAGATCACAAAGAAGCCCACGAAGGCGGCACAGGCCGCGAAGACGCACTCGCGGATCTGGAGGCGCTGGGTCGCCGCGGCGCGCCGGTAGCGAAGGACCGCCGAGGCCAGGCCCGCCGCGATCAGGGCGGCGACGAGCACCCCGGTCGCGACGACGAGCGGCTGCGGAGGCGAGCCGGAGACGCCCGCGAACGCCGCGATCCACACGATCGCGGCGATGTCGGCGCGGAGAAGCAGCCGCCATCGCGGCCCCGGCGGCCGGCCGTCCGGGAAGAGCAGCGGGACCAGGAGCGCGTACGCGGCGAGCCCGGACACCCATGTCCAGCTGGAGAGCCAGTCGGCGACGGCCGCGCCGGGTGCCCCGCTCGGGTGCCTGTCGCCCGCCCACCCGGCGTAGACGCCGGTCGAGACGGCGACCGCGACCAGCACCGGGGCGGCGCAGAAGATCCATCCGATCGGATTCCGCGGCTCGCGGCGTGCGATCAGGACGCCCAGCGTGGCCATTCCCTGCATCACCGCGCCGAAGAGCAGGGCATCGAGGACGTTTGCGACGGCCAGGCCGGCCTCCGTGCCGACGAAGATGCCGGTGGCCAGGAGCAGGCCAAGCGTCGCGAACCAGGCCGCCGCCGCGAGCCGCGGCGTGGAGCGGCCGCTCACCGTCCCGCCTCCGGCAACCGCAGCCAGAGCGAGACGTGCGCCGGCTGGAGCGTCTCGCGGACGACGTCGAGCACCTCGCCGCTCACGGTCTCGATGTCCACCTGCTCCCGCAGCCGCCCGCTGAACGACTCAAGCGTGCGGGCCGCGTCGTAGCGGCCGCGGTAGAAGCGGTGGTCGACCGCCCGCTGGATGCGCACCCGGAGGGGCTGAAACGCCGCGGCGACCGCCAGGGTCGAGACCGTGACGCCGATCGCGCCCGACCCACCCGTGATGCTCCGCAGGGCGCCCCCGACCAGGGTCACGCCACCGAGATACAGCGTCGCCAGAACCGCGACGAGCACCGCGTAGACCAGCGTCCGCCTGATGATGACGTCGATCTCGTAGAGGCGGTAGCGGAGCACCGCGAACACGATCGCGATCGGTATCAGCGCGAAGCTGAGCAGCGCGAACGTCTGGGCGGCGACGAGCCAGCCGGGCGGATCCTGCGCCGACGGATCGAGCAGCGGAGAGAGCGGCTCGACGACGGCATAGGTGGAGGCCACCGCGGCCGCCGCCGCGGCCAGCCATTTCAACTGCTGGCGCTGGGCGCCTCGTGCGCCGCGGAAGCGTACGACCAGGCTCGCGGCCGACGCCACCATCATCGCGGGAACGACCAGGATCGAGAGTCTGGCGGCATCGAGCACCGATCGCAGGGAGTCGATTCCGGCGGGGTTCCGGACGTGCGGGTATCCGGCGTCGCTGAGCGGCCCGGGGGCGAACGTCACGCAGAGGAGGCCGACCACGATCGCCGCGGCGCTCGTCCATGCCACGTACCGCCAGCGCCGGCCCGGGAGATGGCCGTCGGGGAAGAGGAGTATCAGGAACGTCCCGGTAAGCCCGACGGCCGGCAGCCAGAATCCCTCGCCCACGACCGCGACGGCGATGGCGCCGGGAAGGTCGTGGTGCAGCTTGATCGCGTAGTCGGAGTAGGACGTGCCGAGCGCCAGCCCCCACGCCACTCCGATCGCGAGCAGGAGCCAGCCGATCGGGTTCTCCGGCCGGCGAGCGGCCAGGAGCCAGCCCGCGGCGGGGTAGGTGAACATCGCGAGGACGAAGGCGATCCCCGCCCAGGCCCCGCCGCCGGACCAGCTGCCGGACTGCACGGCGTCGCGGGCCAGGACGCCGAAGACCACGGAGAACGCGCACATCGCGGCGCACACCGCGAAGATGGCCGTCGCCAGGCTGCGCCGGGCCCTCACCGCTCCGCCTCCGGCGAGGTCGGCCGGGGCGGCGCGACGGATGACCGGCTGGCGTTCGGGCAGCTCATCGACGTTCAGCATCTTCCATCTCGGCCACGGGGGCAACACGCTGCATTGGCCGAATCCTCGCCCGCCACCGTCCTGGGAACGTTACGGAACGAGCGGCACCCGACTCGATCGTCACGCTCTGCCATACTCGCCCCATGGCGCTTCGCATCGACGTGCTCGGGACGCCCCGCATCGAGGTGGACCGCGAGCCGCTGCGCGTCGACACGCGCAAGGCGGTCGCGCTGCTCGCGTATCTGTCGGTGACCGGCGGCCCGCAGGCGCGCGAGCTGCTCGTCGACCTGCTCTGGCCCGACACCGATCCCGACCGCGGAAGGGCGGCGCTGCGACGCACGCTCTCGGCGCTGCGCTCGGCGCTCGGCGGGCGCTGGGTCACGGTCAGCCGGGCGGCGGTGGGTCTCGACATCGAGCCGGGCGCGGTGGACGTCGACCGCTTCCGCGCCCTCGTCGCCGCGGCCGGGAACGGGCCGGGAGCCGTGAAACCGCTCTCGGACGCGGTCGCGCTTCACCGCGGCGACCTCCTGGCCGGCTTCGGGCTGCGTGACAGCGTCCGCTTCGACGACTGGCAGCGCGACACGGCGGCGGAGCTGCGGACCGAGCTCGAGCGCGCGCTCGACCGGCTCGTGGCGGCGATCGAGGCGAGCGGCCGGCCGGACGACGCCATCCCCCACGCCCGGCGCCGGCTGGGCCTCGATCCGCTGCACGAGCCGGCGCACCGGACGCTCATCCGCCTCTGCGCCGGGAGCGGCCACCGGGCGGAGGCGCTCAGCCAGTACCGGGAGTGCGTGCGCGTGCTCGACCGCGAGCTCGGCGTCCGGCCGCTGGCCGAGACGACCGACCTCTACAACGCCGTGAACGAGGGCCGGATCCTCGTTGCAGACCCGCCCGTGCCCGCCGCGGAGCCCGTCACGCCGCAGGTGGCCGCCCGGCCGCTGGTCGGGCGGGAGCGGGAGTGGCGGGCGCTTCTCGCCGAGCACGGGGCATGCGTGACGGACGGCCGGCTCGTCGTCATCGAGGGGGAGGCGGGCGTCGGCAAGACCCGGCTCGGCGAGGAGCTGGCGGCGGCCGCCCGCGCGGGCGGGACCGTCGCCGCCGTCGCCCGGTCCTACGAGGGCGAGTCCGGGATCGCGTTCGGGCTCGTGGCGGCCGCGCTGCGGGCCGCGCTCGAGGCGGCCGGCGAGGAGCCGCTGACGGCCGTCCCCCCGCACTGGCGAGCCGAGGCCGCCCGGCTCGTGCCGGAGATCGGCGGCGGCGAGGCTCCGGCCGTCGCGGACAGCGCCGCCGCCCAGCAGCGGCTGTCAGAGGGGCTCGCCCACGTCCTGGCGGCGCTCGTCGCCGACCGGCCGCCCGGGCTCCTCTTCCTGGACGACCTGCACTCCGCCGACCCTGCGTCGCTCGCGATGGTGGGCTACCTCGTCCGCCGGCTTGCCGGGCGGCCGATGCTCGTCGCCGCCGCGTGGCGCTCCGAGGAGATCGGCCCCGACCACAACGTCCTGCGGCGCTCGGCCGATCGCGTGATCCGGCTCGGCCGGCTGACCCGCGCCGACGTCGCCGAGCTGGCCGCCGCCGCGGGGATGGCCGCGCGCGCACCCGAGCTCTTCGACGAGACGGAGGGGCTGCCGCTCTTCGTCGTCGAGTACCTGGCGGCGCTCCGCGACCCCGCGCAGGACGGCGGGCTTCCGGTCGGCGTCCGCGAGCTCCTCGCGGCGCGGCTGGACGGGATCGGCGAGACCTCGGCGCAGCTCCTCAGCGCAGCGGCGGTGATCGGGCGCACGTTCGACGTCGACACCGTGCGCGCGGCCGCAGGCAGGGGCGAGGACGAGACCGCGGCCGGCCTGGAGGAGCTCACCAGGCGGGGCCTCCTCGTCGAGCGCGACGCGGGGTACGAGTTCTCGCACGACAAGCTCCTCGCCGTGGCCTACGAGCGCGCCGGGCTGGCCCGGCGCCGGCTGCTTCATCGCCGTGTCGCCGAGACGCTCACGGCCGGGCACGCCGACCCCGCGCTCGTCGCCCGCCACCTCCTGGCCGCCGGGCTGGAAGCGGATGCGGCCGAGGCCTTCCGCCGGGCGGGCGACCGCGCGCGCGGTGTCTACGCCCACCGGGAGGCGCTCGACGCGTACCGCTCCGCCATCGGCCTGGGGCACGAGCAACCGGCGCTCCTGCACGAGGCGATCGGCGACCTGCACACGCTCCGGGGCGAGTACGCGGCGGCGCTCTCGGCCTACGAGGCGGCGGCCGCACTCGGCGAGCCGGACGCCGTCGCCGGGATCGAGCACAAGCTCGGCAGGGTGCACGACCGCCGTGGCGACCCCGAGCTCGCCGACGTGCACCTGCTCGAGGCGCTCCGGCTCGGCGGCGAGTCGGCACGCGTCCAGGCCGACCGCAGCCTGGCGGCCCACCGCCGCGGCGACGCCGCCGCCGCGGCCGAGCTCGCCCGCAGGTCGCTCGAGCTCGGCGAGGCGGCGAACGATCCGGAGGCCGTGGCCCGGGCGTGCAACATCCTCGGGATGCTGACCGGGTCGCGCGAGCACCTGGAGCGCAGCGTCGAGCTGGCCGGGTCGCTGCCCGACCGAACCGTGCTCGTGGCCGCGCTCAACAACCTCGCGCTCGCATGCGGCCGGACGGGCGAGACGGACGCCGCCATCGAGCACACGACCCGCGCGCTCGACCTCTGCTCCGAGCAGGGCGACCGCCACCGGGAGGCGGCCCTGCACAACAACCTGGCCGACCTCTTGCACCGGGCCGGCCGGGAGGGCGAGTCGATGGAGCAGCTGAAGCGGGCCGTTGCGATCTTCGCCGAGGTCGGCGCCGGCGACGCCGGCATGCAGCCCGAGGTGTGGAAGCTGGTGGAATGGTGAACGGCTCGCGCGTGCCCCTTCCGCCCGAGGTGGAGGCGCCGTTCGAGGTGTACGTGAACGGCCTGCTTCAGACCGAGGGCGCCGACTTCGTGCTCGACGGGCGCGAGCTGGTCTTCGCGGCCGAGCTGGCGCCGCCGGCCCGCGACACGGCCAGGAGCCTCTTCCGGGGGTTCTTCTTCGGCCGCTACAAGCCCGAGCACGTGGTCGACGTCGCCTACCAGGCCGGCGGGCGCGGCCACGTCGTGAGCGGGCTTCCGATCAGGCGGCCGGAAGCCGCTAGATGATGTGCTTGCCCTGCCAGAGCCACGTCTCGAGGATCGCAAAGACGGTGATCAGGCAGACGGCGATGATGTGGCCGCCGCGCGAGCGGGGCGTCATGAAGTAGCCGAACACGGCGACCAGGAGCGCGATGATGCCCATGTAGATCGGGCGCGTCCACGTCCCCGCGACGGCGATCACGATCGCCCCGGCGTTGATGACCGCCACCGCGTCGTCGCGGAACGACTCCTGCTCGGGGATGTACTCTCGCATCGGCCGGGAGTTTACCGATAGCCCAGACGAGAGGGACAACCGAGCTGCGCCGGGCGGGCGTCGCGCACACGCTGATGAGCTACGCCTACCGCCGGGGCGGCGGAGCCGAGCAGGCGGCCGACGACCTCGGCGTCGAACGGGCCCGGATGTTCAAGAGCCTCGTCGCCCGCGCCGGCGCCGAGCTCGTGTTCGCGCTCGTGCCGGCGACGTCGGAGCTGTCGCTCAAGAAGCTCGCGGCCGCGGCCGGCGTGAAGCACGCCGAGATGGCCGACCCCCGCGACGCCGAGCGCGCCACCGGCTACCAGGTGGGCGGGATGAGCCCGCTGGGCTCGCGCCGGCCGATGCCGGTCTACCTCGACCGAAGCGGCGAGGCGTTCGACCTGATCTGCCTGAACGCCGGTGGCCGCGGGCAGATCGTCGAGGTGCCGACGGCGAAGCTCGTGGAGCTGGTCGGCGCCCGGCTCGCCGACCTGGCAGCGGTCAGATCGTGAACGCGACCGACCCCGTGGTGAACTCGGTCGCGGTCGTGGCGATGATCTGGGCCGTGTAGGTGCCGTGCGTCGCAGGCAGCTTGTTGTCCTGCATCTCGCCCCACCGCTTCAGCACCGGCCCGGCCGGATGGTCGGCGTTGTCGAGGTTCTTCACGATCGCACCGGACGCGTCCCGGATCACGATCCTGACCGCGGCGTCCTTGTTCAGGTCGAAGCTGATGGTGACGCACGGCGACACCGGCGAGACCTGCGCCGCGAGGTTCGCGACCGTGAGCACGTTCGGAGTCACGGGCGCCGTGGCGCCCGTGCGGATCACGGTGTGCCCCGCGGAGCTCCGGGCCCGCACCGCGACGCGCAGGGTCGAGCCCAGGTCGCTCGGCATGACGACGTAGGTCGAGGCGGTGGAGCCGGAGATGAGCTTGCATCCCAGGCCGAACGCATTACAGCGCTGCCACTGATCCGTTACGACGGGAGCCGGGACGCCTGCCCACATCCCGTTGTCCACCGACAACACCTGCCCCACCTGCGCGAATCCGGCCACCTGCGGCTGGACGTCGGCGGCCGGAGCGATGCCCATCGCCGGTGCCGGCGCCGCGAGCGCGACGGCCAGGTCGGCGCCCACCGGGTTGAACGACTTCGTGCGCGTGAGGAGCGTGAACGGGTCGCTGCCCTGGCCCAGGTTCCAGCGCGCCCACGAGAGCCCGTAGCGGGTCATGACGGAGAGCAGGTGGTGCTGGAACTCGATGACGCCCGTGTCGGCGGTCTGCGCGCCCCACTCGCCGACGACCAGCGGGATCCCGAGCCGGCGCGTGCGGTTCACCGCCGACTCGAGGTTCGCGGCGAGCGCGTCCTCGGAGCCGTGGTAGTCGAGGAAGTTCTGGTTGTGGGTGGCGTCCCAGGACGGCGCCCACCCCTCCTGGTCGGGCGTGAACCCCGACCCGTAGAGGCCGTTGTAGTAGTCGTGCAGGTCGAGGACGAGGTTCGTCATCGGCCCGAACCTGGCGAAGTCGGCGTTCTCGAGCCCGTTGTCGCCGCCGCCGCGCAGCATGAAGAAGACGGCCCGCTCGGGATCGCGCAGCCGGATCGCGTTCACGATCGGCGCCTCCCACGAGATCACGGCCTGCGTGGACGCGTGGGTCTCGCCCAGGTTCCCGACCATCGGCTCGTTCAGGACCTCGTAGCCGACGACGTTGGCGTGCGAGCCGTAGCGGCTCACCATCATCCGCACGAACGCGAGGTAGTCCTGGCGACCGGCGGCGTCGGTCCACCAGTCGCCCATCGCCTGCTTCACCCCCTCGCCGGTCCTGGGGTAGAGCCCGGGTCGGACGTCGTTGTAGAACCAGCCCGGGATGCCCGTCTCGCCGGTGCCGAAGTAGGGCGACCACTTGTACTGGTGGAAGTCGATGAGGACGTTCACCCCGTGGGCCTCGTACCACGACACCTGATCGTCGAGCCGCTGAAGGTAGGTCTGGTTCCAGGTGTGGACGCCGCCGACGGGCGCCGTGTCCTCCACCGTGCTCCACGGGGCCAGGATGCGCACGAAGTTCGATCCCAGGGTGAGCGCCATCCCGTTCGACTGCACGCCGGCGCCGCCCTGCTGGTTCACGCCGCGCAGCACGATCGGGAGCCCGTTCTGGTCGGTGAAGCCGACCCCCTGGACGTGCACCCACGGCGGAACGATCGCCGCGGAGCCGATCGACGGGACGACGAGCATGGAAAGGGCGAGAGCGCCCGTTGAGATGAGCGTCCGAAAGGAGAGCATCCGACCCCCGGTGACGTTGCGGTTCCGGGCGGGGTATCGGGCGCGGCCCGGCGGCCGGCGCTACTCCTTCTGCGGTAATCGCCCTCCCGCTATCCGTACCGCTCGCCTGCCACAGCAGACAGCTTCTCGATCGAATGCGTGGCCTGGAGCGTGCGGACGGTGCCCGACTTCGAGCGCATGACGAGCGAGGACGTGAGCGCCCCTCCGGAGCGGTATCGCACCCCGCGGAGCAGGTCGCCGTCGGTGACCCCGGTGGCGGCGAAGAAGACGTTCTCGCCCCGGATCAGGTCGTCGGTGGTGAGCACGCGCTCGAGGTCGTAGCCGGCGTCGCGGGCGGCCTGCTCCTCGTCCTCGTTCCGCGGCCACAGCCGGCCCATGAACTGGCCGCCGAGGCACTTGAAGGCCGCGGCGGCGAGCACGCCCTCCGGCGTCCCGCCGATCCCCCACAGGAGGTCGATTCCGGTTTCGGGGCTCGCGGCCATCATCGCCCCGGCCACGTCGCCGTGCGGGATGAAGCGGATGCGGGCGCCGGCGGTGCGGATGCGCTTCACCATCTCGTCGTGGCGGGGGCGGTCGAGGATCACGACCATCAGGTCGCGCACCCGGCTCTTCCGCGCTCTGGCGACCGTCTCGAGCGTCTCCTCGATCGGCGCGTGCATGTCGAGCTCCTCGTCGATGTCCGCGCCGCAGGCCAGCTTCTCCATGTAGAAGACCGGCCCCGGGTCGAACATCGTGCCCGATTCGGCGGCCGCGACGACGGCGAGCGCGTTCGGCTGGCCGCGGGCGACCAGCTCGGTGCCCTCGAGCGGGTCGACGGCGACGTCCACGCTCACGCCCGACCCGGTGCCGATCCGCTCCCCGTTGAAGAGCATCGGCGCCTCGTCCTTCTCGCCCTCGCCGATCACGACCACGCCGTCCATCTCGACGGTCGCCAGCATGTGGCGCATCGCGTCGACGGCGGCCTGGTCGGCCGCCTCCTTGTCGCCGAAGCCGACCCAGCGCGCCGACGCCAGCGCGGCCGCCTCGGTCACGCGGACGAGCTCGAGCGCGAGGTTGCGGTCGGGGGCTTCCGGCATCGCGCGAGAGGATACCTACACGCGGACCGGGGCGACCTCCTCGATCAGCTCGTAGGTCGTGTCCAGCCCGATCGAGGCCACGTGCGGTGCGAGGGCGTCGAGCATCTCCTGGCGTCCCGACCCGGCCGAGTCGCGGAAGGCCCGCATGTCGGCCACCCGAACGATGCCGAGCTGGATCGTGTGGTCCGCGTCCGTCTCGTCCCTGAGCAGCATGAACTCGAGGCCCGCCGGCGGCCCGCCCATTCGCTCGTTGAACTGCCGGCCCGTGTCCATGTAGGCGTCGAACGAGCCGGGCTTCAGCATCCGCTCGGTGAGCAGGACGCCCTTCTGGTTCCCCGTCGCCCCGCCGTCCTCGTGGACGGCGACGTCGAAGAGCCCCGAGACGAGCGTCTCGGCGATGTGAGGCGCCATCCGGTCGTGCCGGGCACGCTCGGACGGCTCGAGGTCGGCCTGGAGCCGCGCGGCCTCGTCGTCGGACACGTCAAAGAGGCCGATGATCGTGATCTGGTCGGGGTCGGCCGCGTCGCGCATCACGTAGGCGCCGGCAAACCCGGCCGGCCATTCGTCGGGCTCCCAGGCCTTGCGGAAGTCGTCGTAGTGGCCCGCGTTCAGCCGGCGGGCGGTGAAGACAGCCTTCATCGAGACCCCCAATCGTGGCGTTTGCAACCTGCCACTCTAGGCACGGGTGAGCCGGTTTGCAAGGCCGCTCACCAGCTCTTTTCGGAGCAGCGGCTCGACCCATCGCTGGGGGATCGCGTCGGCTCCGAAGCGGGCTCCGGCCAGCGCGCCCGTCACCGCGGCGTTCGTGTCGGCGTCGCCGCCCAGGTTGACGGCGAAGACCACCGCCGGCTCGAACGCGTCGTGCCCGAACGCCGCCGCGAACGCGATCCGAAGGGTCGTCAGGACGTAGCCCCGCTGCTCCTGCGCTGCGGCGGCCAGCTCGGCCTCCTCGCCGGCGATCGCCGCGTCGGTCACGCGGGCGATCTCCGAGGTCGACCTGGGCGGCCTACGGCCCTGGATCAGGGCTGCCACCGTCAGGTTGAACCAGGCGCAGGCGTCGCCTGCCAGCGGGTCGTGGTGGGTGAGGCCGGAGTCGATCCTGGAGATGCGCTCGACGGCGCCCGGGTCGCCGCGGTAGCGGATCGCGATCGGCACGGTGCGCATGAGCGAGCCGTTGCCGGCGCTCCTGCCCTCGGCGGCGTGGTGGGCGGCGGCCGCCGCGCGCGCCTCCGCCGGGGAGCGCGACCGGCGCAGGGCGGCTGCCACCGTCGCGCCGATGTCCTTCGGCCGCGACCGCGCCCAGAGCGTGTAGCGGCCGAAGACGTCGTCCACGTCGTAGCGGCCCTGGTCGGCCATGCTGGCGGCGAGCTCGACCGCCATCGCGGTGTCGTCGGTCCACTCGCCCAGCTCCCACATGCCCGATGCAACCATGTCGCGCAGCGGCCCGCCGTAGCGGCTCGTGATCTGGTCGGGATGCAGCCACTCGACCGCCGCGCCGAGCGCGTCACCGACCGCAAGGCCGAGCATCGCCCCGCGGGCGCGGTCGTGGAGGCCCGGCGGCTCGCGGCGCCGGATCACGCCGCCTGGCACCGCGGGCAGTGGTATGTGCGGCGGGCGTGCTCGCCCTGCACCGCGCTTCGGATCGGGGTGCGGCAGCGGGGGCAGGGACGGCCGGTGCGGCGATAGACGTGCATCGGCAGGCGGCCGGTCACGCCCCGGCGAAGCTGGCGGCGGGCGGTCGCGGCCAGCTCGAGCAGTTGCCGGTCGGAGAGCGCCGACGCCGCCTGGAACGGGCTCTGGCGCCGCTCCCAGAGCGTCTCGGACTTGACGATGTTGCCGATCCCGGCGAGCACGCGCTGGTCGAGCAGGAGCTCGCCCACCGGCCGGTCGACCGCCCGCGCCCGGCGCAGGTAGGCGGCGGCGTCGAAGCGCCCATGGAGCAGGTCGGGGCCGAGCCGGAGCTGCGGCGGACGGCCGGCCAGCTCGACCCGCCCGGCGATGACGAGGTCGCCGGCGGCGGTGCGAAGCACGTTCGGCCCGCGCCCCTCCCCGCGCCGGCGCAGGCGCACGCTCCCGTGCAGGCCAAGGTGGGCGTGGAGGCAGCGGCCGTCCTCGATGTGGACGAGCAGGTGCTTCCCCCGCGCCTCGACGCCGGCGACGACGGCGCCCTCCAGCGGCCCTCCGTCGACCCGGGCGCCCACGAGCGGCCGCAGCCGCCGCGCTGCGCGTTCCAGCGAGTGTCCCTCGGGCATTTCGGGGAGCCTACGCTCGCAGCACAAGCTTGCGGTGCCCCTGGAGGAAGCCGTGCTCCAGGAGCAGCTCCTCGGCCCGGGTGCCGCCGATGGGCTCGCCGTCCACGCGCTCCGGGGCGAGCCGCCGCACGCGGCCCGACTCGACCAGGCCGGCCAGCGCGGCGATCGCCGGCTCGATCAGGTCGGGCTCGATCGTGACGAGGCCGCGCCCGCCGCGCTCGACGTACAGGGCCGGCTTCCCGCCCGCCAGGACGACCCAGGCGCCGGCGATCCGTGCCAGCTTGCGGCTCGCGTCCGGCCACGGAAGCGCCGCCCCGTACGGGTTGGCCGGGTCGACGGCGGCCAGCACGACCGGTGCTGTCGCCGGGTCAGCCTCGCGCACGTCGCGCAGCCGCTCGACGGCGGTCGTGACGGCGAACTGGGCGCCTCCCAGGCCCTCGACGAAGTAACCGCGCTGGGCCCGGCCGGCCTCCTCCATCAGCCGCAGCTCGCCGTAGACGGCCGAGAACCCGCCGGGGATGCCCTCGGCGAGGACGCCGGCCCGGGTGACCACGCCGTGCCGGTCGAGCAGCGTCTCTGCCAGGGCGCGGGCCCGCTCACGCGGCGCCGGGGCCGGCTGGAGCAGGCCCTCGACCAGCGACCAGCGCCCGCGGGCGGCGGGGAGCGACGCCGTCGGCTTCGCTCGCCGCCCGGCCCGTCCCGGCCGCAGCTCGTCCACCGACCGCAGCGTCGCGCCGCTGCGGAGCGGCTGCCACGCGTCGTTGGTCACGGCCCCTTCCCACACGAGGCTCCAGAGCTCGGCGAGCGTCTCGCGCTCGGAGAGCGCGACCGCGGCCACGACGTCGGCGAAGAACATCGCCCCGCGACTGTGCAGGGCGTCGATGATCGGATGTGACACTTCCGATGCGTTACCTGGTAACGCCACGAGGCGGGCGTCCGAGCGCGGGTGGAGGGCGACGCGGCCGCGGCCGGCGCCGATCCAGACGACCTCGCCGCCGGCCGTCAGCTCGTCGAGCATCGCCGGCGTGTAGCCCGGCACGCGCAGGGGCAGGACGTCGGACTCCCACGCCTCGACCGGGAGCGCGATGCCCTGGAGCTGGGCGACCGTGTCGCGCAGGCGGTCGATGCCGCGGCCCTGGTCGCGGCCGATCCCCTGCCACGCCGGAAGGAAGCGGGCCAGCGCCTCGGGCTCGACGGGCTCGACGGCCCGGCGCACGGCCGCCAGCGTCCGCCGGCGGACGCGGCGAAGGACGTCCGGAGCGACCCATTCCGTGCCCGCGCCGCCCGGCCGGAACTCGCCCTCCAGCAGCTGCCCCTCGGCCGCCAGGTCGCGCAGGACGCCGCTCACGTCGACCCCCCAGCGGGCCGAGAGCTCCTCGGCGGTGAACGGCCCGTGCGAGCGGGCGTAGCGCCCGACCAGGCGTCGCAGCGCCCCGTCGACGGGATCGAGGAAGGCCGCCGGAAGGCCGACCGGCGGCACCGCCCCCAGCGCATCGCGGTAGAGGCCGGCATCCTCGGCGGCGATCAGCCGCTCCCCGCCCGCGACCCGGACCCAGGCCGCCCGCCGGGCCGCCACCAGATCGTCGATCCCCGACGCGCCGCGGGCCGCCAACTCGTCGCGCGACAGGTCGCCCAGCCGGCGCAGCAGGTCGTGGGTGCGGTCGAGGTCGAGCGAGCGGCCCTCGCCCTGGAGCTCGGCCTGGACGTCGCGGATCGCGTCGCCGTCGAGCAGCTCGCGCAGGTCGTCGCTTCGCAGCAGCTCGGCGAGCAGGGCGCGGTCGAGCTGGAGCGCCTGCGCCCGCCGCTCGGCCGCCGGCGCGTCGCCCTCGTACATGTAGGTGGCGATGTAGTCGAAGAGGAGCGAGGACGCGAAGGGCGAGGGCACCGCCGACTCGACCTCGACCAGCCGCACCTCGCCGCCTGCGATCGCGCGCAGGAGGCCCTTCAGCGCCGGAACCTCGAACACGTCGGAGAGCACCTCGCGGTAGGTCTCGAGCAGGATCGGGAACGAGCCGTACTTCTGCGCGACCTGCTGGAGGTCGTGGGCCTTCAGCCGCTGCTGCCAGAGCGGCGTTCGCTGACCGGGCCGGCGGCGCGGGATGAGGAGCGCGCGGGCGGCGTTCTCGCGAAACCGGGCCGCGAAGAGCGGGCTCTCGGAGACGCGGTCGATCAGGAGGTCGTCCAGGTCGTCCGGCGGGATCGCGATCAGGTCGACGGGCGGCGGAGTGTCGGAGTCGGGCAGCCGGATGGCGATGCCGTCGTCGGCCCACAGCGACTCGACCTCGATGCCGAGCGCCTCGCTCATCCGCCGCTCGACGGCGAGCGCCCACGGCGCGTGGACGCGGCCGCCGAACGGCGAGAGCACGCAGATCCGCCAGTCGCCGATCTCGTCGCGGAAGCGCTCGACGACGACGGTGCGGTCGGACGGGATCACGCCGGTGGCGGCCTCCTGGTCGTCGAGATAGTTGGCGAGGTTGGTCGCGGCCAGCTCGTCGAGGTCGCCAAAGCGGCGGGTACGGGCCGCCTCGCCCACCGCCCGGCCGAGCTCGTAGGGCCGTCCGACCCCGTCGCCCTTCCAGAACGGCATCCGGCCCGGCACGCCCGGCGCCGGCGACACCAGCACCCGGTCGCGGGTGATCTGCTCGATCCGCCACGACGTCGCCCCGAGCTGGAAGACCTCGCCCGAGCGGGCCTCGTAGACCATCTCCTCGTCGAGCTCGCCCACCCTTGCGCCGGAGTCGGCCAGGAAGACGCCGTAGAGCCCCCTGTCCGGGATCGTCCCGCCCGACGTGACGGCCAGCCGGCGGGCGTCGTCGCGCCCGCGGACGACGCCGGCGGCCCGGTCCCAGACCACCCGCGGCCGAAGCTCCGCGAACTCGTCGGACGGATAGCGCCCGGCCAGCATGTCGAGCACGCCCTCGAGCTGCGTGCGGCTCAGATCCGAGTAGGGCGCCGCCCGCGTGACCATCGCGTGCAGGTCGTCGACCGTCCAGTCGTCCATCACCGTGGTCGCGACGAGCTGCTGGGCGAGCACGTCGAGCGGCTGGCGCGGGACGCGGGTGTGCTCGATCGCGCCCTCGCGCATCCGGCCGACGACGACGGCCGTCTCGAGCAGGTCGCCGCGGTACTTCGGGAAGAAGCGGCCGTTCGAGGCGGCGTCGACGTGATGGCCGGCCCGCCCGACCCGCTGGAGGCCGGCGGCCACCGACTTCGGCGACTCCACCTGCACGACGAGGTCGATCGCGCCCATGTCGATCCCGAGCTCGAGCGACGAGGTGGCGACGAGCGCCGGCAGCCGTCCGGTCTTCAGCATCTCCTCGATCTCGAGCCGCTGCTCGCGGGCTATCGAGCCGTGGTGGGCGCGCGCGATCTCCTCCTCGGCGAGGTCGTTCAGGCGGTGGGCGACGCGCTCGGCCGCACGGCGGCTGTTCACGAAGACGAGGGTCGAGCGGTGGGCGCGAACGAGCTCGAGCAGGCGCGGGTAGATCGCGGGCCAGATCGACTGGCGCGGCTCGCCGTCGGCGGCCGGGGCGCCGCCCAGCTCACGCATGTCGGGGACGGGAACGACGACCTCCAGGTCGAGCGGCTTGCGATGGCCGGCATCGACGATCTCGACCGGGCGGTCGCCGCCCAGGAAGCGCGCGATCTCGTCGAGCGGCCGCTGGGTCGCCGAGAGCCCGATCCGCTGCGGATCGCCGCCGGTCAGGTGGGCCAGCCGCTCGAGCGAGAGCGCCAGATGCGTGCCGCGCTTCCCGCCGGCCAGCGCGTGGATCTCGTCGACGATGACGGTCTGGACGCCGGCCAGCATCTCGCGCGCCGACGAGGTCAGGATCAGGTAGAGCGACTCGGGCGTCGTGATCAGGATGTCGGGCGGCCGGCGCCGCATCGCCGCCCGCTCGCGCTGGGGCGTGTCGCCGCTTCGCACCGCCACCTCGACCGCGCGCGGGGTCTCGATGCCGTGCAGCGGCGCGCGCAGGTTCCGCTCGACGTCGTGGTTCAGAGCCTTGAGCGGGCTGACGTAGAGCACGCGGGTGCCGCGCTCGGCCGGGTCGCGCACCAGCCCGTCGATGGCCGTCAGGAAGGCGGCGAGCGTCTTGCCCGAGCCGGTCGGCGCCAGAACCAGGGTGTGCTTTCCGGCGGCGATCGGCGGCCAGCCCCTGGCCTGGGCCGGAGTGGGCCGCTCGAAGCTCCGCCGGAACCAGTCCGCGACGGGCGGGGAGAAGCTTCGGAGCGGTTCGGCGGCCACCCCCGAAGCCTACAGACGCAACAGCGGGGTCAGACCCGTGTTTTCAGGTCAGCCGCCCGCGACGTCGCGGCGCACGAAGACCATGTACGCGCCGATCCCGGCAGGCACCGCGTAGAGGGCGCACACCCAGACGGCGCGAAGGATCGGCGCCCAGTCGGTCGGCGTGCGGAAGAACCCCTGCCACGCCTGGAACTGGGTGGTGAGCAGGTACGGATCGGTGCCCGAGAGGCCGGGCAGGATGCCGACGAGCTGCATGAGGAGCGCGAACATCAGCGTGCCGACCACTGCCGCCGCGCTGTTGCGGGTGAGCGCCGAGAGCAGCAGGCCGATGCAGACGACCGCGGCCACGGGGATCATGTAGACCGCGAAGCTGGCCGCAACCAGCCCCAGCGCGTGGCCGGCCGCGACGCGCGTCCCGGAGAGGCTCGTGAGCCCGTTGAAGCCCGACTTGGCCGTCCCCGCGACCACCGCGACCGAGCCCATCAGGACGAGCGCGAGCAGCGCGTACGTGGCGGCCGCGAGCAGCTTGCCGGCGAAAACCTGGCCTCTGTCGAGCGACCGCGTGAGGATCGTCTTCAGCGTCCCGTTGTGATCCTCGGCCGCGATGATGTCGCCCGCCACGAGCGCGGTCACCAGCGGGAAGAGCCACACCGACGAGAAGAGCAGGAGCACGAGCGGGATTGCGAGGCCCGACTCGCGGACGTACCGGCCGAACGCCACGTCGTTCGGCGAGCCGCTCTGGAGTGAGAGCGCCGTCACGAAGATCAGCGGCACCGCGGCGGCCGCTCCGAGTCCGAGGTACGTCCGCTTCTGGGAGACCAGCTTGCGAAGCTCCCAGCGGTAGGCGGTGAGGAACGTCGGCATCAGGCCACCTCCTCCGCGAGCGGCTCGGCCGGAACCTCCGGCGCCGCGGCGTCCCGCTCGGTGAGCTCGAAGAAGAGCTGCTCCAGCGTCGCCTGCTGCGGGATCAGCGCGCGCACGCCGATCCGGCGCCGGCCGAGCGTGATCATGAACCGCTCGAGCTGCTCCTCGTCGGCGCTGAACCTGATCTCCCCGTCCTCCCGGGCGAGGTCGGCGAGCTCGAACTCGGCCGCGGTGCGGTGCGCGGCGTCGATGTCGGACGCTCGCAGGCGATACCACGTCCCTGTCGACCGGGTGAGGCTGGCGACGTCGCCCTCGTACAGGATCCGGCCGCGGTTGATGATGGCGACGCGGTTGCAGAGCTCCTCGACGTCGGCCATCTGATGGCTCGAGAGCAGCACCGTCATCCCCTCGGCCGAGAGCCGATGGATGAGCGTCTTCATGTCTCGCATCCCGGCCGGGTCGAGGCCGGTATGGGGCTCGTCCAGGATGAGCAGGCGCGGGCGGCGCAGGAGCGAGGCGGCGATGCCGAGGCGCTGGCGCATGCCGTGCGAGTAGCCGCCGACGCGGTCGCCGGCCCGGTCGGTGAGCTCCACCGTGTCGAGCACCTCGCCGATCCGGGCCGCGGCCCCGCCGCCGTCGAAGGCCGCGAGCAGCTCGAGGTTCTTGCGGCCGGTCAGGTAGGGGTAGAACTGCGGCGCCTCGACGAACCCGGCCACGCCGTCAAGCGCCCGCCGGCCGAGCCGGATCGGGTCGCGGCCGAAGAGGCGCGCCTCGCCCTCGGTGGGGGCGATGAGGCCGAGCAGCATCCGAAGCGACGTCGTCTTGCCGGCCCCGTTCGGCCCCAGGAAGCCGTACACGTCGCCGGCGTCGACCGCGAGATCGACACCGGCGACGGCCAGGAGCTTCCCGTAGCGCTTGACGAGGCCGCGAGCCTCGACGGGCCGGTCGTGCGGCGGCTGCTGCATCAGCCGAGCGCGCGTGCCGCCGCCTCCGCCGCGGCCGCGGGGAGCGATCCGACGAGCGTGTAGCGCACGCCGCCGCGGTCGAACTGGATCGCCGTCCCCAGCGCCGTGGCCAGCTCGTGGCCGGACGCGCCGTTGATCGAGATGGTCGGGAGCGACCCCAGCGGACCCGCGTCCTTCCGGGTGCCGGCCTGCTGCTCGACGAGCACGATCGCGCCCAGGCCGTGGCCGTACACCACCATGGCGGCCGGGCTGCCTGCGCCGTCGATCAGGCGGACGTCCTGACGCGGCACGCCGACGAGCGAGGGCGGCGCGTCCAGCGCGAACGGGACCGCCGCTGCGACGGCACCCGGCCCGGAGGCCTCGGCCTGCTGCCGGGAGCCGGCGGGCGCGGCCGGCGGGTGCGGCGCGTGCACCCGGACGATCTTCGCCCCCGGGGCGAGGTGCACCGTCAGGTCACCGGCCGGCACGCCGCCGAACGCGATGTCGGTGACGGTCAGCGCCAGCACGGGGCTGGAGTCGCCCTGGCTCAGCACCGCCACCTTGAGCGGCACCGCCCGGTTGGCGTCGAACGCGAGCTCCACGGCGCCGAGCAGGCCGCCGTCGTGCTTCGGCGAGACCCGGACGGTGTAGCTCGGCTGCCCGGCAACGTCGCCGGGGATCGCACCCGAGAGGAGGACGTGCCCGGCGAGCTTGTCGAGCGTGTCCTGGATCCGCGCGACCGGGGGCACGCCGTGGCTCACGTCGCCGGTGTGCTGCATCGAGCCGCCGTGCTTCGGAACGGCCATCTTGTAGGCGGTGTTCGCCGCGACGTCGTAGACGATCACGCTGTGCCCGTCGAACCCGATCTCGGTGTCGCCGTTCTCGGCCTGGAGCTCGATCCGCACCTTCCCGTCCCCTGCCCACAGCCGCCCGGTCGCGCCGGAGAGCAGCGGCTGGGCCGCGCCGGGCAGCGCGCCGGAGGGAAAGAGATGGTTCGAGAACCGGATGCGGGCGCTTACGCCGGTTGCGGGCGAGCCCGAGAGCGAATGGTGGATCGCCGCCGCGAGCGTGCGCTTCGGCGGCGTGGGGCCGGATCGGCTCGCGAGCGCGACGCTCGCCGCCACCGCGACGGCGACGATCAACGCCCCGGCGATGGCGAGTCTGGTGCTGGATGCTCGGCGCAGGATGTTCACGGGTGCCTCCTCGAAGTTGCCCCTGCATCGTGCCCCGAGGGCCCTGAGAGCGGCATGAGAGCCGGAAGCTCGATCGCGAAGCGCGGCCCGGCGATGGCGAGCCCGCCGCCGTGGCGCTCGGCGGCCGCCCTCACCAGCGAGAGGCCGAGGCCGGAGCCGCCGGAGCCGCCGGCGTTCGCGCCGCGCCAGAACCGCCCGGTCGCCGCCTCGGCCGCCTCCGGCGCGATCCCCGCACCCTCGTCCGTCACCGACAGCACGACCGTGCCGGGCGCCGTCTCGACCCCGATCCGGACGAGCCCGCCGGGCGGGCCGTACGCGCGGGCGTTCTCGACGAGGTTTCGAAGCGCCCGCTCCAGCGATCCGCGGTCGCCGCGCACGAGGCCGGGCCCGTCGGCCTCGACGAGCAGGGCGGGGTCCCCGGCCGCGGTTTCGCGGGCCAGCTCCTCCAGCGACACCTCGCCCTCGGGCACCTCCCGGGCGTCCTCACGGGCCAGCGCGAGCAGGTCGTCGAGGAGCGCGCTCAGGCGCTCGACGTCGGCGTGGAGGTCGGAGAGCGCCTCGGCGTCGCCGCCGTGGTCGGCGAGGTACGCGGCGTTCCCGCGGAGCGCCGTCACCGGGTTTCGCAGCTCGTGCGAGGCGTCGGCGACGAACCGCCGCTCCGCCTCCCGCGCCTCCTCGAGAGCCGCGAGCATGCGGTTCAGCGTCTCGGTCAGCCGTGCGACCTCGCCGGCGGTGTGGGAATCGCCCGCCGGGAGCCGAAGCGACGCGTCGCCGGTCCGCTCGATGACCGCCGCTCCGCTCGTCAGGTCGTCGAGGGGGCGCAGGGCGCGCCGGGCGAGGACGAGCGAGAGCGGGAAGGCCAGGGCCGCGGCGAGGAGCGCGCCGCCGACGATCAGCCGGCGCGACTGCCGCAGCGTGTCGGTCACGTCGTCGGTCGAGGCCGCGACGATGACAGCCCCGGCGCCGGCCGGCCCTCCCAGATCGGGCAGTGGCGCGACGTAGACCCGCACCTCGCCGCCGCCCAGATGGGCGTCGGCGTAGCTGCTGCGGCCATGGTTGACGGCCGCCGCCACCAGCCCGCCCACCGGGACGGTCCGGCCGTGGAGGCCCAGCGAGCGCGCGACGATACGGCGGCGGCGGTCGACCACCTCGACGTCGACGAGCCGCGGCCCGGCCGACACGTCGAGCATGCCCGGGGATGTCAGGAGCGCGGGCGCGGTGGCGCTTATCTGGGCGATCTCGACCGCCCGCTCGTGCAGTGTCGAATCGAGGGTGTCGTGCAGGTGGCGCGAGAGCAGAAGCTGGACGCCGGCGCCGAGCACCGACACGGCGACGACGATCGCCGCGGCCGCGCCGAGGGCGACGCGGACCCGCAGCGACCCTCTGCGGCCCCGCATCCCGGCTGCGATCACGGTCCGAGCACGTAGCCGGAGCCGCGCACCGTGTGGATCACGGGCGGGTCGCCGAGCTTCTGGCGCAGATACGCCACGTACCGGTCGACGACGTTGTCGCTCGCCCCGCGGCCGTCCGCCCACACCGCCGCGAGGGCGGCGCGGCGGGTGACGACACGCCCGGCCCGGCGGATCAGGAGCTCGAGCAGGTCGGCCTCGCGGGCGGTGAGCCGGATCGAACGGCCGCCGCGCTGGACGATCCTGAGCGCCGGGTCGAGGACGAGGTCGCCGTGGGCGCGCCCGTCGGCCGGGCGCACGCGGCGCAGAAGCGCGCGCACCCGGGCCGCGAGCTCGCTCAGCGCAAACGGCTTCACGAGGTAATCGTCGGCCCCGGCGTCGAGCCCCGCCACGCGGTCGCGGACGCCGTCGCGGGCGGTCAGCATGAGGATCGGCGTCGCGACGCCCCGCGAGCGGAGTCGCCGTGCAACCGCCAGGCCGTCAAGACCCGGCATCGCCACGTCGAGCACGATCGCGTCGGGAGCCTCGGCTTCGACGCGTGCGAGCGCCGTCCCGCCGTCGGCGACGGCGACGACGGCGTAGCCCTCGGCCGAGAGCGTCCGCTCGAGCATCCTCCGCACGGGGGCGTCGTCCTCGACCACAAGCACGCTGGCGGACCGGGCGCCTGCCATGCCGCCACTATGCGCACGGCGCGTGAGAGCAGCGTGAGAGCGGTGGCCTTCCCAACATTGCAGAAAGCTTGCTTTTCCCGCGCACCGGGGCGGCGGGGGCCATACTTCGAGAGTGAGCGAGCGGCGCATCGGCAGGGCGGCGTTCCTGTCCGTCGTCGGACTGGGCGGCCTCGGGCTGCTCGCCGGCGGCCGCATCTCGGGTGCCCTCTCCCGGCCGCTCGGCGCAGCGGGCGGCGTCGTCCCGCAGGGGCTGAAGGACATCCTGCCGATCGGCGGCTGGCGGATCTACGCGATCAACCCGCCGTGGCCCGAGTTCCACCCGGCGAAGTACCGGCTCGAGATCGGCGGTCACGTGCGAAACCCGGTCTCGCTGAGCTGGGACGAGCTGACGGCCCTGCCGTCGGCGCGGCAGACGACCGACTTCCACTGCGTCACCGGCTGGACGGTGGGCGGCGTCCGCTGGCAGGGGGTGCGCCTCCAGACCCTGTGGGACATGGTGCAGCCGCTCCCCGAGGCCCGCTACGCCAACTTCGTCTCGCTGGAGGATCCGTACGTCGACACGCTCTCGCTGCGGCAGACCACGCTCCCGAGCGTCATGCTTGCCCACCACATGGACGGCGCCCCGCTCACCCGCGCGCACGGCGCGCCGCTTCGGCTCGTGATCCCCGAGATGTACGGCTACAAGGGCGTGAAATGGCTCTCGCGGATCGAGCTCGTGCCGAAGCTCGTGCCCGGCTTCTGGGAGCAGAACGGCTACGACATCGACGCCTGGGTTGGCCGCTCCAACGGCTACTGAATACATCCGCCGGTTCAGCCGCGCGGAGCGGACGGCCCACTGGGCCGTGGCGTCGACGTTTCTCGTCATGACGGCGACGGGCCTCATCCTCTACCTGCCGATGTTCGCCGCCCTGGCCGCCGACCGGATGCTGTGGAAGAGCCTGCACGTGGGCGCGGCGATCGGCTTCTGGGCCGGGCTCGTGGCGGTCGTCGCCGCGAGCCCGCGCAGGCTGGCCCGGACAGCGGGAGAGCTCGACCGCTTCGACGACGACGACCGCGCCTGGCTGGCATGGGCCGTCCGCAGGCGCGGGCCGGAGCCCCCGGCCGGCCGCTTCAACGCCGGGCAGAAGCTGAACTCGGCGGTGATCGCCGGCCTGGCGGTCGTCTTCACGGTCTCGGGCGTCCTCATCCTGCTCCAGGAGTCAGACAAGACGTTCCGCGGGGCGACGAGCGCGATCCTCGTCCATGACTGGGCGACCTGGCTCGCGGTGCCGCTCGTCGCCGGCCACATCTACCTGGCGACGCTGAACGCGAGCACGCGCCACTCCCTGCGCGGGATCACGGTCGGGACGGTGCGGCGCGACTGGGCCCGGCGGCACCATCCGAAGTGGGAGGCCGAGTGCGAGTGACGGTGCTGGGCTCCTCGGGAGCCTGGCCCATCCCCCGGCTCGGCTGCGACTGCCCGCAGTGCACCTCGCCCGACCCGCGTGACCGCCGTCTGCGTGCCTCGCTCCTGCTCGACGGCCGGGTGCTGGTCGACGCCGGCCCGGACGCCTACCAGCAGCTGCTCGCCGCCGAGGCCGTGCCCGACCAGGTGCTCCTCACCCACCATCACCACGACCACGTGCTCGGCCTGCACGCGCTCGCCAAGCTGGGCCGCATCCCGCTTCACTGCACGAAGGAGTGCGAGCAGGGGGTGCGTGTGATCTTCCCGCGGCTCGACTTCCGGGTGATGCAGGTAACGCCCGGCGTCCCGGTCGAGCTCGGCCACGGCCTGCGCGCGCAGGCCTTCGACGTCGAGCACAGCGGCAACACCCGCACGGTCGCCTACCGGTTCACGGGGCCGGACGGCGAGTCGCTCGTCTACGCGCCCGACCTGGCCGGGCCGCCCGGCTCGAAGCTGGCGCGCGGCCCCGACCTCCTGATGCTCGGCGCCGCGACCCGCGACCGGCCGGCGAAGGACCACATGCCGATGACGGAGTCGATCGCCAGCGCCCGACAAGCTCAAGCCCGGCCCGGACACTCTTCACGCACATCGGCCACCGCATCGGCACCCACGCCGAGCTGGAGGCGTGGGTGCCGGAGGGGTTCGGCATCGCCTACGACGGGCTCGAGCTGCAGCTCGGCTGAAACATCGGGGCCTGTCGCCGGTGTTTCACGGAGGTCTGAAACACCGGGGCCTGTCGCCGGTGTTTCACGGAGGTCGGTCTAGAACAGACGCTCTCCGCTCTCCATGTCGAGCAGCCACCGCTTCACGTCGAGCCCGCCGCCGTAGCCGCCCAGGCCGCCGCCGGTGCGAAGCACCCGGTGGCAGGGGACGACGATCGGCACCGGGTTCCGGGCCATGGCCTGGCCGGCCGCCCGGACTGCGCGCGGGCTGCCCGCGGCCGCCGCCAGCTCGGCGTAGGTCAGCACCTTCCCGAACGGGATCGCGTAGCAGGCCTCGCGGGCCTTCAGGTGAAACCCGTGCGAGAGCTGCCAGTCGACCGGCATCGAGAACTCGTGCCGGCGGCCCTCGAAGTACTCGTCGAGCTCGCGGCGCACGCTGTCAAGGCGAGCCGGCGCCTCGAGGACGCGCGGCGACACCCGGTCTGCCAGCTCCTGGAGGACGTCGTCAACCGCCTCGCCCTCGAACGCCAGCCTGACGATCCCGGCGCCCGTGACGGCGGCGGTCAGGTGGCCGAACGGCGAGTCCACACCGGCGTAGGCCACATCGATCAGCCCCTCGGCCGCAGCCCGGCGGGCGAATTCGGCCGTGTTCATCGCACCCACTCCCTTCGCACCGAGGCCAGGCCCGCGCGCACGTTCTGGCGGGCGGCGTCCTCGGAGCACTCGATCACTCGTCCAATCGCGGCGTAGTCCAGGTCGGCCGCGAACCGCAGCGTCACCGCGGCCCGCTGCTTCCCCGGAAGCCGCCGCACCGCCCGCCACAGCTCCGGGTCGGGACGCTCCGCGGGCGGCGCGGGCCGCTCGGGAACCTCCTCGACCGGCAGCGGCCGGCGGCCCGCCGCGCGGTGGGCGTCAAGCGCCTTCCGCTCGGCGATGCGAAGCAGCCAGCCCCGCAGGTTGGTCTGGTGGCGCAGGCCGGGATAGGCCCGAAGCGCCGAGAGCATCGTCTCCTGCCAGCAGTCGTCCGCGTCAAATGGCCCCACACGGGCGGCCAGGAACCGATGAACGTCGGAGCCGTGCTCGTCGAGGAGCATCTGGAACGGTGGCAGCTTCATGTCAGAGAAACGCCGCGAGCGCCCGCGGCGTGAGATCGGCTGGATCGCCTACGCCGGCTGGAGCTCGGGCGCGTGCCGGCGCTCCCACTCCTCGGCGTCCGGGCTGAAGTAGACGAGCCGGGTCTTCTTCCACTCCTTCGTGGAGTAGAGGACGATCCGCTCGTCGAGGCCCGTCTCCTCGGCGATCGCGTCGAGCACCGCCTCGCACTCGGCCCGGTCACGGCCGTGGGTCATCGAGAACAGGTTGTACGGCCAGTCCGGGTACGTCGGCCGCTGGTAGCAGTGCGAGACGCCGCGGAAGGCGGCCATCCGCTTGCCCATCTCGTCGACACGCTCCTCGGGCACCTTCCAGACGCCCATCCCGTTGGCCGTGAACCCGGCCGAGCGGTGGTAGAGGACGGCCGCGAAGCGGCGCATCTGGCCGGTCTCCTGAAGCTCGGCCGCCTTGGCGAGGAGCTCGGGGACGGTGAACCCGTGCCGGGCCGCGGGGCCCGCGAACGGCTCGGACAGCGGCCGCAGGTCGGCCTGGAGCGCCCGCACCGCGGCGATGTCGCGCTCGTCCAGCGACTCGGGCGCCGGCGCCTCGCGCACCGGCTCGGCGCGGACGCGCTTGGCCGCGGGGTCGCGGCCGCCGACCATGTCGAGGTCGACGCCGATCTTGAAGAAGCGCAGCGCCGGAAGCGGCCTGATCGCCTCGACCCGGGCCATCTCGCCCAGAAGCTCGACGCTGCGGTCGAGCCCCAGCCGCGACGTCGGCGGGACGCCGAGCGTGAACCAGATGTTGTATTCGTGCTTTCGCTCGTAGTTGTGCGTGACGCCGGGATGCGTCGAGATCACCCCGGCCGCCTCGTCGGCCCGCTCGGCGGGCGCGCGGGCGGCGACGAGCATCGAGCGGTAGCCCAGCTTGCGGGTGTCGAAGATCGCCGAGACCTGGCGGATGATGCGCTCGCCGCGCAGCCGCTGCACGCGCTCCAGCACCTCGTCCTCGCCCATGCCCAGCCGCTCGCCGATGGCGGCGTAGGGCCGCTCGACGAGCGGGAATTCGTTCTGGATCAGATCGCACAGGCGCTTGTCGGCGGCGTCCATCTCGCACGAAGGATACGCTCGGGGGATGAGAGCCGCCTCCGTTTCGCTCGTGGCCGCCTCTCTCGCCCTGGCTCCGGCCTGCGGCGGCGGCGGGTCGAGCGCGGCCGACGCGCACTTCGTCTTCGAGCAGAACTGCGCCGCCTGCCACTCGCTGAGCGCCGGGAAGCCGTCGCCCAATGCCGACGCCGCCAACCTGGCCGAGGTGCGCCCGACCCGCGAGGAGGTGCGGCGGGCGATCATCGACGGCCGCCCGGGCATGCCGAAGGGCCTCGTCGGCGGGGACGACGTCGACCGGGTCGCCGACTACGTCGTCCAGAAGACGGCCGGGTGAGCGCGCTTCCCCCCGGGCTCGACGCGGCCGCGGTGCGCGCCGTGGCGATGGATCTCGACCGCACGATCCTGCCCGACACGCTGGAGTTCACGCCGGCGCTCGTCCGTGCGGTCGGCCGGGCCCGCGGCTCCGGGATCGAGGCCATCGTGGCCACCGGGCGCATGTTCGCGTCGGCCCGCCCCTACGCCCTTCAGCTCGGCGTCACCGCGCCGGTCATCTGCTACCAGGGCGCGCTCGTCGCCGACCCCGCGACCGGCGAGTGGCTCCTTCACCGGCCGATGGACGTGGCGCTCGCGCACGAGGTGATCGAGGCGGTCTCGGCCGCCGGCTTCCACATGAACGTGTACGTCGACGACCGGCTCTTCGTCGAGGAGCTGAACGACGAGGCGGTCACCTACGCCGGGCACGCCCGGCTCGAGGCGCACGCCGTCGGCGACCTCCTGGCGTGGCTCGACCGGCCGACCACGAAGATCGTCGTCGTCGGCGAGCCCGAGGCGCTCGACGGGCTCCAGGACGACCTCCGGGCCCAGTTCGACGGCCGCGCCTTCATCGCCAAGTCCCTGCCGATCTTCCTCGAGCTGGCGCTGCCCGGGGTGAGCAAGGGCGCCGCGCTCGAGTACGTCTGCGGGCGGCTCGGGATCGATCCGGCGGCCGTCGTGGCCTTCGGCGACGGCGCGAACGACGTCGAGCTGCTCGAGACCGCGGGCCTCGGCGTGGCCGTCGCCGACGCCGACGCCGCCCTCGGCCCGGTCGCCGGCTGGACGGTGCCGGGCGTGGACGACGACGGGGTCGCGGGCTTCCTGGACGCGTTAGTAGACTCACGGCCCTGATGCTGGACGTCGGGCAGATCCGGGCCGATCCGGACGGCACCAAGCGGGCGCTCGCCCGCCGCGGCGAGGAGGCGGTGCGCGACGTCGACCTGGTGATCGAGGCCGACGCGCGCCGGCGTGAGGTGCTGGCCCGGGTCGAGGCGGCCCGCGCCGACCGAAACGCCGCCGCCAAGGCGATCGCCGAGGCCAAGCAGCGCGGCGAGGACGCCGCCGCCGAGATCGCCCGCCAGGGCGAGCTGAAGGAGCGCCAGTCGGCCGACGAGGCGGCGCTCGCCGAGGCCGACGAGGCGCTCGGCGAGCTCATGCTCCGCGTGCCCAACATCCCCCACCCCTCGGCGCCGGCGGGCGCGGCCGAGGAGGACGCCGAGATCCTGCGCGTCCACGGCAAGCCGCCCGAGTTCGGGTTCGAGCCGCGCGACCACCTCGACCTGGCCGGGCCGGAGGGCCTCGGCCTGATCGACCCGGAGTCGGCCGCGCGCGTCTCGGGGAGCCGCTTCCACTACCTGAAGGGCGACCTGGTGCGGCTGGAGTTCGCGCTCGTCCAGTGGGGGCTTGCGAAGCTCGCCGACAAGGGCTTCGTGCCGGTCATCCCGCCCGTGCTCGTGAAACGCGAGGCGATGGTCGGCACCGGCTTCTTCCCCGAGGCCGAGGCGCAGGTGTACGCGCTCGGCTCCGACGACCTCTACCTGGTCGGCACCGCCGAGGTGCCGCTGGCCTCGATGCACGGCGGCGAGACGCTGGCCGAGGCCGACCTGCCGCTTCGCTACGTCGGCTTCTCGACCTGCTTCCGGCGCGAGGCCGGCGCGGCCGGCAAGGACACGCGCGGCATCTTCCGCGTCCACCAGTTCGACAAGCTCGAGCTCTTCAGCTACTGCCACCCCGACGACTCCTGGAACGAGCACGAACGCCTGCTCGCCATCGAGGAGGAGATCGCCCAGGATCTCGGCTTCCACTACCAGGTGGTCGACATCCCCGCCGGCGACCTGGGCGCGTCCGCCGCGCGCAAGTACGACATCGAGGTATGGCTGCCCGGCCAGGAGCGCTACCGGGAACTGACCTCCTGCTCCAACTGCACCGACTACCAGGCCCGCCGGCTCAACACCCGATTCCGCCCCGACGACGGCGGAAAGCCGCAGTTCGTCCACATGCTGAACGGCACCGCCATCACCTCGTCCCGCACCCTGCTCGCGCTCATCGAGTACGGCCAGCAGGCCGACGGCACGGTCGTCTTGCCCGACGTCCTGCGGCCGTACGGCGCGCCCGAAGCGCTCCAGGCGCCCGCGGCCTAGCGGCCGTTCGCGGGGGAAGACGCCGGGCACCACGTGCGTCTTCTCACTATCGCGAAGCCGATGGGCAAGGAGGTCACGATGGCGCGCAGGAACACCGACGGCACGGCACGTCCCAGGCTCGACCCGCCGACGGTCGACGACTCCGGATGGCTCGAGTTCGAGCTGCCTGACACGGCCGGCGAGCGGGACCAGTCGGTTCGGGCATCGATCCAGAACGTCCACCGCCAGGCGTACACCGACCTCGCCCTCTTCGGCCGCTTCCGGTGGGCGGGCTACTCATCGGTGCAGAGCAAGCTGCGGATCGCCGCCGAGGCGCTTCAGAACGGCGCGCGGCGCCGGGCCGAGGAGCTCGTTCACGAGGCGCAGGCCACCTACCGGGAGCAGCTGGCGGCCCAGCGCAAGGTCTGGTACCTGGCAGGCGTCGCGCTCGGCATCGGCCTGCTGGCAATCCTCCAGTTCACGCTCCAGCGCTCCATCGACTCGCTGGGCGGCGTCATCACCGAGCAGTTCGCACTCCAGATCGTCGTCTTCGCCGGCATGGGCACGCTCGCAAGCGTCCTGACGCGGCTGAACCAGTTCCACATCGACGTCTACGCGACGCGCTCGCTCGTGATCATCTCCGGCGCCTCCCGGCCGCTGGTCGCGGCGTTCGCCGCCTTTGCGACCTACACGATCTTCCGCAGCAACATCGAGCCGATCACGATCAACGGGACCGATCTCTCGAACGTCAACGACGCTGCGTACGTCTACCTGACGGCCGCCTTCCTGTGCGGGTTCTCCGAGCGGTTCGGCAAGGACGTCATCGACAAGGCCGCCACCGCCCTCGGCGGCGGGTCGCCGACACTGACGCCCCTCCCCGGCGCCTGAGACACTTCGGATTCCGACATAGGTTGCGCCCCGCCGGGAATGCGGGTACCGTCGAAAGAGGATGGTGGGGGTGGCACGTACATGCGCGCTGGTGGTCGCTGCGGCGGCGCTGCTGCTCGTGCCCGCGCCCGCCGGCGCCACGATCGCGACCCGCCCGCTCGACACGTGGCAGACGAACGGGCGGGTGAACGCCATCCTCCAGATCGGCGGCATCACGTACGTCGGCGGCAAGTTCACGCAGATCTCGGATCACAGCGGCAACACCCGCCCCGTCTCCAACCTGGCGGCGTTCAACGCCTCCGGGAACCCGACGTCGTGGGCGCCGGCCGCCAGCGGCACCGTCAAGGCGATCGCGCCGGGCGCCGGCGGCACCATCATCGTCGGCGGGAGCTTCACCAAGATCGACGGCAAGGGCCGAAACCACGTCGCCGAGATCGACTCGAACGGCACGCTCATCCCGAAGGCCACCTGGGCCGGCGCCGCGAACGGCGACGTCCAGGCGCTGGCCGTGCAGGGATCGCGGCTCTACCTCGGCGGCACGTTCAGCCTGGTGGAGGGAGCGTCGCGAAGCTTCCTGGCGGCCGTCTCGCTTTCGGACGGGAGCCTTGACGCGGGCTGGACGCCGACGGTCGACGGCCGCGTCGACGGCCTGGCCGCGAACGGCTCTCGCGTCGTCGCGGGCGGCTTCTTCACGACCGTGAACGGTGTCGGCCAGGCCAGCCTGGCGGCGCTCGATCCGGTCACGGGCGACTTCCAGAGCGGGTGGAACCTGCACAGGAGCTCGCCGGTGGTGGCGATGGCCGAGCGGGGCGACGGCTCGATCTACGCCGGGACGGGCAACAACCGGCTGACGGCGTTCGACGCCTCGGGCGTGACGACATGGCAGATCGGGTTCGACGGCAACGTCCAGGCGATCGCCGTGTCCGACGGCGAGGTCGTGGCCGGCGGGCACTTCGACAACCTGTGCGACCTCGGGACGAACTGCACAAACCCAATCGTTCGCCGCCATATCGCCGCCCTCGACCCCGCAAACGGCAACCTCGACACCGGTTGGGCGCCGAGCGTCAACAGCGACCTCGGCGTCTTCGCGCTGGCCGACACCTCGGCCGGGCTCGCCGTCGGGGGCGACTTCACCAAGATCGGCGGCGTCGACCAGGCCCACCTGGCGTGGATGGCAACCGGCAGCTCGGTTCCGGTCGACTCGGCACCGCCAACGATCACGTTCGCACCGGCCGCGATCCTGCGCAAGGCGACGACGATCAGCCACGGCCGCATCCCGATGCTCGTGCGCTGGGCCGCGACCGATCCCAGCGGCGTGTGCAGCTACCACGTCGAGCGCAGCGTCGCCGGCGATCCGTGGACGACCGTCGCGTTGAAGAAGCCGACCTCGCGCTCGAAGCAGATCTCCCCCAGGCCGTCGGCGGCGAGCATCCGCTACCGCGTCTCGGCGACCGACTGCGTCGGCAACACGTCGAGCTTCACGACCGGCCCGGCCGGCGTGCTCTCGGCCGTGCAGGACACGAGCGGCCGGATCTCCTACACCCGCGCCTGGAAGCGCGCCTCGGCCGGACAGGCCTACGGCAACACGATCCACGTCGTGAGCCGGGCCGGAGCGACGGCCAGGTTCACGTTCACCGGCCGGCAGGTGGCATGGGCGGCCTCGCGGCTGCCGGGCCGCGGCGTCGCCCGCATCTACCTGGACGGCGAGCGGGTGGCGACGGTGAACCTGCACAGCTCGACGAAGATGCACCGCCGGATCGTGTTCGCCCGCGTCTGGTCGAACTCGGCGGAGCATCGGCTCACGATCGTCTGCGCCGGCACGGCCGGCCACCCGAAGGTCGACGTTGACGCGATCCTGACCGTGCGCTGACGCGCGGAGCAGGCCCGATCGGCGTGCGGGTTTCCACGCCGGCCGATTCGGTGCGGACGCCGATGCGCCCGCCCCGACCGGCGGCGATGCTGACATCGTGGCTGCTCGCGTCGACCTGTACTGGCTGCCGCTCGGAGCCGGCGGTCGCTCCGTTCGGCTCAACGGCCGCGTCTTCGAGGCGTGCGGCGCCCGCCTCGCACACCGCAGGCCACGTGACCTCTACCACTCGGCGCTCGAGGGCGCCCTGCCGGACGTCGGGCCGTTCGTCGTCGAGATGACACCTGTGCCGCGCGGCGATGGGGGGAGCCGGGGCGTGGTGGCCGGAGGCCCGGTCGGCGCGCGCTGGGCCGGTCGGATGCGGATCTTCCGCTACGAGGTGCGCCGCTGGCCCGGCGGGGCGATCCCCGACGTCGCCGAGGCGGTCGAGAGCCCACGCCGGCTGTCCGAGGACGCGGTGATCGTTCGCCGGATCTGGGACCTCGCGCCGGCGCTCCCACCGTTCGTCTGGGGGCGGGACGAACTGCATGCGGGCGACATGTGGAACTCGAACTCCGTGATCGCGTGGCTGATCGCCCGGAGCGGCCTCGCGGCGGAGGCGATCCACCCTCCGGAAGGCGGCCGCGCGCCCGGCTGGAGCGCCGGAGTCGCGGCGGCCCGCGGCTGCAATCCGCCCCGGACCCGGGAGACAGTGAGCGGAGCCGCAGGTGCTATCTTCGAGCCACCGGCGGGGTGGCGGAGCGGCCGAACGCACCGGTCTTGAAAACCGGCATCGGGGGTTCACCTCGATCGTGGGTTCGAATCCCACCCCCGCCGCTCGGCGAGCCAGATCCGGCGTGGTTGAGCGGTTTCCGCGCTTCTGTGGACGCGCTTGCAGGCGGCGCGGACGTCCGTCCAAGTCCGCTGCAGTCCGCTGTTTTCAAACCCGGGGGGCGCAGCCGGGGCGCAAGCCGAGGGACAGCGTCGCTGCTCGGCCTCTGCCATCGACCGGGGCCAAGCCGTAAGCTCGCGGTGGCCGCCGACGACGATCTCTATATGACGACACTGAACCCCACCCAAGCGCTGTGCCCGCTGTGCGGCACACGAAGCGAGCAGGTCGTGATCGGGAGCTCGAGCAGCTTCGGTAGTCCGGATCTCGACCTACGGCCGCCCGAACTCGTTCGCAGCACGATCCCATTCTGGATCGCGACCTGCCCAGGCTGTGGGGTCGTGGCCGGCGCCGGGCTCAAGCTTGACCCGGCGCCGGAGCATCGTGAGGCGTTGAACGCGCTGCTGACGACAACGGCCTACACAGATGCTGGCCCAGACCACCTCCCGGACCTGGCACGCGACTTCCTCCGCCACTCGCTCGTACTGGAGACACGGGGCAATCACGGTGGCGGGGGGTGGTCGACGCTTCATGCCGCTTGGGCATGCGACGACTCGGAGGTGCACGCTGGCGCGCGTGAATGTCGCCTGCTCGCAGTTGCGCGGTTCGAGGCGTGTGCCACACGCGGCGAGCGGTTTGCAGAGGACACACCCTCAGAAAGGATGGTGGTGGCCGACTCGCTGCGTCGTGCTGGTCGCCACACCGATGCCGTCCGCGCTTGCGATGCCGGCCTCTGCGCCGACCCCAGTTCCGACCTCGAGCGGCTCCTTAGGTTCGTGCGCGAACTCTGCCAAGAACGAGATACGAGCCGTCACACCATCGAGGAGGCCGGCATTGGACCTGGCTGAATGGTCGATCGCCGAGGTCGACGAGGAATGCGCGGCTCCCCACCGGGAGTACAAACGTCGGCTCGAGAAGGCGTACTCCGCCTACTTCGCTGCCCATCCGAGCCTCGCAGGCAAGCACCGCTTCAAGGCCGCCTCGATCGAAGCGGCACTCCCAGAGGGATTCGCCGGACTGACGTCAGAGATCCCACCGCGACTGCTGCACCGACACCACCTCTCCGGCGGGTCGAGCCAGGTAGTCGCCCTCGGCATGCTCGGCGCGGCTGCGCGGATCGACCCCACCCTCCGATGGCTCACAACAGCTCTTCAACTACCCGCGCTCTCGAAGCCAATTCCAAGCGTCCAGTTCGAATACGAAGTTGACGCTGCGCTGCTCGGAGAACGCCCGCGGGTCACCACGCTCGATACCCGAGTGGACGATGCCGACGCCGTTCTCTGCATCGAGGCGAAACTGTGGGAGGAAGGTCTCGGTACGTGCAGCTGCGGAGAGCAGCGAGCTGCGATGTCCGACTGCTCCCCCCTGGTCCTCAACCGCGCCGCCTACTGGACGACGTCGACAACAGTGTTCGGCTTACCGGCGCGCGTCCCCGGGGAAGCCTGCCCGATCTCGTGCGCCTACCAAGCGATCCGCTGCGCGGCCGCTGCCCGTGCTCTGGCCGGCACCAGCCGCCGCGCGGTGTTCGTGCTGCTCTACGACTCACGGAACCCCTACTTCCGATCGACAGGTGGCTGGCCCGGCTGGCCCGCCATGCTCGAAGAGGCACTCGCCTCTGGAACCGGCGAAGAGGTCACGTTCCGCGCACTCTCCTGGCAAGGACTTCTCGACCACCTCCCCCGAGACCCCCGCCTGATCGGCTGGGCGAAGGAAAAGCATGGATTCACCGCGGAGGCGACATGACTGAACCGATCCACATTCCCGAGACCAGCCTCCTCCGGTACTTCCGGGACACAGTGGCAGCCAAAGGCGTTGGAACTGCGGATCGACTCGCGCAGGCCAAGCAGTTGCTCGCCGCACCCGAGACGCTCACCGTCATGTTCGCGGACAGCCTGGAACAGTTCTCGGCATACCGAAACGACCAACCGTTTCGCCCCGCAGGGGCGACGTTCGGCGCCAAGCCGAGCGGCGTTCTTCACGGAGCAGAACTCCGCTCCACGGTTGACGTCGCCCAACGGCTGTCGCGCCGTGGCGTCTGGACCGTCGCAGAGGACAGTCGCCTCAACTTTGCCTACCTCGATCGGGAGCTCGAACTCGCACGATGCCGGCCCGCACCGACCTATCCGCGCTGCGGCAAGCTCATTCTGGACCTGCTGCTCGTGAACGTGCGCGACCGGATCCCGATCCTGTGTGAACTGAAGATCAGGTCGGACAAGGACGCGTTCTACGCGCTCATCCAACTCTTGGCGCAGGCCGTCTACGCACTCACCCCACACCAGCGCGCCCGGCTCTGTCTATATGGATCGCGAGCTGACCGTGTGATCGCTGAAGCTGTGCCCGGAAAGCCCGCACTGGCTGACCTCTACATCCTGCTCCACGAGCCGCCACAGACGGGACACCACCCGGAAACACGAAAGACCGCGATCGCCCTCTCGCACGCAATCGCCAAGGAACCCGCGATCCGCTCCGTCATCCGCCGCGTAAGCTGGCTCGAAGTGAAGGAGATCGACCCGCCAAGCCCGGATATCGCCGTCTCCGTCATGTCGACC
>CAWDUU010000005.1:0-588473 GCA_963805545.1 uncultured Actinomycetes bacterium
GGCGACGTCGCACGCCGAACTCGAGTCTGCGTGTTCGATCGTGCCGGCGAGGGGTGGAGCGGCGCGGGCGTCGGCAGCCAGGACGCGCACGAGCTCTCCTCTGATGCGCATGGGCTGTTGAAGGCCGCCAAGGTTCCAGGGCCTTACGTCATCGCCGGCCACTCGGTGGGCGGCCTGTACGCCCTCGCCTACGCAATGGACTATCCGGCGGACGTGGCTGGTGTCGCGTTGCTCGACTCATCCACCCCCTACCAGTTCGACCTCCCGGCATACCCAAGGTTCTACTCGGTGGCGCGTCGCCTGTCCGGGTTGTTGCCGCCGTTGGCGCGGACAGGGATCGTCCGGGCGTACATTGGAATGACCGGCAGCTCGCTGCCCGCCGAGGCCGCGAGCGACGCGCAGGCTTTCGCATCGTCTCCGCGTGAGCTGAACGCCGACCGCGTCGAGTTCAGAGAGCTACGAACGGTAATGAACCAGACGAAGGCTCTTACGAGTCTCGATGGGAAACCGCTGTATGTGCTCACTGCCGCCGTCGGGCAGCAGTCGGGATGGGCAGCGGCGCAGAGCCGGCTCGCCACGCTTTCAACGAACAGTGCTCATACGACCGCTCAAGGGGCGACACACCAGGCACTACCTCGAGGAGCAGCGCTACGCCGCGATAAGCGCGCGAGCGATCGGCGCGGTCGTCCAAGCAGTCCGCACGGGCGCGCCAATAACAGGAACGTCATGACTCTCGGTGAGAGCCGACCAACGCCGACGCAGGAGCCGGGCGGCAACTCGGAGGACAGCTATGACGTCCTCGTGGTCGGCGCCGGCCAAGCCGGGCTTACCGCCGGCTACTTCATGAAGCAGGCGGGGCTACGGTTCCTGATCATCGACGCGGCGGATAGCGTCGGCTCGGCGTGGAGGCGACGATGGGAGTCGCTCGTCCTTTTCACGCCACGCCGATACAACGCGATGCCGGGCCTCTCGTTCGAGGGCGACCCCGACCAGGAGCCGACACGTGACGAGGTGATCGAGTACCTGGATCGCTATGCGACCGAACTCGATCTACCCGTCGAGCTACATAGCCGGGTCGTCGCGCTCGACCACCGCCAGGGGTGGTATGTCGCCGAGCTAGAAGGGCGGACGATCCTCGCCGACCAAGTCGTCGTCGCCACCGGCCCGTTCCAGCAACCGCGGATTCCTCCGTTCGCCGCGTCGCTCGGCTCGGACGTCTTTCAAGCCCACAGCACTGGGTACCGGCGACCGAGCGAACTGCCACCCGGACGGGTCGTCGTGGTGGGGGGTGGTAACACCGGATATCAGATCGCCGAGGAACTGGCCGGCGACCATCAGGTCGTCCTCGCGGTCGGCTCACGACAAACCCCGCTGCCACAACGTCTAATCGGCCGGCAACTGTTCTGGTGGCTGACCAAGCTCGGCATACTCGGATCTCGGTCGAATCGCGCCTTGGCAATCGGCTGAGGGAACGCGAAACGCTGATCGGCTCAAACCCCGCCAAGGCGAAGCACAAAGGGATCACCCTCAAACCCCGAGTCGTCACGGCGTCGGGTCGGACAGTGCGCTTCGCCGACGGCACGGAGACCGAGACAGACGCGATCATCTGGGCGACCGGGTATCAGTCGGACTATTCCTGGATCAACCTTCCAGCCTTTGACGAACGCGGCCAACCGCGGCACCATCGCGGCGTGACCGATCAACCCGGGCTGTACTTCCTGGGTCTGCAATGGCAATACACCCGCGGCTCGGCGTTGCTCGGCTTCGTTAGCGACGACGCCGGATACATCGCTCAACAAATCATTTCGCGCAGTCGTTCGAGGGATGACGCACTGTCGGACCTTGAGGGGCTCGCATGACCACCGTTTCATCTCACGCCGGCCTGCACGCCGAAGACCCGACTGACCGCACGTCGTGGTGGGTTCTGGGCTTCATCGGCGTCGCCCAGTTCATGGTGATCCTCGACGTCACCGTCGTGAACATCGCGCTTCCGTCGATCAAGAGCCCTCAGATTTTCGGCGACTGACCTGCAGTGGGTCGTGACGTCTACGTGCTGTTCACCGGCGGCCTGATGTTGCTCGGCGGCCGATCAGCCGACCTGCTTGGACGCCGCCGAGTGTTCCTAATGGGATTGCTCTTGTTCACTGCGGCCTCGCTGGCCAGCGGGCTTGCCTGGTCATCTCACGCGCTGATCGTCTCGCGGGCAGCGCAGGGATTTGGTGCGGCGCTTCTCCTGCCGTCCGCTTTGGCGATCATCACGACGACTTACTCCGGCGCCCAACGAACCGCCGCGCTGGCCGTCTGGGGTGCGATTGGCAGCGCTGGCGTCGCCTTCGGCGTGCTGCTTGGCGGCATCATCACGACGGCGTTTGGATGGGAGTGGATCTTCTTCATCAACGTCCCGATCGGGATCGTGGTCGCCGTTGGGGCGGTGCGACTCGTCCCTGCTGGGCACTCGCCGCAGTCGACGGGGCTGAAGCTTGATCTGCTCGGTGCCATCACGCTCCTAGCCGGCCTGATGACGCTCGTCTACGGGGTGGTGGGAACGGCGCAGCACGGATGGGCATCAGCACGAACGTGGCTCCTGCTCGCCGTCGCTGCTGCCTTGCTGGCAGCCTTCATCGCGATCGAACGCCGTGGCACAAAGCCGTTAGTGCCGCCCGGCGACATGGCGCGTGAGGTCATTTGTCTCGAGCGCCGTCGTCATGCTGGGGACGACAGGAATCCTGGTCGGCGCCTTCTATCTGAACACTCTGTACCTCCAGAACGTGCTCGGCTACTCGGCGCTCAAGACCGGGCTTTCGTTCTTGCCGCTCGCGCTCGTCATCCTCGCTGCCGCCCACCTCGCCTCACACCTGCTATCGCACGCCGGGTCGCGCATCGTCGCGGTGGTAGGACTGGTGCTGACAGGTGCCGGTGCACTGCTTCTCGCCCTTGCACCAGACCGGGCAAGCTACCTGACCAACCTGCTGCCTGGCTTCCTGTTGTTGGGCGCGGGCGTGGGACTTGTGTTCGTGGCGGTAACGGTCACCGCGATGGCCGATGTCGGCCATGAACAGGCCGGGCTGGCCTCCGGGATCATGACCACCGCCCACGAGCTCGGCGCCGCCCTCGGCGTTGCCGTCCTGGCCGCCGTGGCCACATCGAACGGCAATCCCGTGAGCGGCTATGGGGACGGCTTCTTCGTCGCGGCGGCGATCGCCGGAGTGCTCGCCAGTCGTGGCCGCGATCGTGCTACCGGCCCTTCGGCCAGCACCGGGGACGCACGTTTCGATGCACTAGCGCCGATGTCGGGTTCATCGTACTCGGGCTCGCTGACGACGACGGCGAGCTTGCCCAGTGTGCGGCCGGATGTCAGGTGCCGGATCGCCTCAGCCGTTCGTCGAGTGGATAGGCGGTGTCGAGCGTCGGCTTGACGACACCGCCTTCGACGAGGCCCGTAGCCGTTCGAGGCCGGCTTGGCGTTCGCGGTTGATGATGAACGTGAGTCGCTGGTGGAGGAAGGGCGACAGAATTCGCGCGTGCAGCTGTCGGCCCATCCCGGTCACAGGGTGACCCCGCTGTCAACCGCCAGCATCCGCCCAACCATGCGCCTTTCGGCCTAGCGGAGCGGCGCAGGAGTCGAACCTACCAACCGTTGGGCTACAACGGCCTGCCGGTTTTGAAGACCGGATGGGCCACCGGGCCCGTGCCACTCCAGGACGACGAATGCTATTCGGTGCGATCGGGCTCTGAGCCCGGCGGGCTCTCGCTCCTCGCCCACCTCGTCCTCGTCGCCCTCGGACTCCGGCGTCGCGGCCATCGCCTTCTCGCGCAGGCGCGAGCGGCTCTCGCCGATCCGGGCCCGCAGCGCGTCGGCCGCCTGGTCGGGCGCCGGCGGGGGCGGAGGCGGCGGGAACGAGATCTCATCCGTGTCGTCGTCGTCTTCGTCTTCGTCGTCGGCGGCCTCGGGCTCCGCCTCGCGCGCCGGGGGCGGCGGCGGAGCCGGCGGGGGCGGCGCCGGGGGCGGCGGCGCGAAGTCGTACTCGTCGCCCGGCATGAGCTCGCCGACCGGCCCGCCGGCCACGCGCTCGCGCAGGCGGGTGTACGTCTCGGGCGATGCGACCAGCACCGCAGCGGCGCCGGCGGCGCCCGCCGCCAGCCAGAGCAGCCGTTTCATCGCCTCGACCTCCCGTGCCTCGCCCACGAAGTCACGGCCCAACTATACTCGCGGCCAGAATCGAGCAGCTTCCTGCTCCGGGCACGGCGCCGCCCTCCTGATCGCGGCGCCACGCGAGACCCGGGGCTGCCCAGACCACAGGAGGTGATCAGGATCAACCCGTACGAGATCATGCTCTTGATCGAGCCGGAGGTGGCGGAGGAGCGCCACACCGAGATCATCGAGCGCACCAAGGCGACCGTCACCGAGGCCGGAGGCACGTGGCACTCGGTCGATCCGTGGGGCAAGCGCAAGCTGGCCTACGAGATCAACCACCTCACCGACGCCTTCTACTACGTGCTGACGTTCGACGCGCCCGCGGCCGCGCTCGAGGAGGCGACCCGCGTGCTTCGCATCACCGACGGCGTGCTGCGCTTCATGGCCGTCGCCAAGCCGGCCAGCGGTTCGTCGGCGCCGGCCGAGCAGGCCGAACAGACCGAGGCGACGGCGTGACCCACCGTCCGCACGCCCCCCTATCATACCCGAACACATGTTCGTAGGAGGCAGAAGGAGACCCCCGTGGCAAACATCAATCGCGTCATCCTGACAGGCAATCTCACCGCCGACCCCGAGCTCTCGACGCTGCCGAGCGGCACGTCGGTGTGCCGGCTCCGGCTGGCCGTGAACCGACGCTACAAGGACCAGTCGAGCGGCGAGTGGACCGAGAAGCCCAACTACTTCGACATCAAGGTCTGGGGCGCCCAGGGCGAGAACTGCGCCCAGTACCTCTCCAAGGGCCGCCCCGTCGCCGTCGACGGCCGGCTCGAGTGGAGCGAGTGGGAGGCGCAGGACGGCGGCAAGCGCTCCAAGGTCGAGGTGGTCGCCGACACCGTGCAGTTCCTCGGATCGCGCGGCGACGGCGGCGAGTCCGGCGGCGGCGGCTTCCGCCAGACCGCCGAGATCAAGCCCGAGCCCGTCGAGGCCTTCACCGGCGCGGCGGCGTCCGACGACGACATCCCCTTCTAGGAGCGGCGAGCAATGGCATCCAAGCCCAAGAACAAGCAGGGGCAGGGGCGCAAGCGCGGGGCGCCGACCGGCGGCTCGACGCGGCGCAAGCCCTGCTACTTCTGCAAGGAGAAGGTCGAGGAGATCGACTACAAGAACTACAACCAGCTGCGGCGGTACACGTCCGAGAAGGGCAAGATCCGGTCGCGGCGGATCTCCGGGGCCTGCCGGCGCCACCAGCGCCAGGTCGCGGTGGCGGTGAAGCGCGCCCGCGAGGTCGCGCTGCTCCCCTACGCCGTCAACTGAACATTTTCCACGCTGCGAGCGCCCGATTCGGCGCTCGCGGGGTGGTCACGCCGGGCGCGTCCGTGCAACGATGGAGCGGCGGCGCGCCGGCCCGACTGAAGAGGAAGGAAATGGCAAGCAAGGCGACACAGGCGATCCTGCTCCAGGACGTCGAGAAGCTCGGCCGCAAGGGCGACGTGGTCCACGTGGCCTCCGGCTACCTGCGCAACTACCTCGGCCCGCGCAAGCTCGCCGAGGCGGCGACCGACGCCCGGGTGGCCGAGGTCGGGCGGCAGGCGGAGCAGCGACGCCGGCACGAGGCCCAGGGCGAGGAGCAGGCGCGCGACATGGCGCACACGCTCAACCGCACCGTGCTCACGATCAAGCGGCGGGCGGGCACCGAGGACCGGCTGTACGGGTCGGTCACGTCCACCGACATCTCCGACGCGATCTGGAAGGCCCGCCGCATCCGCGTCGACCGGCGCAAGGTCGAGCTCGACGAGCCGATCAAGACGCTCGGCTCGCACAGGGTGCAGCTCACGGTGTGGGGCGACATCCGGGCGCTGCTCAAGGTGATGGTCGTCCCGGGCGCGGCCGAGGAGGAGGGCGGCGTCGAGGCCTTCGAGGCCGAGCCTTCGGAGCCCATCGAGGGCGAGTTCGCGTAAGCACCTGATGGCAGTCGCCGACCGGCCAGCCAACGTCCCGCCCCAGGACATCGACGCCGAGGAGTCGGTCCTCGGCGCGATGCTGGTCTCGCAGAACGCGATCGCGATCGTGTCGGAGCTGCTCCAGCCCGACGACTTCTACCGCCGCTCGCACGCGACCATCTACCGCACGATCCTCGAGATGTACGGCAAGGGCGAGGTCGTCGACTCGATCACGCTCACAAGCGCGCTCGACTCCCGCGGCGTGCTGGACGACGTCGGCGGGAAGCCGCACGTCCACACCCTGGCGGCGACGGTGCCGGCGGCGGCCAACGCCCGCCACTACGCCCAGATCGTCCGCGACACGGCCACCTACCGCGGCCTCATCCGGGCCGGCACCAACATCGCGTCGCTCGGCTACGAGCACGTCGGCGAGCCGCAGGAGCTGGTCGACCAGGCCGAGCAGATCGTCTTCTCGATCGCCGACCAGCGCATCTCGGGCGACTTCGAGCGGATCGACGGCCTGCTGAAGCAGTCGTTCGAGCGGCTCGACGAGATCCAGAACTCCGACCACGACATCACCGGCGCGCCGTCAGGCTTCCGCGATCTGGACGAGCTCACGGCCGGCTTCCAGAAGTCCAACCTGATCGTGCTGGCTGCCCGGCCGGGCATGGGCAAGACCTCGCTCGCGCTCAACATCGCCACCCACCTCGCCATCCGCGAGCAGATCCCGGTCGCCATCTTCTCGCTCGAGATGTCGCGCGAGGAGGTGACGACGAGGCTCATGTGCACCGAGGGGAAGGTCGACTCCAAGCGCCTGCGCGTCGGCCGGCTCTCCAAGGCCGACTGGCAGAACCTCACGAACGCCTCGACCCGGCTCTACAACGCGCCGATCTACGTCGACGACTCCGCGGGCGTCTCGACCATCGAGATCAAGGCCAAGTCGCGCCGGCTGAAGGCCCGCCTCGAGGGCCATCTCGGGCTGATCGTGGTCGACTACCTCCAGCTCATGGGCAGCACGACCCGGTACGAGAACCGCGTCCAGGAGATCTCCCAGATCTCGCGGGCCCTGAAGCTGATCGCGCGCGACCTCGACGTGCCGGTGCTCGCCATCTCGCAGCTCTCGCGGGCCGTCGAGCAGCGCACCGACAAGCGCCCGGTGCTCTCCGACCTGCGCGAGTCGGGGTCGATCGAGCAGGACGCCGACCTCGTGATGTTCGTCTACCGCGACGACTACTACGACGACACGAGCGACGAGAAGGGCACCGCCGAGCTCATCCTCGCCAAGCACCGGAACGGCCCGATCGACAAGATCCGGCTGGCGTACATCGGCCGCTACACCAAGTTCGACAACCTGGCCCGCGGCGTCGAGCAGCAGGTGTAGGCCGGTGCCGCTCACGGTCGTCGTCGGGGCGCAGTGGGGCGATGAGGGCAAGGGCAAGGTCGTCGACCTCCTCGCCGAGCGCTGCGACGTCGTCGCCCGCTACCAGGGCGGGAACAACGCCGGCCACACGCTCGTGATCGGCGAGGAGACCTACAAGCTGCGGCTCGTCCCGAGCGGCATCCTCTACCCCGGCACGCTGTGCCTGCTCGGGAACGGATGCGTGATCGACCCCGAGGTGCTGATCGAGGAGCTCGACGGCCTGATCGCGCGCGGCATCGACGTGAGCGGGCTTCGCATCTCCGGCAACGCCCACCTGATCATGCCGTGGCACCGGATCATCGACGCCGACTCCGAGCTCCGGCTGGGGCGGCTCCAGATCGGGACGACCCGGCGCGGGATCGGGCCGGCCTATGCCGACAAGGCGCTCCGGGTCGGGATCCGCGTGCAGGACCTGCTCGACGAGAAGATCCTGCGCCTCAAGATCGCGACCGCGCTCTCGGTCAAGAACGAGCTCCTGCGAAAGCTCCACCACCACCGCCCGCTCGACAAGGACGAGCTGACCGTCGCGATGCTGGGCTACGCCGAGCGCATCTGCCCGTTCATCGCCGACACGTCGCTCGAGCTCGACCGGGCGCTCCAGGCCGGCAGCTCGGTCCTCGCCGAGGGCGCCCAGGCGACGCTGCTCGACATCGACCACGGCACCTATCCGTTCGTCACGTCGTCCAACCCGATCGCGGGCGGAGCGTGCACGGGCCTCGGCGTCGGGCCGACGCGGATCGACCGCGTCCTCGGCGTCACCAAGGCCTACGTCACCCGCGTCGGCGCCGGCCCCTTCCCGAGCGAGGCCGACGACGAGCGCGGCGCGGCCATCCGCGACCGGGGCGCCGAGTTCGGCACGGTGACGGGCCGCGAGCGGCGCTGCGGCTGGCTCGACCTCGTCGGCCTGCGGTTCGCCGCAAGGGTGAACGGCCTCACGGAGCTCGCGGTCACGAAGCTCGACGTGCTCTCGATGCTCGAGACGATCCCGGTCTGCGTGGCCTACCGGCTCGCCGACGGCAGCGTGACCACCGACTTCCCGGCCCACCAGAGCGACTTCCACCACGCGACGCCCGTCTACCGCGAGCTCGACGGCTGGGGCACCGACATCTCGGCGGTCACGACCTACGCCGGGCTGCCGGCCGCCGCCCGCAGGTACCTCAAGCTGATCGAGGACGAGGTCGGCGTCCCGATCGCCATCGTCGGCACCGGCGCCCGCCGCGACCAGACGATCGTCGTGCGCGAGCTCCAGCCCGCCGCGTGACGCTCACGCGCTGAGGGCCTCACCCGGCAGGTGGCCCAGGCGATCGAGCCACGGCTTCGCCTCCAGCCGAGCGAACACCTCGCCTGCGGCCTCGATCAGCGGAGCGGCCTCCGCCGTCGCGCCGGTGCCCGCCAGCCAGCGGCCGTGGTCGAGCAGCGTCACCGCCATCGGGAACGGCATGGCGAGCTCGCGGAAATGGGCTGACGCACGCCGGAAGAGCTGGTCCGAGCGGCGGTCATCGCCGGACGCGGCTCCGATCAGGGCTCGATGCCGCATCGCATGCGCCGCCATCGACTGCGGCCGGCCGCCTGCGCCCATCTCCTCGACGGTCGCGACGATGCGGTCGGCTCGCTCGATGTCTCCGAGCGCGAGCGCGGCGTCGACGGCGACAACGTAGGTCTCCTTGCCCACCTCGGACGAGATGCCGACCTCATCCCGCGCCTCCCACGAGCGCGCGGCCTCGTCCAGAGCCGCCTGGGCGTCGCCACCGGCGAGGAGCTGGGCGGAGTGCGCCCACAGGTACGCCGTCCGCTCCGTCAGGTCGTCGGAGGTCGCGATCTCGGGATGAAGCGCCGTGAGTCGCGCCGCCGCCTCGACATCGCCGCGGTGGCTGTGAATCGAGACCACAGGCCCCAGGAGGCACATGAACGGAAACCTCGTCTGGACGAACGCCTCGTCGGGCACGCCGCTCGCCAGCTCGAGCGCGTCATCCCACCGGCCGAGGGCGTAGAGCGGGTAGACCTGGCCCAGGAACTGCCACTCGCTCTGGCGCAGGCCGATCCGGCGCGCCAGAGCCAGCCCCATGCGGAAGCCCTCGGCAGCCTGCTCGTACCGGTCGCCGCGCGCGTCGAAGTCGGCGGCGTTGTTGTAGGCGCGGACGGCGGCCGACGGGAGGTCGTTGTCGAGCGCGATCTGGAGCGCGAGCCGCATCAGCGCGCCCCCCTCCACCATGCGGCCGCGGTTGCTCAGGAGCATCGCCTTGGTGTTGACCGCCTGGGACAGCACATCCGGGAGGTTCAGCGCCTCGGCGAGGACAAGCGCCTGCTCGACGCGCTCGGCCGCCACGTCGGGGTCGCCCGCGAAGAACCGGAACCGGCCCACCTGGTGGGCCAGCTCGGCGACGTTCGCGTCGGCCTCCTCCGTCGAGAGCAGGTCGAGCGCTGCGTCCATGCGCTCGAGCGCCTCCCTGAGCCGTCCCGTGTCCCACATCACCTCGCCGAGGCGAGCCGACACGCGGGCCCGTGGATGGCTGGCGCCTGCCGCGTCGAAGAGCTCCATCGCGCGCTCGAAGTGCACCAGCGCCTCGGCCGACCGGGCGCCGTCGCGGGCCATCATGCCGGCGCGCTCGAAGAGGCGGGCCCGCTCGACCGGCTCGGCCGTGAGCTCCGCCGCCTGCTCGAAGTAGCGCTGCGCCTCCATGCTCGCGGCCAGCGCACCGACCCGCTCGCCGGCCCGGACGAGCGCCGCAGCGGCGCGGCGCGTGATCTCCGGAGCGTCATCGGCGTCGGGATCCGCGTCGCGGGCGGCGAGATAGTGGGCGGCGACGACCTCGACGACCTCGTCGTCACCCTCGTCGAGCGCCGCGGCAGCGAGGTGCCGCGCCTTGCGCTCGTGCTTCGAGAGCATGTCGTATGCGACCCGGCGCATCAGATCCTGAAGGAACCCGTACTGTCCGCGCTCGGGCGACAGCGGGTCAACCTGAAGCGACAGGACCTCCTTGCGGACGAGCTGCGCCAGGGTCGGCTCCACGTCGCCCGGAGCCAGCCCGGTGAGCTTGGCGAGCGCGTCCAAGGCGAAGGTCTTGCCGAGCACGGCCGCGTCCTGCACGATCCGGCGCTCGTCGGGGGAGAGTCCGTCGAGCCGAGCCGCGATCAGGGCGTGGAGCGTCTCGGGGACATCGAGCGCGCCGATCGGTCCGGCCGGCTCGTAGGTGCTGCCGCGCGGGACGAGCAGGCCGCGGTCGAGCAGCATGCGCACCGTCTCGACCGCGTACAGCGGAACGCCCTCGGCCCGCTCCCGGATCGCCGCGCGCAGCTCATCGGTCAGACCCGGCACGATCCCGGTCAGGAGCTGATCCATGTCGGCGCTCGACAGCGGCTCCAGGTAGAGCGAGGTGAAGGTGCGCTTGCCGGCGCCCCAGGTCGGCCGCCGCTCGGCGAGATCCGGCCGTGCCAGCACGAGCACGAAGAGCGGATGGCTCTTCGACCAGTCGACGAGGTACTCGATGAAGTCGAGCAGCGACGCGTCGGCCCACTCCATGTCCTCGAACACCATGACCGTCGGCATCTCGTCGGCAAGCCGCTCGTAGAAGAGCCGCCAGGCGCTGAAGAGGTTCTCGCGGTCGGCGGGCGCCGCCGTCTCGAGGCCGAGCAGATGGGCGAGCCTCGGCTCAACGAACCTGCGCTCCTCGGGATCCGGGATCGACTCCTCGACCGCCGCGTGCAGCTTCTCGAGCTGGGCCTCGGGCCCCTCGCCCTCGACGATCGCGGCCCGGGTGCGCACCATCTCGGCGAGCGCCCAGTAGGTCACGCCCTCGCCGTAGGGCAGGCAGCGCCCGCGATGCCAGCGCACGTCGTCGGCCAGGCCGTCGATGTACTTGAAGAACTCCCAGGAGAGCCGCGACTTGCCGGTGCCGGCGACCGCCATCACCGAGACGAGATGGGCGCTCGACTCGCCCGCCGAGGCGTGGAAGAGCTCCTTGATCACCCTGAGCTCGCGGTCGCGGCCGACGAACGGCGCCTCCAGGCCGGTCGAGCGAAGCGCGCCGCCGCGGCCTCCGATCACCCGCACCGCCCGCCAGAGCTGGACCGGCTCGACCTTGCCCTTGAGCTCGCGCACGCCGGCGTCCTCGTAGACCACCGCGGCCTCGGTGGCCCGCTTCGTCGGGTCGCCGACGAGCACGCCGCCCGGCTCTGCGACGGCCTGGATGCGCGACGCGGTGTTCACGAGGTCGCCGGCCACCATCCCCTCGCCCACGGCACCGACGGTCACCGCCGCCTCGCCCGTGAGGATGCCGACCCGGGCCCGCAGATCGGGGACCTCGAGCTCGTGGCCGAGGGCGTCGACGGACGCCGCCAGGTCGAGCGCGGCCCGGACCGCACGCTCGATGTCGTCCTCCATGGCAACGGGAGCGCCCCAGACCGCCATCACCGCGTCGCCGATGAACTTCTCGACGGTGCCGCCGTACCGGTCGATCAGCGTGCGGCAGAGCTCGAAGTACCGCGACAGGAGCTCCCGGACGTCCTCGGGATCGCGGGCTTCGGCGTGGGAGGTGAAGCCGACCAGATCTGCGAAGAGCACCGTGACCAGCCGTCGCTCGGCGGCCGGAGCGGGGATGGGCGCCGGCGCCTCGGTGAGGCTCGCCCCGCACTCGCCGCAGAACTTCGCCCCGGGCACGTTCGCGCTCCCGCACACCGCACACCACAGCCGCAGCGGCCCGCCGCACTCAGCGCAGAACTTCCGCCCGCCCTCATTGTCGGTGCCGCAGGCAGAGCAGCGCATACGGCAAGGCTAGCGGTCTAGCTGCGAATCCGCTCGCCGCTCGGGTCCCACAGCGGCTCGGCGGCGACCTCGGCCGCCACCCACTCGCCGAACACCTCGATCTCGACGGCGGTTCCGACCGCAGACGCCGCGGCCGGCACGTAGGCGTAGGCGACCGACTTTTCGACCGCGAAGCCGTACCCGCCGCTCGTCACCCGGCCCGTGATCTCGCCCGCGACCCGGACCGGCTCCTGACCCAGGCAGACCGCGCGCGGATCGGCGAGCACGAGGCACGCCAGCCGCCGCTCGGGCTCTCCGCCGCGTGCCTCGAGCAGCGCCGCGCGGCCGAGGAAGTCGGCGCCCTTGTCGGGCTTCACCGCGAAGCCGAGCCCGGCCTCGTCGGGCGAGTCCTCGGGCGTGATGTCGGCGCCCCACACCCGGTAGCCCTTCTCGACCCGGAGCGCGTCGATCGCGCGATAGCCGCACGCCAGCATGCCGTGCCCGGACCCGGCATCCCAGAGCAGATCCCACAGCCCGGCGCCGTACTCGGCCGGGCAGTAGAGCTCCCAGCCCAGCTCGCCGACGTAGGTGACCCGCGCGGCGAGGCAGGGGACGTGACCGACCGCGATGTCGCGCGCCGTCATGTAGCAGAACCCCTCGGTCGAGAGGTCGGCCTTCGTGAGCGGCTGGAGGATGTCGCGGGCCCGTGGCCCCCAGAGGCCGAGGCAGGCCCAGGCCGACGTCACGTCGGCCACCTGCACCGAGCCGCCGGCCGGCGCGTGCTTTCGGATCCAGCCCAGGTCGTGGTTTCCGAACGCGGTGCCCGTGACGATCCGGAACCGGTCGGCGGCGAGCCGCGTCACCGTGAAGTCGCACTCGATCCCGCCGCGCGAGTTCAGCATCTGCGTGTAGGTGATCGCGCCGACCGCCCGGTCGACGTCGTTGGCGCACATCCGCTGGAGGAAGTCCGCAGCCCCCGGGCCCGACACCTCGATCTTGGCGAAGGAGCTCTCGTCGAAGAGCCCGGCCCGCTCGCGGGTCGCGACCGCCTCGGCGTGGATCGCCGGCGACCAGTGCTGGCCGGCCCAGCCGCGCGGGCGCAGGCCCTCGTCGCCCGCGGCAGCGTTGGGCTCGAACCAGTTCGGCCGCTCCCACCCCGACTTCTCGCCGAAGACCGCTCCGAGCGCGGCGACCCGGTCGTAGGCCGGCGACAGCCGCAGCGGCCGGCCCGCCTGGCGCTCGTGGTTGGGGTACTTGATGTCGTAGTACGTCGCGTAGATCTCGGTCGCGCGCGCGAGCGTGAACGCCTGGCTTCGGTACTGGCGCCCGAAGCGGCGCGAGTCCATGTGCCACAGGTCGAGGCTCGGCTCGCCGTTCACGATCCACTCGGCCATCTGCCAGCCCATGCCGCCGGCGCCGGCCAGGCCGTGCGCGCAGAACCCGGCGGCAACCCAGAATCCGGGCACGTCGGACTCGCCGAGGATGAACTCGCCGTCGGGCGTGAACGCCTCGGGGCCGTTGAAGAGCTTCCTGACCTCGGCCGCCTCCATCGCCGGCACCCGCTCGATCGAGTTCGAGAGCAGCTCGTCGAACCGGTCCCAGTCCTCGGGCAGGAGCTGGGCCTCGAACCCGTCGGGCACGCCGTCGAGCGCCCACGGCGCGGGGTTGCGCTCGTAGCCGCCCATGATGAGGCCGCCCACCTCGGTGCGGAAGTAGATCAGCCGGTCGGGGTCGCGCAGCGTCGGCAGCGGCGGGAGCGGCGGGTCGAACGCCTCGGTCACCAGGAACTCGTGCGCGTACGGGATGATCGGCACCTCCACGCCGGCCATCCGGCCGATCTGGGGCGCATACATCCCGCCGGCGTTCACGACCACGTCGGCCCGGATCGGCCCCCTGTCGGTGACGACGCCGCGGCAGCGCCCGTTCTCGACGATCACGTCGAGCACGCGCGTTCGCTGCTCGATCTCGGCGCCGAGCAGGCGCGCGCCGTCGGCCAGCGCGAAGGTGAGCTGGCTCGGGTCGAGATAGCCGTCCTGGGGCAGGAACGCGGCCGCCACGACGCCGTCGGTCGACATCGGCGGGAAGAGCTCCTTCGCCTCGGCCGGCGAGACGATCTCGATCGGAAGGCCGAAGCTCTTCGCCCACCCGGCCTGGCGCTGGATCTCCTCGTGCCGCTCCTGCGACGAGGCGAGCCGCAGGCCGCCGAGCTCGTGCCAGCCGGGGTCCTTGCCGGTCTCGCGGGCCAGGTCGGCGTAGAGCCCGACCGAGTACTGCATCATCTTCGTGAGGCTGACCGTCGAGCGGAGCTGGCCGACCAGCCCGGCCGAGTGCCAGGTCGAGCCGTGGGTGAGGCCGTACTGCTCGACCAGTACGACCTCCTTCCAGCCCAGCTTCGCCAGGTGATAGAGAATCGAGCACCCGCCGACGCCGCCGCCGATGACCACCGCCCGGGCGTCGTCCCTCATGCGAACAACCCTCGCACGGTTGGTCTAGACCAGTCAAGCGAGGCGACGACGGTCTCGGCACCGGCCTCGCGAAGGCGATCCGCGGACACGGTCGTGCCCACTCCGACGCAGCGCATCCCGGCCGCGACGGCCGCCATGACGCCGAAGTGGGTGTCCTCGAACGAGAGCGCCTCGGGACCGGGGACGCCGAGCCGGTCGAGCGCGATGAGGTAGCCCTCGGGGTCGGGCTTCCCCCGGGCGACGTCGTCGGCCGTGACGACGGCCGCCAGCAGCGGCCGCAGTCCCGCTCCCCGGAGCACCGGCTCGACCTCGGCCCGGACCGCGCCCGATGCGACCGCCACCGGAACCCGGCCGGCGATCTCGCGCACGCACGCCGCAACCGCGGGGTGAACCGTCTCGCCGGCTCCCGCGCGGTCGAGGTACAGCTCGGCCCGGCGGTCGAGCAGCCCGCGTGCCACGGCGGGGTCGGAACGGCCGGACTCTGACAGAACACGCTCGACGATCTCGGGGTCGGAGTACCCGGCGAACTCGCCGAAGTAGCGCTCCTCGGTGACCTCGATCCCGACCTCCCCGAAGATCTGCACGAAGAGCTCGGCGAGCAGCGGCTCGTCGTCGGAGATGGTGCCGTTGAAGTCGAAGACGACCGCCCGCGGCGGGCCGGGAACGCTCACCGGCTCTACGATAGGGCATCGGCACGCCCCTCCCCAACCGCGACCTCGACGGGCGCTGGCTCGTGCTCGACACGCCCGCCGCCGACGCCTTCGAGCGCATCGAGGACTTCCTGGCCGCGCACCGCGGCCGGCCGGCCGACCTCTACCTGGGCTACGGCCTCGCCGGCCCCGGCCCGCCGGAGCCGTGCCCGCTCCCCGCCGCGGCCTGCCGGGTCGGCGAGCCCGCCGCAACACTGGGGTCTGACCCCGATGTTGCGCGGTACACCGTTGGGGCGTGGGAGCGGACGTGGACGGCGGGGGAGCACGGTGCGGCGATCGGCGAGGTGCGCGCGGCGATCGGGCGGGGCGACGTCTACCAGGTGAACGTGGTCCAGCACCTGCGGGCGCCGTTCCGGGGCGACCCGGCCGGGGTCGAGCGGGCGCTCGCCCCGCTGGGGGCCGAGTTCGCGGCGGCGATGCACGGCGACGGCTGGTCGATCGTCTCGGCCACACCCGAGCTCTTCCTGCGCACCCGCGGCGACCGGGTGTGGACGATGCCGATCAAGGGCACCCGCCCGGCCGGCTCGACCGAGCCGATCGCCGCGAGCGGCAAGGACCGGGCCGAGCACGTGATGATCGTCGACCTCGAGCGCAACGACCTCGGCCGGGTGTGCGTGCCCGGGTCGGTGCGGGTGAGCACGTTCCTCGAGGAGCGGCCGATGGCCGGCGTGCGCCACCTCGTCTCGACCGTCGAGGGCCGGCTGCGCCCCGGCGTCGGGCCGGCGGAGCTGCTGCGCGCCACCTTCCCGGGCGGGTCGGTGACCGGCGCGCCGAAGCTGGCCGCGATCGAGCACATCGCCCGGATCGAGCCGGTGGGCCGCGGCGCGTCGATGGGTGCGATCGGCCGCGTCCACCCGAACGGCGACCTCGACCTGGGGCTCACGATCCGCACGTTCGCGATCGCCGGCGGCGAGATCCACCTCTGGGTCGGCGGCGGGATCGTGTGGGACTCCGACCCCGTGGACGAGGTCGAGGAGTCGCTCGTGAAGGCCCGGCCGCTCCTGCGGCGGCTCTCAGCCGGCGCCGGCGATCCGCGCGACGGCGGCGTGCGCATCGCGGCCCGCGACTGACTCCCACCAGCGGGCGTGGCCGAGGACGAAGGTCTCCCACGCCCAGTCGGCCTTCTCGCGGTCGCCCTCGACGCCCCAGTAGTAGTCGAGGAACGAGATCCCGTACTCGAACTGGCACGCCTGGAGGACGTCCGCGAACGCCGCCCGCTCGGCCGCCGCCAGGGGCGCGACCGCGTCGTAGGCGCCGACCAGCGCCGCGGCGTGGCCGAGGTCGAACGCCCCGTCGTCGCCGGCCGAGATGCGGTTCCAGAAGAAGCAGTTGCGCTCGACCGCGACCGCCAGGTCGAGGATCCGGGGCGCGTAGTCGGCCTGGTGGAAGTCGATGACGCCGCTCACCTCGTCGCCTTCGAAGAAGAGGTTGTTGGTCTGCCAGTCGCCGTGGAGCGGCGCCTCGGGCAGCTCGCAGACCACGGGCCGCAGGCGGTCGAACACCGCGCCGTAGGCCGCGGCGACGGCCGCCTCCCATTCGCGGCCCGCCAGGTAGCCGGCGACCGCCGGGCGGGCGGCCGCGAGCTGCGCGACCGCCTCGGCCGGCCCGCGCGCCACGGCCCCCAGCTGCACCACGAACCCGGCCTGGGGCTGGGGCCGGCGGTCGGGGAAGCTCGCGCCCGCGAGGTGCAGCCCGGCAAGCGCCGCGCCCGCCGCCGCTGCGTGGATCTCGCTCGAGAACGGATCCCAGCTGTCGGCGCCCGCGTAGACATCCTCGCCGGCGGCCGGCTCGTGCACCTCGTACCAGTGCCCGCCCTGCTCGACCAGGCCGAGCGCCCGGGCCGCCGGCACGCCCCGGTCGGCGAGGTGGTTGGCGAGCCGGTGCTGCCAGTCCAGCTGGTCGATCCGCCGCCCCATCGGCGGCTGGCGCTTCAGATAGACGTCGCCCCGGTGGGTGCGGCAGCGGGCGACCGCGAAGAGCCAGCGCCGGTGGCGGGCCACCGCCACGGCGCCCTCGCCCAGCACCGCCACCACCTCGGCGTCGGAGATCGGGTCCCAGTAGCGGTCGGCGAGGCCCATCCCTGCCAAGATACCGATGTGCCGACCGACGTCCTCGTCTCTGCCGGCTGGGTCCGCGAGCGGCTCGGCGACCTGCGCCTGCTCGACGTGCGCGGGCGGGTCGTCGACGAGGAGCCGCGCTACCGGGCCGACCCCGCCTGCTACCGCGAGGCGCACATTCCCGGCGCGGTCTTCGCCGACTGGCGCTCGGACTTCACCGACCGCTCCGACCCGGTGCCGGTGCAGCTCGCCCCGCCCGCCGAGTTCGCCGCAGACGCGACCCGGCTGGGGATCGGAAACGACACCGTCGTCGTCGCGTACGACCGCTACCGAAACGTGCTGGCCGGGCGGGTGGTCTGGGCGCTACGGGCCTACGGGCATCGGGCGGCGCACGTGCTCGACGGCGGCCTGGATGCGTGGCTTGCCGCCGGCGGCCCCGTGCGAAGCGGCGACGAGCATCCGCTGCCGGCGTCGCCCGCCTACCGCACCGGGCCTCGCGACGACTCGCTGTGGGACATCGACCGCATGCGCGCGACGCTCGACGGCGGAACGCTCGTGATCGACGCCCGCGCCCACGACGAGTACGCGGGCATCGAGACCCACGCCCGCCGGGCCGGCCACATCCCCGGAGCGGTCAACGTGCCCTACCGCAGCCTCCTCCGCGACGACGGCTCGTTCCTGCCGCCGGCCGAGCTGCGCCGGGCGTTCGCCGACGCGGGCATCGACGTGACCGCCGTCGACCGCCCGGTGGTGGCCTACTGCAACGGCGGCGTGTCGGCGACGGCCGTCGCCAACGCGCTCGATCTGGCCGGCGGGCCGCGCCCAGCGGTCTACGACGGATCGTGGAACGAGTGGGGCAACCGCTCGGACACACCCGTCGAGAACTAGAGCCGTGGCCCTCGCGCTCCTGATCGCGGGCATGGCGCTCGCCGCCGCAGGCTACGCCTCGGCGCGCCGCATCGATCCCAACCGCTGGACGGCGCGGGCGCTGAGGACGCTCTTCTGGCTCGGCGCACCGGCGTCGGGGGTCGTCGCAACGCGCACCGACGTCCACCCCGGGCTCCTGATCGGGCTCGCGGCGGCGTGGGTCGTGCTGGCCGCCTCGGCCGCGGCCGTGCTCCACCTCTCCCGCGGCCGGCCGGCCGGCGAGCGGGCCGAGCTCCTGCTCACGGTGTGCTGGCCGAACGCCGCCTGGCTCGGCTTCCCGGTCTGCGTCGTCGTCTTCGGCTGGGGTGCGCTCCCGCTGGCGGTCGCCTTCAGCCAGCTCTGCACCGGGCCGTTCACGCTGGTCGTCCTGCCCGGCCTGGTCGCCGCGCTCGTGCATGAGCGGGCCGACTGGCTCGGGCGGGCCCGGGCCTTCGCCAGGAACCCGTACCTGGTGTGCGTGACCGCCGGCTACGCCCTCGACGCCGCCGGGATCGCGTTCCCCGAGCGCGTCACCTCGGCCGGCCGCACGGTCCTCCTGGTGAGCACGCTCCCGGCCTTCGCGGCCGTCGGCGCCGTCCTCGCCGGCCACCGGCTGCGCGTCGACCCCGCCACCGTCCGGCTCGTTGCGGCCCGGCTCACGGTGGCGTCCGTGCCGCTCCTCGCCCTCCGCGCGCTCCTTCCGATCCCCGGCCCGTTCGTCGTCTCGGCGGGGATGGCGGTGGGCATGGGGAGCTTCGGCGTCGCGGCGGTCTACGGCGTCCCGACGCGGCGGCTGGCGCCGGTTCTGGCCCTCTCCACGGCGCTCGTCCTGGGGGCGGCCGCGGGGGTCGCGATGGTCAGGAATTGAGCGTTTCTGCGGTGTACGGGAGCACGCGCGGAGGCGCATGCGAGTGTCCATTCCTTCCACTTGTGCGCGCTCCCCGCCCGGCGTAGCCTTTGCCCGGGCCGAAGTGCGGGGCGTGCCCGCAGACCGACAAGGAGGGTGTTGGAGTGGCGACCGATCTCGAGCAGTTCGTCGACGCGGACGGCCGCGCCGAGCGTGTGGCGGAGGTCCGCCGGCAAATCGACGCAGCAGGGATCACCTACATCTATTACCAGTTCATCTCGGTCACCGGCCGGATCATGGGGAAGGGCGTTCCCGCCCCGCACTGGGAGTCGATGGCGCAGAAGGGCTTTCAGCTCGTCTACGGCTCGACGGCGAACCTCTTCGTCGACCGCCACGGCGAGTACATCGGCTACGGGCCCGAGGCCTGGGAGCTCGTCGGCATCCCCGAGCCGGAGACGTTCATGCCGCTTCCCTGGGACCCCAAGGTGGCGCGGGTGTGGTGCACGTGCTTCCGCGGCCGCGAGGACCAGGAGGACGGCGGGTCGTTTCTCACGTCGGACTGCCGCGGCAACCTGAAGCGCATCCAGGCCGACTTCGAGGCCCGCACCGGCATGCACCTCAGGGCCGGCATGGAGCCCGAGATGATGTGGCTCAAGATGAAGCCGGACGGAACGCCCGACGTCGAGGGCGTCACGAAGCCCTACTGCTACCACATCGACCAGTTCTCCGAGCTCCAGCCGATCATCCACAAGGTCGTCGAGTACGGCCAGAAGATGGATCTCGACATGATCCAGGGCGACCACGAGGACGCCCCCGGCCAGATCGAGCTCAACTTCAACTTCGACCGGGCCGAGCACACCGCCGACCGGCTGTCGACCTTCCGCCAGATCTGCAAGCAGGTCGGGCGCGAGCTGAACGTGTTCCCGTGCTTCATGCCGAAGCCCTTCATGGGTGTCTCGGCCAACGGCTGCCACACGAACATCTCGATCTGGGAGGGCGACGAGAACCGGTTCATGCCCGAGGGCGACGACCAGCGCCTGCCGAGCAAGATCGGCCTCCAGGCGATCGGCGGCATCCTCGAGCACCTGAGCGCGCTGACGGCCGTTACGGCCTCGACGGTGAACTCGTACCGGCGGCTGTGGGACACCGGGTTCTGGGCGCCGGTCTTCGCCGACTGGGGCTTCCAGAACCGCACGACCGCGCTGCGCGTGTCGGCTCCCGGCCGCTTCGAGTACCGCTCGGTGGACTCTGCCGTGAACCCGTACCTCGCCCTCGGCGCCCTCATCAGGGCGATGGACGACGGCATCCAGCGCGAGATCGACCCCGGCACGCCGGAGGAGCGCAACATCTACGAGGCGATGGCCGGCGGCAAGGAGGTCAAGAAGATCCCCATGACGTTCGGTGATGCGCTCGACGCGCTCGACGAGGACGAGGTGATCAAGTCGGCGCTGCCGGGCGACATGTGGCGCGTCTTCCGCCACTACAAGCGCGACGAGTGGGAGCGCTACTGCGCCGAGGTCACCGACTGGGACGTGAAGGAATACCTGGACGTGCTGCCCTAGCGGCGGCGAGGAGGTCGCCGCATGTGCGGTATTGCAGGAATCATCTACCGGAACGGTAACGGCGGGCGCCCGCTCGGAGCCGACATGACGCGGATGCTCCAGTCGATGAAGCACCGCGGGCCGGACTCCACCGGCTACGCCCTCTACGGGCCGGCCTCCGACCTGGTGCTCGTGCGCTTCACGCTGGCCGACGCCAACGACCCGCGTGACTTCGAGTTCGCAGAGCGGCTCGAGCGGCACCGGGCCGAGGTCGAGGGGCGCATGCGCGAGCTGGGCGCCAAGATCATGAACATCGAGTTCGACACGGAGTACGCCTTCCGGGCGGCTCTGCGCTACGACGGCGACCTGAAGCGCCTGGCCGACTACCTCGAGGACGTCCCCGGCTGCGAGATCCTGTCGCTCGGGAAGTCGCTCGAGATCGTGAAGGACCTCGGCGACGCCGAGACGGTGTCGGAGCAGTACGGGCTCGGAAAGTTCCAGGGGACGCACGCCATCGGCCACGTCCGCATGGCGACGGAGTCGGACGTCGACATCTCGGGCGCCCATCCCTACTGGGCATATCCGTTCGCCGACGTCGCGGTCGTCCACAACGGCCAGCTCACGAACTACTTCCAGTGGAAGCGCCGCCTGGAGCGGTCCGGCCACCGCTTCCAATCCGAGTGCGACTCCGAGATCATCGCGGTCTACCTGGCCGAGAAGATGAGCGAGGGCCTCTCGCTCGAGGAGTCGATGCACAAGAGCCTCGACGACCTCGACGGCGTCTTCACCTACATCTGCGTGACGGGCGACGCGCTCGGCGTGGCCAAGGACGAGATGGCGGCCAAGCCGCTCGTCCTCTACGAGGGCGACGACATGGTCGCGCTCGCCTCCGAGGAGATCGCGATCCGGGCCGTCATCGACCACGAGATCGAGACCTACGACCCGTACGAGCGGGAGGTGCTGGTATGGACGCGCTAGTCGGCGAGCGGCGGATCCACTATGACGCGCGCGGCCTCGCGGAGCCGCACGCCGAGGTCCCGAACGTCTCCGAGATCGACGGGGCACGCGCCGTCTTCGACGCGGCTGATCTCACCACCCGGCAGATCAACCTCGAGCTGCGCTCGCTCCTCTACGAGAAGGGCATCACCGACGTCACCGTCAGGAACCCGGGCTCGAAGCACTCGATCGGGGTCGGCATCCTCACGCGCTGCAAGATCACCTACGAGGGCAGCCTCGGCTACTTCGGCTGCGGCCTCATCGACGGGCCCGAGGTGCACATCACCGGCCGGGTCGGCTGGTCGGCCTGCGAGAACATGATGTCGGGCGTCGTCGTGATCGAGAGCAACGCCGGCTCGCTGACCGGGGCGGCGCTGCGCGGCGGCGACATCGTCGTCAAGGGGCGCGTCGGCGCACGAAGCGGCATCGACCAGAAGGGCGGCACGATCCTGACCCTCGGTTCGGCCGGGTCGATGACGGGCTTCATGATGCAGCGCGGCCACCAGATCATCTGCGAGGACGCGGGCCCCGGGCTGGGCGACTCGATGTACGACGGCATCATCTACGTCGGCGGCAAGGTGAAGGCGCTCGGGATCGACTGCGTCCCGGGCGAGTGGACCGACGCCGACACCGAGTTCATCGAGCGCAAGTTCCGGATCTACGGGCTCGGCTCCCCGCCCGAGTTCCAGAAGTTCGTCTGCGGCAAGAAGCTCTACAACTACGACAACCTCGAGCCATCCGAACGGAAGCTGGTGTTGTAAGTGGCGACCGACAAGACATCCTCCAGGCGGAACGTCCTCGGGCGAAGCGGCATCTTCACCCACGAGGTCATCAACGACATCCACATCAAGTCCGAGCTGGGTCGCTACCGCATGCGCGGCTTCTCGATGTTCAAGCCGATCCCGCACTGGGACGAGCTGATGTTCATGCCGGGCACGCTGACGCGGTTCGTGATCGAGGGCTACCGCGAGAAGTGCGAGACCAAGACCGTGCTCGGCGCCCGGTTCGCCAAGAAGCCGATCGAGCTCGACATCCCGGTCTACATCACCGGGATGAGCTTCGGCGCCCTCTCCCTCGAGGCCAAGATGGCGCTCGCCAAGGGCGCGTCGATGGCCGGCTCGGCGACCTGCTCGGGCGAGGGCGGGATGATCCCGCCGGAGCGCGACCTCTCGACCAAGTGGTACTACCAGTGCATCCAGAGCAGGTACGGGTTCAACCCGCACCACCTGATGCTCGCCGACGCGTGCGAGTTCTTCATCGGCCAGGGCTGCAAGGTCGGCCTCGGCGGCCACCTGATGGGCCAGAAGGTGACCGAGCAGGTGGCCGAGATGCGCTCGCTTCCCGCCGGGATCGACCAGCGCTCGCCCGCCCGGCACCCGGACTGGCTCGGGCCGGACGACCTCTCGCTCAAGGTGCAGGAGATCCGCGAGGCGACCGACTACCAGATCCCGATCCAGCTCAAGCTGGGCGCGGCCCGCGTCTACGACGACGTGCGGATGGCCGCCAAGTGCGGCCCCGACATCATCTACCTGGACGGTGCCGAGGGCGGCACCGGCGCGGGTCCGCACATCGCGACCGAGGAGACGGGCATCCCGCTCATGGCGGCGATCCCGGAGGCGCGGCGCGCGCTCGAGGACGTCGGCCTGGCCGACGAGATCGACCTCGTCGTCGCCGGCGGCATCCGAAACGGCGGCGACATCGCCAAGGCGCTCGCGCTCGGCGCGAAGGCCGTTGCGATCGGCCACTCGGCGCTGATGGCGCTCAACTGCAACAAGGAGATCCCGGGCGTCACCGACTACGAGGGCACGATCGGCGTGCCGGCGGGCGAGTGCTACCACTGCCACACCGGCCGCTGCCCGGTCGGGATCACGACGCAGGATCCCGAGCTCAGAAAGCGCCTCATCGTCGACGAGGCCGCCGAGCGGGTCTACAACTTCCTGCACACGCTGACGCTCGAGGTGCAGATGCTGGCCCGCGCGTGCGGCAAGACCAACATCCACAGCCTGGAGCCCGAGGACCTGTGCGCGCTCACCGTCGAGGCGGCCGCGATGGCGAAGGTGCCGCTGGCCGGCACCGACTACATCCCGGGCGTCACCGAGCGCGAGACGCTCGCCGAGATCCGCCGCCTGCTCGAGAAGAAGCACGAGGAGGAGGCCATGACCCACGTCGGACAGCCGCTCGAGGCGGCCGGAGAGTAGGAGCGCCATGAGCGACCAGGAACGCCACATCGCGATCGACGCCGAGACGCTGGCCGGCCACCGCTTCCCCTATCAGGAGGACATCTCGCTGGTCGAGGACATCGACCTCCTGGCGGCCACGCCGGGCGAGGACATCAACTGGCTCGAGGACGTCGAGCTGCTCGAGGAGGAGGGCGTCCCCGCCGTCTTCGACCGGTACTCGAACTCGTTCCTTCGCATCCACTTCCCGATCCCGGAGGGGCGCGAGAACGAGATCGCCCGGAAGGTGCTGATCAAGCACCTCCAGTCCGGCAACTCGTACGGCATCCAGTTGAAGGAGCAGCACTGCAAGTTCCCGCAGGTCGAGCTGGGGCCGTGGGTCGAGGGGTCGCGCACCGTCGGCGCCGACTGGAAGCCGCCGGTGCTGGAGGGCTGGGAGGCGCCGATCCACTGACGGCCGCGGGATGGGATCGCTCGCCGCACTCCTCGCGGCCGCGGCCGCCCTCGCCGGCTCGGGGCACGCGGTTCACCGCACGACCGTGATCGGCCACTCGGTCGACGGCCGCGCGATCCACGCGGTCGAGAGCGGCACGCCGGGAACACCGCGCGTCCTCGTCGTCGGCTGCATCCACGGCAACGAGTGCGCGGGGATGGCGGTCATCCGCGCGCTCCGGCGACGGACGCCTCCGAGGCACGCCGACCTGTGGCTCGTCCCGACGCTGAACCCGGACGGGCGCGCGGCGGGCACGCGCCAGAACGCCCACGGCGTCGATCTCAACCGCAACTTCGCCGCCGGCTGGTCGCACCACGGCTCGCCGGGCAGCACCTACTACTCCGGCCCGCGGCCGTTCTCCGAGCCCGAGACGCAGACCGCCCGGCGGCTCATCACCTCGATCCGGCCCAGGGTCACGATCTGGTACCACCAGCACATGCGGCTCGTGTGGACCTCGGGGACGAGCGTGCCGCTCGGCCGCAGGTACGCGACAATGGTCGGGCTGCCGCTCTACGTGCACCGCTCCCCCGGCGGAGCGGCGTCGGAGTGGATCCGCGTGCGGTTCCCGCGCCTGCACGCCTTCGCGGTCGAGCTGGCGGCCGGGCGGCTCTCGCGCGGCGGCGTCCGCCGCCACGCCGGCGCCGTGCTGGCGATGGCGAGGCCGTAGGGATCCGGTGAAACACCGGGGCCTGGCCCCGGTGTTTCATGGTCGGGGCCGGCGATGCGCCCGATAGGGTGGGCGGGTGCCCGCCACGGCCCTTGCGCTCGCCCTCGCCGCAGCGGCGCTGCACGCGGGCTGGAACATCCTGATCGCGCGCGCCGGCGACCCCGAGGGGGCCGGCGCAGCGGCGATCCTGATCGGGGCCGCGGTCTTCGCGCCGGTGGCGGCGCTGACCTGGCGGGTCGAGTGGGCGGCCGTGCCCTACATCGGTGCGTCGGCGGCGGCGGAGCTCGCCTACTTCGCGCTTCTGGCGGCCGCCTACCGCCGCTTCGACCTGTCGGTCGTCTACCCGATCGCCCGCGGCGCCGCGCCGGTGCTGGTCCTCGTGGTGGCCGTGGTGGCGACGTCGGCCCGGCCGTCCGGGCTCGAGGTCGTGGGCGTCGCCGTCGTGGCGGCCGGCATCATGCTCGTGCGCGGCGTCCACGTCGGCGCGAGCCGGGCGGCACCCGCCATGGCCCTGGGCGTCGCGACCTGCATCGCGACCTACACGGTGATCGACAAGAGCGGCCTCCATCATGCCGCGGCCATCCCCTACCTCGAGGTCACCCTCGCGACCTCCGGCGTGCTCTACGCGGCCGGGCTCGCGGCGGTCCGCGGGCCGGAGGTCGTCCGGGCCGGGTTCTCGCGCTGGACGGCCGGGGCCGGCGTCGGCATGTTCCTGGCCTACGCTCTCGTCCTTGCGGCGCTCCGGCTGGCGCCGGCCGCATCGGTCGCCGCCGTCCGCGAGACGAGCGTCGTCATGGCGACCGCGCTCGCCGCCGTCCTCCTGCACGAGCCGGTGACGCGCGGGCGGGCGGCGGGCTCGGCGCTCGTCGCGGCCGGCATCGTGGCCCTCGCGCTGGCATGACCGCGGCCGCCGCCACCGTCCTCGCCTACGCGCTCGGGTGCCTCTCGACCGGGTACTACGTCGTCCGGCTCGCGACCGGCGAGGATCTCCGCAGCCACGCGACCGGCTCGACCGGCGCCCGCAATGTCGGCCGCCGGCTCGGCATCGCCGCGGCGGTGGCGACCTTCGCAGCCGACCTCGCCAAGGGCGCGATCGCGGTGGCCGTCGCGCTCGCCGTCGCGGGCGGCGGGGCCGGGGCGGCCGCCCTGGTCGCCGTCACGGCCGGACACGTCGCCCCGGCGCAGCTGCGGTTCCGCGGCGGCCGCGGCCTTGGGCCGGCGGTCGGCGGGCTGGTCGTGCTCGACCAGCGCGTGGCGGTGATCGCGCTCGCCGCCGCGGCACTCTCGGCCGTCGCCTCGCGGGCGCTCACCGCGTCAGGGCTCGTCGGCGCCGTCACGGCGCCGGTCGCAGCGCTCGTCCTGGGTGAGCGCCGAACGGCGCTCGCGGCGGGCGTGACGGCCGCGATCATCCTGGCAGCACACGCCCGCCGGCGCCCGGATCAGCTCCAGGGGTAGGGGCTGTTCGACACCGGGTGCAGGTCGCCGGTCGCGAAGCGCTCGTACCGGAACGGGTGCAGGAGGCCCGACTCGCCGCCGGACATCACCCGCGCCACCTCCCGGCCGACGCCGATCATCTTGTAGCCGTGGTTGGAGTCGGCGATGACGTACACGTTGGGCCGCATGTAGTCGAACACCGGGAAGCTGTCGGCGGTGAAGCAGCCGACGCCGCCCGAGCGCACGTTCTTGTACGTCGCCCGCTTGCCCTCGAAGCGCTTCATGCAGTGCGAGAGCGACGCGCACCACATGTCGGCGAACGACGACTCGACGCTCGCGGTCGGGTAGGGATCGACGTCGAAATCGTGGCCGACGACCACCGGCGCGGCCCCGCCCTGCACGCCGTGCAGGTCCTGCTTGAAGTAGTTGCCCCAGAACTCGTCGGTGACGAGCTTGCCCTCGTCGTCGTAGAGCGGCGCGTCCGAGTCGACGTGCAGCACCGGCGGCATCGTGCCGTCGGGCAGCGAGAGCAGGCCCGGGTCGACGTCGATCTCGCCCTCCTGGAGGTACCAGTACGTCCACATCTCCTGGTCGGGATGAACGGCGCCGTCGGGCGTCTTCACGTCGAGCGTGTTGGGCAGGCCGAGCATCGTCCAGATCGACCTCACCCACGGGCCGACCGCGACCACCACCTGCTCGACGGCGACGTCGCCCTGGTCGGTCTGGACCGTCGTCACGGCGCCCGAGCCGTCGGTGGCAAAGCCCGTGACGCGCACGCCCTCGGCGAGCCGGGCGCCGGCCTCCTTGGCCTTCGCCGCGAGCCCGTGCATCGAGGCCATGTTGTTGGCGAAGCCCCCCTTGTGCTCGTGCAGGCACACCTCGACACCCTGGGCGCGCCAGTCCGGGAACATGCCGCGCATGTGCTCGGCCACCTCGGCGGCGCCCACGATCAGGTCGGACGGATAGCCGATCCGCTGCTGGCGCTCGTGCACGGCGGTCAGGTCGGAAACCTGCGAGGCGGCGCCGAGGGCCATGTAGCCGACGGGGTGGTACGAGAAGGCCTCGGGGTCCTGCTCCCACACCTCGACGTTGGCCGCCATCAGCTCCGACATCGCCGGCTGGAAGTAGTTGTTGCGAACGACGCCGCACGCGATCCCCGACGCGCCCGCTCCGACGCCGGTCTTGTCGACGATCAGGACGTCGGGCGCCTCCCCGCGGGCTGCCTGCTCCTTGGCCAGGTGCCAGGCCGTCGAGAGGCCGTGGACACCGGCCCCGATCACGAGGTACTTCGCGGATGCGGGCAGGCTCATTCGTCGTCTCCTTGTCTATTGCCCAAGCGGCAATGTCATTGCCATATTCATGCCTCAGGATACCCGAGAGCGGCTGAAAGCGCGAGCGCGTGCGGGAGGAGCGCGGCCACGGCGGCATCCTGGGCCCGCACTCGAAAGCGGGAATCCGGGCCCTGGACGCCGAGGATCGCGATCAGCCCGCCGGGGCCGCCGAAGACCGGGACGGCGACCGCGTTCAGCTCGGGCTCCCGCTCGCCCGAGGCGTGGGCGTGACCCTCGCGCCGGACCGCCTCGACCTCCTCGGCCAGCCGGGCCGGGTCGGTGATCGTCCGGTCCGTGCAGGCGGCCAGCGAGGCGGGCAGCCCCTCGGCGGCGAACGCCAGCATCACCTTCCCGGTGGCGGTCGCGTGGGCGATGCTCGGCCGGCCCACGCGGGCGACCGAGGCGACGCTGGCCCGGGAGAGAACGAAGTCGATCGTCACGGCGTCGGGATCGCCCGGAACCGAGAGGGTGGCGGTCTCGCCCGTCTCCTCGACGAGCGCGTCGAGGTGCGGGCGCGCCGCCGAGCGCAGATCGACGCCGCCCAGGGCGTGGCTCGACAGCTTCAACACCTGGGGCCCGATCCGGTAGCGACCCGTCTCGGGCCGGTGCTGGACGTACCCGCCCGCCACCAGGGTCGCCAGGATCCGCGACACGGTGGAGGCATTGATGCCGGTCGCGCGGGCCAGCTCGTTGGTGCCGGCCTCGCCCCCGGCCTCGGCGAAGGCGTCGAGGACGCGCAGCGCGCGCTCCACCGCGGCCAGCCGCCGCGTGGCGGGTCGTCCGGTCGGGGGCACGACGGGATGTCTACCACCGTTCACGAGCCGGTGTTAGGCTCGGGTCATGCTCGAGGACCCGGGCCGGAGGCTCGACTTCCGCGACGTCGTCGGCGCGTTTGCCACCGGTGTCACGGTCGTGACGTCGCGGGTCGGCACCACCTACGCCGGGATGACGCTGAACTCGTTCACGTCCGTGTCGCTCGATCCCCTGCTCGTGCTCGTGTCGCTTGCGCACGGCACCCGGACGCTGGAGATGGTGCAGAAGTGCGACAAGTTCGCCGTGAACGTGCTTCACCGGCGCCAGCGCGACGTCGCCCTGGCCTTCGCCCGGCCCGGCGTGCCCTTCCCGGAGGGGCACACGGTCGTCGACCCGGCCGGGTACCTGGTGGTCATGCACGCGCTCGCCATCCTGCGCTGCCAGGTGTTCTCGATCACGACGGCGGGCGACCACGAGCTCGTGGTCGGCGAGGTCGTCGACTTCGAGGGCTCGGGCGGCGAGCCGCTGATCTTCCACCGTGGCGCGTTCGGCGGCCTGGACGCCGACGCGCTCGTGCCGCGCGGCCGTGTGATCGGCTTCGCGGGCGCCGGCTGGTAGACGCGGTTCCTCTAACGGAGGAAGGGTTTTGCGCCGATTCCTCTTTGTGATCCCGTCAGTTTGGCGTTTTGTCCCTTTCGCTCGTCCATCACCGTCCCCGGATCGGCCTCCTGGGGAAGTTCGCCGTTGCAAGCGCGGTGCCCGTCGTCCTGCTCGGGATCGTGCTCGCGAACTACCTCGGAAACCAGATCCACGACCGCACCCTGCGGTCGAGCGTCCAGGCCGCCGACCTGACCGTCCGGCTCGGCATCGAGCCGCATCTCACCCGCGACGCGCTCGCCCACGGCCTTCCCGCCGCGCAGGCCAACGCGCTCGACGCCGCCGTGCGCGCCCGGGCGCCGGGCGAGGTGCACGTCGCCCGGATCCAGATCTGGAACGAGCAGCGCAGGATCGTCTACTCGACCGACCCGGCCCTCATCGGGAAGGGCGCGCAGGGCGAGCCGTCGGCCGAGCTCGCCAAGGCCCTTCAGGGAGGCACGGCCTCCGAGGTGATCGGCGACCGCGGCGACGTCGAGCGGCAGAACGAGGCGCTCGTCCGCAGGTTCGGCGACCTGCTCGAGGTCTACACCCCCATCCGCTCGAAGGGCACGAACGCACCGGTCGGAGCGTTCGAGCTCTACATCCCGTACGCACCCGTCGCCGCCGCGATCGCACACGACACGCACCGGCTCTACCTCGTGCTCCTGATCGGGCTGACGGTGCTCTACGCCGTCCTCCTGCCGCTGGTCGCCAGGGCGTCGCGCGACCTGCGCCGCGGCTCCGAGGAGCTCCGCCGGCAGGCCGAGCGCTCCGAGCACGACGCCAACCACGACCCGCTCACGTCGCTCCCGAACAGGAGCCTCTTCCGCGACCGCGCCCACCAGGCGATCCTCGCCAGCGCCCGCCACGGACACAACACCGCGCTGCTCCTGATCGACCTCGACCGGTTCAAGGAGATCAACGACACGCTCGGCCACCACTCCGGCGACCTGCTTCTGCGCGAGGTCGGCCCGCGGCTCCAGCGCGTGCTGCGCGAGACCGACACCGTCGCGCGCTTCGGCGGCGACGAGTTCGGCATCCTGCTCACCCACGTCTCGGGGCCCGCCGCCGCCGAGGAGGTGGCTCGGGCCGTGCACCGCACGCTCGAGGAGCCGTTCGCGGTCCAGGGACTCACGCTCGACGTCGAGGCCTCGATCGGGATCGCGCTTCACCCGCTGCACGCATCCGACTTCGAGGAGTTGATGCAGCGGGCCGACGTGGCGATGTACCGGGCCAAGGCCAAGCGGTCGGGGTACGAGGTCTACCACCCTGACGAGGACGCGTCCGACGCGACGAAGCTGAAGCTCGCAAGCGAGCTGCGTCAGGCGCCGGTGCGAGACGAGCTCGTCATGCACTACCAGCCGAAGGCCGACCTGCGGACGGGGCGCATCGTCGGCGCCGAGGCGCTGATGCGCTGGCGCCACCCGCGCCACGGAGTGATGATGCCCGACCGGTTCATCCCGCTCGCCGAGCGCAGCGGCCTCATCCGCTCCCTCACGATGTTCGCGGTCGAGACCTCTCTGGCTCAGGCCCGGTCGTGGCGGGAGGCCGGGATCGAGCTCACCGTGTCGGTCAATCTCTCGACCCGCGACCTGATCGACGTCGCGCTCCCCGAGGAGATCGCCGCGCTGCTCGATCGGGCCGGCGTCCCGGGGCACCTGCTCGAGCTCGAGATCACCGAGAGCGTCATCATGGCCGACCCGATGCGGGCCCGCGGTGTCCTCACCCGGCTGCGCGAGATGGGCGTCAAGGTGGCGATCGACGACTTCGGCTCGGGCTACTCGTCACTCGGCTACCTGAAGAACCTGCCTGTGAACGACCTCAAGATCGACAGGTCGTTCGTGACCACCATGATGGACGACCAGGGCGACCTGGTGATCGTGCAGTCCACCATCGAGCTGGCCCACAACCTCGGCCTGACGGTGATCGCGGAGGGCGTGGAGACCGACGAGACCTGGCGCCGGCTGCGCCTGCTCGGATGCGACGTCGCCCAGGGCTGGCTGATCGGACGGCCGCTCCCCGCCGCAGACTTCGCCAACTGGCTCTCGCGCGGCGGCTTCGCGCCGCCTGCGGCGCGCTGGTCGGCCTAGGGGCCCTCACCGGCGATCCAGAGCAGGCACGACGCCCGCTTTCGGATCCGGCGCACGGCGCGTGAGAAGAAGCGCGGCTTGATGCGGCTCGGGTCGGGGCCGAAGACCAGCAGGCCGGCGCGGCGCTCCGTCGCGATCTGGATGACCGCCTCGGCCGGGCGGGGGCTGCGGACGCGGAGGTGCTCGACCTCGACGCCGAGCCCGGCCGCGTGCGAGACGAGCTCGCGGATCTGGTTCCGGTCCGACTCGAGCTCGGTTTCGGCATGGCGCGTGGCGATGGACTGCGGCCAGAACGGCAGCTCAACGGCGTCAACGACGATGAGGGTGACGCCGGACTCCATCGCCGCCTGGAGCGCGACCCGGAATGCCTCCGGCTCGAACGGAACGGCCAGCGTCGCGAGCACCACGGGGCGCCGCTCCGAGCCGGCGACGAGGACGTCGCCGGGCGGCGCCGGCGCGGACCGCTCGCGCAGCCTCACGTCTCGCCTTTCGCCCGCAGCGTCCACGAGCGCTGGAGCTCGCCGACCCTGCGCCGGTAGCGGCTGCGCATGAAGGGCCGCACGTACATGAACCACACGAGCAGGATGAACGGCAGGCCGATGAAGAGCTGGAACTCCTGGGCCGTCAGCGCAAGCAGGAGCACGAACGCCGCGACGAGCACGACTCCCGTATACCCCGCGATCCGGTATCTGCGCCGCAGGTCCTGGATGGCCTGGAAGTCGGCCTCGGGGATGCCCGTCGTGTCGTAGGTGCGGCCGCACGACCCGCACGTCCACCGCTCGCCGTAGGCGACCATCGCCTCGGCGCCGCAATCGCAGCGCAGCGTGATCCGCGGAGCGGCCATGTCCCCGGCATCTTCGCGGATGTGTGGAACCTTCCGCAAGGGTGAGGCAACAACGTGGGGGAATGATCTTGATTCCGTCCGGCGGATCCTTCAAGATCCGCACGTCTTTGTGCCGCGTCGCGGCTTCTTGGGAGGTTTTTGCATGGCCACTGCGGTAGTTGAGGAGCGAGAGCTCCTCAAGACGATCAGCTGGTTCGACGGGTTCGTCGTTGCGCTGGCGAACCCGAGCTTCCTGATCACGGGCCTGGGCGCATCGGTGTTGGGTCTCGGCGGTTGGGGGGCCGTCATCCTGTGGACGGCGTCGGTGATCGTCGGCGCACTCCACAACTACGTGTATTCGGAAGTCGCCTCGATGTTCCCGAAGCTCTCGGGCGGCATCGCCATCTACGCACACGAGGCGTGGAAGAAGTACCTGTCGTTCGTCGGACCGATCGCCGCCTTCGGCTACTGGATCGGGTGGTCGGTGGTGCTGTCGGCCACGGGCGTCGTCGTCGGCTTCCTCGTCCAGGCCCAGTTCTACACGTCGTCGATCACCTCGACGTCGTGGAACCACTCGGGCCACTTCCTGGGCATCCCGCTCTACTTCTCCTTCCCGATCGCCCTCACGGTCTGCATCATCGTGGTGATCTGGGTCTTCAACGTGCTCGGCATGCGGCCCGCGGTGTGGGTCGGCTACGTGACCGGCGCGCTGCTCCTGGTCCCGCTCGCGGTGATCATGTTCCTGCCCTACATCACCGGCGACTGGCACTCGTCGAACCTCCACTCCAACGTCCACTGGCACTCGCTCACCGCCGACAACGGCATCAAGCTGGTGATCGTCTGGCTCTACGTCATGTGCTGGTCCTCGTACGGGATGGAGTGCTGCGCGACGTTCGCGCCCGAATACCACGACACCGCCCGCGACACCGGCAAGGCGCTTCGCGTCGCGGCGATCTTCGGCGTGATCGTCTACGGCCTCCTGCCGCTCGGCGCCGTCGGCACGTTCGGCGACCAGAACGTGACGCTCGACAACTACCTCGGTAGCTTCTACGCGACCACGTTCCACGACATCCTGGGGACCGGGACCGGGTTGGCCATCATCCTGCTCTGTGCCGGCATCGTGCTCGCGATGAACACCGCCACCGCCGACGGGTCGCGAGCCCTGTACGGCATCTCGCAGGACGGCATGACCATCACGTGGCTCGGGAGGCTCAACCGCTACCACGTGCCGGCCAACGCGATGACCGTCGACGCGCTCCTGAACATCGCGCTCCTCTTCACGTACGCGTCCGACCCGATCGGGGCGCTCAAGATCCTGGTCTTCTCGAACCTCGGCTACGTGCTCTGCCACGTGTTCGCGACGTCGGGCTTCCTGCTCCTGCGCCGCGACCGGCCCAACTGGCCGCGGCCGATCAAGGTCGGGTCGCCGTGGGTCGCGATCGGCGCCGCGCTCTTCGTGTTCGATCTGACCCTGCTCGTCTTCGGCGCGGCCAACGTCGGCCTCGCCTACGGCGCGAGCACGCGCTCGACGCTCGTCCCGTCCCTCATCGTTCTCCTGATCGCCCTCGGCCTGTACGTGTTCCGCGTCATCGTGCAGGACAAGAAGCCGCTCCAGCTGCGGCTCCCCGCGGCCACGATGCCCGAGGAGGAGCAGGCGATCGGCACTCCGACCTCAACGATCTGATCTCTCGATCTGCCGGGGGGCGGCCCGTCCCGCCCCCCGGCAGGTGATCCCGCCCGCGTGCCGAACCGAGCGGCATGGGCAGGATCGACCCCCGCCCGCTGCGGGCGGCGCGCCTCGCCGGGGCGGCACTCGTCGCGGTGGGCGCGTTCGACGTCGTCCTGCGCGGCCACAGCCTGAGCCGGAACGCGGAGGGCGCGATCCTGCTGACTGCCGGAGCCGCGCTCCTCGTCCTGCACGTCGTGCTCCTCCGGCGGGGCGGCGGATCGCCCGATGCGCTCCTCGCGGCGGCGCTCGCCGTCCCCCTGATCCCGATCGGCGTCGCGATCCTCGCCTTCTCGCCGAACACCGGACATGACTTCAGCAACGACATCTTCGGGTCGTACCGAGACGCGGCCTCGGTCGGGCTGATCGTCGCCGCCGTCGCGTACGCCGCCGCCTACCTGGTCACCCGTCATCCCCGGTGGGTGCTCGTCGGCGCGCTCGCCCTCGGGTTCGGCGCGGAGTTCCAGAGCGCGGCGCCGATCCCGATCGTCGGAGTCGCGCCCGAATCGTGGACGCCGGCCGTCATCCTCGCGGTCGCCGCAGCCGTCGCCGCAGCCGCAGCCGTCGCCTGGCGGACGCCCGGTGGCGGCGAGCGGCTGAACCTGCTCGTGGCCGCGGCCGTGCTCCTGGCGGCCGCGTCGCAGTCGCGGTCTGGCTCCTCCGGCAGTGACGCCGGCCGCGACCTCTTCCTGAGCGCGATCCTCGCTGCTCAGGTTGCGGTCGCCTGGTGGAGGGTGACGCCCGCCGTCGCGGCGGCTGTCGTCGTGAGCGGCGGGACGCTCGCGGCGTCGCTCGCCCAGCGCAGCGGGTTGATCGGCGTCGCCGCCGCGCTCGCAGGCGCCGCGCTGGTCGGCGCCGCGCTGGTGCGGGACAGGCGAACGGGCGGCGGGCCGGCGGGCGAGCCGCCGGCCGCCGCCGCCTGACGATCGCTACGAGCCGGCCTCGGCCAGGAGCTGTTCCGCGAGCTCCCGCTTCTGGTCGGCCGTCATCTTCTTGAACTCGTTCTCGAGCGCGCGCCGGTTGATGACCTGGTTCCAGTAGTCGAGCGACTCCATCCCCAGAAGGGCGGTCTTGCCGACGAACTGGCGCAGCACCTCGTTCGTCGGGCCCATCACCCAGCCGGCCTTGCCGTCGCGCAGGAACCGCTCGAGCTGGAGCGGCTCCTTCTTGAAGCCGGTGCCGCCGCAGCAGTGGAGCATCTTGTCGACGACGTGGGCCACGTTCTTGGCCGCATTGAACTTGATCTGCCACAGCCAGTGCAGGTAGTTGCCGCGGGCCAGCTCGCCGACGGCCGGGTTCGTCTGCGACCCGTCGGTCACGCCGTCGAGCGCCTGGGCGACGCCGAAGACGAAGGACCGCGAGGCGTTGGTGTCCATGATGGCCTCGCCGACGGCGTCCTGGATCGTCGGGTAGTCGCACACGCGCAGACCGACGTCCTTGTGGGTCTTGCGGGTGGTGTGGCGGATGGCGATGTCGATCGCGCCGAGCGAGATCCCGTTCCAGACGCCGGACGAGCCGATCAGGAAGTTCGGGTCGACCGACTCGTCGTTCGAGTTGGCGCCGTCGCCGACCGGGCCGACGAGCTGATTCTCGGGCACGAACTTCCAGTCGAGGAGCAGCGAGCCCGACTGGTTGCCGCGCAGGCCCATGGCGTCCCACTCCTCCGGCTTGGCCTCGATCTCGTCCTTGTCGACGACGAACACCGACAGGTTCGAGTAGTCGCCGTTGTACTCGGGCGAGGTGGTCTGGAGGACGTAGAAGTCGGCGAAACCGGCCGACGTCGTCCAGGACGCCTTCTTCAGCACCTCGAACCCGCCGTCGACGCTGCGCGCGCCGGAGGCGATCGGATACCAGAAGTGCGAGCCGGTCTCGGGGTCGGAGTACGACAGCGTGCCGATCAGCCCGTCGCGCACCTTCTTCAGGTACTTCTCGATCGTGTACTCCGTGGGGCGCAGCTTGAGCGCCTCGACCGCGCCGATGTGCATGACGTAGCACATGGCGCACGACGCGTCGCCGTAGCGGGCGAGCGTCTCGGTGACGTGCGCGTACATGACGTGGTTCTGGCCGAGGCCGCCCCACTCCTTCGGCAGCATCAGGCCGAGGAAGCCGTCGGGGCCAAGCGCCTCGAGGCTCTTGCGCGGGAACGTGAGCGTCCTGTCGTTCTCGGCGGCGAGCGGACGGATCTTCTCCTCGCAGACCTTCCGCAGCTGCTCGAGCAGGCCGAGCTGCTCGTCGGTCAGGTACCACTCGGGATTGAACATCGGATCAAGCCCGTTCATGGCCGACTCGGGGGCGACCGTAGCCATACAACCTCTCCTCTCCTGACGTACCGCGGACATCCTACTGGGAGGGCGCGGCTTCGGTCTACGTCCCGCCCGCCACAGCTGACGGCTCCAGGCCGTCGATTGTCCACTCCGGCTCGATCAGTCCCAGCCGGCCTGCAAGCCACCCCGCCGTCGTCGCCTGCACGAGCAGCGTCGTGACGATGGCGAGCGCGACGACGCTCACGATGAGGCTGGCGTGCGGCACGTGCGTCTGGAGCAGGATGCCGGCGAGCGCGGCCGGCACGACGCCGGTCTCGCGCGTCCAGCACAGGAAGAGCCGCTCGGGCCGGGTCCAGCCGGCGCGCCGGTCGGGCAGCGTGCAGACGAGCACGGCCAGAGGGCGGGCGACGAGGACGAACACCGCCAGCACGGCCAGGCCCGCCCACAGGTGGCGCCAGATGTCCTCGAGCGGCAGGTTCGCCCCCAGCGTGACGAACACCAGCATCGTCACGATGTCGGCGACGCTCGAGACGAAGCTCATGAGCTCACGTTCGTGGCGGGCGTTCATGTCGAGGCCGAAGAGCTGCATGTTGCCGACGATCAGGCCGGCCACGAACGCGCCGAGATACCCGCTGCCGTCGATCGTCTCGAGCGAGAAGTACCCGGCCGACACGGCGACGAGCGCCGCGATCGCCGGCGACTCGCGCCAGATGCCGATCCGCGTGCTCGACACCGTGGCCGCGAGGACGAACCCCACCACGATGCCGATCGCCGCGCTCGACGCGAGGTTTCGCACGAACGACACCAGCTCCGAGGTCACCGAGGCGTGGCCCGTCGCCACGACGCCGGCGATCGCGAGCGCCAGGATCGCCCCCGTCGGGTCGTTGAAGGCGGACTCGGCGATCACGGTCTGGGCCACCTTCGGCCGCACCCGCATCCGGGAGAACAGCGGGATGAGGATCGCTGGGTCGGTCGGAGCGAGCACGGCGCCCATGAGGAAGCCCGACTCGACGGGCAGGCCGAAGGCGACCATGGCGGCGATCCCGGTGACGAACGCGGTCAGGATGACGCCCGGCAGGACGAGCAGCGACAGGCCGATGCTGACGGTGCGCAGGACGTGGAGCGACAGGCTGAGCCCGCCGTAGAACAGGATGAACCCGACGCCGACCGTGAGGATCAGCTCCACGCCGACCGACCCGATGGGGGCGTCGGCGATGTCGAGCGCCGACGGTCCTATCAGGACGCCGAGTCCGACCATGAGCACGATCTCGGGCAGCCGGACGATGTCGGCGAGCAGGCGGGCGAACAGCCCACAGGCGAGGATCAGCGAGACGGTGAGGGTGAGGTCCTGGGCCGACACCGACCTAGGCGGGACCGCCGGCCCGGCGATCCTCGATGCGCCCCTCGGCGGTCTTCGCGAGATCGTTCGCCGTGACGAGGAGGATCGCGACGAACGCGGCGGTCACGAGCGCCGCGATGAAGAGCAGCCGCAGCGCCTGCCGGCGCGTGTCGGCAAAGCGCGTCTCCTCCCGGGCGGCCGCCCTGCTCTCGAGCGACGCCAGGTCCTGGGCGGCCGCCGCCGCCCGGTGGAAGTTCACGATCTCGGGGCCCAGGAGGAGCCGCTTCACATCCGCCGCGCGGCCGGCCTGCACGGCGGCGTACGCCTGCCCGTCGAGCCGCATGAACTCGTCGGACGCGGCCTCGATCCGGGCCACCAGGCGGCGCTCCGCAGGAGCCGAGAGCGTGCTCCGGGCCCGGGCCAGGTCGCGGTTGAAGTGCGCGACCGAACGGAGGAACTGCGGACGGCTCTGGCCGTCGTCGTACCCGTACGCGGTCTGCCACCCGTTGTAGTCGGTCACGTCGAACTTGAGCTGGAGCGCGAGCGAGCTCGCCGCCGCCGCCGCGCGGACGGAGTCGAACCGGTCGCCGACCCGGCTCATGCCCCAGATCCCCGCACCGGCGGCCACCGTCAGGCCGAAGACGGTGACGACGATGGCGGCGTAGAGCTTGCTGCGGATGGTCACGATGGAGAGCCTGGTTGCAGGGCCGGCCGATTCTACGCGGCCCCGGCCCGAGACCGGCTGCGCGCACTTGACGTTTCCCGGCCGATGGCAGACGATCCTCGCCCGTGGCCGTCGTGATGTACTTCCAGGCGCAGCGCGGCGGCGTGCCGCCGCTCATCTGGCTGACGCTGCTCGTCGTCCTGTACCTGACCGTCATCGAGCTGCGCCCGATGCACGTGTCGTTCCGGGTCAAGGCATGGTGGTTCAGCCTGGCGCTCCTGACCCATTTCTTCGGCTACCTGCTGCTGCGGGGCTACGTGCTCTACCAGCACCGGAGCGGCGAGGGTTGAGCGAGTCGGTCGAAGGCCGCCGCACTCCGCGAGCGCGTGTCGACCTGCGCCTCGTCGCCCTGCTCCTGCTCCTGCCGCTCACCTTCCTGGCGTCGCGCAGCTGCGGAGACACGCGTCACGCGGTCTCCCAGAGCGAAGCGGTCGGGATCGCGCGGGCCGAGGTCGCCTACCGCCCCGGCGGGACGAACGTCCGCTTCGTCAGGCGCGGCATCCCGTCGCGATCCTACTGGGCGATCTCTCTGTGGCAGCTGGCCGCCGACGGCACCCGCACCCACGTGACCGTGGTCGTCATCGACGCCGAGACAGGCGAGGTGACCCAGGTCAATCGCAATACCAGTCCGTGATCAATCGCCATATCCTCGGCGGAAATTGGGGGGTTTTCTTCATCCGGCCGGTGCGGTAGTGTCGTCCGATCCCGGAGCCGGGAGAGGTCACGACCACGCGAAAGGCAGGTGGTGATTCCATGAGGTCCGGACGAAGCGCGCCCCGTTTCCGAGGCGTGATTCAGGTCGCCAGGGAGGCAGGGCCGTGAGCCACGTGCTCCTGTCGCTACCGGCGCTGGCGGAGACGGTCCAGTCGCTCGCGGACAAGGTGAGCCTGGACAGCCAGATCCTGACTGAGCAGTTCTACTACTGGACGGTCGTCGTGATGTGGCTGATCCATGTCGGCTTCATGTCGTACGAGGCCGGCGCCGCGCGCCGGAAGAACGTCATGTCGACCGCGATCAAGAACATCCTGACGATCGCCGTCGTCACGCCGACGTTCCTGTACTTCGGCTGGTGGATCTACGGCTGCATGGAGACCGGGCTCATCCCGCAGGGGCCCGACAGCCTCCAGGGCGGCCTCCAGTTCTGCGCCACGACCTATCCGTGGTCCGCGAACCTCGCCCCCAACCTGACCGACCACATCAGCGCGGTCTTCTGGGGCGCGTTCCTGCTGTTCTCGTGGACGACCGGGTCGATCATGTCCGGTGCGATCATCGAGCGGGCGCGGGTCTCGGCGTACCTCATCCTCACGGTCATCCTGGGCTCGGTGATCTGGATCCTCGACGCCGCGTGGGGCTGGAGCGCCGGCGGATGGCTCACCACCGGCTTCGGCTTCCACGACTCGATCGCCTCCGCGGTCGTCCACGGGGTCGCCGGCGCCTTCACGCTCGGCGTTCTCTTCCAGATCGGGCCGCGCATCGGGAAATTCGACCGAGCCGGGCTCGCGCGAACGTTCAAGCCCCACAACCTGCATCTCACGCTGATGGGGCTCATGCTGATCTTCACCGGCTTCTACGGCTTCTACGCCGCCTGCCTGGTCGTCACGTCGACGTCGTTCCCGGGCTGGCTCAACATCTACCTGTCGCCGACCACGCTCGGCTCCATCTTCTTCGCAATCACCATCGGCTTCGCCGGAGGATTCACGGGCGGCTACTTCGCCAGCAAGGGGGATCCGTTCTGGACCCTGTCGGGCGGCCTCGCCGGCGTGATCTCGGTCTCGGCCGGCGCCGACGTCTACTCGCCGTCGCTCGACTATCTGATCGCGATCTTCGGCGGCGGAACGGCGGTGTACGTCGGCAACTTCATCGAGCGCAAGATGCGCGTCGACGACGCCGTCGGGGCGGTGGCCGTGCACGGCTACGCAGGGTTCTGGGGGATCACAGCCGTCGGCCTCTTCGCCTCGGGGTACCCGACCGGCGTCAACAACGTGCCCTCCTCGTTCGGGGGGCAGATGATGGGGCTCATGACCTTCCTTCCACTGGGCTTCTTCGGGGGGTACATCCCGGCGCTGATCCTGCGGAAGGCCGGCCTGCTTCGCGTCCCGCTTGAGGTGGAGCTGGAGGGGCTCGACATTGCGGAATTCGAGACCGACTTCTATCCGGAGTTCGAGCGTCCCAGCGAGCCGATCATCCTGCCGAACGGCGACGAGGTCGATGCGGCCCCGGTCCTGCTCGAGGCCTATAACCAGGTGCGGAGGGAGTAGGCCATGGTCGCGTTCATATTTGGACTCGTCCTCCAGGTGGTCGTCGTCGGCGGGCTCTTCGTCTGGGGCTTCCGCAAGGACCGCCGCCTGAGGGCCGAGTTCCCCGAGAGGTACACGCCTTGAGAAGGGAGACGCATGGCCATTGACACCGTTCCGAGCTGCGTCCAGCATGGGGTGGCGGCGGCCGACGGCACCGTCAAGCCCTTTGAGCACTGCGCGGCGTTCTACACGTTCGCGTCCAACCAGACGTTCGACGCCAAGACGACGAGCTCGTTCTGGCTCGGCGCCAGCAACGGCACCCTGCTCCTCGTCGCGCTGGGGATCATCGTGATGGTGGCCGCGCTCGTCGCGTGGGTCGTGACCGAGGACGCCAGGCTCATGGCCCAGGCGAAGCGCCTCCGCGCCGTTCAGGCCAGATCGAGTCCGCCGCCGGCGAGCTCGGCAGCCGGGGTGACGCCCGATGCCTAACGCCCAGAACCAAGGAGCGCACAGTGCCTGAGAAACATCCCGAGTTCGAGCCGATGCAGACCCATCGCAAGGAGTTCGAGTACGCGATGATCGCGATCTGCCTGGTCTGCATCGTGATCGTCCTCTTCATCACCCAGGCCACCCACTGGGGGAACCAGTGACCGGGGGCGTCCGCACATGAAGCAGCTGAGCTGCCGGATCTGCGGCCGCCGGGAGGTGTGGGGGGTCTTGTCCTCGACCGCCTGGGCCCACACGGACGACGGCGAAGGCCGCGTGTGTCCGAACTGCGTCTCGCAGCACGACGACCCGCGCGAGCACGCCACCCAGGAATCCACCGACTGAGACACGGGCATTGGCACGCGTAGGGCCCCGGATCCACGGGGCCCTACGCGTGCCCCTTCCGGAGGTGTCCGGACCGGCGCACATGTACGATCTGGACATGTCCGCAGCGCACACCCGGACCGCGCCCGCGCGGTTCCCGGATGGTCCGCGCGCGGTGGACGAGCGGTATCTCCACCAGATCATCCGCACGGTGTCCTCCACGCTCGACCTGGACCGGGTCCTCGCCGCGATCGTCGATCTCGTGAGCGAGGCGATCGACTGCCACGCCACGTTCATCTACTTCGTCGAGCCCGACGGCTCGTTGACGCTCCGCGCAGTCTCCGATCCCTATCGGGCGCTCGTGGACCGGCTCCGCTTCGAGCCCGGCGAGGGGCTCGCGGGCTGGGTCGCGCACCACGACGAGCCGGTGTTCCTCGCCGACAACGCCCTCGACGACCCGCGCATCAAGGTCGTCCCGGAGGCCGACGAGGAGCAGTACCAGTCGTTCCTCGCCGTGCCCCTGCGCGCCAAGGCCGGGGGCGTGCTCGGCGTCATCGCGCTGCACGCCGAGGCTCCGCGCGAGTTCAACCAGGCGGACATGGACTTTCTGACGCACGGGGCGAGCCTCGTCGCGGGCGCCATCGAGAACGCGCGGTTGTATCAGGACACCCGCAGGCGGCTCGCGCTCGTCGAGGACATGGCGGCCCTGGCCCGCACGATCGCGGCGGCGGCGACGCTCGAGGAGCTGCTGCCCGAGGTCGCGCGCCGGGCGCACGCGCTGCTCGACGCGGAGGTCTGCCAGCTCTTCCTCGTCGACGCGGACGGGGCATCGCTCCGGCTGGCCGGGCGGTGGCCGCCGGGGTCGTCCGCCGCGGCGCAGCTGACCGCTCCCGGCCTGGCGGTGGAGCTGGCGCAGCAGAACGGCGAGCGCTCCAACACCCGTCTGGCCGCCCTGGTCTGGCCGGGCCACCGGGACACGGTGCCCCTGGTCGCGCCGCTCGTGTCCGGCGAAGAGCTCTTGGGATTCCTCGCCCTGCGGCTCGGGCGCTCCCAGGCCGCGACGCCCGAAAAGCGCGAGGTGGCGGCGTTGATCGCGGGTCAGACCGCCGTGGCGGTGCAGAAGGCGCAGCTGATCGACAGGCTCACGGAGCGAAACGCGATCAAGGACTTTCTCGAGGACCTGTCGCGCGGCTCGACCGGGACGGACGTCATCGAGCGCGGGAGGAAGCTCGGCTGCGACCTGCGCCAGCCGCACCTCGTGCTCGAGGCGGCGCCGCGCGGCGACCCGGGCGCCGAGTGGGATGACGTCTCCGCAGCGCTCGAGTCGTCGGCCGCCCGGCTCTTCCCGGGGTCCGTGTTCGACCGCCGGGACGCCACGGTCCGGGGCCTTGTGCGCCTGAGGGCCGGGCGGGAGCAGGAGGTCGTGGAGGCGCTGCGCGAACTTCACGCCACGCTGAACGCCCGGCATCCGCTGGCCGTCGGCCTCTCGAACAGGTGCGACGAGCCATCGAGCTACCCGACCGGCTTCGAGGAGGCGTCCAACGCGCTCACGGCGGCCGCGCTGGTGAGCCGCGAGCCCGGCGTCATCCGGTTCGACGACCTCGGGGCGTACAAGTACCTCCTGCGCATCTCGCAGGACGGGCAGGTGCGCGACGCCCGCGGCGAGGCGCTGCGCAAGCTGGCCGACTACGACCGCCGCCACCGCACGCAGCTCCTCTTGACGCTGGAGGAATACCTCAAGGGGCGGGGGAACATCGCCTCGGCGGCGCAGGTGCTCTACGTCCATCCGAACACGCTCCGGCAGCGCCTGGGCCGCATCCGCGACCTGACCGGGCTCGATATGGCCCACGAGGACTGGCTGCTCGTCGAGATCGAGCTCAAGCTGCTGCGCCTGGAGGTGGGGCTCGGCGGGCTCTGAGGGGCTCGGACCAGCTCGTGCCGGGGGTTGGCAACCGGGCCGATTCGTGGGAGATTGTTCCCTGCGAGTTCCCGAGCAGAGGAGAGGACGAATCTATGGCGACCATGTCCGCACGCCCCATGGCCGATGCCATTCGCCGGCGCGCGGAGGAGGACGGGATCGAGTTCTTCTTCGCGCAGTTCGTCGATATGAACGCGAAGCCGTCGGCAAAGCTCGTGCCGATGTCGAACTACGAGGGCCTCGTGACCGAGGGAGCGGGCTTCGCCGGGTTCGCCGCCGGACCGATCGGCCAGACGCCGGCCTCGCCGGACATGATGGCGATCCCCGACCTGCGCAGCTACACGCCCGTGCCCTTCAAGCCGGGGCTCGCCCGGTTCGCCTGCGACATCCACGTGGAGGGCGAGGAGTTCGGCTACTGCCCGCGGACGATCCTGCGCCGCCAGCTCGACCGGGCGAAGGAGCTCGGGTTCACGTTCAAGTTCGGGATGGAGCTGGAGTTCTTCCTCCTGCGCGAGAACGAGCAGGGCGGCATCGAGCTCGCCGACCCGCTCGACCGGCTCGACCAGCCCTGCTACGACATGAAGGGCCTGACCCGGCACTACGACTTCCTGAGCACGCTCTCGACGTACGTGAACCAGCTGGGGTGGGGCTCCTACGCGAACGACCACGAGGACGCAAACGGCCAGTTCGAGTCGAACTTCGAGTTTGCCGACGCGATCACCTCCGCCGACCGGGCCATCTTCTTCCGGTACATGGTGCATGCCATGGCCCAGGAGCGCGGGCTGCTGGCGACGTTCATGCCGAAGCCGTTCGGCCACCTCACCGGGAACGGCGGCCACTTCCACATGTCGTTGTGGGACGAGTCGGGCGAGCGTGACCTGTTCTCCGATCCGTCCGATCCGAACGGGCTCGGACTGTCGACGCTCGGCTACCACTTCGTCGGCGGGCTGAAGAAGCACGCCAGGGCCTACATCGCGGTGACGGCGCCGACCGTCAACAGCTACAAGCGCCTGACCACGGCGACCGGGCGGCCCACATCCGGCGCGACGTGGGCGCCGGTGTACGTGAGCCACGGCCGCAACAACCGGACGCAGATGCTGCGCTGCCCGGGCGGCCACGTCGAGGATCGCACCGTGGACGGCAGCTGCAACCCGTATCTGGCGGCCACCGTGCTGCTCGCCGCCGGCCTCGACGGCGTCGAGCACCACATCGATCCCGGGCCGACGAACGACGACAACCTGTACGAGCTGAGCGCCCGCGAGCTGAAGCGGCGGAAGATCGAGCTCCTGCCGGCGAACCTCCTCGACGCCACGCGGAACCTCGCCAAGGACACGGTCATGCGCCGGGCGCTCGGGAACACCGGCACCGAGGACTACGTCGACTACTTCGTGCGCACGAAGCAGGAGGAGTGGACGCAATACCACGAGCAGGTCACGCCGTGGGAGGTCAAGAACTACCTGACGCTGTTCTAAGAGCGGGTGGCGAGCCCCCCGGAAGGCGGTGAACCGTGGTGGGTTCGCACACAGCACCGGGGGGAATTCGTTGTCGCCCGGCACTCCCCTCGGCGGCCGATCGGGCGTAGGATTCCCGTCGGTTTACGGAAGGGGTGCGCGCATGTGCGGGCTGTGTGGGTTTGTCTATAAGGACGCGGCGCGGACCGGCGCGGTCGGACGCATGCTTCACGGCATGCTCCTGCCCATGGGCAGGCGCGGTACCGATTCGACCGGCGTCGCCATGTACGGGTCTCCGCAGGCCGACTCGTACGTCCTCCGCGCCCGCATCGAGGCCAACTCCGGCACGCCCGAGCGGGTGATCGAGACCCTGGAGCGGGCCGGCGGCGTGCGCGAGCACGCCATGGACGGCCCCAACCTGCGCGCCCGCGTCGCCTACGACGGCGACCTGGGCGACCTGACCGACCGGGTCGAGGCCGAGCCGCACGTCGAGGTCTTCTCGATCGGCCGCTCGATGGAGATCGTGAAGGAGGTCGGCGACGCCGACGACGTCGAGCGCTCCTCGCCGTTCTCCGGCTTCGAGGGCAGCCACGCCATCGGCCACACGCGGATGGCGACGGAGTCGGTCGTCGACGTCGCCCACTCGCACCCGTTCTGGGCGCGGCCGTTCCCCGACATCTCCGTCGTCCACAACGGCCACATCACGAACTACCACAAGCTGCGCCGCAAGCTCGAGAACCAGGGGCACCGGTTCGCGACCGGGAACGACTCCGAGGTGATCGCGGTCTACATCGCCGACAAGCTCGCCGCCGGCGAGAGCCTCGAGGACGCGCTGCGCGCCTCGATCTCCGACCTCGACGGAACGTTCAGCTACCTGATCTCGACCGCCGACGGCATCGGCTGTGCCCGCGACCGGTTCGCGCTGAAGCCGCTGCTCTACACCGAGAACGACGAGATCGCGATGATCGCCTCGGAGGAGGTCGCCATCCGGAGCGTCGACGGCGACCCGGCGCTCGAGCCGCGCGAGCTGGCGGCGGGTGAGGTGCGCTGGTGGCTACGCTGACGAGCGAGATCGACTGCTCCGCGCACACCACGCGCGAGATCAACCAGGCGATCAAGCGCGCCGCGGCCGACGGCGTCCCCGAGATCCGCCTCGCCAACCCGGCCGCCCGCCACTGCCTGGCCGTCGCCGTGATGAGCCCGATCCACGTCATCTTCGACGGCCCCGTCGGCTGGTACTGCGGCGGCATGGGCGACGGCGCCCGGATCACCGTCCACGGATCGTGCGGCTGGAGCGTCGGCGAGAACCTGATGTCGGGCTCGATCGAGGTGCACGGCAACGGCGGCTCGTCGGCCGGCGCCACGCTTCGCGGCGGACGGGTGTTCGTCGCCGGTACGACCGGCGCCCGCTCGGGCATCTCCATGAAGGGCGGGATGCTGGTGGTCGGCGGCTCGGTCGGCTACATGTCCGGGTTCATGATGCAGCGCGGGACGATGATCGTGTGCGGCGACGCGGCCGACGGCATCGGCGACTCGATGTACGAGGGCACGGTCTACGTCGGCGGCAGCATCCACTCGCTCGGCGCCGACTGCGTCGAGGCCGAGCTGACCGACGCCGACCGCGCCCTGCTCGCCGCCGAGCTCGACCCGCACGGGATCGCATCGACGGGCGTCGACTGGAAGAAGCTCGTCGCCGGCAGGAAGCTCTGGAACTTCTCGAAGCACGAGTACGACGCATGGAGGGGGGCGCTGTGAGCGACGGCATCCCCCGGGGTCGCGACGGCCACGTCCTCCAGCCGCTCTGGGTGTGGTCGCCGGAGACGATCGAGGACATCCAGTCGAAGGCCGAGCTCGGCCGCTACACCAACCGCGGGCTGGGCATGACCAAGCGCCCGCCCCACTTCGAGGACCTGACGTTCGTGCCGTGCACGCTCTCACGCGTCCCACTCGAGGGCTACCGCGAGGCGTGCTCGACGTCGATCGAGATCGGCGGCCGCCACGGCGCGAAGCCGATCAGGCTCGCGACGCCGATCACGATCGCGGGGATGAGCTACGGCGCGCTCTCGCGAAACGCGAAGCAGGCGCTCGGGATGGCGGCCACCCGGGTCGGCATCTCGACGACGACCGGCGACGGCGGCATGCTCGACCTCGAGCGGGAGGCCTCCGACCAGCTCGTCTACCAGGTGCTCCCCAGCCGCTACGGCTTCAACCCGCACCACCTGCGGATCGCAAACGCGGCCGAGATCGTGGTCGGCCAGGGCGCCAAGCCGGGAACGGGCGGCGTGCTCCTCGGCGCGAAGGTCTCGCCGATCATCGCCGAGGCGCGCACGCTGCCGCCGGGCGTCGACCAGCGCTCGCCGGTCCGCCACCCCGATTTCGTCGGCCCCGATGACATGCAGATCAAGATCGAGGAGCTGCGCGAGGCGACCGACGGCCAGATCCCGATCTACATCAAGATCGGCGCCTGCCGCGTCCCCGACGACGTCAAGCTGGCCTGCAAGGCCGGCGCCGACGTGATCGTGATCGACGGCATGGAGGGCGGCACCGGCGCCTCGCCCGACTCGCTCATGAACCACACCGGCATCCCGACGATGGCGGCGACCGTCGAGGCCGTCGCGGCGCTGCGTGAGATGAAGCTCGATGGCGTCGTCAACCTGATCGTGTCCGGCGGCATCCGAAACGGCGTCGACGCCGCCAAGGCGCTCGCGCTGGGCGCCGACGCCGTGTCGATCGGGACCGCGGCGATGATCGCGCTCAACTGCAACCGGCCGATCCACATCGAGGACTACGAGAAGCTCGGCACCGTCCCGGGCGCCTGCCATCACTGCCACACCGGCCTCTGCCCGGTCGGCATCACGACCCAGGACGAGGACCTGATCGCGCGGCTCCCGGCGGACGAGGCCGCCGACCGGGTCGAGGGATTCCTGAACTCGATGACGCAGGAGATGCAGATGTTCGCGCGGGCGTGCGGCAAGAACGCCGTCCACGACCTCGAGCCGGAGGACATGCGCTCGATGACCATCGAGGCCTCGGCGATCACGGGCATCCCCCTCGTCGGCACGAACTTCGCCTTCCGCCCCGAGAGCTTCGCCCGGGCCGTTGCCGAGGCGATGGCCGCCGCGGCGACCACGAACGGCCACACGGCGCCGCAGGGAGCCCACTAGCTCGTGAGCTTCCTTCTGGAGTGCCCCAACTGCGGCCGCCGGCCGGTGGACGAGTATGCCTACGGCGGCGAGGTGACCGTGCGGCCGAGGTCGTCCGAGGACGAGCGGGCGCTCTTCCGGTACCTGTACTTCAAGGACAACGTCGCGGGAGAGCAGCGCGAATGGTGGTTCCACTCGTCGGGGTGCCGCGAGTGGTTCCAGGCCGAGCGCGACACGCGCTCGAACGAGGTGCTCCAGACCGCACCGCCCGGAGGGCTGGCATGAGCCGGCTGGCGGAGCGGCGCGGCGAGCTGATCGACCGCTCGGCGCCGGTGACGTTCGGCTGGCGCGGCGAGCAGATGGCGGGGCTGGCCGGCGACACGATCGCCTCGGCCCTCTACGACGCCGGCGTGCGCGTCTTCTCGCGCTCGTTCAAATACCACCGCCCGCGCGGGCTTCTGTGCTGCTCGGGCCAGTGCCCGAACTGCCTCGTCCAGGTCGACGGCGAGCCGGCGGTGCGCGCGTGCATGACGCCGGTCGCGGCCGGGATGCAGGTCGACCCGATCAACGCCTGGCCGTCGCTCGAGACCGACTTCCTGCACGCCCTGGGCCGGGCCACGCCCGGGTTCGGGATGCAGGTCGGCTTCTACTACAAGACCTTCATCCGGCCGCGCTGGGCCTGGAAGTACTACGAGAAGTTCCTGCGAAGCGCCGCCGGGCTGGGCAAGCTCGACCCGGACCACCGCCGCGAGGAGCGCTTCGAGAAGGTGCACCGCCACGTCGACGTGCTCGTGATCGGCGGCGGCGAGTCGGGCCTCGAAGCGGCGATCGCCGCCGCCCGCGGCGGCCGCGAGACGGCCCTCGTCGAGGAGGGGCTCGGCCTCGGCGGCCGGCTCGCGTTCTCGGGGGTTGCGGCGGCGAGCAGGGCGGCCGACCTGGCGGGGCAGGCCGCCGAGGCCGGCGTCGAGCTCCTCCAGCCGGCCTGGGCGGGCGGCGTCTACGAGGGCAACCTCGTGCCCGTCTACCAGGGTCGCACCATGTACCGCTTCCGTGCGGGCGAGATCGTGATCGCAACCGGCGTCATCGAGCAGCCGCTGGTGTTCGGCCGAAACGACCTGCCCGGGATCATGCTCGGATCCGCGGCGCGCCGGCTCGTGAACCAGTTTCGGATCGTGCCCGGCGAGCGGGCGGTCGTGGTCACCGCCGACGACCTCGGAATCGACGCCGCCTGCGACCTGGCCGAGGCCGGGATGGAGGTGGCCGCGGTGGCCGACCTGCGCGACGGCGAGGAGAGCGAGCGCCTGGCGATGTGCGGGATCGAGCACCTCACCGGGTTCGCGCCGGTCGAGGCACGTGGCCGCAAGGAGGTGACGGGCATCGTCGTCGCGCGCGGCTCCGAGCGCCAGACGCTCCCGGCAGACCTCGTCGTCATGAGCGGCGGCACCGTCGCCCAGTGGGGGATGCTCGTGCAGGCCGGCGGAAGCGTGCGCTACGACCGCGCCCGGCGGGTGTACGTGCCCGACCAGGTGCCCGAGGGCGTCCGGGTCGCGGGCGAGGCGGTGGGCACCCACAGCGCCGTGCCGGCGAAGTCGGACGGCGCCGGCAGCACCCAGTTCGTCTGCTATTGCGAGGACGTGACGACCAAGGACGTGCACCTCTCGGTCGAGGAGGGCTTCGCCTCGCTCGAGCTCTCGAAGCGCTACACGACCGTGACCATGGGCCCGTGCCAGGGCAAGATGTGCCACCGCAACTCCGGCCTTCTGATCGCAAAGGAGCTGGGCGTCGACCCCGACGAGGAGCGGGCCGGGGTCACGACCGCCCGGCCGCCGCACAACCCGACGAGCTTCTCCCTCCTCGCCGCGCGCGGGTACGAGCCCGAGAAGCGCACCGCGATCCACCACTGGCACGCCGAGCACGGCGCCAAGATCCTCTGGGCCGGCGACTGGAAGCGCCCGTACGACTACGGCGCGGCCGAGGACGAGACGGCGGCCGTCCACGAGTCGCTGGGCCTGATCGACGTCTCGACGCTCGGCAAGATGATCGTGCGCGGGCCCGAGGCGGCCGCCCTGCTCGAGCGGCTCTACCCCAACCGCTACGGCGACATGAAGCTGGCGCGCGTGCGCTACGGCATCGTGTGCGGCGACGACGGGTCGATCCTGGACGACGGCACGGTCGCCCGGCTCTCCGAGACCGAGTACTACGTGACCACGACCTCGTCGGGCGCCGGCGGCATGGAGCAGTGGTTCACCTGGTGGAACGCGGTCTGGGGAATGGACTGCCAGATCGTGAACGTGACGTCGGCGATCGCCGCGGTGAACCTGGCCGGGCCGAACGCCCGCACGGCGCTTGCCAAGCTGACCGACTTCGATCTCTCGAACGAGGCCTTCCCATACCTGGGCGCCGGCCACGCGACCATCGCCGGCGTGCCGTGCCTCATCCTGCGGATCGGGTTCGTGGGCGAGCTCGGCTACGAGATCCACTATCCGACGGCGGCCGGGGAGCACCTGTGGAGCGAGCTCATGGCGGCCGGCGAGGAGTTCGGCGTGCGGCCGTTCGGCCTCGAGCCGCAGCGCGTGCTCCGCCTCGAGAAGATGCACGTGATCATCGGGCAGGACACGAACGCCGAGTCGCAGCCGCTCGAGGCGGCGATGCCCTGGATCGTGAAACTCGACAAGGAGAACGACTGGATCGGGCGCTACTCGATCGAGTGGTACCAGCGCCGCGGCGACAACCACGCGCTGGTCGGATTCGAGTGCCGAAACGGCGCAGTGCCGAAGGAGGGGGCGCAGATCGTCGGCGACGGCGCGATGCCGGTCGGCCGCGTCACGTCGTCGCGCTTCTCCCGCCGGCTCGGGAAGGCCATCGGCATCGCCTGGCTGCCCGTCGCGAGCTCCGAGGAGGGGACGCCGATCCTGATCTCCGACCCGTCGGGCGCGACGATCCCGGCCGACGTGCGCCGGAGCGCCTTCTACGACCCGGAGGGAGCGCTGCTCCGGTCGTGAGCGCCGTCGACCCCTACGCCTTCATGTCGCCCGCGGCGGCCGCCGCGAGTGTCGCGCTGCGCACGCCGATGGAGCGCCGCCACCTGGCGGCCGGCGCCGCGATCGAGGAGCGCGACGGATGGCGGATCGGCGTCTACCCCGAGGACGGCGAGGCCGACCCGTGGATCGCCGACGTCTCGCACGCCGGCAAGCTCGACCTGCGCGGGACCGCCGCCGAGCTCGACGGGCTGACCGGCGGGCTCGGATCCGGCGAGGCGCGCCCGGACGGCGACACCTGGCTCCTGCGGCTCACCCCCACCCACGGCTACGTGCTCTGCCCCTTCCCGCGGCTCGCCGTGCTGCGCTCGTCGATCGGGCCGGCCGCCATCGACGTCACCTGCGGCCTCGCGGGCCTGACGCTCGGGGGCTCGCGCTGGCGCGAGGTGATGAACCGCTCGTCGGGCCTCGACGTGCGTGAGTCGCGCTTCCCGGCCAACCGCTGCATGGCGGGCTCGGTGATGCGCGTGCCGACGCTCATCCTGCACGACGGCGAGGCCGTCTCGATGTTCGTCGGCTGGGAGTACGGCGAGTACTTCTGGGACGCGATCCTCGACGCAGGCGAGACGCTCGGCATCGCGGCCCGCACGCCGGCCGCCGCCCGCCGCCCGGAGGCGGTCGCGTGATCGGCCTGCTCCGGAAGCACCGCTACTTCCGCCGCCACTCGCTGCGCGCCTCCTACGACGCGATCGTGATCGGCGGCGGCGCGCACGGCATGGCGACGGCCTACTACCTCGCCAAGGACCACGGCATGAAGAACGTCGCCGTGGTCGAGCAGAGCTACATCGGTGCCGGCGCGTCCGGGCGCAACACCACGATCATCCGCTCGAACTACCTCACTCCGGAGGGCACGCGCTTCTACGAGGCCAGCGTCCAGCTCTACAAGACGCTCTCGCAGGACCTGAACTTCAACATGCTCTTCTCCCAGCACGGGCACCTGACGCTGGCGCACTCCGACCGGTCGGTGAACACGATGATGGAGCGGGCCGAGGTGAACCGGCTGCTCGGCGTCGACTCGCGGGTGATCTCTCCCGACGAGATCAAGGAGCTCGAGCCGATGCTCGACGTCTCCGACCACCCGACGTTCCCGATCCTGGCCGCGCTCTACCACCCGCCCGGCGGCATCATCCGCCACGACGCGGTCGTGTGGGGCTACGCCAAGGAGGCCGACCGCATGGGCGTCGAGATCCATCCGTACACGCGCGTCGACGGGATCACCCGCGAGAACGGCCGCGTCACGGGGATCGAGACCAACCGGGGCCGCATCTCGGCCGGCACCGTCATCTCGTGCACGTCGGGCTGGTCGTCGCTCGTCGGCCGCATGGCCGGGATCGAGGTGCCGATCACGACGCACATCCTCCAGGCCTGCGTGACGGAGCCGGTGAAGCCGCTCCTCTCGAAGATCATCGTGTCGGGGACGCTGCACATCTACATCTCGCAGTCCGACCGGGGCGAGTTCGTGATGGGGTCCGAGATCGAGCCGTACTCCGGCTACTCGAACAAGGGCACCTTCAGGTTCATCGAGGACCTGGCTATGCACATGGTCGAGCTCCTGCCGATGCTCGGGCATGCGAGGATCCTGCGCCAGTGGACCGGCCTCTGCGACGTCTCGCCCGACTACGCCCCCATCATGGGCCTGACCGAGGCCGACGGCTTCCTGATCGACGCGGGCTGGGGCACGTACGGCTTCAAGGCCTCCCCGATCGTCGGCAAGACGATGGCGGAGCTCACCGCCACCGGGCGCACGCCCGCCCTGATCGAACCGTTCCGGCTGGCCCGCTTCTACGAGAACCAGCTCGTCTCCGAGCGCGGCGCCGCCGCCGTCTCCCACTGATCGCAAAGGAGCCCCTGTGAAGTCAAGCCTCGAGATCGCCCAGGAAGCCACCCTCCGGCCGATCGCCGACATCGCACGCGAGATGGGTCTCGAGGACGACGAGGTCGACCTCTACGGCAGGTACAAGGCCAAGATCAGCCTGGGCGCGATCGACCGCCTCGCCGACGCTCCCGACGCCAAGATCGTGTGCGTCTCGGCGATCACGCCGACGAAGGCCGGCGAGGGCAAGACCACCACGTCGGTGTCGCTCACCCAGGGGCTGGGCCACATCGGCAAGCGCCCGATCCTGTGCCTGCGCGAGCCGTCGCTTGGGCCGATCTTCGGCATCAAGGGCGGCGCCGCCGGCGGCGGCCTCACCCAGGTGGTCCCGATGGAGGACCTGAACCTGCACTTCACCGGCGACTTCCACGCGGTCGCCGCCGCGAACAACATGCTGGCCGCGTTCGTCGACCGCCACCTCTTCTACGGCAACGAGTGCCGGATCGACCCGCACCGGGTCACGTGGCGGCGGGCGATCGACATGAACGACCGCCACCTGCGGCACGTGGTCACGGGCCTGGGCGGCGCCACGCACGGCATCCCGCGCGAGACCGGCTTCGACATCGTCGCCGCCTCCGAGGTCATGGCCATCATGGGCATGGCGACCTCGCTCCAGGACCTGCGGCGGCGGATCGGCGCCATCACCGTCGGCTACGACGTGGACGGCGCGCCCGTCACGGCCGAGCAGATGGGTTGCGCCGGCGCGATGACCGTCCTCCTGAAGGATGCGCTCAAGCCGAACCTGATCCAGACCCTCGAGGGCCAGCCGTGCTTCATGCACATCGGCCCGTTCGGCAACATCGCCCATGGCAACAGCTCGATCGTCGCCGACCTGGCCGGGCGCAAGCTCGGCGAGTACCTCATCACCGAGGCCGGGTTCGGGTCGGACCTGGGCATGGAGAAGTTCATGGACATCGTCTGCCGGGCGGGCGGGTTCGCGCCGAACGCCGTCGTGATGGTGGCCACCGCCAAGGCCCTGAAGCACCACGCCGGGCTCGAGGACGATCCCCGCAACTCGGCCGCCGACAACCTGCGCGCCATCGAGGAGGGCTCGGCCAACCTGGCCCGCCATATCGAGAACGCCAAGGGCTTCGGCGTCCCGTGCGTGGTGGCGGCCAACCGCTTCCCGGGCGACACCGACGAGGAGGTGGCGCTGGTGCAGAGGCTGGCGATGGAGCACGGCGCCCACGCGGCCGTCCTGAACGAGGGCTTCTCGAAGGGCGGCGAGGGTGCGGCGGGGATGGCTGAGGCCGTCGCCGACGCGTGCGACCAGCCGGGCTCGTTCACGTTCGCCTACGAGGACTCCGATCCGATCGACACGAAGATCGAGAAGATCGCCAAGCGCGTCTACAGGGCCGACGGCGTCGACTTCCTGCCCGCCGCGCGCCAGAAGATCGAGCAGTTCACCCGCGACGGCCTCACCGGGCTCTCGATCTGCATGGCCAAGACCCACCTCTCGCTCTCGGCCGACCCGGCGCTCGCCAACGCGCCGACCGGGTTCCGCATCCCGGTGCGCGACATCCGGCCGTACACCGGCGCCGGCTTCCTGACCGCGCTGTGCGGTGACATCATGCAGATGCCCGGCCTGGGGAAGACCCCGGCCGGCTTCAACGTGGACATCGACGAGGATGGACGAACCGTCGGACTCTTCTAGGCGAGCCGCCGTGCCGGACGCGAACGGCACGCCCGACCCGTACATGACCGCCACCGTCGCGGCGTTCCTCGACGACCTCGCGGCCCGGACGCCCGCCCCCGGCGGCGGCGCGGCCGCGTCGGTCACGTGCGCGATGGCGGCCGGGCTCGTCGAGATGGCGGCGTCGTTCGCCTCGGCCAAGGGCCTCGAGCGCGTGCGCGACCGGGCGCACGAGCTGCGCGAGGAGGTCTCGTCGCTCGCCTACGCCGACGGTCGCGCCTACGCGGTGGTGCTGGAGGCGCTGCGCATGGAACCCGGCGCGGAGCGCACCACCCGGCTCGACACGGCCGTTGCGGGCGCGATCGCGTGCCCGATGCACATGCTGCGGATCGCCGCCGAGGTGGCGACGCTGGCGGCGGACATGGCCGAGACCGGCAACCGGAACCTCGAGGGCGACGCCCTGGCCGGAGCGCTCCTGGCGGAGGCCGCGGCCCGGTCGGCGGCGACCCTGGCCCAGCTCAACGTCAGCATGCTCTCCCGGCATGCGCTCTCGGACGCCCAGCTGGAGCGCGTCCGGCCCGAGCTCGCCAAGGCCACCCGCGCCCGCGAGCGGGCCGTCGACGCCTACGCGCGGCTCGAGCGCAACTAGTTTCAGCCCGCACGCCCCGGGGCACTGCGGGTACATGGCAACGAGCCATCACCAACCGCCGTCGACGCTTCGAGCCGAGAGCCCGGGCAGGGAGCGGCACAGGCGCCACAGCCAGTTCGGCGGCCTCTTCGCCGGAGCCGCCGCCGGCCTCGTCGCCGGCGTCCTCATCGAGTGGGCGTTCGGGATCGAGCGGCTGACCGGCCACGCCGACGACCCGTTCTCGCTCGCGTTCGGGCTGCCGGTGGCGCTCGCCATCGCGGCCGGGCTCTTCGGGCTCCTCCTCGGAACCGCGCGCGAGCCGGCCGTCGAGGACGCACCGGTTCGCGTCCGCCGCTTCCACCGGCTGGGACGGGCCGCGGCCAGCACGCGGGGGCAGCTGCCGGGCTCGCCGGTTCCGCCGGCGCACGGCGACGACTCGCGCTGACGCGCGGCCGAGGCCCGGGGCCGGACGGGTGCAGGCGCGCCATGTACACTCGTGGCGATGCGAGTGCTCCTGGTCGGATCCGGCGGACGCGAGCATGCGCTCGCCTGGAAGCTGGCCCAGTCGCCGCGGCTGACCGAGCTCCACGCCGCGCCGGGCAATCCCGGGATCGCCCGGCTTGCGACCCTGCATCCGGCGTCGCTCACCGACCTCGAGACGATCACCGGGGTTGCGGCGGCCGTGGCGCCCCACCTGGTGGTCGTCGGGCCGGAGGCGCCGCTCGCCGCCGGACTGGCCGACCGGATCCGCGACGCCGGCTTCGCCTGCTTCGGGCCAAGCGCCGCCGCCGCCCGGCTCGAGAGCTCCAAGGCATTCGCCAAGAGCGTGATGCAGACCGCCGGCGTCCCGACCGCCCGCGCCGTCGTCTGCGACACCGTGGCGGCGGCACACGCGGCGGTGGCCGAGATGGGCGGCCGGGTCGTGGTCAAGGCCGACGGGCTCGCGGCGGGGAAGGGCGTGACGGTGTGCGACACGGCCGCCGAGGCCCAGGCCGCAGCCGAGGGCTGCCTCGTCGAGGGCGACTTCGGGCAGGCGGGCCGGCGCGTGCTGGTCGAGGAGCGCATGGACGGGGAGGAGCTGTCGCTGCTCGCGCTCTGCGACGGCGAGCGCGTCGTGCCGCTCGCGCCGGCGCGCGACCACAAGCGCGCCCTCGACGGCGACCACGGCCCGAACACCGGCGGGATGGGCGCCTTCTCGCCGGTTCCCGGCGTCGACGCCGACCTGATCGACGAGATCGTCGCCACCGTGCACAGGCCGGTCGTGAACGAGCTTGCGCGGCTGGGCACGCCGTTTCGGGGCTGCCTCTACGCCGGGCTCATGCTGACCGCGGACGGTCCGCGCGTGATCGAGTTCAACGTGCGCTTCGGCGACCCCGAGGCGCAGGCGATCCTGCCCCGGCTCGACGCCGACCTGCTCGACCTTCTGGAGCAGTCCGCGGCCGGCTCGCTCGCCGGCATGGCTGCTCCGGCGAGCGGCGACGCGTGCGTGAGCGTCGTCGTCGCGGCCGAGGGCTATCCCGAGGCGCCCGCGGCCGGCGGGGCGATCTCGGGCGTCGCCGCCGCGGAGGCGATCGACGGCGTCACGGTCTTCCACGCCGGGACGGCCACCCGCGAGGGCGTCCTCACCGCGGCGGGGGGCCGCGTCCTCAACGTCACCGCGCTCGGGGAGAGCTTCGCCGAGGCGCGCCGCCGCGCCTATGCCGCCGTCGACCTGATCCAGCTGGAGGGAAGCATGCACCGCACCGACATCGCCCTCGGGGCCGAGCGCACGGAGCACGTGCATGCCTGAGCCCGCCCCCGCCCCCGAGGTCAAGCACCTGTGGGCAGAGCTCGAGACCGACGGCCCGCAGGTCGGCATCCTCATGGGCTCCGAGTCCGACAAGGAGGTCATGCAGGCCGCCGCCGACGAGCTGCTCGAGCGGGCGATCACGTTCGAGATGAAGGTGCTGTCGGCGCACCGCGACCCGCGCGGCGTGGCCGAGTACGCCTCGACCGCGGCCCTGCGCGGCGTCCGCGTCATCATCGCCGGCGCGGGCAAGGCCGCCGCGCTTCCGGGCGTCATCGCCGCGTACACCGAGCTGCCCGTGATCGGTGTCCCGATGAAGACCTCCGACCTCGGCGGGATGGACTCGCTGCTCTCGATCGTGCAGATGCCCTCTGGCGTGCCCGTGGCGTGCATGGCCATCAACGGCGCGCGCAACGCCGCGATCTACGCGGCCAAGATCCTGGCCCAGGGGCAGGGCCCGCCGCCCGACGGCGGGATGTAGGCCGATCCGGTCCAGCCGAAGAGGCCCGGCTCTGGGAGGTGAGACCGGGCCCCTTCGGTGTCGGCTGCCCTTCGGCTCAGGCGGCCAGCTGCCCGCGGCGGCGGAAGCCGAGGCCGGCGGCGAGCATCACCATCAGGATGCCGCCGAGGCCGGCGCCGATCGCGGCCGCAGTCCAGTCGAAGCCGTTGCCGGACGAGTCGGGAACGCTGACCGGGGTCGTCGGGATCTTGTCGGCCGGAACGTGCACTGTGCTCGCGTGCATGAGGCCGGCGCTCAGCGTCTCCGGAAGCTGCACCGGATTGGCAAGCGGCGTGTCGCCGGTCGTGACGACCGAACCGGACTGCTTGTCCGCGTTCGCGGCCTGGATCGACTGGACGATCGGGCTGACGTTGTTCGGGCCGCCGGCCGGGCCGGTGACCGGCTTGGCCTGCGCGGCGGGCGCGAGCGCCAGAGCGGCGACGGCCAGGACGGTGCTCGGGACGATACGGGTCATGCGGGACATCTGGCTCTCCTCCTCAGGGAACGATCAGATGCCCACCAGACGCGAGCGGAGGGTGCCCTCTTCCCTCTCCGATAGACTGGCTCCCAGATTGATCGACCGCTATACCCGCCCCGCCATGGGCGCCGTCTGGTCGGACGAGCGCCGCTTCACCCGGTGGCTGGACGTCGAGATCGCGGCGATGGCGGCCTGGGCGGAGCTGGAAGTCGTCCCCGCGGATGCGGTCGAGGCGGTGCGCGAGCGGGCGCGCGTCGACGTGGCCCGGATCGGCGAGATCGAGGATCGCACCCACCACGACGTGCTGGCCTTCACGGAGTCGGTCGCCGAGCAGGTCGGCGAGCACGCCCGCTGGTTCCACTACGGCCTGACCTCGTCCGACGTCGTCGACACCGCCCTCGCGCTCCAGCTCGGCGACGCCGGCCGGATCCTGCTCGCCGGGATCGACGCCGTCGACGCCGCGCTCCTCCACCGGGCCGAGGAGCTGCGGCACGTCCCGACCATCGGGCGCACCCACGGCGTCCACGCCGAGCCGACCACGTTCGGGTTGAAGCTGCTCGGCTGGCTGATGGAGCTGCGGCGCGGCCGGGCCCGGCTCGAGGCCGCCCTCGCCGGCGTCCGCGTCGGCAAGCTCTCGGGCGCCGTCGGCGCCTACGCCAACAGCGACCCCCGGGTCGAGGAGTCGGCGCTCCGGGCGCTCGGCCTCGACCGCGAGCCGGTGGCGACCCAGGTCGTCGCCCGCGACCGCCACGCGGCGCTGCTCGCCGCGATCGCCGGCGTCGGAGCGACGCTCGAGCGGTTCGCGCTCGAGGTCCGCCACCTCCAGCGCACGGAGGTGCGCGAGGCGTTCGAGCCGTTCGCCAGGGGCCAGAAGGGCTCCTCGGCCATGCCGCACAAGCGAAACCCGATCGTCGCGGAGCGCATCTGCGGGCTGGCCCGCATCCTGCGCGCGAACGCCCTCGTGGGACTCGAGAACGTCGCGCTCTGGCACGAGCGCGACATCTCCCACTCGTCGGCCGAGCGGGTCGTCCTGCCCGACTCGACGATCGCACTCGACTACATGCTCGACCGCGCCCGCTGGCTGATCGAGGGCCTCGAGGTCGACGCCGGCCGGATGCTCCGAAACCTCGAGGCGTCAAACGGGCTCGTGTTCTCGGGCCGCGTGCTGCTGCGGCTCGTCGAGGCCGGCCTCTCCCGCGAGGACGCCTACGCCGTCGTCCAGCGAAACGCGCTTCGGGCCTGGGACGAGGAGCTGCCGCTCCGCGGGCTGCTCGAGGCCGACCCCGGGGCTGGCGCGTTGACCGCGTCCGCGCTGGATGAGATCTTCGATCTCGACTCGTTCCTCGTCCACATCGACGAGATCTTCGACCGCACGCTCACAACCTCCGAGGTGGCCCATGTCTGAGACGAGCACGCTCCACGACCTCCACGAGGCGTCGGGGAAGGTCCGCGAGATGTACGGGTTCGGCGACCGTCTGCTGATGGTCGCGTCCGACCGCATCTCGGCCTTCGACGTCGTCCTGCCGACTCCGATCCCCGACAAGGGGCGCGTGCTCACGGGGCTCTCGAAGTTCTGGTTCGACCGGATCGAGGGCATCGTGCCCAACCACCTCATCACGACCGACCTCTCGGCCTACCCGCCCGAGGCCCAGGGCGCACCCGACCTGGCCGGCCGCTCGATGCTCGTGAACCGGCTCACGATGCTGCCGATCGAGTGCGTCGTCCGCGGGTACCTGGTCGGATCGGGCTGGAAGGACTACCGGCGCACCGGCACGGTCTGCGGGCACAGCCTCCCGGACGGGATGGTGGAGGCGCAGAAGCTGCCGAAGCCGATCTTCACGCCGTCGACCAAGGCCACCGACGGCCACGACCAGAACATCGACCGCGAGGCCGGCATCCTGCTCGTCGGCGAGGAGCGCTACGACCGGCTGGCCCAGCTGTCGATCCAGATCTACGAGACGGCCGCCGAGTACGCGCTCGAGCGGGGCATCATCATCGCCGACACCAAGTTCGAGTTCGGCGAGGACGAGACGGGCCGGATCGTCCTCGGCGACGAGGCGCTCACGCCCGACTCCTCACGGTTCTGGCCGGCCGGCGAGTACGCGACCGGAGGCTCACCGCCTTCCTACGACAAGCAGTACGTGCGCGACTGGCTCGAGACGCTCGACTGGGACAAGACGCCGCCGGGCCCCGAGATCCCGCAGGAGGTCGTGGCGGGCACGCGGGCCCGCTACGTCGAGGCCTACGAGCGGCTGACCGGCGGGTCGTTCGACGCGTACATGGAGGCAGCGGGGGTGGGCCGGTGAGGGTGACGGTCACCGTCCGGCCCCGCGAGGGCATCCTCGACCCGCAGGGCGAGGCCCTGCGCAGGTCGCTCGCCGGGCTCGGCTACGACGTCGCAGACGTGCGGGCGGGCAAGGTCTTCGACCTCGACATCGAGGCCGCCGACGAGGCCGACGCCCGCCGGATCGCCGACGAGATCTCCGAGCGCGTGCTCTCGAACCCGCTGATCGAGGACTACCGGGTGGGCGCGCGTGACCCGGGTCGGCGTGCTCGTCTTTCCGGGCTCGTGCGACGACCGCGACGCCGCTGCGCGCGGTCGAGGTGCTGGGCGCCGAGCCCGTGCGGATCTGGCACCGCGACGACGACCTGGGCGGCGCCGAGGCGGTGATCGTCCCGGGCGGGTTCTCGTTCGGCGACCACCTGCGCTGCGGCGCGCTGGCCGCGCTCTCGCCCGCGATGGCGGCGGTGCGGGCCCACGCCGGGGCCGGCGGCCCCGTGCTCGGGATCTGCAACGGCTTCCAGGTGCTGACGGAGGCCGGCCTCCTGCCCGGCATCCTGCGCCCCAACGCGGGCCTTCGCTTCCGCTGCCACGACGCGGCGCTCGTCGCCGAGCGCGAGTCGGCCTGGCTCCCCGGAACCAGGACCGGCGACCGGCTCACGATCCCGATCAAGCACCACGACGGCGGCTGGTACGCCCCGCCCGAGCAGGTCGCGGAGCTCGAGCGGCGCGGTCAGGTGCTGCTGCGCTACGCCGAGAACCCCAACGGCTCGGTCGGGTCGATCGCATGCGTGACGAACGAGCGCGGCAACGTCGCCGGGCTCATGCCGCACCCCGAGCACGCCGTCGACGAGCTGCTCGGCTCGACGCACGGCCGGGTGCTGCTCCAGGGGCTGCTCGACCTGGCGCGCACGCCCGTCGCGGTCTAGTCCGCCGGCACGCGGCAGAAGAGCGAGAGCACGAAGGCCACGAGCGCCACGCCGGCGAGCGCGGCCATCACCGAGGTCAGGCCGGAGCGGTCGGCGACGATGCCCAGGCCGGCGGCGGCCGCACCTCCCAGGCCGAATGCGAAGCCGAGCACGATCCCCGAGGCGGCGCCCGGCCGGCTCGGCAGCAGCCGCTGGGCCAGGACGACGGTGATGCCGAAGTTGGCGTCGAGCGCGAGGCCGACGGCCGCGCAGAGCGGAAAGGCCGCCGCCTCGCCGGCGAACGGCAGGAGCGCGACCAGCGGGAAGAGCGCCGCCATGCCGCCCACCACCACCGGCCGGGCGCCGTAGCGGTCGGCCAGGCGGCCGCCGAGCAGGGTGCCCGCGGCGCCGGCGGCGAGGAGCAGCGTGAGCGCGGCGTTCCCGGCGCCGGTCGAGGCGTCGAGATGGCGCACGAACCAGATCGGGACGAAGGCCAGAAGGCCGTACCCGACGGCGGTGCGTGCCACCACCATCGCCGAGAGCAGCGTGAAGGCGCCCCAGTCGTCGGCCCCCGCAGCCCCGCCGGCGGGCGCGGCCCGCGCGGCCGCCGCGGCGGCGACAAGCCGCGGGCGCACCGACCAGAGCAGGAGCGCCGAGAACGCGGGGATCACGGCCACGAGCAGCGTTCCGCGCAGGCCGAAGACGGCCACCCCGGCGGTGACGACGGCAGGCCCCACGACGAAGCCGGCGTTGCCGCCCACCGAGTAGAGCCCCATCCCGGTCGAGGCGCCCGAGCCGGCGACGAGCGGCACGTAGCGGGCGCCCTCGGGATGGAAGGCGGCCACGCCGATCCCTCCGACGACGACCGCGGCGAGCGTGGCGGCGTAGCTCCCGGTGAGGCCGGTGAGCGCGATGCCCGCGCCGCCGACCAGGACGCCGGCGGGCATGAGCCAGGCGCCCTGCATCCGGTCGGACGCGTGCCCGAGGGCGGGCTGGATCACCGACGAGCTGACGGTCAGCGCCAGGAGGAGCGCCGTCGCCCCGGCATACGACAGCCCGCGCTGCGAGATCAGGTACGGAAGGAGCGCCGGCACCGCTCCCTGGCACAGGTCGCTCGACAGGTGGCCACCGGCGATCGCGGTGAGGGCGCGCCTGTCGGCCCGCACCGCCGCCGGGAGCGCGTGGGCCTCGGCCGCCATGGCTGCCACGGTACCGAACGGGGTGGGGTTAACCGCACCTCCACTCACCGGCCGTCCGCACTGCGACGAGGCCAGGATCGCGCGAGCATGCCCGGCATGACGTTCGAAGGCTTCTCCCGCTTCTCCTCCTCCGCCGCAGCGGCCGTGTCGGCCGCCGTCGCCGCCCCCGCCGCCACCACGGCCGGGAACGCGACCGCGACCCGCCCCACCGCAGCGTCTTCTCAACATACGCGATAGCGACCGTTGGCCCCGGGATCCCTCCTCCCGGTCTCGGGGCTTGACGGTCGCCTGGCGGTGAACGGTGCAGTCGGGTGCGTTCGCTAGGATCAAGCTCCCGCGCGAACAGCCGGCCGCTTGAACGCCGTTACGCCACAGCCTCTCCATCGCAGCCTCGGTCTGACCGACGGAGAGTTCGAGCGCATCCACGAGCTGATCGCACGCGAGCCCAACGACTTCGAGCTGGCGGTGTTCTCGCTGCTCTGGAGCGAGCACTGCGGCTACAAGCACTCGCGCCCGCTGCTCGGCCGCTTCCCGACGTCGAGCCCGCGCGTGCTCCAGGGCCCGGGCGAGAACGCGGGCGTGATCGACGTCGGCGACGGCCTGGCCGTCGCCCTCAAGGTCGAGAGCCACAACCACCCGTCGGCCGTCGAGCCGTTCCAGGGGGCGGCGACCGGGGTCGGCGGCATCCTGCGCGACATCTTTGCGATGGGCGCGCGGCCGATCGCCATCCTCGACTCGATCCGCTTCGGCGACCTCGGCTCCGAGCACCAGCGGCACCTCTTCTCGCGCGTCGTCGAGGGCATCGGCCACTACGGCAACTGCGTCGGCGTCGCCACCGTCGGCGGCGAGGTGGAGTTCGACCCGGCCTACGAGCACAACTGCCTCGTGAACGCGATGTGCGTCGGGCTGCTGCCGGCCGGCCGGCTCACCTCGGCGCGGGCCGGCGGCCCCGGCAACCTGGTCGTGCTGTACGGCTCGCGCACCGGCCGCGACGGGATCGGCGGCGCCAGCGTGCTCGCGTCGCAGGGGTTCGGCGAGGACTCGGCCGCGAAGCGCCCCAGCGTCCAGATCGGCGACCCCTTCACCGGGAAGAAGCTGATCGAGTGCACGCTCGAGCTGCTCGACCGCGGCCTCTTGGAGGCGCTCCAGGATCTCGGCGCGGCCGGGCTCGCATCCTCAACCGCCGAGATGGCGGCGAGCGGCGGCGTCGGCATCGACATCGACCTCTCGCGGGTGCCGCTGCGCGAGGCTGGCATGGAGCCGTTCGAGATCATGATCTCGGAGTCGCAGGAGCGGATGGCCGCGGTGGTCGCGCCCCAGCGCTTCGCCGACGTCGAGGAGGCCTGCCGCCGCTGGGAGGTCGACGCGACGGTGATCGGCGAGATCACCGCCACCGGCCGCCTGCGCGCGTTCCACGCCGGCGAGCAGGTGGGCGACATCCCCGTGAGCGCGCTCACCGACGGCTGCCCGCGCTACGAGGTCGAGCGCATCCGCCCGTCCCGCCTGCGCGACGAGCCGCTGTCTGACGCAACAACGGGGTCAGACCCCGATGTTGCGTTGCGGGCGCTTCTGGGGTCGGTCGAGATCGGCAGCCGGCGCTGGGTAGTCCGCCAGTACGACCACCTGGTCGGCTCCGGCACCGTCGTCCGCCCCGGCGGCGACGCGGCCGTCGTGCGGCTCACGCCGTCGCAGCGGGCCATCGCGGTCTCGCTCGACGGGAACGGCCGGCGCACCTCGCTCGATCCCCGCCGCGGCGGGATGAGCGCCGTCTGCGAGGCGGCCCGGAACGTCGCCTGCACCGGCGCCCGGCCGGCCGCCGTCACGAACTGCCTCAACTTCGGAAACCCCGAGACGCCCGACGTCGGCTACGAGCTGGCCGAGGCGATCGAGGGGATGGCGCTGGCCTGCGAGGCGCTCGGACTCCCCGTCGTCTCGGGCAACGTGTCGCTCTACAACGAGCACCACGGCCGCCCCATCCACCCGACGCCCGTCGTCGGCGTGGTCGGCGTGCTCGACGACGCCGCCCTGGCCGTCGCCGCCGCCTTCCGTGAAGAGGGTGACGTCGTCCTGGTCGCGGGCGACGGCCCGTCCGCCGTCGACGGATCGGCCTACCAGCGCGTGGTCGACGGGACGACCGAGGGCCGCATCCCCGAGCCGGACCTGGCCGGCGAGCGGCGCCTGCACGAGTTTCTCGCCGCGGCCGCCGAGCGGCGCGTGCTGCAAAGCGCGCACGACGTCTCGGAGGGCGGAGTTGCGATCGCGATCGCCGAGTCGGCCATCCTGGGCGCGATCGGCGTCGACGCCCCCGACCCCGGCGACCCCTTCGGCGAGGGCGACGGCCGGGCCGTGATCTCGGCCCTGCCCGGGAACGTCGCGGAGCTCGAGGCGCTGGCGGGCGACCTGCCGCTTCGCCGCGTCGGCACGGTGGGCGGCGAGCGGATCTCGGTGGCGGGCGCCTCGATCGGCCTGGCCGAGGCCGCCGAGCTGTACGAGGGCGCGATCCCGCGGGCGCTGGGCGAGGAGAACGCCTGATGTGCGGCGTCTTCGGCATCTACGACCCGCCCGGCGACCACGACCGCGACGTCGCCCGGCTCACCTACTTCGGCCTCTACGCGCTCCAGCACCGCGGCCAGGAGAGCGCCGGCATCGCCGTCTCGGACGGTTCCCAGGTGATGGCGATGAAGGACATGGGCCTCGTGAACCAGGTGTTCGACGAACCGCGCCTGTCGGGCCTCGCGGGCCACATCGCCATCGGCCACGCCCGCTACTCCACCACCGGCTCCACCGTGTGGCAGAACGCCCAGCCGATCGTGCGCCACTCCGACCGAGGCACGATCGCGCTGGGCCACAACGGCAACCTGACCAACACGTCGGCGCTCCGCTCCGAGCTGCGCGAGCGGCGCGTCCGGCTGCGGTCGACCTCGGACACCGAGGTGATCGCCGCGCTCATCGCCCAGCACCCGTCCGACGACCTGGCCGACGCCGTCGCCGACACGATGCGCGACATCCAGGGCGCGTTCGCCGCGGTCGTCCTCTCCGAGCGGGGGCTGGCCGGCTTCCGCGATCCCGACGGCATCCGCCCGCTGGTCGTGGGCCGGCTCGACGATGCCTGGGTGCTGGCATCCGAGACGTGCGCGCTCGACCTGATAGGCGCCCGGCTCGAGCGGGAGCTCCGCCCCGGCGAGCTGGTCGTGATCGACGAGCAGGGCGCGCGCTTCCGCCAGGCCGTCGACCGAAACGGCGGCTCGCTCTGCATCTTCGAGTTCATCTACTTCGCCCGCCCCGACTCCACCATGGAGGGCGAGACCCTGCACGACGCCCGCCGGCGGATGGGCGCGCGCCTGGCCGAGGAGGCGCCGGCCGAGGCCGAGGTCGTGATCGGCGTCCCCGACTCGGGCATCCCGGCCGCCGTCGGATACGCCGAGCGGAGCGGCATTCCCTACGGCGAGGGCCTCGTCAAGAACCGCTACGTCGGGCGGACCTTCATCCAGCCGGACCAGGGCCTGCGCGACCGCGGGGTGAAGCTCAAGTTCAACGCGCTGCGCACGGTCCTCGAGGGCCGGCGGGTGGTCGTCGTCGATGACACGATCGTGCGCGGCTCGACCACGCGCCAGCTCGTCCAGCTGCTCTTCGAGGCCGGCGCCGTCGAGGTGCATCTGCGCGTCTCCGCTCCGCCGATCGTCTCGCCCTGCTTCTACGGCATCGACATGGCCGACCAGGGCCAGCTGATCGCAGCCGGCCGCTCCGTCGAGGAGGTGCGTAGGCGGCTCGGCGCGACCTCGCTGGCCTACCTGTCGCTCGACGGCCTGACCGACGCCACCCACCGGCCGGCCGAGAGCTTCTGCCGGGCCTGCCTCACCGGCCGCTACCCGACCGAGATCCCGGCCGACCTGCGGCTCGCGAAGCTGCGGTTCGAGGCCCAACCGGTCGAGGCGGGATGAGCGATGACCCGCTGACCTACGCCGGGGCGGGCGTGAGCCTCGACGCGGCCGACGCCGTCGTCGACCGGATCCGCGCGGCCGTGATCTCGACCCACGGCCGCGAGGTCGTCGGCGGCCACGGCGGGTTCGCGGGCCTCTTCGCGCCGTCGGTCGGCGACCCGCTGCTCTCGGCGGCGTGCGACGGCGCCGGGACGAAGGTGCTCGTCGGCCACGCGGCCCGCCGCTACGCCGGGCTCGGCATCGACACGGTCGCGATGAGCGTGAACGACGTGATCACGAGCGGCGGCCGCCCGGCCTTCTTCCTCGACCACATCACCTGCGGCCGGATCGATCCGGGGCTCGTCGGCGAGCTCGTGGAGGGCGTCGCCGAGGGGTGCAGGCGCGCGGGCTGCGTCCTGCTCGGCGGCGAGACCGCCGAGCATCCCGGGATGATGGAGCCCGAGGAGTTCGACATCGCCGGCTTCTGCGTCGGCGTCTGCGAGCGGCGCGAGCTGGTGTCGGGCGCGCGGATCAAGGCCGGCGACACCATCCTGGGCCTCCCGTCGAGCGGCCTTCACTCGAACGGCTTCTCGCTCGTCCGAAAGCTGCTCGAACGGGCGGGCGCCGGGCTCGACGACGCGCCGCCCGAGCTGGCGGGGGCAACGGTGGCCGACGCCGTGCTCGAGCCGACCGCGATCTACGCGCGGGCCGTGGCCGAGCTGACGCGCACCGTCGACGTGCGCGGGATGGCGCACATCACGGGCGGCGGGATTCCGGGCAACCTGGCGCGCCAGTTCCCGGCCGGGCTCGGCGCGGAGATCGACACCGGCACGTGGGAGCGGCTGCCCGTCTTCGGGTGGCTGGCCTCGCTCGGCGTGGAGGATGAGGAGATGTGGCGCGTCTTCAACATGGGCCTCGGCTTCGCCTGCGTGGTCGCTCCCGAGTCGGCCGATGTGGCGCTCAGGGCGCTGGAGCGGGGCGGCACCACCGGCTTCGTCGCGGGGCGCGTGATCGAGGGCGAGGGAGTGACCCTGCGCTGAGGGTCGGCGTCCTCATCTCGGGCGAGGGCACGAACCTCCAAGCGCTGATCGACGACCCGGACATCGACGTCGCCTGCGTGGTCTCCAGCCGCCCCGACGCCCGCGGCCTCGAGCGGGCGGCTGCCGCCGGGATCCCGGCCCTCGCGACGACCGACGAGGACGAGACGGCGGCGTTCCTCGAACGCCACGACGTTGGCCTGGTCGTCCTGGCGGGATACATGCGGATCCTGTCGCAGGAGTTCGTCGCCCGCTACTCGGGCCGGATCATGAACGTGCACCCGTCGCTCCTGCCGGCCTTTCCCGGCCGCACGGCCATCGCCGACGCGATGGCGCAGGGCGTCAGGGTCACCGGCGTGACCGTGCACCTGATCGACGTCGAGCACCCGCGCGTGGACTCGGGGCCCATCGTCAAGCAGGAGGCGGTCGAGGTTCCGTATGATGGCGACGCCGCGGAGCTCGAACGCCGCATCCACGAGGTCGAGCACCGGCTGCTGCCACTGGCGGTACGCGAGTTCGGAACGGCATCGTGAGCATCAAGCGGGCCCTCATCTCGGTCAGCGACAAGAACGGCCTGACGACGCTCGCGTCGGGCCTCGCCGAGCTGGGCATCGAGATCATCTCCACGTCCGGCACGGCGTCCTTCCTGGGCGACGCCGGCGTCAAGGTGACGACGGTCGAGGAGCTGACCGGCGCCCCGGAACTGCTCGGCGGGCGGGTGAAGACCCTGCACCCCGCCCTGCACGCAGCCATCCTCGCGCGCCGCGACGACGAGAACGACATGCGCTCGCTGGCAGCGGCCGGGATCGAACCGATCGACCTCGTGATCTGCAACCTGTATCCGTTCCGCTCGGTCGCAATGCGCCGGGGCGTGCCGGAGCCCGAGGTGATCGCCAACATCGACATCGGCGGGCCGACGATGGTGCGGGCCGCGGCGAAGAACTTCCACTCGGTCGCGGTGGTGACCGAGCCCGACCGGTACGGGTTCCTGCTGGACGAGATCCGGACGTCGCGCGGCGAGCTCTCGCTCGACACCCGTCGCGACCTGGCCGCCGAGGCCTTCGCGCACGTCGCGGCGTACGACGCCGCGATCGCGGCCTGGTTCTCCGACACGGAGCCGTTCCCGGAGCGGGTCGCGCTCGACCTCGTCAAGGTCTCCGACCTGAACTACGGGGAGAACCCCCACCAGCGGGCCGCCTTCTACCGCGACGCCGGCGCCCGCCGCCACCTGCTGTCGCGGATCGAGCAGCTCGGCGGGAGGCCCCTTTCCTTCAACAACCTGACCGACCTCCAGGCGGCCCGCACCATCGCCTCGGCGTTCCAGGTGCCGTGCTGCGCGGTCGTGAAGCACGCCAACCCGGCCGGAGCGGCGGTCGGGGCGACCATCGACGAGGCCTACGAGAAGGCGCTCGCCACCGATCCCCAGGCGGCGTTCGGGGCGGTGATCGCCGTCAACCGGCCGGTGACGGAGGCGCTCGCGCGGCGGATGCTCGAGACGAAGGTCGACCTGCTCTTCGCGCCCGGCTACGACGACGGCGCCCGCGAGGTGCTTGCCGCCAAGACCTCGACGCGGGTGCTCGAGGACCGCGAGCGGCGCAAGGTCTCGCCCGGCGAGCGCGACATGCGCCGCGTCCTCGGCGGCATCCTGATCCAGGACCGCGACCTCGAGGTCGAGGACCGGGGCGACATGCAGGTCGTGACCGAGGCCCAGCCCGGCAAGCGCGAGTGGGACGACCTGCTCTTCGCCTGGCGGATCGCGCACTTCGTGCACTCCAACGCGATCGTGCTCGTGAAGGACCTCGCCACCGTCGGCATCGGGGCCGGTCAGATGAGCCGCGTGGACGCCGTGCGGATCGCCGTCGAGAAGGCCGGCGATCGGGCCAGGGGCGCCGTCCTCGCGTCGGACGCGTTCTTCCCGTTCGACGACGGCCCGAAGGTCGCGTTCGGCGCCGGCGTCACCGCCGCGATCCAGCCCGGCGGGTCGGTGCGCGACGAGGAGGTCATCGCCGCCGCGAACCACGCCGGCACGGCCATGGTCTTCACCGGCCGGCGCCACTTCCTGCACTGACGACGAGGCGGGTGTAGGCCTCCTCGTACTCGCTCACCATCCGCTCGGCCGAGAACTTCTCCTCGACGACGGCCCGCACCTGGCGGCGGTCAAGCGCAGCCGCCTCCTTCACGTGCGGGATGAGCTCGTCGACGGTGTCGGCGACGATCCCGCCGCGGCGCTGCTCGACGACCTCGGGGACGGCCCCGAGGCTCGTCGCGAGAACGGGCGTCCCGCAGGCCATCGACTCGATCATGACCAGGCCGAACGGCTCCGGCCACTGGATCGGGAAAACGGTGAGGAGCGCCCGCTGGAGCAGGTGCACCTTCTCGTCGTGGGACACCTCGCCGACGTACTCGACGTCGTCGCCGAGGAACGGGCGCACCGTGGCGTCGAAGTGCTCCTGCTCGAGCTTGTCGTGCATCTTGCCGGCGAGCTTCAGCGGCAGGCCGGCCTCGCGGGCGATCCGCACCGCGTTGTGAGCACCCTTGTCGGGCGACATCCGCCCGAGGAAGAGCAGGTAGCCGTCGTTCCCCGGATCGAACGGGTAGTCGTCGAGGTCGATGGCGTTGTGGCAGGTCGCAAGCCACGGCAGATCCGGAAGCGGCGAGCGCTGGTCGTACGACAGCGAGATCAGCCGCACACGCGGGCACACGCTCGCGATCTGGGTGTAGACCAGCCCCGGCTCGCCGCGGAGCGGGCCGTGGACGGTGTGGCAGAACGGCGTCTCGACGACCTGCCCGAGCGCGCACGCCAGCGGCCCGGAGTGGTCGTTCACGACGTCGAATTCCCCCGCCCGCTCGAGACACGTCAGTGCGTGGTGCAGGTCGGGCAGCGAGAGCCCGATGCGGTAGCTGGGCGGCTCGTCGTAGCTCGTGGCGAGCGTGGCCTTGGTCTGTGAGTCGCCCGCGGCGAAGAGGGTGACGTCATGGCCCCGCTCGACGAGGCCGTCGGCAAGATGCGAGACGACCCATTCGATGCCGCCGTAGCGCACCGGAGGCACCGCGAACCAGGCGGGTGCGAGGAGCGCGATCCTCACCGGTCGGCGACCGGGATGACGAACTTCTCGGCGGTGTGGGTGTCGGAGAACCGCACGACCTTGACGTCGACGAGTCCGGCCGCCCTGCCGGCCGCCATGACGTCGGCCTCGGTGAGGTCCCTGCGGCCCTTGCGCCGCAGCGTCCACACGGCGCCGTCGCGGGCGATCAGCGGCACGAGGCCGGGCAGGGCCGCGAGGTCGGCGTGCGTCTCGACCGCGACGAACAGGTGGTGGGCGCCGTCCTCGACGAGCTCGGCTCCGCGGGCCTCCAGGTCGGCCGTGAACCCGCCGGCCTCGACGCCGCGCAGCGCCACCCGCTGGCCGGGCTTCACCCCGAGCTTGTCGATCACGGTCTTCGGGTTCGCGATCCGGTGGGCCCACCTGCGCCGCCCTGTCGCCCAGCTCGAAGGCGCTCGTGCCGCCGTCGTGGTCGACCTCGAGCACGCCGGCGTCGGCCCGCACGGCCGTGACCGTCGCGTAGGGGATCCGCAGGCGCACGCCGTCGCCGCGGAACAGGAGCTCGTCGGTCTCGAGCTGGGCGCGGCCCTCGACCCGGCTCCCGTTGCTCGATGCGGTGCAGGCGATCTCCTGTCCCACGCCGCGAAGTGTATTCCGCGTGACATCTCGCGCCGCCGCCGGGATATGCCCCATGAATCGAAGGAGGCAGCACATGAAACGGTTCGTCATCGTGTCAGCAGCGATCGTGCTTGCGTCGCTCGCGGCGGCGCCGGGCGCGGACGCCAAGGGATACGTGCGCGCGATCCAGGTGTGCGGGCCGTCGGCATGTTCGCCGGTGCACGGGGCGTGGGCCGCGAAGCAGCGGCTCGGGATGGATCTGCTGGCCGGGACCGGCCGGAGCGCGCAGGCGCCGCCGCTCCTGCCGTACTACCGGCTCAGGTTCCTGCCGCGCCACGAGGTCCCCGACTCCGACACGTTCTACATTCCGGGGGCGAAGGTGATCTGCACGGACGGCGGATGCATCCGGGTGCGGCGCGGCCTCGTCCCGGCCCTGTCGGCGGCGGCCGCGAGCGTCGGCGCGTTCGCGCCCCGCATCAGCTCGGTCACCGTGGACGACCGGCCCCGGGCCGACGGCGCAGGCTTTGCGATCATGTTCAACCAGAAGCCCGCCCCACTGCCCTCGACCGCCGTGTGGCAGAGCCGCCACTCCTCGGTCATCGCCAGGTTCAGCCAGGTCACGCCCTGGTCGCTGGGCGGCGCGAGCTGGATGGTCTACTACCCGCGCTACCACGCCCTGAGCCGCGACGGGCGCTGGTTCCACGCCGGTGCCGACGTCGACCGGCTCGTGCGCGGGCCGGCCGCGCCGAGCGGCGGCGGCGGCCACGGATGGCCGGTCGCGGCGGCGGCGGTGGCCGTCCTCGCCGCCGCGGCGGGCGCAGGCCGGAGGCTGCGGAGGCCGGGGACCGGCTGATTCGTGGCGGACGACGACCATGCCGGGTTCCATCGCTCCCAAGGTGACTTCGATGCCCTGTTTCGCGCCCACTACCCCGAGATCGTGCGCTACCTCGCCGCCCGGCTCGGGTCGCGCGAGGAGGCGGCCGACGTCGCCGCGGAGGTGTTCGTGGCCGCCTGGCGCGGCGTCCCCCGGCTGCGCTACCGGGGCCGCCCGGTGCTGGCGTGGCTCTACCGCGTGGCGGCGAACATGGCCAACGACCGGCTGAGGAAGCGGATGCGCGAGCCGGTGCCGGTCGACGAGGTCCGCGGCCCGCCCGTTGCCGACGCGACCGAGGCGATCGCCGACCGCGACGTCCTGGGGCGGGCGCTGGCGCGCCTGCCGGCCGACCAGCAGCTGGCCGTGCACCTGCGGCTCGTCGAGGGCTATTCGTTCGCGGAGGTCGGGCGGCTGATGGGCCGAAGCTCCGGCGCGTGCCAGATGCTCGTCCTGCGGGCGGGCCGGCAGCTGCGCGAATCGCTCGAGCGGGAGGGCGTCCGTGTCTCGGGCTGACGAGCGCATCGCCGCCCACAGGCTCGCCGAGGTGCTCGACGGCGCCGAGCCGGCCGACGCCGACCTGGCCGCGACCGCGCGTGTCCTTCGCGACGCCGCCGCCGCAGCCCGGTTCGACGTCGCGGCGGCGGATGTGGAGCAGGCGCTCGAGCGGGCGCGACCGGTTTGCCCCGGTCGCCCCCCGCGGCGGCGGCTCAGGGTGGCTGCGGCAGGGCTCGCCGCGGCCGCCGTGCTCGCCGCCGTCATCCTGCTCGCGCTCCCGTTCACGTCGGGCCCCGTGGACGTCGACGTGCAGGCCCGCGCACTTGCCGCGCTCGGCGACCGCGACACGATCCTCTCGGTGGCCGAGGTCGTGCGCCCCGGCCCCGGCGAGTCGTTCCCGGCCTCGGTCCGCACCGGCTGGATCGAACCCGCCGGCGGCCGGCAGCGCTGGACGCAGTCCACGACCGACGGGACGGTCGTCGCCGAGACCATGGTCGACCGCGGCCGGGTGACGCGCTACGACCCCGTCGGCCACTCCGCCGTCGTCGCGGCCTCCTGCACCGCCATCGCGAGCGGGTGCGCCGACGCCGTCGACCCGATCGCCTTCTACCGGAGCGCCCTCGCCGCCGCGGGCCCGCTGCGGCCACACGCGCACACGGTGGACGGCCGCCGGGTCTACCGGGTGTCGCTCCCGGTGCAGCGGCTCGGCACCTCCCGCATCGTCCAGGTTGCGACGATCGACGCGAAGACGCTCCTGCCGGTGCGGATCGCCTGGCGCGAGCTGCGGCTCGGGGCACCCGCCCACACGTTCGCCGTGATCGTCGTCCGCGAGATCACGCGCGAGGACGCCGCGCAGGTCTCGCCCGGCCTGCTCGACCTCGAGCTCCCGCCGGGGACGAGGATCACGCAGGTCACCGCGCCCGGCGTCCCCGTCCGGCTGCTTTCCCACCGGCGGCTCACGCTCCCGCAGGCCCGGGCCCTGGAACCCACGCCGTGGTGGCTCGGGCGGGCCTACCGCGGCCACCCGCTCACGGGCATCGTGCTCCTTCGCTACACGGGAGGCAGCGCCGTCAGGGTCTCGTACGGGCGGACGACGGTGTGGACGTACGGCCGGGTGATCCCGCCGTCCCTGCTCGGATCGCGCACGCCGGCCAAGACGATCCCGCTGGCCGGCGGGGTGGGCCGGTTCTACTCGACGGTCGGCGGCGTCGTGGTCGGCGAGCGTACGACCTCCTCGGGCACCGTGGCGGTCGTCGCGCCCGAGAACGCCGCGACCTACACCGCGCTGGGGAAGGTCGCGCCGCTGTAGCCGCGCTCCGATTGTTCGGCTAGCCCGACCGCTTGAGCCGGCCGTGGCGCTTGGCGTAGCGCTCGCCCTGCGCGAACACGGCGAGGCCGGCCGGGATCGCGATGACGCCGATCAGGAGCAGCGGCCAGATGTCGCCCCAGAGCGCCGAGACGCCCGCGCCGTCGAGCACCGCCTTGCGCGCGCCCTCCAGGGTGTACGTCGCCGGCGAGACGACCGAGAGCCATTGCATCCACTGCGGCAGCACCGACACCGGGTAGTAGACGCCCGAGATCACGAGCAGGAGCCCCTGGGCGATGAAGCCGAGCTGCGTGCCCTTCTCGGGCGAGATGAGCGGCAGAACTGCGGTCATCATGCCGATGCCGACGAACGAGAACGACGACGCGGCCAGGACGACCATCGCCGCGCCGAAGTCGGCGTGGACGAAGGTGACGTCGAGGAACTCCGACACGACGCCGAAGAGGAGCACCGTGCGCAGGACGCCGTAGACGACGGCGAAGGCGCCCATGCCGAGCAGGTGCGCGGGCCGCGAGAGCGGCGCCATGAACGTGTACTCGATGGTGCCCTCCCAGCGCTCCCACGCCACCGTCTCGGTCACGATCTCGAAGAGCAGGCCGAGGTACGACCACACGACCGCGCCGATCAGGAGCACGATCGTCTCGCGGTTCACGTCGAGCTTGTAGCCGGCCGCCTCGGCGCCCTTGGCGATGAAGACGATCGTGAGGGTGTTGGCGACCGTGTACAGGAACCAGGCCACCTCCCACCACACGAACCGGCGGATCAGGTACGTGTTGCGCTCGACGATGCCGGCGAAGCCGATCAGCTCGCGGCGCAGGGCGACGGTGTCGAGCCGGATCACGCCTCACCTCCCTCGTCCTCGAACTGGCGGCCGGTGGCGGCCATGAACGCGCCCTCGAGCGTTTCGGCGCCATGGGCGGCCTTGAGCGCGTCGGCCGTGTCGAGGCAGATGAGCGCGCCCTCGTGCAGGATCCCGATGCGGTCGGCGAGCGCCTCCGCCTCGGCCATGTCGTGGGTGCAGAGCAGAATTGTCGAGTCATGCTCCTGGCGGAGCGAGCGGATGAACTCCTGCACCTCGAGCTTCGAGCGCGGGTCGAGCCCCGTCGTCGGCTCGTCGAGCAGGAGCAGGACCGGCGCGACCAGGAGTGCCCGGGCGAGCGCGATCTTCTGCTGCATGCCGCGCGAGAGGTCCTCCATGGGCTCGCCGCGCCGCTCCGGCGGGAAGCCGACCCGCTCGAGGATGCGCGGGATCGCCTCGCGCGACTGGCGCGGGGTCATGCCGTAGAAGCGGGCCGAGTAGCTCAGGTTCTCGGCGGGCGACATGCGCTTGAAGAACGACGCCTCGACCGAGACCCGGTTCACCAGCCGCTGCACCGCCCGCGGCCGGCGGAAGACGTCGTTTCCGAACACGTGCGCCGAGCCGCCGTCGTGCAGGAGCAGCGTCGAGAGCAGCCGCACCAGCGTCGACTTCCCCGAGCCGTTCTGGCCCAGGATGGCGACGCACTCGCCGCGCCGAAGCGAGAACGTGACGCCGTGCAGGGCGGCCACGCGCTTGCGCCGCCGGCGACGGCGCACGCCGCCGTCGCCGTCACGGCGGATGAACTCCTTGCGCAGGTCGCGGACTTCGACAGCAGGCTGGGCGGACACGATGACTCCATGCCGGGGGAGGTCCCCGAGCGGGCGCACGCGAGGGCGCGGTTCGGGGAAGGACGTCGATTGGGGCGCGGGCGGCGGCTGGCGCCGGATGGTTCTCGGAACCGGCGCAACAGGCCATGCTACCAAGGCGGAGACCCAGCGTAAAGGAACCTCCCGGGGCGTACGATGCGAGCGATGCTGGCGCTGGTCAAGAAGCTCGCCGAGCCGGGCCTGTGGCTGGAGGACGTCCCCGAGCCCGAGCACGGGCTGAACGACGTCCTGATCCGCGTCCGCCGCACCGGCATCTGCGGCACCGACCTGCACATCCGAAGCTGGGACGCCTGGGCGCAGCGCACCATCCCCGTCCCGATGACGATCGGCCACGAGTTCGTGGGCGAGATCGTCGCCGTCGGGTCGAACGTGAGCGACTTCCACCCCGGCGACGTCGTCTCGGGCGAGGGCCACGTGGTGTGCGGACGCTGCCGCAACTGCATGGCCGGCCGCCGCCACCTGTGCGCGCACACGAGCGGCGTCGGCGTGAACCGCCCCGGGGCGTTCGCGGAGCTGATCGCGCTCCCGATGACGAACATCTGGCACCACGCCGACGGCATCGACCCCGACGTGGCGGCGATCTTCGACCCGTTCGGGAACGCGGTGCACACGGCGCTCCAGTTCCCCGTGCTGGGCGAGGACGTCCTCGTCACCGGTGCCGGACCGATCGGGTGCATGGCCGCCGCCGTCGTCCGCCACGCCGGCGCCCGCCACGTCGTCGTCACCGACCTGAACCCCTACCGGCTCGACCTCGCCCGCCGGATGGGTGCCACGCTCGCGGTCGATCCGCGCGAACGCGATCTCGCGGGCGTCCAGCGGGAGCTGGGGATGACCGAGGGCTTCGACATCGGCCTCGAGATGTCGGGCAGCCCCGACGCGCTGCACGCGATGGTGGCCGGCATGTCCCACGGCGGCCGGATCGCCGTCCTCGGCCTCCCGTCCGAGGAGTTCGCGCTCGACTGGAGCACCGTCATCACGAACATGCTGACGCTGCGCGGCGTGTACGGCCGGGAGATGTACGAGACCTGGTACCAGATGACCGTCCTGCTCCAGTCGGGGCTCGACATCACGCCGGTCATCACCCACCGCTACTCGTTCCGCGACCACGAGGAGGCGTTCGCAACGGCCGCCTCGGGGAGCTCGGGCAAGATCGTCATGAGCTGGGAGGACGTATGAGCACGCTGGAGGAGGAGCTCGCCGGCACGCTGGCCGGCCTGCGGGAGTCCGGGCTCTACAAGGACGAATGGGAGATCGAGACGCCGCAGAGCGCGCACGTGAAGGTCGGCGGCCGCGACGTCCTGAACCTGTGCGCGAACAACTACCTGGGCCTCGCCAGCCACCCGTCCGTGATCGCCGCCGCCCACGAGGCGCTCGACCGGTGGGGGTTCGGGATGGCGTCGGTGCGCTTCATCTGCGGCACCCAGACCATCCACACCGAGCTCGAGAAGCGGATCTCGGAGTTCCTGGGGACCGAGGACACGATCCTCTACTCGTCGTGCTTCGACGCCAACGCCGGCCTCTTCGAGGCGCTCCTGACCGCCGACGACGCCGTCATCTCCGACGAGCTGAACCACGCCTCGGTCATCGACGGCATCCGGCTCTGCAAGGCCCAGCGGCTGCGGTTCCGGAACGGCGACATGGAGGATCTGGAGCGGTGCCTCACGGAGGCGGCCGGCGCGCGTCACCGGCTGATCGCAACCGACGGCGTCTTCTCGATGGACGGCTATCTGGCCAATCTTCAGGGCGTCTGCGACCTGGCCGGGAAGCACGACGCGCTGGTGATGGTCGACGACTCGCACGCCGTCGGCTTCGTCGGGCCGCGCGGGCGGGGCACGCCCGAGCACTTCGGCGTCGTCGACCGGGTGGACGTCCTCACCGGCACGCTGGGGAAGGCGATGGGCGGCGCCTCGGGTGGCTACGCGTCGGGGCGGCGCGAGATCGTCGAGATCCTGCGCCAGCGCTCGCGGCCGTACCTCTTCTCGAACAGCCTCGCCCCGCCGATCGTGGGAGCGGCGCTCGCAACGATCGACCTCCTCGAGACGTCGGCCGAGCTGCGCACGCGCCTCGGCGAGAACACGGCCTGGTTCCGGCGGCGGATGTCGGCCGCCGGCTTCGAGATCCTGCCCGGCGAGCACCCGATCGTGCCGGTCATGTTCGGCGATGCGGTGAAGGCGGGCGAGTTCGCGCGCGGCCTGCTCGACCAGGGCGTCTACGCGGTCAGCTTCACCTACCCGGTCGTGCCCCAGGGCAAGGCCCGCATCCGCACGCAGATGTCGGCGGCGCACAGCCGTAACGACCTCGAAGCCGCAGCGGCGGCGTTCGAGACGGTCCGGGACGGCGCGGCGTGACGCTGCCGCTGTTTCAGGTCGACGCCTTCACCGAGCGCCCGTTCGCCGGCAACCCGGCCGCGGTCTGCATCCTCGAGAGCGAGGAGGAGGGCGCCTGGCTCCAGGCGATCGCCTCGGAGTTGCGCATGCCGGCCACGGCATTCGTCGCGCCGGTCGAGGGCGCGTGGCGCCTGCGCTGGTTCACCGCCGAGACGGAGCTCGAGCTCTGCGGCCACGGGACGCTGGCCGCCGCGCACGTGCTGTGGGAGACGGGGATGGGCGACCCGGGGACGAGCGTGACGTTCCAGACCCCGGCCGGCGAGATCGGCGCCGCCCGGGAGGACAGGATGATCTTCGTCGCGCTCGACCCCGGCGCCGTGGCCGAGGCGCCTCCGCCCCCGAGCCTGGTCGACGCGATCGGCGTGCCGGTCGAGTCGGTCTGGCGCACGCCGCTCGACCACCTGGCCCTGCTGGACAGCCCGGCCGCCGTGGCCGCGGCCGTCCCGGCGATCGATGCGCTCCCGGCTCTCGACGCTCGGGGGCTCATCGTGACCGCTCCGGGCGGGGACGGCGTCGACTTCACGTCCCGCTTCTTCGCCCCGGCCATCGGCATCCCGGAGGACAGCGTGACCGGCTCGGCGCACGCCAGCCTGGGCCCGTTCTGGGCGGCGCGGCTCGGAAAGACGTCGCTGCGCGCCCGTCAGGCGTCGGCCCGTGGCGGTTACGTCGAGCTGCGCGTGGAGGACGACGTCGTGCACGTCGGCGGACCGGCGGTCACCGTCTCGCACGGCCTCCTCGTGGTCTGAGCCATGTGCGGTGAAACATCGGCGACAGGCCCCGGTGTTTCACGCCGTGGCGCGCCGGCCTAGCGGCGCAGCGCCAGAATCGCCCGCAGGTGGACGACGTGGAGCGAGAGGCTCTCGCGGAGGAGGGCCACCCCGACGAGCGCGGCCAGGGCGAGCAGCTCCGGGTCGGCGACGAAGATCCAGAGGGCGGGGTCCGACAGCGCATAGGGTGTGGCGACGAGCACGAGCACGCCGATCGCCCAGAGAACCCAGACGCGGCGCTCGTGCCGGCGGAAGAGTGAGCGGAGTTTCGTCACGCCCCCAGAGTAGATGCGATTCCGCGGGCCTGACGCCTCAATTGCGTGAGGGCCGCCTGGCCGTGCGGTAGTAGGCGTCGACCCAGGCCGGGCGGTCGGCGTCGAGCCCCGCCCGCTCGGCCAGGACGGCCGCGAGCGCGGTCGCCGACGGCAGCGTCGTCGCAAGCGCCAGGCGCGGATCCGAGCGCTCTCCGCCCGGGCAGCGGACGATCCGCGCGCCGGCCTCGGCGCACACCCGCTCGGCCTCGGCCTCGGCCGGGTCGCCGACCGGAAGCGAGACCGCCAGGTGGGTTGCGCCGAGCGCGTACGCCGCCGACGTCGCGCCCTCGCGGGCATCGACGCCCTCGGCCGGGACGCCCGCCACCTCCTTCAGGAGCAGCGCCGCCTCGAGCGCGGCCGCCCACCCGGGACCGCCCGAGAACGCGACAGCCGCCGGGGGCGGCTGGAGGTCGCCGAGGCCGGCCGCCCAATCCTCGGCCTCGGCCACCGCGGCGGCCAGCGCCTCGGGGAGCGCGGCGAGCGCGCCGGCCAGCGCCGTGTCGCCGGCGAGGCGCGCCCACACCGCGAGCGCGCTCGCCAGTCCGCCGGCCAGGGCCTGGGTGTGGGTCACGGCCCGCTGCCCGAGCACGCGCTGGAGCGCCCGCGCGCCGGAGCCGCGCTCGATCGTCGAGCCGGCGGTCGCCGTGATCGCCGCGTAGGGATGCGGCACAGAGCCCGCCTCGACGGCCTCGACCAGGTCACGGAACTCCCCCGACGACGAGACGGCCAGCAGGCGGTCTCCCGGCCGGAACCGGAACCATGCGCCGGCGAGAAGGCCGCTCGGGACCGCCACCACCTCGGGCCCGTCGCCCGCCGCCGCCGCCGCCAGCCAGAGCGCATGGGCGACGTAATAGGCGGCGCCGTTCCCGCTCGCGACGATCCGGCGCACGCCCGGAGCGGACAGGAGCGCCGCCGTCTCGTCGAACCCGTCCGCCGCGTCGAGCGTCCCGGCGACCGAGCCGGGCAGCTCGCGCACGTCGGCCCAGAGACCGGTGTCGCGCCACATCAGGCGCTCCCGTCCGCCGCCGCCAGCGCGGCGCCGATGACGCCGCCCCGGTCGCCGAGGGCGGTCGGGACGACGGGAACGTCGCGCGTGGCCTCGCACCAGATCGCGGGCCGAAGCGCCGCGGCGATCCCGTCGGCGAACCCCGCCGAGGCGCCCAGCCCGCCGCCCACCACGATCGCGGCCGGATCGAGCGCGTTCACGAGCACGGCGAGGACTCGGCCGACCGCCGCCGCCGCCTCGGCGCGGGCGCCGGGGTCGTGGACGCGCTCGCCGAGCGTCGCCCCGCCCGCCAGCCGCTCGACCGGCGGCGCGCCGAGGATGATCGCGTTCCCATGCTCGCCCCGGTGGGGCCGTCCGCCGAGGACAAGGCAGGCCGCCGCGCCCGTGCCGACGATGACGTGCAGGAACGACCCGAGCCCCGCGCCCTCCCCGAACCGGGCCTCGGCAAGCGCCGCGGCGCGCACGTCGGACTCCACCGTCACGGCGCCCCCGCCGAACGCGGCGGGGACGTCAAGATCGCGCCACTCGATCGTCTCTGCGGTTGTCAACTGGCCGTCGCGGCCGACCACCTCGCAGATCCCGACACCGACCGGGACGCCGTCGCCGCCCAGCACCTCCGCGAGCGCCGCGCAGTCGGCGAGCACGGCCGCCCCGCCGCGCTCCGGCGCGGTTGCGACCCGCTCCCAGCGGACCACCTCGCCGCGGGCGACGTCCACCAGCCCGGCGGCGATCTTCGTGCCGCCGACGTCGATCCCGACCGCGCGCGTCACGGCAGATAGGCCGGCGCGATCCCCGCGATCGCCTCGGCGAGGCCCGAGCCGTGGTTTCGGTACTCGTGCCCGTCGCCCATCGGGACGTAGCACGCATCGCCGGGCTGGAGCTCGAAGACGTGCGCCTCATCGCCGTGCCAGGCCCGCACCCAGAGCGTGCCCGCCAGCACGTAGAGGAGCTCGTCGCCGCCGTGCGCGTGGGGTGCGGCCGCCTCGCCCGCGTTCAGCTCGTGCGTCACGACCGTCAGGTGCTCGGTGCTGGCCACGATCCCGGTGAGGACGCCCAGGTCGCGCCGCCAGACGATTTCGGCGGGCCGCAGGACGCGCATCGTGCCGGGAACGTGGTCGCCGGGCGTCGATCCCAGCGCGTCGTCGTCGGCGTAGAGGGACTCCTCGAGGTAGGGGCGCGTGCGCGCATACGCCCCCGAGGTACCCGTGGCAGGCGGCGGGGCGAAGAGCTCCAGCACCTCGAGCGCCTCGGCGCCGTGGGCGAAGGCGTGGTGCCACGTGCCGGGGCCGAACATGAGCCGCTCTCCCCGCCCGACCTTGTGCACCTCCCCGGTCTCGGGGTTGGCGGCGACCATCGTTCCCGAGAGCACGTGCAGCACCTCGTCGGCGCCGAAGACTGTGCGGTACTCGCGGGAGTGCCGGAACGACCCGCCCCGCGGCAGCGAGAACACGAGCGCATGGATCCGCTCGGTGGACGCGTAGATGCGGTCGGCGACCTCGCCCGACTCCGCATCCCCCCAGATATGGCGGGTGGCGGCCGCGCCACGGATCGCCGTCGGCCGGTCGAAGGTCGGGCGCGGCGACGGCGAATACCCCCCGGCGCTCACGGCGGGCGATGGTACCAGAGCACGCTGTGCACCCGCCCGACCGCTTGGTAGAGTCAGCCCGCCGAGCCCAACGGACGGGGGGACAGATGAAGCGGCACCTGGCCATCAGGAACCTGGTGATCGTGGCGGCGGTCGTGACCATGACCGCGGCGGCCGGATGCGGCGGCACTCCCGGCTCGTCTCCGGGCTCCGGCGGCTCGACGCCGTCCGGTGCGGTGCAGAAGGCGGGCTTCGACAAGCTCGGCCCGGTGCACCTCCTGATCTGGTCGTACGACAACCAGGACCCGGGCCTCGAGCCCGTCCTCAAGGAGCTCTCGGCGAACTTCGAGCAGCAGTACCCGAACGTGAAGATCGACATGGTCTTCAAGGACTTCAACAGCCTGGTGAACGTGGTGCCGCGGGCGCTCGCGTCCGGCTCGGGGCCCGACATCACCGAGGGGAACCAGGGCTACCAGACCGACTCCCAGCTCGTGAAGGCCAAGCTGATCGTCCCGCTTGACCGCTACATCAAGGCGTACGGCTGGGACAAGTGGTACTCGCCGTCGACCTGGTCGATGTTCCGGTGGACGAACGACGGCGTGACGTTCGGCCAGGGTCCGACGTGGGGCGTCGCCCAGACCGGACAGAACATCAACGTCTACGTGAACACCCAGAAGCTGAAGCAGCTGGGGTACGACCCGTCGAGCATGCCGCAGACGTTCGACGAGTTCAACTCGATGCTCGCCGACATGCGGTCGAAGCTTCCCAAGAGCGAACCCGTCATCGAGTTCGGGAACAACGAGGGTTACGGCACGATCCACATGTTCGGCGGCATCCAGGCCGCGTTCTTCAGCGCGCAGGACGAGCGCAACTGGATCCAGCACGTGCCCGGGTCGACCTGGAACACGCCCGACAACATCAAGGCCCTCGAGACCTACCAGTCGTGGGCCAAGGACGGCTACTTCAACAGCGACTACAACGCGCTCAAGTACGACCAGTCTGCGGCGGAGTTCGCCAAGGGCAACGGCGTCTTCTGGATGGGCGGCGACTGGGACGCCTCGATCATCAAGTCCGGCCTGGGGTCGAACGCGGCGGTGATGAACATCCCGCCGGGCCCGAGCGGCACCTGGGCCGGGGTCGGCGGGCTCTCCGGGCCGTGGCACATCTCGGCGAAGACGAAGTACCCCGACCTGGCCGCCGCCTGGCTCAACTACATCATCGCCTCGCCCGAGGCCCAGAAGCTGATGTACGAGCAGCAGCAGATCCCGTCGCCGTCCAATGCGGCGGCACCGCCGGCGGGCGACCCCTTCCTGACCCAGGTGACCGATGCGTTCCGGCAGGTGGCCGACGACGACGGACTCATGCTCTACACCGACTGGGCGTCGCCGACGATGTACGACACGCTGGCCTCGAACTTCCAGGACCTGCTCGCCGGGCGCATCTCGGCCCAGGATATGGCCAAGAACGTGCAGGACGACTGGGACAAGTTCGACCAGACGCTCCAGCAGTAGATGTAGATGGCGACTGAGACGGCGGCTCAGCTCGGCTCGGAGACGGCCGCGCGCGACCGTGCCCGCGCCCGGAAGAGGGCTCCGGGGGAGCCGCGCAACGTCGCCTGGCTCTACATCCTGCCGGGCCTCGTCTTCTACGGGCTCTTCACGCTCGCGCCGCTCCTCCACACGGTCGAGCTCTCGTTCTTCGACTGGGACGGGCTGACGGTCGGCCACTACATCGGCCTCGCCAACTACCGCGAGGCCTTCTCAGACCCGCTCGTGCGCGACTCGTTCAAGCACTCGGCCGAGCTGATCGTCTTCTACGCGCTCCTGCCCGTGGCGCTCGGCCTCCTCCTCACGGCCATCCTCACGCGCCACCCGGTGCGCGGGTTCACGTTCTTCCGCACCGCGCTCTTCCTGCCGCAGATGATCGCGGGCGTCGTCGTTGCCCAGGCCTGGGTGTGGATCTACGCCGACAACGGGCCGCTCAACGAGCTTCTGCGGGACGTCGGGCTCGGATCGCTGGCGCGGCCGTGGCTGGGCGACTTCACCTGGGCGCTGCCCGCGGTCGGCGGAATCGGCACGTGGGTCACGTACGGCCTGTGCATGGTGCTCTTCATCGCCGGCGCCCAGAGCATCCCCCAGAGCCTCTACGACGCTGCGCGGGTCGACGGCGCCGGGGCGGTGCGCGAGTTCTTCGCGGTCACGCTGCCCGCCCTGCGAAACCAGGTCGTCGTCGCCTTCGTCCTGACGACGATCAACGCCCTCCGCAGCTTCGACGTCATCTACAACGCGACGAGCGGCGGGCCCGGCACGACCACCTATGTGCCGTCGTTCTACATGTACCGGAACGCGTTCGTCTTCAACCGGGTCGGCTACGCGGCCGCCATCGCGGTCATCCTGACCGCGGCGATCTTCGCGCTCGCAGGCATCGTGCTCTACGTGAGCTCGCGGGGTGAGGAGCGATGAGCGCCACGCGGGTCGAGCGGGTCGTCACCTACACGGTGCTGACGCTGTTTGCGATCGGGGCGATCTACCCGATCCTTTCGATTCTCTTCCTGGCGCTCCACACCAAGAATGATCTCGTCACGGGCTTCGCCTGGCCGACCGACCCCAGCATGTCGAGCTTCCGGGCGGCCTGGGACGAGGGCGACTTCGGCACCGGGCTCAAGTCGAGCTTCATCGTCGCGGCCACCGTCACCGCGGTCTCGGCCGTGCTCTCGCTCGGCACCGGCTACGCCTTCGGCACGATGCGCTTCCGCGGCGACCGCTGGCTCTTCGGGCTCTTCCTGCTCGGAATCATCTTCCCCTACGAGGCGACCGTGATCCCGCTCTACTACGACTTCCAGGACTTCGGCATCCTGAACACGTACTGGTCGCTGATCCTGCCGCAGATCGGGCAGTCGGTCGCGTTCGGGACGTTCTGGATGCGGGCCTTCTTCCGCTCCACGCCGCCCGCGCTCGTCGAGGCGGCCCGCATGGACGGCGCGTCGAGCTTCGGCGTCCTGGTGCGCGTGCTTCTGCCGCAGGCCCGTCCCGCCCTGCTCACGCTGTGCGCGCTCGTCTTCACGTACACCTGGAACGAGTTCCTGCTCGCGCTCGTGCTGGTGAGCGGCGCGCCGTCGAAGCAGACCGCCCCGCTGGGCCTCAGCTTCTTCGCCGGCGCGGTCCGGGCGGGCGACCCGACGAAGGTGGCGGCGGCGTCGGTGCTGGTGGCCGCGCCGATCGTGATCGTGTACATCTTCCTTCAGCGGCACTTCATCCGCGGAATGCTGGCAGGAGCGGTAAAGGGGTAGACATGGCCCGGATCAAGCTGGCGTACATCGGCGGAGGCTCGACCCGCGGCGCGGGCACGATGGCCTCGCTCATCCACAACAACGGCGCGGAGTTCGACGGCTCGGAGGTGGTGCTGGTCGACCTCGACCCCGACCGGCTGGGGCTGATCCGCACGCTGGCCGAGAAGATGGCCCGCGCCCGCGGCGTCGACCTCACCGTGACGGCGACCACCGACCGGCGGGCGGCGCTCAAGGACTGCGACGCGGTGCTCTCGTCGTTCCGGCCGGGCGGCTTCGGCGCCCGTGCCAAGGACGAGCGCATCCCGCTGAACCACGGCGTGATCGGCCAGGAGACGCAGGGCCCGGGCGGCTTCTTCATGGCGCTCCGGGCGATCTCGGTCATCAAGGGGATCTGCGCCGACATGGAGGAGATCTGCCCGGACGCCTGGCTCTTCAACTACACGAACCCGGTGAACCTGGTGGCCGAGGCCGTGACGCACCATTCGCCGATCAAGTGCGTGTCGCTGTGCGAGGGGCCGATCTACTTCGTCGACCAGATGGCGGGCTACGCCCAGCTCGACCCCGAGAAGCTGTCGGCCGTCATGGTCGGCCTGAACCACGGCTGCTGGAGCGTCGAGCACACCTACGACGGCGAGGACGCGATCCCGCACATCGAGGCCGCCTGGGAGCGGCGCCGCGACGACCCGGAGCTCTCGACGAGCGCACGCAGGCTCCTGCACCTGGGCGCGACGATGGGCTCGATCCCGGCCGAGTACTTCATGTACTACTACTTCCGCGACGAGATCGTGAGCGAGCTCGCGGCCAGGCCCACGACCCGCGCCGAGGACATCATGGGCTGGGCGCCCGACTACTGGCGCCACTACAAGGAGCAGGCCTCGACCGACGACCCGCACCTCGATCCGGGCCGTTCGCGCGGCGGGATCCAGGAGCTGGAGCTGGCCGTCGACGTGATGGACGCCATCTTCAACGACAGGGACGAGGTGCACCCGGTGAACGTCCCGAACGCCGGCGGCGCCCTCCCCGGATTCCCCGACGACCTGGTCGTCGAGATCCAGGGCCGCTGCAACAGGGCCGGCATCGAGCCGATCCCGGCGAAGCCGCTTCCCAGGCACGTCCGCGGCCTCGTCCAGATGCTGGGCGAGTACCAGGCGGTGGCGGCCGAGGCGGCCTGGTCGGGCGGCCGCCGCGAGGCGATCCGCGCCCTGGCGGCGAACCCGCTCGTCATGCGCCTCGACCTGGCGGAGGAGCTCTACGACGAGCTCTTCGCCGCCCACCGGGACCTGCTCCCGGACCGCCTCGCCGCGTAGACGCGTGGCGTCCGGCCTTCTCCTCGGCGCCGACGGCGGGAACACGAAGACGGTCGCGGTCGTGGCCGGCCGCGACGGCTCGATCCTCGGCGCCGGCCGGTCGGGCAACTCCGACCTCTACAACGCGCCGTCCACCGACGCCGCCCTCGCGTCGATCACGGCGGCGGCGGCCCAGGCGCTGGCGGCGGCCGGGGCGACTGCCGCCGACGTCGCCGCCGCCTGCTTCAGCCTCGCGGGCGCCGACTGGGCCGAGGACTTCGAGCTCCTGCGGCGCGAGCTTCCGGCCCGCATCGGCCTGCGGTCCGAGCCGCTGGTCGTGAACGACGCGGTGGGGGCGATCCGGGCCGGGACGCCCGACGGCGTGGGCACGGCCGTGGTCTGCGGGACGTACGGCGTCTCGAGCGGGCGAAACGCCGCCGGCGACGTCTTCCACCTCGGGTTCTGGCCCGACTCGTGCGGCGCGCGGCCGCTGGCGCGCGAGGCGCTGTCCGCGGTCTGGCGGGCCGAGCTCGGCTACGGCCCCCCGACGTCGCTCACGCGCCGGGCGCTCGACACCTACGCCGTGCCCGACCCGATCGCGCTTCTGCACGAGCTGACCCGCAGGGGCGGCCCGGGCCCCGAGGCCGTCGACCGGCTCGCTCCCGCCGTCCTGGACGAGGCCGACGCCGGCGACGCGGTGGCCGCCGCCATCGTCGCGGGCCAGGGGCGCATCCTCGGCGAGCAGACGCAGGCCTGCGCCGAGCGGGTCGGGCTGGCGGGCGGCGAGTTCCCGGTGGTGCTCGCGGGCGGCGTCTTCCGCCACGCCTCGCGGCTCCTGGCCGAGACGCTGATGCGGAGGATCCCCGGCGGGCGAGCCGTCCCGGCCGCCCACGAGCCCGCCGTCGGGGCCCTGCTCTTCGCGTTCGACAGGGCCGGCGTCACGGCCGACGAGGCCCGCCTTCACGCCACCGCGCCGCACCCTGACACCTACGCGACGACCGTCACTCCGACATGACGAGCCGAAGCCAGCTCGCCGCCTCGTGGTACAGGGCCGGGTTGTTCGCGGGCGTGTAGTAGGCCAGCGCGGCGACCGCCTGCGAGAGCGCCCACCCGCGGGCCCGCTCCCACGTCGCGTCGTCGGTCGGAAGCGCATCGCGGAAGGCGTCGCGCGCCGCGTGCGAGTGCAGCTTCCAGGCGACCATCACGTCGCAGGCGGGGTCGCCGACGCCCATCGCGCCCCAGTCGATGACGCCGCTCAGGCGCCCGCCCTTGACGAGCCAGTTGCGAACGTCGAGGTCGCCGTGATGCCAGACGGGCGGGCCGTCCCAGGCCGGGGCCGCGAGCGCGCGCTCCCACTCTGCGACCACCGCCGGATCGCCCGTGAACGTCACGAGCCAGCCGCGAAACTCCCGGTCGCGGATCGCCAGCGGGACGCCGCGCCCCGGCGGTGCTCCGGCCGGGTCGACCTCCTGGAGCGCGCGCACGACAGCCGCGAGGTCGCGCGCCGCCTGCACGGCGTCGAGCTCCTCGACCGGCACGTTTTCCCCTTCGACCCACGTGTGGATCTCCCAGAACCAGGGATAGCCGTCGCCCGGGCGCCCCTGCGCGACGGGCACCGGGATCTCGCAGGGAAGGAGCGGCGCCAGCCTCGGCAGCCATTCCCGCTCCTTGCCCCCGGGCCGTGTCGGCCCGCGGCGGCGGCGGAGACGCACCGAGAGCTCGTCGCCGAGCCGGAAGATCGCGTTGTCCGTGCCCTGCGGCTCGACGCGGCGAAGCGGAAGCGCCGACCAGTCGGGAAACTGGCCGGCGATCAGCCGCCGGACGAGCGGTTCGTCGATCGCGAGCTCGTCGACATGCACCCGGCTCAGCCGATCGCGGCGCCCGTCTCGGCGTCGAAGAAGTGCAGCTGCCCGGTGTCGACCGTCAGCTTGAGCCGCTCCCCCTCGCGGGCGCCGGAGCGCGGGCTGACGCGGGCCACCCAGACCGCGCGCCGGTCGGACGCGCCCGCGTCCCCGTCGAGCACGTCGAGCCCGGCCTCCTCGGCGAGCTCCTTGATGTCCTCGGTCAGGACCGGCTCCGCATCGAGGGTGAAGTGGACGAGCAGGTCGGAGCCGAGCGCCTCGCACAACTCCGGCACGATCTCGAGCGAGCGCTCCGGCGGGGCCTCGCGCGCGATGCCCGCGTCCTCGATCGCCTCGGGCCGCACGCCCAGGACGACGCTCTTGCCGGCGTAGCCGCGGAGTGCCGGGCGGGCCGCGGCGGCCTGAGCGTCGACCGCCAGCCGGAAGCCGGCGAACTCCACCGCGACGCCGTTTCCGGAGGCGTCCACGCGCGCCTCGACCATGTTCATGGCCGGCGAGCCGATGAACCCGGCCACGAACAGGTTGGCCGGGCTGTTGTAGAGCTCGTCGGGCGCGTCCCATTGCTGGAGGACGCCCTTCTTCATGACGGCGACCATGTCGCCCATCGTCATCGCCTCGGTCTGGTCGTGGGTGACGTAGATCGTCGTGACGCCGAGGTCGCGCTGCGTCCGGCGAAGCTCCGCGCGCATCTGCACGCGCAGCTTCGCGTCGAGGTTCGAGAGCGGCTCGTCCATCAGGAACGCCTGCGGCTCGCGCACGATCGCCCGCCCCATCGCCACGCGCTGGCGCTGGCCGCCGGAAAGCTGGCCGGGCTTCTTCTGCATCAGCTCGGACAGGCCCAGCGTGCGCGCCACGTCGTCGACGCGCTTTCGGACGTCGGCCTTCGGCATCCGGCGCAGCTTCAGGCTGAACGCCATGTTGTCGTAGACCGACATCTGCGGGTAGAGCGCGTAGTCCTGGAACACCATCGCCAGGTCGCGGTCCTTGGGCGAGACCTCGTTCACCACGCGGTCGCCGATCCTGACCGTCCCGCCGGTGATGGCCTCGAGGCCGGCGACGCACCGAAGGAGCGTCGTCTTGCCGCAGCCGGACGGACCGACCAGGACGGCGAGCCGGCCGTCGGGGATCACGAGATCGACTCCGGCCACCCCCGTGGTGCCGTCCGGATACACCTTGCGGACCTGCTCGAGGACGATCTCCGCCACGGCGGCCACACTACCTCAGCCGCTTCGCGGGTCGTGCACGCGCCGCTCGCCCCCGTCCCCGGCCGGGTGCGACGAGTAGTCGGGCGCCGGGAAGCCGGTCTCGACCTCGACCGCCCGGCCCTCCTCGGCCGACCGCTTGGCGGCCAGCATGACCTCGAGCGCGTGCAGCGCGTGCTCCGGCGCGATCACCGGCCTGACGCCGCGTTCGACGCAGTCCACGAGGTGGTCGACGCCGGCCGTCCACGACCAGTGCGGCGCGGTCTCGGGGTGCACCTCCCACACGCCCGCAGGGTTGCGCCACTCCTCGAAGCCCTCCGGCGCCCAGTCGTCGCCGAGCATCTGGATCACGCCGTCGGTGCCGTAGAGCTCGATGGCCGGCGACCGGTAGCGCTGCATCGTGAACCCGGTTGCCACCGACGCGAACCGGCTCTCGCCGAAGTCGAGCAGGAGATGGGCGTTGTCGTCGCTCTCGACGGTGATCGGCGCGCCCTCGACGATCCGCTCCGGGATCGCCGTCCCGACCATCGCCACGACCCGCCGCACCGGGCCGAGGAGGCCGCACAGGCTGGTGACGTTGTAGATGCCGAGGTCGAAGAGGGCGCCGCCGCCCGGCTCGTAGTACCACCGGCCCCACCACGGGCCGGCCCAGCCGTAGCGGGCCCGGGCCAGCACGACCCGCCCGACCTCGCCGGCGGCGACCCGGCCGGCGATCGCCCGGAATGTGGGCGAGAGCAGCACCGCCGGAGCGCACACCAGCAGCCGGTCCGAGCGCCGGGCGGAGGCGGCGAGATCGCGGGCCTCGGGAAGCGTCGTCGCCATCGGCTTCTCGACGAGCACATGCCTTCCGGCATCGAGCGCCGCCCGGGCCAGGCGGCCGTGCTCGCGCATGCTCGTGAGCACGAGCACGGCGTCGACGCCGGGGTGCTCCAGCACGGCCTCGGCGCTCTCGACCGCGACCGCCGCACCCGCGGCGCGGTCGGCCGCCGCCCGCTTCTCGGCGTCAGGGTCGTAGGCGGCCGCAACCGCGACGCGGCCGGCGGCGGCCAGCCGCTCGATCGCGGTGCGGTAGGGCGTCCAGTAGACGCTGCCGAGGCCGAGGATCCCGAGGCCGATGGGCACGGTGAAGATGATGATAGGAGGGCGCGTCGGCGCGGCCGCGGGTGGGTAGTCTCCCCAGCACATGGCCCACGACTTCGACCTGCTCGTGATCGGCTCCGGCCCGGCGGGGCAGAAGGCTGCCATCCAGGCCGCCAAGCTGCACCGCCGCGTTGCGATCGTCGAGCGGCAGCGCACGGTCGGAGGCGTCTGCATCAACTCCGGCACGATCCCCTCGAAGACCCTGCGCGAGGCGGTGCTCTTCCTCACCGGCATGACGCAGCGGTCGATGTACGGCGACAGCTACCGGGTGAAGGACGACGTCACGATGGGCGACCTCTTCTTCCGCACCCAGTCGGTGGTCCAGCGCGAGTCGGACGTCATCCACGACCAGCTCTCGCGAAACCACGTCCGCATCCTGAACGGGACGGGCTCCTTCTCGGACGCGCACACCCTGCTCGTCGACGAGGGCAACGGCACCCGGCGGCAGGTGACGGCCGAGAAGATCGTGATCGCCGCCGGCACCCGGCCCGCGCGCCCGAAGAGCGTCGACTTCAACGACCGCACCGTGATCGACTCGGACGGGATCCTGCACCTCGAGCATGTCCCGGACGCGCTGCTCGTGGTCGGCGCGGGCGTGATCGGGATCGAGTACGCGTCGATGTTCGCGGCGCTCGGCTCGCGGGTGACGGTCGTCGAGGCCCGGCCGCAGCTGCTCGACTTCTGCGACCTCGAGATCGTCGAGGCGCTTCGCTACCACCTGCGCGACCTGAACGTCGTCTTCCGCCTGAACGAGGAGGTGGTGGGCGTCGACCAGCACGACGGCGGCACGCTCACCCACCTGAAGAGCGGCAAGCGCATCCTGGCCGACACCGTCCTCTACTCCGCGGGGCGGCAGGGCGCCACCGACGCGCTCGCGCTCGAGAACGTGGGCGTCGAGGCCGACGCGCGCGGCCGGATCTCGGTCGACGAGCATTACCGCACGCCGGTCGACCACATCTATGCGGTCGGTGACGTCATCGGCTTCCCCAGCCTCGCGGCGACGTCGATGGAGCAGGGCCGGCTCGCCGCCGCCCACGCGTGCGGGATCGAGGTGAAGCCGATCTCGGCCGCGCTTCCGATCGGGATCTACACCATCCCGGAGATCAGCTTCATCGGCAGCACCGAGGAGCAGCTGACCCAGGAGCAGCGCCCGTACGAGGTCGGGATCTCGCGCTACCGCGAGCTGGCCCGCGGCGCGATCCTCGGCGACGCCTACGGGCTCCTGAAGCTGCTCGTCTCGGCGGAGGATCGCCGGCTCCTGGGCGTGCACGCCTTCGGCACGACCGCGACCGAGCTCGTCCACATCGGCCAGACCGTGATGGGGTTCGACGGCACGGTCGACTATCTCGTCCAGGCCGTCTTCAACTATCCGACGCTGGCCGAGAGCTACAAGGTGGCGGCGCTCGACGCCACCAACAAGCTGCGCGCGATCTCGACGCTCACCGCTCCGGCGACCTGAGCCAGAGCGAGCGGGCCGCTCCGGCGGCTCATTCGAGGGCTCGTGCGGTCGATCACCGGGGCCAGAGATCCTCGATGACGATGCACGACGACCTGGAACCGACGCTCGCGGAAGCCGCCGCCATGCTCGCAGCGGCGTCCGTCGTCGACGTCAGGACCGACCGGGGCGAGTCGGTGGAGCTGTGGACGATCTCCAGCGAGGGCCAGTCGGTCGCGGCCAGCGCGCCGCGGCTCTCGGTGGCCTCGGGCATGCGGCTCGAGTGCCGGCTCGCCACGGACGAGGCGCCGCTGCACGTGTGGGCCGTCATCGAGTCGGCGGAGTACCGCTCCCAGGCCCGGGCCGCCCTCACCCTGCGCGTCCTCGACGTGGAGTCGGAGGGCTACGAGCGGCGCGCGCCGCGGATGCCGCTCACCGCATCCGGCGTCGTGCGCGCGACCGTGTGCGACCGGATCCCGCCCGGCGAGGCAATCGCCGCCCGGATCATCGACCTGTCGGAATCGGGAGTCGGCCTGCTCGTCGACGACAACCGCCCGCGGCCCGGCGACCGGATGTGGCTCTCGGCCCGCTTCATCGAGGGCGAGCTGGGCGCCGACCTGCGCGTCGCGCACGTCCGCCCGACCGGGCGCGGCGGCGACCTCGTGGTCGGGTGCTCCTTCATCGACCCGTCAGCGGTCGCCGACGTGGTCTCGCGCGTCGTCGCCCGCCTCGGGGGCACGAGCCGCGACGCCGGCCGGATGCCGACGCTGCGCCAGTCGCTCGGGATCGAGTAGCGGCCGCTCGCCGCCGCGCTATCCGCGGTCGACGAGCACCCACCTGCTGACGATGAGCAGACCGGCCGCGTGCGGCGTGTAGTCGCCGAGGTCGTAGTGCTCGTAGAGCCGCCGCTCCTCGTCGGTCGTGAGGTCGCCGTCGGCCGCGATGTGCGGGGCGCCGTCGACGGCCTCCTTGGTGACGGCGAGCGCGACCGCGTCTTCGCTGCGGGTCGCCCCCGCGGCCGGGGCCAGGTGGAGCCGGTTGTGCAGGAACCCGCTCGCGACGAGCAGGAACTCCGGCTCGCCCGAGTCGTTGTTGACGTACACGTCGATCAGCTTCCCGACCGGCTGGCCGTCGGACGAGACGACATCGAGCTCGTGCCAGTCCCTGACCTCAAGGGGTGACGGCATGCAGCACCTCCGCGTGGGGTTCTCTTGGACGCCTGGGGCGCGACGATCGTACAGGGCCGCCCGGTCGCCTGCACCGGCCGAAACGTTCTGGAAAGTTCTGGAACCCATACGGGGACTGTTCGGATTCCGTGATCGCATCCGGAGGGGCGCTTCCGGGCGGATAGGGTCGGCGGCCGAGGAGAGAGGCGGGTGGCGTCCGGTCGCGAGGACGGCGTCCCTCGCAGTCGTCCAGGGAGGGAGGTCGAACGGCATGGTGGGCATCCGAAGACGGGTGGGGCGCTGGTGTGCGGTCGCGGTCCTGGGGGCCGGAGCCCTCGCGGTGCTGAGCCCGGCGGTGGCGCTCGCGCGGCCGCACGGGCAGTTCCGGGTGAGCTGCCCCTACAGCCACTCGAAGACCGACGACCCGATCGTCTACCCCGGCCAGCCGGGCGCGTCGCACCTGCACGACTTCTTCGGCAACAACTCCGTCGACGCGTTCTCGGACGAGTCGTCGCTCCGCGCCGCCACGACGACGTGCAGCACCTCGGATGACCTGAGCGGCTACTGGGAGCCGGAGATGTACGTCAACGGCAAGCCGCGGCCGGCGCCGAAGATGACGATCTACTACGTGGGCTACGGCAACACCGAGCCGATGCCCTCGGGCCTCCAGATGGTCGCAGGCGACGCACATGCGACGGGCCTCCAGTCGACCGCGATCCTCCAGTGGACGTGCGGCGACGGCACGCCCAAGCGGACGAAGCCGTACAACTGCAAGCCCTGGCTCAAGGTCGACCCGGGCGGGGTGACGGCGCTCGTCAAGTTCCCGACGTGCTGGGACGGCAACGGCCTCACGCGCGACCACGTCGCCTACACCGGCCGGGGCGGGAACTGCCCGGCGGGCTTCGGCCACTCGATCCCGCTCGTCAGGATGTTCCTGAAGACGGGCATCGTGAACCCGCGGGATGCCGGCAATCACGTCAGGATCAGCTTCGCCAGCGGGAAGCACTACACGCTGCACGGCGACTTCTTCAGCGCCTGGGACCAGGCCCGGATGAACTCGCTGACGCAGAACTGCATCAACGCCCGCAAGAACTGCGGCCGTATCACGTAAGGGTCTACGGACCCGGATACAGGTGGCACGCGACCTGCACGGCCCCGTCCGCTCTGAGGGCGGGGTCGGCCGCGTCGTGGAACGCGACGGCCGCGTCGCTGCCTGAGGCGTCGATCGCGCGCACGCCGCTCCAGAAGGGCTCGCCGGGCCGCTCACTGCGCACGCGCTCCAGGATTTCGGCGACGTCGGCGCCGGAGCGCCCGCGGGCCGCCGGGACGCGGACGTCCGTCGACGGCTCGTCGAGCACGGCGAGGTCGCCCAGCGTGCCGCGCTCGGCCTCGAAGCGCTCCTCGCCGGTCTCGGCCCAGCGCAGCTCCAGCAGGTCGCGCAGGTCGCGCGACTCCCAGCCGCAGATCTCGAAGGCGCGGGCGCAGCGAGGGTGGAAGCGGCAGCCGAGCGGCGGCCGGGCCGCGTCGGGGATCTCGCCGCGCGGCAGGTCGCGCGGGATGCTCCGGGTCGGGTCGGGATCCGGGATCGCCTTCAGAAGCGAGACGGTGTAGGGGTGACGGGGGTTGGCGAAGATCTCCGCCGTGTCGCCGATCTCGACGATCCGGCCCAGGTACATGATCGCGACCCGGTTGCAGAAGAACTTCGCCGTCGCGAGGTCGTGCGTGATGTAGAGGTAGGTGAGCTCGAGGTCGTGCTTCAGGCCGAGCATCAGCTCGAGGATCTTGGCGCGCACGCTCATGTCGAGCATCGACACCGGCTCGTCGGCCACGAGCAGGCCCGGGCCGAGGATGACCGCACGCGCCAGGACGGCGCGCTGCTTCTGGCCGCCGGACAGGTCGCTCGGGTACTTGCCCAGGTACTGCTCGGGCGGCGTGAGCCCCACCCGCTCGAGGACCGCGGACACCCGGTTTCGGATCTCGGCCCGGTCGCGCGTCACGCCGTGGATGCGGAGCGGATGGCCGACGGCCGTCTCGATCGTCATCGCCGGGTTGAGCGAGGCATGCGGGTCCTGGAACACCATCTGCATCTGCCGCCGCAGCGCCCGCACCGAGCGGTCGCCGAGCGCGGTGACGTCGCGGCCGTCCAGCGCGATCGTGCCGCCGGTCGGGTCGACCAGGCGCAGCAGGGCCCGCCCGAGCGTCGTCTTGCCGCTGCCCGACTCGCCGACGATGCCGAGCACCTCGCCCTTCCGGAGCTCGAACGTGACGCCGTCGACCGCCTTCACGACCCCGCCGCTTCGACCCAGCAGCCGGCCCGCGAACGACCCCCGGAGCGGGAAGTGCACCTCGAGGTCGCGCACGTCGAGGAGCGGCGCCGGCGTCTCGGCCGTCATGCCTCCTCCGCCACGGCGATCTCCTCGCGCGCCAGCGGGTCGTGACCGCCGGGCGGGATCTGCGTCTCGGGCCCGTGCAACCAGCAGCGCACGCGCTGACCCGACCCGGCCCGCATCTCGACCGGGTCGCGGTCGGCGCACACCGCCATCGCGTTCGAGCAGCGGGGATGAAAGCGGCAGCCCGACGGCGGGTCGATCAGGCTCGGCGGCGCACCCGGGATGTAGTGCAGGCCGGTCGTGCGAAGCGAGATGACCGAGCGCAGGAGGTCGCGCGTGTACGGGTGGGCCGGCGCCCCAAAGACGGTGCGGGCGTCGCCCTCCTCGGCGAGCCGGCCGGCGTACATCACCGCCACCCGGTCGCACGCCTCCGCCACGATGCCCAGGTTGTGGGTGATGAGCAGGAGCGCCGTCCCGAAGTTCTGCTTGAGGTCGGCGAGGATGCCCAGGATCTGGGCCTCGACCAGCACGTCGAGCGCGGTGGTCGGCTCGTCGGCGATCAGAAGCCGCGGCCGCAGGACGAGCGCGAGCGCGATCATGATCCGCTGGCGCATCCCGCCCGAGAACTCGTGCGGGTAGCTGCGAAACCTGGTCGGCGGGATGCCCATGCCGCCGAGCGCCTCGAGCGAGCGGCGCCGGATCTCGGGCTTCGAGAGTCCGGGCTCGTGCGTCCGGAGCGTCTCTCGGAAGTGATCCTCGATCCGCATGAGCGGGTTGAGCCGGGTCATGGGCTCCTGGAAGATGAGGCCGATCTCGGGGCCGCGCAGCTGCCGGAGCCGCCGGCCCGCGAGACCGGCGATGTTCTCGCCGCTCAGGCGCACCTCGCCGTCCATCACGGCGCCGTCGGGCAGGAGCCCCATGATGCCGCGGCCGAGGGTCGACTTCCCGCAGCCCGATTCGCCGACGAGGCCCAGCACCTCGGCGGGGCCGATCTGAAGCGACACGCCGTCGACCGCGCGCACCGCGCCGCGTGGGCTGCCGTACCAGACGCGCAGGTTGCGCAGCTCGAGGACGGGCGGCGTCGCGGCGCTCACGGCGCAAGCCCCATCGGACCCTCGGCGACCGGCAGCGTGACCGACTCGATCCTCCGCCTGCGGAGCACCGGGTTCAGGACGTCGTTCAGGCCCTCGCCGAGCAGCGTGAGCGCGACGACGAGCAGGACGATGGCGAGGCCGGGGAACAGGCCTGTCCACCAGATCCCGGCACCGGCATCCGAGATGGCGCGCGAGCTGTCGTAGCCCCACTCGGCGGCCTCGGTGGGCTGGATCCCGTAGCCCAGGAACCCGAGCGCCGCCAGCGTCAGGATCGCGTCGGCCGCGTTCAGCGTCGCGATCACGGGCACGCTCTGGACCACGTTCTGGAACACGTAGCGGGAGATCACGGTGCGGGGCCGCGCCCCCAGGGCGCGGGCCGCCTCCACGTAGGGCTCCTCACGCACGCTGATCACGTGGTTTCTCACCACCCGGAAGTACTGGGGCGTGTACACCGCTGCGATCGCGATCGCCGCCGTGAGCACCCCCTGTCCGAGCCGGTCGGCGAGCAGGAACGCGATCACGATCGCCAGCAGCAGATAGGGGAAGGCGAAGAGGGCGTCCATGATCAGGACGAGCACTCGATCGAGCGGGCCCGCGAAGTAGCCGGAGACGAGGCCGAGCGGGAGGCCGACGCCAAGCGCCACGACGACCGCGAGGACGACGACCTTGAGCTCCGTCTGTGCGCCGAAGATGACGCGTGAGAGAACGTCCGTCGATTGGACGTTCGTGCCGAAGATGTGCGCCGACGACGGATGACCCTGCTTCGGGAACCGGTGTCCGGCGGCGTCGCGGTACTGGTCGAAGTGGTAGGGCGAGATCCACGGCGCCGCCAGGGCCAGGAAGATGAAGAAGAGGGTGAGCGCGACACCGGCCCACAGAATCCAGCGCGGCACCCCGCGCGCGTCACGCACCGGCTCGAGGGCACGCCCCCATGACCCGAACAGCCGCCGCTCGGTGGGCTGAAGCTCCATCAGTAGCGCACCCGCGGGTCGATCCAGGCGTTCACGAAGTCGATGACGACGCTCACGACGACCACGACGAGGGCGAAGAACGTGATGATCCCCTGCACGGCGATGTAGTCGCGGTTGTTCAGGTAGCGGACGAGCTCGAACCCGATACCCGGCCAGTTGAACGTCGTCTCGGTGAGCACGGCGCCCGAGAGCAGCAGCGCCACCTGGAGGCCGAGCACGGTGACGACGGGGACGAGCGCGTTCTTGAACGCATGCCGGAAGACGACCGACCGCTCGCCCACGCCGCGGGCCCGGGCCGCCTCGATGTAGTCGCCCTTGAGGGTCTGAAGCACGTTCACGCGCACGAGCCGGATGAGGACGCCGCTGATGATGAGCCCCAGCGTCGCCGCCGGCAGTATCAGGTGGCTGACGACGTCCTTGAACGCCCCCCAGTCGCCGTCGATCAGCGCGTCGACGAGGAAGAGATGGGTGTGCACCGGGAGCAGGAACTGCGTCTCGGGGCTGGCCCGGCCGGAGGTCGGAAGCAGCCCGAGCTTCTGCCCGAAGAAGAGCTGGGCGAGGAAGCCGAGGAAGAAGGGCGGCACCGCGTAGATCACGATCCCGAAGACGCGGATGCCGACATCGGCGGCGGTGTCGCGCAGCCGCCCGGCGACGAGGCCGAACGACACGCCGACGACGACCGCCACCGCCATCGCCCAGAACGTGAGCTCCAACGTCGCCGAGCCGTTCTCGACGATCACGTCGGTGACCGCGCGGTTGTCGGTGATCGTGTGGCCGAAGTCAAGCCGGGCCACGTCGCCCAGGTAGCCGACGTACTGGACGAGGACGGGCTTGTCGTAGCCGCCCGCGTGGCGGCGCTCCTTGAGCGCCTGCGGCGAGAGCCGGCCGCCCAGCGCCGCGCTCACCGGGTCGCCCGGCGCGACCCGCATGAGGAAGAAGACGAGCGTCAGCAGGATGAGGACCATGGGGATGACCAGGCCCAGCCGGGTGAGCGCGTACGTGCGAAGTGATGTGGTCTGTCGCGCCATGGGCGATCCGGAGGGAGCCCTCGGCGGGCTCCCTCCCGATCATGCTGCCAGGTCCGGCTAGCTCTTGCCGATGAGCCAGAAGCGGAAGATGTAGGCCGGGTCGAACGTGTCCTCGACGCCGGTCACACCGTCCCGCACGGCCGCGATCTGCTTCCCCTGCCACACGGGCACGGTCGGCGCGTCGGCGGCCGCCAGCTTCTGGATCTTCGCGAAGGCGTCGACGCGCGTCTGCTCGTCGGTCGAGGCCTTCTCCTCGGAGATCGCCTTGTCGATCGCCGGGTTGTCGTAGTGGCCGTTCCAGAACCCGCCGTCGGGATAGAAGTAGGCGGAGTAGTCGTCGGCGTCCGGATAGTCCGGGAACCAGCCGAGCTGGAACGACGGGAAGGCGTCCTTGGCCTTGTCGACGGTGTACTGATCCCACTCCTCGGACTTGAGCGTCACCTTGAAGAGCCCGCTGTCCTCCAGCTGGCGCTTGATCTCGGTGTACTCGTCGGCCGAGCCGTCACCGTAGTGCGACGGCGTCCACCACATCTCGATCGGGATGGGCGTCGTCATGCCCGCGACCTCCTGCTTCGCGGCATCGAGGTTCGGGGTCGCGCCGTACTCGTCCTTGTACGCGTCGGTGTGGCCGATCAGGCCGGCCGGAATCATCGAGTAGAGCGGCTGGACGGTGCCGTTGTACACGTTGTCGACGATCGACTGGCGGTCGATCGTGTAGGCGATCGCCCGCCGCACAGCCTTGTCCTTGCCGGGGTCGAGCTTCGTGTTGAAGACCAGGTAGCGGATCTCGATGCCCTGGCCCTCGACGACGTTCACGCCGCTTGCGCTCTTCAGGCTGTCGATGTCGGTCGGCGTCAGGTTTCGGAACGCGATGTCGACGTCGCCGCCCTGGATGGCGAGCTTGAGCGCCGGCGAGTCCTTGTAGTACTGGATGAGGACGCGCGCGTTCTTGGCCGGGTCGCCCCAGTAGTTGTCGTTGCGCTCGAGCACGGCCTGCACGCCCGGCTGGTACTTCACGAGCTTGTAGCGGCCGCTTCCGATCACCTGGTCGTCGGGCTGGAGCGACTTCTCGGGATACACGTCTGACGGCACGATGGCCGCGCCGCCGGTGGTCAGGATGAAGGGCCACGTGGCGTCCGGCTGGCGGAGGTTGAACGTGACCGTGAGGTCGTCGGGCGCCGAGATCTCGTTGCCGGTCCACTTGCCGCAGTCGGCGAGCGACGAGAAGAGGCTACAGACGCCCTGGTCGCCGTTGATCTCGATGCTGCGCTGGAACGAGTAGGCGACGTCCTCGGAGGTGAGCGGCGATCCGTCGGAGAACTTCACGCCCTTGCGAAGATGGCAGGTGTACGTCTTGGGGTCGTCCCAGGCGCACGACTCGGCCAGGGACGGCACGGGCTTGTTGCCGCCCGGCGGGATCGTCATCAGCTCGTCGTAGACGTTGTAGATGACATTCCACGAGTGCAGGTCGTAGGCGTCGCCCGGGTCGAAGTGCACGGCCGTGTCGGTCGTGCCCATGATGATCGTGGCGTCGGACAGGCTGGAGTTGCCGCCGTTCGACCCTCCGCCGCCGTTGTCGCTCCCCCCGCCGCCGCACGCCGCCGCGAGCGCGAGCGTGGCGACGACGGCCAGAAACCGGCACGCGCCGGTCGATTTCGGTCGCATTCGAGCTCCCTTCCCTGTGCGAGGGGTGTCCCGCCCCTCAGGCTGCCGACCGCCCACCATACACGCTCCGTTCACCGCTCGTTCATGGGCGGATATGCCAAGTTGGACGACCGCCGGTGGGGGAGGTTGGCGGCGCGTTCTCCACTTCTTCTCCGGTTCTTCGGCCAACTACGCACACCGATGCGGGTCTGCGCTCATGCGCGTGCGCATGTTCGGCGCGACCATTGAGATGCAGGTCGAAATGCTTGAGGACACGCCAGGAGGGGGCGAGAAGATCATGCGCCACGGCACCACAAGGGACGTCCTGATCGAGCAGAACGGCGCGAGAATCACGGTGGACGCCACGTTCACGCCGGACACGGAGACCGGCGATCCGCGAGGGTGGGCCATCTCCTATCGCGTGCCCGACGACGGGGTCGGCCGGAGCCTGGACGACGCGATGACGTACAGCGTCATCTCGCCGACGGGGCAGCGCGCGCAGTTCGTGGGATGGCGCAAGGTCGGGCGCCGGCGGCTCGGGATCGGGATCGGCGCACCGCCGGTCGAGCGCGTCTGAGCGGCTACGCGGCGATCTCGGCCCGACGGCCGAGGCCGAGGCGGCGGGCGACGCCCTGGGCGACGGTGCTGCGCAGGACCGCCTCGTCGAGCACCCGCACCGGAGGGCCGAGCACGAAGAGCGCGACGTAGAGGGCGTTGCGGGCGTCCGCGCCGGCGGGCTCCCAGCGTCCGCTCACCCGCATCCCGCCGTCCGAGCGCCGGGCCCAGACGTCGGTCATGGCGAAGCGGTGCACGCCGAGCGCGCCGAGGTCGACGTCGACCTCGAGGTCGGTCGCGCTGATCGCCGGCGCGGCCACCTGGAGCGCGCATCCGCCGGCGCTCATGTCGGTCACCGCCACCCGCTGGCCCAGCCCCGCGATGACGGCCGGGAGCTGCGCCCGGAACCGGTAGGCCAGCCGCACCTGGCGGCGGCGGGTGAGCGAGAGGACGGCCACCATCAGCCGTGCGAGCTCGAAGAGCGCCGAGGCCGCCACGATCGCGAGCAGGGGTTCGGCCAGATGGCGCCCGGGGAGAAGGCCGGCCTGGACACCGGCCCGCCAGGCGAGGGCGCCGCCCAGCGCGGCGACGAGCACGGCGAGCGGGACGTTCAGCCGCAGCCACGAGAGTCCGCCGCCGTCGATGCCCGTCTTCGGTGTCACCTTGAACCGGTGGTCGGGCCACACGAGCGCAAGGACCGCCCGGAGGTGGGCGGGGAGCGTGTAATACTCGAACCGCACCGCCGTCAGCAGCTTCAGGCGGCCGCCCGAGAGCATGAGCGACGCCAGCGTCGACGCCGCGGCCCACGGGACGAACTCCAGCAGGAATTGGCTCGCCGACGCGTGCAGCGGCAGCCGTCCCCAGCCGACGGTGACGGCCAGGACGACGATCAGCAGCGCCCGCTGGAGCGCGGTCAGCACCTCGGCGAGGCCGATCGCGTAGCAGAGCCGCTGGCGCAGCGTCAGGTTCGACGCCCGGATCGGGTTGTCGGGGGTGCGCAGCGTCGCCAGGTTGCCGGCGGCCCAGCGGTGGCGCTGGAGCAGGAACTGCTCGAGGTTGTGCGGCGCGATCCCGTAGACGAGCGCCTCGTCGTGGAAGCGGCTGCGCCAGCCCCGGCGGTGGATCCGAAGCGACGTGTGGAAGTCCTCGGTGATGGTGTCGGTCGCGAGCCCGCCGACCTCCTCCAGCGCCCTTCGCCGGATGACCGCGCCCGACCCGCACCAGAACGCGGCGCCGTGGGTGTCGCGGCCCGGCTGCACGACGTGGAAGAACATCGACTGGTCGTGGTCGTCGTGCTCCACATGCTGCACCGAGTCACGGTTGTAGAACTCGTGCGGCGTCTGCACGTAGGCCAGCCGCTCGTCGCCGAAGTGCCCGATGACCGCCTGGAGCATGTGCGGCTGGGGCACGTGGTCGGCGTCGAGGATCAGGATCAGCTCGCCCGACGTCCGCGGCAGGGCCGCGTTGATGTTGCCGGCCTTCGCATGGGAGTTGTCGTCACGCGTCAGGTAGCGCGCGCCGAGCTCGCCCGCGAGCTCGCGCACCCAGGGGCGGCGGCCGTCGTCGAGCACCCAGATCTCGAAGTCCGGGTAGTCGAGCGCGGCGCAGCCGACGAGCGTGGAGCGAAGCACCTGCTCATCCTCGTCGTACGTCGGCACGAACACGTCGACCGCCGGCAGGCGGACCGGTGCGATCCGCTCGACAGGCCGCATCCGCCAGGTGGTGAAGGTGAAGCCGGCCAGACTGAAGAGCGCGAAGAGCTCGCCGGCGAAGAGGGCGAGCGTGAGCGGGAGCCAGGTGTGCGACATCGTGGAGTCGACTCGCCACACGAGGTAGCGGACTCCGAGGATCAGGGCGAGCACCGCGATGGCGCGCGCCGGCCAGTCGCGACGTGACTCCATGTCGCCCCAGTAATCGCCGGTTCGCAAGCGACCTTAAGTAAATCTTCACAATTGCAGGAGAGTGGGCCCGAGCCCGCGGGTGTAGGGTGTGGACGATGAGGGGGTCCCGGCTCATCGTCACAGCGGCGATCGCCGTCGTTGCGGGCGCGTTCCTACCCGGCACGGCTGCCGCGGCGCCGCACCGCACGCCGGTCGTGCTCTTCCCGGCGTTCCACTTCACGAAGCTCCTGGTGACCGTCCACGATCAGGACGCGGCGCCGGGATGTCCCCGCTCCGGCACGTTCCAGGACTGGTTCCTGAACGACCATCCGAGCACCCGGTTCAGCCAGGTGTGCGAGGACAGGCTCCTCACACTGCGCTACGACCGGCACAGCCGAAAGCCCTGGGCGCGCCGGTTCTCGAACCAGCGCGGAGTCTCCGTGCGGATCCTCCACTACGGGACGACCGAGAGCGCGCCGTTCTACGAGCCGATGTACGCGGCGCTCGAGGCCGCGGGCTACACCCGCGACAAGAACATCCGCGTGGCCGGCTACGACTCGCGGCTCACGCCCGACATGCACGGCTTCCTGCGCCGTACCAAGCGGCTGATCGAGAACACGTACCGCGCGAACGGCCACACTCCGGTGCACCTGGTCGGCCACTCCAACGGGCCGCTCTACGCCCAGTACCTGCTGACGCACACGTCGCGCGCGTGGAGGCGCCGGTTCATCCACGGGTTCACGCCGATCGCGGGCAACCTGCCGGGCCAGGGCGCGCTCTATCCGCTCCTCTTCACGGGGCTCAACATCGAGGACTTCACGTACCCGAGCACGAGGGCGAACGCGGAGTCGAGCGCGCGGATGTACCTGACCGCGCCGTCGAGCTACATGAGCGCGGCCGACCCGCGGATCTTCGGGAATCGCGAGACCGTCGTCCGCGACGCGTCGACCGGGCGCTCCTACACGCCGGCCACCTACCGGCGGCTCTTCCGCGACGCCGGCCTGGGCTGGGTGAACCCGATCGCACACCACTACATCGGATTCGTGAAGTTCGCCGACGCCGCCCACTTCCCGCGGGTTGACGTCTATGCCGAGAAGGGCTCGGGCATCCCGACCGTGGTCGGAGCCGTCCTGCCGAACCTGCGCGTCGGCCAGGTGCTCGACCCGGCGACGGCCCGCTTCTTCATCCGCGACGGCGACGTGAACCAGGAGGACATCACGAACGGCGCGGTGCGCGCATGGCGGGCGATGCGCTGTTTCCGGTTCCACCTCGCCGACAACCCGGGCGTGGATCACTTCTCGCTGCCGTCCAACCCGGACGTGCTGGCGCGGCTTGTGGCCGACCTGGCCCGGTCCCGGTCGCACTGCTGAGGGCGGCCCCGGGATCAGAGAGAGAGCGGCCGGCGCTTGCCGCACCGCACGCAGACCTCGAACGGCCCGCCGGGCGCGCTCGGCCTGCTCGACCAGCGGTGGCCGCGCCGCGCGCACCGAAGCAGATGGCGGATGTGCCTGTACGCCCGGCGCACGCCCTGAGAGTGCCACCGGCCGGTTGGAGCTCCGTTACACGACCTGAGAGGGGATCGGAAGCCATGACCACCACGCCACCGATCGTGTCGCCGCAGGAGTGGGAGGAGGCGCGCCAGAAGCTCCTGGTGAAGGAGAAGGAGGTCACCCGGGCCCGCGACGCGCTGGCCGCCGAGCGCCGGCGGATGCCGTGGACGCCCGTCGAGAGCGACTACGAGTTCGAGGGCCCCGACGGCCCGGCGAGCCTGCTCGACCTGTTCGACGGGCGCCGGCAGCTGGTCGTCTACCGCGCGTTCTTCGAGCCGGGCGTGAACGGCTGGCCGGAGCATGCCTGCGTCGGCTGCTCGTTCCTGGCCGACCAGGTCGCCGATCTCGCCCACCTGCATGCCCGCGACACCTCGCTCGTCTTCGCGTCGCGCGCGCCCCAGCCGGACATCCAGCGCATGAAGGCGCGGATGGGCTGGGCGATGCCGTGGTACACGATCACGGATGACTTCGACGCCGACTTCGGCGTGGACGAATGGCACGGGACGAACGCCTTCATCCGCGACGGGAACAGCGTCTTTCGCACGTACTTCGTCAACAACCGCGGCGACGAGGCCATGGGCAGCACCTGGAGCTACCTCGACATCACCGCTCTGGGCCGCCAGGAGGAGTGGGAGGACTCGCCGGAGGGCTACCCGCAGACGCCGCCGTACCGGTGGTGGCGCTACCACGACACGTACGACCAGACGGGGTAGATCGTCTCCTCATCTAGCCCCGCGCGTACTCCTCGGCCGACCGCGACTCGAACTCGTAGCCGACGACCGGCTCGTCGCCGACCACCCACGCATCATGGCCCGGCTGGATCACATACGCCTTGCCGGGACCGAGGTCCATCTCTGTCCCGTCGTCGTGGCTGACGTGCAGGTGCCCGGATTGCATGAAGCCCACGTGGAGCACCTGGCAGCTCTCCGTCCCCGCCACCGGCTTGATGCACTCCGACCACCGCCAGCCGGGCTGCAGCGTCAACCGCGCCGCCGTCGTCCCCTGGCCCATATGGACGACGTCCAGCTTCGTCTTGTCGGGCGCCCTGACCTCGTCGGGCGAGTCGAAGTCGCCAACCTCCACACCGGACATCCGGATCACTCCCGTCGATCGCGGCTCTGCACACGGAGCCGAGCCGGCTGACCCTACCGGGCTCCGCCGTGCGCCGCACGCTGCGGGACGCGCATGGAGGATTGACCGCCCCCGCTCTCGTGCGGCCGCCCGACGTCCGACCCGTCGTCGCCGACGACTCGGTGCAGGATTCTGGCGGCATGCGCGGGCGAGCCCTCGACCGAGACGGAGAGACCGGCGCCGCGGGCGTCGTGGATCAGCGACCTGAGGGCGAGCGCGCCCGTCAGGTCGATGCGCCCGAGCCGGTCGACCCGGACAACGAGGTTGCGGGCTTCGGGATGGGTCGCAAGCAGGTCGACGAACCTGTCCTCCAGAACCCCGGCGGTGCCGAACCAGAGCACTCCTTCCGGAATGAGCTCGAGCTGCTCGCCGGAGCTCCGGGAGGCGAGGTCGAGCCGCAGCTCGCGCCAGATATGGACGGCGATGGAGAGCGCGATGGCCGCCACGATCGCCCATTCGATATGCGGCGAGAGCACCAGCGTGAGCGCGAACGAGGTGAGGGCGATGGCGAACTGCGGCAACGACACCGTCGCGAGCTCGGCGATCCTGTCGAGCCGGACGAGCGGGACCACCGCCACGATCACCGTCGCCGCCAGCACGGCCTGCGGCAGCGGCCCCAGCAGGAACGCGAACGGCAGGAAGGCGAGCACGGCGAGCCCGGTGAAGAGCCCGCTCATGTTGGTCGACGCTCCGGCGAGCCGGTTGAGCGCGCTGCGGGAGAACGAGGCGCCGATCGGAAGGCCGCCGAACGCTCCGGCAGCGACGTTGGCGACGCCCTGGGACACGAATTCGCGGTTGGCGTCCCAGTGCTTGCGCTCGAGCGCCGCGTAGGTGCGGGCGATCGACGACGCCTCCGCGAAGCCGAGCAGGGCGATCACGAGCGCCGGCACAAGCAGGTGGGGCAGATCGGCCAGCGGGAGCGACCGCGTGAGCGGCGGCAGGCCGGCATGCACGGAGCCCAGGGTCGCGCCGTCGTACCCCACGACGCGGCTGAAGGCTGCCGCAGCGCCGATCGCGATGAGCACGCTCGGGAAGAGGGGGTGCAACCGCTTCCCGAGGAGAAGCACAGCGCAGACAAACGCGCCGGCAATCACGGGCTGGGCGTGCCAGGCTCCGACGTGCGTGAGCGCCCAGCCCGCGCGGTAGAGCTCGTGCCCGCCGGGCGGGGAGACGCCGAGCACGACGGGGATCTGGGACGAGACGATGAGCATCGCCGCGGCGGCGACGAATCCCACCAGCAGCGGCTGGGACATCAGGTACGCGAGCACGCCCGCACGCATCAGCCCGACGCCGATCCGGATCACTCCCACGAGCAGCGCGAGGAGGAGGCCGAGCTCGATGTAGTGGGCGCTGCCGACCGGCGCGAGCGGTGCCAACGCTCCGTATGTGAGAAGGGCGCTCACTGCGGTGGGCCCCGGCTGGAGGTACGGCGACGATGCGAACGGCGCCGCGACGAGCGGCGGGATGGACGCGGCGAAGAGCCCGCGGTAGGCGGGAAAGCCCGCCAGCTGGGCATACGCGAGCGACTGCGGGACGAGCACCACCGCGACCGAGACCCCGGCCAGGACGTCGCGCGGGTCGATCCGGAGCCGGCGGAACAGCCGGGTTCGATGGACCGGGGTCGCTATCCCGGGACCGCCTGCTGCTCGCCGGACTCCGCGGCCGCGGCCGCGGCCTCGGCGAGGAGCTCGGCGGCGGCGGCCGCGCGGTCCGCCCAGAACCCCGACCCGTGACGCGACGCCCGGCTCGAGGCATGTGCCGCCAGCCACCGCAGCGTTGTGTGCGCGTCCTGGGCCATGAGCGCACCGATCACGTACCGCCGCTCGGCCACCCTGAGGCCGAGCCCGAGCTCCCGCCCGGCGGTGGCCAGGTCGGCACGGACGAGCACGAAGCCGGTCCGCACCGGCGCGAGCAGCTGGTCGAGGAACGCCGGGCCGCCGACGAGCGCGGGAGGTTCGAGGCGGGGCGCCTCGCGGTGGGCGAGCGGGACGTCCGGGAGCCTCCCGAGCGCGCCTGCCTCGGCGGCAAGCGCAGCTCGGAGCAGGCGGGCCCAGCGGCGGTGGAAGGGTCCGGCCACGTCCTCCACCTTGGCCAGGTACGGAGGTGTCCACGACAGCAGGTGCTCCCAGAGGAGCGCGCGGCGCCATTCCGCAGGAGCCCGCGCGTCGGCGAGCTCGGCGTAGAGGCCGAGAAGGGCGCTCAGATGGTCCGGCTCCGCCGGCGGGACGAGCCCGAGGGCGCGCCAGAAGCCGGCGACGCGATCCCGCGCCTCGCCGCCCAGCTTGCCCTCCCCGTCCAGGTACACGGACGCATAGGGATAGAGGTCGAACACGAACAGGTCCGTGTGGTCGCTGGCCGATGGCACGTCTCCCAGGCCTGCGGCGGCAGCGATGTGCCGGTGCTCGGCCGCGGGCGGCTCGCAGAGCACGCCCAGCGCCCGGAGAAGCTCGGTCATCGCGCTCGCACCCCCGGCAGCCGGTACACGTCGCGGCCCGGCTTCAGCGGACGCAGGAGCCAGTACGGGCGGCGGGTGCCGTCGGGCGACACCTCCCGCGCCGACCGGGCCTCGGCGAGCCAGCGGCGGTAGACGGCTCGGGACCGGTCGAGGTCGACGTCGATGTCTCCGTACGCGTCGCCCGGCTCCGCCCTGCTCACCCTCACCGCCTGGTGCCAGCAGTGCATCCCCGAGACGGGGTCCGGGTGGACCGGGAACGTGAGGTTCTGGTGGACCCCGATGTCCTTCCACCAGATCCGGCCCGTATCGGCGTCCCCGGAGTCGAACGGGCCCGCCCCCGTCCGGCGCCGAAGCCGCCTTCGCCCCTCCCGGCGCTCGAGCGCGACCGTCGCCATCGACTGGCGCTGGCCGCCGGACTCGCCCTCCGGCTTCCAGCGCCCCATGTGGTGGCTGCACGCCACGACGCCGGGCCGGATGCCCTCCGTCACCCAGCTCTTCACCACAAAGTGCCCGATCTCGGTCTCGACCCGCACGAGGTCGCCGGTGCGCACGCCGATCCGGGCGGCGTCGTGCGGATGCAGCCACAGCGGGTTCGTGTGGGCGATCTCGTCGAGCCACTTCGCGTTCGCCGAGCGCGTGTGCACCTGCACCGGCACGCGGAACGTCGCGATCAGGACCAGCTCGCCGTCCCCGAGAGCGTCGGGGTGCACGTGGCTGCGGGCGTAGGCGGGCACCGCGGCCTCGGGCCAGCCCCACTCGGCGAGCGTGCGCGAGTAGAACTCCAGCCGGCCGCTGGGCGTGGGCCAGCCGCGCAGGACACGGCCGTCGATCTCGACGCCGACCGGCCGGCGCCCCTCGTCGTCGGGGTCGGGGGTCGGCAGCGGCACGACGTTCGGCGACTCGGGCCTCGGTGAGCTCGTGTAGACGCGGCCGAACGGCCCGACGGCGACCTCGCGGAGCTCGTCCTCGGGCACCGTCTGCTCGTGCAGGGGCCCGACTCCGCGCGACACCTCGAACGCGCCGTAGCGCCGCATCCACTCGAGCGGGGTCACCCCCTCGGCGGCCGCCCGCTCGGGGAGCCCCGGCACCGAGTGGTCGAAGATCCAGCCGTAGTACTCGTCGACCGTCAGCTTCTCCCCGGGCCGCGCCCGCGACTCGAAGTGGCGGCGGATCCCGCGTGACCCGTCCGGGTCGATCCGCCAGGAGAGCTCGATCCAGAACTCGTTCTCCTCCCACACCTCCCCGGGATTCACGTCCCGGGTGTCGCGCACGGTCTCCCCCAGCCGTTCCCGGGCTGCGCGCAGGACCGGCTGGCGGAAGCCGATCCACTGTCCGTCGTACTGCTCGTAGGAGTGGATGTCGTGGCGTTCGGAGGCGTGCCCCATGGGCAGCACGTAGTCGGCGACGAACGCGGTCTCGCTCCAGGTGGGCGTCAGGGCCACGTGCAGCCCCACGAGCGACTCATCCGTAAGGGCCTCCATCCAGGCGAAGCCGTCCGGGTTCGTCCACACCGGGTTGTAGACACGCGTGAAGTAGACGTCGAGCGCCCCCCGGCCGTCGAGAAGCATGTGCGGCAGGAGAAACGACATCTCGTTCATCGCGAGCGGATACTCCTCGGGCCAGGTGAGGTCGTTCCACTGCGTCGGGTGGCCGGGCGCGTGGATCGGCCTCGGCACCCACTTGTTCCAGGCGTTCGGATAGGTGCCCCCCTCGACGGCGACCGCTCCGAGGAGCGCGTTCAGGAGAAACAGCGCGCGGGCGACCTGCCATCCGCCCAGGTTCCCCGCGGCAGCCGAGCGCCAGACGTGCGTTGCAAGCCGGGGGCCCGCGCCGGCCACGACCTCCGCGACCGTGTGCAGCGTCTCGGCCGCGACGCCGGACTCGCGCTCGGCGAACTCGAAGGTGTACAGGGCATAGAGGTCGCCCAGGATGCGCTCGAACTCGGCGAACGTCTGCGGCCGGTCGGGGTGCTCGCAGGCCAGGTACTCGGCCCAGTTCCACCACCGGCGGACGAACGCGCGGTCGTAGCGGCCGGTGCGGATCAGGTGGCTCGCGATCGCCAGGAGCATCGCCGCCTCCGAGCCGGGGACCGGGGACAGCCAGTGGTCGGCGTGGGTGGCGGTGTTCGACAGGCGCGTGTCGAGCACGATCAGCTTCGCGCCCCGGCCCTTCGCCTCGATGATCCGCTGCGCGTGAGGGTTGAAGTAGTGCCCCGACTCGAGATGAGCCGAGATGAGCAGGATCACCTCGGCGTTGGCGTGGTCGGGGCTGGGGCGGTCGAGCCCCATCCACCAGTGATAGCCGGCGCGGCCGCCCGACGAGCAGATGTTGGTGTGCGAGTTGTGGCCGTCGACGCCCCAGGCGGCGAGCACCCGCTCCGTGAAGCCGTCCTCCCCCGGCCGGCCGACGTGGTACATGACGGCGTTCGGACGGTCCTCGTCAAGCGCCCGCCGGATGCGCCCGGCGATGTCGTCGAGCGCCTCGTCCCACGACACCTGCTCCCACCGGCCCTCGCCGCGGGCACCCGCCCGCCGGAGCGGATGAAGGATGCGGTCGGGGTCGGTCACCTGGTTGATCGTGGCCGGCCCCTTGGCGCAGTTGCGCCCGCGGGAGCCGGGATGCTCGGGGTTGCCCTCGAACTTCCGTACCTGGAGCGTCTCCCGGTCGACGTAGGCGAGCAGCCCGCACGCCGACTCGCAGTTGAAGCACGTGGTCGGGACCAGGGCATAGCGGCGCTCGCTGCCGTCCGGCTCGACGCCGACCCAGTCGTCCCACCGCTCGCGTGGGGGGAAGGCCGCCAGATGGATCCGGCTCGGCCCCGGATAGAACGTCTCCCCGCGGGCGAGCGTCTCGCGCTTGGCGGCGGCGACCCGCTCGTTCAGGCGGTCCAGGTTCATGCCAGTGGCACCGCCTGGCCGGACTGGACGTAGGCGTGCTCGTACGCGAGCACGCCGAGCAGCGCCGGGGCGACGGCGGCCGCGCCGATCCACGGCGCCGCCACGGCCACGGCCGTCAGGGCGAGGCCGATCCAGAACCAGCGTGCGTAGGCCCCGTGCGTCATCTCCCGGGCCGCGAGATGCGCGTGTGCGGTCGGATGGGCCAGCGACACCTCTCCGAGCGCGAGCAGCACGTGGACCGCCGCCGACGCGGCAAGGACGATGCGCAGGTCGTGCGTGGCCCCGCCGAACGGGAGCAGCACCGCGGCGCCGAGCACGGACGCCTGGACGAGCATGTGCGGCGGCAGGAGCGCGCTCTGCCACAGATCGCGGGCCTTCGCCTGGGCGAACAGGAACGCGGTGTAGACGGCCGAGGCGGCCGCCAGCGGGATGCCCGCGATCACCAACCACTCCTGGAGCGAGCGCAGGCCCGCGACCGAGCCCGCTCCGTGCAGCGTGAGCAGCGCGCCGTAGCCGGTGATGACGACCGCGCCGCGGACGAGCCAGCTGCGCCACTGCGGGCGGGTGAACAGGAAGACGAAGCGCCGCGGGTGCTCGAGATCGGCGATCAGCACGGCGCCCGTCGCGGCCAGCGCCGCGAGGGCGATGGCCGGGGCGGTCCAGAGCCACAGGGACGAGGACCACGACAGCCCGCCGGCAAGGGCGAGCCCGGCGGCGACGAGGTAGGCGCCGGCCGCAATGCCCTTCGTCCAGGTGTAGAGGCTGACACGCCAGTCCCACGGCGCCCGGTGGGGCACGTCGTAGGCGAGCAGGGCGGCGGCCGAGCTGTTGGCCGGCCCCGGGTTGCCCGACGTCACGGCGCCGGCGCCTCCACCGCCCTGCTCGCTCCACATGAAGAGGCCGCCGTCGGGCCGGCGGGCCGCGAGCGGGTCGAGTGTCGAGTGCGACGCGCCGCGGTAGACCACCTTCGGACGCGTCTCCTTCTCAGGCCGGCGCACGGTCACCGGCTCGCGGTGCACGATCTCTGCGACGCGGGAGCTCGGGTCGTTGATGTCGCCGACCAGGATGGCCTCGACCGGACACACGACGACGCACGCCGGCTCGAGCCCGGCGTCGATCCTGTGAGAGCAGAGGTTGCACTTCTCGGCGGAGTGGTCGTCGGGATTGATGAAGATGGCGTCGTACGGGCAGGCCGCCATGCACGCCTTGCAGCCGATGCACGCGCTCTTGTCGAAATCGACGATCCCGTCGTCGCGGCGGTACATCGCGGCGGTCGGGCAGGCGGCCACGCACGGCGCGTCCTCGCACTGGTTGCAGCGGGTCACCTGGAACGACCGCCGCACCTGCGGAAACGTCCCGGTCTCGACGGCCTTCACGTAGGTCCGGTTGACGCCCAGCGGGACCTCGTTCTCGGACTTGCACGCTGTCGTGCAGGCGTGGCAGCCGATGCACCGTGTCTGGTCGAGAACCTTCACCCAGCGCGGCGACGAGCGGCCCTCGCCGACCAGGTCGCGCAGGTCGAACCCCTCGCCGATTTCCGTCACGACGTGGATGGTTCGAGCGCCGGCGCCCCGCCCTCGACCGGCAGGCCGAGCGAGGACCAGGTCGTGGTGCCGCCCTCGGCGACGTGGATCACGTCTCCGAAGCCGTGGCGCCGGAGCAGGCCGGCGGCCGTCGCGGCACGCGGGCCGGTTGCGCAGACGACGAGGACGGGGCGGTGCGGGTCGAGATCGCCGGGAGCATCGGTCAGATCATGCCACGGCGTGCACGTCGAGCCGGGGATGTGGCCCGCCTCGAACTCCGCCCGCTCGCGCACGTCCAGCACCTGTGGCGCGGGGTCGGCGGCGAGCCTGTCCCGGAGATCCCGCGCGGCCAGGCGCTCGATGCGCTCGACCGGCCGCTCGTCCTGCTCCCAGCTCGTCATTCCGCCCTGAAGGAAGCCCGCGGAGCGCACTCCGACGGCGGCCGCCAGGCGGGCTGCGCGGCGCCCGTCGTCGTCGTCACGGCCGACGTGGACGATCGGCCGGCCGGGCTGCGCGAGCCATGCCACCTTCGTCCCGAACCCGGGCCGCCGGACCGGGATCCAGACGGCGCCCGCCACGTGGGCATCGTCGAACTCGCGATCGCTGCGCAGGTCGACGACGAGCGCTCCGGCGGCGCGCTGCTCCTCGATCTGGTGGGCCGACATGGCGGTGACGCCCGGTTCGTCCGCCACCAGCGGGCCCGTGTTCAGGTCGACGATCGCGCGGAAGTTCGGCGGCTGCGGTCCGAGGGCGGCCAGCGCTGCGGCGACGAAGTCGTCCTCGTCCGCGATCGAGAGCGTCGGGTTGGCGGCCTTCTCGAACCCGATCGTGGAGGCGATCTTCATGTCCATGCCGCCACCGCCGCACATCGACCCGCCCAGATGGCCGGGCCAGACCTCGCACGCGTCCGGAAGCCGAAGCAGCGTCGAGTGCAGCGAGCGGAAGATGCCACGGGCGCCCTCCGACTTCTCGATCGCGAGGTCCGGCCGGGCGACGTCGTTCACGAAGAGGGTGTCGCCGGTGAGCACCGCCCACGGCTCAGGCGATCGCGCCGTGTCGATCAGCGCGAACGCTGTGTGCTCGGGGCGGTGACCTGGCGTGTGCAGCGCGCGCACGCGGACGGATCCGAGTGGGAGCTCCCACCCGTCGTCGAAGGGCTCGTGGTCGTATGCCGGCGAGGCCATGCGGTGTACGTGGATCGTCGCCCCGGTCATCGCCGCGAGCCGGCCGTGACCGGAGACATGGTCCGCGTGGTTGTGCGTCTCGAGGATGTGCTCGATGCGCACGCCGAGATACTCGGCCAGGTCGAGGTACACCTGCACGTCCAGGCGCGGGTCGACGACCGCGGCGACACCCGCCTTCTCGTCCCCGATCAGGTAGGACGCGCAGCCGAGGTCGTCATGCGTGATCTGGCGGAAGATCATGGCCCGACCTCAGCGGCCCTTGACCATCGCCCGCCAGTACAGCAGCGGAAGCCCGTAGCGCTTGACCTGGTACATCGACCAGCGCTCCTTGGTGGTGTCGAACGGGAACGACGGCTTCGGCTTCAGGTCGTAGTCGAACTCTGCGAACACGAGCTTGCCGTAGCCGGTGACGAGGGGGCATCCCGCGTAGCCGTCGTACTTCCGGGCAGGTTCGTCGCCGCGCATCGTGGCGAGCAGGTTCTCCACGAGCACCGGGGTCTCCTTGCGGACGGCCGCGCCCGTCTTGGACGTCGGCAGGCTCGATGCGTCTCCCAGAGAGAACACGTTGGGGAAGTCCGGGTGCTGGAGGGTGTACTTGTCGACGTTGACCCAGCCGTTCGCGTCGGCCAGCGGGCTCGACTTGACGACCTCCGGGGGCCCCTGCGGCGGGGTGATGTGGATCATGTCGTAGGTGAGCTCGACCGCCTCGCCCGACTGCATGTTCTCGAACACCGCCTTCCGCTCGCCGGGCCGGATCTCGACGAGCTTGTGGCTGAACATCGTCTCGATGCCCTTGCGCGCGATCACCTTGTCGAGCGTTGCCGCGAACTCCTTGACGGAGAACATCGTCGGCGTTCCGGTTGCGTACACGATCCGTGACCGGTCGCGGACGCCGCGGCGGCGGAAATGGTCGTCCGCCAGGTAGGCGATCTTCTGCGGCGCGCCCGCGCACTTGATCGGCGGCGGCGGCATCGTGAAGACCGCCGTCCCACCATTGAACTCCTGGAGGGTGCGCCACGTTCCCTCGCAGCCGTCATAGGTGTAGTTCGAGCAGATCCCGTCCTTGCCGATCATGTCGGAGGTGAGGCCGCGGATGCCGCTCCAATTCAGCTGGAGACCGGGGGCGACCACAAGATAGTCGTAGCCGATCCGGCCGCCGCCGGCGAGCTCGACCTGGTTCTGGGTGGGGTGGAATGCCGCGACGGAGTCGCGGATCCAGGTGGCCTTACGCGGCGTGACCTGCCGCTGGGGCCGCCGGCTCTCCTCCTTCGGCATCACGCCGCCACCGACGAGCGTCCACTGCGGCTGGAAGTAGTGGTGCTCGGAGGGCTCGACGATCGCGAGGTCGGGGTCGCGCAGCTTGCGACACAGCTTGGCGGCCACGGCGATCCCGGCCGTGCCGCCGCCCACGACGACGATCTGGTGATGCTGCGTCGGGGGCGGCTGCGCCTGCGGCTCCTCGGCTTCCTGACCGGCGGGGGGCGTGACGTTCTCGGTGGTGCTCATACGTGCGCTCCTCGGATAGGACGACCGCCGGCCCGCCGGGCGGACCGGCCAAGAGAGTGCTGTGACACTAGCGATTTGTTTTCACGCAATCAACATCGGGAGCGGGCGGCGCCCGGTAGCATCCGCCGCATGCGCCGCACGGATGCCGATACCGAGACCCCTGCCGCCGCATCCGCGATCCGCGCCGAGATCCGCCGGGTGCGGACGTCGCTCTCGCGGATCGAGGAGGCGATCGGCCGGCTGTCGAGCCCGCCGGCGCGGTCGGCGGTCGAGCGAGAGCGCCCCGAGCGCTACTACCGAGTGCTCATCGGCGTCTACGAGCTCGGCGGGCGCCACGGGATTGCGGCCGACGAGCTGGGGGCGGTCGGGCGACAGCACGGGTACGACCGCCGCGGTCTGGGCGGCTTCTTTGCCGGTGCCCGGGCACCGCTTCAGACCGTCGACGGCCGTGTGCGGCTGACGCCGGAGGGCCTGCGCCTGGTGGATGTCTACCTCGCCGAGCAGGCCGAATGAGCCGCGAGCGCGTGCTCGTCGAGACGTCCTGGGTCGCCGACAGGCTCTCGGATCCGAGCCTCGTGCTGGTCGAGGTCGACGAGCGGCCGCTCGTCTATCAGCTCGGCCACATCCCCGGGAGCCACAGGCTCGACTGGCGCGGAGACCTGCTTCATCCGGTGACGCGCGACCTTCCGGGCGTCGACGGCATGCGGCGGATCTGGCGCCGGCTTGGGATCGGCGAAGGCTCGACGGTCGTCTTCTACGGGGACAACAGCAACTGGTATGCGTGCTTCGGCCTGTGGCTGTTCCGCCAGTACGGGCTCGCCGACGTGCGCCTCCTCGACGGCGGCCGGCAGGCATGGCTCTCCGAAGCGCGGCCGATGACCCGCGACGAGCCGGCCGAGAACGTCGCCTCGGAGGCGCCCATGCCGAAGCCCCTTCCCGGGTTCAGGGCCCGCTGGGAGGACGTGGTCGCCGCCTCGGCCGACGGAGCCCAGCTGCTCGACGTCCGCACGCCGGCCGAGTATCGCGGCGACCTTCTCACCGAGGCCGGCTATCCGGACGAGGCGGCGCAGCGCCCGGGGCACATCCCGGGCGCCGTCAACGTGCCGTGGGACGTGAGCGTCGGCGCCGACGGCCGCCTCCTCCCTGACGACGACCTCCGGCGCGTCTTCGAGCGCAGGAACGTGGCGCTCGACCGCCCGGTCATCACGTACTGCCGGATCGGCGAGCGGAGCGCCCACACATGGTTCGTCCTGCACCTCGTCCTCGGCATGCCGGACGTCCGCAACTACGACGGGTCGTGGACCGAGTGGGGCAGCATGATCGGCATGCCGATCGCGCTCGGGCCCGAACCCGACGGGGCACCGGCCGGCCTCCATGATACCGGCGCTACGCGGGCTCGGTTCGCTGCTGCGACTCGCCATGAGACTGCTCGGTGAGGCGCAGGACGTCCGCGAGCTCTGGAGGAATCGGCTTCTCAGTCATCCGTTGACACGCAGGAGTGTACGGCGTGGGTGGCGGGGCGCTCTCGCGATGGGCCGTGCAGGGATCGAACCTGCGACCTTGGGATTAAAAGTCCCCTGCTCTACCAGCTGAGCTAACGGCCCCGCCCGGCAAGTGTAGGGTGAAGCCGGCCATGAGCCCGCCCAGGCTGCACGTCCTTCCGGCCGCGGACTCGGCCGTCGTCATCCGCCGCGGGCCGTCGCGGTGGTGGCACGTCCTGCGGTGGCGGCTCGAACCGCCGGGCGTGGAGCCCGGGGCGTGGTTCGGCGGCCGCATCTACCCGCGCCGCTGTGCCGTTTCGCCCGACGGCATGCTGCTCGGATACTTCGCCCTCGCCGGGCGACCGGCGCCGTGGGACTCGTACCTCGCGGTGTCGAAGGCGCCGTGGCTCCACGCGCTCGCGGCGTGGCGCCAGGGGAACACCTGGCACTGGGGGTGCGAGTTCCTTCCCGACGGGCGGTTCTGCACCGGCGAGATCGAACCGACGCCGCCCGACTCCGGGACCTACCCGGCCGGGCTCGCGCGCCGACCGCCGCTGCCAGGAGTCGCACATCCCGACCGGTGGCGGGCCCGCGACGTCCAGCGCGAGCTCCGAGACGGCTGGATCGAGCTTGCGCCCACCGGCGACGACGCCCGTTCGGCCGGCTCGCCGCTCGTCCTGCGGCGACCGCGGCCGGGCGACCCGGGCACAGCGCTCCGCCTCCTGCACCACGGGCACGACCACGCCCGCCCGGGCGTGGAGGGCGCCGACCTCCACTACGCGCTGGAGCGAGACGGCGATCTCAGCGCTCTTCCCGATACAGCCTGGGCCGACTGGGATCGGCGCGGGCGCATGCTGATCGCGACGGTCGCCGGCGAGCTGCGGATCGCGGAGGTCACCCCGGCCGGGGTCGAGACGGTCTGGAGCCACGACCTGTCACAGCGGGAGCCGAGCCCGGCGCGCGCCCCGGAGTGGGCGCTCCACTGGTAGGTTCACCCGCCGTGCTGCGCATCGGGCATCGCGACGCCGCGGAACTCGCGCCGCAGAACACCATCGCCGCGTACGCGCGCGTCGATCGGCGCTGGCGTCGACATGGGCTGCGTCTTCTCGACGGGCAACATGCGCTCGCTCGCCGCGCTCAACGGCGAAGCCCGGACGAGCGCCACCGTCACACCCGGCCGCTGGGTGCCGTGGAGCCGCGTAACGCCGGCGGACGTCTACCGGCGCTCCGGCGCGCGCGACGCGACCCTGCGGCATGACATCGTCACGTCCGCGGCGGTGGCCGTCAGGCCGCGTCTTCGCCTCTACCCCGCCGGCATCGAGCGCATGGCTGCCCTGGGCTGCGACGGAGTCATCACCGACGATCCCCGACTGTTCCACGAGGAGTGAGCATGCAGGCCAACCGTCCCCACGAGCCGTCATACGGCGGCATCCCCACCTTCTCGAAGCTGCCGCTCGTCCTCGACCCGTCGGAGCTCGCCGGCGTGGACGTCGCGGTCCTGGGCGCGCCGTTCGACGAGACCGTCTCGAACCGGCCGGGGAGCAGGTACGGCCCGCGTGCGATCCGGGCGGCCGACGACTCGGCCGGCGTGCCGCCGTCGCGGCCGCACATGTGGCTCGGCGTCGACCCGTTCGCAGAGCTCCGCGTCGTCGACTACGGCGACGCCGAGACCGTGCCCGGGAATCCCGCCGAGAGCCACTCCCAGGTGCGCCGCCGCGTGAGCGAGATCTGCGCAGCCGGAGCGATCCCGATCGTCCTCGGCGGCGACCACTCCGTCGCCCACCCCAACATGGCGGCAGTGGCCGAGCACCGCGGGAAGGGCGCGGTCGGCGTGATCCACTTCGACGCGCACGCGGACACGGCCGCCGACCTGCGCGGCGTCGTCCGCTCCCACGGCACGCCGATGCGGCTCGTGGTGGACGAGGGCTGGGTGCGCGGCGACCGGTTCATCCAGGTCGGGCTGCGCGGCTGGTGGCCGGATCCGGAGGAGTTCGCGTGGATGCGGCGGGTCGGCTTTCACTGGTACACGATGTACGAGCTCGACGAGCGCGGCTTCGACGTGTGCCTCTCGGAGGTCATTCGCAGCGCCGCCGGCTGGGGCCAGCCGGTGTTCCTCTCGATCGACATCGACGCGCTCGACCCCGCGTACGCGCCCGGCACCGGAACGCCCGAGGTGGGCGGGCTCACGATGCGCGAGCTCCTGCGCGCCTCCCGCCGGATCACCGCCGAGCTCCCCATCGCCGGGGTCGAGGTGGTGGAGGTCGCGCCGGCCTACGACCCGTCCGGGATCACGGCCGTGAACGCCCACCGGCTCGTGCTCGAGATCCTCTCCGGCCTGGCCCTCGCACGGAGCGGCCGCGACCCGCAACCGGAGCACGATGGGCGGCCACATGTGTAATGCTGCCTACGAGGCGGGAACTTTCCCGCCCCGGCGAACGTATTAAGAGGACATGACCTCCGGCAAGCACGCAACGATCCTTCCGCTCACGCGAGAAGCCGCCTGGCAGCGGTATCTCGAGCTGACCCGCGACGTGGACGCTGCGGACTACGCCGAGACGGAGGCCGAGGCCTGGGACGAGCTCCAGGCGGCGCTTGAACGCCTTCCGGCACGGCCGGACGACGCAGCCTGACCGGTATCCTGCGCGCGCGCCCCCATCGGCTAGCGGCCTAGGCCCCCGCCCTTTCAAGGCGGTAACACGGGTTCGAATCCCGTTGGGGGTATGGCGGTCCGAGCGAGCGAGCGCGCCTCGTGCGGCCCTCCGAGAGCCGCGGCGCGTTCGCTTGTGGTTCGCGGGGGAGCGTTTTCGCTGGGCTCCGAGGCCATCGCTGCCTTCCTTTAGAAGCTGGGCCGGCTTCTAAAGGTTGGCGCTTTTTCCTTTAGGAGTGTCGGCAACCCCTAAGCCAACCCTGAGTTGCTCTGCACGCCATCGCGGGGGCATCCCGGAGTCGCCGTCGCGGCACACGCATGGCCTTGACTTGGCATCATGTATGTGCCATACTGATGCCATGAACCTGCATCCGTATGTCGAGGACGTCCGCCGCCACCTGCTCCTGGCCGCCGATGCCGGGGGCGAGGAGGCCCGCGCCGTCGCCGAACGGCTGGTCGCTCCGCTTGAGGCCGCGCTGCTCCTGAACCTCCAGCACGCCCTCTCGGCTGCTGCCGAGGAGATCACCACGGAGCTCGCGCCGGGCTCGGTCGAGCTGCGCCTGCGCGGGCGTGACCCGGAGTTCGTGGTCACGCCGCCGCCCGGCGAGCCCGCCGAGTCGCGCCCCGAGCGCGCCGTCGCGGCTCTCGCACTCGATGACGACGACGGCGCGCTGTGGCGCATCAACGTGCGCATGCCCGATCGGCTCAAGCCGCCGATCGAACGCGCTGCACGGCACGAGGGCCTGTCGGTGAACGCCTGGCTCGTCCGGGCGGCCGCCGCCGCCGCCGGGCGCGCCGACACCGAGCGCGACCACGAGCGCCGCGCGCCGCAGGCCGCCCAGCGCCACACCGGCTGGGCCCGTTGACCTCCATCCCCAGAAGCAGAAGGACACCCAAGATGCCCACCTTCGAGACACCCAAGCCCATCACCGTCGACGTCGAGCTCGGCGTCGGCGACATCCGCATCGACGCCTCCGAGCGCACCGACACCGTCGTCGAGGTGCTGCCCAGCGACCCCGGCAAGCCCGGCGACGTCACCGCCGCCGAGCAGACACGCATCGACCTCGCCGGCGGCCGGCTCGTCATCCGCGGCCCGCGCGGGTGGCGGCAGTGGACGCCATGGGGCGGGCGCGAGTCGATCGACGTGCGAGTCGCGCTGCCGGCAGGATCCGAGATCCAGGGCGACGTCGGCGTCACCGCCCTCCGGTGCACCGGCGAGCTCGGCGCGCTCCGGTTCAAGACCGGCGCGGGCGACATCGACGTCGACGAGGCCGGGCCGGTTGCGATCCGCACCGGCGCGGGCGACATCAGCGTCGGCCACGCCGCCGGTGACCTGACCGCCTCGACCGGCTCCGGCGTCGTCCGCGTCGCCGCGGTCGACGGCTCGGCCGTGATCAAGAACTCCAACCGCGATACCTGGGTCGGCCGCGTGGGCGGCGACCTGCGCGTCAGGGCGGCCAACGGCAACATCTCGGTCGACCGGGCCGGCGCGACCGTGACGGTGAAGACCGCCAACGGCGACATCCGCCTGGGCGAGGTCGCCCCGGCCGCCGTCGTGGCCCAGACCGCCGCCGGCAAGATCGATGTCGGCATCCGCGAGGGAATAGCCGCCTGGCTCGACCTGGATACGGGCTTCGGCCGGGTGCAAAACGACCTGGCCGACGCCGAGCGCCCCGCCGCGGGCGAGGAGACCGTCGAGGTGCGCGCCCGCACCTCGTACGGCGACATCAGCATCCGCCGCGCCCCGGCGGCTTGAAGCACGGAAGGACCCGGCATGACCACCACCCTCACCACCACCCGCTCCGCGGTCAGGGCCGCGGGGCTGCGCAAGGCGTTCGGCGACAAGGTCGTCCTCGACGGGATCGACCTGGACATCGCCGAGGGCACCGTCTTCTCGCTCCTCGGCCCGAACGGCGCCGGCAAGACGACGATCGTGAAGATCCTCTCGACGCTGCTCCCGGCAGACGCAGGCGACCTCTCGGTCGCCGGCTTCGACCTGCTCGGCGAGGCCGGCGAGGCCCGTCGCGCCATCGGCGTGACCGGTCAATTCGCGGCCGTTGACGGACTGCTCACCGGCGAGGAGAACCTGATCCTCATGGCCGACCTGCGCCACCTCGGCCGAAGCGAGGGCCGGCGGCTGGCCGCCGAGCTGATCGAGCGCTTCGACCTCGTCGAGGCCGCGCGGAAGCCGGCCGCGACCTACTCCGGCGGGATGCGCCGCCGGCTCGACCTGGCGATGACGCTGGTCGGCGGTCCGCGCGTGATCTTCCTCGACGAGCCCACCACGGGGCTCGACCCGCGCGGCCGCCGCGACGTGTGGCAGATCATCCGCGATCTCGTCGGCGGCGGCGTGACCGTCTTCCTGACGACGCAGTACCTCGACGAAGCCGACCAGCTGGCCGACCGGATCGCGGTGCTCGACAACGGCCGGATCGTCGCCGAGGGGACGCCTGAAGAGCTCAAGCGGCTCGTACCCGGCGGCTCGATCAGGCTCCGGTTCTCCGACGCGCCCGCGCTCGCGCGCGCCGCGAACGTCCTTCGCGACGGGGATCGCAACGACGAGGCCCTGACGCTCCAGGTGCCGAGCGACGGCGGCGTCCGCGGCCTGCGGTCGCTGCTCGACCGGCTCGACGCCGAGGCGATCGAGGTCGCCGACCTGTCCGTCCAGACGCCGGAGCTCGACGACGTGTTCCTGGCCCTCACGGACCGACCCCAGATGCATGAAAGGAGCCTCCGGTGAGCACCCTCTCCTACGCGGCCACCGACTCGGCAACCATGCTGCGCCGCAACCTGCGGCACGCGTTGCGCTACCCCTCCATGACCATCTCGACGGTCGCCATGCCCGTCGTGTTCCTGCTCCTGTTCGACTACGTGTTCGGCGGGGCGCTCGGCGCCGGCATTCGCAGCGTCGCCCACGGCGGCGGCGACTACATCGACTTCCTCGCCCCCGGCGTGCTCGTGATGACCGCGGCGGCCGCATCGGTCTCGACGGCCGTCTCGGTGAGCGTTGACATGACCGAGGGCATCGTCAACCGGTTCCGCACGATGGCCATCTCCCGCGGCTCGCTCCTGACCGGGCACGTCGTCGGGAGCCTGATCCAGACCATGCTCGCGATGGCCGTCGTCGCCGCCGTCGCGCTCCTTGTGGGCTTCCGCCCCGAGACGGGGCCCGTCCGGTGGGTGGCCGCGGCAGGCCTCCTGGCGCTGCTCGCCTTCGCGCTCACCTGGCTCGCGGTCGCACTCGGCATGGTCGCCGACTCGCCGGAGACGGCCAGCAACCTGCCGCTGCCGCTGACGTTCCTGCCGTTCCTCGGCAGCGGCTTCGTGCCCACGGAGTCGATGCCTGCCGGGCTGCGCGAGTTCGCCGACCACCAGCCGTTCACGCCGGTCATCGACACGGTCCGGGTTCTGCTCGTGGGCGGCCCGCTCGGCGAGACCGCCGTCGTCGCGGTCGCCTGGTGCGCAGTGATCGCGACGGCGGGCCACGTGTGGGCGCGGGTGAGCTTCGAGCGGCGGCCGGCTCGCTGACCGCCGCTCACGCCTCCACGCTCGAGCCCACGAGCGCGCGCTAGCGAGGCCACCACAACGGCGCGCGAGCGAAGACGTCGCTGACGCCGTTCGAGTCGCCGGGCACCAGCTCGGCGTCGTCCGACCAGAACGCCACCACGCGGCCGTCGGCCGAGATCGCGGGCGCGTCCAGGAAGCCGATGTTGCCTGCGCCTGCCGCGATACGCCGCGTGGTCTCCCGCCGGCGGTCGCGTACGAGCACGTCCGCAGAGGCGACAGATGACGATCCCGACCAATAGGCGATCAGGCGGCCGTTCCCCGAGATCGCCGGACCAAAGCTGTCGCCGGGGCTCGAAGCCGGGAAGCTCACGAGCTTCGTGGTTCCCGTACCGCGGTCGCGAACGAAGACGCTGAAGGCCGCGCTCGTTCCCCCCGGGACGAGGTTGTCGGCGAACGAGTCGAACGCGATGAACCGTCCGCCGGCCGAGATCGCCGGGTCGAAGCTGTTCTCGGCTCCCTGGACTCCGGCGGACGAGACGCTCACCCGCCGCGTCGTCGCGGTGCGCAGGTCGCGGACAAAGACGTCAGACGCGTCGTTCGTGTCACCGCCGACCAGGTTCGACGCGTAGGAGTCGAACGCGACGAAGCGTCCGTCGGGGGAGATCGCGCTCGTGAAGCTGCATGTGTTCCCCGGAGCGCCGGCGGACGACCTGCTGACGAGGCGGGTCGTACCGTGCCAACGGTCGCGCACGTACACGTCGGAGCAGTCGTTTCGATCCTTGGGGACCAGGTTCGACGCGCCGGACGCGAAGGTCACGAACCGCCCGTTTCCCGAGATCGCAATGCGATACGGCTCGATCCCGGCGTTCCCCTGACCGCCGGCCGATGAGACGCTCACACGCCGGGTCGTGCCTTTGAGCAGATCGCGCACGAACACGTCGCGCGTGTCGTTCGTGTCCTTGACGACCAGATTCGAGCCCTCGGAGATGAACGCCACGAAGCGCCCGTCGGCCGAGATCGCCGGCAGAGAGCTCGGGCCGTTGGACTCTGACCCCCGCGGTCCGATGCTCACCCGTCGAGTGATGCCGAGGCGCCGGTCGCGGACGAAGATGTCGGCGACACCGTTCGTGTCACCGGCGACGAGATTGGCGGCGTCCGACGCGAAGGCGATGAAGCGCCCACTCGCGGAGACGGCCGCCCCGGCGCTTGCGGCGTCACCCTGGCCGCCGGCCGACGAGACGCTGACCCGTTCGGTCGTCGCCTTCGCGCTCGCCGTTCCCGTCGCGCAGACCACCCCGGCGAGGACGACGCCGGTTGCGAGCACCGCCCGCGTTGAGATTGCACCCCAGCCCATCGCCCGTGATTGTCGATCCGGCCCGGCCGGGCGGCATCGGTGGCGACCCGTATTGGAATGTGGGGAATTACGATCGCGGGCGACGCGCCCACAATCCACGGTGTGTGCTGCATCGCGTTCGCGGCGAGTCGCGGGCCCGGTGAGTCGCACCGGCGTGATCACGGTCGGGTGCCAGGCCGGCTCAGGTGACGGTGAGGCTCGCCAGCCGGTCGCCGGCGATCACGCGGTAGCGGCCCGGATCGAGCCGGCCCAGGTCGATCCTCGTCGCCTTCTCGACCGCGATCTCGGCGCAGGCCCCGGCCCCGGGTGCCGGGGCCTCGCGAAGCGCGAGCGTGATCCTGTGGCCCACGGGTTGGACGCCGACGGGCTGAAGCCAGTAGCACGAGGTGAGTCCACCCCACCACCCGACGGTGGCCACGGCCCGTCCGCTCACGATCCGCACCGTGAGCCGAGTCGGGGAAACGGCGGTCGCCTGACGGTCGCTTCGCCGCACGCCGACCCACGTCGGCCCGGAGGCTCCTCCGGAGGTGGCGGGCCCACTGACCGGCGTTGCGGGGTCACTGGCCGCGGGACCCTGGTCCGTAGCCCGGGCGCCGCAGCCGGCACACGCGATGGCGGTGAGAATCAGTAGCAGCGCTCCTCTCATGCCCCTTCGACGGGCGCCCGGGGCGAGGGGTTCCCAGAGCTGGGTGAACCACACCGCGGTTACGCCGAATCGGGGATGGCCCGAACCCACTCGCGTGACGATGGGCGAACCATGACTCTTGGCGGAGAGATCAAGCTTCTCGACGACGTCGCCGCCAGTCTGCGGGCCATGGCGTCGAACGCGGTCGTCTATGACGCCGACGTCGTTCGGTGGCTCGCCGACCAGGTCGAGCAGGCGGCCGACCACGCCCAGGAGCTCGCCGACGCCAAGGCGGCGATGGCGCTTCTCGCCCGCGACGACGACCCTCGGTAGCGCCCGGCGCCAGTTTGGCGCACGCCCAACGGGGGCACGGGACTGCGATGGACGCCGGCACCGAGCGCGACCGCGACGCCTCTCCCTTCGACGAGCAGGGGCGGGTCGACGTGCCCGGCGCCCCGGGCTGGCGCTACCTCCCGATCTCGCCGTCCGGCAACGACTCGCTGGCGGTGACCGTCGCCGGGCCGGAGGATGTCCGCCTGAGCTTTACGGTGCCCGGCTTCCTGAGCCGCGGCGACGAGCTCGGCGAGGTGACGCGCGTCGTCATCCGCGCGTGGGAGCGCATGGACCGGGCCTCGGGGCTCGGCGCATGACGCCCGACGCCCCGGTCCGCCAGCCGCCGCCTGCGACGGGCGAGCCGCTCGACGCATGGCCGGATCCCGACGCCGGCGCAGGTATCGGCGCGATCGTCGACATCGACGGCACGCTGGTCGACACGAGCTACCACCACACGGTCGCCTGGGGCCGCGCGTTCTCCGACCACGGGGTGGACGTGCCGCTCTGGCAGGTGCACCGCCACAACGGGATGGGCGGCGACCAGCTCGTCGCCGCCGTCGCCGGGGACGACGTCGAGGACCGGCTGGGCGACCGCATCCGGGAGCGCGAGGGAGAGCGGTACGCGGAGCTCATCGCCGAGGTGCGGCCGCTGCCCGGCGCGCGCGACCTGCTCATCCGGCTCAAGGAGCGCGGACACCGCGTGGTGCTCGCGTCGAGCGCCAAGCACGAGGAGGTCGAGCACTACGTCGACCTGCTCGACGCGCGGAGCCTGGTCGACGCGTGGACGTCGAGCAGCGACGTGAAGCGGACGAAGCCGCACCCCGACCTGATCACGGCCGCCGCGGATCGGGTGAAGCCGTCGCCGCACCTCGTCGTGATCGGCGACACCGCGTGGGACGCCGTGGCGGCCGGCCGCGCGGGGCTCCAGTCCATCGGACTTCTCTCGGGCGGGTTCGGCGCGGCCGAGCTCCGCGACGCAGGTTGCTCCGCCGTCTACGCCGACGCGGCCGAGCTTGCGGAATCGCTCGACGAGGCGCTGGCCGCCGTCGCGGCGAACCGCCCAGGCTAGGGCACGTGGCCAGGTCGATCCCGCCGGCGGCGCCGATCGGGGGCGGTCCCCGCCCCAGCTAGATAAGTGATTCCACGCCCCCGCACGTCTGGACGTCCGTGCTGTGGCGGGTAGCCCTCTCGCTGGTGGGGCTGCGGCTGCGAACCGTCGCCCAGAACATCACGGCGGCGTGGAATCACTCATCTAGCGGCGCAGCAGCCGGCGCATCCCGCGCCGCGGCTCGGGCTTCGCGTGCGAGAGAAGGCGGAGCTGGCTGTAGCTGATCGGCGCCTCCGGGTGGAGGGCGTGGTCGAGGACGCGGTCGACCGCCTCGCGCCCGCCGGCGTCGATGGTCTCGAACCAGCATCCGACGAGAAGGCCGCCGCCCTCAGTCTCGGCGTCGACCGACAGGACGCGGACGACGGCGCGCACCTCCTCCGAGAAGAACCGGCCGTGGAACCGCAGGCGGTCGCCGGTGCGAAGCGGCTTCGTCGTCGCGAACGTCACGCCGGTCGCCGACAGGCCGACAACTCGCCCCAGCACCTCGGCGCTCTCGTACAGGCCCCCGCACTGCATCGCCTCGAGCGTCGCCGAGCCGCCGATGTCGAGCTGGAACGGCGTGTGCCGCTCGAGCCGGTCGACGCGGTCGGGGCGCAGGGCGAGATGGGCGCGGTTGCCGCGCTCGCGCTCGGACTCGACCCGCAGATCGACACGCCAGGCCGTGCCGGCGCTGTCGACGACCGAGCCGACGAGGGTCGAGCCCTCGGCCGCGAGCCCCGGATCGGTGCTGACCGTGACCAGCCCTCCGGTGCGGTACTCGACGACGGCGGTGAGGCGGCGGCCGGTCTCGGTCTCGAGATCGCCGATCCCGCTCTCGCCGAAGAGCAGGGCGAGGGCGCCGTCGATGTCGGGCGGGCCGGCGGCGAGCGGCGTCGGCGGCGGAGGTGTCGCGGCAATCCGGTCGGCCTCGACCAGATCGGAGATCGCAGCCGACCGGCGGACGGTCGCCGCGACGCGGTCGAGGCGGGCGGCGAGCATGCGCTGCATCACCTCGACGTGCTCCTTGGAGCGGTCGATCGACTCGCAGTCGCCCGCGGGCAGGCCGGCCTCGATCAGCGCCTCGGCGGCGCCGTCGAGCGCGGCGACGGCCAGCGCGAGGCGAGCCTGGGCGTCGAGCAGCGCCTGCTCGTCGACGACCGCCGGGGAGGAAACGGACCGCAGGTCGTCGACGGAGTGCATTGACATCGCACAGTGGTCATCGGCCTTCGCCGGGGGAGCGTGAATACGGAATTGCCCCGATCGCGAGTCCCCAACTTGCGGTATGCCGCCGGGCGCTGCACTAGCATCGCGCGCCGTAGGCAATGGAGGGAGAGGAATGACGCTTCGGGTGGTGGGAGCCGGGCTCGGCAGAACCGGCACGCACTCGCTCAAGCTGGCGCTCGAGCAGCTGCTCGAAGGGCCGTGCTACCACATGAGCGAGCTCATCGAGCGCGAGGACGACACCGCCGTCTGGGCCGCCGCCGTGAACGGCGAGGATGTGGACTGGAGGGGGTTCCTGTCCGGGTTCGCGGCGACGGTCGACTGGCCCGCCTGCGCGTTCTGGGAGCAGATCGCCGCGGCCCATCCCGAGGCGGTCGTCGTGCTCTCGATGCGCGAGTCGCCGAAGGCCTGGGCGAACAGCTTCGAGCGGACGATCGCGCAGGCGCTCCAGAAGCCCGTGCCGCCCGAGGACGCGGCCTGGGTCGAGCGCCGGCGGATGGTGATCGCGATGATCGAGTCGACCTTCACGCCCGACTGGCGCGACCGCGACGGCGCGATCGCCGGATACACCCGCCACATCGAGCGCGTCCGCGCGACCGTTCCGGCCGGCCGGTTGGTCGAGCACCGGGCCGGCGATGGCTGGGAGCCGCTCTGCGCCGCGCTCGGCCTCGAGATACCGGAAGAGCCTTTCCCGCATACCAATACGACGGCCGACTTCCGCACGACGAGCGGCCTGGACTAGACCCCATCGGGGTACGATTCGGCGAACGAAGGGAGGTGATGGAGAGGATGCGAAAGCCACTCACCCGGCTGACCGAGCCGCTCGTCCGCGAGGACGGAGCGCTTCGGCCCGCGACGTGGGACGAGGCGCTCAACCGCGCGGCGGCCGGGTTCCGGGTCGCGGCGGCCGAAGGGCCGGGCGCGTTCGGCCTGTTCAGCTGCTCCAAGGCGTCGAACGAGATGAACTTCATGATGCAGAAGTTCGCCCGCGTCGTCATGGGCTCGAACAACGTCGACAGCTGCAACCGGACTTGACACGCTCCCAGCGTCGTCGGTCTGGCGACGGTGTTCGGGGCCGGGGGCGGTACCAGCTCCTACCAGGAGGTCGAGGAGACCGACGTGATCTTCCTGTGGGGGTCGAACGCCCGTGAAACCCATCCGATCTTCTTCCATCATGTCCTGAAGGCCGTGCACGCCGGCGCGCGCCTCTTCGCGGTCGACCCGCGCCGCACCGGCTCGGCGCAGTGGGCCGACGCCTGGCTCGGGATCGACGTCGGCACCGACGTCGCCCTGTCCAACACGATGGCGCGCGAGATCCTGCACGCGGGCCTCCACAACCGCGAGTTCATCGAGCGGGCGACGACGGGGTTCGACGAGTACGCCGCGTCGGTCGAGCCGTGGACGCTCGAGCGGGGCGAGCTCGAGACCGGCGTCCCGGCCGAGATCATCCGCGACGCCGCCCACGCCTACGCGCGCGCCGACCGGGCGATCATCTGCTGGACGCTCGGGATCACCGAGCACCACAACGCCGTCGACAACGTCTTCGCGCTCATCAACCTCGCCCTCCTCACCGGGCACGTCGGCCGCTACGGCTCGGGGCTGAACCCGCTGCGCGGCCAGAACAACGTCCAGGGCGGCGGCGACATGGGCGCGATCCCGAACAAGCTCCCCGGCTTCCAGGACATCGAGCGCGACGACGAGGCCCGCGCCAGGTTCGAGAAGGCCTGGGGCGCCAAGATCCCGCCCCGCTACGGCTGGCACCTGACGCAGATGTTCGAGGCGATGGACCGGGGCGAGCTGCGCACGCTCTACGTCGTGGGCGAGAACCCGGCCCAGTCCGAGGCCGACGCCAAGCACACGAAGAAGCTGCTCGAGGGGCTCGACCACCTTGTGGTGCAGGACATCTTCCTGACAAGGACCGCCGAGCTGGCCGACGTCGTCCTGCCGGCGTCGGCGAGCTGGTGCGAGGCCGAGGGCACCGTGACGAACAGCGAGCGGCGCGTCCAGCGGGTGCGAAAGGCGCTCGACCCGCCCGGGCAGGCCCGCGACGACATCGAGATCGTGTGCGACATCGCGGCCCGCATGGGCCACGACCTCGGCCCGCCCGACGCCGAGTCGGTCTGGACGGAGCTGCGCTCGCTCTCGCCGATGCACGCCGGCATGACCTATGCGCGACTCGATGCGCTCGGCGGGCTCCAGTGGCCCTGCTACGACGAGGAGCATCCCGGCGAGCTCTTCCTCCACGGCCGGCTGTGGGAGAGCCCGATCACGGGACCGCCGGCGCCGTTCAACGTCGTCGAGCAGGTGCCCCCCGTCGACAAGCTCTCGGACGAGTTCCCGATCCGGCTCACGACCGGGCGGCGGCTCGACTCCTACAACACGGGCGTCCAGAGCGGCGGCTACCGCTCACCGCTTCGCCGGCGCGAGGCGCTCTGCCTCTCGCCCGAGGACTGCGAGCGGCTGGGCGTCGACGACGGCGAGCTGGTGAAGGTGACCTCGCGGCGGGGATCGGTGTACGCGCCCGTGCGGATCGACCAGAGCCTGCGCCCCGGCCTGGCGTTCATGACGCTCCACTTCCCCGACGAGGTCGAGACGAACGTGCTCACGATCGACGCGACCGACCCCAAGTCGGGCACGGCCGAGTTCAAGGCGAGCGCGATCCGGGTCGACCGGCTCACGGACGCGGAGCGCACCGGGCAGGCCGCATCGCAGCTCGCGGTGCCCGCCAAGTAGCAGCCGTGGACCTGAAGCTCCTCGACAGCCCACCGACGACGGCCGAGCGCGACGCGGTCGACGGCGTCCTCGGCCCGCCCGGCTCGGCGTGGGTCGGCGGCGAGCGCGGCGCCGACGGCCACTCGGCCCGCGGCGGCCACGCCGCCCGCGCGCAGCGGCATCTGCTGCTCCCGGTGCTCCACGAGGTCCAGAGCCGGATCGGGTGGATCAGCCCGGCCGCGCTCGGCTACGTGTGCCGGCGGCTCACGATCCCGCCGGCCGAGGCGTACGGGGTGGCGAGCTTCTACGCGCTCTTCGCGCTGGAGCCGCGCGCGCCGCTCGTGACGCACGTGTGCACCGACATCGCCTGCATGTGCCGCGGCGGCACCGAGCTCGTCGCCGAGCTCGAGCGCACCGTCGGACCGGCCGGGGAGCATCCGGGGAACGGCCGCTCGATCTGGATCGAGAGCCCCTGCCTGGGTCTGTGCGAGCGGGCGCCCGCCGTGCTCGTCACGAGCGCCGGCGAGAACGCGCACGAGCACGAGGTCGCACCCGCGACCGCAGCCGGCGTCGCGGCCGCGCTCTCCGGTGCGGACGCGCCGGAGACCCCGCCGCCGCTCGTGCCGCAGGCCGGCGACCCGTCGCTTCGGCTCCTTCGGCGGATCGGCAGGGTCGACCCGGCGAGCCTCGACAGCTACCGCGCCGCCGGCGGCTACGCGGCGCTCCGGGCCGCAATAGACATGGGCCCGGCCGGCGTCATCCGCGAGGTGACCGACTCACGCCTGCTCGGCCGCGGCGGAGCGGCCTTCCCGACCGGCCGCAAGTGGGACGCCGTGGCTCGAAACCCGGTGCGCCCGCACTACCTCGTGTGCAACGCCGACGAGTCGGAGCCCGGCACGTTCAAGGACCGGGTCGTGATCGAGAACGACCCGTTCGCGCTCGTCGAGGCGATGACGATCTGCGGGCTTGCGACGGGCTGCGAGGAGGCCTACGTCTACCTCCGCGGCGAATACCCGCTGGCGTGGGAGCGGCTCTCGGCCGCCGTCGCCGAGGCGCGGGCGCGCGGCCTGCTCGGCGACGACGTGATGGGCGCGGGCGTGCGCTTCGACATCGAGCTGCGAAAGGGCGCCGGCGCCTACATCTGCGGCGAGGAGACGGCCCTCTTCAACTCGATCGAGGGCTACCGCGGCGAGCCGCGCTCGAAGCCGCCGTTCCCGGTCGACTCCGGCCTCTTCTCCAAGCCCACCGTCGTGAACAACGTCGAGAGCCTGATCAACGTGCTCGACATCGTGATCGAGGGCGGCGCGGCGTTCGCCGGGATCGGGACGGAGCAGTCCACCGGCACCCGCCTCTTCTGCCTGTCCGGCTGCGTCGCGCGGCCGGGCCTCTACGAGGCGCCGTTCGGCGTGACGCTGGGAGAGCTGCTCGAGACGGCGGGCGGCGTGGCCGGCGGGCGGCCGCTCAAGGCCGTCCTGCTCGGTGGTGCCGCCGGCGGCTTCGTCGGCCCCGACCGGCTCGACCTCGAGCTCTCGTTCGAGGCGACCCGGGCCAGCGGGACGACGCTCGGGTCGGGCGTCGTCATGGTGTTCGACGACACGGTCGACCTCGTGCCGGTGCTGCTGCGGATCGCAGCCTTCTTCCGCGACGAGTCGTGCGGCCAGTGCGTGCCGTGCCGGGTGGGAACCGTGCGCCAGCAGGAGGCGCTCCTGCGGCTCGCGTCGAAGCGGCCGCGCGGCACCGTCGCCGACGAGCTGGCGCTGCTCGACGAGATCGCCCAGGCGATGCGCGACGCCTCGATCTGCGGCCTCGGGCAGACGGCGGCGAACGCGATCGACTCGGCCGTGCGCGACCTGCGAGTCTTCCAGGAGGAGCCTGTCGCATGAGCGCCGTCCCGGTCACGATCCGCCGCACCGTCGAGCTTCAGATCGACGGCGAGGCCGTGCGCGTCCCCGAGGGCGCGACGATCCTCGACGCCTGCCGGGCGCGCGGGCTCGACATCCCGACGCTCTGCTACGGCGAGACGCTCACTCCTGTCAACGCCTGCCGGGTCTGCGTCGTCGAGGTCGAGGGCTCACGCGTGCTCGTCCCGTCGTGCGCCCGCAAGGCCGAGGACGGGATGGTCGTGCGCACCCGCAGCGACCGGGTCGACCACAGCCGCAAGATGGTGCTTGAGTTCCTGGGGTCGAGCGTGGATCTCTCGACGACCGACCACGTCGAGCGCTGGAATCGCGACTACGGCGCCGACGCCGAGCGCTACGGGCCGCCCGCTCCGCCCGCGCCGGAGGGCGCGCGCGACCGCGCCCAGGCCGGCCACCACCACGCCGGCGACGGCCAGACCGCGGCGACGGTGGCCCAGCCGGTCAAGGTCGACAACGAGAACTACGTCCGCGACTACTCGAAGTGCATCCTCTGCTACAAGTGCGTCGAGGGCTGCGGCACCGACTGGCAGAACACGTTCGCGATCGCCGTCGCCGGCCGCGGCTTCGACGCCCGGATCGCAACGGAGTTCGCCGCGCCGCTCCCGGACTCGGCGTGCGTCTATTGCGGCAACTGCATCGCCGTGTGCCCCACGGGCGCGCTCATGTTCAAGAGCGAGTACGACATGCGCCGGGCGGGCGAGTGGGACGAGCGGGCCCAGACCGTGACCGAGACCATCTGCTCGTACTGCGGCGTCGGGTGCAGCCTGGAGCTTCACGTGCAGGGCAACGAGATCGTCAAGGTGACCTCGCCGCTCGACCATGGGGTCACGCACGGAAACCTGTGCGTCAAGGGCCGGTTCGGGTTCCAGTACGTCCAGAACCGGGCGCCCGGGGCGACCGATGGCACATGAGCCGGCCGACGAGGCCGGCGTCCTGCCGGCGCCGCCGGCGCGGCCGACCAGCACGAGCCGCGTTCGCGTCCTGAACGTCGAGGACGGCGCCCGCCGGCGCCGCTCCGACCGGCTGGCGACCGAGGAGCCGATGGAGATCCGGGTCGACGAGCCCGGCGGCGACCAGCGCACCATCGCGGTCACGATGCGCACGCCGGGCCACGACTTCGAGCTCGCCGCGGGGTTCCTCTTCACCGAGGGGCTGATCGAGCCGGGCGACCTGCACGGCGTGCGCTACTGCGACGTCCCGCGGGAGGAGCAGCACTACAACGTCGTCACGGTCGCGGTCGGCCGCGCGCTTCCCGACCTCGCGGCGCGGGCCTTCTACACGACCTCGAGCTGCGGCGTCTGCGGCAAGGCGTCGCTCGACGCGCTCGACGTCCAGTGCGCGCCGGTGGCGCCCGGCCCCGAGGTGGCGCCCGAGATCCTGACCGGGCTCCCCGAGGAGCTGCGGCGGGTGCAGCGGGTGTTCGACCGCACCGGCGGCCTGCACGCGGCCGCCCTCTTCGACGCCGGCGGAGAGCTCGTGACCTCGCGCGAGGACGTCGGCCGCCACAACGCCGTCGACAAGGTGGTGGGCGCCGCGCTCATGGCGGGCACGCTCCCGCTGGCCGAGCGGATCCTCCTGGTCTCGGGCCGCGCGAGCTTCGAGATCGTCCAGAAGGCGGCGGTGGCGGGCATCCCGGTCGTGTGCGCTGTGTCGGCACCCTCCAGCCTGGCGGTGGACGCCGCCCGCCGGTTCGGCATGACGCTCGTCGGCTTCCTGCGCGAGGAGCGCTTCAACGTCTACACGCACCCCGAGCGGATCGCCGGCGCGTAACCCCGCGGGGGCGCCTACCCGCGGTCGGAGAGGGTGAACTGCGCCACGATCCGCTCGAGGTTCGCGGCGGTGCGGTTCAGATCCTGTGCGGAGCCGGCCAGCTCCTGCGCGGTGGCCGACGTCTGCTGCGTCGCGGCCGACACCTGCTGGGCCGACGCCGAAGACTGCTCGGCGACCGAGGCGATCTCGCCCGTCGCGCGGCCGATCGTCTCGGCCCGGGCCGCGATGTCGGCGACAGCGTGGCCGATGGACTCGAACGCCCGGCGGCTGCGCTCGACCGTGTCGACCGACGCCCGGGTGCTCTCGGCGCTCGCGGTCACGACCCTGGCGGCGCCGGCCGTCTGGGCCTGGATCTCGCCGATCAGGCCTCCGATCCGCTCGGCCGCCTCCCGGCTCTCCTCGGCGAGCTTTCGCACCTCCTCGGCCACCACCGCGAACCCGCGCCCCTGCTCTCCGGCGCGCGCCGCCTCGATCGCGGCGTTCAGCGCGAGCAGGTTGGTCTGGGCGGCGATGCTGGAGATGGTCTCGACGATCCCGCCGATCTGGCCCGAGCGGTCGGTGAGCCCGCCCATCGCCCCGGCCAGCTCGTCGGCCGAGTCGGCCAGGCTCTGGATCGCGGCCGACGCCTCGCCTGCGACGCCGACGCCCTGGTCGGCGACCCGGCTGGCCTCGGCGGCCACGTCGTTGGCCTCGGAGACGGTCGTGCGCGTCTCGCCGATCATCGCCACCTGGCGCTGGGCGCCCTCGGCCACCTCGCCCACCGCGGAGGCGATCTCCTCGACCGCACGGCCGGCCTCGGTCGAGGCGGCGGCCACCTGGTTCGACGCCTCGGTCACGCGCCGGGTCGCGCTCGCGACCTCGGCGATGACGAGCGACATGTTGTCGGTCATGCGGGCAAACGCGTTTCCGAGCACATCCGCCTCGCCCCGCGGCGTCACCGACGCTGTCAGGTCGCGCGCCGCCAGGCGCTCGGCGGCCCGGGCCATGTCGGTCAGGTAGGCGTGCATCTTCACGAATGCCGAGCCGAGCTGGTCGGCGCCGGAGCGGGCCTCGACATGGGTCGACAGGTCGCCGTCGCTGATGCCGGCCGCCACCTCGGCGATGCCGATCAGGTAGTCGTGCATCGCGACGAACGCATGCCCGAACTCGTCGCGCTCGCTCAGCGGCTCGACGGTCGACGACAGGTCGCCGGCGCCGATCTCGGCCGCGATCCGGCCCATGTCGGCGGTCCGGGCGCGCATCGAGTTGTACGCGACAATCGTCGTCTGAGCGTGCTCCAGCATGTCGTTGAAGATCTCGCCGAGAGCCGCGATCTCGTCGCCGCCGCGCACCTCGACCGGCGCGGTCACGGGCGTGACCTGGTGCGTGAGGTCGCCCTCGACAGCCATCGCGTTCAGGCCGTCCTGGAGGTCGGTCAGGCAGTGGTCGCGGAGGCTCCCGAGCCGCTCCCGAAGCGGCGCCAGGCCGCCCGAGATGCGGCGCGTCAGGAGATAGGCAATCACGCACGCCGCCAGCACGGCGACCGCGACGAGCACCGCCGAGACCGTCCTCGTGGTCGAGCTCGCGGAGTGCAGCTGCACGACGCCCGCATGACGGTCGGCCTGCGCTTCGGTCAAGAACGCATCGATCTTCCCGGTCAGCGCATCGGTGGACTCGTCGGAGGCGTCGACGAGCTCCAGCACCCGGCGCTGGTGGCCGGCCTGGACGGCGGCCCACATCTGCGCATCGACGGCCATGAAGCCGGCGAACGCCGCCCTGACCTGCTCGATCTTCGCGTGGCCGGCCGGATCCGAGGCGTACCGCTCGGCCTGGGCGAGCACCTTGCGGAAGGTGCCGACGTCGGCCATGAAGTCGCCCCGGCCGGACGGTCCGACGAGCGCGTACTTGGTCTGGGCGAAGTGGAAGTCACCGGCGGCGGCGCTCAGCTCCTCGGCAACGAGCAGCCGCTTCGAGACGACGACGTTCACGTGATCCGCCGAGCTCGAGACGTTGGACGTGCCCCAGAAGGCGGTGGCGGCGACCCCGACGAGCAGGGCCAGGATCGCGCCGAAGCCGAGGTAGAGCTTCGCGCGGATCGACAGGCGATCGAAGGCAGGGACGCGCCGCAGGGTCACGTCCCGCGTCATCGGCCTCCCGGATCCCGAGTTGAGCGAGGACGACCGGCGCCAAGCTGAGCCGAGCGTACGCCCGCGCCGCGGTCAGGTCGGCATGGCGGCCGGGTCCCGCAGCCGGTAGCCGACGCCTGTCAGCGTCTCGATCGAGTCGCGCGGGATCCCCGCCGTCTCGAGCTTGTCGCGCAGCCGGCCCATGTGGGTGCGCAGGAGCTGCATCTCCTGTGCGTACCCCGGCCCCCAGACCTGCCGCAGGAGCATCTGGTGGGTGAGCGGCCGGCCGGCGGCGAGCGCCAGCTCCTTCAGGAGGTCGAACTCGGTGGGCGTCAGGTGGATCTCGCCTCCCCCGACCGTGACGACACGCCGCGGCAGGTCGATCGACAGCCTGCCCACCACGACGACCCGGTCCCCCGGTGCTGCCCCCTCGGAGCGGCGCAGGAGCGCGCGCACGCGGGCCAGGAGCTCGCCGACGCCGAACGGCTTCGTCAGATAGTCGTCGGCGCCGGCATCGAGCGCCCGGATCTTGTCGGCCTCGTCCTGAACTGCGGATACGAGCAGGATCGGCGCCGTCAGCCAGTCGCGCAGCTCGGCGCACACCTGGGCGCCGTCGCCGTCGGGCAGCATGAGGTCGAGGATGACGAGGTCGGGCGGCGCGAGCGCAGCCGCCGTCAGCGTCTCGGCGGCGCTGCCGGCGGTCGCAACGCGGTAGCCGGCCTTGGTCAGCGTCACCTCGAGCGCGCGCCGGATCGGGCGCTCGTCATCGACCACCAGGATGAGCGGCTCGCCGCTCACGGAGCCGGGTCGCTCCCCGTCGCAGGGAGGGTGAGCACGAAGGTCGCCCCGCCCTCTCCACCGGCCGGCGCGAGCCGCAGCTCGCACCCGTTCGACCGGGCGAGCCCGCGGGCGATGGCGAGCCCGAGCCCCGTGCCCGGCACGTCGCCGGGTCGCGATCCGCGCGAGAACGGCTCGAAGATGCGCTCGGCGTCGGCCGCGTCGACGCCTGCGCCGCGGTCGGACACGGCGATGTCGACGAAGTCGCCGCGCCGGGCGACCCGCACGTCGACGGGGTCGTCCTTCGCCGAGAACTTGAGCGCGTTCTCGATCACGTTCACCACGACCCGCTGGAGCTGCGGGCCGTCACCGTGGACGAGCGGCACGTCGGGTTCCAGCCGGACGCGGACGCGCTCGCGCGGCCCGCCGCGGAAGAGCTCGGCAACGGCCGCCTCGACCAGCTCGCGCGGATCGAGCCAGTCGGCGGCAGGCGGGAGCGCGCCGGCGGTGAGCCGGGACAGGTCGAGCAGGTTCTCGATCATGCGGCTCATGCGCCCGCTCTCGGCGCCGATCGTGTCGAGCAGCTCCCGCTCCTCGTCGTCGAGCGCCGCGAAGTGCAGGCCGCCCGCCGCCGCCGAGATCGCCTGGAGCGGCGAGCGCAGGTCGTGGGACACGGCCCGCAGGAGCGCCGTCTTGAGCTCGTCCGAGCGCTGGAGCGCCCGCGCGTTCACCTCCTCGCGCATCCGCCGCTCCCGTTCCTCGCCGAGCGCGATCAGCCCGGCCAGCTGGCGCGCGACCCGCCCGGCGGCCGGCGAGCCGGCGAGCGCCGGGTCGCCGCCCGAAAGGCGCAGCTCGCCGATCGGACGCCCGTTCAGCTCGAGCGGCAGCACTCCCGCGCCTCGCGACGGGCTGACGCCGCGGACGATGACGCCCGTCTTGGCTCCGAGCGTTCTCGCAGCCTGGTCGCCGAGACCGGCCAGGGCGTCATCGAGGTTGGGCGCGGTGGCGATCACCGTTGCCAGCCGCTCGCCGAACCGGGCCTCCTCGGCACGGGCAGCCGCCTCCTCGCGGCCCGCGCGCTCCCTGCCGGCGAGGTCGCTCGTGACGACGGCGGTCACGCCGAATGCCGCCAGCGCGAGCCAGTCGCTCGACGAGTTGATGACGAGCGTGTGCTCCGGCGGCAGGAAGAAGAAGTTGAAGGCGAGCGTGGACGCCAGGCTGGTCGCGAGGCCCCACCAGAGGCCGTACACCGACGAGGCCCCCAGCACGGCGAGGAGGTAGAAGACGCCCGCCGAGCGCACCGGCACGCTGGGCGTGAGCGCGGCGACGAGAAGCGTCGAAGCGACCACGAGCACCGCCGAGACGGCGAGCGCCGCGAGCCGCGACGACCGTGTCTCGCCCAGGCGGGAGAGCGCCGGGCGCCGGGCGGCGAGCCCCCCGTCCGTGCGGGTTGCGGCCATGCCGGGATTCTCGCAGGTGGCGGCGTCAGCCGGACCGGCGAAGGAGCCGCCGCCAGGGCGCCGCGTCCACGTGCTCGACAACCAGCGAGCGGCGCACCGAGGCGATGTCCAGCGGCGCGCCGGCCGGGACCGACTCGCGGACGCTTGCGATCCGCTCGACCGTGTCTGCCAGTTCGCGGGTCGGCACCTGGAAGACGCACTCGGCCACGACCGAGCCGTTCACGGCCCGCGTGGCCGCGACCCGCACGCTCGTCTCGAGCGGCTCGGCGTAGAACCGGGCGCGCAGGAACAGGCGATCGCCGCGCCGCAGCATGCGCGTGGTCTGGAAGGTGACGCCGAGGCGGGTGAGATCGACGATCGTGCCGTCGACGACGTCTCCGTCGACGACGTCCGAGCAGTAGATCGCGGTCATCCGGGCCGGGCGGCGCAGGGTCTGGCGGCCGGCGAGGACGATCGTCTCGGCGCCCTCCTCGGCCACGTCGACCGCCCGGAGGCGGATGCGCGCGTCATAGGCGGTCTCGAGCACCGCCCGCTCGCACGCCAGTGTGACCCGGTAGCGGCGCCCGCCGACGACGACCCGGCCGAAGAGCTCCATGCCTCCGACGACGCGCATCCGGTCGGCCGTGCCCGTGAGCTGCGCCCCGAAGACGCGGCTGATCGCGACCGCGAGCACGCCGCCGATGTCGCGCTCGAATTCGGCGCTCCCGGTACGCGACAGCAGCTCGACTGCCCTCTCCAGCGACGGCTCGTTCATTCCCCCCTCCATCAACTCCGACCAAAACGGTCAGAAAGTGGACACCCAGGCGGGGGAACCGCGAGCCGGTGTGCGGCGGATCGCCCGCCGCGGAGGCGACTACGCTATCCGCCATGCCGGAGATCGAGCGCCGCCAGCAGCCGTCGGGGCGGCGCACCTTCGACGAGATCGGCGACGCCACGCGCCGGACGCGGCTCGCCAACGAGCGCACCTACCTGGCCTGGTGGCGGACCGGGCTCACGGCGCTCGCGGTCAGCCTGGGCGCCGGCCGCGTCGTCCCGACGCTGTCGCACGGGACGGCCTGGCCCTACGAGCTGGTCGGAGCCGGCTTCGCCGTGCTCGGCGTCCTCTGCATCGGCACCGGCTTCCAGCGTGAGCGCGAGATCGACCGGGCGCTCGCCGAGGGGCGGTTCGCAACCCTGAACCCGCGGATGAATCTGGTGCTGGCCGCGATGGGCGTCGTCCTGGGCGTCCTCACGCTAGCGCTGATCGTCGTGCATCCGTGACCGGGACGCCGGCCTCGTGCAGGACGTCGCGCAGCATGAGCGCGTTCGTCGGCGCCTGCGCGATCGCGACGCCGCCCTCGCCGGCGCTGCGGCCGTTGTTGTTGAACATGACGAACGCCCGCTCCGAGAGCGTCGACAGCCGCCGCAGCGGCTCCGACCACTCCCCCAGCTCCTCGGCCGAGTAGAGGTAGTCGAACCGCTCCGCCGCGCTCCCGCCGCGGTGGTTCCACGTCGCGGCGTTGCGGCCGTGGAGACGCAGATAGGCGGTCGGGCTCGTCGCCGCCACCAGCGTCGGCACGAGGTTCTTGGCCTCGGTGCGGGGAGCGTCCACCATGACGTAGGTGGCGCCGCTGCGCTCGAGGAAGGCGAGCGTCTCGGCCGACGCGTCCTCGTTCTCAAGCCAGCTGCGGTGGCGGAACTCGACCATCATCTCGTCGCCGGCGAGCTGCTCCTGCGCCCACTCGAGGTAGGCGAACGACGCCGGCTTCATCGTCACGTAGGGCGGAAACTGCATGAGGACGCCGCCCAGCTTGCCCGCGTCGCGGAGCGGCTGGAGCGCCGCCCGGAAGCGGTCGAACACCTCGACGCGAAGCTCGCGCGACGGGTGCTCGACCCGGCCGCGGTGGTCGACCTCCACCTCGCCGCGCAGGTCGGGCGGAAGCTGGTCGGCCTTCACCGGGTGCCGGGTCATCATCCCGAACGCCTTCACGTGGAAGACGAAGCCCTCGGGCGTGCGCCGCGCCCAGGCCGCCGCAGCCTCAGCGGTGGGGATCGCGTAGTAGCTGGAGTTCACCTCGACCGTGTCGAAGAGCTCGGCGTAGTGGCGCAGGCGGCCCTCCGCCGTGCGCGCGTTGGGCGGATACCAGGCCTTCACGAGCGACTCGTCGGCCCACGAGCAGGTGCCGATGCGAACGGTGGCGCTCACAGCACGTAGCCGCCCTCGGGGTCGAGCGGAAGCGACCCCGCCGCCCACGCGAAGAGGCCGCCGCGCAGGTTCACGACGTCGTAGCCCGCGCCGTGGAGCGCGTCGGCGGCGTAGCCCGAGCGCGAGCCGGTGCGGCACACGATCACCATCCGGCGGTCGCGCGGCAGCTCCTCGACCCGCGGCCCGAGCTCCCCGAGCGGGATGAGGACGGCGCCGGCGATGTGGCCCGCGTCCCACTCGGCCGGCTCGCGGACGTCGACGACGAGCGCGCCGGCCGCGATCTCGTCGGCGGCCTCCGCGGGGACGATCTCGGGAGCGGGGCCCATGCCCCGAACTCTACGCGCGGCTCAGGCCGGGCCGGGCTGGGTGGCGCCGACGTACGTGTCCTGGAACCAGCCCTTCGAGAGCTTGGCGATCCGCACGAAGTCGCCGGTGTGCGGCGCGTGGACCACGTACCCGTCGCCGATGTAGATGGCCACGTGCCCGAGCTTGTGGAAGAACACGAGGTCCCCCGGCCGGAGCTCGGCCTGGTCCTGGATCCACACCGGGCCCATGTGGAACTGCGACGCGGCGAAGTGCGGGAACGAGTAGCCGTGCTGCGCCCAGAGCCAGGTGACGAGGCCCGAGCAGTCGAAACCGTCCGGCGAGGCGCCGCCCCACACGTACGGCACGCCGATCTGCTTCAGCGCCTCGAGTGCGATCTGGTCGCGCAGCACCTGGCCAGGATCGGCCGCGTCGGTGATCAATGCCCTCTCGAGCCACTTGTGGGCGTCGAGCGCGAGCTGCTCCTGGCCGATCGAGCCGGCGGCCTCGATCACCTGCACCTGCTGGCCGATCTCCTTTTCGAGCCGGCGGCGGCGGCGCAGCTCGTGCCGGATCTCGCGCCGCTTCTCGACGAGCTTGCGCTTGGCGATCCGCGACTCGTGCCGGTCGATGACGAGCAGCTCCCGCTGGTGGGCGATGGCCGCCCGGGCGGCGGCGATCGCGTCGACGGTGGCACTCACACCGGTATCGACCCGGCCGCTCAGATCCATGCTGCTCGTGAGCTGGGCGAGCGACGACGAGTCGAGGACGACGTCGATCGTGCGCGGGTCGCCGCCCTTGTACTGCTCGATCAGGAGCTGGGCGAGGTTTCGCTGCTGCTGCTCGAGCTCGGCCTCCTCGGCATCGAGCCGCGCGCCGGCCGCGCGGATCTGGCGCCGCAGCAGCTGGAGGTGTTCGCGCACCTGGTTGTAGCGCTCGGTCAGGAGCTCGACGTGATCGTCGAGCCTGCGCACCTGGGCGCGCACATGCGCGTACTGCGCCTGCTTCTGCTGGAGCAGCGTGTCCGCCGACGCGGTGCCCGCGCACACCGAGGCGCAGACGAGAAGCCCAGTCGCAAGAACGAGCGTCCGCGACAATCGCAAACGGGACCCATACATCACTCCTTGCGTCGGCAAAGATCCGGAAAACTTGAGCGGACTCAAGGATCGGGCACCTGCCGCCGACAACGGTCTCATGCAGATCACCGTCTCCTGTCATGCCTGCGCCGGCGAGAAGCGCCCGCTCAGCCTGTGCCCGTGGTGCTCGTCGGAGCCCGCGGTCGACGCCGAGGTCACCGCCTGGCGCGCCGCGCTTCACGCCGAGTCGCTGGCCCGGATCACCGCTGAGCCGCGCCGAGCGCCGGCCCCGGTCGTCACGCTTCCCACGCCGATCAAGGTGCTGGTGACGATGGACGGCTACCAGACACGGGGGGCCGATCCGATCTTCTCGGAGACGGTCGTTCCGGCCGCCGACCCGCTCTCGTTCGACTGGAACGAGGACCGCGGGTTGCGCCGGCTCCGCAAGACGGCCTGACCGCTAGCGAAGATCGAGCAGCGTCCCGGGCAGCTCGAGCTGCTCGACCGTGAGCCCGTGCCTGGCCGCCTCGGCCAGGAGCTCCTCGTAGGCCTCGACCTCGCCCGGGTCGGCCGGCGACCAGTCGTTCAGGTAGCGGACGCCCTCGACTCCCGCCTGGTAGGCCTCCTTGAGGCAGCCGAAGCACGGGCGGAGCGTCGTGTAGAGGTGCGCGCCCTGCACCGAGTAGCCGAGCTTGGCAGCCTGGAGGATCGCGTTCTGCTCGGCGTGGACGCAGATGCACACGTCGTACCCGCGGCCCGCCGAGTAGTCGCCCGGGTTGGCGCAGCGGTGGCAGCCGCCCTCGTCGCAGTTCGGAAACCCGGTCGGCGTCCCGTTGTAGCCGGTGGCGATGATCCGCTGGTCGGCCACGAGCACCGCGCCGACGTGCCGGCCCAGGCAGGCCGCGCGCTCGCGGGTGGCCACGGCAAGCAGCATGAAGTACTGCTCGGGCGTCGGGCGCACCTCGGCGCGGCGGGCGTCGGCCCTGGCCGCGGTGGGAGTCGGGTCCATGCGTGCAGCGTACCGGCGCCGGCCGCGGTCTACGCGGCGTGCCTGAGCGTGCGGTCGGCGAGCCGGTCGAGCCGCCTGCCGGCCGATGCGGCCGCCGCGCGGTCGGCGAGCTCCGAGAGCTTCCGGAGATCCGCGGCGGCGCCGTCAACCTCGGCCCGGATCTGCGCGAAGAGCACCCGGAACCGCTCCGCGTCGGCCAGGTGGGCCGCCTCGACGTCGCCGCCGACGCGCAGCGCGTCCAGCATCTTCAGCTTCTCGGTCACGGCGCCGACCGCCCCGCCGAGCCCGTCGATCAGCCGGCGCGCGGTCGCCAGCTTGGCGTCGAGCGTCGCGGCGCTGCCGGCGGCGGCGGTGAGCAGGAGCCGGACGTTCTCCCCGGCGTCCTCGTCGCCGCGGCCGTGGGCGAGCTCGTCGAGGAAGAAGAGCGCCATCTCGGCCTGGATCTTGGCCAGGCAGACGTCGAAGCCGACGTCGCCCGTCGCCTCGCGCGTCGGCTCCACCGTGCGCGCGGCGGCCCGGATCGCCTCCTCCGTCTCGCCGGCCTCGCGCCGCATCAGCATGGCGATCGCGGCGAGCACGCGGCCGTCGTCGCCGAGCCGGCTGGCGCTGATGGTGGCGTTGAGCGCAGAGAGGCGGGCGCTCTCGGCCATCGCCGCGAGGTGCTCGGCCTTGCCGTCGAGGCCCCGCTCGAGCTCCGCATACCGGTCGAGCTGGGAGAAGACCCGGTCGAGCGCGCGCTTCAGCTCGATGCAGTCGGCGGCGATGCCCGAGAGCCCGCCGGCGGCGACGTTCCCGACCGCCGCGTCGTGGGCCGCGAGCTCGGCCGGCAGGAAGTGGCGCATGAAGTCGTCGTACGACGAAAGGCCGGCCCTTGTGATCAGCGCGACGAGCAGCTCGAGGCTCGACGCGATCACCTGCTTGCGCGGCATGCCCTCGGCCTCGAGCGTGCGCTCGTGCGCGCGCACCTTCGCGTAGAGCGGCTCGACGACCTCGAGAATTCCGGCGAGCGGCTTGGCCCGCACCGACAGGTAGCCGCCGTCCCCGGTCGGCGCCACGGTCGCGACGACCCAGTAGTGGTTGCCGTTCTTGGCGAGATTCTTGACGTACGCCGCGATCGGGCGGCCCGCCTCCAGGTAGTCCCAGAGCACCTGGAAGACCGCACGCGGCATGTCGGGATGGCGGATGACGTTATGCGCGCGGCCGACCAGCTCGTCGCGTCCGTACGCCGAGACGCGGACGAAGACGTCGTTGCCGCTCGTGATGATGCCCTTGCGGTCGGTCGTCGAGAAGAAGAGCTCGTCGGCCTCGAAGGGCTGCTCGTTCGCGGTGGGTGTCGGCGCGGCGCGTCCCATGGGATGCACGGCGGGCTGGACCGGCCCGCCGCTTCCGTTAATCGGCCCGCGACCGGAGAAGTAGAGCCGCGGGCACGTGTGGGCTCCTGACGTGCGAGGGTCAGGCACATGCCCGCGGCAATTCCAGTGTCTGCCATTCGGCGCGCTCGTCAAGAGGGATGGAGAACTCTCGGCGAACACGGGTTGACGCGAGTGTGCCGGCGCGAGACCATCGAATCGGGGTGAGGCATGCACTTGCACACCGACGGGCCGGAGTCGCCGCTCTCGCGGCGCTCCTGGTCGTGGCCGCCGCGGCACCCGCAGCGCTCGCCGCCGGGCACGGCCCTCTCCTCCGCATCAGCCCGCCCAGCCATCTCGGATTCGGCAAGCAGCCGTACGGGAGCTTCACGAAGCGCGGCGTGACGATCGTCAACCGGTCGAAGCGCACGCTGGTCATCACCATCGACTCGCAGGCGCCCGACGACTTTTCCCCCGCGCAGCCCGAGTCGACGTGCCTTCTCTCCTACACCACCAACGTCCTCGCCCCGGGCGGGCGGTGCACGATGGTGATCGGCTTCGAGCCCATCCCGGAGTTCGGCGGCCGCGAGGAGATGTCGCTCACCATCACCGCCGCGACGACCGCCGGACGCGTGCTGCGGACACGGCACGTCAGGATCACGGGCACCGGCGTCCCCGCAGCACCCTGAGGATCCGGGTGCCGGCCGCAATACGAACGGGCCGGAACGGGTAATGTTGGCACTGGAGTGGGAATTCCTAGAAGATCTGCCCGGGTCGGCCGTGTGGATAGGGGGCGCCGGCCGGGCGAAGGAGGGGTGGATGACCGACCAGACGCAGATTCGACGTGACCCGCTCGTGGAGCACGCCGTGCCGCTCGTGGCGAAGGCGATGTACCTGGCGGACGATGCGAACGACCTGTGGGAGTACTTCCGCGACCGCGTCGACGCCGAGCGGCACCGGATCGTGGAGGACGCGATCCGCGAGGCGATCGAGCCGCTCGAGGAGCGGTTTGCGATCGACGACATCGCGCGGGTCGCAAGCGCGATGGCCGCCGAGCACCGACCGCACGGCGACTAGATGAACGACGCGCCGGCGTGGAAGGTCGCGCACATCGACGACATCGAGCGGCGCGGCCGGGATGTCCCGGTGCGCGAGCATCTCGGGATCCACGCCTTCGGGGTCAACGCCTTCGAGCCCGGCGAGGATGGCACGCTGGTGAGCGAGCACGACGAGGCGGGATCGGGCCAGGAGGAGCTGTACGTCGTGCTCGACGGGAGGGCGACCTTCGAGATCGATGGCGAGACGATCGACGCGCCGGCCGGGACACTCGTGTACGTCGGGCCGAACGCCAGGCGGAAGGCCACGGGGGATGGAACCGTCCTCGTTGTCGGCGCCACACCCGGCGAGGCGTACCAGGGGATCGACTGGGGTGCGGCGTGGCCGTTCCACAGCGAGTCGATGGCCGCCTACGGCGAGAAGCGGTATGCCGACGCGCTCGAAGCGGTCCGCGGCGCCATCGAGCACATGCCTGACCACGCGGGTCTGCATTACAACTACGCGTGCTTCGCAACGCTTGCGGGCGACACCCGCGACGACACGTTCGCCCACCTCCGACGGGCCGTCGAGCTGCTCCCGCGGTTCCGCGAGGACGCGCGCAGAGACGACGACTTCGCCGCCGTGCGCGACGACCCGCGGTTCGAAGAGGCGCTTCGCTGACGGGAACGCGGGATGGGCGGTGACGGGATCGAACCGCCGACCCCCTGCGTGTAAGGCAGGTGCTCTCCCAGCTGAGCTAACCGCCCGGCCTTCCCAGTCTAACGGCGTCCGCCCCGGCTTCAGAGAGCCGGGGCGGACGCCGCAGCCTGAAAGGGGTGCCGCCGGTTAGAGCGACGCGATGACGTTGTTCAGAAGATTCTGAATCGCGGTCGAGAGCAGACCGAGCGTCACGACGACGGCGATCACGATGACGCCGAGGACGACGGCGTACTCGGCCATCGTCTGGCCGGACTCGTCGGTGCTGCGAAGGAACGGAAGAACGGACACGGGGGGTCTCCGATCGTCGGGGTCTTCCGCGGCCGGGGGGTGGCCGCGTGCCTCGATGATCAGAGGGTTCTCCACCCCGGCCAATCCCCCGAAAGGGTGGAAAGTCCTCCCAGCCGTCAGCCGAGCCGCTGGTCGAGATTGACAGCGGCCGAGATCAGGGCCAGGTGCGTGAAGGCCTGCGGGAAGTTGCCCAGGAGCTCGCCGGAGGGGCCGATTTCCTCGGAGTACAGGCCCAGGTGGTTGGCGTAGGTCAGCATCTTCTCGAAGGCCAGCCGGGCCTCGTCGAGCCGGCCCGCCCGGGCCAGCGCCTCGACGTACCAGAACGAGCAGATCGAGAACGTGCCCTCGTCGCCGTCCAGGCCGTCGGGCGAGGCGGCCGCGTTGTACCGGTAGACCAGGCTGTCGGAGACGAGCTCGGTGCCGATCGCGTCGAGCGTCGAGAGCCAGCGGGGATCCTTGGGTGCGATGAACCGGGTGAGCGGCATCAGCAGCACCGAGGCGTCGAGGACGTCGGACTCGTAGTGCTGCACGAACGCCCGCCGCTTCTCGTTCCAGCCGCGCGTCATGATCTGCTCGGTCACGCGGTCTCGCGCCGAGAGCCACGCGACCAGGTCGGCGGGCAGGCCGCGCTGGCGTGCCATCCGGATCGCGCGCTCGATCGCCACCCATGACATGAGCCGCGAGTAGGTGAAGTGCTGGCGCCCGCCGCGCGTCTCCCAGATCCCCTCGTCGGCCCGGTCCCAGTTCTCGCACAGCCACTCGAGCACCTTGACGAGATCCATCCAGGCGTCGTAGGAGATCGGCTCGGCGTGCTTGTTGTAGAGGTAGACCGAGTCGATCAGCTCGCCGTAGATGTCGAGCTGGAGCTGCTCGGCCGCGCCGTTTCCGATCCGGACGGGCGCCGAGCCGGCGTAGCCCTCGAAGTGGTCGAGCACGGCCTCCTCGAGGTCGGCCCGGCCGTCGACGCCGTACATGATCTGAAGCGGGCCGTCACCGCGGCCGGCCGACTCGCGGAAGCGGTCGGTGAGCCAGCCCATGAACGCCTCGGCCTCCTCGGTGAAGCCGAGCCGCAGGAGCGCGTAGAGGGAGAAGGCAGCGTCGCGGATCCAGGTGTAGCGGTAGTCCCAGTTGCGCTCGCCGCCGAGCTGCTCGGGAAGGCTCGTGGTCGGTGCGGCCACGATGGCGCCCGTGGGCCGGTAGGTGAGGAGCTTGAGCGTCAGCGCCGAGCGGTTCACCGTCTCGCGCCAGCGGCCGCGGTACGTGCAGTGGTGGAGCCAGCCCCGCCAGTACTTCACGGTGTCGTTGAAGGCCTCCGCAGCCTGCTCGTCGGTGACGAGCGGCGGCAGCGGACCGCCCATCCCCGCCGACTCCAGGCTGAAGACGGCGCTCTCGCCCGCGGCCAGGTGGAACTCGGCACAGACGCCGTCGTCGAGCGGGCGAAGGGGCGTCTCGGTGATCAGCGCAAGGTCGAGTCCCGGCGAGGTGAACGTCGCACCGGTCTCGACGATCATCGTCGTGTGACTCGCGCGGCCGTAGTCGAACCGCGGACGGCACTCGAGCATGAACGTCATCTCACCGCGCACCGCGATCACCCGCCGCATGAGCTGGCGGCGGTGCTCCGGGTCGCGATGGATCGGCATGAAGTCCTGCACCTCGCCGACGCCGTGCGGCGTCAGAAAGCGGGTGATGAGGACGTTCGTGTCCGGAAAGTAGAGCTGCTTCGTGACGTGTTCGGAGCGCGCCGGGGAGATGCGGTAGTAGCCCCCCTTCTCGGCGTCGAGGATCGAGGCGAAGACGCTCGGGGCATCGAACCGCTCGGGGCAGTACCAGTCGATGGTGCCGTCCGTTCCGACGAGCGCCACCGTGTGGAGATCGCCGATCACGCCGTGCTCGGCGATCGGCAGGTAGCGATGCTCGGCCGTCACGGCGGGGACGATACCGCGCGGGCTCCGGGGCGCGGGGCCGGGGCTATACTCCCGCGCGCGCCTTTCTGGAGGCGCGTTTTCGCCTGGCCGCACGGCCGGACGCGGGGGCGTAGTTCAGCTGGTTAGAACGCCGGCCTGTCACGCCGGAGGTCGCGGGTTCGAGTCCCGTCGCTCCCGTCTCTTCGATGCCGCGTATTCAAGCGGCCTTCTCGCTCTCGGCGGCGGATTAGTCGGCCGCGGTGTCCACCGGCGATGGGGTGTGGATGGGGCGAGCTGCGATCAGAGTTCGAGTCCGGGCGGGTGGATCAGCCGGTCGAGCTCGCGCAGGACGGTGCGGTTCGCGTCCGGGTAGAGGTGACCGTAGAGATCCAGGGTGACCCGGATCGATGCGTGGCCCATCTGGGCCTGCAGGTACTTGGCGTGGGCGCCGGCGGCGACCATCAGCGTGGCGTAGGTGTGGCGCAGGTCGTGGAACCGCACAGGGGCCGAGCCCGCTACGGCGCACGGCTGGGAGCAAAGACGCGGTGGCGGAAGTTGTCGTCGTTCAGGATCTCACCCTGCGGCGAGGGGAACACGAGTCCCAACGGGTTCGGTGGGCGCGCGACGAGCTGGGCGCGCACGGCGCTGGTCGCGGCTTCGGCGAGGTCGACGCGGCGGCGGGCGGCGCGGGTCTTGACCGGCACGAGTTGGCCCGCGTAGACGCCGGCCTCGACGGTCAGCGTCCGTGCTCCCAGATCGACGTTGCGGTCGCGCAGCGCGAACAGCTCGCCCTGGCGCAGGCCGGTGAGCGCCGCCAGTCGTACCAGGTTGCCGTAGGGCTCGATGGTGTTGGTGGCGAGCAGGTCGACCTCGCTCCAGGAGAGGAAGCGCATCTCGCGGGGCTCGTGATGCGGCGCGCGAATCCGAAACAGCGCCTCGTTGACTGTGAGGCCGCGCACTTTGGCGTCGGACAGGACCTGCTTGAGGACTCTGAGCGCCAGCTCGGCCTGGCGGGGCGCACGTGCCGAGAGGGCGGAGATGTGATCCTCGACGTCGGCGGGCCGCAGGGCATCCAGAGTGGTGCGTCGGAATGGCCCGAGATGCGGCAGGACGTCGCGGACGCGGTCGGCGGATGATTGCCTGACCCTGCGCTCGTAGCGGACGAGCCATCCGTCCAGGAACGTCGCCCAGCGGCTGTGTGGGGGCCTGGTAGAGGCCGCCCAATGCGGCTTGGCGGTGCAGCTCGAGGACGAACCGTTCGGCGTCTCGTTTGAGCAGGAACGTGCGCGAGCGGTCGCGGCCGTCGGGGCCCTGCCAGCGGGCGCGGTACCGGCGAGCGCCGTCCTTCAGCCGGTACGGCTCGACGTGCGCCATTGGGCTACTCGGCGAACAGCGCGGCCTGCGTGGCCGCGCGACGCCGCGGGGCGGCAGGAGGCGCCAGACGGTTCGGCGGTCGCGGCGGCGTGCTCGCCGCCCTCGCGGTGCGCGGCCAGCCAGGCGTCGATGTCGTCCCGCCGGAACCGGCGCGTGCCTCCAAACTTGTAGCTGGGCAGGTTCCCGGCCGCCGCCTGGTCATACACCCAGTTCTCGTGCAGCCCCAACAGCCGTGCGACCTGGCGCGCGTTCATCAACTCGTCCACGACCTGCCTCCCTTCACCCTCGACACACTCCGTTGCTCACGAACAGTCGCGTAGCGTATACGCATCAGACTGCGTTTTCAAGTTCTGCGGCGCGATAGGCGCTAGGCTCTGGGTAGTGCGAGGAGGCGAACTGATCCGTGAGGCGCGCACGCGAGCCGGCTTGACCCAGGCCGACCTCGCCCAACGGACGGGCCGCGACCGCTCTGTGATCGCGCGTTGGGAGCATGGCGCCGTCTCGCCGCCCGTCGAGAGCCTGCTCGCCTGCGTCCACGCCTGCGGGTTCGACATCCCGCTGATGCTCGTCGCGCTCGATCGCAGCATCGACGCCGAGCTCGGCGAGTCGCTGCGGCTCACCCCGTCGGAGCGGGTCACCCGGATGCTCGACACGATGACACGACACGGAGCGGATCGTGGAAGCCCGGGGTAATCGCGGGACGGACGCGGCGGAGTCGGAGCGGTTCGACCCCTACCTGATCCTCTCCGCGTTGGAGCGGCACCGTGTTAGTTACGTCGTCATCGGCGGCTTCGCCCGCGTCGTCCAGGGAACCGGTGAGGTCACCCACGGCCTCGACATCACCCCCTCGCTCCGCCGCGAGAACATCGCCCGCGCCAATCGTGCCTTGGCGGAGCTCGACGCGCGCACCGCCGACGGCCGGCCGGCGAGCCTCGCCGGCGAGCCTGCCGCCCGTCACGACATTGCAGACCCGAGCCGGGAAGGTGACCGTCGTACCGTTGCCCGAGGGGACGCGCGGCTACGACGACCTCCGGCGCCACGCCACCCACGAGGCACTCGGCCGCGGACTGCGCGCTCAGATCGCGTCACCGGGCGACCTGGCGCGCATGCTCGGCGCCCTCGACCGCCCCAACGACCAGGCCAAGCTCCTGCGCCTTCGGCGGATGATCGAGTTGAGCCGCGAACTCGACTTCGGGCGTCGAGCTGTAGAGCGGATCAGGCGACGTTGAACGTGAGCGTCTCGCGGGTGGCGTCGCCCGGGATCGCGGCGCGCTCGGTGGTGGTGAGCGCCAGCAGCCACTCGCCGAGCGCGTCGCGGACGAGCAGGCGGGCCTCGTCGATCGTCGGCGCACAGGTGATCACGCTGGGCAACTCCTCGATCGTCGCGCGGACCCAGCCGGTTCTCGTCAGGCTCAAACACGGCGTGCAACTCCATGGTCGAAGCGTACCGCCTCCGGATACCCCGCGATACTGCGCGGTCAATGACCGCACGCCGCCTGCTCGAGCAGCACTTGATCGGCCATGGCTGTGATGCGGGTGCCAGCTCGGCGTGCCCACGCCACCCCGGTGACCGGGCGGTCCGGGCGCCCCGGGGGGAACATCCAGGGCCGCATCCGGGGGGCCGGCACTGAAAGTGCATCTGTGTCTCGCTGGCCATTACTGACACCGACTCGACAGGAACGTGCGTCTGCCCCGGTGGTGAACTTCGCCAGCCTCCTCGGGCGGATCTGATCGAGCGGCGCTTCTTCGACCATCCCACCGGGCCGGACCAGGTGTGGTATGCCGATATCACCTACGTCCCCACCTGGCAAGGCTGGCTGTACGTGGCCCTGGTCGTCGACGCGTGGAGCCGCCGCATCGTCGGCTGGTCGATGCGCGACTCGCTCGAGGAGCCGCTGGTGATCGACGCGCTCGGGATGGCCTAGCTGTAAGAAAGGAAGTTGTTAAAGGTGAGGGTTGTAAGATGTATTGGTGGTTGGTGGCTGAGGCTGCGTGTGGTCGAGTGTGATTGTAGTGTGCAGATAGCTGGCGAGGGCGAGAGCGTCTAGCGTGCGTAGATGGCGCTGTACGCTCAGCTGGCTACGAGGTGCGGATGAAGCGTTCGGCTTTGCTGTTGGTGCGTGGGCGGCGGGGCTGAATGCGCTGTGTCTGATACCAGGCGGCGACAGCGAGGCTGAGCAGTGACGAGATGTAGCATGTTTGTTGTCTGTCTTGACGCGCTGGATCGCCGCTGTGGCGAAGATAATAGATCTGTGCGCGGCGCAGGAAGCTGACGGCGGTGCGAGCTTTCTCATCGGCGAGAACCGACGTAGGCCAGGTGGGTGGCGTCGTCGACGCAACGTGGACGTACTCGTAGCTGATCTGCTTGCACGGCTGCTCTTTGCTGGCTGCGGTCGATATGGAAGCGGTGTCGGCACATCGATCCGAGCTAGCTCTTGATGTCGATGTGCCCAGCTCGCTCGGACGACGCTGCTGATACCGATAGCTCAGCGGTCTAGCTGGCTGAGCTTGCTCTTCCGATCCGGATAGCCCGCCGACACCGTCGAGAGCGACATCCTAGCGTGTGGCTGATCTCTGCTGCTGTAAACCGCAACCGACGAAGATCTGATAGCTTTCACTCGCTCAGGCGGCGTCTGCCGTGCGAGCAATGCGGCCGCGACAGCGGTCCTTAACCCCTCTCTCTCTCGACGCGAAACCGCGCTACCACTTCGACGCGGTGCGCCGCTGACCCGACTGCTTCGGCCGCCGCCGCCAGCCTACCCTCATCCACTCGCGACACCATTAGCTGCGGCTCCGTGCTTCGTGCGTTACCGTGCACCTCTCTGAGCCTCTCTGACTCGAAGACGCAAGCTGATCATCCAGGGAGGCCCGGATGAACAACGTGCCTAGGAACTACAACTAGCCACCGATCCCCGGCATCGGGAGCCATCCATCACAGCGACCGCGGCAGCCACTAGGCGCTGCCGTGTACGGCCGCACCCTGCGCGAGTCCGGCCTGGCGCAGAGCATGGGCCGCCGCGGCTCAGCACTGGACAACGCCGCCTGCGAGAGCGTGATGGCGACCTTCAAGACCGAGCTCGTCCACCGACGCAGCTTCCAGACCCGAGACCAGGCCCGCGAGCACGTCTTCCGCTGGATCGAAGGCTGGTACAACACCCGCCGACGCCACTCCAGCCTCGGCTACCAAAGCCCCGAAGACTACGAGGCGCGACACGCGCAGAACGGAGGCCGCAACACGAACACGAACACGAACGGGCGCACAGCGCTCGTCGGCCCCGACCAGTCAGCGGTACAACAGGGCGCGTTGATCGGGGTTGGAAACCCCACCCGGCAAAACCGAAAAGTGTCCACCGAACCGAGGTAGCTCCAGTTGTACCACCCGATGTAGGCGACCAGGGCGAGTTCGAGGTCGAGCCGGGTGGGCCAAGGTCGGCGTTTGACGAGTTCGGTCTTGATGATGGCGATCACGCTTTCGGCCATGGCGTTGTCAAGCGCGGTTCCGGTACGACCGCGGCTGGGGCGGATGCCGGCGTCTGCGAGCGTTTGGGTGTACGTCCAGGAGGCGTACTGGCTGCCGTTGTCGCCGTGGTGGACGAGATCTGGTGCTCGCTTGGGGCGCGCGGCGATGGCCATCGCCAGGGCGTCTTCGACGAGTTCTTGGCGCATGTGCGACGGCCGGCACCGGCCGTTGGGCGGGCACGGTCGTGCGCCGAGTCTTGCCGCGCCGGATGCCCTCCAGGCGCTCGCGGCGCATCAAGCGTTCCACCGTGCAACGGGCCACCATCGTGCCCTCGCGGTTGAGCTGCTTCCACGATCGCCACGCGCCATACGCCCGTCGGATTGCTGGTGGACTCGGCGCAGCTGGTCGACCAGCCAAGCGTCTCGCCGCGCCCGTCGGCTGGGCGAATCCTTGCGCCGTAGTACGCGCTCTCATTCGCCCGGCGCAGCTCGCGATTCTCCCTGCGCAGCGCCACCAACTCAGCGTGATCAGCAGATGACAGCCGATCCCGCCGCTGCCCCTCATCCAGCCTCGGCCTGGCGCACCCACACCCGCAGCGTCTCGGAGCACCCCCAGATTCTTGGCCACATGCGCGATCGGCCGCTGCGACTCACGCGCCAGCCGCACCGCCCGCTCACGCACCCCCACCGGGTACTTCGACGGACGTCCCATCACCACGGTCTCCCTTCTCCAGGACCGAAACGATCCCAGAAACCAGGACCCCGTCAAACCCGGGGTGCTTCACTATCCCGTGCGCGGCCGCGGTCGAGCTAGCGGTCGCCTAAGCGAAACATATTCGATCGACGGGCACCGTCGAGCACCCAGCTGTGCCGACAGCCCGGCGCGAAATCGACGGCTCGGCCAGCTCCGATGCTGGGAACCAGGCGCAGGGCGACGGTCCGTCGATCTACACGGACACGGTGAGCCGATCGAGTTCGCTCTGAGCCTGATCGAGCATCGCCTGACTCGGAGAGTTGGCGCCAAACCAGACTTGTACGGTGACGTAGCCTTCGTTCAGCTTCGCATAGATGGGGCCATCTTCGGAGACATTTGGCGCTGGTTGGGTTTCGTAGCCGTCAGAGTGGAATACTCCGTCTTCGAGACTGAGCGGAAGGTTCCTTGGAGGGTAGAGCTCCGGCTGGTCGACGGCGCTGTTGAGTGCCGCCCAGATCACAATGCCGTTTGCTGGGAGTGATTTGAGGGTCTCCATGGGCCAACCGGATACCGAGTCTTCAGATGCAACGGGAACGTTGGCGGCCCACGCGTTGTGTTGGCGCTGGTCTCCGATCTTCACCGAACTCGCGACGGTATTCCAGTCCTTGTCAAACTGGAACGCGATGAGCCCGGCGCCTGTCTGACCGCCGGCGGAGATGGGCGTGGAGGCGGTAGGCACCTGATCGTTCCGGGCGATATGTGCTCCCAGTGCCGTCCCAGCTCCAATCGAAACGAGTGCGACGCCGAGAAGCACGGCGGCAACGCGCACCCGGCCGCGGCTGCGAGGGGACTTCGGACTGGTGGGAGCTTCTTGGTCGAGCTGCGCCGCGGCTTCGCGGAGATTCGCCCAGAATGAAGGATTGGGCTGGTCGATCGGGATTGCGTTGATGAGGCTCCCAATCTGTTCGTCGCGGAACTCGGTGCCGGACATGTTCAAATCTCCTCCTCTCCTCCCTTGGCGAGTGCGCTGCGGAACCTCTCTCGAGCAACCGAAAGGCGAGAGGCGATTGTCCCAACGCGAACACCCAGGGTATCGGCCGCCTCGCGATAGCTGAACCCGAGGGCATCGACGAGCACCAAGACCGCCCTCGAGTCGTGCGGGAGCGCGTTCAGTGCTTGTTGGGCAGTCGTCCGCTGCGCGACCGCGACTTCTGGTCCTGGTCTGGGATCGCGCACGTCTAGGTCTATCCCTACGCCGGCCTGCGGAAACCTGCGGGCACGGGTTCGGATCGCGTCGTGACCCCTCCAATACACAAGGCGGTAAAGCCTTCTTGGATCAAAGACGGCCCGATGCGGAGCGCGTCTCCATGCGCGGTACGCCTCCAGGTACACGTCTTGGAGCAAATCATCGGCCTCATCCGCACCTCCCAGCAGTCGGGCGGCGAACGCATGCAGTGCCGCGTGCTCTCCCCGGAGTGCGTCCTCGAATGAGCCCCACTCGGGTGGGGGTACCGTATTCTTGCTCCGCCGATCGACCATCTCGCTCCTTTAACGTCCGCCGCGCCCATTTCCTTCAGATCCGCCGACTCGCTTCGTGGCCCCGAGGCGAGCCCTGGCGGCTCCCCACGCCGTTCACCCCCGGCGACCGCTATTCACAGTGCCCAGAAAACACTCCACGCCACGAAGGCAGAGACAACGGCGTTGGCAGCCCGAAGCGCGCTTACGCTCCGCGGATTGAGTGTGACCCGGGCCTCGACCTCGTCCAGAGACTCGGCACCGATGGCCCATGCGAGTACGACAGATTTTCCGAGGGCGAAGCTGCCAACGACGACCATGATCTCAGCCGTGCTCTTGAGCATGGGCAGGGCAGCGAAGGCGGCGAGGTGCGACGAGTATGTAAACAAAGTCAGGAAGCCACTGCCAAGGAGGGCCCCGTAGGTCGCTGCGACGATAGGAAGCGGGAGAGCGTCGCGGAGCCACTCAGGGACCTGAGCGTTCCTATATGGCAGAGGCAGCGGCAAGCCAATGTCGCACAGCGCAGCGTAGAGGATGATCGCTGTCAGCGATACCACCGCTCCTCGCGGGGAGAGGACAAAAGCTACGGCCGCGAACATAAGCAGGCTCACGGTCGCGGTCACGAGCGCTCCGACGGTCGCGCCGCCGAAAAACGCAAGCCAGTTCCGGAGCCATCGATGCGTACCTCCGCTCACGGCGGGGTTGATGGTCAACACCATCGACAACCCTCAAGGCGACCAAGCCGAAGACCAACCCGCTGTGAGTCCCGCGATCGCGACAATCGGCGCCAAGGCGAGTCCCATCGCAGCCGCGCACGCAGCAGCGGTTAGGCACACCGCCGAGATCGTGATTGGCGAGACGACGCCTTCGGCGAGACGCGCCCACGCGGTCTTGGACGGCGCCCCTCGTGCGACCAGCGGATTCCCGCTACCCACAGTTGAACGTGATCACCGGAGAACAGTTCACGCAGGCGTTCGTCCGGCAGACGATTGTGCCTGGGGTCGGTGAGCATGTCCCGCCGACCCACTCCCGATCCAGGCAACAAGTCGGGCGATTCTCGGGCTGGACACAGTGACAGCCACCGTGATCCGCGCACCATCCCGTGCCGCAGCAATCGGTGTGCCGACGAATATTTCCGCCGCAGGTATTGTCGCTGACACACCAATGTCCACACTTGCAGCTGTTGGGAGGGCATGAGTTTGTATTCCATCCGGGCAGGTTCCCGCAGATGATGCTACAGCTACAATTGCACCCTGGCGGACACGCAAAGTGATTGGCATAGGCCGACGTCGGTCGCAGAAGTTGAGCGCCGGCACTGCCGAGGCTCACCGCGACTACGCCGCGCCCTAGCCGGCCGAAGAATGAACGGCGACTAATGCGCGATGCGAAGGCCCGCGCCGACCCGTCGGCGACGCGCTCTAGTATCGTAGGTGTTGATGCCGGAGGTTGATCCACCTCATGCCCCTTTCTAGTCGGCAAGGTCTGGAAGATCGGAGGCCAGTGAAGAAACGTGCAGATCATGTGCGCTCGTCGACTCGGGCATACCGTCGGATTCGCTCTCGACGATCGGTGCAGCCACAACCACTTCAGCCAGCTGTTCGAGATGGTCGAGGGAATTCGCGACGCCCTTGGCTAGCACCCGACCGTCGCGCCCGACCGCGACCGCGTACGGCGTGCCTGGAACCTCCCACTCCGTCTCGAGCTCGCCGAGGTCGAGACGAGCGGCGTCGCCGATGCCCTGCGCGTAGTCCCATCGAGAGGAAGCGTCGCCCCCGATTACGGCAGCGATCAGCTGGAGCTCGGCGTAGTGGGTCTGCACCACAGGCAGCGCCGGGAGAAGCGGACTGCAGATCCGACACGTCGGCGACACGAACAGGATTATCGCGGGCCGCTCACGGTCGAGATCGGCGACCTCGACTACCGTCCCGGGATCGGGCCCTCCTTCGATCTCGCCGATATGTGCGGCGGGAGCAAGTTGGAGGGAAATCGATCCAACCTGCCGGACGACGCCGATCAACACGAGAACCTGTGCGATCGTGAGGCAGAACAGAATCAGGATGAATGCTTGCCAGATTGTGTCTCTCACTGTGCTTCCTCCCACACCGCCGTCGGCCTCGGCTTCGGCCGCACCGTCCACCACTCGGCCAGCAGAACGGGGATGCAAACCGCCGACACTGCGAGCAGAACCTCGGCGGCCGAGGGGCGGCCGACGTCGCTCAACTTGTAAGAGGCCAACACGACAAGCGCGAAAGCCGCCAAAGCCAAGTTTCGGATCACTAGACGGATACCAAGCGGCTCTGGCACGAATGCCCCGAAGCAGTTACATTCGACTCCAGACAAGCCGCTCGCGAACCATACGACACCCATGCCAAGCATGACTAGCAGCACGGCGGCCGCGACGAGGCCAACCAGCGGAGCGGTCACCACCGTGGTCGCGACGACACACTCCACGATCGGCAGGGCGTACAAAACTACGCGGTGAGGTACAGGCCGCGTTAGCGAGAGGCTTGAAACCAGTTCTCGCCACGCCGCCCAATTGTCCAGTTTGCCTACCGACGCTAGAAGGAACAGGACGGCGATTACGTTCGACGCCAGGTGGTTGATGAGCGCAGTCATCGGATGGCCGCTCGGATACACTAAGAGATCGTGAGCCGCGAGAGCTCGTCGTTTGCGTCTGCCAGCGATTTGTCGTTCGGCTCGTTGACCCCAAACCAAGCCTGGACAGTCACAAATCGACCGCTCACGCTTGCCATGATGGGCCCGCATTCCGCCACGTTCGGCGCCGGCTGCATCTCGTATCCGTCGGTAAAGAATGCACCGTCAGACAGGCTCAGCGGGAGCTCCCGACTGGGATAGAGCTCCGGTTCGTCGACATCGGTATTCGCCGCCGCCCAGATCACGATCCCGGACGCTGACAGTGACCGCAGGGTCTGCACAGGCCATCCGGAATCTACGTCCTTGTCGTCCGGAGGCTGGTTGGATGCGAAGGCCATCGCCTGCGCTCCCTTCTCGAGGCTCAGCGAGGTCGACACAACGCTCCAGCCCGCCGCGGCCTCAAAAGACACGTCCATCGGATCCTCCTTAGACGATTCCGTAACGCATGTGGGCACAGCTACACGCCGCAGATCGATGGTGCGAATCGAACCTGCCGTTCGAGTGCGGGCCGATCTCGGTCCGTCTTGGGGTACGAGGTCGGTGCGTACTGGGCCCGAACCGATCTTCGCAGGCTGCTGCCGCCCAGGCAATGGATCGGAGGGTTCATCTTCACGCTACTCCAGCATCCCACCGTTGACTCGCGTCATCGTCTGTGGTAGAGGTCTTGCGGGCGTTTCATCGGCTGAGCAGGGGGCAACGTGGCGCACGAACTCCGGGTCGTCCTGGTAATCGGGCGCCCCGGCGTTGCTTCTTGGTGCTTTGCGCTCGTCGCCTGCACACCCGGACTTGCCGTAGTGGGCTGGTTCGCCACAGTTGCTGACGCCGTCTGTTGCCTACCCAACCTCTCGCCCGATGTCTGCATCGTCGATAGTGAAGACTTCGCCGAACTCGCAGCCGACCGCTTGCGGACGACGGGGTCGGCATCCGGGCCACTCGTCGTGGCGTTGCGCTCCTCTTGCGCCTCGGCCTACGAGGATTCTTCGACGATGCGAACGTTTCGGATCGGAGGCTCTCGGTCGGATTTCCTGGCTGCGGTCGGCGACGATGGCCCGCAGGTCGCCTGCTCGATCCCCGCAGAGACACGTGAACTGACAGCGCGCGAACGCGAGATCGCGCTACTGGTGGCGGAGGGTTTCTCGAACGAGGAGCTTGCGAACATGTTGATGCTGTCGGTCGCCACGGTGAAGAATCACGTTCACTCCATCCTGAAGAAACTCGACGTCGGTCGACGTTGGCACGTGGGCGCTCGGTTGCGAGGCTCACTCGCGGCGACAAGCGCCTCCGTACACGACGGGGCCTGGCTAACGGCCGCACCCGCCAACTCGAGCCAGGCGAACACCGCAGCCAAGACGCACCGGATCGCGACACGTTGGCCGGACGCGGCTTCTCGTAGGTCGAGCAATTGGCCCGACGAGATCTAGATCTGCCCGACGTCTACCGCGTTTCTGCTGCGCCGATGTCTCCTGGCTCACCGGGCCGCGCCCACCGCAGTGGTCCGCCCGGCGGGCTGGCGGTGATCGGAGACAGCAGGTGAGCGCCTTCATAACGTCGCGGACGACGAGCTGTGTTGTCTAGTGAGGCTACGACCTTGCTACCCTCAGCGCCGTTCAGGGGGTCACTCCCTAGCTTCTTTGCACGCGCTTTGACGCACCGTCTTATTGGCGCGCAACACTTCGACCGAACGGGCGTTCGCGGATGGGCCGCGCTTACGGATCACTGCTAACACGAAGCACTGCCCTTCAACGCCTCCTGGTTGATCGGCGCCGCGATTCAGCCCGACCACTGGCCGACGCAGGCCCGATGGGGTGTGGATGGGGTGGGGAGAGCCGGAGCAACCATGGCGAGAACGGACGACCGGTGGTGGCCATCGCGGAAACCCGTGGGGAACAGGCACATGCGGGTAACACCGGGCTCAGTGGGGTACGCTCGGACCGGCCTGTCACGCCGGAGGTCGCGGGTTCGAGTCCCGTCGCTCCCGTCCTCGAAGTCCCCGCTCGCGCGGGGCGCTCTCCATGTTCAGCCTCGGCCGGGTCTTCGCGGCGGGCGACGCCCGCTCTGGGCCGGCGCGGCCGCGCGCACCCAGCTCCCGCCGCCGGGCGCGTAGCATCCGGGCGTGATCGATCCCCGCGTCGAGCGTTACGCCACGCTCCTCATTGACACGTGCCTCGGCGTCGAGGCCGGCCAGCAGGTCATCATCTGGGGCATGCCGCTCGCGCGGCCGCTGATCGAGGAGCTGACCCGCCAGTTGGCACGGCGCGGCGCCTATCCGCTGCTTCGGCTGACGTTCGGCGGCGGGCTCGTTTACCACCGCGACTGGATCCGGCACGCGCCGCTCGACGTGATCGCGGAGCCCGCATCGATCGACGTCCACGCGTTCGAGCGCTGCGACGGGCTGATCGCGGTCTCGGCGCCGGAGAACACCCGCGACGGCGGCGACATCGCACCCGAGCGGACCGGCGCCGTCCAGGCCGCCTACCGCGACGCGACCGCGCGGATCCACACGAGCGTCGTCCCGTGGGTCATGTGCTGGTACCCGACGCCCGCCCTGGCCCAGGACGCCGGCATGACGAACGCCGAGTTCGAGGACTTCCTCTACGGCGCCTGCCTGCTCGACTGGAAGGCCGAGCACGAGCGTATCCAGCGCCACGCGGACCGCTTCGACGGCGCCGAGGAGGTGCGGATCGTCGGCGAGGGCACCGACCTGCGGCTCTCGCTCGCAGGCCGCCGCGTCGAGGTCGACGCCGGGACGGGAAACATGCCCGGCGGCGAGTTCTTCGGCTGCCCCGTCGAGACCTCGGCCGAGGGCACCATCGCCTTCACCGAGTTCCCCGGCGTCTGGGGCGGCCACGACGTGCGCGGCATTCGCCTTCGGTTCGCAGAGGGGCGGGTCGTCGACGCGGCGGCCGACACAGAGGAGGCGTTCCTTCTCGAGACACTCGACACCGACGAGGGCGCGCGCCGGATCGGGGAGCTCGGGATCGGCTGCAACCCCGGCATCACCCGCCACATGCGTAACACGTACTTCGACGAGAAGATCGACGGCACGGTTCACATCGCGCTCGGCGCCGGCTTCGCCGACCTGGGCGGCACGAACGAGTCTGCCGTCCACTGGGACATCGTGAAGGACCTGCGCCGGGGCGGAAGGATCGAGATCGACGGCCGGGTCGTCCAGGAGGACGGAGCGTGGACAGACGCATCGCTGCGAAAGGAGCACGCATGATCGCCCGCATCTGGAGGGGGGCGGTGCGGCGGAGCGACGGCGACGCCTACAGCCGCTACATGACCGACACCGGAGTCGCGGCATACGCCGCCACCGACGGCAACGCCGGCGTGTGGATGCTGCGGCGCGACGTCGGCGACAACACCGAGTTTCTGATGTTCACGCTGTGGGACTCGCTCGACGCGGTGAAGCGCTTCGCCGGCGACGGCTACGAGACGGCCGTGTTCTATCCCGAGGACGACCGCTTCCTCGTGGACCGCGACCTGGGTGCAAGCCACTGGACGGTGGACGCGCACATGTCGCCGGGCGATGCGTGGCGGTGCTAGTGCGGCGTGAAGAGCGTCTCCAGCCGTCCGATCGTCTCGGCGGTGCCCATGACGATGAGGACGTCCCCGGCCTCGACGATCGTCTCGCCCGGAGGTTGGGGGATGAGCTCGCCGTCCCGGCGGCGCAGCGCGGCCACGATGGCTGAGCCCGCGATGTCGGCGAGCGGCCGGCCGGCGCCGGGACAGCCCGGCGTGGCCTCGATCTCCTCCATGCGGTACTCGGGCGCGACGTCGACGACGCCGGTCACCTGCGGATGGAGCGCCAGGCGGGCCATCTCCGATCCGCTCGACTTGTAGGGCGAGACGACCCGGTCGGCGCCGGCGCGGCGGAGCTTCGGCTCGGCCTCGGAGCCGCTCGCCCGCGCGACCACCGTCAGGTCGGGCCTGAGCTCGCGCGCCGTGAGCGTGATGAACACGTTCTCGGCATCGGAGTCGACACAGGCGATCAGCGCGCGGGCCCGGTCGATCCCGGCCCGCCGCAGGAGTTCCTCGTCGGAGGCCTCGCCCTGGAGCCAGGGAACGCCCGCGGCCTCGGCCACCTTGAGGCTCTCGGGGTTGTGGTCGATCACGACGAAGCTTGAGCCCGCCGCCCGCAGATCTCTGACCACCTGGCGGCCCACTCGGCCAAAGCCGCACACCAGGTAGTGCTCGGAGATGTCGTCCACCACTCGCTCCCTTCGGCGCGCGTCCAGGAGGCCGGTCACGTGGCCGGCGACGAAGAACTCCGTCGCCGAGACGAGCGCGTAGTAGAGCGTACCGACGCCCAGCACGATCAAGAGCGCTTTCACCACCTGGCCGCCGGTGGAGTCCGGCGCCGGGACCGAGCCGACTGTTGCGATCGTGTCGAGCGTCCACGTGAGCCCGCCCCAGACGGACGTTTCCTCGGTGAGGACGAATCCGAGCGTCCCACCCACCAGGAGAAGCGAGACGAGGACCCCAAGCCGTGCGAGCGGGCCGACGATGAGCTCGAGCAGCTGCCGGTGGCGCTCGGGGCGCAGGCGCGCCGACCCGGCCGCCCGCCGGCGCGCAGTCTCGGCGATGGATCGAGAGCGCATCACCGCGACGACTCTAGCCTTGTGCGAGACACGCGTTCACACCGCGGGAGGGCTGACGGGCTCACCCCACCCGTCACCATGACGAGCATGTCTGTTCCGCCGCGGCCGGCGCCACGGGGCACTCCGCGAGCCGTGTAGCGTTGGGGGCAGTGCCCGCCGCCGCCCCCAGCGCCATCCCCACGAGCCTCGTCGGCTCCTACGCGCAGCCCGACTGGCTGATCGACCGCGAGCGGTTGCGGCACCGCTTCCCGCCGCGCGTGCGGGCCAAGGAGCTGTGGCGGATCGACCCGAAGTATTTGGAGGAGGCCCAGGACGACGCAACCCTGATCGCGATCCGCGACCAGGTGCGGGCCGGGCTCGACATCATCACCGACGGCGAGCAGCGGCGTGAGAGCTACTCCAACCGGTTCGCCACCGCGCTCTCGGGCGTCGACGTCGACAATCCGGGGACCGCCCTCGATCGAAGCGGCCATCCCAACCCCGTGCCGCGCGTCGTGAGCCCGATCGAGCGCGGCGAGTCGGTGCAGGTGCGCGACGTCCGGTTCCTGCGCTCCAACACCTCGAAGCCGATCAAGATGACCGTCCCGGGCCCGTTCACCATGTCGCAGCAGGCCCAGAACGACTTCTACGAGTCGGACGCCGAGCTGGCGCTGGCCTATGCGGCGGCCGTCCACGACGAGATCGCCGACCTCTTCGCGGCCGGAGCCGACGTCGTCCAGATTGACGAGCCCTACATGCAGGCCCGCCCCGAGAAGGCGCGCGAGTTCGGCCTGGCAGCGCTCCGGAGGGCGCTCGACGGGATCGAGGGTACGACCGCCGTCCACATCTGCTTCGGGTACGCCGCCATCATCCACGAGCGCCCGGAGGCGTACTCGTTCCTGCCGGAGCTCGCCGCGGCTCCGTGCGACCACATCTCGATCGAGACGGCCCAGTCGAACCTGGACGCGGCGATCCTCGAGACGCTCCCGGGCAAGGGCATCATCCTCGGCGTCATCGACCTCGACTCGCACGAGGTCGAGTCGGCCGAGACGGTCGCCGCCCGCATCCGAAAGGCGCTCCCGTACAAGCGCCCGGGCGAGCTGACGGCGGCGCCGGACTGCGGCATGAAGTACCTGCCCCGGGACGTGGCCTACGGCAAGCTCGAGGCGATGGTCGCCGGCGCGGCGGCGGTTCGCTCCGAGATCTAGCCCTCCGCGGCCGGGCGGTAGGTCAGGACGACGACGCCGTCCTTCCCGACCGGTCTCGCCTCGGCCAGCTCGAGCCTGACCGGCTCGCCGCCCTCGCCGAAGAGCCGCTTGCCGCTCCCGAGCAGCGTCGGGAACACCATGAGCCGGTATTCGTCGACGAGGTTCTCGCGGGCAAGGCCCTGGACGAGCGTGCGGCTGCCGCCGACGACGATGTCGCCCCGGTGCTCGGCCCGGAGCTTCGCCGCCTCGTCGGCGAGGTCGCCGCTGAGAACGACGGAGTTGTTCCAGGACGGGTCGGCCAGGGTCGAGGAGACGACGTACTTGCGCATGCCGTTCATCTTGTCGGCGAAGCCGGCGTCGTCGGTGCGCTCGGGCCAGGCCGCCGCGAAGCCCTCGTAGGTGACGCGGCCGAGCAGCATCGCCTCCGCGTCCATCACCTCGTCGAGCTTGAACCTGTCGCCCTCGGCGCCACGGTCGAACCTGAAGGCCCAGCCGCCGTGCTCGAACCCCTCGGCCCCGCCCGGGTCCTCCATCACGCCGTCGAGCGTCACGAACTCGGAAACCACGATGCGCCCCATGTCGTCCTCCTCGGTGATCGACCGTCTCCGCTATGACGGCACGGCGGCCTGAAACTCATCGGACGCCGCCGCCGCGAGTGCCGCCCGGACGCGCTCGACGGCCGCGGGCGACGCCGGCGACATCGGCATCCGCACGTCCGGCGTCGGGATCCTGCCATCGAGATGGAGCGCCGCCTTGATGACCGCCGGGCTCGGCTCGGCGAAGAGGGCGCGAACGAGCGGCAGGAGCGCCTCGGCGTGCCGCCGGCCCTCGGCCAGCTCGCCGCGGCGGCCGCAGTCGATCATGGCGACGAACCGGCGCGTGCACAGGTGCGAGGAGGCGGCGATCGCTCCCGTGGCGCCCATCAGGACGAGCGGGAAGAGGAAGGCGTCGTCGCCGCCGAGCATCGCGAAGCGGCCGGCGGCCTCCGCCAGGACGGTGAGGGTGTCGGCGTCGATGCCGCCCACCGCCTGCTTCACGGCCGCCACGTTGGGCGTCGCCGCGAGCTCCAGGAGCGCCGCCGCGCCGAGACCGCGACCGGTGCGGTACGGGATGTTGTAGACGATGAGCGGCACCGGCGAGCGCTCGGCCACGGCCTGGAAATGACGGACGATCCCCTCCTCGCTGGGCCGCACGTAGTACGGGACGACCGCGAGCGACGCCCGCACGCCGGGGACGGACGCGAGCGCCTCGTGACGCTCGATCGTCGTTCGCGTGTCGTTCGTCCCGGCGCCGACCACGAGCATCGCCCCCGTGCCGGCGCAGGTGCGCGCGATGACATCGACGACGGCGGCCCGCTCGCCCTCATCCAGCATGTGCGGCTCGCCCGTCGTCGCCAGCGCGACGACGCCGGCCGCTCCGGCACCGATGACGCCGGCCGTGAGCTCCTCCAGGCAGCCGAGATCCACGCTGCCGCCGGCCGCGAACGGTGTCACCATGGGGACGAACACGCCGGCCGGGCGGAGCTCGCTCGTCATCCACCCGATCCTACCCCCGATGAGTTTGGCCAAGGCCGCCGGTCCACACGTCGCAAACCACCGAAACGCCGGAGGCGATGATGGCAAGGATCACGGTCGACATCAGCATGTCCCTCGACGGATTCGTCGCGGGGCCCGACCCCTCGATGCAGGATCCGCTGGGGAAGCGCGGCGAGGAGCTCCACGAGTGGGTGGTCCGCCTGGCCACATGGCGTGCGGCCCATGGGCTCGAGGGCGGTGAGGGCGGCCCGGATGCAGACCTGGTGGCCGAGCACGTCGCGTCGTACGGCGCCGTGGTGATGGGCCGGCGCATGTTCAGCGGCGGCGAGGGCGGCTGGGACGCCGACCCCAACGCGCGCGGCTGGTGGGGCGACGACCCGCCGTTCCACGTTCCCGTGTTCGTCCTCACCCGCCACCCGCGCGAGAGCCTCGATATGGACGGAGGCACCACCTTCCACTTCGTGACCGACGGGGTGAATGCCGCGCTCGACCGGGCGGCCGCGGCCGCCGGCGACCGCGCCGTCCACGTGGCCGGCGGAGCCGACGTCGTGCAGCAGGCGCTGAACGCCGGCCGGGTCGACGAGCTCACCGTCCACGTCGCCCCCGTGCTGCTCGGATCGGGCACGCGCCTCTTCGACGGCATCGACGGCGACCGGCTGAAGCTCGAACAGGTGCCGGTGCCGGCGTCGACGGCGGTCACGCACCTGCGCTACCGGGTGATCCGCTAGGCGACAGCCGGCTGGCGCCGCGCCAGCATGAGCGGGATGGGAGCGATCGCAATCACCGTCGCGCCGATCGCGATCGCGAGGACGCCGAAGGCCGAGTAGGCGGCGCCGCCCGCGAGCGCGAGCCCGGCGCCCGTGAAGCCCGAGAGCAGGTCGGTGAAGCCGATGAGCCGCCCGCGCTCGGACGGCGCGGCGACGTCGGCGAGGTGGGCGGAGGCGGCGACGTACGACACGTTCCATCCCAGGCCGATTCCGAAGAGGCAGAACGACGTCCAAAGGACGCTCGAGTGCCACCCCAGGCCGAGCGCCGAAGCCGCCATCACGACCAGGCCGCCGACGAGGGCGGGCATGCGGCCGACCCGGTCGATCATGTCGCCGATGACGAGCACCAGCGAGTACATGCCGATGATGTGGAAGCTGATGACGGTGAAGATGTCCTCCTCGGCGTGGCCGTTGCCGACGACGACGTAGCCGGCGAGGTTCATCACCGAGACCATCACCGCGAAGCTCGTCACCGCGGCGATGACGGCGGCGACCGTGCCCGGCCGGGCCAGCACCTCGGAGAGCGGCGGCGCCGGGCCGGCCGCGTGGTCCGGATGCGCCCGCGCCGTGACGGCGGCGAAGACCTTCGGGTCGGGGCGCACCTGAAGGACGATGCAGAGCCCGACCGCCATGATCGCCCCCGCGGCGAGGTACGGGATGACAAGGTCGCCCGCGTCGAGGTGGCGGCCCGAGAGCAGCGGCCGGAAGACGAGCGGCCCGAGCGCGGCGCCGAACAGCGACCCGAAGAGCACGTAGGAGATCCCGCGCGCCCGCCGCTCCGGCGGGTAGAGGTCGGCGGCCGCCGCGCGCACGAGCAGCACGGTTCCGCTGGATCCGCCGATCATGACGAAGCCGAGCACGACGAGCGGCGCCGACTCGAGCCCGGCGCCCGCGGCTGCGACGACGCAGCCGACGATGCCGAGGACGCAGCCGAAGGCGACGACCGGCACGCGCGCCCGCCGGTCCATCGCCCGGCCCGCCGGCAGTGCCGCGACGGCTGCGGAAGCCAGGAAGACGGCGGGCCCCAGGCCGAGGATCGACTCGATGCCCGTCACGAGCACGAGCGTGATGGTCGAGACGGCGACGACCAGCTGGAGCATTCCGCTCAGGCACGTGAGCGTGGCGGCGAGCAGGATCGTGTTCCGGCGGACAAGCGCCGGCGACGGCGCCTCAGAGATCACGCAGCGCTCGCGTCGCCCACCCCGAGACGAGGAGCACGATCGCCCCGATGAGGCCGACGACGAGGCCGAGCCCGGTCAGCGCGAGGATCACGAGGAGGGCTCCCACCGCGACGCCGGCGTAGCCCGACCGCACCATCTGCCGCTTCTTCTGCTGCCGCGGAGTGAGCGCCATGCCCGGAATCGTCGCACACCGCGAGGCGAGGCGCGCCTCAACCCGCCTCGGGGTCGTCGGCGAGCGGCAGCGGCCTCGGGCCGACCGGCGCCGAGTGCACGATCGAGGTCGTCGTCTGGCCGACCACGGCGAAGCGGTCGAGGATCCCCTCGAGGTCGTCCATCGACCGCAGGTGGAGCCTCGCGACGTAGCAGTCCTCGCCGGTCACCCGGTGGCACTCGACCACCTCCGGCGTCGACCGTGCCACCTCGGGCACCTTGTGGAGCTGCCGCCGGGCCGGGCGGATGCGAACGACGGCTGCGATCGGGTAGCCGATCGCGCGCGGGTCGACCTGCGCGGTGTAGCCGGTGATGACGCCGCTCTCCTCCAGGCGCTGGACGCGCTCGCCCACGGCGGGCGCCGACAGGTTCACCCGCCGGCCGAGCTCGGCCATGCTCACCCGGCCGTCGTCCTGGAGCTCGACAAGGATCCGGCGGTCGATCTGGTCGAGCAGCGGCCCATCGTAGGCTGACGACCTGCGCTGCCGTCGTTCCGAAGGCGGATTCACGCCCCTACCGTATCTCACCGCTGGCTACGGGGCAACCGCGGCGCGAGAATTCCGGCATGCGCCGGTTCCCGCCCGCCGGGTACTTCGTGGGAAGCGCGGTCTTCCACTACCTGGGCCCCGCGTTCGCCGTCCTGCTCTTCACCCGGGTCGAGCCGCTGGGCGTTGCCTGGCTTCGGATCGTGAGCGCGGCGCTCATCCTGGGCGCATGGCGGCGGCCGTGGAGGAACTTCGCACGCTGCGACACCGCGACCCGCGGGCTCGTCGTCCTGATGGGCGTCGTCCTGGCCGCGATGAACGCGAGCTTCTACACGGCCATCGACCACCTGCCGCTCGGCACCGTCGCCGCGATCGAGTTCCTGCCGGTGATCGCGCTCGCCGCGACCGGCATGCGAACGCCGCGGAACGCGGCCGCCCTCGCGCTGGCGGTCGCGGGCGTCTACGCCGTCACCCACGTCCAGCTCGGGGGAACCTCGACCGGCATCGGCCTGGCGTTCGTGAACGCGGCCCTCTTCGCGTGCTACATCGTGGCCGCCCATCGCGTGGCCCGCAGCCCCGGCATCGCCGGGGTGGACGGCCTGGCCGGCGCCATGCTGGCGGCGGCGGTCGTCGTCATGCCCGCCGCGCCGGCGGCGCGCGCGGCGCTCACCGACCCCGTGCTGCTCGGCGCCGGGATCGGCGTCGGCGTCACGTCGTCGGTCATCCCGTACATCTGCGACCAGCTTGCGATGGCCCGGCTCCCGCGCCCGACCTACGCCCTCCTCGTGTCGCTCCTGCCGGCGACCGCGACCGCGATCGGCCTCGTCGTGCTCGGTCAGGTGCCGACACCGGTCGACGTGGCGGGCGTCGCGCTCGTCATCGCGGGGGTCGCCCTTCACCGCGAACGCTCAACGGCTCTCGCAGCGCGACGATAACCGGGGCAATGTTCGGGAAGAAGACGTCCCTCGCCGTGGTCCTCATACTGGGGATCGCAGCGGTCGCCGCGATCCTGCACCTCCAGGACGGCGCGACGGCGAGCACGAACGCACAGCTGACCTTGGCCCGAGTCAGGATCGAGCTGAACGCGCTCCAGATCGCTCCCTTCCACGCAAACCCCAAGACGGGCGGATCGCCGGCGCTCGCCCGCCGCGAGATGGACTCCGAGATGGCCGCCATCACGCACGCGCTGGCCGCGCTCCAGGACGACTCGCCGCCGAAGGCGCTGGAGCGGATCCTGACGCCGCTCAACACCGACTACACCGCCCTCGAGCAGATCTACCGCATGGGCGCCTACGGCAACGGCTACGGCGCCGAGGCCGACGTGCTCGGGACGACCGCAGCCCGCAGCGCGGCGCGGGCGACCGGGCTGCTGAACGCCGCGAGCCGCACCTACGCGCGGAGGGCCGCGAGCGCCCAGGCCAAGGTCATCGACGGCTCGATCGGAGCGATCATGCTCCTGCTGGCCGCATTCGCGTTCTTCTTCCTGCGCTCGTCGGCCGCCCACACGACCGCGGAGCGGCTGGCGCGCGAGAACGAGCGGCTGCTCGCAGCGAGCCGCGAGGAGGCGCTGACCGACGCGCTCACGGGCCTCCCCAACCGGCGCGCGCTGGTGAGCGACCTGGGCGCGCTGTTCAATCCGGCGCGTGCCGCCGTCCCGCACATGGTCGGGCTCTTCGACCTCGACGGGTTCAAGCAGTTCAACGACACGTTCGGCCACCCGGCCGGCGACGCCCTCCTGACCCGGCTCGGGCGCCGCCTCTCCGAGGCGATGGCCGGCGAGGCAAAGGCGTACCGGATGGGCGGCGACGAGTTCTGCGTCCTCGTGCCGTTCGGAGCCGGCGAGGACCCGCTCGCGATCGCCGACCTGGCGGCGAAGGCGCTTTCCGAGGCGAGCGACGGCGTCGTCATCGAGTGCTCGTACGGCACGGCGTCGATCCCCGCCGAGGCCCAGACGATGGAGCAGGTGCTGCGCCTGGTCGACCACCGCCTCTACGACCGCAAGACGGGCCGTTCGTCGGCCAGCCGCCAGAGCACCGACGTCCTCGTCCAGGTGCTGCGCGAGCGCGGCGCCGACCTCCACGGCCACCTGACCGAGGTCGCCCGGCTCGCCGCGGCCACCGCGCGGGCCATGCACCTCCCCCACCACGAGGTCAAGCGGATCGAGCTGGCCGCCGAGCTGCACGACGTCGGCCAGAGCGCCGTCCCCGACTCGATCCTGACGAAGCCCGGGCCGCTCGACGACGCCGAGCGCGAGATCATGCGCCGCCATCCCAAGATCGGCGAGCGGATCGTCCGCGCGGCGCCGTCGCTGGCGCGAACGGCCGACCTCGTGCGGTCGAGCCACGAGCGCTTCGACGGCCGCGGGTACCCCGACCAGCTCCCCGGCCCGGCCATCCCGATCGGAGCCCGGATCATCGGCGTGTGCGACGCGTTCGTGCGCATCACGACCGACCAGCCCTACCACGACGCCCAGTCGGCGGCCGACGCGCTCGCGGAGCTGCGCCGCTGCGCCGGAAGCCAGTTCGACCCGGCCGTGGTCGAGGTCGTGTGCGACCTGGTCGGCCGCCACGGCCGCTACGCCGCCGCGGCCTGACGGCCTATTCCTCGGGTGTGTTGAGGTAGTCGATCGTCGCGGTGCGCAGGTCGGTGAAGTCCTCGAGCTGGATCCGCCCCCAGCCGGTCTTCGTCCCGGCAGCGCCGCCGAACGGCGGCCGGCCCTCCCAGTAGCCGGTCGTCTCGTTCACCTGGATGCTGCCGGCCCGGATCTCGTTCACGAACCGGAAGGCGCGGCGCAGGCTGGCGGTGAAGACGGCCGCCTGGAGCCCCAGGTGCGAGTCGTTGGCAAGCGCGATCGCCTCGTCGTCGCTGCGGAAGGTCGTGATCGGCAGCACCGGCCCGAACGACTCCTCCCGAAAGAGCAGCGTCTCGGGCGCGACGCCGTCGACCACCGTCATCTCGTAGTAGAGATCCGTGGGGAAGCCGTCCGCCCGGCGGCCGCCGGCGAGCACCCGGGCGCCGCGCTCGCCCGCGTCGGCCATCTGGCGGTCCATCCTGGCCGCGACCGGCTCGTTGTTGAGCGGCCCCATGGTCGTCGCCTCGTCGAGCGGATGCCCAAGCACGACCTCGCCGGCCCGGGCCAGCACGAGCTCGACGAACTCGTCGTGCGCCCGCTCCTCGACGAGCACGCGCTCGGTGGCGACGCACACCTGGCCGGCCAGATAGGCGGCCCCCTCGACGGCAGCGGCAGCGGCAGCTCCCAGGTCGGCGTCGGCGAGCACGATCTGCGGGCCGTTGCCCGACGCCTCGATCAGGGTGCGCTTCATCCCGGCGGCGCGGACGATGGCCTCGCCGGTGCCGTGCGAGCCGACGAACCCGATCGCATCGATGCCCGGATGCGTCACGAGCGTCTCGCCCGCCTCGCGGGCGCCGTGGACGATGCCGACGGCGCCGGCCGGCAGTCCCGCCTCGTGGAGGATCTCGACCAGCCGCATTCCCGAGAGCGGCGTGAACTCGCTCGGCTTCAGGATGACCGCGTTGCCCGTGGCCAGCGCCGGCGCGATCAGCTCCGACGGGATCATCATCGGGAAGTTCCAGGGCGTGATCATGGCGAAGACGCCGTTGGGCTTTCGGAACGTGAACACCACCTTGCCGCGGCGCTCGCTGGGGATCACGGCGGTGTCCATGCGCTTCACGTCCTCGGCCGCCATCCGCAGGTTCCCGGCGGTCTCCTCGATCTCCTCGACCGCCTCTGTCCGGAGCGGCTTTCCCTGCTCGATGGCCAGCTCGCGGGCGAGTTCGTCGAGCCGCTCCTCGACGATGCCGGCGGCCCGGTGAAGGAGCGTGGCCCGCTCGTGCACGGTCATCTCCTCGAGGAGCGGCTGCGCCGCGCGAGCGGCGCTCACCGCCGCGTCGATCTCGGCGCGGCTCGAGATCGCGACCTCGCCGAGCTCCTCGCCGGTGGCGGGGCTCGTGACCTGGATCGATGCCGTGGCGGCCATCGGCTGACTCTAGACTTTCGCGGCGTGACGCCGACGAGACTGGAGCCCGCGCCCGCCGCCGTCGCGGCCGACAGGGACGTGTGGCTGAAGCGCGAGGACGAGCACGAGCTGGGCGCCTTCAAGTGGCGGGGCGCGCTGCCGGCGATGCGGGCGTTCCGGGACGCGGGCGCGACGGCGGTCGTCACGGCCTCGACCGGGAACCACGGCGCGGCGTCGGCGTGGGCCGCCGCCCGGCTCGGGATGCGCGCGATCGTGTACGCCCCGGAGGGCTCGACCCGGACGAAACTCGAGCTGATCGAACGCCACGGCGGCGAGATCCGGATCTTCGGAGCCGACTTCGACCTGGCGAAGGACGAGGCCGAGCGCGTGGCCGGCGCCGAGGGGATGCCGTTCTTCGCCGACGGCGCCGAGGAGGCGCAGTACGGCGGCTATGCGGCCATCGCCGACGAGTTGCTCGACCAGCTCGAGGCCCCGGCCGGCGCGGTGGTCGTCCCGGTCGGAAACGGTGCGCTCCTCGGCGGAATCGGCCTTCGGCTCGCCGAGCGCTCGCCCGCGACGCTCCGTGTGGGCGTCGTCGCGGCGGCCGCGCCGGTGATGGCCGAGTGCTGGGAGGCGGGCGGAGTCGTGGCCGGCGATGCCGACCCCACCATCGCCGACGGCCTTGCCGTCCGCGTGGCCATCCCCTACGCCGTCGGCGTGCTCGAACGGGCGGCGCAGCGGATGGTGCGGGTCGACGAGCGCGAGCTGGCGACCGCGGTCGGAGCGCTGGCCGGTGCCGGGATCCGCGTCGAGGCGTCGGGCGCGGCGGCGCTCGCCGCTCTCCCCCAGGTCGAGGACGTCGACGGCCCGGTCATCCTGATCGTCACGGGCCGCAACATCGACGAGGCCCTCTACCGCCGCGCGGTCGAGGATCCCGGCTCGTTCCCGAGCCGGAACGCCGCCACGTAGACCACGAACGCGGCGGCCAGGAGCGCGGCCCAGGCCGGGCGCGGGCCCGGCTTCAGGACGTACGGGAGCCCGCGCTCGACCATCCCCCGCTTCTGGAGCTGCTCGATCCAGAAGTCGTCGGCGGCCACGGCCAGGCCGTAGGTCGCGATGAGTGCGAGGTACGCGCCGGTGAGCGCACGGACGATCGTCGCCCGCATCCGCCTGAGCGGCCGGCGCAGCCCGAACGCGGTCGCCGCCAGGAGGATGCCGTCGATGCCCTCGTGGTTTCCGAGGTGGACGGCGGCCACGGCCGGCCCGCCGGGATCCGGCGCAGCCGCCACGGAGACGTAGACGTCGTCCAGCACGGGCACGTCGCCGGTCGAGAGGCCCACACCCGCCAGGATCCACGGAATCGAGACCGCGAGGGCCACGGGGACGGCCGCAAGCGCGAGCCGGTCGCCGCGGGTGAACGGCTCGAGGCGGCCGGCGCCGCGGACGCGGAGCGCGACGAGCGTGAGGAGGAGCGCGACGAGCACGCCGGCCGCCGCCGGGGCGTTCGCGGGCCGGGCGTCGAGGTCGTTGGGGTCGAGGACGCCGGGCAGGCCGATCGTCGCGCACAGGGCGACCGCGGCCAGGGCCGCGGCGGCCGTCGCGATCCGCCCCGCGCGCGGCAACGGCCCGCCGAGCAGGCGGCCGGCCGCGACAGCCGTCAGCGCCACGGCGGCGAGCGCGACCGGCCAGTTGACGAAGACCAGCGTCCGGGACGCCCCCGCGGCGGGCCCGGTGCCAGAGACGTTGTAGAGGCTGTCCGCCGGCAGGCGCGCGTAGGTGACCCAGATGCCGGCGGCGACGGCGCCCCAGACCGCCCACGCCGCCAGTGCCTCCTGGAGGCCCGGGCCGTCGCTGGTAGCGTGGAGCGCCCGACGGCCGCCCAGGAGGGACACCATGGATCGCATCTTCGCACTCGTCGCCGCCGTGCTCGCCGGCGCCGTGATCGCCACGCAGGCTCCGACGAACGCGGCGCTCGGCCGCTCGATCGGGGATCTGCGGGCCGTGGTGGCGAACTTCCTGGTCGGCGGAATCGCGATCGTGGTCGTGGCGCTCGTGGTCGGCGGCGGCCTGGGCGGGCTCTCCGGCGATCCGGTGCGCTGGCACTACCTGGGCGGGCTCGCGGGCGCGGGATTCGTGACCGTGGCCGTCCTGACCGTGCGCCCGCTCGGCGTGACGCTCCAGACCGCGGCGATCATCGTCGGCCAGCTCTCGATGGCGGCCGTCGTCGACCACTACGGCCTCCTGGGCGTCGAGGTGCGGCCGCTCACGGCCGCGCACGCCGGCGGGCTCGGCCTGCTTGCCGCCGGAGTCGCGGTGCTGGCGAGGACGTAGGCGTCAGTCCACGAACGGGGCCCGGAACACCCGCCGGGCCGACGCGGCGGGTGTTCCGGGCGGTTGCGGCGGAGGAGCGGCAGGGGGAGGCGCACCGCCCAGCTCGCGCTCGACCTGGTCGATCCACGTCGCATGGGCCTCGACGATGCGGCGCGCCAGCGCGTGGTTCAGGCGCAGGTAGCGGGTGCGGTGCGGAACGTCGGCCGCAATCGCATCGGCCGCGTCAAGCTGCGCGGTGATCTCGGCCAGGTCGCTTCGCAGGCCGTCGAGCCCGGCCAGGAGCACCTCGTCCGGCACCAGGTCGCCGAGGAGGAGCCTTGCGACCGCCTCGTGCTGTATCCGCGGGAACCGGGCGGGCTCGGCCGCCCACGCCACCAGCGCGTCGCGACCTGCCTCGGTCAGCGTGTAGTGCGTCCGCTCACGGGTGCGGCCCGGCCGCTTCTCGGCATGGAGGTAGCCGAGCTTCTGAAGCCGCTTGGGCTCCGCGTACCACTGGCTTTCCGCCGCCGACCAGTACACCCTGCCCTGCCTGGCCATGCGGACGAGGTCGTGCGGGCCGGCGCCGTCTCGGCCCACGAGCGTGAGGACGACGTACGAGAACGGCGTGAGCTGAACGGTTGACATAGATCCGATTCGGAGTTATAAGACTCCGAAACGGAGTCTACACGGAGGTTCGGATGCGATGAACACCATCGAAGAGACCCGCTCGATCTGGTTCGTCGATTCGCACGGAACGGTGCTCGTCTCCGCCGACGAGACGGACGGCCGCATCTCGGTCGTCGAGGTCTCGGCCGTGAAGGGGCAGATGCCGCCCCTTCACGTGCATCGCACCGACGATGAGGTGTTCCACGTCATCGAGGGCGAGCTCACGCTGTACGTGGGGGACGAGGTCGTCCGCGTCGGCGCGGGCGAGACCGCCTTCGCGCCGCGCGACGTTCCCCACACCTACCGGGTCGAGAGCGACGGTGCCCGCTGGCTCGGTATCGGCGCGCCCGGCGGCCTCGACCGCTTCTTCCTGGCGATCGGCCGGCCCGCCGGGGGCGAGGGCCCGCCGCCGGAGCCGATCGCACCCGACCTCGACGCGGCCGCCGAGCTCGAGCGCGAGACCGGCTTCCGGATCGAACTGCTCGGGCCTCCGGGGGCCCTCCCCTCGGATCTCTAGGCGGTGGTCTTCTCGGCGTGCCCGCCGAACTGCTTTCGCATCGCCGACAGGAGCCTGTTGGCGAACTCGCCCTCGTTGCGTGAGCTGAAGCGCTCGAAGAGCGAGGCCGTGAGCACGTAGGCGGGCACGCCCTCCTCGACCGCGGCCAGGGCCGTCCAGCGGCCCTCGCCGGAGTCCGAGACGCGGCCCGAGAAGCCGGCCAGGTCGGGATCCTCAAGGAGCGCGGTCGCCGTCAGGTCGAGCAGCCATGACCCGACCACCGAGCCGCGCCGCCACACCTCGGCGACCTCGGCCGTGTCGATCGTGTAGCGGTAGTACTCGGGTGCCGCCAGGGGAGCCGTCTCGGCGTCGCTCTCGTGCTCACGGATGCCGACATCGGCGTTTCGGAGGATGTCGAGGCCCTCGGCGTAGGCGGCCATGATCCCGTACTCGATCCCGTTGTGGACCATCTTCACGAAGTGGCCGGCGCCGTTGGGCCCGCAGTGCAGGTAGCCCTGCTCGGCCGTCGAGCCGTCGGCCCGGTCGCGACCGGGCGTCCGCGGGGCGGCGTCCATGCCCGGCGCGAGCGACGCGAAGATGGGGTCGAGCCGGGTGACGACGTCGTCCTCGCCGCCGACCATGAGGCAGAAGCCCCGCTCGAGGCCGAACACGCCGCCCGACGTGCCGACGTCCACGTAGTGGATGCCGCGCTCCTTGAGCTCGGCCGCCTTGTGGATGTCGTCGCGATAGTAGGAGTTGCCGCCGTCGATCACGATGTCGCCGGACCCCATCGTGGCCGCGACCTGGTCGACCACGGCCCCGGTCACGCCGGCGGGCACCATCACCCAGGCCGCCCGCGGCGGCCGGAGCTTGGCCACCATGTCCTCGATCGACGAGGAGGCGACCGCCCCCTCGGACTCCAGCTGGGCGACCGCCTCCGGGCTCACGTCCGAAACGACGATCTCGTGCCCGTCGCGCATCAGCCTGCGCGTCAGGTTGGCGCCCATGCGCCCCAGTCCAACCATGCCGAGCTGCATCGCGTGTCCTTTCACTTGAGCCGGCGGTAGCGCCGGATGAGCGTGTTCGTGGACGAGTCGTGCCGGAGGTCGGGCTCCGGGCCGCTCTCGAGCTCCGCGCCGATCGCGCGGGCGAGCACCTTGCCGAGCTCGACGCCCCACTGGTCGAAGGAGTCGATGCCCCAGACCACCCCCTGCGTGAACACGCTGTGCTCGTAGAGCGCGACCAGCGCGCCGAGCACCTCGGGCGTGAGCTCCTCGGCCATGATCGTCGTGCTCGGCCGGTTGCCCTCGAACGTCCTGTGCGGGACGAGCTCCTCCGGGACCCCGTCCGCCCGCACCTGCTCGGGCGTGCGGCCGAACGCCAGCGCCTCGGTCTGGGCGAACACGTTGGCGACGAGCAGGTCGTGGTGGTCGGCGATCGGGTTCTGGCCCCGCGCGAAGGCGATGAAGTCGCACGGCACGAGCACTGTCCCCTGGTGGATGAGCTGGTAGAAGCTGTGCTGGCCGTTCGTGCCCGGCTCGCCCCAGTACACCGGCCCGGTGGCGTAGTCCACGCGGTCGCCCGAGAGCGTGACCGACTTGCCGTTCGACTCCATCGTCAGCTGCTGGAGGTAGGCGGGAAAGCGCTTCAGGTACTGGTCGTAGGGGAGCACCGCGATCGACGAGACGCCGAGGAAGTCGACGTACCAGACCGAAAGCAGGCCCATCAGGACGGGCAGGTTCTGCTCGAACGGCGCCGTGCGGAAGTGCTCGTCCATCGCGTGGAACCCGGCCAGCAGGCGGCGGAACCCGCCCGGCCCGACGGCGATCATCGTCGAGAGCCCGATGGCCGAGTCCATCGAGTAGCGGCCGCCGACCCAGTCCCAGAAGCCGAACATGTTCGCGGTGTCGATCCCGAACTCCGCGACCGCCTCCGCGTTCGTGGAGACGGCGACGAAGTGGCGCGCGACGGCGGCCTCGTCACCCAGCGCGGCCAGCGTCCATTCCCGCGCGGTGGTCGCGTTTCGCATGGTCTCGAGCGTCGTGAAGGTCTTCGACGACACGATGAAGAGCGTCTCGGCCGGGTCGAGGTCGCGCGTGGCCTCGGCGAAGTCGGTGCTGTCGACGTTCGAGACGAACCGGAAGGTGAGGTCGCGGCGGCTGAAGTGGCGCAGCGCCTCGTAGGCCATCACCGGGCCGAGGTCGGAGCCGCCGATGCCGATGTTTACGACATTCCGGATCGGCCGGCCGGTGTGGCCGGTCCACTCGCCGGAGCGGATCCGCTCGGCGAACGCGGCCATCCGGTCGAGCACCTCGTGCACCTGCGGAACGACGTCCTCGCCGTCGACGACGATCGAGGCCGAGCGCGGCGTCCGCAGCGCGACGTGCAGCACGGCCCGGCCCTCGGTCTCGTTGATCGTCTCGCCCGAGAACATCGCCGCGATCCGGCGCGGCAGATCGCGCGCCTCTGCCAGCCGAAGGAGCAGGCCGATCGTCTCGCCGGTCGCCCGGTGCTTGGAGTAGTCGACGTAGAGCCCGGCGGCCTCGGCGGCCATCCGCTCGCCGCGCGCCGGGTCGGCCTCGAAGAGCTCGCGCAGGTGCGCGCCGCGGATCGCCGCCGCGTGCTCCTCGAGCGCCGTCCAGGCCGGGGTCTGCCGCAGCGGTTGCATGTGGTGCGGATTCTGGTCCGGCGGGAGCGCGGGCGCCACCTGGGTAGTGTGCGGGCATGAGCGCGATGCGCGAGACGATGGCGACGCAGCCCGCGCTCCTGCGCGAGCTGCTCGCCGACGACGGGCCCTGCCGGACGGCCGCCGAGCGGATCCGCGGCCGGCGCGTGGTGCTCGCCGGCACCGGCACGAGCTGGCACGCCGCCAACCAGGGCGCCTGGCTCCTGCGGGCCGCAGGCGTCGAGGCCTGGGCGGTGCAGGCGGTGGACGCGGCCGAGCACGGGCCGCGGCCCGGGGCCGGCGACGCGCTCGTCCTCCTCAGCCATCGCGGAACGAAGCGCTACACGAACACCGTCCTCGAGCGGGCACGCGCCGAGGGCGCCGAGACGGTCGTCATCTCGGGGCGTGGCTCTCCCGGTGCCGATATCGAGACCAGCGAGCCGGAGCGGTCGAGCGCCTTCACGGCCAGCCACCTGGGAGCGCTCATGCGGGTGGCGCAGCTCGCCGTTGCGCTCGGCGCCGACCTCGGCCGGCTCGACCAGGTGCCCGGCGCCGTGGACGCCGTCCTGGACGGCGCCGGCCCGGGCGTCGCACCGCCGGCGCGGCTCCTGGAGTTCGCCGGCGCCGGCCCGAACCAGTGGACGGCGGCAGAGGGCGCGCTCAAGGTGCGCGAGACCTGCTACGTGGCAACGGAGGGGCTCTCAGCCGAGCAGCTCCTGCACGGGCCGTCGGTCGCGCTGCGCGAGGGCGACACGGTCGTCGCGCTGAACGGCGGCGGGCCCGGCGAGGGCCGGCTGCTGGAGGTGGCGCAGCTGGCGGAGGCGTTCGGGGCCCGGGTGCACACCATCGCGGCGACCTACCCGTCGGAGCTGCTCTCGATCTTCCCGCTCACGGCCGCCGTGCAGCGGATCGCGCTGGAGTGCGCCGAGGCGCTCGGCACGAACCCGGACTCGTTCGGGCGCGACCTGCCGGGCCGTGCCGAGGCGCTCGGCGCAGTCGAGCTCTAGCCCCGGCGCTGCATCGCGACGAGCGCGACCAGGTAGGCGACGCCCGCCACGGCGCCAAGCTGGGCGTACGGGCTGGGGCTCTCGCCGCGGGCCGGCTGCACCATGACGGCCGCGATCACGACGGTGATGACGACGAAGCCCGCGAAGGCGGTGGCCGCCAGGTCGATGCTGCGGGTCCACTCGTAGCGGGCCGGGCGGCGGATGCGAGCGAGACGAGCCCGCCGCCCGGGTCGTCGCCGATCCACTGGGCGACGAAGAACACGACCCCGAGCGCCAGGGCGAAGCCCGGCATGAACCAGCGGGAACGGCGATGGGTGTCACGAAGCATCTGCATCGAAGACCTCCTCGACGGAGTGCGAGAAATGGCGCGAGAGCGAGATCGCAAGCGGCAGCGACGGCGTGTACCGCCCGGTCTCGATGGCGTTGATGGTCTGCCGCGAGACACCCATCGCCTCGGCAAGCTGCCCCTGGGAGAGGCCCGCCTGGGCGCGGAGCTCGCGGATCCGGTTACAACACGGAGCTCAGAGCGCCCCGCCCGCCGCGTGCGGAGCGGTGGGGTCGGCCGCCTCGGCGCCGCCCTCGCGGGCCAGGTACTCCTCGGCCATGAGCGGGTTCGCGCGCGCCCGCTCCACCACCTTCAGGAGGTCGGACATCGAGGACACCTCCTCGACCTGCTCCTTGATGAACCAGTGCATGAACTGCTCACCGGCGTAGTCGCCGTGCTCGCGCGCGAGCGCCGCGAGCGCGTTGATCTGGTCGGTGACCCGCCGCTCCTGGTCGAGCGCCAGCGCGACCGGCTCGACGGTGTCGCCAAAGCTCGTGCGCGGCGCGTCGACCCCGGGGACGACCACGTCCTCGCCGGCGTCCAGCAGGTACTGCACCATCATCATGGCGTGGTTTCGCTCCTCGAGCGACTGGCGGTAGAAGTGCGCGGCCAGGCGCGGGAGGGTCTCGGCGTCGTAATGAACGGCGATCGCCGCGTACTGCTGCGACGCGCCGAACTCGTAGGCGATCTGCTCGTTCAGCTTCCGCACGAAGGAGTTGTCGGACATCGGGTTGGGTCTCCTTGTCGATTCGACGACGAGTAACCTACTCCGCGTCATGGCCACGGTGCGCGCCATCCACGTCTCCGCCGTGAAATCGCTGCGCCTCACCCCGGTTCCCGACGCCCGCCTGGAGCGGCACGGGATCCCCGGCGACCGGCGGTTCGCGCTCCTCGACCCGCGCCGCGGGCGAGTGGCGACCCAGCGCGAGATCGGTGCGCTGGCGCGGATCCAGAGCCGCTACGACGTCGAATCCGGCGAGCTCGCGCTGGTGCTGCCCGACGGCTCGGAGGTGGTGGCGACCGCGAACGGCGGGACGCCCGCGTCGGTCAGGCTGTGGGACCGGGTGGTCGAGGGGCGCGCGCTCGACGGGCCGTGGGCCGACGCGATCTCGAACGTCGCCGGTCGGCCGCTTCAGGTTCTCGAGGTGACCGACGGGATGCGCGCCCAGGACACCTACCCGGTGTCGCTCCTGTCGCAGGCCTCGGCCGACGAGGTGGGCAGGCGCGGGGGCATCGACGGCGGCTTCGACGCCCGCCGCTTCCGCCCGACGCTGCTGCTCGACGGGCTGGCGGCGCACGAGGAGGACGAGTGGGTCGGCCATCGGGTTCGGGCCGGCGAGGCCCTGCTCTCGGTCGTGAAGCTCGACCCGCGCTGTGCGCTCACGACCCGCAACCCCGAGACGGGCGAGCGCGACGCCGACACGCTGCGGTGGCTCGCGTCGTACCGGCGCGCCGACGACGGCGACGTCTACTGCGGCCTCTACGCCGACGTGCTCGAGCCGGGCACGGTGCGGATCGGGGACACCGTCGAGCCGGTCGGTGACGCGGCATGACCGTCACCCCGTTCCGCAATCACCTGCCGGTGAAGATCCGCTTCGGCGAGGGTGTTGCGGCCGACCTGGCGGGCGTCCTGGCCGAGGAGGGCGCGACCCGGCCGCTGGTCGTGATCGACGCCGGGCTGGAGGGGCTCGTCGCCGAGGTCGCGGCCGCGCTGGCGCCGCTGGCGGGCGCCGAGCGGTTCGAGAAGGCGCCCGGCGAGCCGACGGTCACCCTCGTCGAGGAGGCGGCGGCCAGGCTCTCGGCGAGCGGGTGCGACGCGGTGGTGGCGATCGGCGGCGGCTCGGCGATGGACACCGCCAAGGCGGCGCGGCTTGTCGCCGGCCAGGGTGAGCGCTACCTGCGCTTCGCCCGCGGCGAGGTGGCCTACACGCCGCCGGCGATCCCGCTCGTGTGCGTGCCGACCACCGCGGGCACCGGCTCGGAGGTCTCGGGCGGCGCCGTCATCACCGACGACGCGACCCACACCAAGGCCGGCATCGCAAGCCCGCTCCTGCGCGCACAGCATGCCCTGGTCGACCCCGTCCTGACATGGGGGCTCCCGCCGTCGATCACCGCCATGACGGGGATCGACGCGCTGGCGCAGGCGATCGCGGCGATCGTGGTGAAGGTGGCGACGCCGGTCGGCGACGGGGTGGCGCTCGAGGCGACCCGGCTCGCGGGCGGGGCGCTGGTCAGGGCCGTCCGCGACGGCTCCGACCGGGATGCCCGCTCCGACATGGCGTGCGCGAGCCTGCTCGGCGGCCTGGCCATGAACATCTCCGACTGCGGTGCCGAGCACTCGCTCGGCCAGGCCATCGGCGGCATGTTCGGGCTCCCGCACGGGCTCACCATCGCGCTCGTCCTGGCCGAGACGATGGACCGCGACCGGAGGTTCGTCCCCGGGCGGTTCGAGCGCATCGCCGACGCGCTCGGCGAGCCGCAGGACGGGTCGGGCGACGGGTCGCGCGCGATCCGGGCGGTCACGCGCATCCTGAACGAGCTCGGATTCGACACGCTCGAGCAGGTGGGCGTGCGCGAGGAGCATCTCGACGAGCTGACCGAGAAGGCGCTCGCGGACTACTTCATCAGCGTCGCCCCGGAGCCGTGGTCGGCGGCCGACGTGCGCGCCGCATATGCGCAGGGGCTGGCGCTCGGTGGACATCGGTAGAGCCCCTCTCGGGCGGATCAAGGCCGCGCTCGGACGGCTGGCCGACCGGATCGGCGAGCGGATGCAGCCTGCGCTCGTCCGGTGGGAGGGCCTGTCGGGGCCGGTGCAGCTCATCATCGCGTTCCCGGTCACGACGCTCGCCGTCTTCCTGCTGCACCTGGCGTTCCTCAACCTCTCGGTGACGCGCTCGTTCTTCTACGGTGTGTTCTGGGCCATTCCCGCCACGGCCGCGGTCGTGATCGCGACCAAGACGGAGGCGGCAAAGCGGCGACACGGAGGTTCACATGGCGGCGAGTGATATCCCCGGCGAGCGAGGCGCGCGGATCTCCCTGGACGGCGCCGTCGCGGTGGTCACCGGTGCGAGCTCGGGAATCGGCGCGGCGACGGCGCGGGCGCTCCACGAGCGCGGCGCGCGGGTGGTCGTCGCCGCCCGCCGCGTCGAGCGGCTGGAGGAGCTGGCGGCCGAGGTCCAGGGGCTGGCGGTCGCCTGCGACGTCGGCGACTGGGACGACGCCCAGCGGCTGGTGGCACACACCGTCGAGTGGGGCGGACGCATCGACGTGATCGTGAACAACGCCGGCGTGGGCGCGTTCGGGCGGCTGCACGAGGCCGATCCGGTCGCGGCGGCGGCCATGGTGCGCGTGAACGTGATGGGCGTGATCCACGGGATGCGCGCCGCGGCGCCGCGGATGGTGAAGCAGGGCTCGGGCGGCATCGTGAACGTGTCCTCGATCGTGGGCGAGTTCCCCGACCCGGGCGGAGGCGCCTACGCCGCGACGAAGGCGGCGGTCGACCTCCTCACCCGCACCGCCTACCGCGAGCTGCGCGACGAGGGCGTGCACGTGGTGCTCGTGAAGCCCGCGCTGACCGACACCGAGTTCTCGGCGGTGGCCCGGGGCACCGGCCGGCGGATGGGCGGCGACCCGCCCGAGAAGGTCGCCCGCTGGATCTGCGACGCGCTCGAGTCCGGCTCGGCGAACGCCGGATACCGGTGAGTCCGGCGCCTGGCCTCTATGCTTCGGCCGTGGCGACCGTTACCGCACCCGCCGAGCTGCACTTCACGCCGGACCCGGAGGCCAACCGGCTGATCGCGTCCGACCCGAACGCGCTCCTGATCGGCTTCGCGCTCGACCAGCAGGTGACGGTGCAGAAGGCCTTCTCGGGCCCGCTGGAGCTGAAGCGCCGGCTCGGCCACCTGGACCCGGCCCGCATCGCGGCGACGCCGCCCGAGGATCTGGCCGAGGCGTTCCGCACGCGGCCGGCGATCCACCGCTTCCCCGGTGCGATGGCCGAGCGCGTGCAGAAGCTGTGCGCCGCGATCGCCGCCGACTACGGCGGCGACGGCGGTCGCGTGTGGACCGAGGCGTCCTCCGGCGCCGACCTGCGCGCGCGGCTCGCCGCGCTTCCCGGGATCGGCGACATGAAGGTGCGCTCGCTGACCGCCATCCTGATCAAGCGGTTCGGTGTGCGGCCGCCAGGCTACGAGGACGTGCTCCCGAACCACCCGACGCTCGGCGACGTTGACTCGCCCGAGGCGCTCGAGGCCTACCAGGCAGCCAAGCGCGCGCACAAGGCGGCCCTGCGCGCGGCCAAGTCGTGATCGTCGAGAAGAGCATGCACTCGGGGTGGCTGTCGAACAGCTACCTGGTCGGTGACCACGAGGGCGGGACGGGCGTCCTGATCGACGCGGGCGGGCCTGTGATGCCGCTGATCGAGGCGGCCGAGCGCCACGGGCTCTCGATCTCGCACCTGCTCGTGACGCATGCCGATCCCGACCACATCGCCGAGGCCGGCACGTACGAGAGCCGCTACGACCTCCAGGTGCTCGCGCACCCGACCGAGGCCGAACGGATGGACCGCGTCGACGGCACCCTCGCCGACGGCGACGAGATCGCGACGGGCGAGCTCAGGATCGCGACGCTCCTCACGCCCGGCCACAGCCCGGGCCACCTCTCGTTCCTGGTGGACGGCAGCGACTGCTTCACTGCCGACGTCCTCTTCCACGGCACCGTCGGCGGCACGCTGCGCGACAGCTACGACAGCCTGCACCACTCGATCATGGACGTGCTCATGAAGCTCCCGCCCGAGACGCGCGTGCATCCCGGTCACACCGATCCCACGACGATCGGCGCCGAGTGGGAGGAGAACGTGTTCATCCGCCTGTGGCGCGGCGTCGACCCCGCCGGCGACGATCCGTGCACCGTGAACGGCCGCGCCGGCACGCTGGAGCTCTTCGCGCCCGACTACGACGGCGGCCACAAGGGCCTCGTTCGGTGGGAGGACGGAACCCGCGACGTCGTCCCGGGAAGCCGGGTCGTGAAGGGAGCTCCGCTATGACCGAGAACTCGGCCTTGACGATGCCGCTGAGCCGCGGTCGCAAAATCTCCATGCTCGTGCTCACGATCCTGCCCTTCGTGGGCCTGATCGCAGCGGTGACGCTGCTCTGGAACGAGGCGGTCGGGTGGACCGACCTTGTCCTCTTCGCCGGGCTCTACGTCATCTGCGGCTTCGGCATCACGATCGGATACCACCGCATGCTCACCCACCACGCGTTCGAGGCGGTGGCCCCGCTCAAGGCCGCACTCCTCGTCGCGGGATCCTTCGCGCTTCAGGGATCGGCGCTCGACTGGGCCATCGACCACCGCACACATCACGCCTACTCCGACAAGGAGGGCGACCCGCACAGCCCGCACCACGGCTTCGCGCGCGGACCGTTGGGCGCGCTCAAGGGCCTCCTGCACGCGCACATGGGCTGGATGTTCCGGCACAACCGGTCCGAGCAGGAGCGGTACGGGAAGGACATCCTGCAGGACAAGCTGACGATGACGGTCTCGCGGCTCTTCCCGCTCTGGGCCGTGCTGACCTTCGTGGTGCCCTTCGTCCTCGGCGGCCTGCTCACGATGTCGTGGGAGGGCGCCGTCACCGGCCTCGTCTGGGGCGGGCTCGTCCGGCTCTTCTTCAACCACCACGTCACCTGGAGCGTGAACTCGATCTGCCACTTCTTCGGCAAGCGCCCATTCGCCGCGAGCGACCAGTCGACGAACAACTGGGTGCTGGCGCTTCCCTCGCTCGGCGAGTCGTGGCACCACAACCACCACGTGTTCCCGACGTCGGCGTTCCACGGCCTCGGGTGGCGGCAGGTCGACCTGTCGGGCTGGATGATCGCCGGCTGGGAGAAGATCGGGCTCGTGCGCAACGTCCGCAAGCCCAGCACCGAGCAGATCGGGCGCAAGCTGGCCGCCGTGACGCGCCCGCCGGTGGACAGCCCGACGGCCTAGACGTCATCGAGCTCCGTCCTGGGCGCGCGCGATGCTCTGCGCGTGGACGGCGACCTGATCCTGCACGGCGACAACCTGCCGCTCATGCAGGGCTTCGCCGACGGCGCCTTCCGGATGGTCTACGCCGACCCGCCGTTCAACACGGGCCGCGACCGCACCCGCAGAACCATGCGGGCCGTCGCCGACGCCGACGGTGACCGCACCGGGTTCGCGGGCCGCCGTTACCGCACCGAGCTTCTGGAGCACTCGTCCTACCGCGACAGCTTCGACGACTACCTGGGCTTCCTGGAGCCGCGGCTGCGCGAGATCCACCGGCTCCTCGACGCCGAGGGCACGCTCTACCTGCACCTCGACCAGCGCGAGGCCCACTACGCCAAGCTCTTGCTCGACGAGATCTTCGGCCGCGACGCGTTCCTGAACGAGCTGGTGTGGGCCTACGACTACGGCGCGAAGCCCAAGCGCCGCTGGCCCGCGAAGCACGACACGATCCTGGTCTACGTCCGCGACCGGGCGCGCTACTTCTTCGACTCGGAGGCCGTCGAGCGCGAGCCCTACATGGCGCCGGGGCTCGTGACCGCGGAGAAGGCGGCGCGGGGGAAGCTCCCGACGGATGTCTGGTGGCATACGATCGTCTCGCCCACCGGGCGGGAGAAGACCGGCTATCCGACCCAGAAGCCGGTCGGGATCGTGCGCCGCATGCTCCAGGCCTCGACACGGCCGGGCGACCCGGCGCTCGACCCGTTCGCCGGCTCGGGCACGCTGGGGGCGGCCGCGGCCGAGCTCGACCGCCGCTACGTCCTCATCGACGAGAGCGCCGAGGCGGTCGCGGTCATGGAGACGGCGGTTGGGCGTTCGAGCCGGCGGACGCCTTCCCGCGTAGCCACGACCGCCGCCGATGCGTAGCCCAGAAAGAAGCCGTGGGCGACGACGCCCGGCACCTCCGAGATGTCGCGCGCGAGCGCGGCCGGATCGGCCCACTCGTCGCGCCGGCAGTGCAGGATGCGGTTCCCCTCGTCGGTCACGAACGGGGCGCCGCCGTCGACGCGGAGCTGCGGCCGCCAGCCGAGCGCCCGCAGGAGCCGCTCCGCGACCGGGAGCGCGAAGGGGATCACCTCGACCGGAAGCGGCGCCCGCTCGCCCAGGCTCCTCACCAGCTTGGTCTCGTCGGCCACGACCACCATCGTGCGTGCCGCGGCGGCGACCACCTTCTCGCGCAGGTGCGCCCCGCCCAGGCCCTTGATGAGGTCGAGCCGCGGGTCGATCTCGTCGGCGCCGTCGATCACGACGTCGAGCTCGGGGACCTCGTCCAGCGTCAGCAGCGGGATCCCGAGCTCGCCGCAGCGCGCGGCGGTGGCGGCCGACGTCGGGACGCCGGCGACGTCGGCGAGCGCGCCCGACGCCAGCCGCTCCCCCAGCGCCTCGAGCATCTTCGCCGCCGTCGAACCCGTCCCCAGGCCGAGCCGCATCCCGGAGCGGACGAAGCGGTCGACCGCCGCGGCGCCGGCCTCGGCCTTCAACCGGTCGAGGTCGCTCACGCGGCCATCGCGGCGGCCACGGCGCCGGCGTCGGTGAGCGGCGCCCGGCAGGCGAAGCGCTCGCAGATGTAGACGGCCGGGCGGCCCTCGACGAGCCCCTTGCCCTCCAGGAGCGGCACCGCGGCGGGGCCTGTCCCGTCGCCGAACGCATAGACGGCGGTCGGGTGGAACCCGCGCCGGGCGGCCTCGCGCAGGGCGGCCGTGGCGTCGTCGTCGCGCGGGCCGACGACGGCCACCTCGCGCGGCGGCGAGAGGTGGAGATCGACCGCCGAGAGCAGCTGTCCGAAGGCGTGCGGCGCCCGCCGCACCATGTCGAGCGGGATCCGCAGCGCCCCGGCGGCCAGGTTCTCGAGCTCGCGGTCGCCGTGCAGGCGCGCGATCCGTACCAGGACGTGCGCGAGGAGCGAGTTGCCGGACGGAGTCGGGTTGTCGTCGAACTCCTTGTGCTCGGCCACGAGCCGCTCGGCGTCGCTGGCCGAGTAGAGAAAGCCCCCGTTTCGGCCGTCAGCGAAGAGGCCGACCGCGGCCCGCGCCAGCTCCTCGGCCCGGGCGAGATGGCGCGGGTCGCCGGTCGCGGTGGCGAGCTCGAGATGGCCGTGGGCGACGGCGGCGTGGTCGTCGAGGAAGGCCGGGATCCGGGCGTCGCCGGCGCGATAGGAGCGAAGCAGGCGGCCGTCGGGGCGGGTCATGTGCTCGTCCAGGAACGCGGCGCAGCCGAGCGCGGCGTCGAGGAGGTCATCGCGGCCCAGCCGCCAGGCGCCCTGCGCGAGCGCCGCCAGCGCGAGCCCGTTCCAGGCCGCGACAGCCTTGTCGTCGCGGCCCGGCTGCGGGCGCTCCGCACGGGCGGCCAGCAGGCGCGCGCGGATGCTCTCGATGTTCGCGGGCGGATCGCCGGAGATGCGCAGAACGGTCGCGCCCTCGAAGTTGCCCTCGGGGGTGACACCGTAGTAGGCAGCGGCGGAGGCGGCGTCCTCGGGGCCGAGGGCGCGTTCGAGGTCGGCGGGCGTCCACACGTAGGTCGTGCCCTCGACGCCGCCGGTGTCGGCATCCTGGGCCGACGCGAACCCACCTTCGGGGAGCCGCATCTCGCGGACGAGGTAGTCGAGCGTGCCCTCGGCGACGTCGCGGTAGCGCGGCTCGCCGGTCGCCGCCCAGGCCTCCAGGTACGCGCTGGCGAGCTGGGCGTTGTCGTAGAGCATCTTCTCGAAGTGCGGCACGAGCCAGACGCGGTCGACCGCGTAGCGGTGAAAGCCGCCGCCGACGAGGTCGTGCATGCCGCCGAGCGCCATCCCGTCGAGCGTGCCGCGCGCCATCGCCAGCGCGTCGTCGCTTCCCGTACGGGCGTGCAGGCGAAGGAGGAACCCGATCGCCGCCGACGGCGGGAACTTGGGTGCCGTCCCGAACCCGCCCCACTCCGAGTCGTAGGCGTACCGCAGCGCCGGCAGCGCGCCGGTGAGGAGCTCGTCGGTGAGCGGGTCGTCGGAGCCGACCTGCCCGGCAGCGGCGCCCAGCGCGGAGGTCAGCTTCTCGGCCATCCCGGTCACGTCCTCGCGCTTCGTCCTCCAGACGTCGTCGATCGCGGCCAGCACCTGGCGGAACGCCGGCATGTTCATGCGGGGCGCCGGCGGGAAGTAGGTGCCGCCGTAAAACGGCCGCCCGTCGGGCATCAGAAACACCGTCATGGGCCAGCCGCCGTGGCCGGTCATCGAGACGACCGCGTTCATGTAGACCGCGTCGAGGTCGGGCCGCTCCTCGCGGTCGACCTTCACGTTCACGAAGAGCCGGTTCATGAGCGCCGCCGTCTCGTCGTCCTCGAACGACTCGTGGGCCATGACGTGGCACCAGTGGCAGGCCGAGTAGCCGATCGAGAGCAGGATCGGCCGGTCCTCGGCCCGCGCCCGCTCCAGCGCCTCCGGGCCCCACGGGTACCAGTCGACCGGGTTCTCGGCGTGCTGGAGGAGGTACGGGCTCGTCTCCCCCGCCAGGCGGTTCACGGCCCGCAGTCTAGATGGAGGCCGCGCCGAACAACCGGGGCCTCGCGTGCCCTAGGACGACACCTGTCGGATCTGGTGGACGGCCACCATGACCATGGAACTGTCGTCAGGCGGAGCCGTGGTGACGTTCTCCATCATGCGCGACAGGCGGTCGTACGGGTCGCCGCGGGCGTTCAGGTACGCCTCGACCGCCTCGTCGATCGAGCCGTTCTGCGACTCGGCAATGACCTTCTCGACGATCTGGCGGCGCAGGAGGCGCAGGTCGTCGAGCAGCGTCTCCCACGCCATCCGCTGCCACCGGTCGGCGGCCGGAAGCGCCGCGGCCCGACCCTCGATCAGGTCGAGGTAGAGCCGCTCGCCGATCATGAAGAAGGCCCGCGTGACGGCCGGGATCGGCCGCCCCGTGGCCTGGGCGACCGCGATGATGTCGGGCGCGTAGACGAGCGCCGGCGCCACCGCGCCAAACCGCGCGGCGTCGTCGGGGACGTCCTGCTCCAGGAGCTCTTCGAGGCGGCCGTCGGTGGCGACGCGCCAGGCATCGGTCGCCGAATCCGAGAGCGTGCGCACAAGCTCGGCAAACGCCGGCTGGCCGCGGGCCACCTCTTCGGTGAGGTCGATGTCGTGGACGTTCTGGAGGTACCAGCGGGCGAGTTGCTCCACCATCGAGTCGACACGGTCCATGAGCCCGGACTGGACGTCGCCCGGGACGACGGAGTCGAGCCGCTCGACGGCGTCCCACGGCTCGCGCGCCATGCTCACGTCGCGAGCGACGAGGAAGGCCCGCGCCACCTCCTCGGGCGTCGCGCCCGTCTCGGCCGACATCCGGGGCACGAACGTGATCCCCATCGAGTTGATGACGTCGTTCGTGACGATGGTGGAGATGATCTCGCGCCGCAGCGGGTGATCCGGGAGGAGCCCGCCGAAGCGCTCGACGACGCGGGGCGGGAAGTACTCGGCGAGGGCCGAGACGAGATACGGGTCGTCGGGCAGCGACGAATCCAGCACCTCCTCGCGCAGCAGCCGCTTGGCGTAGGCCAGGAGAACGCACAGCTCCGGGCGGGTCATCCCGTGGCCGGCGGAGATCCGATCGGCCATGAGCTCGCCCGGCGGCAGCGCCTCGAGCCCCCGCTCGAGCAGGTTTCGCGACTCCAGCTCGACCATGAGGTCCTCGTAGGCCTCCATCCGCCGCGGCGAGACGGCCACCTCCTGGCTCAGGATCTGCACCTGGAGGTAGTTGTCGTAGAGGACGAGCCGAACGACGTCGTCGACGACCTCGTTCAGCACCGCGTCGCGCCCCTCACGGGTCAGGTCGCCGCGCTCCATGGCGATCGCCAGCAGGATCTTCAGGTTGACCTCGTGGTCCGAACAGTCGACGCCCGCGGAGTTGTCGATCGCGTCGGTGTTGATGTGGCCCCCGGCGTGGGCGTACTCGATCCGGCCGCGCTGGGTGAGCCCGAGGTTCCCGCCCTCGCCGACCACGGTGCAGCGCAGGTCGCGGCCGTCGACGCGGACGGCGTCGTTGGCGCGGTCGTCGACGTCGGCGTGCGTCTCGGACGAGGCCTTGACGTAGGTGCCGATCCCGCCGTTCCAGAGCAGGTCGACCGGCGCCTGGAGGATCGCCCGGATGAGGTCGGGCGGGGCGAGCTTCGGGTTGTCGACGCCGAGCACCGCCTGCACCTGTGGCGAGAGCGGGATCGCCTTCGCCGTGCGCGGCCAGACGCCGCCTCCGCTGGAGATGAGCGACCGGTCGTAGTCGTCCCACGAGGAGCCCTGGAGCTCGAAGAGCCGCCGCCGCTCGGTGTACGCCGCCGCGGCATCCGGCTCGGGATCCAGGAAGACGTGGCGATGGTCGAACGCCGCGACGAGCCGGAGATGCTCCGACAGCAGCATGCCGTTCCCGAACACGTCGCCGGACATGTCGCCGACGCCGACGGCCGCGACCGGCTCCGTCTGCACGTCGCGGCCGAGCTCGCGGAAGTGGCGCTTCACGCTCTCCCAGGCGCCCTTCGCCGTGATCCCGAGCGCCTTGTGGTCGTAACCCGCCGAGCCGCCCGAGGCGAACGCGTCGCCGAGCCAGAAGCCGTACTCCTCGGACACGGCGTTGGCGGTGTCGGAGAGGTGCGCGGTGCCCTTGTCGGCAGCGACGACCAGGTAGGCGTCGTCGCCGTCGAGCACGCGCACGCCGTCGGGGTGGACGACCTCGCCGCCCACGATGTTGTCGGTGATGTCGAGCATGCCCCGCATCAGGGTCACGTACTGGCGCTTCTCCTCCTGCATCAGGCCGGGACGGTCGGGCGGCGGCCGCTTCAGCACGAACCCGCCCTTCGCCCCCACCGGCACGATCACGGCGTTCTTCACCATCTGCGCCTTCATGAGGCCCAGGATCTCGGTGCGGTAGTCCTCGAGCCGGTCCGACCAGCGGATGCCGCCGCGAGCCACCATGCCGCCGCGCAGGTGCACGCCGGCCATCGCGGTCGAGAACACGAAGATCTCCCAGAGCGGCACCGGCTTGGGGATCCCGGGCACGTCCTCGCACCGCAGCTTGAACGACAGGTAGTCGCGGTCAGGCAGATAGGCGCTGGTGCGGACGGTCGCCATGATCATGCCGAGGTAGCCGCGCAGGATGCGGTCGTCGTCGAGGCTCTGCACCGCATCCAGGTCGGCCTCGATCTCGTCGACGAGCCCGTCCTCGGCGGCCAGGTCGCGTCCGGCCGCCGGGTCGAAGCGCAGCTCGAAGAGGCGCACGAGCTTGCGCGAGATGTCGAAGTTCCGCACCAGGCAGTCGTTCTGGTAGCGCGACGTGAACGTCGCGCCGAGCAGCTGGCGGTACTCCCGGTAGGCGCGCAGGATCGTGACCCGGCGCCAGTCGAGCTCGCCGGCGACCACGAGCCGGTTCAGCCAGTCCGAGCCGGCCCTCCCCTCCCAGACGGCGCCGACCGTCTCGGCCACGATGTCGCCCATCCGTTCCAGGTCGAGCGGCTTCCCGGCAGGGCCTAGGACGCCGAAGTCGTGCAGGTAGCGCCCGTCCTCACCCGTCCCGACGAGCCGGGTCGGCACCTCTTCGACGACCGTCAGCCCCAGCTGCTCGAGCAGGGGCAGGAGGTCGGTGAGGGGCGCCTTGCCACCGGTCTTGTAGAGCTTGAGCCGGGTGAGCGGCTCCGCCGTCCCCTGCTCGTTCTGAAGGGCGACGACGTACGGCCGCTCGGGGCCGAGCAGCTCGAACTGCTCGACGTCGAACGTCGCCTGGTAAATCGTCGCCGCCGACTTGTAGTAGTCGGGGAACCGGGCCGCGTACCGGCGGGCGAGCTCGTGCCCGCGCCCCATGCCCCGCGTGGCCACGAGGGCGTCCGAGAGCGAGTCGTCCCAGCTCCGCGCCGCGTCGGCGACCTCGCGCTGGAGCTCGGCCAGCGGGGGGTCGGGAATGTCGCCCGACGGGATGTGGATCGTGAAGTGAAACCGGGCCGGATCGGTGGCAAACGACAGCGTGTAGTCCACCGCGCGGCCGCCGAAGCGAAGCTCGAACAGGTGCTCGAGCTTGATCCGCAGGTCGGTCGACACGTGGTCGCGCGGCAGGGCGACGATCGCCGCCACCGTCCGCCGCACCGGGTCGCGGCGCAGGAAGAGCCGCACGCCGCCCTCCTCCTGCATGCCCAGGAGCGCCATGATCGTCACCCGGAGCTCCGACGCCGTGGCGGCGAAGAGCTCGTCCTTGGGGAAGCTGTCGAAGAGCGCGACGACCGCCTTGTAGTCGTGCGACCCGGCGATCAGGTCCTCCCACTGCATGATGGACTCGAGCTTCCGCCGGATGAGCGGGATCTGGCGCGCCGACTCGGAGTAGGCCTTGGACGTGAAGAGGCCGACCAGCCGCAGCTCGCCCACCACGGCGCCCGCGGCGTCGACCCGCTTCACGCCGATGTAGTCCATCCGCGCCTTGCGGTGGATGGTGGTCTCGGCGTTGGTCTTCGACACGACTACGAGCGGGCCGCCGAAGATCCGCTGCCGCGTCGACTCGTCGAGCCCGGCCACCGGCTGCGGCGGCGCGAACCTCGACCGCGACTCGTCGGAGAGCACGCCGAGACCGGAGCCGGGCACCACTCCGGCCGCCGGCTGCCCGTCCACCTCGGTCACCCCGTACTCGCGGTACCCGAGGTAGATGAAGTTGTCGTCGGTGAGCCAGCTCAGAAACTCGATCGATTCGTGCACCTCGTCGGGCGGGTAGCGGGCGGCAGACGCCTCGGCCGACTCGATCATCCGCTCGACGCGCTCGACCATCGGCAGGAAGTCGCGCACCGCGAGCCGAAGCCCCGCCAGACTGCCGCGCAGGGCAGCCTCGAGCGCCTGAAGCTCGGTGGCGCCCAGGCGGCGGTCGGTCTGGAAGTGCATGACCGACTCGCGCCGCGGCGCGCCGCGGGCCGGGGTGATCGCCTCGATGGTGCCGTCGGCCCCACGCTCGACGCCCATCACCGGGTGCAGAACGAGCCGCACCTGGCAGCCGAAGTCGTGCAGCTCGGCGGTCACGGTGTCGACCAGGAACGGCGCATCGTCGGCGTTCACCTCGACCACCGATCCCGACGCCGACCAGCCGTCGCGCTCGGGATCCGGGTTATAGGCCCGGACGGCCAGCTCGCCGGGCGGACGCCCGTTCGAGAAGGCGAACATGCCCCGCACCTGCGCGGCCAGCTCGGGCGGGTCGTGCTCGGCCCGAAGCGGCGGCGGGGCGCGGCGGACGTACGCCCGCACGAACTCGGCAAGCGGGCCGGTCCGCCCGGCGTCGAGCTCGGCCAGGATCTCGTCGACCAGCGCGGCGCCGCTCTCGTCAGGCTCGGCGACGGCCGACGCCTGGTGCTTGGTGCTCACGAGCGCTGATGGTACCGCAGGGCCTTGATACCGTCGGCCGTGAAACGACCAAGGGAGGGTGTGATGCGACTCAGGTTCATCGCCGTGCTGGCGGCCGGCATCGTGGCCGGCGCGGCCATCCAGGCCGTGGCGTTCGGAGGCACCGCGGCCAAGCTGCGCAAGCCTGCGACGGTGCACGTCATCGAGCACGCCGCCACCGACACGGTCATCGACACGGGGAAGGCCGGCGACTCGTCGGGCGATCTTCTGACCTTCCACAACGCCGTGTTCGACGCCGCCGACTCGGCGCCGGCCGGCCGCGACCAGGGCCAGTGCATCCGGATCGTGGCCGGCTCGTCGTGGGAGTGCACGTGGACGACGTTCCTGCCGGGCGGCCACATCACGGTCGAGGGGCCGTTCTTCGACACGCGAAACAGCGTGCTTGCCGTCACCGGCGGCACCGGCATCTACCGCAACGCCCGCGGGGCGATGGTGCTCAGGTCACGGGCCGGCGGCACGAAGTTCGATTTCGTGTTCCGGCTGATTCCCTAGCTCGGTTCAGCGCGGGACCGGGTCGAAGCGGTAACCGACGCCCGGGTGGGTGTGGATGTAGACGTGCGTGCGTGAGCGCAGGTCGATCTTCGACCGCAGCTTGCGCACGCACACGTCCACCGACCGGTCGCGCTTGCGCTGCGGCACGCCCCACACGCGCTGGCGCAGCTGGTCGCGCGTCAGCACGCGGCCGCTTTCGGCGGTCAGGGCCTGGAGCAGCCGGAACTCGAGCGGCGTGAGCCCGGCGTCGGCCCCGTCGACCAGCACGCGGTGCAGGTCGGGGTCGATCTCGAGGCCCGGCATGGTGAGCTTCTCGGGCCGGCCCACCTGGGGCGTGATCCGGCTGCGGCGCAGCACCGCCTCGACGCGGGCGACCAGCTCGCTCATCCCGAACGGCTTCGCCACGTAGTCGTCGGCACCCATCTTGAGCACCTGCACCTTGTCCTGCTCGGAGGCCCGCGCGCTCACCACCACCACGGGGCACTCGGTGCCGCCGGCGCGCAGCTCGCGCAGCACCTGCCAGCCGTCCATGCCGGGCAGCATCAGGTCGAGGACGACCACGTCGGGCCGCTCGAAGCGAGCCTTGCGCAGGGCCCGGTCGCCGTCCTCGACGCACTCGACCGACATTCCGGCATGGCGAAGATGGGCGCCGATCGAGCCGGCGATCACGCGGTCGTCCTCGACGACGAGCACGCTCGGCGACCGGCGGCCGTTCACGACGCCATGCCTGCCGGGATGTTCGGCGCCCCCTGGGGGCTCACGGGCGGGATGGCCATCCGCCACGCCTCGCCCACGGCCAGGACGTGCAGCCCCGCGCAGCGGGCGCGCGCCCCGAGCGCGGGGTCCTCGAGGATGACGTCGATCATCCGCCCGAGAACCCGGAGGCCCGACAGGTCACGGCGGACGAAGACATCGAGTGCGAGCGCGAGGCCGGCGGCCAGCCGGCGCGGGTCGCCCCGCCAGCCGTCGGCGGCCACCGCCCGCTCGATGTGGCGGATGTGCAGCGCCGCCTCCTGGACGGCGCGGATGCGGCCGATGTCCCCGGCCGTCGCGTGCGGGCTGCGAAGCAGCGCCGCGGAGGCGTGGCGGACGCGGGCGTTCTCGAACACCGCGCACTCGGGCCGGACGCCCCCGGCGGCCGCGTTCAGGGAATCCACCACGGCCCGCCCGAAGCGGAGCGCGTCGTCCTCCAGCGCCTCGACCTGCTCCTGGAATGTCGTCTCGGTGATCATGCCTCCATGGTGCCCGGGCCGACCCCCTCCTGGGGTATCCAGACGGTGCACCCGGGGTGAATTGGTGGTGATCACCCGAACCGGCCGGTGACGTACGCCTCCGTGCGCGAGTCGGCGGGCCTGATGAACAGGTCGGCGGTGGGCGCGAACTCGACCAGGACGCCATTTCGGTGCCCACCGTCCTTCACATCGACGCTGAAGAACGCGGTCATGTCCGCGACGCGGGCCGCCTGCTGCATATTGTGCGTGACGATCACGATCGTGTAGTCCCGCTTCAGCTCGCCGACGAGGTCCTCGATGCGCTGGGTCGCGATCGGGTCGAGCGCGGAGGCCGGCTCGTCCATCAGCACCACCTCCGGCTCGATGGCGAGGGCCCGGGCGATGCAGAGCCGCTGCTGCTGTCCGCCCGAGAGCGCGAGCGCGCTCTTGTTCAGACGGTCCTTCACCTCGTCCCAGAGAGCGGCCTTGCTGAGAGCGGTCTCGACCCGCTCGTCGAGGTTGTCCTTCATGCCGTGCAGCCGCAGGCCGAACGCGACGTTGTCGTAGACCGACTTCGGAAACGGGTTCGGACGCTGGAACACCATGCCGATCCTGCGCCGCACCTCGACCGGATCGACCGCCGAGCCGTAGAGGTCGTGTCCGTGATACGTGATCTTGCCGTCGACCGTCGCGCCGGGGATGAGGTCGTTCATGCGGTTCAAGCTTCGAAGCAGCGTGGTCTTGCCGCAGCCGGACGGCCCGATGAAGGCGGTCACCTGATAGCGGAAGACGTCCATCGTGACGTCGCAGACCGCGGGTGCGCCGGAGTACGAGACGGTGACGCCGTCCAGGCGCAGGACCGGCTCGCGTTGCGCCTCGGGCAGCGGTGTGTGCTGTGCGGCCAGCTCACCGAGTTTCGTCTGCGACTGATGCTGCACGGCGTCGGTGGTGCTCTCCGGCTGGGGGGCATCGGCCCGCTCGGCGCGATCGGGTTCGCTCACGGTTGACATATTCGTAGATGGTCGCAGCGTGTGCCAGCGCGCAGGGTTATGCCCCGGTGTCGGCGTGGTGAAGATGTGGAGAAGCGGTTCATCTGACCTGCTCGATCTGTCGGCGTGTCCGGAGGGACAGCAGCCTGCCCGCGATGCTTCCGACGAGCACGACGGCGACCAGGACGAGCGCCGCGGCCCAGGCCTGCTGCTGTGCATGCGGGTCGGGCGACTCGGAGTAGCTGAAGATCACGATCGGGATCGAGGCCATCGCCTGGCTGGGATCGGTGTTCACCGCCGTCCCGACGAAGATCGACGTCGTGAAGAGCAGCGGAGCGGTCTCGCCCGCGGCCCGGGCCACGGCAACGATGGTGGCCGTCACGATCCCGCCGACCGCCGTCGGCAGGATCACCGTGACGACCGTGCGCGCCCGGGTCGCTCCCAGCGCCATCCCGCCCTCGCGCAGGTGGGTCGGGACAAGCCGCAGCACCTCCTCGGATGCGCGGGCGACGAGCGGCAGCATCACGATCGCGAGGCCGAGCGAGCCGGCGACCGCGCTCTGCCCGCGTCCGACCACGACCAGCGCGAAGACGAAGACGCCGATCACGATCGTGGGCACCCCCGCCAGCACGTTCAGCGTGAGGCTGATCAGGTCGGCGAGCCGCCGCGGGGCGAACTCCGTGTTGAAGATCGCAAGGAGCACGCCCACGGGCAGCGCGATCGCGGTGGCGATGCCCGTGATGATGAGCGTGCCGACGATCGCATTCTCGATCCCGCCGCCCGACGCGCCGAACGGGGCGGCGTTCTGGGTGAAGAAATCGAGGTTCAGGGCGGGCATGGCCCGCTGCGCCACGGTGATGATGACGATCGCGAGTGTCGCGGCAGCCACCAGCGCCGCCGCCGTCGCGAGCGCCTCCATGATCTGACCGGTGAGCTTGCGCCGCCGAGCGCGACGCCCGCTGGACATGAGGGGATTGGCGGCAGCGCTCATCGGTGCCCCAGCCTCCGCTGCGTCCGGCGCACGATCACCTGGGCGACGAGGTTGGTCAAGAGGCTGATCACGAGGAGGATCACGGCGAGGTAGGCGAGCGACGCCTTCTGAAGCGACGTCGCAGTCCCGGCGTACTGCGCCGCGAGCCGGCTGGCCATGGTGTCGGCGGGGGCGTAGAGGTTCTCCGGGCGCGTCAGCGAGCCGCCGATCACCTGTGCCACGGCGATCGCCTCGCCGACCGCGCGCCCGAACCCGAGCATCACGGCGGCGACCAGGCCTCCGCTCACCTGCGGCATGGCCACGCCGCGCACCATCTCCCACCGGGTCGAGCCGAGCGCCATCGCACCGTGCCTCAGGTCACCGGGGACGCTCGTGAAGAGCTCGCGGCTGATCGACGCGACGATCGGCACCACCATCAGCGTCAGGATGAGGCACGCGGGCAGGAGGCCGGCGGGCGAGGGAAACCCGTCCAGAAACGGGACGAAGCTCAGGTGGGCGATCATGAACGGCTCGACGTGCTCGTTCAGAAACGGCCCGAGCACGAGGATCCCCCAGAGCCCGAGCACCACGCTCGGGATGGCGGCGAGCAGCTCGACCATCATGCCCACCGGGGTCCGCAGCAGCCGCGGTGCGAGCTCGCTCAGGAAGAGCCCGATAGCGATGGCCAGCGGGACCGCGATGAGCAGCGCCACAAGGGCGGTGACAAGCGTCCCGAAGATCAGGTCGGCGGCCCCGTACGTATCCCTGACGGTGTTCCACACGCTCGTCGTGAGGAACCCGGCACCGAACTCCTGAATCGAGGGCTTGGCCTGCCGCACGACCTCGACGACGAGGAGCGCCATGAGCGCCGCGAGGCCCAGGGCGGCGAGACCGGCGACGCTCTGGAGCGCGACGTCGCCGGCCCGCCACCTGCGGCGGGAGCTCAGAGGTACGTGAACTTTGGGAGTCTCAGTGGTCATGGGGAGCAGCAGGGGCGGAAGCGCCGGCACCGTGGGAGGATGGTGCCGGCGCTCCGCTCCAGCCGGTTCAGGACCCGATCTTGTCGATCAGCTGCTGGTCGCTCGAGACGACGGACGAGGGCAGCTTCGGGTACCCGAGGTCGGGCCCGAAGGCCTGGCCTGTCGGCCCGATCGCGTACTTCAGGAAGTCCTTCAGCGTCGATGCCTTGGGCGAGTCCTGGGGCACGATGACGTAGGTGAACGTCGCGTCGGGATACGCGTCCGCGGCAGACGCGGGCGGGTTCACGAGAGACACCGAGCCGTCCGGATTCGGCGTTCCCACCTCCGCGGCGGCGATCACCGACTTCGTGCCCGGCTCCGGGTAGTTGCCGGCCGCGTTCTGAAGCAGCGCGAACGGCAGCGAGTTCGGGATGGCGTACGCGAGATCGGCGTAGGTCACACCGCCGTCGGTTGCCTGCTCCGCGGCGACGACGCCGCTCGAGTGCTCGGCACCGGTGCCCGTCGGAAACGGCGGCTGCGTCGACGTGCCGACCTGGCTCTTCCACTCGGGGCTGACCTTCGACAGGTAGTCCGTGAAGGCGTAGCTCGTTCCGGAGCCGTCGCTGCGGTAGACGGGCGTGACGTGCGTGTCGGGGAGGTTGACGCCCGGATTCAGGTTGGCGATCTCAGGGTCGTTCCACGACGTGATCTTGCCCATGAACATGTCCGCGACAACCGGGCCGGTCAGCTTGAGGTGGTCGGGAACGCCCTTGACGTTGTAGATGATGACCACTGCGCCGAGCGACCAGGGGATCTGGATGCAACCCTTGCAGGCCGTGACCTGGTCGGGCGACAGCGGCGCGTCGCTCGCGCCGAAGTCGACGGTGCGGGCGGTGATCTGATCGATCCCACCACCGCTGCCGATGGCGCCGTAGGTGATCGTGACCGCGGCCGGGCTCTTCAGGTAGTCGGCCTCCCACTGCTGCACGAGCGGGGCCACGAACGTGCTGCCGGCACCGACCAGCACTTTGCTGGAACCGTTGCCGTTCCCGCCTCCGCCGCTGACGGTGACGGTCTTGTCGGAACCGCTCGACCCGCAGGCCGAGGCCGCGGCGACCACGACCGCCGCGAGCGCGACCAACCCAACTCTCCTGACGTTCATGCGTAACCTCTCCGTTGTCGTCATCACGATGCATCGATTGTGCATTCGGCGCCTCCGCCATGGGGTGACGCGCCGGTATACGCTCGGTGAACAAGTGGAGAGCCCCGATTACCGGGTCATTCCGCCCTGTACGCTGCTCGCATGGCACGCGAGACGTTCCACAAGGAACTCACCGAGCTCGGGGCTCTCCTCAACGAGGAGGCCCGGATCTGCCAGCGGTTGCTCGACGGCGCCCTCGAGGCGCTGATCGCGCCCGCGTCCGATGCCGCCGACACGGTGGTGGCCGGCGACGACGACGTCGACCGGGTCTACATGCAGGTCGAGCACGGCGTCGAGTCGCTGCTCGCGCGCCAGTCACCCGTGGCGGTCGACCTGCGCTTCGTGCTGGCCGTGATCCACGTGAACCAGAACCTGGAGCGGATCGGCGACCAGTGCGTGAACATCGCCAAGCTGAGCAGGCTCTTCGTGCAGCAGCCGCTCACGCCCGAGCTGCTCGAGGACTTCACCGTGATGGGAAACCAGGCGAGCGGGATGATCGCAACCGCGATGGCGTCGTTCACGCAGCGCGACCTCGAGCAGGCCGAGTCGCTCGTCGAGCTCGACCAGGTCATCAACGAGCGAAATCACGGCCTCGCCCGCCGCATCATCGAGGGCGGCTTCGACGAGACCACGATCGAGATGCCGCTGCGAGCCATGCTGATCGCCAGGGCGATCGAGCGGATCGGCGACAACGCCGTCGACGTCGGCGAGCAGGCGGCCTATCTGGTGACGGCGGCCTTCCGCGAGTTCACGGACGCCTCACACCCGGTCGCCTGAGGGTTCCCAGCGTCGGAGCGTCCCGGCGATGCTCTCCTCCTCGAGCTCGAGATGAGCGAGCAGGTGGGCGGCAAGCGCCTCCAGCGCTTCGGTGACGGCGGTCCTCGCCGCGGGCGTGTCGGCTCCGTCGAGCGCACCGGCCGCCGCCTCGACGCTCTCGAGCAGGCCGGCCACCCGGCGGTGGTCATCCTGGAGGCGGTCGACGACGGGCCCGAGCGCCGGGTTCACGCGCCGAAGCTCGGGGAAGAGCGCCCTGTCCTCGAGCCGGTGGTGGTGATGGACAAAGCGGCAGTAGTGCAGGCAGCTCGCGCGCAGCCGCCACAGCGGGCCCGCCGTCTCGAGCGCCCGCACCCCGGCGACGACCTCCGCGGCCGGACTCCCTGCGGCCACCTCGACGGCCAGCCGCTCGACCGTCGCGAGGTCCTGGCGGAGGAGCCCGTGCACCCAGAGCAGATCCTGGTAGAGCGCCTCGCCCTGCGCCGTCACCGGCATCCCAGCGATGCCGCCCTCCGCGGACCGGTCAGGCAGCTTCGAGGGCCCGTTCGAACAGCCGGTCGCCCGCGAGCCGGCTCAGCTCGTCGGCCAGGAGCGAGGGCCGCGGCGGCGGGGCCAGCACCACCGGGTAGTCGAGAAGGCCCGGCACCGTGGCCGTCCCGAGGCGGCTGCGGCCGCGGCGCTCGACCAGGTACTCCTTGCCGCCGGCCCGCATCGTCACCCGTTCCAGGTGGTGCGAGCGCCCCTCCCGGTGCAGGTCGATCTGGGAGTCGAGGGCGGAGCGCATCCAGCCGGCCATGAGCCGGGCCTCGTTCTCGGGGCCGCGGACGTCGACGGCGGCGATGCGCTCGAGCGCCTTCACCTCGCGCTGCCCGTCGAAGAGGCCCGCGACGGCGTCGCGCCAGGGAAGCAGCCCCGCCCAGGCGAGGTCGGCGACCGACGAGGCCAGAAGCCGCGCCACCGAGACGCCCTCGAGGCCGCATTCTCCCGAATCGACGATGACCCGCGACGCGAGCCCCGCCAGCGCGCCGGCCAGGCCACGATCGCTCCCGAGCGACCCCTGCCACCACAGGAACACGGGCAGGTCGGGCACGAGCAGCGCCGTCACGGCGCTCGGGAGCGCTCTGGCCTCCGCCTCGATCAGCACCCGCTCGGAGCACACCTGGCGCTCCGAGGCGCCGACCCAGCACGAGCTCGCGATCGAGGCCCGCAGGTCGCCCTCGCCCGGCGTCGCGACGATGGCCCGGAGCGGGTGCGACGGGCCGACGTGCTCGAGCGCCTCGATGGCCGCGTCGACCCGGTCAGCGTCGGGCGCGTGGACGATCAGGTTGAGCGTGATCGCCCGCACGCTGCCGGTGCGGTCGCCGCCCCGCGCCGCGCGCAGCATCGACTCGACGGCTGCCAGGTCGGAGGTCTCGCCGTTCTCGCTCACGGCCGCCGCCACCGCCGCCCGTCGCGGGCCAGGAGCTCGTCGGAGAGCTCCGGCCCCCACGACCCGGCCGGGTAGACCTGCGGAGTGCCCTTGCGCCACTGGTCGAGCAGCGGATCGACGATCTCCCACGAGCGCTCGACGCCGTCCTGGCGCGTGAAGAGCGTGCCGTCGCCGCGCATCGCATCGAGGATCAGCGTCTCGTAGGCCTCCGGCACCTCGGCGAGGAAGGACGAGCCGTACAGGAAGTCCATGTTCACCGTCCGCAGCGCGAGCGTCGGCGTCGGCGCCTTGGCCCCGAAGCGCAGCGAGATGCCCTCGTCGGGCTGGATGCGCAGGACGAGGGCGTTGGGCTCGAGCTGCTCGACCGCGTCGGTCGGGAACGGCAGGTGCGGCGGCCGCTTGAACTGCACCGCCACCTCGGTGACGCGCTTGGCGAGCCGTTTCCCCGCCCGGATGTAGAACGGCGTCCCGGCCCAGCGCCAGTTGTCGATCTCGAGCTTGGCCGCGATATAGCTGGGCGTGTTGGAGTCGGGCGGAACGTTCGGCTCGTCGAGGTACCCCGCCACCTTCTCGCCGGCGACATAGCCCTCGCCGTACTGACCGCGGACCGACTTCTCGAGGCTCATCGGCCGCGTCGACCGCAGGAGCTTGGCCTTCTCGTCTCGGATCGGGTCGGCGTCGAACGCCGCGGGCGGCTCCATGGCGACGAGCGCGAAGACCTGGAGGAGATGGTTCTGCACGATGTCGCGCACGACGCCCGTCTCCTCGTAGAACGCCGCCCGGTGCTCGACGCCGATCGACTCGCCGACCGTGATCTGCACATGATCGACGTGGGTGTTGTTCCAGACCGGCTCGAAGATCGCGTTCGCGAACCGGAAGGCGAAGATGTTCTGGACCGTCTCCTTGCCCAGGTAGTGGTCGATCCGGTAGATCTGGCCCTCGCGGAACGAGCGGTGCACGACATCGGCCAGCTCCTGGGCCGAGCCGAGGTCGTGGCCGAACGGCTTCTCGATGACCACCCGCGCGAACCCGGGCGGCCGGTTGAGCCGGGTCGCCCCCATCGCCTGCACGATCACGGGGAAGAAGCTGGCCGGCGTCGACAGGTAGAAGACCCGGTTCCCGCCGGTGCCGTGGGCGGCGTCGATCGCCTCGAGCCGCTCGCCCAGCACCTTGAAGCCGTCCTCGTCGAAGCTCCCCGACTGGTAGTGCAGCGTCTCGGCGAACGCCTGCCACAGATGGTCGTCGACCGGCGTCCGCGAGAACTTCTCGACGGCCGCGCGGGCGAAGTCGCGGAAGCCGTCGTTGTCCATCTCGGAGCGGGCGTAGCCGATGACGGCGAACCGGCTCGGCAGGAGCCCGCGCACCGCCAGGTTGTAGATGGCCGGCAGGAGCTTCCGCTGGGCGAGGTCACCCGACGCTCCGTAGATCACGAAGACGGTCGGCTCGGAGGCGCCGCCGACCCGCAGGCCCGCTCTGAGCGGATTCGGTCCCGGCCGCTTGGCCGTCGTTGCCATCAGGCCGCGCGCTGCGCGTCGAGGCTCTGCCGGATCGTCGCGATGAGCGAGTCGAACGAGTCCGAGAACGCCTTCACGCCGTCCACCTCGAGCTTCTTCGTCACGTCTTCGAGCGACACGCCCGCGTCGGCGAGCGCGTCGATCGCCGCCTGTGCGCCGTCGACGTCGGCGTCGACCGTCCGGGCGACGGCGCCGTGGTCCTTGAACGCGGCGATGGTGCCCTCGGGCATCGTGTTCACGCAGTCCGGGCCGATCAGCTCGTCGACGTACAGCACGTCCGAGTACTCCGGGTTCTTGGTGCCGGTCGAGGCCCACAGCGTCCGCTGCACGGTCGCACCCTCCGCCGCGAGCGTCTGCCAGCGGTCGGACGCCGTGATCTCGTTGAAGCGCCGGTAGGCGAGCTTGGCGTTGGCAACGGCCGCCTTGCCGCGAAGCGGGGAGCCCTCCGGGAGCTCGGCGTCGACCGCCGTGTCGACCCGCGAGACGAAGAAGCTCGCCACCGAGTGGACGTCGGAGATCGGCTGATGGGCGGCCAGGCGCCGCTCGAGGCCCTTGATGTAGGCGGTGTGGATCGCCTCGTACTGCGCCAGCGAGAAGAGCAGCGTCACGTTCACGTTGATGCCCGCGGCGATCGTCTCCTCGATGGCCGGCACGCCCTCGGGGGTGCCCGGGATCTTGATGTAGATGTTGGGCCTGCCGATGCGGCCGAAGAACTCGGGGGCGGCGGCGACCGACGCGGCGGTGTCGTTGGCCATGTGCGGCGGCAATTCGAACGACACGAACCCGTCGAGGTGGCCGGAGCCGTCGTAGACGTGCCGGATCTGGTCGGCCGCCTCGCGGACATCCTCGATGGCGAGCTCGAAGAAGACGTCGTCGGCCGAGGCCGACGTCCCGGCGAGCGCCGCGATGGCCTCGTCGTAGTCGGTGCTGTCGGCGATCGCCTTCTGGAAGATCGTCGGGTTCGACGTGACGCCGAGCACGCCGTCGTCCACCATCTGCTTGAACTCGCCGGACTTGAGCCAGCCCCGGCGGATGTTGTCGAGCCACGGGCTGGTGCCGGCGGCCGCGAGGTCGTGAAGCTTCGTCATGACGCGGATTCTCCTCTCTGCCCTCCGGAGGGTATCGATGCCGCCTGGAGCACGCGCTCGGCCTCGTCGGCCACGCGCTCGGGCGTGAAGCCCAGGTTCTGAAGCACGGTCGGCCCCGGCGCGGATGCGCCGAAGCGGTCGAGCCCGACCACGGCCCCGTGCAGGCCGACGTAGCGCTCCCATCCCAGGGTGGCCGCCGCCTCGACGCTGACGCGAGCCTCGATCCGGGGCGGCAGCACCTCGGTCCGGTAGGCCTCCGGCTGCTCCTCGAAGAGCTCCCACGAGGGCAGCGACACGACCCGGCTTCGGATGCCGCGGTCGCGCAGGAGCCCGCGGGCCTCCAGCGCGAGGTGCACCTCGGAGCCGGTGCCGATCAGGATGACCTCGGGGTCGGGGTCTCCCTCGAGCACGTAACCGCCGCGGGCGGCGTCGGCGAGCGGATAGCGCTCGGGGTCGAGCACGGGCAGCGCCTGGCGGCTCAGGATGAGCGCGGTCGGCAGGTCGCGGGCCAGGGCGGTCCGCCAGCCGGCGATCGTCTCGTTGGCGTCGGCAGGGCGGAACACGCAGATGTCGGGCGTGGCCCGGAGCGTCGCCAGCTGCTCGATCGGCTGGTGGGTGGGGCCGTCCTCGCCGAGCCCGACCGAGTCGTGCGTGTAGATCCAGACGACCGGCAGCCGCGAGAGCGCCGAGAGGCGCACGGCGGGCTTGGCGTAGTCGAGGAAGTTGAAGAAGGTGGCCGCGTACGGCCGCAGCCCCGAGGCCGCAAGGCCGTTCGAGATGGCGCTCATGCCGTGCTCGCGCACGCCGAAGCGCAGGTAGCGGCCGGCGTAGGCGCCGGGCTGGAAGTCCTCCCAGCCCTCGGGCTTGGTGTTGTTGGACGGCGTCAGGTCGGCGGAGCCGCCGACCAGGAGCGGCACCTGCCCGGCGAGCTGGGCGATCACCTTGCCCGACGCCGCGCGCGTCGCCATCGGCTTCTCGTCACCGTCGAACGGCTCGATCACGAGCTCCGGGATGTCCGGGCCCGGGATCGGGCCGACCGCCCGCTTCCACTCGGCCTCCATCGCGGCGCCCCGGTCGAGCGCCTCCCGGTAGCGCTCGGAGACCGCGTCCGGGATGAAGAAGTACTGCTCGGGATCGAACCCGAGCGTCCGCTTGGTCTCGGCCTGCTGCTCGGCGCCGCGCGCGTCGGAGTGGGCGCGCGACGTGCCGGCATCGACGGAGCCGAAGCCGATGATCGTCTTCACGGAGATGAAGGTCGGCCGGCCTTCCTGGGCGATCCCCTCGGCGATCGCGGCGTCGATGGCGTCGAGGTCGTTTCCGTCCTCGACCGTGAGCGTGTGCCAGCCGTAGGCGGCGTAGCGGGCCGCCCGGTCCTCGGTGAAGGCGAGCCGGGTGTCGCCGTCGATGGTCACGTGGTTGTCGTCGTAGAGGAAGACGAGGTTGTCGAGCGCGAGATGGCCGGCGAGCGAGGAGGCCTCGCCCGAGACGCCCTCCATCAGGTCGCCGTCGGAGACGAGCGCGAACACCCGGAAGCCCGCCTCCTCGCCGAAGCGCGCCGCCAGGTGCTTGCCGGCGATCGCCATGCCGACGGCGTTCCCCGTGCCCTGGCCGAGCGGGCCGGTCGTGGCCTCGACGCCGGCGGTATGGCCGTGCTCGGGGTGGCCGGGCGTCAGGCTGCCCCACTGCCGGAAGCGCTTGATCTCGTCGAGCGAGAGGTCATAGCCGGTCAGGTGAAGGAGCGCGTAGAGCAGCATGCAGCCGTGGCCGGCCGAGAGCACAAAGCGGTCACGGCCCGGCCAGGCCGGGTCGGCCGGGTTGTGGCGCAGGTAGCGCGTCCACAGCACGTGCGCCATGGGGGCGGCGCCCATCGGCAGGCCGGGATGGCCCGATTTCGCCTGCTCGACGGCGTCCAGGGCCAGGGTGCGGAGGGTGTTGATCGACAGCTGGTCGATGTCGTCGTACGGCCGAGACACGGAGGCGGCTCCAGACGGTTGCTGTACGGGCGGAGGGACGATAGCAACCCCTTACCCGCCGCCCGGTCCGCCTATCCGCGCGCGATCCCGTACTCGCGCAGCACCCGCCGGGCGCCGGGCAATCCGGCCCGAAGCGCGCGGGCCAGATCGGCCTGCGTCGCGATCCGGTAGGCGTTTGCGGCGACGTACCGCCGAAGCGCGCAGGTGACGTCCTCCGGATGGCCCAGGGCGCGCAGCATCCGGGCCCCGTCGGCGTAGACGGCAAGCGCGTACAGGGGCCGCGGCCGGCCGTTCCAGTAGGCCATCGGCCGGCCGGTCGCACGCCGGAGCGGCGTCGGATCCGGGAGGCCCTCCAGGTAGGGCCAGATGTGGTCGAGCTCGGCCTGGACATAGGTGGCGACGCCCTCGTCCAGGACCGGGTCGCGGGCCTGGTCGTTGCCGACGAGCGAGTAGAACCACTGGTGAGCGACCTCGTGCGTCGTCGTTCGCTCGACGCTCCGCGGGCCGAGGAAGATCATCGTCGGGTACTCGATCCCGACCCGGCCCAGGGCGGGAACGACCGCCAGGTGCAGTGCCGGCCACGGGTACGGCCCGTACAGCGCCGAGATCGCCACGAGCGCCGAACTGGCCCGGCGGGCGACGTCGATCGGGGAGCCCTCCACTCCGCGCGCGACAGCCGCGGTGATGCGGACCGGGCCCGGCGCCCGGGCGACGGCGGTGGAGACGTCGAAGCGGCCGGCGGCGATCGCGAAGTCGCGCACCGCCTCTGCGGTGTACCTCCCGTCGCCGGCCGGCTCCCCGGTGGTGAGGACGCGGTCACCCGCCGGCGCCGTGATCCGGACGTCGAAGTCGGCCGTGGGCGTCGAGGACGTCTCGGCCAGGAGCGGCGTCGGCGGGTCGGTGTCCCAGCCGGCGCCCGGCTCCCAGGCGAGCACGGGGAAGAACGAGCCCAGCCGCACCACCCCGCCCGAGCGCGAGAGCCGGTCACCGACGGGGCCGGGGACCCGGAGCCGGAACGGGACCGTGACGTCGATCGGCCGGCCCGCCGCGAGGGTGCGCGAGAGGCCGACGACGAGGGTGGTGGGGTCGGGGCGGCGGACGGACAGCCGGTATCCCGGCGCGCGCACCGGGCCGGCGGTGAGGTGCGCGCCCTCGCGCGCCTGGAGCGGGCCGTTCGGCCACTCGCGGAAGACCAGCCGCCGGGTGGGGAGATCGGGCGTGAAACGGACGCGCGCGATCCCGGTCACATCCCCGCTCGCCGGGATGTTCACGGTCAGGCGGTAGCGCGGCCGGTGCGGGTCGGGCGCCGGGTAGGCGGGAGCGGGGCAGCCGGAGGCGGCGGCGACCGTTGCGGCGCCCCCGCCGCTGCAGCCGGTCAGGGCGGCCGCGAGGAGAACCGCGAGGCCAGCTCCCGCCCCGCACGCTCGAGGTCTCCCTGTTCGTGGGTCTCGCATCCGCGCCGTCGCAGCTCCTCGGCCGCGGCGAGCTCGACGACCCCGCCCACGGCAATGCATTGGACGTCGATTCCGGCGCAGAGGTGAGCGACGTGGGAGACGACCTTGCCGAGGAGCGTCTGGCGGTCGATCCGGCCCTCGGCGGTGATGCACAGGTCGGCATCGCGGAGCGCGCCGGGCAGCCCGACCTCCGAGGCCACGAGCGAGGCTCCCGAGACGGCCCGCGCTCCGAGCAGCATGAGCATGCCGCCGATCCCTCCGCCGGCGCCTGCGCCCGGACGGTCGGCCGTCGGCAGGCTGTGGCTCCGCAGTCGCTTCTCGAGCTCGACCACCTGTTCGGCCGTCGCGCCCTTCTGCGGCCCGAACACCCTCGCGGCGCCGCCGGGGCCGACGAGCGGGTTCTCGACGTCGAGGGCCGCGACCAGCTCCACATCGCCCGGCACCTGCCCGAGGCCGTCGCGAAGGCCGACCCCGCCGTCGGTCGAGGCCGTGCCGCCGACACCGATCACGACCCGCAGGGCACCGTCCTCGATCGCCGCCCGGATCAGCTCGCCCGCGCCGCGCGACGACGCGCCGAGCGGGTCGCGCGGCAGGTCCGAAACCCTGGCCGCCCCGCACGCCTCGGCGACGTCGAGCGCGGCCGAACCGTCGATCAGGCGCGCGAACCGGGCCGTGCACGGCCGTCCGAGCGCGTCGTGCACGCCGGCCTCGCGCCACTCGCCGCCGCGCGACCGCAGGATCGCCGCGGCCGTGCCTTCGCCGCCGTCGGCGAGCGGGATCTCGACCAGGTCGTCGCCGGCGCGCACGTCGCGCCAGCCGGCGGCGATCGCGGCGGCGGCCTCGTCGGCGGTGTACGTCCCGCGCAGCTTGTCGGGGGCGATCGCGATCTTCATCGGCGTCGAACTGTCTCACGTAGCATCCTCGCCATCGCCGGCGACGACTACATCTGGGAGCCGACGGCCGAGACGCTCGAGCACGCCCGCGCCACGGCCTTCATGCGCGAGCACGGCATCGCGGACTGGCGCGAGCTGATCCGGCAGAGCCAGGACGACGTCGAGTGGTTCTGGGACGCGGTTGTGCGCTTTCTCGGGATCGAGTTCACGCGTCCGTACGAGCGCGTGCTCGACACGTCCCGCGGGATCGAGTGGTCGACCTGGTTCGGCGGCGGGGAGCTGAACCTGACCCGGAACTGCGTCGACCGGCATCCGGCCGGCCGCCCCGCGGTCGTCTGGGAGAGCGAGGACGGCCGGGTCGAGCGCATGACCTACGGGGAGCTCGCCGCCGAGACGAACCGGCTGGCGAACGCCCTCCTCGAGCTCGGGGTGGGCCGCGGCGACGCCGTCGGCCTCTTCCTGCCGATGTCCATCCAGGCGGTCGCCGGCTTCTACGCGATCTGCAAGATCGGCGCAATCGTCGTCCCGATCTTCTCGGGGTTCGCGGCCCCCGCCGTCGCCGCCCGGCTGGACGACGCGGGCGCCGTTCTGCTGCTCACCGCCGACGCGGTGCCGCGCCGGGGCCGGCCGGTGTCGATGAAGGCGGTGGCCGACGAGGCCCTCGCGGACGCCCCGAGCGTGCGCCACGTGATCGTCTGGGACCGGCTGGGGACCGATGCGGCCATGGTGCCCGGCCGCGACCACCGCTGGGACGAGCTCGTCGCCCGCCAGAGCGCCGAGCTCGACGCGCCGGCGCTCGACGCGGAAACGCCGATGATGGTGATCTACACGTCGGGCACCACCGGACGCCCGAAGGGAGCGGTCCACGTCCACGGCGGCTTCCTCGTGAAGATCGCCGAGGAGGCCGCGTTCCAGGCCGACGTGCACGCCGACGACCGCGTGATGTGGGTGACCGACATGGGCTGGATCATGGGGCCCTGGGTCGTCGTGGGGACCGGGGCCGCCGGAGCGACGCTGGTCGTCTCCGAGGGCGCGCCCGACTATCCCGGACCGGGCCGGCTGTGGGAGCTCGTCGAGGCCCACCGGATCTCGGTGCTCGGCGTCTCGCCGACGCTCATCCGCGCCCTTCGCTCGCACGGCGACGAGCCCGTGCTCGCGCACGACCGCTCCTCGATCCGCGTCCTGGCCTCGACGGGCGAGCCGTGGAACCCCGACCCGTACATGTGGCTGCACGAGGTCGCGGGCGAGCGGCGGGCCCCGATCATCAACCTCTCCGGCGGGACCGAGGTGGGCGCCTGCTTCCTCTCGCCGATGCCGGTCATGCCGCTTCGGCCGTGCACGCTGGGCGGTCCCGCGCTCGGCATGGCGATCGACGTCGCCGGGCCCGACGGCCGCCACCTCCCGGCCGGCGAGGTCGGCGAGCTGGTGTGCCGGAAGCCGTGGCCGTCGATGACGCGCGGTGTGTGGCGCGACCCGCAGCGCTACCTCGACTCGTACTGGGGCCGCTGGCCCGGGATCTGGGCGCACGGGGACTGGGCGTCGGTCGACGAGGACGGCTTCTGGTACCTGCACGGCCGCTCCGACGACACCCTGAATGTGGCCGGCAAGCGCATCGGCCCGGCGGAGTTCGAGTCGGCGGCCGTCTCGCACGCGGCGGTGGCGGAGGCGTGCGCGATCGGCGTTCCCGACGAGGTGAAGGGCGAGGTGGCGTGGGTCTACTGCGTGCTCCGGCCCGGGATCGAGGGAACCGACGAGCTGCGCGCCGACGTGCGGGGCCAGATCACGAAGGTCCTGGGGAAGGCGTTCGCGCCCGCCCAGGTCAGGTTCGTGGACGCGCTCCCGAAGACGCGGACTGCGAAGATCGTCCGCCGCGCCGTCCGGGCGGCCGCCCTCGGTCAGGATCCCGGCGACCTCTCGGCGCTCGAGAACCCCTCCGCGCTGGAGGGGCTGGCGGACTCGCCGTGATGGACGTCGACGCCGCCGTCCGCACGCGGCGAACCCACAAGGCGTACCGCCCGGAGCCGGTCGATGCAGCGACGCTCGACGCGCTCCTCGACCTGGCCCGCTGGGCGCCCAACCACCACCTGACCAACCCGTGGCGTTTCCGCGTGCTCGGGCCGGCGTCGCTCGAACGGCTGAAGGAGGTCGCCGACGCCGCCAAGCCCGGTTCGGCCCGGAAGCTCGACCGGGCGCCGACGCTCGTCGTCGTCTCGGCCCGGCAGACCGGCGACGCGGTGCAGGACCGGGAGGACTTCCTGGCGTCCGGCGTCGCCGCGTACATCGTGCTCCTGGCCGCCCACGCCCGCGGCCTGGCCGGCTACTGGCGCACGCTCACGCTGCTCGACGAGCCCGGCGGGCGAGCGGCGGTGGGGCTCGAGCCCGACGAGGCCGCCGTCGGCCTCATCCACCTCGGCTGGGCGCTTCACCCGCCTCAGCAGTCCGAGCGGGCGCCGCTCGCGGACGTCGCCACCCGGCTCGACTGAATTGCTAGGGTCAGCGGCGCCAACGGGAAGGAGTGGTGACGTGGCCGACGGGATTCTGGACGGCAAGCTCGCGCTGGTGGCGGGCGTGGCCAACAAGCGGTCGATCGCGTGGGCGATCGCGCAGGCGCTCCACGGCGCCGGCGCGCGGCTCGCATTCACCTACCAGGGCGAGCGGCTCGAAGGCTCGGTGCGAAAGCTCGCCGAGGAGGCCGGGTCGGACGTCGTCGTCGAGTGCGACGTCTCGGCCGACGACAGCATCGACCGGGCCTTCCAGCAGGTCGGCGAGGGGCTGGGCGGGCTCGACATCTTCGTCCACTCGATCGCGTTCGCACCCCAGGAGACGTTCACGAACCGGTTTATCGAGACGCCCCGCGACGCGTTCCGAACCGCGCTCGACGTCTCGGCCTACTCGATGATCGCGATGGCCCGCCGGGCCGAGCCGCTCATGGCCGCCCGCGGCGGGGGCTCGATGATGACGATGACCTACATGGCCAGTGAGCGGGCCTTCCCCGGCTACAACATCATGGCGACGGCCAAGGCCGCCCTCGAGTGCTCCGTGCGCTACCTGGCCTACGAGCTGGGGCCCGCCTCGATCCGGGTGAACGCGATCTCCGCCGGGCCCGTGCGGACGCTCGCGTCGGCCGGCATCGCGGGGTTCAAGGACATGGAGACGATCATCGCGGAGCGCTCGCCGATGCGGCAGAACATCGAGGCCGCCGACGTCGGCCAGGCGGCGCTCTACCTGTGCAGCCCGATGTCGCGGATGGTGACGGGGACGACGCTCTACGTCGACTCCGGCTACCACGCCATGGGGATCTGACGGTGGGGCTGGCGCTGACCGTCCTCGGCGGGAGCCCGGCGTGGCCCAACCCGGGACAGGCGGCGAGCGGCTACCTCGTGGAGAGCTCCAAGGCCCGGGTGCTGCTCGACTGCGGGTCAGGGATCGCGTCGGAGCTTCGCGCGCACGACCCCGGGCCGTTGACCGACATCGTCATCACCCACTTCCACGCCGACCACTGGTTCGACCTCGTCCCGCTCCACTACGCCTACCGGTACGGCTCCTGGAGCGACCGGCCGCGGGCCACCCTCCACCTGCCGCCCGGCGGGCGCAGCGTGCTCGACCGGGTCGCCGCGGTGTGGGACGGGTCGGTCGAGACGTTCGAGGCTGCATGGGACGTCGTCGAGTACGACCCTGACGTCGACCTGCGGATCCGCGACATGCGCTTCACGTTCGCGCCGAGCCTGCATTACACGACCTGCTACTCGGTCAAGATCGACGCCGGCACGTCGACCATCGCCTACTCGGCCGACACGGCGCCGACCGAGCGGCTGGCCCGGTTCGCGCACGGCGCCGACCTCTTCCTGTGCGAGGCGTCGCTCAAGGACGCCAGGGGCGACTCGACCGAGCGCGGCCACATGGACGCCTCCGAGGCCGGCCGGGAGGCGTCGCGGGCCAGGGTGAAGCGGCTGCTGCTCACGCACGTGCCGGCCGAGAACGGCAGCGACGAGGTGATCGAGCAGGCCCGCGCCGAGTACTCCGGCCCGATCGAGATCGCCCACCCGGGCCTCCGCATCGAGGTCTAGCGCGTCAGCTCGTCAGCGTCACGCGTGAGATGCCGAGCATGCCCTCGGCGGCCTTCTCGGCCGCGCGCTGGAGGCTCTCCGACATGGACGGGTTGACGGCCGCCGTCTCGGCCAGCACCTGCACCGAGAGGCGGGCGTGCACCGCCAGCGCGACGGCGGTGATCACCTCCGACGCCCGGAACCCGACCATCGCGCCGCCCAGGATCGTGCCGTCGTCGGGATCCGAGATGAGCTTGATCATCCCGTCGGTCTCGCCCTCCATGACCGCCCGCGGGTTGGCGCGGATCAGGTGCTTGGTCACCCGCACCGGGATCCCCTCCAGCCGGGCCTGGCGCTCCGAGATGCCGGCCTTCGCGATCTCGGGCCGCGTGAAGACGCACCACGCGACGCCGGTGTAGGCCACCGGCTCGATCTCGACGCCGAGCGCGTGCAGGGCCGCCGCACGGCCGTGAACCGCGGCCGTGTTGGCGAGCATCACCTGGCCGGTGACGTCGCCGCAGGCGTAGATGTGCGGGACGCTCGTGCGGCAGAACTCGTCGATGGGGAGCGTGCCGCGGTCGCCGAACTCGACCCCTGCCTCCTCGAGCCCCAGGTCGTGCGTGTTGGGGCGCATGCCGATGCACAGCAGGACGTGCGAGCAGCCGAGGTCGCGGCCGTCCTCGAGCACCAGCCGCACCGCATCGGCCTCCTCGGTGTCGATCGCCGAGGCGCGCCCGTTCTCGATGACGTCCATGCCGCGGCGCAGGAACACCTCCTCGAGCACCTCGGCCAGGTCCGGGTCGTCGCTCGGCAGGAGCTGGTCGCGCGCCGACACGAGCGTCACACGCGAGCCGCAGCGCGAGAAGAAGTCGGCGAACTCGCAGCCCGTCGGGCCGGCGCCGAGCACGACAAGGTGGTCGGGGAGCTCGCGCAGGTCGAACACCTGCCGCGTGGTCAGCACCCGGTTTCCGTCCGGGCGGGCGAACGGCGGCACGAACGGCGAGGCGCCCGTGCACACGAGCAGGGCGTCGAATTCGAGCTCGTGGTCGCGGCCGTCGACGTTGGCGACGAGCGTGTTCGGGCCGGTGAGCCGGCCGCGCCCGGGGAGCACGCGCACGTTCATCCCGTCCATCCGCTCGCGCACACCGCGGCTCTGGTGGAGCGCCACCGCCCGCGCGCGGGCCAGCGTCCGCCGCAGGTTGACCTCCGGGAAGCCCTGGACGAAGTCGAGCCCCGCCTCCTCGGCGCGGGCCACCTCGAGCATCGCGTCGGCCGTCGTCAAGAGCGTCTTCGACGGCACGGCGTCGGTCATCGTGCAGTTCCCGCCGAGCGAGAGCTCCTCGACCAGCGTCACCTCTCCACCCACGTGCGCGGCCGCCGAGGCGGCGGCGTATCCGGCGGGGCCGCCGCCAAGGATGACGAGCTTCATCGCGGCAGTTTACGATCTCGGCATGAACCCGCTTGCCTCCACCATCGATGTCGCCGCCGTCCGCGCCGGCTTCCCGTCCATCGACGACCGCCGCGTCTTTCTCGACAACCCCGGCGGCACGCAGGCCCACCGCTCCGTCTACGAGGCGGTCGAGGGCTACTACCGCGACATGAACGCCAACCTGGGCGGCCCGTTCTCGACGTCGCGGGCGAGCGACGCGATGCTCGAGGACGCCCGGGCCGTGGCCGCGGAGTTCCTGGGCGCGGCGTCGGGCTCCGAGATCGCCTTCGGCGCGAACATGACGACGCTCACGATGCACGCCTCCCGGATCCTGTGCCGGGGGCTCGGCCCCGGCGACGAGATCCTCGTCACCGGGCTCGACCACGACGCCAACGTCGCCCCGTGGATGCTGGCCGCCGGCGACCGCGGCGTCACGATCCGCCAGGCGGGGATCGACACCGGGTCGTGCCTCGTCGACGTCGACGACTTCGCCGCGAAGCTCACCGGCCGCACCCGCGTGGCCGCGTTCGGCTGGGCGTCGAACGGCGCCGGCACCATCAACGACGTCGCCCGAATGACGGCGCTCTGCCGCGAGGCGGGGGCGATCTCCTACATCGACGCCGTCCACTACGCCCCCCACGGGGCAATCGACGTCTCGGCGCTCGGCTGCGACTTCCTCGTCTGCTCGGCGTACAAGTTCTTCGGCCCGCACGTCGGGCTGCTCTACGGCCGCGCCGAGCTCCTGGAGCGGCATACGCCCTACAAGGTGCGCCCGGCCCCCGACGAGCCGCCCCACTCCTGGGAGACCGGGACGATCAACCTGGAGGGGATCGCCGGCACGGCGGCCGCGGTCCGCTATCTGCGCGGGCTGGGGATGGAGCAGGTGGCCGCCTACGAGCGCGAGCTCTCGGCCAGGCTCCTGGAGGGCCTCGAGGGCATCGCCGGCGTGACGGTCTACGGCACCCGCGACCTCGACCGCCGCTGCCCGACCTACGCCTTCAACGTCGCCGGGAAGCACCCGGCCGAGGTGTCGGCGGCGCTCGGCGAGCGGGACATCTTCGTCTGGGACGGCAACTACTACGCGCTCGAGCTCATGCAGCGGCTCGGGATCGACGACTCGGGCGGCGCCGTCCGCGTCGGCGCCGTGCACTACAACACGCCGGCCGAGATCGACGCCTTCCTGGAGGTCGTGGCGAGCCTGGCGGGTTAGCCCTCGGCCGACTCGGCGATCCAGGTTCCGTAGCCCGCGTCGGATCCCGCCCCGCCGATGCAGACGATGCGGGTGCCCGGCTCGAGGGCGCCGTAGTTGCGCACCGCGGCCGGGTCTGGCGCCGAGACGACCTGGCCGGGGCCGGCCTCGAGCTGCTCGTCGCCGATCCGGAACGTGGCCCGCCCGGCGACGACCACGTAGACCTCCTGCTGGCCGGTGTCGGCCTCGTCGTGCTCGATGTCGAACTCCTCGCCGGGATCGCACACGATGGCGCTGATCCCGAACCCGGCGACGCCGAGCGGCCCGTTCAGCGGCTGCCAGCGGCCGTAGGCGGTCTTCACGGTGGGGTGGTCGGTCAGGTCGACGACGGGCATGGGGCTCCTCTCCTCGGATGCGAGCCGTATTCATACCCGGCCTCAACTCCATACTTGTAGATGTATCTGTAGCGATGTACTCTGAGAATCGTGAACGCCCTCGACCTCCATTTCCTCGGCCGCCGGCTGATGAAGATCGGCGAGGCCGCCATGCGCGGCGGCGACGCGCCGGCCGTGCCGGGCGGGCTGCGCCTGATCGTGACCGACATCGCCGAGGAGCCGGGAAGCTCGATCGGCGAGATCGCCTCGCGCACCGGTCTCCCGCAGAGCTACGTCTCGACGTCGGTGGCGCGCCTGCGCGATCGCGGAGCGGTCGAGACGGCCGCCGATCCCCGTGACGGCCGGCGCACGCTGGTGCGACTGTCGGCCTCAACCCCGGCCAGGGCGGCGCGGCGCGGCGCGGTGCCCGTCGACGCACTGCTCACGGCGGAAGCCGGCCTCGACGACCCCTCCGAGGTCGTGGCGGCACTCGAGTCGCTGCTTGCCGGCCTTCGCCGGACGCGAAAGGAGCGAACAACATGACCAACTCGATCGTGCATGCCCATGGCCTCCGCAAGCGCTACGGCGACCGCGAGGTCGTGCGCGGCGTCGACCTCGACGTCCGCCCCGGCGAGATCTTCGCGCTGCTCGGCCCGAACGGCGCCGGCAAGACGACCCTCGTCGAGATCCTGACCGGCTTCCGCAGTCCCACCGCGGGCGATGTCCGCGTGCTCGGCGCCGATCCGCAGACGGCCGGCTCGGCCTGGCGCGAGCGGGTGGGCGTGGTGCTCCAGGAGTCGCAGCCCGACCCCGGCCTCTCGGTCCGCGAGTGCCTGGACCTGTACGCCGGCTACTACCGTGCCCCGCGCCTGCCGGCGGAGATCGCCGGGCTGGTCGGCCTCACCGGCAGCCTCGACACGGGCACCGAGCAGCTCTCCGGCGGCCAGCGCCGGCGGCTCGACATCGGCCTCGCGCTGATCGGAGGACCGGAGCTGCTCTTCCTCGACGAGCCCACGACCGGCTTCGATCCGAAGGCGAGACGCGACGCATGGGACATGATCGACGGCCTGCGCCGCCTGGGAGCGACGATCGTGCTCACGACGCACGCGATGGACGAGGCCGAGCGGCTCGCCGACCGGATCGCCGTCCTCGTCGACGGCTTCGTGGTGGCCGAAGGCACCCCCGGAACGATCGGCGGCCGCGACCGGCGCGCCCACGAGATCAGCTTCACGCTCCCGACCGGCCGCCGCGTCTCGATGCGCTCGACGAAGCCGCTGGCCGACGTCCGCGCCCTGGCCGACTGGGCGAACGCCCGCGGCATCGACCTGCCCGACCTCGAGCTGCGCCGGCCTGCGCTCGAGGACGTCTACCTGGCGCTCGCCGGCTCCCCGACCACCACCGACTCCAAGGAGGCCTGATGTTCCACGGCTCCCAAAGCATCGTCGTCATCGCCGTCGTCGTCGCCGCCCGCTTCGGGCTGGCGCGAGGCGTGAAGGCCGTCCGCCGGCCCCGACGCCGAGCCGCCGCCGACGAGACGACCGCGGCCGGATCGGGGCGCCGCGGGCCGGCCGGACTCGTCCTTCACCAGGCCCGGTACGACCTGCGGACGCTCACGCGAAACGCCCAGGCCCGTACCGCGACCATGATGCTGCCGCTGCTCCTGCTCGTGCTCTTTCTCGGCATGTGGGGCTCCGAGCGGGTCGAGCCCGGCGGCGCCCGGGCATCGACCTTCTACGTGCCCGGACTGGTGGCGCTGTCGGTGATCGCCTCGTCGTTCGTGAACCTGGTGATCTCGGTCGTCACGCAGCGCGAGACCGGGGTGCTCAAGCGGCGGCGGGCGACGCCGGTTCCGACGTGGGTGCTGATCGGCGGACGGGCGCTCACAGCGATGGCAGTCTCGCTCTCGATGGCGGCGGCGCTCGTCGCGATCGGATGGCTCGGCTTTGGGGTGTCGCTCCCGGCCGAGTCCGTTCCGGCCGTGATCCTGTCCGCAGTGGCCGGGTCGCTCTGCTTCTGCGTCCTGGCCTACGCGGTCGCGACGCTGATCGGCTCGGTCGACTCCGCCCAGCCGGTGATCCAGGCGGTCATGCTGCCGCTCTACCTGGCGTCGGGCGTCTTCATCCCCAACGCCAGCCTGCCGTCCTGGCTGCGCCAGTTGGCATCGGTCTTCCCGGTCGAGCGGCTCTCGGATGCCCTCCACCAGCCGTACGCGCCGTCGGCGCACGGCCTGGCCATCGCATGGACAGACCTCGGCGTGATGGCGCTCTGGGCGGCGGCCGGCCTGGCAGTCGCGCTGCGCAGGTTCAGCTGGCTTCCTGGAGCGAGTCGAACAGCGTGAGCTCGGGCACGGCGTCGGCCGCCAGCTGGTCGTAGCTGACAGCAACGAAGGCGAACCCGCGCGCCTCGCACATCACCCGCGCCTGCGGAGCGATCTCGGGCGCAACCAGGATGCCCCGGCACGGCGCGTGGGCCGGGTCGAGGTCGACCCGCTCGCAGTAGCGGGTCAGCTGCTCGACGTGGGCGGCCACGGCCCGCACGCGCTTCACCTCGACCACGACGGTGCGGCCCTCGCGGTCGCGGCAGAAGAGGTCGACCGGGCCGACATCCGTGAACCGCTCGCGGGAGATCACCATCAGCCCGGCCTCGATGATCTCAGGCGAGGCCTCGAGCAGGACGTGCATCTGCCGCTCGGCGCCGTGATGCTCGAGCACCGCCTCGTCGTCCAGCTCGTGCCGGCTGTCCTCGTGCACCTCCTCGACCACGATGACGAGCGTCTCGTCGGACGCCGGCCGGTAGACGCGGATGACGTCGCCCTCCTCCTTCACGGTGGTCGGGCCCGGCATGTAGTTGAGCGGCTTGTAGCCCTTCTCCGCGTGGACGCAGAGCGAGCCGTCGTCCTTGAAGAGGATCACCCGGTCGCCGGCCCCAAGCCGGGTCGTCGCCCGGCCCTGGTAGGCGATCTCGCAGCGGGCGACGAGGATCCGCACGGCGTCCACCGTACACCGCGTCGTCCCGGCTACGCCAGGTTCAGCACCGAGTCCCGGCGCTCGAGCGCGAGCGCTCGCTACCGGAACGGGGTCGGCGGCGAGTTCGAGACGGGCAACCTCACGATCCTGCTCCTCGACGCCGCCAAGATCGGGCGCGAGTTCGCGCCGAGCAAGGGCGCCGTCGCCCTCCGCGTTCGCGACGTCGAGGCGGCCCGCACGACGCTGGAGAACCGCGGCGTCCGGTTTCACGGCGAGATCGTCGGCAGCGGCGTCTGCCACCAGGCGATCTTCGAGGACCCCGACGGCAACATGCTGATCCTGCACCACAGCTACGCGCCGCCGGACGAGTAGTGCCCGACGCAATCAGACGGCGCCGCCGGAGCCTCGCCAATCGTCGGTCGAGAGGCACGACCAGAGCTCGTGGTCCTCGCGCAGGCCCTCCTTGACGTAGAGCGAGCGCAGCACGCCCTCCTTCACGTATCCGGCCCGTTCGGCGACCACCTTCGACGCGGCGTTCTCGACGCTGATCATGAGCTCGAGCCGGACGAGCCCTCGCTCGCCGAACCCCCACTCCGTCATGAGCCGCACGGCCGCCGTCGCAACGCCCCGTCCGCGCGCCGCGGGGGCGACGACGTAGCCGAGCTCGCCGCTCTTCGCGTCCTCCTCGATCCCGAACGCCATCGTGCAGCCCAGGAAGCCACCGGCCTCGTCCTCGATCGCGAACGCGTCGCTCGTCCCGTCGCGCCGCCCCTCCTCGTAGCGCGTGAGCCACGTCCGGGCGAAGCCCGGCGGCGCCGGCACGGGGAGGCGCGTGAAGCGCTTGACGTCGGGGTCGTCGAGCATCTCCTGAAAGCTCGCCAAATGGCGCTCGGCGAACGGGACGAGGCGGACGTCCATGGCGCAGCAGCCTACTGTCCGGACAGGGTGTCGAATTCGGGGCCGGCCGTTTGTCGTACCCGCGACCAGACCCCGAAGGAGGGAACGATGAAGTACATGATCCTGATCTACCAGGGCACCACCCCGCTTCCGGGCACGCCGGAGTGGGATGCGCTCTCGCAGGAGGAGCAGGGCCGGGTCTACGCCGCCTACGGCGAGCTCAACGGGACCGCCGGGTTCACCTCGGGCACGCAGATGCAGGGCGCCGAGACCGCGACCACCGTTCAGGTGAAGGACGGCACGACGCTCACGACCGACGGCCCGTTCGCGGAGCTCAAGGAGGCCATCGGCGGCTACGGCTTCTACGAGGCCGGCGACCTCGATGCCGCCATCGCGCTGGCCGCCAAGATCCCGGCCGCCAGCATGGGCGGCGCGATCGAGATCCGCCCGCTGGTGGAGCGCTAGCCATCCTCGACCGCGTCTTCCGCGACGAGTGGGGCCGCGTCCTCGCTGCGCTGATCAGCTTCCTCGGCGACTTCGACCTCGCCGAGGAAGCTGCGCAGGAGGCGTTCGCGATCGCCGCCGAGCGCTGGCCGCGCGACGGCGTCCCCCGAAACCCCGGCGCATGGCTCACGACAACGGCCCGGAACCGCGCCATCAACCGCATCAATCGCGACCGCACGCTCCTGCGGAAGACCCGGCTTCTCGAGGTGCCCGAGGCAGTGGAGGACACGATGGAGGAGACCACATTCCCCGACGAGCGGCTGGAGCTCATCTTCACCTGCTGCCACCCGGCGCTCTCGACCGAGGCCCAGGTCGCGCTCACGCTGCGCACTCTCGGCGGGCTCGAGACCGGCGACATCGCCCACGCGTTCCTCGTCCCCGAGCCCACGATGGCCCAGCGCCTGGTGCGGGCCAAGCGCAAGATCGCCGCGGCGGGGATCCCGTTCCGGGTGCCGCCCGACGACGTCCTGCCCGACCGGCTGACCGCGGTGCTTGCCGTCGTCTATCTGATCTTCAACGCCGGCTACGGCGGCCGGAACGAGCTCGCAGCCGAGGCGATCCGGCTGGGCACGGCGCTCGCCGGCCTCATGCCCGACGAGCCGGAGGTGCACGGCCTCCTCGCGCTCATGCTCTTCCACGACGCCCGCCGCGAGGCCCGGTTCCGCGACGGCGAGGTGGTGCTGCTCGACGATCAGGACAGCTCGCTCTGGGACCGCGGCCAGATCGACGCCGGTCGCCGCGTGCTCGAGCGGGCATTCGCGCTGCGCGGCGCGGGTCAGTACGTCGTCCAGGCGGCCATCGCGTCGCTTCACGCCGACGAGCCGCGAGACTGGCCGCAGATCGCGGCGCTCTACGCGGAGCTCTCTCGCCTGACGGGGTCGGCGGTCGTCGAGCTGAGCCGGGCCGTGGCCATCGCGGAGGCGGAGGGGCCGCAGGCCGGCCTTCGGATCGTGGACGCGCTCGACCTCGGCGAGTACCACTATCTGCACGCCACCCGGGGTGAACTGCTTCGCCGCCTCGGCCGCACCGTCGAGGCCCGCGCAGCGTACGAGACGGCGTTGGCGCTCGTGCGCGATGACGCCGAGCGGCGGCTGCTTGAGAGACAATTGGCCGCGGTGCAGACGTGAAGGCGGCAAATCTCGCGCTCCGGTTCGCCGTCGAGCTGGCGGCTCTGGCGGCGCTCGCCTACTGGGGCTTCGGCGTGAGCTGGGTGCTCGCAATCGCCGCACCGGCAGCCTGGATCGGGCTCTGGGCGACGTTCGGGTCGCCGAAGGCGAGGGTGACGCTCTCGACGCCACAGCGGATCGTCTTCGAGGCGGTCGTGTTCGGCGCAGCGGCGGCCGCGCTCTGGGCGGCGGGGCGGCCGGTGTGGGGCGTCATCCTGTTCGGAGCCTGGGCGGCGAACCGCGCCGTGCTGACGGCGCTCGACGCCTAGCGCCGCCGTGCCACGTGCAGCACGGCGCCCCAGTGCCGCCGCAGCCTCGGATCGGGCCGAGCCGCCAGCCGGCGGCGGATCTCGCCGTAGAGCCGCTCGCGCTGCCAGGGCTCCATCTCGATGTGGCCGGAGAACGTCTCGAGCAGGTCGACGTAGCCCTCGGCGTCGTACACGACCTCCCAGTCGTAGTGGCCCACGCTCACGACGTCGAAGAGGCCGCTCGCCTCGATCTCGGCCGTCTCAACAGGGAGCTGCCCCGGACGCAGGAACCGCGAACCCGGAGGCATGCCCTCCCCGATCTCCTCGTAGACCGGTTGGAGCTCCTCGAAGAACGGGTCGCCGCCGGCCGGGACGACGTGGGCCGCCGCCCAGAACGCCAGGTGCCCGCCGGGCCGCAGCAGGTCGAACGCCCGCCGGTATCTGACCGCCGGATCGATCCAGTGCCAGGAGGTGGCCGCCGCGACCAGGTCGAACCGCTCGCCGTCCGCCGGACGCCAGTCCTCGAACGCCGCCTGCACGACCTCGACGCGGCGCTCGCCGGCGAACGCAGACCGAGCCCGCTCGGCCAGCAGCGGCCCGAGCTCGACGCACGTGACGCGGAGGCCGCGCTCGGCCAGCGGCCGCGTCGCCTTCCCGGTCGCACAGCCGACCTCGAGCACCGAATCGCCGGGCGCGAGACCGGCGATCCGCACGAGGTCGTCGAAGAGCCGGTCGGGATAGCCCGGCCTGGCCCGGTCGTACAGATCGGCGGCGGAATCGAAGACGCTTCGCCGGGCTCGTGGAGATCCCACCCCGATGGCTAGGATACCGCCGCCATGTTCCAGAAGACGACCCTCGACAACGGGCTGCGCGTCGTGACCGCACCGATGCCTGCCGCGAAATCGGTGGCGGTGATGGTGATGGTCGCCGCCGGGAGCCGGTACGAGACCCGGGAGACGAGCGGCATAGCCCACTTCGCCGAGCACATGTTCTTCAAGGGCACCGAGAAGCGCCCGACCGCCAAGGACATCTCGGCCGAGGTGGACGGGATCGGCGGCGAGTTCAACGCGTTCACGAGCAAGGAGTACACCGGCTACTACATCAAGTGCGCGGCCGAGCACCGGTCGCTCGCGCTCGACGTCCTGGCCGACCAGCTCCTGCACTCAAAGTTCGACGCGGAGGAGCTCGAGCGGGAGAAGGGCGTGATCGTCGAGGAGCTGAACATGTACGTCGACACGCCCCGCGACCACGTCGACAGCGTCTACGACCACCTGCTCTTCGGCGACCAGCCGCTCGGCTGGGACATCATCGGGACGAAGGAGACGATCCGCGCCGCCGGCCGGCAGACGTTCCTCGACTACCTGGGCGCCTGGTATGCGCCGCGGCGGATCGTCGTCGGCGCGGCCGGCGCGGTGAACGGCGGCTTCCTGTCCGAGGTCGAGACGCAGTTCGGGTCGCTGGAGGACCGCGCCACCGGCGAGCCGGCTCCGGTCGAGGTGAAGCAGGACGAGCCGCGGGTCAGCCTCGAGAAGCGCGACTCCGACCAGGCCCACCTGCGCCTGGGCGTGCGCGGCCTCCCGACCGACCACCCCGACCGGTACGTCATGCAGGTGCTGTCGGCGATCCTCGGCGGCGGCATGTCGTCGCGGCTCTTCATCGAGGTGCGCGAGCGCAAGGGCCTCGCCTACTACGTCTTCTGCCACCACTCCGCCTACGACGACGCGGGCACGCTCTTCTCCCAGGCGGGCGTCGACATCGAGCGGATCGACCTCGCCGTCTCGACCATCGTCGGCGAGTTCGCGAAGCTCGCGAACGAGCCGGTCGAGGAGGACGAGCTCCGGCGGACGAAGAACTTCCTGAAGGGCCGGCTCGTGCTCCAGCTCGAGGACCCGCGCGGCCTCATCGGGTTCGGACTGCGCCGCGAGGTGCTCGAGGGCCGGCTGATGGAGCCGGACGAGGTGCTCGAGCGGATCGAGGCGGTCACCGCCGCCGACATCCAGCGGCTGGCCCGCGACGTGATCCGCGAGGACGGGCTCAACTTCGGGCTCGTCGGCCCGTTCGACGACGACCAGCGCTTCCTCGACCTGCTCCACGTGTGAGCGGCCTTCGGCTCTACGCCATCCCCTTCTCGACGAACGTGGAGCGGGTGGCGCTGGCGCTCGGCCACAAGGGCGTCGAGGCGGACGTGATCATGTGCGACCCCGGCGACCGCAGCCCGATCCGCGAGGTGAGCGGTCAGGACCTCGTGCCCGTGCTCGACGACGAGGGGTTCGTCGTCACCGACTCGAGCCGCATCATCGAGCACATCGAGGAGCGATTTCCCGACCCACCGCTCTTCCCGGCCGACCCCGCCCGCCGTGCGGAGGTGCGGGTGTTCGTCGACTGGTTCGACGGCGTCTGGAAGGCGCCGCCGAACAGGATCGACGCGGAGCTCGGTGCGGCCGCGCCCGACCACGTGCTCGTCGAGACCCTGGCGGCAGAGATGCGCGCGACCCTCGCGGTGTTCGAAGCGATGCTCGCCGGCCGCAGCCACCTCATGGGCGAGAAGCTCTCGGCGGCCGACTGCGCCGCATTCCCGTTCCTGAAGTACGGCCTGTGGCTCCGTGACGACGACGACGAGCGCTTCCACCGGATCCTCGCCGAGCACCTGGCGCTCGACGGCGGCTACCCGCAGATCGAGGACTGGCTGCGGCGGGTCGACGAGCGGCCGCGCGTCACCGGGGTCATCGTCCACCCCGCACACGGCTGACGGCGGTCAGGCGCGCGGAGCCGGCCGCCTGCCGGCCGTGACACGCCGCAGAGCAGCGAGCGCGCCGGGCAGGTTACCGGCCTTCTCCTCGATGTCGGCGAGCGTCTGCCAGACATCGTCGAGGTAGTGCACGGCAACTGTCCCGGTGAGGACGTCCGCCGCCTCCTGGCACAGGCGCCTCCCCTCGTCGAGCTCGCCGCGGGCGAGCGCGACCTTGGCGAGGAGGGCGTACAGCATCCCGGCGGTTCCGGGCTCGGTCGCCCCGGTGCGGTCGAGGCCCGCCCGAGCGAGCCGGCCGGCGTCGTCGAACCGGCCGTCGAGGAGCGCGGAGCGGCCGCGCTCGAAATCCAGCAGAGCCAGCTCCGGCTGCGGCGCGCCGCCCTGGTCCAGGATCTCCGCTGCCCGCCGCAGCTCCGCATCGGCCTCGGCGTTGCGGTCGCGGTCGAGCAGGATGCTCCCGAGCAGCATGTGCGACCGGCCGAGGAGCTGGCGGTGCTCGCTGCACTCCAGAACGGCGACGACGCGCCGCGCGTAGCGCTCGGCGAGCTCCTCCTGGCCGTTCTCGGCGTAGGCGCGAGAGATGGCCCACTCGAGCCGCGCCAGGGCCACGGAATCGCCCAGCACATCGCGGAACCCGGTGATGGAGTTGAGGGTGCGGTAGGCGTCGTCGGTCTTGCCCGCGTCGGTCTGGGCGCTGGCGAGCAGGACGCCGAACCTGACGGAGAGACCGGGATCCGCCGGCTCCTCGAGGGCCTCGTCGAGCGCCGCGCGCAGGACGTCGATCGAGCGGTCCATGCGTCCGAGGCCCGCGTACGCCCGGCCCAGCGTCTCGTGCAGCGCCGGCCGGGCTCGGCTCGTCGCCGGACCCGGGGCAGCCCGGATCGCGTCCTCGCACAACCTGGCGGCCTCCCCGTCGCGCCGCTCCCCCGCGGCCACGTGCGCGAGCACCTCCAGGAGGCGGCTCTGGGCACGGCGGTCGCCGATCCGGGCGGCGGCCTCCAGCGCCTTCCCCGCCTCGTCCGCGGCGGTCTCCGCGCCCATCCGTGCCGCGAGCTCGAGGTCGAGCAGCCGCGACTCGGGGACGCGCGTGCGGATGTCGCGGCCGCCGAGGTCCTCGAGCGTCACGCCCAGCTTCTCTGCCAGGTCGGCCATCACGCTCACCGACGGGACGCGCTGGCCGCGCTCGACGCGCGAGAGGTACCCCGGCGAGCAGCCCGGGCCGGCGATCTGGCGGAGCGAGAGGCCGTGCTGCTGGCGAAGCTGCCGGATCCGGCGGCCGACCGCGACGGGGTCGTCGACGTGGAACACCGGTCGCGGGCCCGACGACCCCCTAGGCATGGATCTCGAGGTCGTAGGGGAAGTCGGTCAGCACCTCGGCGCCGTCGTCGCGCACAACGGCCAGATCCTCCAGGCGGACGCCGCCGAAATCCTTGCGGTAGACGCCCGGCTCGATCGTCACCACGTCGCCGGCGATCAGATCGTCGCCCGAAAGCCCCATGTTCGGCGCCTCGTGCACCTCGAGGCCGACGCCGTGGCCGAGGCCGTGGAAGAAGTCCTCGTCGAGGGTCTCACCATTCGGGATCGTGCGCTCGGTGCGATATCCGGCCGCCTCGATCGGCTCGCACGCCGCCTCCCACACCCGCTTGCCGTTCACGCCCGTGCGGATCGCGTCGGTCGCCCGCTTCACCGCCTCGAGCACCGCCGCGTGCATGTGCCGCAGCTGCTCGGGCGCCTCGCCGAAGCAGAACGTGCGCGTCATGTCGGCGCAGAAGCGCGACTCCATGTGCGTGGGGAAGATGTCGACGATCAGCGACTCGCCCGGCCGCACCGGCCCGGTGCCGAGCTCGTGCACGAACGCGCCCTGCGGGCCGGGGCTCGTGATGGGCGGCTCGCCCTCGCAGCCGTGCGCGCGGAGCGTGTCGATGACCTCGGCGCGGACGCGCTCGGCCGTGAGCTCCTCGCCCTCGAACACGAGGCCTCCGCCCTTGGGGCTCGACGCTCCCAGCACCTCCACGACGCGCGCCATCGCGGCCTCGGTGGCCCGCTGGGCCGTCCGGATCCCCGCCAGCGCCCGCTCGTCCTTGGAGCGGCGGCGAAGCGCGAACTCCTTCCTGTCGGGAAGCACGGCGACGCCCTTCCCGCGCAGGTGGTCGGCCGCTTCCACGGGGAACGAGGGCGGCACGACGACCTCGTCGAGGCCGCACTCGGCGACGACCCGGCTCAGGATCTCGAGCTGCGCCTCGTCCCAGGGCATGCCGCCGGCGACGAGCTCGCGCGATCCGAAGGCGGAGCCCAGCCAGACGTCGGTCGCGGTCGAGTTGCGCCGGGCGGCGTCGGCCTCGATCTCGCTCGTCACGATCACGCGCCTGCCGTCGGTCTCGACGTAGACGAACGGGTCGACGACCGAGATCCCGGTGGCGAAGAACAGGTCGGGGTCGCGGACGGAATCGGCGTACATGAGCAGGCCCCGGGTCATGCGGACAAGCTATCACCCGACCGCTGGTAGCGTTCGCCCGTGCCAACGCCCGGGTTCGAACGCGTCCTCACCGAGCACTTCGACCGCATCCGCGCCGCGTTCCCGGACGACATCCGGGTGTGGGATGCGCACACGCATCTGGGCGTCGACGAGGACGGCTTCACCCTGACGCCCGAGGAGCTGATCGATGCCATGGCGGCTTTCGGCGTCGACCGCTGCTTCACGTTCCCGCTGAACGACCCGGACCGGTTCCCGGCCTACCGGGTGCCCAACGACCGCGTCCTCGAGTGGGCGGCCGAGTCGGACGGTGCGCTCGTCCCGTTCTGCCGGCTCGATCTGACGGAGGAGCCGATCCCGGAGGCGGTCCGCTGCCTCGACCGGGGCGCGCGCGGCATCAAGCTGCACCCGCGCGCCCAGAGGTTCACGTTCGGCGAGCGCGCCCTCGAACCCGTGTTCCAGCTGGCCGCCGAGCGGCGGGTGCCGATCCTGATCCACGCCGGCCGCGGCCTGCCGGCGATCGCCGACGATCTCCGGCACCTCGTCGAGCACCACCCCGAGGCGCAGCTGATCCTGGCGCACGCCGCCATCGCCGACCTCCAGCACATCGGGCGGACGCTGCTCGACCATCCCAACGTGCTGTACGACACCTCGGTCTGGTCGAACACCGACCTGCGCGCCCTGCTTGCGACCGCCTCGCCCGAGCAGATCGCGTTCGCAAGCGACGCCCCGTACGGCATGTGCGGCATCGCCCAGGTGCAGCTCGGGACGGCCCTTGTCCGCGCGGGCGCGTCGCCCGACCAGCTGCGGGCGATCATGTGGGGGAACGCCGAGCGGGCCGCACGCGGCGAGCCGGCCCCGACGCTCTCGCCGCCGCTGGTCTCCCGCGATCGCACCGTCCCGCTCCAGCGGGTCCGCGTCCACGAGTACCTGATCATGGCGACGACGCTTCTGTGGACGCGCCTGCCCGACATGCCGGGCGCCATCGGCCTGGCCCGGCGGGCCTGCGACACCGACGGCAACGGCGAGCTCGCGGCCGTCGAGGGCCTGCTCGACGTGGCCGAGGAGCTGTGGTCGCAGGCGCTCGCCATCGAGGATCCCGACGCCGCCCGCCCCTACAGCCGGGCCGCCGGCCGCACGCTCCAGATCGCCGACTCGATCGTCCTCGACGTGTGATCGCCGCGGTGGTCCTGGCCGCCGGCGAGGGACGCCGCTTCGGCGGCGTGAAGCAGCTGCACCCGGTCGACGGTGTGCCGATGCTCGAACGCGTGCTGGCGACCGTCGAGAGCGCCGGGATCGGGGAGCGCGTCGTCGTACTGGGAGCGCGGGCCGGCGACGTCCTCGCCGCGATCGACCTGCGCGGCGCCCGGGCCGTGGTGTGCGAGACCTGGCGCGACGGCCAGGCCGCGTCGCTCCGCGCCGGCCTTGCCGCCCTGCCCGAGGACGCCGACCGCGCGCTTGTCGTGCTCGGAGACGGGCCCGGCCTCGACCCGCGCGCCGTCCGGCGGATGGCCGAAGCGCCGGCGGCGGGGCGTGTGCTCGCCGCCGATTACGGCGCGGGGCGCTCCCATCCGGTGATCGTGCCCCGCACGGTCTGGGGCCGGATCCCCCATCACGGCGAGACGCCTGTCAGGCCGCTCGGCGCGGCGCTCGTGGACTGCCGCGACCTGCGCCCGCCGGGCGACGTCGACTACGCCACGTCGTCCTGACCGCAGCAGCGCAGGCGCAGGCGGTCGACGAACCCGGCCGGGGCCGGATCGCCGCTGCAGCAGTCGCGGACGACCTCACGCAGGCGGCGTTCGAAGATATAGCGCTCGTTGCAGTAGTCGCACTCGCGCAGGTGCCCGTCGATCCGGCTGACCTCGGCCTCGGTCAGCGCGCGGTCGAGGTACGGCTGGAGGAGGTGTTCGGCACCGTGACAGGGGTCGACGCTCACGCCGGCCCCTCGCGCTCGGCCTTCTCGGCGAGCCGCTGCTTCAGAAGCCGCCGCCCCCGGTAGAGGCGCGACATGACGGTGCCGATCGGGATCCCCAGGATCTCGGCCGCGTCGGCGTAGGAGAACTCGCCGACGTCGACCAGCACGACGACCTCGCGGAAGTTCTCGGGCACCTCGCTCAGGGCCTCGACGACGCCGCTCCCGGAGAGGCGGGCCAGCACCCGCTCCTGAGGCTCGCGGCCGGCGTCGGCAAGGCGGTTGTACAGGTAGTAGTCGCTCTGCTCGTCAAGCGGCTCGGAAGGCGGGCGCCGGCTCTGGCGGCGAAGCTCGTCCATGTTCGCGTTTCGCATGATGGTTGCAAGCCAGGCGGCGAGGTTCGTTCCCGGGGTATACGACTGCCAGGCCCGGAAGGCCCGCAGGTACGTCTCCTGCACCAGGTCTTCGGCAGTCTGCGGCGATCCCGTGAGCCGGAGCGCGATCCGGTACAGGTGCTCGGCGTGGGCCAGCGCGTCCTCCTCGAAGCGGGCACGGTCGCGCGCTGCGGCCGCCTGGGCGGCGCCGGGCGTCTCGGAGTCCGGCTCGGAGGCCATGCCGACGAGCGTATCAGCCAGGAGAAGCATGCCCTCAGGGGAACGTCACACCCGTCCGGTCCATTCCCAGCGGGTTTTAGTCACTTCGGCTAATATCCTCGGCGCCGTGCGCGAACGAGCGATTCACCGCACCGACGTCCTGGTCGTCGGCGCCGGCCTTTCGGGGCTCTACGCCTCGCTCGAGGCGGCCGCGCGCGGCGCTCGGGTCACGCTCGTCACGAAGGGCTCGCTGGAGTCGTCGAACTCCTTCATGGCACAGGGCGGGATCGCCGCGGCGGTTGCCGACGGCGACGACCCGGCCCTGCACCTCGCCGACACGCTCACGGTCGGCCGCGGGCTCGCCGACCCGGCCGCGGTGGAGGTGCTGGTGCGAGACGGGATCCGGCGGGTCGCCGATCTCGAGCGGCTCGGCGTCGACTGGGACCGCGACGCCGCCGGCCGGCCGCAGCTCGCGCGCGAGGGCGGGCACGGCCGGCACCGCATCTTCCACTCCGGCGGGGCGGCAACGGGCGCCGCGATCGCGCGGACGCTGATCGCGCGCGTGCTCCACGAGCCACTGGTGCACGTCCTCGACCACACAGCGGCGATCGGCCTGGTGAGCGACGGCGAGGCCTGCGCGGGCGCCTGGGTGCTCGGCCACGACGAGCTCGTCGCGATCCGGGCGCGCATGACGCTGCTTGCGACCGGCGGCGCGTGCGCGCTCTACTCGCGCACGACGAATCCGCCCGGCGCGACCGGCGACGGGATCGCGCTCGCCCACCGGGCCGGGGCGCGGGTGCGGCACATGGAGTTCGTGCAATTCCACCCCACGGCGGTCGCCGCAGGCGGTCGTGCGTTCCTGGTCTCGGAGGCGGTCCGCGGCGAGGGTGCGCAGCTCGTCTCGGGCTCCGGCGAGCGGTTCATGCCGGCCGAGCACCCCGACGCCGAGCTGGCGCCGCGCGACGTCGTGACACGGATCATCCAGGCCCGGCTCGAGACCGGCGAGACGAGCTACCTGTCGCTCCGCCACCTTGACGCCGGCCGCGTCAGGGAGCGCTTCCCCAGCCTGGTCGAGGGCTGCGCCCGGCTGGGCTTCGACCTGTGCGCCGACCTCGTGCCGGTCGCGCCGGCGGCCCACTACCTGATGGGCGGCATCGCCACCGACCTGGACGGCGCCACCACGCTGGCCGGGCTCTACGCCTCCGGCGAGAGCGCCTGCACCGGCGCCCACGGCGCGAACCGGCTGGCGTCGAACTCGCTGCTCGAGTGCTTCGTCTTCGCCCACCGTGCCGTCGCCGCCGGCGTCGCCGCGGCGGCGCCGCAGGTCGGGGACGCGCCGCCGCCGGAGCGCCCGCTCGTGCGTGCGCGCCTGCCGGAGCTGCGGCGCAGGATGTGGGCGGGCGCCGGGCCGGTCCGCGACCGGCACGGCCTCGAGCGCCTGCTCGAGTGGCTCGACGGCCAGCCGGAGTCGAACCCGGCGCGCGTGGCGACGCTGATCGCGGCCGCCGCGCTCGACCGGCGCGAGAGCCGCGGCGGGCATCTCCGCCGCGACCATCCCGAGCTCGACCCGGCCCTGGAGGCGGCCCGGCCATGCGCATCGGCACCCTCGACGACGTGATCGGGCGCGCGCTGGCCGAGGATCTCGGCCCGGGCGACGTCACCACCGAGGCGGTCGTCCCGGCGGATCTCGATGTCGTCGCCGACGTGGTCGTGAAGGCCCCCGGCGTGGTGTGCGGGATCTCGGAGCTCCTGGCCTGCATCCGTCTCCTCGACCCCGAGGCCATGATCGAGCTCCTGGCGGCCGAGGGGGACGCCGTCGGGTCTCCGCCGCACACGGTGGCGCGCATCCGGGGCAGGGCGCAGGCCGTGCTGAGCGCCGAGCGCACGGGCCTCAACCTCATGCAGCGCATGTCGGGCATCGCGACCGCGACCCGGGCCTACGTGGGGGCGGTCGAGGGCACGGGCGCCGAGATCCTCGACACCCGCAAGACCGCGCCGGGACTGCGCGCGCTCGACAAGCGCGCCGTGGCGTGCGGCGGCGGGCGAAACCACCGCATGGGGCTGGCCGACGCGATCCTCATCAAGGACAACCACGTCGCCCTGGCGGGCGGGATCGCCCCGGCCGTCGAGGCGGCCCGAGCGGCAAATCCCGGCCTCGCGGTGGAGGTCGAGGTCGACGATCTCGGCCAGCTCGACGAGGCGCTCGGAGCCCACGCCGACACGATCCTGCTCGACAACATGGATCCCGCCCGCCTCCGCGAGGCCGTGGCCCGCACCGGCGGGCGCGCTCGCCTTGAGGCCTCGGGCGGCATCACCCTCGACACCGTCCGCGCCGTCGCCGAGACCGGCGTCGACGCGATCTCGATCGGGGCCCTCACCCACTCGGTGACGGCGCTCGACGTCTCGCTGGAGGTACACCCGTGGCAGTCATGACCGCATCGATGACCGAGCGAATGCAGGACGAGATCCGCACGCTCGCAACCGAGCGCAGGGCGGTGCTGCTCGCGCACAACTACCAGGTGCCCGAGGTGCAGGACGTGGCCGACTACGTCGGCGACTCGCTCGGCCTCTCCCAGCAGGCGGCCGCCACCGAGGCGGACGTCATCGTCTTCTGCGGCGTCCACTTCATGGCAGAGACGGCCGCTGTCCTCGCCCCCGCCAAGACCGTGCTGATCCCCGACCTCGACGCCGGCTGCTCCCTGGCCGCCTCGATCGACGCCGAGGCGCTCGCCCGGTGGAAGGACGAGAACCCGGGCGCGGTGGTGGTGAGCTACGTGAACACGAGCGCCGAGGTGAAGGCGCTCTCGGACTACTGCTGCACGTCGGGGAACGCGCGCCAGGTGATCGAGGCGGTGCCCGGGGACCGCGAGATCCTGTTCCTCCCCGACATGTTCCTGGGCGCCTATCTCGAGCGCGTGACCGGGCGCAGGATGAAGGTGTGGCCGGGCGAGTGCCACGTCCACGCCGGGATCCGGCCCGCGGACGTCGCGAAGACCCTCGACGACCACCCGGATGCCGAGCTGCTCATCCACCCCGAGTGCGGCTGCGCCAGCCAGTGCATGTACGCGGCCACCGAGAACCCGGCGCTCGGGGCGCGCACCCACGTGCTCTCGACCGAGGGCATGGTGAAGCGCGCGCGGACGTCGCCGCGGCGAGAGTTCATGGTCGCCACCGAGACCGGCATCCTGCACCGGCTGGGCAAGGAGGCGCCCGACGCCCGCTTCTACGCCATGAGCGAGCGGGCCGTCTGCCGCTACATGAAGATGATCACGCTCGAGAAGCTGCGCGACTCGCTGATCGAGATGCGCCACCGCGTGACGGTGGAGCCGGAGCTCGCCGAACGGGCCCGCGGCGCCATCCGGCGGATGGTCGAGATCACGTGACGCGTTTGGCGGCTGCGAGGCCGCCCAGGATCCGGCCTTCCACCACTCCGCGCCGGCGACGTGTCTCCTGCTAGCGTCGGAGGCACGCCGATGCTCATCCTGGTTCCCACCGCCGCCGAGGCCGATCTGCTCGGAGACGGGCTCCCCGGCCCGGTGTGCGTGTGCGGCTTCGGCCTCGCCGCGGCCGGCGCGGGAGCGGCCCACGCCATCGCCACCCACCCCGCCGCCGCAGCAACGGGGGTGGTCCTGGCGGGGGCGGCGGGCACCTACGACACGGCACGGCTCGCGATCGGAGATGCGGTCGACGCCGGCTCGGTGCGGATCGAGGGAATCGGCGCCGGCGGATCCGGGCCCGCCGAGCTCGGGTTCGCCGAGACCGACGTCATCGGCCTGGAAGGCGGCGGCGGCGAGCTGCTCTCGGTCGCCGAGGCGGCGGCGACGCCGGCGGGCGCGGCGGCCCGGGCCGGGCGCCATCCGGCCGCCCTGGCCGAGGAGATGGAGGGGTTCGCCGTCGCGGTGGCGGCCTCGCTGTTCGGAGCGCCGCTTCGGATCGTGCGCGGCGCGTCGAACCTGGCGGGCGACCGCGACCACATCGGCTGGCGGCTCGCGGACGCCCTCCAAGCGGTGCGCGCGCGGGTGCTGGAGCTGGCGTGAAGCTGCGCCTCGGCCTCTCGACGTGCCCCAACGACACGTTTGCGTTCCATGCCATCCTGGAGCGCCGGATCGACCTGCGCGGGCTCGAGTTCGAAGCGGAGCTGCTCGACGTCCAGGCGCTGAACGACGGCCTCTTCGCCGGCCGCTACGACGTCTCGAAGGCCAGCTTCCACGCCGCGCTGCTCCTCGCCGGCCGCTACGGCGTGCTGCCTGCGGGCTCCGCGCTCGGCTTCGGCGTCGGCCCGCTGATCGTCGCCGCCCGCGACGGCGTGTGGCCGTCGCCCGACGCACGCGTGCTCTGCCCCGGCCCGACGACCACCGCGACGCTCCTCTACCGCTGCCTGCATCCCGACAGCATGCGGATCGAGCACGCGGTCTTCTCGGACATCGGCCCGGCGCTCCGGCGGGGTGACGCCGACCTGGGCGTCCTCATCCACGAGGGCCGGCTCACCTACCGCCGCGACGGGCTCAAGCTCGTCGAGGACCTGGGAGCTTCATTCGAGGAGCTGGCGCGCGCGCCGGTTCCGCTCGGCGGGGTCGTGGCCCGGCTCGACCTGCCGGACGGGGTCGCCGAGACCGTGACGGCCGTCCTGCGCGACTCGATCGCGTATGCCGCCGGCCACCGGGAGGAGGCGCTGGTCACGATCCGCCGGCACGCACAGGAGCTGAGCGAGGACGTGATCTGGCCGTACGTCGCCCTCTACGTCACCGACCACACGGTCGACCTGGGCGACGAGGGCGCGCGTGCCCTCCAGGTGCTGGAGCGCACCGGCCGCGAGGCGGCTGCGCTGCCCGAGGGGCTGCCGCCGCTGCGGGTTCTCGCTTGAATTCAAGTTTCGCCTCATCTAAATTGCGATTTAGATGTTGAGCGAGGCGGCCCAGGATTACATGAAGCAGATCTACCTGCTCGAGCGCCGCGACGGGAAGGCCTCGACGTCGGCGCTGGCCGAGGCGATGGCCGTCTCGGCGGCGTCGGCGACGTCGATGGTCAAGAAGCTGGCGGTGCTCGGCCTGGTCGAGCACAGCAGATACCGCGGCGTCACCCTCACCCCGCCGGGCGAGAAGGTCGCGCTCGAGGTGGTGCGCCACCATCGCCTGCTCGAGGTGTATCTGACGCAGACCCTCGGCCTCTCGTGGGACCGGGTGCACTCCGAGGCCGAGCGGCTCGAGCACGTGCTCTCGGATGAGCTCGAGGCCGAGATCGACCGCGTCCTCGGCTATCCCGAGATCGACCCGCACGGCGACCCGATCCCGAGCGCCGACCTCGTCATCGCGGCCGAGCCGGCCCAGCGCATGGCCGAGCTGGAGCCCGGGCAGGCCGCGGTCGTGCGCCAGGTGCCCGACGGCGACCCCTCGCTGCTTCGCTACCTCGCCGGTCTCGGGCTGGTCCCGGACACGCGCTTCACGATGGTTGAGAAGGCCCCGTTCGGCGGCCCGGTCACGCTCAACGTCGGCGGCACCCAGCACGCGGTGGGCGTCGAGCTCGCCGGACGGATCGGCGTCGAGGTGACGGCGTGACACCGCACGCCGTCCGCGCCGCCGTCGCGCCGGCCCCGGCCGTCATCACGCCGTGGGCCCGGGTCAAGCGGGTGCTGCCGTTCCTCGGCCCGGCGTTCGTCGCCAGCGTCGCTTACATGGATCCCGGCAACTTCGCGACCAACATCCAGGCGGGAGCCGACTTCGGCTACATGCTGTTGTGGGTCCTGGTCGCCTCGAACTTGATGGCGATCCTCATCCAGGCCCTCTCGGCGAAGCTCGGCATCGCCTCGGGCATGACGCTGCCCCAGGCGATCCGCGTGAACACGACGCGGCGGATGCGGATCGGGCTCTGGCTCGCGGCCGAGGCGGCGGCGATGGCGACCGACCTCGCCGAGTTCCTGGGTGCGGCGATCGGCATGCAGATCCTGTTCGGGCTCGGGCTGCTTCCGTCGGCCCTCCTGACGGCCGTCGCGTCGTTCGCACTGCTCGCCGTCCAGCGATTCGGCCACGTGCGCTTCGAGCTCGCGATCATGGCGTTCGTGGCCGTCATCGGCGGCGCCTTCGTCGTCGAGATCTTCATGGCGAACCCCGACCCGGCCGGCGTTCTGCACGGCATGTTCGTCCCGGGGATCCAGTCGAGCGCCGTCTACGTGGCGGTCGGCATGGTCGGCGCCACCGTGATGCCGCATGTCGTCTACCTCCACTCGGGGCTCGTGCAGCACCGCAACACGATCCTCGAAGGCCAGAGCAAGCACGAGCATTTCCGCCACGAGCTGATCGACATCGCGATCGCAATGAACGGCGCCTTCCTCATCAACGCCTCGATGGTGATCATGGCCGCCGCCGTCTTCTTCCACGTCGGAGCCGACATCTCGGGAATCGAGGACGCCCACGCCACCCTCGGCCCGCTCCTTGGCTCACTCGCGCCGGCGGCGTTCGGGATCGCGCTTCTGGCCTCGGGCCTCTCCTCGTCGACCGTGGGCACGATGGCCGGCCAGATGATCGTCGACGGCTTCATGCAGTGGCGCGTCTCGGTCTTCATCCGCCGGCTGATCACGATGATCCCCGCGCTGATCGTCATCGCCGCGGGCGCCGACACGCTGCGCACGCTGGTCGCAAGCCAGGTCGTGCTCTCGCTGGTGCTGCCGTTCGCCGTCGTGCCGCTCGTGTGGCTCACGTCACGGCGCGACGTGATGGGCGACCTGGTGAACGGCGCGGTCATCCGGGTGATGGCCATCGCCGTCGCGGCGCTCGTGATCGCCATGAACGTCGTGCTGCTGGTCGTGACCGCGACGGGCTGAGCCGGCGGCTCAGCCGGGCGCGTGCCCGAAGAACCAGCGCTCGAGCGGCTGGAGCAGCTCCGGTTCGGCGAAGGGTTCCACGTCCTGTGCGCGGCCGTCGCCCCGCGACACCTCGAGGTCGGAGGCGAGGGCATCGTTTGCGGCCTCCAGCGCGTCACCCATCTCGAAGCCCTCGAAGACGTAGTCGTCGTCGCGGATCGCGCCGTTCGTCCGCTGGGCGAGGTCGACGGCGCGGCCGACGGCCCAGACCGCCCCGGGCTTGCGCTCGATCCAGATCGTGATCCGTTCGGCTGCGCCGTCCTCGCCCACGCCGTGGACGGATCGCTGCGCGAACCACTGGCTGGCATTCTGGGGCATGTCCGATCGCCTCCCGTGGCCGGTGTGGCCGCAGTCTATCCGGGCCGGCAGGGCGCCCGGATATCATCTGCCGCCATGCAGGCCCGGGCCGCCGTCTTCGCGCGCGAGCAGGTGATCCCGGCGGTCGACGGCTGGGAACGCGAGCGGCGTTATCCGCGCGCCGTCGTCGCCGCCTCGGGACTCACCGGCCTCTTCTGCCCGGCCGCCGTGGGCGGGGCGGCGCTCACCTATCCCGAGGGGATGGCCGTCTTCGAGGAGCTCGGCCGCGGCGACGCGGCGCTGGCGTTCTCGCTCTCGATGCACAACGCGGTGGCCGCGGCGGTGTCGGGGCACGCGGAGCTGAGGGCCCGGTGGGCGCCCGGGCTGGCTGCCGGCGAGGCGCTGGGCGGGTTCTCGCTGACCGAGCCGCAGGCCGGGTCCGACGCGACCGCCATCACGACGCGCGCCGAACCCGACGGCGCCGGCTGGCGCGTGAGCGGCCGCAAGGCGTGGGTGTCGCTCGCCGGGGAGGCCGACCTCTTCCTCGTGGTCTGCAAGACGTCGGACGAGCCCGGCCACGGCGACATCGCGATCGTGGCGGTCGAGGGCGGCGCGGCCGGCGTGTCGTTCCCGGTCCTCTACCGCAAGGCCTGCGCCGAGTTCCTGCCGATCGGGGAGATGGAGCTCGACGCCGCGCCGGCGACGCTGCTCGCGCCGCCCGGCCGGGGCATGCGCGCAGCGCTCGGGGCGATCGACGTCGCCCGGTGCGACATCGCGGCCATCGCGTCCGGCCTGCACGCGGAGGCCCTCGACGTCGCCGTCGCGTACGCGGCCGAGCGGAGGGCCTTTGGACGGGCCATCCTCGACCTTCAGGCGATCCAGTTCGCGTTGGCTGATGTGGCAACGGAGCTCGAGGCGAGCCGGCTCCTCCACCGGCGGGCGGCCGAGCGGCTCGGGACAGACGAGGGGCCGGTGGCCGTGGCGCACGCCAAGCGCTACTGCCCCGACGCTGCCCTGCGCGCCGCCGTCGCGTGCAGCGAGGTGCTCGGGGCGTACGGCTGGCTGCTCGACCACCCGCTGGCGCGGATGATCGCGCTGGCCAAGATGCTCCAGGTGGTCGACGGGACGGCCGAGATCCAGCGGGTCGTGATCGGGCGGTCGCTTGCTAGTTCCCGAAATCTTCGGGGGTGACGTTGTCGAGAAACTTCTTGAACTCGTCGATGACCTCGCCCGAATCCTCCGGCTCCTGGTTGAACTCGATCGCGGAGTCGTTGATCACGTCGTCGGCCACGTAGATCTTGGCGTCGGACCGGACCGCCAGGGCGATCGCGTCGGAGGGTCGCGAGTCGATCTCGATCTCCGACCCGTTCACCCGGAGGGTGATCTGCGCGTAGAAGGTGTTCTCGCGCAGCTCGGTCACCGCCACCCGCGAGACGCTCGCGTTCAGCTCGCCGAGCATGTCGGTCACGAGGTCGTGCGTCATCGGCCGCGGCGTGGGCGTGCCCTGGAGCTTCATCAGGATGGCCGCCGCCTCCGGATGGCCGATCCAGATCGGCAGGAACTTGGTTCCGTCGAGGGTGCGGAGGAGAACGATCGGCTGCTTCCCCACCATGTCGAACGACACGCCGTAGATGCTCATCTCCTGCATCCTTTGGCCAGTATAGCCACGGCCCTCCGGGGCTCAGCCGGCCGCTGCGGCGGCCTCGATCACGCTTCTCAGCGCGGCCTCGTCGGACCTGTGACCGAGCGCACAGATGCGTGCCGTGCGCTCCCCGCGAACCGTCGTCGCGCTGATGTAGGCCCCCGCCGCGACGACCTCGGCCATGATCCGCTCGACCGGCACACCCGTCGCCGAGCGGAAGTTGACGACGCCCAGCGACGGCCCCGTCACGAGGTCGAGCCGTGGCGACTCGTCGATCAGCCTCGCCGCGAGCAGCCCCAGGTCGAGGCTGCGGTCGAGCGCGGCCCGGATCTCGCGCATGCCGAACGTCTTCACGGTCAGCCACACCTTGAGCGCACGGAAGGGCCGGGAGAGCTCGATACCGCGGTCGGCGAAGTTGACCCCGCCGTAGTGATCCATGTCCTTCAGGTAGGCGGGCCGCACCGTGAACGTCCGCTCCAGGTCGGCGCCGTCGCGGGCGAAGACGACGCCGGCGAGCAGCGGGCAGTAGAGCGACTTGTGCGCGTCGAGCACGAGCGTGTCGGCCAGATCAAGGCCGGGGATCGCCGCGCGGCCGCGCTCGGTGAGCGCGAGAAAGCCGCCGTAGGCCGCATCGACGTGGAGCCATGCCCCATGCTCGTCGGCCACACGCCGGAGGGCCGGCAGGTCGTCGACGGCACCGGTGTTGGTCGTACCGGCGGCCGCGACGACGCACCACGGCGTGAGCCCCGCCGCCGCGTCGGCGTGCATCGCCTCGGCGAGCGCGTCGGGGCGCATGCGGAAGCGATCGTCGATCGCGACCTCGTGCACGCGATGCATCCCAAGCAGCTTCAGAGCCCGGCCGACCGACGAGTGGGCCTCGGAGGTCGTGTACGCGACCCGGCCGGGGCCGCCGTCCGGATGCCGGTCGCGGCCGACGGCCAGCCCGACCAGGTTGGCGGTCGACCCGCCGCTCGCGATCACCCCGTCGGCCGCCGGCGCAAGGCCGAGGAGCTCGCGGAACCACCCGAGGACTTCGAGCTCGACCACGGCCGCTCCCGGGCCGCTCTGGAAGCTGCCCGCGAACACGTTCATGCCCGCGGCCAGCATGTCGGCAACGACACCCGGGAACGTCGGCGCCACCGGGATGAACGCGAACATGCCCGGATGGTGGTTCCGGACGCCCGCGGCCAGGACCTCGGACCGGAGCCAGCCCAGAAGCTCGACCGGGTCGGAGCCGTCCTCGGGCACCGGCTCGACGATCCGCTCGGCCAGGTCGGGCGGCGGCGGCGAGAACGTCGGCCCGTCGCGAAGCGTCGTGAGGTGCTCGACGACGGCGTCCACCGCCGCATACCCCAGCTCGCGCATCCGCTCCGGGGTCAGATCGAGCCCGCTCTCGGCCACGAGGCGCGAGTCTAGATGATCAAGCGGAGGCGGCCCGCTGCACCGCGGCATGGCGGTCGCAGTCGACCGTGTGGTCGTTCACGAGCCCCGTCGCCTGCATGAACGCGTAGCAGACGGTCGGCCCGACGAACCGGAACCCGCGCCGCTTCAGGTCGCGGCTCATGGCCTTCGACTCAGCGGTCTCGGACGGGATCTCGGCGCTGGTGGCCCAGGCGTTCTGGATCGGCGCGCCTCCGACGAAGCTCCACAGATACTCGGCCAGGCTCCCGTCCTCTTCGCGCACGGCCAGCACGGCCCGGGCGTTTGCGATCGCCGACTCCACCTTGAGCCGGTTCCGTACGATGCCGGGGTCGGCCAGCAGCCGCTCGACGTCGGCCGGGCCGAACCGGGCCACCCGCTCGGCATCGAACCCGGCGAAGGCCTCCCGGTAGCCCTCGCGCTTTCGCAGGATGGTCGACCACGAGAGGCCGGCCTGGGCCCCCTCCAGCACCAGCATCTCGTACAGGTGGCGCTCATCGCGCGACGGCAGCCCCCACTCCTCGTCGTGGTAGGCGGCGTAGAGCGCGTCGCCGTCCGGCACCCAGCTGCAGCGAGTCGGCATCTCGAGATGGGCGATCCTGGACTCGAACCAGGGACCTCCGCCTTATCAGAGCGGCGCTCTAACCGACTGAGCTAATCGCCCGAGAGCGATGGGAGACTACCACCGCGCTAATCCGCCCAGCTCACGCGCTCGGCCCGCAGTTGATCCACGATACGGCCGAGCTCCGCCGACGTCGAGAAGTGGATCTCGACCCGGCCGCCGCGCGGCCCCTGGCGCACCGCCGCGCGCAGGTTGAGCGACTGCCACGCGGCGTCGACCGCCAGGTGCGCCAGCTCCTCGTCCATCGCGCCGCCGCGGCGGGCCGGCTTGGCCGGCTTCCGGCTGCGGCCGCGCGCCGCCGCCTCGGTGTCGCGCACCGACCAGCCCCGCTCGACGGCCCGGCGGGCCAGCGCCACCCGCTCGTCCTGGCCGCCCGCCAGAAGGAGCGCGCGACCGTGTCCCTCGGAGAGCTCGCCCGCGGCGACCAGCCTGAGCGCATCGTCGGGCAGCTCCAGCAGGCGCAGCGTGTTGGCGATTGCCGGGCGGCTGCGGCCGACCCGGCGGGCGATCTCGGTCTGCGAGAGGTCGAGCTCGTCGGAGAGCACGGCATAGGCCCGGGCGAGCTCGACCGCGTTCAGGTCCTCGCGGGCCACGTTCTCGGCCAGGGCCAGGATCAGCGCCTCGCGCTCGTCGGCCTGGCGCACGATCGCCGGGATCGTCGCGAGCCCCGCCTGGCGGGCAGCCCGCCAGCGCCGCTCGCCGGCCACGATCTCGAAACCGTCGCCGGTGTCGCGGACGACGATCGGCTGGACCAGACCCGCGGCCCGGATCGACTCGGCGAGCCCGCCGAGCGCGGCGTCGTCGAACGTCCGTCGCGGCTGGCGAGCGTTCGGCCGGATGCGGTCGACCTCGATCTCGACCGACGCGGTGCCGCCGCCGGGGAACTCGGCGACGAGCGCCGCCAGGCCGCGGCCGAGGCCGCGCGGCTTGGTGGAGTCAGCCACGCTCGACGACCTCCATCGCCACGCGGTAGTACGCGTCGGCCCCTGGCGAGGCGGAGTCGTAGCGGGAGATCGGAAGACCGTGGCTGGGTGCCTCGGCGAGGCGGACGCTGCGCGGGACGACGGTGTCGAAGACCAGCGGCCCGAAATAGTTCCGCACCTCGCTCGCCACGTCGGCGGCCAGGCGCGTGCGCCCGTCGAACATCGTGAGGAGGACGCCGGTGACGCCGAGCCGGGGATTGATCCGCGTCCGCACGAGCTCGACGCTCTGAAGCAGCTGGGCCAGCCCCTCGAGGGCGTAGTACTCGCACTGGACCGGAACGATCAGCCGGTTGGCGGCCGCGAGCGCGTTCACCGTCAGAAGGCCGAGCGACGGGGGGCAGTCGACGAACACGTACGGAAACCGCTCCTCCGTGCCGGCCAGGAGGTCGCGCAGAAGCGTGCCGTGGTCGGCGCCGCCGGGGATCTCGACCTGCGCAGCCGCAAGATCGGGGTGTGACGGCGCCAGGTACAGATTCGGGACGGCCGTCTCGATGATGACCGAGTCGAGCGGGCGGCCATGGAGCAGGTCATACGTGCTCGCGTCGAGCTGATCGGGACGGAATCCCAGGCCCGTGGTGGCGTTCGCCTGGGGATCCATGTCGATCAGCAGCACGCGCGTTCCCGCCTCGGCCACGCACGCCGCCATGTTGATCGCGGTGGTCGTCTTGCCGACGCCGCCCTTCTGGTTGGCGAGCGCGTACACGCGGGACGTCATGCTGAGGACGATGGTACCCGCACGAGCGGACGCGCACGAGCGATTCCAGGCCGGCGCGGAAACCGATCCGGGGTGGCTTCGCGCTTCACGAGGACGACGAGCCGGCGGCCCCCGGCGACGGCGTGAACGCCGGCGAGCGCGCCGCCGACAAGCGACGCCGCCGCCGCCACAGCCTCGGTGTCAAGCCTCGCGCCTGTCCAGAGGATCGCCGCGCCGCCCGGGGCGACGAGCGGCAGCACCAGCTCGGCGGCGACCGGCGGCGGCGCGAGCGCCCGCGCGAGTGCCAGCGGAAAGCGGTCGCGGCCCTCGCCGCGGGCGTACTCCTCGGAGCGAGCGTGGACGACGGTGCAGGGAGCGGCGAGCGCGGCGACGGCCCGCTCCAGGAACCGGCATTTCGTGCCCGTGGCCTCGATCAGGGTCGTGGGGAGCCCCAGCCGAAGCGCGATCGGGATGCCGGGGCTGCCGCCGCCCGAGCCGACGTCCACCGCCTCGCCGGGTGCGAGACCGCGGATGAGGTCGGCTGCCGCGAGGGCGTCCTCCACGAGCACCTCCCAGGCCCGGCCGGGCTCGCGGACGGCCGTGACCGCGGTGGGCTCGGCGACCACGAGGTCGCAGTAGGCCCGCAACCCCGCGTCGGGGTGTTTCACGTTTTACACCCCCGGCGTCTCGCCGGCCTCGGCCGGCAGCACCACCACGTGGCGATTGGGCTCGGCGCCCTCGCTGGCGGTCCGGACCCGGGGCACCTCGGCCTTCAGGTAGACGTGGACGATCTTGCGCTCGACCGACGACATCGGCTCCAACGGGACGGGCTCGCCCGTGCGTATGGCGTCGGCGGCCGCCCGCGCGGCGACGTCACGCAGCGTCCGCTCGCGCCGGGCCCGGTAGCCCTGCGCATCGACGACCACGTCAAGATCGGTCTCCTCATGGCGGTGCACGATCGCGTTGGCGAGATACTGGACGGCATCGATCGTGTGCCCGTGGCGGCCGATCAGGAGCCCCAGGTCGTCTCCCGTGACGGTGACCGCCACCCGCTCCTCCGACTCCGAGACCTGCACGGAGGCGTCCAGGCCGAGGCCGTCCACGACCTGGCCCATGAGCGCCCGGACGCGGGCCGCGGCGGGCGAGTCGCCGGGGTGCGGCTCCGCAGGCCGGACGGCGGGCGCGGCCACGGCCGGAGGCTCGCCCGACAGGGTGGCGATCACCCGGGCCGGCTCGTAGCCGACGCCGAGCAGGCCGCGCTGGCCCTCCGAGAGCACGACGAACTCGACGGCCGTGCGGTCGAGCGCCGGATAGCGCCGCTCGAGCTCGTGCAGCGCTGCCCAGCGGGCCTCGCCGACCGTCTCGCCCGTGGCCTCGACGTGCACCGGCTCGGTCATCGCCGGCGGCCGCCTCCGCCGCGGCGGCGCTTCGCGCGCCCGCCGCCCTGCGCCCGCCGCCCGGTCGGCGACGGCGGCGTGCGGCTGCCGCTGGCCGGCTTGGGCGCTGCCTGACCGCCTCCGCCGGCTGCGGACGCTCCGGCCGTGGCGGGCCGGAGGCGATGGCCCATGGTGCGCTTGATGACGCCCTGCTGGCAGATCGTCCAGACGTTGGTCGTGATCCAGTAGATCATGACGCCGGCCGGGACGCCGATCACAAACGGAATGAAGAAGATCGGCATCGCCGCGAACATGTACTTCTGCTGGCGGTCGGTCACGAACGAGAAGAGCAGGGTCGAGCCCAGCATCGTGCCGACGTAGAGCCCGATGATCAGGTACTCGGTGATCCCGCCGATCGACGAGAGCTTCTGGAAGATGTCGTCAATTCCCAGAAACGACACGTCCGGCGTCGGCTCGATCTGGTTTCGCAGCACCTGGTAGAGCCCGATGAACACCGGGAGCTGGGCGACGAGCGGCAGGCACGACGCGAAGGGGTTCACGCCGTGCTCCTTGTAGAGGTCCATCAGCTCCTTCTGCATCTGCTGCTTGTCCTCGCGGGCGGTCTTGCCCTTGTACTTGTTCTGGAGCTGCTTGACCTTGGGCTGGATCGTCTGCATCGCCGCCATCGAGCGGAACTGCTTGATGGTGAGCGGCAGGATCACGAGCCGCACCGTGAACGTCAGCAGGATGATGCAGAGCCCCCACGAGGAGATGTGGTCGTGGTAGGTCGTGAGGACGCTCTTGATGACCGCCTCGACCTGCTCCAGCACGATGATGCCGAAGATCATGCGGCCGCCTCACGGTCCTCGCCCGGCACCGGGTCATAGCCGCCCTTCGACCACGGGTTGCAGCGGAGCAGCCGCCAGGTGGCGAGGCCGAGCCCGCGCACGACGCCGTGCCGGCGCACGGCCTGCTCGGCGTAGTGCGAGCAGGTGGGCTCGTAACGGCACACGCGCGGCGTGATCGACGTCATGGCGACGAAGGGCATGAGCGCGAGCCGCGCGAGCCGCAGCACGGCCACCACCAGAAGCCGGATCACGCGACCGGCTCCGGCTCGACCGCGCGCAGGAGCTCCTCGACCTGGCCGCAGAGCCAGTCGAACCCCTGCGCCTCGGCCGCGGGCCCGATGCCCGGTCGCGCGATCAGGACGTAGTCGGTGGAGGGCCGCAGCAGGTCGTCCTGGCGGGCGACCGCCTCGCGCAGGCGGCGCTTCACGGCGTTTCGGTCGACGGCGGGGCCGACCTTGCGCGGCACCGCCCAGCCCACCCGGGGGCCGCCCTCGTCGTCGCGGCGGCGGTAGCGCAGCACGAGGTACCGCCCACCCACCGAACGGCCGAGCTGGCTCACGGCGTCGAACTCGGCGGCGCGCGACAGGCGGCCGCGCCGTCCGGGCGGGGGGATCGACGGGGTGCTCACGGAGGCTATGCGGACAGACGCTTGCGCCCACGCGCCCGGCGGCGCTTGAGCACGGCACGGCCGGCTCGCGTGCTCATGCGCTTGCGGAATCCGTGCGTCTTCGCGCGCTTGCGGGTGTTGGGCTGATAGGTGCGCTTCATCGGCGGCGGTCAGTATAGAGCAGCGGCCGCTTCGACCCCGGTGTGGAAATGCGCCGCAGCCTGCCATGCGGCCGCCGGCACAAACCGCCCGTAAACCGGCGCTTTCCATCGAGGCGGACGCCAGGAGGAGGAGATTTCCACAGCTGTGGACGAAGCTGTTGAGTACTTCGGAAAGTGCCTGGAAACCGCCTAAAATAGCGGGAATTCGGGCCTCCGGACTCGGTTGCCGCGGCGGGTGCAACAGCGTAGACTCGCCCACGTCGATGAGCTCGGACGCGGCCGCCACACGGACCTGGGAGACGATCTCGCAGCGCTTGCGCGAGGCGCTGAACCCGAGCACCTACGACACCTGGTTCGGTGGGACGGAGGCGCTCGAGGCCAGCCCCGAGCGGTTGGTCGTCGGCGTCCCCAACGAGTTCACCAAGACCTGGATCGAGGGCCACTTCGGCAGCCTCCTGAACGCGGCCGCCGCCGAGCACGAGCTGGTGGTCGAGCTGCGGGTCGCGGTGTCGGAGGCCGTGCGCGCGGCCGCCGAGGCGGAGCCCGAGCCCGACCCCGACCCGCCGGTCGCGACGCCGCTTCCGGCCGAGCTCGGAAGCCTCAATCCTCGCTACACGTTCGACCTCTTCGTGATCGGGCCGTCGAACCGCTTCGCCCACGCGGCGGCGCTGGCGGTGGCCGAGGCGCCGGCACAGGCGTTCAACCCGCTCTTCATCTACGGATCCACGGGCCTGGGGAAAACGCATCTCCTCCAGGCGGTGGCGCAGTACGTGAGGCAGCAGCATCCCTACCTGACGGTGCGGTACGTCACGACCGAGACCGTCCTGAACGAGTTTGTCGATGCTTTGCGGGACAAAAGCATGGTCGGATTCAAAGGTCGGTATAGATCGTGCGACGTTCTGCTAATCGATGATATTCAGTTCATCGAAGGCAAAAACCAGCTCCAGGAGGAGTTTTTCCACACCTTCAACAGCCTGTACGAGGCCGGCAAGCAGATCATCATCTCGTCGGATCGGCAGCCGCGCGAGCTGGCGACGCTCGAGGCGCGCCTTCGCACGCGGTTCGAATGGGGGCTCATCACCGACGTCCAGCCGCCCGACCTCGAGACCCGCATCGCGATCCTGCGCAAGAAGGTGCTGACCGAGAGCCTGCGCGTTTCCGACCCCGAGGTGCTGACGTTCATCGCCGACCGCGTGACGTCGAACATCCGCGAGCTGGAGGGGGCCCTGACGCGCGTCATCGCGTATGCGTCGCTCACCGGCCGGCCGATCTCCGTCGATGTCGCCCGCGAGGTGCTGAAGGACGTCTTCCCCGGCGGCGAGCGGCGGTCGATCACGATCGAGCAGATCCAGCAGGCGGTGTGCGACGCCTACGGCGTGAGCCTCGTTGACCTCCGCGGGGACAAGCGCCCGCAGGTCATCGTCCTCCCCCGCCACATCGCGATGTACCTGTGCCGCGAGCTCACCGACCAGTCGCTCCCGAAGATCGGGGCCAAGTTCGGCGGCCGCGACCACGCCACGGTCATGTACGGCGTGAATCGCGTCACCCGCCTGATCCGAGAGGACCGCGAGGCCTTCAACGTCGTCCAGGAGCTCACCGCGCGCATCAAGCAGGCCCGGTGAGCGTTCTCCAGCCGGCCTGTGGGGAACGTGTGCGAAACGCAGCAGTTCTGCGCAGGAACCGGATCCAGTGTCGCGACGGTGTGGACGATGTGGAAATCCGCCCGCGACACTCCCCGGCCTTCTCCGCACAGCGCCGCCGCTCCTGGAGCGGTCCGTCCGAGGTTCTCCGCATGATTCGCAGCCCCTACTCCTATAACCTCTCTTTCTCTTAAAGAAGACAGTGATAATCGTGGCACCGAGGAGCTCGAACGCATGAAGATCGTCTGTCCCCAGGAAGACCTGCTGAACCGCCTCCAGATCGTGGCGCGCGGCGTCTCGCAGCGCTCGACCGTGCAGATCCTCTCGGGGATCCTGATCCGGGCCGAGGCCGGCGGGCTGGTCGAGCTGGCCGCCACCGACATGGAGCTCTCGGTGCGTGCGAGCCTCCAGGCCGAGGTGGCCGAGCCGGGATCGACCGTCCTCACGGGCAGGCTCCTGCTCGAGATCGCTCGGGCGCTGCCGGCACAGCCGGTCACGCTCGAGCAGGCGGGCGGCAGCGGCGCGGTGAAGCTCACCTGCGGCTCGAGCGAGTACACGCTCCACTCGCAGGGAGCCGAGGACTTCCCCCACCTGCCCGAGGCGTCGGGGCCGTCGTTCGCGGTCGATCGCTCGGCGTTCGTCACGACCATCAACCACGTCGCACGGGCGGCGTCCAAGGACGAGTCACGGCCCGTCCTGACCGGCGTCCTCGTCGAGTTCGGCGACGGCACCGTCACGATGGCCGCGACCGACTCCTACCGGCTCTCGGTCAAGGAGGCCGCGCTTCCGGGCTCGGGCGGCGACGCGCAGGCGATCGTCCCGGCGCGAGCGCTCACCGAGCTCTCGCGGATCGCGACCGCAGCGGCGGCCGACACCATCGACGTGGCGATCGGCGAGAACCAGATCGTGTTCGGCGTGAACGGCGTCTCGCTCTCGGCCCGCCGGATCGACGGCCAGTTCCCGAACTACCGCCAGCTCGTGCCGCAGACCTTCGACCACGAGATCCCCGCGTCGCGCGAGGAGCTCCTCGACGTCGTACGGCGGACGTCGTCCGTCCTCATGACGCACCGCGCCCTGCCGTTGCGGCTGGCGTTCCAGCAGGGTCAGCTCACGGTGAGCGCCCAGACGCAGGACGTCGGCGAGGCGCACGAGTCGATGCCGGTCGACTTCCACGGCGAGCCGATGGAGATCGGCTTCAACGCCGAGTTCCTGCGTGACGGCATCGAGAGCATCGAGGGCGAGACGGTCAAGCTCAAGCTCACCAGCCCGCTCCGGCCCGGCCTCGTCCAGGGTGAGGACGGCAGCTTCTCCTACCTGATCATGCCGATCAGGCTCTCGACCTGACGTGCGGATTGCGGCCGCGCGCGGCACCGCCTTCCGGTGCTACGCCCGGGTCGACGTCGCCTTCGCCGGCGGGGCTCGTCGGCGTCGTCGGACCGAACGGCGCCGGCAAGACCAGCCTCATCGAACTGATCCACTTCGGCTGCGCCGGCTACTCGCCGCGCACGGCCACCGAGTCGCAGGTCGTCCGGTTCGGCTCCGACGTGACCCGGGTCGAGGTCGACGCGGTGCTGCGCGGCGGCCCGGTGACCACCGAGGTCGGGTTCCGGCCCGGTGAACCGAAGCGGGTCACCGTCGGCGGCGCGCCGGAGCGGTCGGTCGCGGCGCTCCTGGCCCGCTTTCCGGTGCTCGTCTTCACGCCCGACCGGCTGCGCCTCGTCCAGGGCCCGCCGGCGCTCCGGCGAGCATGGCTCGACCGGGCGCTCATCAGGCTCTGGCCCGCGCTGGCCGACGTTCCGGCCGCGTACGGCCGCGCGCTTGTCCAGCGAAACCACCTGCTGCGCCGCATCCGTGCCGGAGCCGCCTCGCCCGACGGCCTCGACGCCTGGGACGGTGTCCTCGCGGCCGCGGGCGCCGAGCTCCTGGCCGCCCGCGAGCGGCTGTGCTCGCGGCTTCTGCCCCGGCTCGGCGAGCGGCTGGCCGAGCTCGGCGGCGATCCCGGCCAAGCCCCGCTCCGGCTCGCTGCGAATTCCGCCGGACCCGACCTTCCGGCCGCCCTTGGCACGGGCCGCCGGCGCGACATCGACCGCGGCTCCACGAGCATCGGCCCCCACCTGGACGACGTCGAGATGCGCGAGGCCGGACGCGACGTCCGCCGGTTCGGGTCGCAGGGGGAGCAGCGCCGGATGCTGCTCGGCCTGATCCTGGCCGAGGCCGACCTTCTGGCCGAGGAGCGCGACGAGCTGCCGCTGCTCCTCCTCGACGACGTCACCGGCGAGTTCGACGCGGAGCGCCGGCGGCTGCTCCTCGACGCGGTCGCCCGCTTCGACCAGGCGATCCTCACCTCGACCGACGAGGCCGACCTCGGCGGCCGCGCGGCGGCCGTCGTCAGGGTGTCCGCCGGGGTGGCGCGGGCGGCATGAGCGACCTCGAGCGGATCCGCCCCGAGCTGGTCCTCGGCCGCAGAGCTCCGGAGGTGGAGCCCGAGGTGGTCGCGGCCCGTGCGTCCTGGTCCCAGATCGCGGGGCCGGCGGCGGCGCCGTTCTCGCACCCGGCGAGGCTCTCGGGCGACGCGCTCGTGGTCGTGTGCAGCTCGGCAACGTGGGCGGGCGAGCTGGCGATGCTGCGGCGGGATCTCGAGGCCCGCCTGGCGGCCGTCGCCGGGCGTCCGCTGACGCTTCGCTTCGAGGTCGGCGACGTCCCCGAGGCGTCCACTTCGTGACAGTCTCGTAACCCGTTCGGCGGGGGGCTCCGGCGCCCCCGTCTGGTAGACTTCGGATTGACTGTTTTTCGCCTATTCAAGCGGGTTTTCGTTTGTCAGAGACAGGCTACGACGCCAAAGACATCTCAGTTCTGGAGGGCCTCGAGGCGGTACGCAAGAGGCCCGGCATGTACATCGGCTCCACCGGCCTTCGCGGGCTCCATCATCTCGTCTATGAGGTCGTCGACAACTCCGTCGACGAGGCGCTCCAGGGCCACTGCGACCACATCACCGTCACGATCGCTCCCGACACCCGGGTGACCGTCATCGACAACGGACGGGGAATCCCGGTCGCGGTCATGGAGGGCATCGGGCTGCCGGCGGCCGAGGTTGTCCTCACCAAGCTGCACGCCGGCGGCAAGTTCGGCGGCGGGGGCTACAAGGTGTCGGGCGGCCTGCACGGGGTCGGCCTCTCGGTCGTGAACGCGCTCTCCGAGTCGCTCGATCTCGAGATCCGCCGCGACGGCCACGTGTGGCGCCAGAGCTACGAGCGCGGCGACCCGACCGGGCCGCTCACCAAGGGCGAGAAGTCCACCGACACCGGCACGACCATCACGTTCCTGCCCGACGGCGACATCTTCGAGGCGACCGACTATGTGTTCGAGACGCTGGCGCAGCGGCTGCGCGAGATGGCGTTCCTCACCCGCGGCCTGCGCATCGAGCTCACCGACGAGCGCGCGGGCGGCGAGAGGGCGGACTTCCGGTTCGAGGGCGGCATCGCCGACTTCATCCTCTACGTCAACGACGGCAAGGACAGCGTCCACAAGGACGTGGTCTACTTCGAGAGCGAGACCGACGAGGGCCAGCTCGAGGTGGCGATGCAGTGGAACGGCTCGTATGTCGAGTCCACGTACTCCTTCGCCAACAACATCAACACGCATGAGGGCGGCACCCACCTTTCCGGCTTCAAGTCCTCGCTGACCCGCACGTTGAACGACTACGCCCGGGCAAAGGGGCTTCTGAAGGAGAAGGAGGAGCCCCTCACCGGCGACGACTGCCGCGAGGGCCTGGCGGCCATCGTGTCGGTGAAGGTGCGCGAGCCGCAGTTCGAGGGCCAGACGAAGACCAAGCTCGGCAACCCGTCGATCCGCGGCCTGGTCGAGACCATCTGCAACGCGAAGCTCGGCGAGTACCTCGAAGAGCACCCGGCCGAGGCGCGGGCGATCGTGAACAAGCTGATCGCCGCCAGCCGGGCCCGCCAGGCGGCGCGGAAGGCGCGCGACCTGATCCGCCGGAAGACGGCCCTCGTCGGCGGCGGCCTGCCGGGCAAGCTGGCCGACTGCACCGACCGCGACCCGCACGCCGCCGAGCTCTTCCTCGTCGAGGGCGACTCCGCCGGCGGGAGCGCCGTCGACGCCCGCGACCGCCGGTTCCAGGCGATCCTCCCGCTGCGCGGCAAGATCATCAACGTCGAGAAGGCCCGCATCAACAAGGTGCTCTCCAACAACGAGATCCAGGCGATGATCACCGCGATCGGCACGGGCATCGGCGAGGAGTTCAAGATCGAGGGCGCGCGCTACCACAAGGTCGTCGTCACCTGCGACGCCGACCACGACGGCGCCCACATCCGCACGCTGATCCTCACGTTCCTCTTCAGGCACATGAAGGAGCTGATCGAGGAGGGCTACGTGTACATCGCGCAGCCGCCGCTCTACAAGCTGCGCGTCGGCTCCGACGACCGCTACTTCGAGAAGGAGCTCCAGCTCGAGGAGTGGCTGATCCACGAGCGACTCGACAAGATCGAGATCCTCGACCGCGACGGCACCGAGGTGCGCTTCACCGAGACCCGGCTCCAGCGGCTCCAGCGCGCGGTGCGCGAGTACGAGGGCTGGGCGTCCAAGCTCAAGGAGCTCTACGGTCCGGCCGCGGTCAGCTACGTGAAGGACCACCGCCTCATCGAGCGGCCCGTCGAGAGCCTCGCCGATCTCGAGGCCTACTTCACGTCTGAGGTGCCCGACGACGAGCCGCACCGCGTTGAGGTGATGGGGTCGTCCGACGACGCGCTCCAGGTGCGGATCATCGAGAAGACGACGGGCGCGGCGCGCATCATGTCGGTCCCGCTGGCGCTCTTCGACAGCCAGGGCTACCGCAGCCTCAAGGCCACCCACGCCCGGCTGGTCGAGATCGTCGGCCCGCCGCCGTTCACCGTGCGGATGGGCAAGCTCGACGAGGTCGTGCACACGTACGAGGAGCTGCGCCCCGCCATTCTCGAGATGGCCAAGGAGGGGCTCAACCTCCAGCGGTTCAAGGGCCTCGGCGAGATGAACCCCAGCCAGCTGCGCGAGACGACGATGGACCCGGCGAACCGCGTCCTCCAGCAGGTATCGGTCGAGGACGCCACCGCCGCCGACGAGATGTTCTCGGTGCTCATGGGCGACAAGGTCGAGCCGCGCCGCGACTTCATCGAGCGTAACGCCCGCGACGTGAAGTTCCTGGACATATGACGGCTGCAAAGCCTCGCATCGCTGCGTCCTCCCTCGCTCGCGTGCTCAGCACGCGTCGCTCGGTGCGTCCTTGCGCTGGTTGCTTTTCGCTCGTCATAGGAGCCCTCTGAGATGGTGATCGACTCCCTGGGAGGCGGCCGGATCGAGCAGCGCGAGCTCTCCGAGGAGATGCGCTCGAGCTACCTCGACTACGCCATGAGCGTGATCGTGAGCCGGGCGCTGCCCGACGTCCGCGACGGCCTGAAGCCGGTGCACCGGCGTGTGCTGTTCTCGATGTCCGAGAGCGGCCTCCAGCCGGGCCGGCCCTACTCGAAGTGCTCGCGCGTGGTCGGCGATGTGCTCGGCAAGTACCACCCGCACTCCGACACGGCCGCCTACGACACGCTCGTCCGGCTCGCCCAGTGGTTCTCGCTGCGGTACCCCCTCGTCGACGGCCAGGGCAATTTCGGAAACCAGGACGGGTACGGCGCGGCCGCGATGCGCTACACCGAGTGCCGGCTTCAAAAGCTGGCCGTCGAGATGCTGCGCGACATCGACGCCGACACGGTCGACTTCGTGCCGAACTACGACGGGCGCCACCGCGAGCCGACCGTCCTGCCGTCGCGGTTCCCGAACCTGCTCGTCAACGGGTCGGCCGGGATCGCCGTCGGCATGGCGACCAACATCCCGCCGCACAACCTGGGCGAGACCATCGACGCGGCGGTCGAGCTGATCGACAACCCCGACGCCACGCTCGAAGACATCATGCAGCACATCAAGGGCCCGGACTTCCCGACGGCCGCGAGCGTCATGGGCATCGGCGGGATCCGCGACGCCTACGCGACGGGGCGCGGCCGGGTCGTGATGCGCGCCAAGGTGCACACCGAGGAGCAGAAGGGCGGCCGCAACGCCCTCATCGTCACCGAGTTGCCCTACATGGTCAAGAAGGGCGGCGACGACGGGGTGATCACCAAGGTCGCCGAGCTCATCCAGGCCAAGGTGCTCACCGAGATCTCCGACATCAACGACGACTCCGACCACACGGGCACCCGGATTCGCATCGAGCTGAAGCGCGACGCGATCCCGATGGTGGCGCTGAACAAGCTCTTCAAGCACACCGCCCTCCAGACGACCTTCGGGGTCAACATGGTGGCGCTGGTCGACGGCGTCCCGCGCACGCTCTCGCTGCGGCAGATGCTCGTGCACTACCTCGACCACCAGAAGGAGGTGGTCACCCGGCGGACGAAGTTCGAGCTCGACAGGGCCGAGCGCCGGGCGCACGTCCTCGAGGGCTACCTGATCGCGCTCGACAATCTCGACGCCGTCATTGCGCTCATCCGCGGTGCGGACGACAGCGATACCGCCCGGCAGGGCCTCATGGAGCAGTTCGGGCTGAGCGAGATCCAGGCCCAGGCGATCCTCGACATGCGCCTTCGCGCGCTCACGGGCCTCGAGCGAAAGCGGGTCAAGGACGAGCACGCCGACCTCCTCGAGCGCATCGCCGAGCTGCGCGCGATCCTCGCCGACGAGGCCCGGCTGATGGCGCTCATCCGCGAGGAGCTGCTCGAGATCCGGGATCAGTTCGCCGACGACCGGCGCACCGAGATCCTGCCCGCCGAGGGCGAGATCGACCTCGAGCAGCTGATCGCCGAGGAGGACATGGTCATCTCGATCACCCGGTCCGGCTACATCAAGCGGCTCGCGCTGTCCCAGTACCGCGTCCAGGGCCGTGGCGGGATCGGCGTGATCGGCATGGACACCAAGGAGGACGACTACATCGAGCACCTGTTCGTCGCCTCCACGCACGACTACCTGCTGTTCTTCACGTCGGTCGGGAAGGTCTACCGGATCAAGGTGCACGAGCTTCCCACGGGGAACCGCCAGTCCAAGGGCCGGGCGCTCGTGAACGTTCTGCCGCTGCGCCAGGACGAGCAGGTGATGGCCGTGATCGAGACGCGCGCCTACGACGAGGGCCTCTATCTGCTCTTCGCGACCCGCAAGGGCATCGTGAAGAAGACCGAGTTCAAGGCCTACGACACCGTGCTCAAGGCCGACGGCATCATCGCGCTCAAGATCCGCGAGGACGACGAGCTGATCGGCGTGCGCCTGACCGACGGCGACGACCACATCCTCATGGTGTCGCGAAACGGCCAGGCGGTGCGGTTCTCGGAGGGCGACGTCCGCCCGATGGGCCGGGTCGCCTCCGGCGTCTCGGGGATGAAGCTCCGCAAGGGCGACGAGGTGATCGCCGTGGAGATCGCACGGGACGACCAGGACCTCCTGGTCGTGACCGAGAACGGCTTCGGCAAGCGGACGCGCATCGAGGAATACCCCACGAAGGGCCGCGGCACCATGGGCGTCCTCACGATTCGCTATACCGAGGCCCGCGGCCGGCTGGCAGGGTCGATGATCGTCCGCGACGGCTACGAGGTCATGCTGATCTCGCGCGAGGGCACGATCATCCGCACCGCCGCCGACGGGATCTCGCGGATGGGTCGCTCGACCCAGGGCGTGCGGCTGATGAACCTGCGCGGCGACGACACCGTCTCGTCAATCGCCCGTGTCACCGAGCCGACCCAGGCGGACGTCGTCACGGGTGACGTGGAGGATTCCGCGACCGATTAGCGAAATCCGTTGCGCGTGCAACAGGCAGACCTCCTCGAACCGGTCGACATCCCGGCGCGGCTCGACCAACTCGACCTGTACCTGAGCCAGGTGTGCGCCGTCGCCGGCGTCTCGAAGATGCAGCTCGACTACTGGACGACGAAGGCCCGCATCGAGACGAACGGCCGGAAGCAGCGCACGTACGACATGCGCTCGGTCGAGCTCGTCATGCTGATCAAGCAGGCCAAGGACAAGGGCATGACGCTCCCGGCCGCGATCGAGGCGGCGCGGGAGTTCCAGGCGCGGCGGGAGGCGAAGGACTAGCCGAAGAAGCGGCGCCTCGGCCGCGGCTCGAAGGCCGCGGCGAGGCGGGTCTCTGCAAACGGCGCCACGGTCGCCTCGCCGGAGGCGTACCGGAAGACGGCGACTCGGAACGCCTCGGTCACGGCCTCCTGGACCACGATCACCGCGGCCGCCGTGGCGACGGCGAGAGTCAGCAGTCCGTATCCCGCCGCGGGATGGGCCCCACGGATGAAGAAGCCGATCGCGCCGGCAACCATGATTGGCACGATGACGAGGAGACCGGCTCCGCCGATGACGACGGTTCCCGTCGCGGTCTCGCCCCAACGAGCGCGGATCGTCGTCACCGAGCTCCGAAGCGAGTCGCGAACGCCGGTATCGTCGAGGGCGAGGGCGGGCACCACGAAGAAGCTCGCCACGGCCCAGGCGGCGTCGAGGAAGCTCGTGACGATCCGTCCAGCCACGCTGCCGGCGTAGGGGAGCTGCTCGATGGCGCGCAGCGCGAGCCCAACGCCGGTCGTGAGCAGCGTCCACGCCGCTATTGTCGAGAGCCGCGCGCCTGACCGGCGAAGCGCATCGCGAGCGCCGATCGGCCGGCCCCGGAAGTCCGCGTCCACCTGCGCGTAGTAGGCCACGTTGAAGAACGTCGACACAAACGTGAGCGGATAGGCACAGACTGCGCCGTCGATGAAGATGTCCCAGCGCGAGTGGCGACCGAGTACGTCGAGCGAGAACGGCGCCAGCAGGAGTGCCACGACCGCTGCCTGGAGCGCAAGCGCGATGGCGGGGAGGACGACCAGACCCGGCCGTCCGCGCAGAAGCGACCACGTCTCACGCGTGAAGCCGATGCCTCGCTCGATCCTGCCCAACCTGTCTCCTTCCCCGAACGCCCAGAAAGTGTAAGGCCCGTGGCGTGCAACCGCTAGGCGTCGGGCTCGACCGCCGACCTCGACGCCTGCCGCAGCTCCTCGGCGGCGATATCGGGGTCGACGATGTTGATCCACACGCCGGCTCCCAGCTCGGCGGCGGCGACGATCGTGAGCCGCGGCCACACCTCGGCATGCCAGTGCCAGCGCTCCGCGCCCTCCGGCGCCGCGTAGACGACGCAGTTCCAGGCCAGGCCGGCGCCCAGGACGGCACGGAGCCGCCCGGCGGCGTGGGCGATCGCCGCCGCGAGGTCGCCCCAGCCGGGCTCGGGCACGTGGGCGTCCGGGGCGATCCACAGCTCGTAGGCGAACCGGCTCCAGGCGGGCGCGATCGTCCGCAGGCCGTCGGCGTGCCGGACCGTGCGCGCGTCTTCGACCCCGAGCGCCCAGCACAGGGTGCACTGGTCATGGAAGGCGGCGGCCTGCGCCGCGACCACGGGCGGGATCTCGGGAAACGGGACGACCTGGGAGTGGGAGTGATCGAGCGACGCTCCCGCGGCCGGGCCCTCGTTCACCGCCACAGCCGTCCAGGCGGCCTCCGCGCGATGGGCCTCGTGACGCGCTCCCCAGGCCTCCGCGGTCGTCCGCAGGATCTCCGGGCGCAGATCGGCGAAGGCGAGCACGTGCTCCGGCCCGTGGATCACGACCTCCTGACCGGGAATCGCCGGGAACTTGTTCGGGACGACGCGCACCGTCCACCCGGGGGAGTCCGCCGGTGCGCCGTCCGGACGGCCGAAGGCCTGCACCTCGGGCGGCGTCATCGCCTCGTGCCCCTCGCAGAACGGGCAGGTCGACGCGTCGGCGATCCGCGTCGTCCGGCCCTGCGCCCCGGGCCGGCGGGAGCGTCCCGGCGCGACGATGACCGGGACGCCGGTGAGCGGGTTCGTCCGGACGTCTATTCGGGGTCGGCCTTTCCGCTTCCCAGTGCCCTGAGGATATCGATCGGGATCGGCAGGATCGTGGTCGAGTTGTTGGTGCCCGAGATCTCGAGCAGCGTCTGGAGGTAGCGCAGCTGGAGCGCGATCGGGTTCTGGCTGATGACCGCCGCGGCCTCGCCGAGCTTGGTCGAAGCCTGGTACTCGCCCTCGGCCGAGATGACCTTCGCGCGGCGCTCCCGCTCGGCCTCCGCCTGGCGGGCCATCGCCCGCTGCATGCCGGTCGGGATCTCGACGTCCTTCACCTCCACGACGTTCACCTTGATGCCCCACGGCTCGGTCTGCTCGTCGATGATCTTCTGGAGGATCTGGTTGATCTTGTCGCGCTCCGAGAGCAGCTCGTCCAGCATGTGCTGGCCGAGCACCGAGCGCAGCGTCGTCTGGGCGATCTGAAGCGTCGCGAGCCCGAAGTCGGCGACCTCGACGATGGCCGCAACGGGGCTCACCACCCGGAAGTAGGCCACCGCGTTCACACGGGCGGGCACGTTGTCCTTGGTGATGATCTCCTGCGGCGGCACGACGAGCGTGATCGTGCGCAGGTCGACCTGCACCATCCGGTCGATGATCGGGATCAGCAGAAAGAGCCCCGGGCCCTTCGGGTCGCCGAGGAGCCGCCCGAGCCGGAAGACGACTCCGCGCTGGTACTCGCGCAGCACCCGCACCGAGCTCGCGAGGATGGCGATGGCGAACGCCAGGACGATTGCCAGGGCGATGAATGGAGCGGGCGATGCGAGTACGATCACGTGGTGGCTCCTTCGATAGGTGGTGGGGCGGGGGAGACGTGCAGGGTCAGGCCCTCGACCTTGTCGACGACGACCTCCGCGCCGGTGTCGACCTCGGTGTCCTCCACCTCAGCTTCCCACAGCTCGCCGCGCAGGAACACCTGACCGCGCGGCCGCAGCGGCACGCGCACCACGGCGCGCTGGCCGAGGAGGCCGACCGCGCCGGCGCCGTAGACGCCGACCGGCTGGTGACGGGCCGCGATGACCTTGGTGGCGATGAATGCCAGGCCGCCGCCGAACACGATGCCGATGCCGATCACGAGGAACGGGTTGACACCCGCGCCGGACCCGGGCGTGCGGAACAGCATGAGCCCGCCCGCGCAGAGCGCGATCACCCCCGAGAGGCCGATGAGGCCGTGGCTCGTCACCCACCCCTCCACGGCCAGGAGAGCGACGCCGAACACGATGAGGGCGGCGCCCGCCAGGTTGATCGGGACGACCGAGAATCCGAACAGCGCGAGGATGAGCGAGACCCCGCCCAGGGTGCCGGGCAGGATGACGCCCGGGTGGAAGACCTCGTAGGCGATCCCGCCGATCCCGGCGAGGAAGAGCAGGTAGAGCAGGTTGGGGTCGATCAGGATGTTGAGCAGCTTCAGCGTCCACGGCATGTCGAGCGTCTCGATTCGTGCGCCGGCCGTGTGCAGGGTGACGTGCTTGTAGTTCGTTGTCACGCCGTCGACGGTGTTCAGGAGCGCCGGGAGGCTGGGTGAGACGTAGTCGACCAGGTGCTCGTTGAGCGCCTCGTCGGCGGTGTAGTTGGCCGCCTTCGAGACGGTGAGGACGGCCGCGTCGCCGTTTCGGCCGTGGGTGTCGGCCAGCACCTTCACCTTCTTCTCGGCGTCGTTCAGGATCTTCCTGCGGAGGTCGCTTCCGATGTTGCCCCCGCTCGAGTCGATCGGCGTGGCCGAGCCGATGTTCGTGACCGGCGCCATCGCGGCGACGTCGGATGCCATCGTGACGTAGACCCCGGCCGAGGCCGCCCGCGCCCCGTCCGGCGAGACGTACACGATGACCGGGACCGGCGAGGCGAGCTCGGCCTTGTAGATGTCCTCCATCGAGGTCGAGAGCCCGCCGGGGGTGTCGAGCAGGATCACGAGCGCGGCGGCGTGATCCGACTTGGCGCGGTCGATGGAGTCCTTCACGAAGCTTGCCGAGACCGGGTTGATCTCGCTGTCGAGCTTGATCGCCAGCACCAGCGGACGTCCGGACGCGGCGCCGGCGGCGGCTTGTGGGATGCCCGCCAGGCCGGCCAGGACGAGCAGCATGATGACGAGCCGCGTTCGCATCCCGGTGCCTTCACACAAATCTTACCGGCAGATCTCGCAGGGTTTTGTGGCGGAGCCGATAATGCGGGATGGGCGTGGGCGGTCGAGTGGGATGTGTGGTGGTGGTGCTCGGGTCGCTCGCGATGGCACCGGCGGCGCTCGCGGGCGGCTCCGTGCGCCTCGCCGCCGCACCGCACCTCACGCGCCCGTTCGGCCACGCGATCCACGCGACCCGGACGTTCCAGCTCGTGGGTGTCCGCTGGCGCGGCTCGGGCAGCGTCCACCTGCGGGCTCGCACCACGAGCGGGGCCTGGACGCGCTGGGTGGCGCTCGAGCGGACGGAGCCGGTGTGGACGGGGCCGGCACGGCGGGTGCGCCTGCGCCGAAGCGGCGACGTCCGCGACGTCGCGGTCACCTTCGTGACCAGCCCGAGGACGGCCTCACCGCGACCCGGGACGGTGGTGCCTGCGCTCGCCGTCCGGCCCAGGATCGTGACCCGGGCCGGCTGGCATGCGGACGAGGCGATGCGGCGGGCGGCGCCCGTATTCGCGCCCGAGCTCAAGATGGTCTTCGTCCACCACACCGACACGGCGACGTCGGCGCCGTGCTCCGAGTCCGCCCGCATCGTGCGCGGCATCTACGCCTACCACGTGCGCGCGAACGGGTGGAACGACATCGGATACAACTTTCTCGTCGACAAGTGCGGCACCGTCTTCGAGGGCCGCTACGGCGGGATGACGAAGCCGGTCATCGGCGCCCAGACCAAGGGCTTCAACACGGGGTCGTCGGGCATCGCCGTCATCGGCACGTACACCTCGTCGCGCCCGCCGCACGCCGCCGTCGCGGCGCTCGAGCGGCTGATCGCCTGGCGGCTCGACGTGGCGCACGTGAACCCGAAGGCCCGCGTCGAGATGACCTCGTCGGGCAACCCCCGCTACCGCACCGGCCGCTCTGTGGTGATGAATGCCGTTTCGGGGCATCGCGACGGCTATCCGACGTCGTGCCCGGGGTCGGCGCTCTACGCCCTCCTGCCGCGCATCCGCGCGAAGGCGCAGTCGATCGGGCTGCCCAAGATCTGGGCGCCGCGGCACGTGCCGAACCTGCACCGGATCGCCCCGGACGCAGTGCTCCCGCTGCTCATGCGGGCCAGGTTCTCCCGGACGACGCCGTTCACGCTCACGATCCGCGGCCCGGGCGGCGAGGCCGTCGCGACCCGCCGGCACACCAACCACCACATCCGCTGGACGTGGAACGGGCGGGCGCCGGTCCTGCCCGGCGGGACCTACCGGTGGAGCATCTCGGCGCCGCGGGCGCTCGGATTCTCGGGCACCCTCGGGACGCTGCCGCTGTGGGGCCTGCGCGCGCCGCCCGACGGGTTCGCGGTCACCCAGGGCACCGTCACGGCCGGGAACCTGGCCAGCCTCGCGCATCCGGAGGGCGCGACGCTCGACATCGCGCCGTCCGGAGGAAGCCCCGGGACCGAGCTCGTCGCCGACTTCGGCCTGCCCGCGACGCGGCCGGTCGCGCTCGCCGGCACGCTGGCCGGCACGAGCGTCGCCACGACCGGCGGCGGACCGGTTGGAGTCGCGTTCTGGGACTTCGGGTCGAGCTCGTGGGTGGACGCCGGGTCGTGCACCGGGGCGCCGGGGCGGACCTGCGAGGTGCAGGTGCCGGCCGCAGGCCACGAGCTGGCGAGCTGGGACGGTGGCTCGGCGGCGGCGCGGATGCGGGTGCGCTACATGTTCCCGGGGGCCGCCGACGTCGACTCCGTGCACGCGCTTCTCAACGGCTGAGCTCGACGGAGACGACCTCGTCGGCGGTGTGGGGCACGCCCGCCACGACCAGCCGCCCGCGCTCGTCCACGCCCTCACAGAGGCCGTCGTCGCCGCCGGCGAGCCGCACCCGGCGGCCGCGCAGGTCGTCGCGCGCGAGGCCCGTGAACCCCGATTGCTCGAACTCCCGGTAGCGGGCCTCGACGGTCTCCAGGACGTCGGCGAGGAGTGCGGCGCGGTCGACCGGCCCGCCGCGCAGGAGCCGCAGCGACACCGGTGCGACCCGGGCGTCGGCGGGGAAGTCGCCGGCCTCGTGGTTGGCGTTCACGCCGATGCCGGCGACGACCTCGCCGTCGCGCACCTCGGCCAGGATCCCGGCCAGCTTGCGCCCCTCGACGACGACGTCGTTCGGCCAGCGCACCGCCGCCTGCGGCCAGACCGCCTCGGCCACCGCCCCGGCGACCACCAGCGTCAGCGGCGGGAGCCGCTCGGGAGGCGTGCGCGGACGCAGCGAGAGCGAGAAGAGCAGGCCCGCGCCGCGCGGGCTGACCCACGCCCGTCCGCGGCGGCCGCGGCCGGCGGTCTGTTCCTCGCACGCTGCGACGCCGCCCTCCGGCATGCCGCGGGCGAGCTCCTGCGTGGACGGGCAGGTCTCGCGCCATACGTAGGGGCGCCCGAAGGCGCCGCGCAGGAGGGGCACGACCGCGTCCGGACGCAACGTCCCGTCCCGCATGTCACTAGGATATCGCCCGCATGTTCCCGCAACCCAAACGGGCGGAGGCGCGTCTAGTCCTCCGAGACCGGGTACGTGACCAGCCGGCGTATGGCGGCCTGTCGGATCTGGTGCTGGCGGTCCGCGCCAAGGACGGCGACGGGCGGGCGCTGGAGACGCTGGTCGAGCGCCACGCACCGGGCGTGCGGCGGCTGGCCGGGTACCTGCTCTCGGATCACGAGGACGCCGAGGACGCCGCCCAGGAGGCGCTCGCCAAGCTTTGCACCCGCATCGGCCAGTTTCGAGGGGAGGCCCGGTTCCAGACCTGGCTCTACAGCCTGGTGGCGAACACGTGCCGCGACCTGGGCGAGCGCCAGCGCCGGCGCCGGCACCAGCCGCTGGAGCTGACGACGGAGTTCGCAAGCGACGAGGTCCCGCAGGAGGCGGCGGAGTGGCGCGACCAGCGCCGGCACCTGGCGGAGTGCATGCGGGCGCTCTCCGACGATCAGCGGCGGGTGATGGTGCTGAAGGACGTGCTCCAGCTCTCGTACGAGGAGATCGCGGCCGAGATGGGCATGCCGGTGGGGACGGTGAAGTGCCACGCCCACCGCGGCCGGGCCCGCATGCGCCGGGCGCTCGAACCCGTGGCCCGCGCGGCCGCCGGGTGATCGCCGGGGCGGCGCTGCCGCTCGGGCGCGACGCGATCTGCGACATCATCCCGCACCGCGAGCCCTTCCTCCTCGTCGACGAGATCACCGAGCTCGAAGCCGGCGTGCGCGCCGCCGGGAGCTACTTCGTGAAGGACGACGCCTGGTACCTGGCCGGGCACTTCCCGGGAAACCCGATCATGCCCGGCGTGCTCCAGGTCGAGGCCCTTGCCCAGGTGGGCGCCATCTGCGGCCTCGCGCATCCCGACTTCGCCGGCCGGCTCGTGCTCTTCGCCGGCATCGACGGCGTCCGCTTCAAGCGCATCGTCCGTCCCGGCGACACGCTCGACCTGCGCTGCGAGATCTCCCGCCTGCGCGGGCCGGTGGGGCGGGCCGAGGCGGAGGCCACGGTGGCCGGCGAGCTGGCCTGCCGGGGCACGCTCACCTTCGCCCTCGTGGAGGGGGAGCTCGGGTGATCGCGACCTGCCGTCGCGGCGTCGAGGTGATCGGGGTGGGGTCGCACCTCCCCGAGCGGGTCATGACGAACGACGAGATCGCGACGATGGTCGAGACCTCCGACGAGTGGATCGCTGCGCGCACCGGCATCCGCCAGCGCCGGATCGCGGCCGACGGCGAGTCCGCGGCGGTGCTGGGCGCCGCGGCCGCGGCGCGTGCGCTCGAGAGCGCCGGCGTCGCCGGGACAGACCTCGACCTGATCGTGACCGCCACGGCCAGCCCCGACTTCTACTTCCCGGCGACGGCGACGCTGATCGGCGAGGCCGTCGGCGCGCGCGGCGTCGCCGGGTACGACCTGTCGGCCGCGTGCACCGGCTTCGTCTATGCGCTCGCGCAGGCCTACGGCCAGCTGAGCGCGGGGCTGGCCGAGCGGGTGCTCGTGGTCGGGACCGAGGTCTTCTCGCGCCTGCTCGATTGGGGCGACCGATCGACGTGCGTGCTCTTCGGCGACGGCGCGGGCGCGGTGGTGCTGGCCCGGAACAGCTCGACGGCCGGCATCCTCGGCTTCGAGCTCGGCTCCGACGGCTCGGGCGGCGGCCTGCTCGAGGTGGCCGCCGCCGGGCACAGCACCGATCCCTCCGCCGACGGCTACGTCCACATGGACGGGGCGCAGGTGTACAAGTTCGCGACGACAGTCTCGGTGGACTCGGCGCTGCGGGCGCTCGGCGCCGCCGGCCTCACGGTCGCCGACGTCGACGTGTTCGTGCCCCACCAGGCGAACCGGCGCATCATCGACCACGCCGCCCGCCGTCTGGGCCTCGCCGAGGACAGGGTGATCGCGAACGTCGACAGGTTCGGCAACACGTCGGCCGCATCGATCCCCATCTGCCTCGACGAGGCGCACGCCGACGGGCGCATCAAGGCCGGCGACATCGTCCTCATGACGGGCTTCGGAGGAGGGCTCTCCTGGGGTTCGTGCGTGATGGAATGGACACTCCCTCAGAAGGAGGCGAGATGAACAAGGTCGCGTTCTGCTTCCCGGGACAGGGCAGCCAGCGCGTGGGCATGGGGCGCGAGATGGCCCGGGAGTTCCCCGAGGCGAGGCAGGTGTTCGACGAGGCCTCCGACGAGGTCGACTTCGACCTGCGGCGGGTGTGCTTCGACGGGCCGATCGAGCGGCTGTCCGAGACGGAGATCACCCAGCCGGCGCTCGTCACGGCGTCGCTGGCGGCGCTGCGGGCGGTGCAGGCGCGCCTCAACGTGAAGCCCGACGTCGTGATCGGCCACAGCGTCGGCGAATACGCGGCGATCGCGGCCGCCGACTCGGTCGGCGTCGGAGTCGTGACGCGGCTCGTCCGGGAACGCGGCCTGGCGATGGCGGCGTCACGCGCCAAGGGCGCGATGGCAGCCGTGCTCGGCCTGGCCGACGAGGAGGTCGAGCGGCTCTGCGCCGAGGCCGGCGACGTGTGGCCGGCCAACTACAACTGCCCCGGCCAGCTCGTCATCTCGGGCCGCGAGAGCGGCGTGGCGGCCGTCGGCGAGAAGGCCCGCGAGCTGGGCGCGAAGGTCGTGCGCCTGCGCGTCTCGGGCGCGTTCCACAGCCCGCTCGTCGAGGATGCCGCCCAGCGCCTCGAGCCCGTCGTACGCGCGGCGCATTTCGGCGAGTTGAAGACGCGGCTCATGTCGACGGTGTCGTCGAAGCTCGAGACGGTCGACCGCATCCCCGGCCTCCTGGTCGAGCAGGTGACGGCGCCGGTGCGGTTCACGCAGGCCGTGCAGGGGCTGCTCTCGGACGGTGTCCGCACCTTCGTCGAGATCGGCCCGGGCGGCGTCCTGGGCGGTCTCGTGAAGCGGATCGACCGCTCGGTCACCGCCGTGTCGATCGGAACGCCCGAGGAGCTCCATGCGGCGGAGGCGAGCCTTGCCGGATCGTGAGCTTCGCGGGCAGGTGGCGCTCGTGACGGGCGGCTCGCGCGGCATCGGGGCCGCGGTGTGCGCCGAGCTGGCGCGCGCCGGCGCCGAGGTCGTCGTCAACTACACGTCCAACGCCGCGGCGGCCGAGAGCGTCCGCGCCGAGATCGGCGAGGGCGCGCACGCCGTCCAGGGCGACGTGGCGACCATGCAGGGCGCGACGGGCCTCGTCGAGCACGTCGAGACGGAGATCGGCCCGATCGGCATCCTCGTGAACAACGCAGGCATCACCCGCGACAACCTCATCATGAAGCTGGCCGAGGAGGATTGGCGCGACGTGATCGACACCAACCTGGGCGGGGCGTTCTTCACCTGCCGGGCGGTGGCGCGCCCGATGCTGAAGCGGCGGGCAGGGTCGATCGTCAACATGTCGTCGGTCGTCGGCGTGCACGGGAACGCCGGGCAGACGAATTACGCGGCCTCCAAGGCCGGCCTGATCGGCCTCACGAAGTCGCTGGCCAAGGAGCTGGGCGGCCGCGGCATCCGCGTGAACGCGATTGCGCCCGGGTACATCTCGACCGAGCTCACCGACGCCCTCCCCGAACCGGCCCGGGACGCCATCCTGAAGTCGACGCCGCTGGGGCGGCTGGGGACGACCGACGACGTGGCGCGGGCCGTGCGGTTCCTGGTCTCGGACGCGTCCGCGTTCGTGACGGGGCACGTGCTGGCGGTGGACGGAGGGCTGGGGACGTGAGCGAGACGAACGGACGCCGGCGGGTGGTGATCACCGGACTCGGCGGGATCACTCCGTGCGGCAACACGATCGAGGAGACCTGGACGAACATCAGGGCCGGGAAGTCGGGCGTCTCGCGCGTGGAGGAGTTCGAGGTGCCCGAGGGCACGCCGAACATCGCCGGCCAGGTCAAGGACTTCGACCCGCTTCAGTACATGGACCGGAAGTCGGTCAGGAAGACCGATCGCTTCGCCCAGCTTGCCGTCGCCGCGGCCACCCAGGCGGTGAAGGACGCCGACCTCGACATCGCCGCCGACGCGGCCCGCATCGGCTGCTCGATCGGCACGGGCATCGGCGGCCTGCGCACGCAGGAGGTGGCCTATCGCAAGCTCTTCGACGCCGGCCCCGACCGGCTGAACCCGTTCTGGGTGACGGCGCTCATCTCGAACATGGGCGCCGCCGAGACGTCGATGGCGCTCGGCACGCGCGGCCCGCTCACGACCGAGACGACGGCGTGCGCGGCCTCGGGCATGTCGCTCGGGAACGCGACGCTCTACATCCGCGCCGGGATGGCCGACGCGATGCTGGCCGGCGGCGTCGAGTCGCCCATCACGCTTCTGGCGCTGGGCGGCTTCGGCACCATGCGTGCGCTCTCGCGGCGGCTTGACGATCCCGAGGGCGCGAGCCGTCCGTTCGACCTGGGCCGCGACGGGTTCATCCTCTCGGAGGGCTCGACCGTGCTCGTGCTGGAGGAGCTCGAGCGGGCCAGGGCCCGCGGCGCCCGGATCTACGCCGAGGTGCTCGGCTACGGCATGTCGTCGGACTCGCACCACGTCACCGAACCCGACCCGGTCGGCACGAACCCGGCCCGAGCGATGACGATGGCGATGGACGACGCCGGCGTGACGCCGGCGGACATCGGATACGTGAACGCGCACGGCACCTCGACGCCGGCCGGCGACTCCGCCGAGACCCGCGCACTCAAGATCGCGCTCGGCGAGGAGCGGGCGTACCGGATCCCGGTGTCGTCGACGAAGAGCGAGACGGGGCACATGCTCGGGGCGACCGGCGCCGTCGAGGCGGCGATCACGGTGCTCGCGATGCGCGACAGCTACATCCCGCCCACGATCAACCTGACCGATCCCGACCCGGACTGCGACCTCGACTACGTGCCGAACGTGGGCCGCGACGCCGACGTCCGCGTGGCGATCTCGAACTCGTTCGGCTTCGGCGGCCACAACGCGGTGCTGGTCATCAGCCGCTGGGACGGGGACTCGTCGTAATGGCCGAGAAGATCAGCGTCGACATCAGCCGCTCCGACGGCGGCGGCCCGCCCGAGCCGGCGCCTCGCACCCGCAACACCTGCCCGGTCTGCAACTCGCACTACCGCGAGGACGAGATGGTGGCCAACCTGCGGGTGTGCACCAACTGCGGGCACCATTTCCCGGTGACGGCCCGGGAGCGCATCGTCCAGCTCGCCGACGAGGGCAGCTTCACCGAGGTGGCGCGGGGATTGCACTCCGACGATCCCCTGGAGTTCGTCGACTCGAAGCCCTACCCGGAGCGGCTGCGGGCCGCCGAGCGCTCGACCGGTCTTCGCGACGCGGCGATCGCCGGCTCGTGCTCGATCGGCGGGACGTCCACGGCCGTCGTCGTGCTGGACTTCTCGTTCCTGGGCGGCAGCATGGGCTCGGTGGTGGGCGAGAAGTTCGCCCGGGCCGCCGACCTGGCCGTCGAGATGCGCCTGCCGCTGGTCTCGGTGTCGGCCTCCGGCGGCGCCCGGATGCAGGAGGGCGTCCTGGCGCTCATGCAGATGGCGAAGACCGTCGCGGCGGTCGACGAGCTGCGGGAGGCCGGACGGCCGTTCGTCTCGGTCCTGGTGCATCCGACGACGGGCGGCGTGGCGGCGAGCTTCGCCGCGCTCGGGGACGTCATCATCGCCGAGCCCGGGGCGCTGCTCTCGTTCTCGGGGCCGCGCGTCGTGAAGCAGACGACCCGTGAGGACCTGCCCGACGACTTCGGCCTGGCGGAGTCGAACTACCGTCACGGGCACGTCGACCTGATCGTGCCGCGGCCGGAGCTGCGCGACGCGGTCGCCCGCTCGCTCGCGCTCCTGACCGGCGGCCAGCCCTACCGCCCCCCGGTGCTCGTCGGCGACCTCGACCCGGTCGGCGCCCTGGGCCGGGCGGTGACGGGCATGCGGCGGCGCATCTCCGACCTGAACCCGTTCCGGAACGGCGACGATGGCGACGACTGAGCGGTTCCGGCGCCTGCGGCGGCGCGGTGAGGGCGATGCGTGGCACGCGGTCCAGCTCGCCCGGCACGAGGATCGCCCCTACACGCTCGACTACCTGGCCCGGATGTGCGACGACTTCCTGGAGCTGCACGGCGACCGCGCGGAGGGCGACGACGCCGCCGTCGTGGCCGGCATCGGCTCGTTCCGCGGCCGGACCGTGGCCTTCGTCGGCCATCAGAAGGGCCGTGACCTGAAGCAGCGCACCCACCGCAACTTCGGCATGCCGAGCCCGGAGGGCTACCGCAAGGCGATGCGGGTCTTCGCGATCGCCGCCCGCCTGGGCTTCCCGGTGGTCACGCTGATCGACACGCCCGGCGCCGCGCCCGGGGTCGGAGCTGAGCAGCGCGGCCAGTCGGGCGCCATCGCCCGCTCCCAGCTCACGCTCATGGGCCTGCGCGTGCCGGTCGTGGCCTGCGTGATCGGCGAGGGCTCCTCTGGCGGCGCGCTGGCGTTCGGCATCGCCGACCGCGTGCTCATGCAGCAGAACGCGATCTACACCGTCATCTCGCCCGAGGGCTGCGCGGCGATCCTGTGGAAGGACGGGAGCGACTCGTCGAAGCGGAAGGCGGCCGCCGCCCTGCGCCCGACGGCCGACGCCTGCCTGGCCCTCGGCGTGGTCGACGCGATCGTGCCCGAGCCGTCGGGCGGGGCGCACCGCGACCACGCGAAGGCGGCGGAGCTCCTGGCCGACGCGATCCAGATCGAGCTCGACGTCCTGGCCTCGATCCCGCCGCAGCAGCGCCGGGCCGGCCGCCGCGCCAAGTTCCGCGACATGGGCGCCTACGTCGAGTAGCCCCGGCCGCCGGCCGCTCCCCGGCCGGTAGGCTCCGCCCCCGTGAATCGCGGCTTGAACCGCTTCGAGCAGGCGTCGGTCGCCGCCGCCGCGACCCTGGCGGTCGCCGCCGGCGCGGTCGACCTCGCCGGCGCCCCCAACACGGCCGTCTTCCTCATGTCCGGCGCCGCGCTGGTCGCGCTGGCCTGGATGGTGGGCGTCGCCACGGAGCAGCTCGGCGAGAGCTCCGGGCCCAAGGTGGGCGGCGTGCTGAACGCCACGTTCGGCAACGCCGCCGAGCTCATCATCACGATCTTCGCGATCCGCGCCGGCCAGCTCGAGGTGGCGACCGCATCGATCACCGGCTCGATCCTCGGGAACACGCTGCTCGTCCTGGGCGCCTCGTTCCTCGTCGGCGGCCTGCGGCACGGGCCGCAGACGTTCGACCAGCGGATCGCCGGGATGAACGCGTCGATGCTCGCGCTGGCGGTGATCGGGCTGGGCCTCCCGACGGCGTTTGCGGCGGCGCGGGGCACCGGGCCGGACACGCAGACCATCTCCGACGTCACCGCGGCGATCCTGCTCTGCCTCTACCTTCTGAGCCTCGTCTACTACTTCCGCACCGGCTCGGCCGGCGGCTCGCACGGAGCCGTGCCGCACTGGACGGCCAGGCTCGCCATGGCGCTGCTCCTGGCATCGACCGCGGCGGTCGCCGTGATCTCGGACGTCTTCGTGGGAACGCTCGAGGGCGTGATCTCCGACCTCGGCATCACGGCGGCGTTCCTGGGCCTCGTGATCGTCCCCATCGTCGGGAACATCGCCGAGAACATCGTGGGCATCAAGATCGCCTACGAGAACAAGATGGACTTCTCGATGGTCGTCTCGCTGGGCTCGTCGCTCCAGGTGGCACTCGGCGTGGCGCCGCTGCTCGTCTTCATCTCGCTCCTCACCCCGCACCACTTCGATCTGGTGTTCCCGGCGATCCAGGTGATCGCGCTCGCGGCCGCCGTCACGATCACCGCGCTCATTGCCGCCGACGGCGAGTCGAACTGGCTGGAGGGGGCCCAGCTCATGGCCGTCTACGCGATCGTCGCGACGTCCTTCTGGTACCTGTGAGCCGTCGCGACCACCTCTGGTTCGGCGTCGTCATCGCCCTCTCCGTGCTCGCCGTCGGCCTGAAGGCGGGCTCGGTGCGCGGCGAGATCGTGTTCGGCGCCGCCTCCCTGGCGCTCATGGGGCTGGCGTGGCTCCTGGGCGAGGCCACCGACCAGGCCGGGAACACCGCCGGCCCGCGCACGTCGGCGCTCCTGAACGCCACGTTCGGGAACCTGCCCGAGATCGTGATCGTCATCCTCGCGATCAACGCCGGCCTCGACGACATCGCCCGGGCCTCCATCATCGGCTCGGTGATCGGCAACGTGCTCCTGATCCTCGGCCTGTCGCTCATCGTCGGCGGCTGGAAGCACGGCATCCAGAGCTTCAACGAGCGGGTCGCCGCGACGAACTCGTCGATGCTGATGCTCGGCGTCGCCGGCCTCGGCTTTCCGACGCTGTTCGCGGCGCTGCACTCGTCCGACTCGGCCGACGTGCTGTCGGTGTGGACCGGGACGGCCCTGCTCGTCTGCTACGGCGGCTACATCCTCTTCAGCTTCAGCATGCCCGGCCAGAAGTTTGAGGACGAGCCCGGCCACGCCCGCTGGTCGACGCGCGAGGCCGTCGCGGCGCTGGCGGTGACGGCGGTCGCGACGGGGATCGTCTCGGAGGTGCTGGTCGACTCGATCAAGCCGACCGTCGAGCAGCTGGGCGTGCCGCGGCCGTTCGTCGGGCTCATCCTCGTCCCCTTCGTCGGGAACGTCGCCGAGCACTTCTCGGCCGTTCGGCTGGCCTACCGAAACCGGATCGACTTCTCGATGGCGATCGCGTACGGGTCGGGCATCCAGATCGCCCTCGGGGCGAGCGGCATCGCCGTCTTCTCGTCGATGCTGCTCGGCGACGAGCTCTCGCTCGTGTTCGACCCGCTCCAGATCGCGGCGCTCGCCGCCGCGGCGCTCGTCGCCACGCTCGTCGCCCGCGGCGGCGAGACCAACTGGCTGGAGGGCCTCCAGCTGGTCACGATCTACATCATCGTCAGCGTCGCCGTCTGGCTTCGGTAACAACCGCGGGAAACCGCCCGCTCACCGGACCGGGTACGACCGCCCGTTCACGGCGGGCAGCACCTGCCCGGTGACCCAGGCGGGCGTCGTCGTCAGCCCGGGCTGGTAGTTGTAGGCCCCCGAGGGAAGCTGGCGGGCGTGCAGCCACGCCAGTGCCTGGCTGTTTCGCAGGCCGCAGCGGTGCCGGGCCTGGATCGCCCACGATGTGGACTGGCTGTTGGCGGCGCCGCCCGGGAGGAGGGCGTAGCCGTGCGCCGAGGTCTGGGTCGTCGCCAGGTAGTCGTACGCATGTGCCACGGAGCGGCTCGAGCAGGCCGCCCCCGCCGCCCGCAGGGCGAGCACCGCGGCCGAGGTGTCGTCGGCGTCGGGCGCCGCCGACGCCGACCACGAATAGCCGCCGTTTGACCGCTGGGCGCTGCGGATGACCGTGAGCGAGCTGCGCGGGGCCGGGACGCCCGCCGCGCGCAGGGCCATCACGCCCCAGTAGGTCGAGTTCTGGGTGCCGCCGATGACTCCGTCGCCCCCGATCTTGCCCCGCAGGGCGGTCACCAGGTTCCGGTCGGCGAAGTTGCGCGGGTTCCTGCCGAGTGCGACGACGGCCAGGATGCCGCGCTCGATCGCAAACGCGTTTCGCCAGCTGCCGGCGTGGTGGGCCAGGTACGTCGTCATGGTGCGGCCGCCGGGGCGGCGGGCCCGCCCCGGCGAGCGGCCGGCGGCGCGCAGGCCCATCGCGGCCCACTCGGTGAGCGAGACGTTGGCCTTGCGTGTGCCGGCCTCGGCGATGCCTCCCGAGGGGCGCTGGTGGTCAAGGAGATAGCTCGCCCCGGTGCCGGCGTAGGCCGCCGGAACCAGCGCGAGGGCGGTGGCGGTGGCGATCAGGATCGGTCGGATCATGTTCCCTCCAGTGGCGCGAAGCTGCCCTGCAGCCTGCGGTTGTAGCGGTCGAGCATGCGGATGAGCCCGGGGCCGGCGGCCAGCGCGATCGCAGCGTTCCCGGCGGCGTGGGCGACGTCGAACCAGATCCCGGTGGAGACGAGCGCGGCGAACGACGACGCGTCCGCCCCGGGGCCGAGCGCGCTCCACTCCCAGACGTCCATCAGCCAGTCGAAGCCGAAGCCGCACACGACGCCGAACGCCGCGAGTGCGAACCGGTTTCGGAGCGCCCGGGGCATCCATCCGGCGACCAGGCCGACGAGGCCCCAGCCCAGCATCTGCCACGGCGTCCACGGCCCCTGCCCGAGGAACGCGTTCGAGGCCAGCGCGGCGGTCGCTCCCGTGGCGAGGCCGGCCCGCGGCCCGAGGCTCGTTCCGGCGACCGCGACGATCATGGTCACCGGCTGGACGTTCGGGATCGCGGTGAAGACGACCCTTCCGGCCGCCGCCGCCGCCGCCAGCGCCGCGACGAGCGCCAGCTCGCGGCTGCGGTTGGGGCCGGTCTCGACTGCAGCCAGGACGAGCACCAGCGCGGCGAGCGCGGCGAGCGCGACCAGCTCAAGCATGGACAGCCTCCGCGCGCCGTGGAGCCGGCGCCGCGATCCGGCCACCGGCCATCGCCACCGCCGCCGTGGCGGCGTCGGCGACGAAGCGGGCGTCGTGGCTCACCACCACGACCGCGGCCCCGTCGGCGGCCAGGCCGCGGACGAGGCCGGCGAGCGCCTGCTTGCGGCGCCCGTCGACGCCGCGGGTCGGCTCGTCGAGGACGACCAGGTCCGGGCGCATCGCAGTCACCGAGGCGATCGCCAGCCGCTGCCGCTCCCCGCTCGACAGGTCGCGCGGGTGCTCGCCGGCCGCCCACGCCAGGTCGAAGCGGGCGAGCTCCGCCTCGGCTCGGGCCCGGCGGGCATCCGGCGGCACGCCCAGGTTCGCGAGCCCGTATCCGACCTCGGCGAGAGCCGTGTCGTGGATGAGGTAGGCGGCCGGGTCCTGGGCGACGTAGCCGGCCCGGCCGCGGTGTCTCGCGGTGCCCTCGTCGAGATCCGTGAGCCCGCACAGCGCGAGCGCGAGCGTCGTCTTGCCGGCGCCGTTCGGGCCGGTGACAGCCGTCACCGCGCCGCGCTCGAAGGCCGCCGACACGCCGGCCAGGGCCCGCGTCGCCCCGAGCCGCTTCCAGGCGTGCACGAGCTCTCCGCCGGGATCGACGGGATCGGCGGGCGGGGGCGTATCCGCCGGGGCGCGAGGAAGCAGCCACGGACGCCCGGCGAGCGCGCGTCGTGCGGCCTGCGGTGGGCCGTCTGCGAGGACGGCCCCGGCGTGCATCGCCACGACCCGGTCGGCGACGTCGAACAGCCGCTCGGTGCGGTGCTCGGCGACCACGACCGTGATCCCGTGCCGGTCGCGCAGGTGAAGCAGGGTGGCGACAAGCTCGTCGGCGGCAGCCGGATCGAGCTGGCTCGTCGGCTCGTCGAGCAGCAGCACCCGCGGACCCATCGCGAGCACGGATGCGATCGCCACCCGCTGGCGTTCGCCCCCCGAGAGCGTGCGGGTGGCGCGCTCGGCGAGGTGGCCGGCGCCGGCCATGCGCAGAGCCTCGCGGGCCCGCGGGTGGATCTCGGCCGGCGCGACGCCCAGGTTCTCGAGGCCGAACGCGGCCTCGGCCAGGACGCCGCTCGCCACGATCTGGGCCTCCGGGTCCTGGAAGACGAGTCCCGCGTGGCGGGCGAGGGCGCCGGGCAGGTGGCGGCGGGTGTCGAGGCCGGCGACCCGCACGCGGCCGTGGAGCTCGCCGCCGTGGAAGCGGGGGACGAGGCCGAGCGCGGCTCGAAGCAGCGTCGACTTGCCGCTTCCCGACTCGCCCACGAGCAGCACGAGCTCGCCCTCGTCAACGACCAGGTCAACCCCGTCGAGCGCCGGCCGGCCGCCGCGGACGTACCGGTGGCTCACGCCCTCGAACGTCAGGGCCGGCATCGCGCCACCCAGGCGAATGCCGCCCCGAGCACGGCCAGCGCCGACGCGCCGGCGATCGCGGCTGGCTTCCAGGGGTTGTCGAGCACGTCGAAGTAGCGGAAGTCGGCGGCGCCCGTCACGACGAAGGCCACGACGATGCCCGTCGCGCCCGCGCCGAGGAGCGTGAGCCCCAGCTCGCGGCGCGTGAGCGCGCGCACCGGCGCTGCCGTGCGCGAGCCGGCGTAGGCGCGCGCCTCCATCGCCTCGGCGACTCCGAGCGCCCGCTCCAGCGACATCCCCACGAGCGGCCCCGTGAGGCGGGCGGCGGTCGCGGGCCGGGAGATGCGCGCCGCCCGGGTGCGGGCCGCGACCAGGACGCCGGCCGCGTCGCGCTCGATGGCCGGCAGCATCTGCGTCGTGAGCGACGCGATCATCGCCGAACGGGGAGCGACGCGCGCGACGGCGCGCAGGAGGAGGTCGGAGTCGGCGAGCCGGACGAATGCTCCTGCCGCCAGCGCCGTCGCGGCGATCCGCAGGCCGGCCGCGGCGCCGTACGCCAGCTCCTCGGTGGTGACCTGGGTGTCGAGCACCGGGATGTCGGGCCCGCGCCAGAGCGTCGTCAGCCCCTGCACGGCCACGAACGGCTCGAGCAGGAACACCGTGACACCGGTCGCGATCGCGAACGTCGCATACATCCGCCGCGGCGGCCCGGCGGCCGCGAGCAGGAGGCCGCCCGCGATGCGCGGCCGCCGCCGGGAAGAGCGGATTCGAGAGCGCGATCGCGGCGGCGCCGGCGGCGCCTGCCATGAGCGCCGCCGGGAGCGGCTTCACCCGCGCCCTCCCGCCGCGACGATCCGGCCGGCTCCGTCAAGCGCGACGGCGTAGGTGCTCGAGACGGCGCCGGGGTGCTCGGCGAGCGTGCGCGCGGCCGCGCAGGCGGCCCTCGGGATGTCGCCGGCCACGATCAGCTCCGCCGAGCGGCCGGTCGCCTCGCCCGGCTGGTAGGCGGCGATCACGGCGTGGGCCCTCGGCTCGGGCCTCGGCCCGCCCGGGGTGCGGTAGACCATGACCCGGCCGCCGTCGAGGTAGACCGTCAGCCCGCGCAGCTGCCGCTCGTCCGGGCCGAGCGCCGCCGCGGCCTGGGCGAAGGTCTCGACGCGGACGGTGAACTGCGACGTCCGCCGTGTCAGGCGGGCGCCCGCAGCCCGCAGCGTCCCGGCGACGCCGGCCGAGCACGGCAGACCGGTCACGTCCACCCCGCCGGGCCGGTGGCCGTCGAACCCGTGCACGAACGGCTCGGGCCACGCGCCGATCGCCACGGGCACGTGGATGAGGTCGTTCCAGTAGCGGTAGTCCCACCACTCGCGGTCGCCGGGCCGAAGGCGATAGTCGGCCGCGCCGCGGTCGGCCTCGACCCCGTTGATGAAGTAGAGCCAGTCCCAGCCCGCCGAGCGCTCACCGTGCAGCCCGTCGATGGCCTCGACGAAGCGGCCGCCGTAGGACGTGTCGACCCGGGCCGTGCGGCGCAGCGCGTCGAGCGCCGACTGGCCCGGGGCCGCCCGTCCGGCGGCGATGCGGTCGCGCCCGAACTCACGCGTGACCGTCACCGTCACGGCGGCAGGCCCGGGGGGCGGCGACGCGGCCTGTGAGCCGCAGCCGCCGCCCACCGCCCCCAGGATCGCCCAGGCTACGAGGAGCCGACGTGCACCCATACCGTCGGCGAGCGGATCGCACCCGGGTGGGTGGCGCGCACGGCATACGTCCCCGGGCGCGTGAACCGGACCGTGACCCTGCCCAGGCTTCCGGCCTGTGTCGCGGCGCCGTTCACCGACACCCACGCGTGCGCGGCCGGCGTTGCGGTCCCGGCGTCGTCGTACGAGACGGCCGTGAACGTCGCCGCCCCGCCCCGCTCCAGGTTGCGCGAGGTGGCCTTCAAGCCCAGCGTCGGCTGCGTGGCCCCCGTCGTCGCGTCGAACGTGGTCCAGTAGAAGAGCCCGTGCATCCCCGGCGTGGCCTTCACGGACCCGGCGCCGATCGACGACAGCACGTGCCCGACCTTGAACGCCCAGAAGTGGGACGCGTCACCGGCCGTCCCGGCGACGGAGTCGACGAAGAACCCGCAGCACGAGAACCAGGTGAGGCCCAGGCCGAAGCGATGGTTGTGCGAGGCGGTGACCAGCGCCCCGAGCGGCGTCGGCCGGGACAGCTCGTGGCCCTTCACCGTGCCGGTGAAGGGCACCGGCCGGCCGGCGAACACCGTGTGGCGCGGGCCCTCCACACGCAGCGCGACGTGGATCTTTGCGGCAGCCGGACCTGCTGCCACCAGGATGGCGACGGCGGCGACCGCCGCTGCGAACGTCAGGCGAAGCCTGTGCAACGTGTCCTCCTTCCTCGAGAGGCATCGACGTCAGATCGCGGGCGGCAGGTCTTCTGGCTCGGACGCGGCTTCCCGGTCTCCCGGGCCGGCCGGCTTGCCTTCCCGGCCCTCTCGGGCCAGTGGCCACCTTGCGGTGTCGCCGGTCGGACGTCCTCACAGCGGCGGGACCGCGCCGGACTTGCACCGGCTTCCCTTGACCGCTCGCGGGGCGCGAGTGTACCAGACCGTCCGGAACCCGGACCGGCTAGGGCCGCTCGCCGGCCGGGTAGCTGCCGAGGTGGGCGAGCTCGGCCACGTGCTCCTCGAGCTCGCGCAGCGCCGCCGAGACGGAGGCGTCGAGGGGGTGCCCCTCGAGGTCGGCGTAGAACTGGTAGTTCCACGGCCGCCCGGCGATCGGCCGCGACTGGAGCGATGTCATGTTGACCCCGTGGCGGCCGAGCGGCGCGATGGCGTCGACGAGCGCGCCGGGATGGTGGTGTGTGACGAACCGGACCGCCGTCCGCCAGGGGCGGCCGTTCTCGCGGTCGATCCGGGTGTGGGCCGCGACCGCGACGAAGCGGGTGTAGTTCTGGGCGTGGTCGGAGACGTCGTTCAGGAGCACGTCGAGCCCGTGCTGCTGCGCGGCCGCCCGCGACGAGATGGCCGCCTGGCGGGGGTCGCCGGCGTCGGCCACGCGCCGGGCGGCCGCCGCCGTGCTCGGGGCGACGTCGGGCAGGGCGTCGGGGAGCGAGGACAGAAACCTGCGGCATTGCGCCAGCGCGGCCGGGTGCGAGTGGATGCGCGCCAGCGCGTCGATGTTCGCGCCGGCCAGCCCCACCAGGCAGTGGGGCACCGGGATCACGACCTCGTTCACGATGGCGAGCGGGGCGTGGGCCAGGAGGTCGTAGGTCTCGGGAATGGCGCCCGCCAGCGAGTTCTCGATGGGGAGGACGCCGCAGGCCGCCTCGCCGCGCGTCACGACCCGCATGACGTCCGCGAACGACCGGCAGGCCACGAGCTCGGCATCCGGGTACAGGCGGCCGGCCGCCTCGGCGGCGTAGGCGTTCTCCTCTCCGAAATGGGCGACGGTCGCCGGCATTCGATCCTCCGTTTAAACGAGAAAGGCCCCCGGTGCTCCGGAGGCCGCTTCGATCGCATCGCGTGTCGCGCGCGCTCAGCCGCCTCCGGTGTCTCCGGTAAAGGCGAAGCCGAACACGAACGCCGAGTACATTGCGCGCCATGCTACCAGAGGACGCGCTGGTGTCTGCGATCGCCCGCGCGGTGGGCGGGCCCTCCGGCGGGGTCGTGCTCGGGATCGGCGACGACGCCGCGGTCCTCGACGACGGCACCGTGGCGTCGACAGACATCCTCGTCGAGGGCGTCCACTTCGACCTCGGCCGCCTCTCCGCCCGCGACGTCGGCCACCGCGCGGCGACCGCGAACCTGTCCGACCTGGCGGCGATGGGCGCCAGGCCGGTCGCGCTCCTGGCGGCGTTCGGGCTCCCGCCCGGGTTCGAGGACGTGGCCGAGCTCGCGGCCGGCATGTGCGAGCACGGCGTGCCGGTGGCCGGCGGCGACCTCTCCCGTGCCCCGGTCCTGATCGTGTCGGTGACGGCGCTGGGACGGGTCGAGCGGCCCGTGCGCCGCTCCGGCGGGCGTCCCGGCGACGTGCTCGTCGTGACCGGCGCGCTGGGCGGTCAGGCGGCCTGCGGATACGCGGGGCGGGTCACGCCCCGCACGGACGAGGGTCCCGCGCTGGCCGCCGTTGCGGCCGCGATGATCGACCTGTCCGACGGGATCGCGACCGACGCCGGGCGCCTGGCCCGGGCCTCCGGCACCGGCGCCGTCGTCGAGCTCGATCTCCTGCCGCGGGCGGCCGGTGCGAGCGTCGAGCAGGCGGCGACCGGCGGAGAGGACTACGAGCTCCTCGCGGCGCTCCCCCCGGACGCCGAACCGCCGGTGCCCGTGACGGTCGTCGGCCGCCTCACCGAGGCGCCGGACATCCTCCTGGTCGACGCGGCCGGGACGCCGCAGACGCTCCGCGGCTGGGATCACTTCGCATGATCCCCGTCCTGGCCGGGCTCACGGCCGCCGTGATGTGGGGCCTCTCGACGGTCGTCGCCTCGCGCTCGACCAAGGCCATCGGCTCGCAGGGGGCGCTGGCGTGGGTGATGCTGATCGGCGGCGCCATGACCCTCGCGCTCATCCCGCTCGCGGACGTCCCGCACGGCGTTCCGGGCACGGCCTGGGCGTGGGCGGCCGCGGCGGGGATCGGATCGGCCCTCGGGCTCTCGATGATGTACCGGGCCCTGCGGATCGGCAAGGTCGGCGTCGTCGCGCCGATCGCCTCCACCGAGGGGGCGCTGGCCGCGATGCTCTCGATCGCGCTCGGCGAGCGGCTCACCGTCGGCGTGGCGATCTGCCTGGGCGTCATCGCGCTCGGCATCGTCGTCGTCACCCTGCGCGGCGCGGCCACCGACATCCACCTGCGCCCGTCGCTCTACGCGATGGCGGCGGCCTGCTGCTTCGGCGTCGGGCTCGTCGGGAGCTCGAAGGCGGGAGCCGAGCTCGGCGCGCTGTGGACGATCCTCGTCGCGCGGGCGATCGGCATCTCGGCCGTCGCCGCGCCGCTCGTCGTCACGAGGTCGCTTCCGCGCCCGGGCCGGGTGTGGTGGATGGTGACGTTCTCGGCGATCGCGGAGCTGGTCGGCTTCGCCGCCTTCATCGGCGGCTCGCGGCACGGCGTCGCGATCCCGGCGGTGCTGGCATCGCAGTTCGCCGCCGTCGCGGCTGCCACGACCTACGTCGTCTTCGGAGAGCGCCTCGGCGTGCGCCAGCGCGCCGGCGCAGCCGTCATCTTCGCGGGGGTCGCGATGCTCTCGCTGCTACGCGCTTGAGCCGGCGCCGATCCAGGTGGCGAGCTCGTCCTCGATCCGCCGCCGCGGCAGCGCGCCGATGAGCTTCTTCTGCATCTGGCCGCCCTGGAAGACCATGACGGTCGGGATCGACAGGATGTCGTAGCGGGCGGCCGTCTGGAAGTTGTCGTCGACGTTCAGCTTGGTGAACTTGACGCGATCCGCGTGCTGGCCCGCGAGCTCGTCGAGGATCGGATCCATCACCCGGCACGGCCCGCACCACGGCGCCCAGAAATCGACGACGACAGGCTGGTCGGAGCCGATGACCTCGGCGTCCCAATTGGAGTCGGTGACCTCGAGCATGCGCTCGGCCATGGGCTGGACTATACCCCGCGCCTCAAGCGTGGATGTCGACAGTCATCCCGAGGCTGACCATGTTGAACAGCCTCTCGGCGTCGGGGATCTGCATGCGGATGCACCCGTGCGAGACGCTGTAGCCGATCGACGCCGGGTCGTCGGTGCCGTGGATGCCGACCCCCGGCGAGGAGATTCCCATCCAGCGGGTGCCGAGCGGGTTGCCCGGCCCGGGCGGGATCGGGACCGCGCCCTGCGCCCACGGGGCGTCCGGCGGCGGCGTCCACGTCGGGTTCTCGACCTTGCTGATGATGGTGAAGTGGCCGTCGGGCGTCGGGTAGGCCGGCTGGCCGACCGCGACCGGGAACGTGACGGTCGGGTGTCCGAAGCGCTCGAGCGTCAGCAGGTGCTGCGACTGGTCGATGACGATCCGGCCGGAGAGCGCGCCGAGCGTGTAGACGCCGACCGCGCCGTCAACCGGCAGGTTGCTCGCCTTCTGGAAGGCCCTCACGGCGGCCACGGTGCCCGACGCGTAGACGCCCGTCGGCGGGCCGTGCAGGTAGCCCTGCCGCTTCAGGATCTTCTGGAGATCGGTCACGTCCTGGCCGATCGCCCCGCGGCGCAGGGTGGCGCCGCCCAGGTGCTCGGTCGAGTCGACGACGAAGTGCACCTGCTTCTCGGTGCGGTTCCCGGCCGGGTCGTGCGCGGTCACCGAGAGCGTGTGGCGGCCCTGCGACAGCGGCAGCGCGGGCCGCGCGCCCGGCTGCGTGCGCACGCCGTCGAGCTTCACGGTGGAGTGCACCCGCGCCGTGTCGGTCACGTCGACCCTGAGCCTGGGCCGGCTCGAGCGGACGACGCCGGGCAGGCCGACGGTGACGGCCGGGGCCGTGGCGTCGACCTTCACCTGGACGGTGGAGGTGCGCCGGTTCCCGGCGGCGTCTGCGACGGTCACCGCGACGGGGATGGTCCCGTCCGAGACCGGGACGTTCAGGGTGAAGCCGCCGTCGCTCCCCGCGGTTGTGTGTGCCGTGGCGACGTCGGCCGCGGCCGTCACGCGGGCTCCCGGATCGGTGCTGCCGGTCAGGGCGAGGGTGTGCGCCCGCACCCATCCGGTCGGCACCGCGGCCAGCCGGAGCGCCGGGGCGTGGGTGTCGACGGTGAACGACCACGACCGGTTGAGCGATCCGCCGAAGACGCCGTCGCCGGCCGCGCGCACCGAGACCGTGTGGCGGCCGTCGTGCAGGCGCACGCCGCTCAGGCGGATGGCGCCGCGGGAGATCGAGCTCTCGGTGGTGACGTCGCGGCCGTCGACGAGCAGCGTGTAGCGGCCGAGGTTTCCGGCGTTTCGGATGCCGATCGAGATTGCGGGTGCGTGCGTGCGCACGCTCGCGCTCCTGCTCGGCGTCACCGCGCCGAGGGCGGCCCGCGTCGAGTAGCCGTAGGCGAGATAGGCGCCCGCGCCAACGGCGACAGCCACCGCGGCCCCCGCCGCGGCCTTGGCTCCGGCAGAGTGCAGCCACCGCCCGATCACGCCTCAAATGTACCAGCGGACGGCGGCCAACCGGTAATTGCGCCGCGCGGCGTTCGTATCATCCAGACGTGCCTTCCGAGCAGCCCACAAACGGCGCCATCGCCGACAGGTTCGACCTGATGGCCGACCTGCTCGAGCTCGAGGGCGCGGTCGTCTACCGGGTGCTCGCCTACCGCCGCGCCGCGAAGTCGCTGCGCGAGACGCCGGAGTCGGTGGCGCGGCTCTCCTCGGAGGGACGGCTCACGTCGCTCCCGGGCGTCGGCGAGACGGTGGCCGCAAAGGTCGCCGAGCTCCTGGGAAGCGGCGAGATCGCCGCGCTCGACAAGCTCGTCAAGCGAAACCCGCCCGGGGCGACCACCGTGATGCGCATCCCGGGGATCGGGCCGAAGACGGCGCGCCGCATCTTCTCGGAGCTCGGCATCGAGACGGTCGCGCAGGTGCGCGAGGCGGCGGAGGCCCAGCGCATCCGCGGCCTGGGGGGCATGGGGAAGAAGACCGAGGAGGCGATCCTCGAGGGCCTGAAGGACGGCGACGGCCCGCCCGCCCGGCGCACGTCGATCGGCCGGCTCATGCCGCTCGCCGAGCGTGTCGTCGCGGAGCTGGGCAGCTGCGAGGCCGTCGTCCGGTGCGAGCCGGCGGGCAGCCTGCGCCGCTTCGCCGAGACCGGCAAGGACATCGACATCGTCGCCGCGGTGACGAACCGGCTGACCGCGGCCGAGGCGTTCGTCGGTCAGGAGTGGGTCGCCGACGTTGCCTCGCGGGGCGACAACCGGGTCGCCGCGGTCGCGCACGACGGCACCGTCGTCGAGCTGCGCATGGTGCCGCCCAAGGTCTACGGCAACCTGCTCCAACACCTCACCGGCTCGAAGCATCACAACGTCGCGCTGCGCGAGGCGGCGGTGCGGGCCGGGCTCAAGGTGAGCGAGTACGGGATCGAGGAGGTCGAGACGGGCGACGTGCTGGCCTGCGAGCACGAGTCGGAGGTGTACGAGCGGCTGGGAATGGCATGGATCCCGCCGGAGCTGCGGGAGAACCGCGGCGAGATCGAGGCCGCGCGCAGGCACGCGCTGCCCGACCTGGTCGAGATCGGGCAGATCCGCGGCGACCTGCACACCCACACCGACTGGTCGGACGGGAAGGCCACGCTCGAGACGATGGTCGAGGCGGCCCGCGCCCGCGGCCACGGCTACCTGAACGTCACCGACCATTCGCCCTCGGTCGGCTTCGGGATGGGCCTCGACGCCGGCCGCCTGCGCGACCAGGTCGAGCGGGTGCGCGCGCTGGCCGAGACGCTTCAGCCCGACTTCGTCCTCCTCGCGGGGGCGGAGGTCGACATCCTCCGCGACGGGTCGCTCGACTACTCCGACGAGCTCCTCGCCGAGCTCGACGTGGTCGTGGCGAGCGTGCACGCCTCGCACCGGCTGTCCGCCGCCGACCAGACCAAGCGGATCTGCGCGGCGCTCGAAAACCCGCACGTCGACATCCTGGGCCATCCCACCGGTCGCCGGATCGGCTCCCGCGAGCCGAACCCGCTCGACATCGAGGCGGTCATCGCCAAGGCCGTCGAGACGGGGACGATCGTCGAGGTCAGCTCCCAGCCCGAGCGGCTCGACCTGCGCGACACGCACGTCCGGCTGGCGGTGGAGGCGGGCGCGCTCCTCGCCGTCGACACCGACGCCCACTCGGTCGCGGCGCTCGACTACCTGCGCTACGGCGTCGCGACCGCCCGGCGCGGCTGGGCCACCGCAGCCGACGTCGTGAACACGCGCGAATGGCCCGAGCTGCGGGCGCAGCTCGGGCCATAGGCCCGCGCGGCTAGGACGCCTCGGGCAGGATCTCCCAGAGCTGGTTCTTTCCGTGCTGCTGGGTGAAGAACCAGCGCGCGTTCGAGAGCGAGCCGATCCGTCCCTGCATCCCGGCGACGAACGGCGATCCCGACGAGACGACGATGCCGGTCGTCTCGTTGTCGCCCTCGTTCTGGAAGCCGGCGGTGCCCGCGTCGGAGAGCGCCGCGTCGGCCTCGGCCTCCGCATCGCGCCCCTCGGCGATGAAGCGCGCCGGATGGGCCGGGCGCTTCACGTCGTAGGCCCAGATCGAGTCGAGCCGGTTCAGCTGCTCGTGCAGCCCGTCGCCGCGATCCTCGCCCGCGAGGACGGTGTTGCGGTCGGCGAACGCGATGTTGTCGAACCCTGCGTGGATCGCATCGCCGAGCGCCAGGATCGAGATGTGGCCGCTCCCGCCGGCGCCGATCCGCACCGTGAACAGCGATCCCCACGCGCCCCGCTTGGCGAGCGCCGGGACGTTTCCGGAGTCGGCGTTCGTGTCACCCGTCGCCGTGAAGACGAAGGTGTGGAAGCCCGACCCGGGCCGGAACTGGAAGTTCTCGGGCCGCTCGAACGGCGTCGCGCCCGCGGCCTTGGCCCGCGCGTTGGCGTCGAACGGAGCGGTCCCGGTGGTCGCGGTGTTGTGGATCGTGACCCAGCGGGCCGGCCAGGATGTGCCGAGCGTGTGCAGCCGCAGGCGGTCCTGCGAGAAGACGTCGCCCGACGGGTCGGCCGCGTGGAACCGGACGGCGTGACCGTGGATCTTGACCTGGAGCGCCTGGAGCTTCCCGCCCTTGGAGAGGTCGCTCCTGTTCTTCGGCACGAACCGGTACATGAACGAGTTCGGCTGCTTGGCGACCTCGGCAGCGTTCGGGTCGGACGGGTCGACGCTGACCTCGGTGCCACCCTCGTCCTCGGCGAGCAGCAGGTTGCCGTGGTCGTCGGGGTGGATGCCCTCGTAGCTCCCCTTGCCGAGGATCCCGTCGAGCGATGTCCGCTTTGGCGGCCAGCCCGTCGTGAGCTCGATCACGCCACCGTCGCTTCCGTTCTCCTGCGTTGCGAGCAGCGTGTGCGTGAACGGGTCCCACGTGATGCCGTCAAGCGCGTTCAGGTGGGTGAGGCCGTCGCTTCCGACCGGGGTGAGCAGCGTGATGCGGTGAGCGGGGTCGGTCACGTCGAGGTTGATGCGCGTGACGGAGCCGAGATCGCTTCCGCCCTCGTGCGCCTGGAACAGGAAGTGCGTGCCGTAGTCGAACCCGTGCGCCGGGCCGGGCAGCCCGTGCTTGAAGACCAGGTACGCGTTCTGGTCGGGCTCGGTCTTCGTCGGCTCGATCGGCTGGGTCGAGCCGTCGTTCAGCAGGCCGAACTTGGTGATGAGGCCCGAGGGGTTCTCGAGTGGGTTCGAGCCCTGGGCGATCAGCTTCAGCGTGAATCCGGGCGCGATCTTGTTGGCCGGGTGGCCGGCGCGGTGGTTGGCGTTCGCCACGCCCGGCGCGGGGATCGCCGCCGCGGCCGGGGCCGCTGTGGCTGCGAGCGCGCATGCGGCCACCACCAGTGCTCCACGTCTCATCTGCGTCCTCCGGTGAAGGGTGCCTCGTGTCGGCGGTCACCCTAGGCCCGGGAATGTTCAACCGGGGCGAAGAATCGGGGCAGATCCGGTGTCGATCCGGTTAGCGATCCAACGGGCCGACGATCTCGCCCTCGAGCACCTCTGGCTCGGAGGCGGCCGGGTTCACGATCACCCGGTCGGCCCAGTAGAACTGCGCGCGGAGGGCCGCGTAGACGTCGACGACGTCGGGAGCGATCTCGGCCAGCTCGTCGGGGTGGACGTCGACGGCGATGGTGTCGAGCGGGTTCACCCTTCGAGCGTACGGGCGCCGGGGCCGGCCCGCAACGGTCAGCTCAGACCGCGGCCAGGTACTCGAGCAGGGCGATCACGTCGGCGGGGCCGTCCACGATGGCGTCCGCCGCGGCCAGGAGCGCACGCGGTGCCTCCGGGGAGCGCACGGCCACCCGCACCGTCGCCTCGCGGAACGCGTCCACGTCGCTTGAGTCGTCCCCCACGAACAGGATCTCCGTGATGTGGCGGCGACCGCGCAGCCGTTTCACCGCCGCACCCTTGTCGACCGCGACGGGTGGGCGCACCTCGAGCACCATGCGCCCATAGGTCCAGGCGAGCCCGGCCCGCTCGAGTTTCGGCACGATCTGCGTCTCGATGTAGCGGCGCGCGTGATCGGCCCGGGGCGAGCCGCGGTAGTGGATCGTGAAGGTGATGCCCTTGTCCTCGATCGTGCAGCCGAGCTCGGGTAGGAGGCCGTCGTTCCGGACGAGCTGGAGCGCCTCGGCGATCGGCTGGACGTACTTGGCCGCCTGCGGCGCCAGATGGACGGCGCCGTCGCGCCACACCTCGAGCCCGTGGTTCCCCGAGATCGCGACCGCGTCCACAGGCACCATGCGGCGGGCCTCCGCGGCCGGGCGCCCGGTGACGCACGCCACGAGCGCGTACGTCCGGGTCAGCCGCTCGAGCGCCGACAGCGCCTCGGGGATCACCCGCGCCTCGTCGGGCGTCGCGGCGATCGGCGCCAGGGTGCCGTCGATGTCACACACCACGCCGCCGTGGCGCGGATCGGCCCTCAACGGGGCCACCAGACGCGCCAGGCTCCGATCCACGGGCTCGTACACTACCGGTGTGTCGGAACGGACCCTGGCCCTCGTGGGCATCGGACTGGCGGCCGGGTTCCTCTCCGGCGTGCTGGGCGTCGGCGGCGGGATCCTGATCGTGCCGCTGCTCGTGGCCGCGGCGGGCTACCGGCCGAAGCCGGCCATGGCGACCTCGCTCGCGGCAATCCTGCTCACCGCGATCGCCGCCGCCGCGTCGCACGCCCAGGCCGGGAACGTGGCCTGGCGCGACGCCGCATTGATCGGCATACCCGCCGTCGCCGGGGCCGTCTTCGGAGCGTGGCTTCACCAGCGGGTCGCCGCCCGGACGGTCACGCTGGCGTTCGCCGGCTTCCTGCTCCTGACTGCGGCGAAGCTGGCGCTGTGAGCCACGAGCTCGTCGCTCTTGCCCTCGGCGTCCTGGCCGGAACGCTCTCGGCGCTCTTCGGCGTGGGCGGCGGGATCATCTTCGTCCCGACCCTGATCTTCCTCGGCCACACGGCCCACGTCGCCGTTGCGACCTCGCTCGCCGCGATGGTGCCCGTGATCGCGGTCGGCGCCTGGCGGCAGACCCGCTACGGAGCCGTCAACTGGCGCGACGCGCTGATCGTCGGCGTTGCATCGGTCCCGATGACGAAGGTCGGCGAGCTCGTGGCGACATCGATCGCAAACCAGACCCTCGAGCGGATCTTCGCGGTCATGCTGGTGGTCGTGGCGATCCAGCTGGCGTGGCGCGCGCTGCACGCCGAAGCCGGAGAGGCGTCCGGCTGAAGAAGACGGTGCCAGGCACCAATTCTTCGTGGGCAGGCTGAAACACCGGGGCCTGTCGCCGATGTTTCACGGCCTATGGGGCCTCGCCCCCGAGCTCAGCGGCTGGATGCGAGGATCTCGTCGGCCCGGCGCTTCAGGTCGTCCACGACGGCCGGGTCACGAAGCGTCGTCGTATCGCCCAGCTCGTGGCCCTCGGCGATGTCCTTCAAGAGCCGGCGCATGATCTTGCCCGACCGGGTCTTGGGCAGGTCGTCGGCGATGATCACGGCCTTCGGGCGGGCGATCTTTCCGATCTTCTGCCCGATCCACTCGCGGAGCTCGGCCGCCAGCTCGTCGGACGGCTCGTATCCGGCCCGGAGCAGGACGAAGCAGAGCGGCGTCTGGCCCGTGAAGGCGTCGGGCGCCGCGGTCGCGGCCGCCTCGGCCACCGCCGGATGCTCGACCAGCGTCGACTCAAGCTCGATCGTCGAGAGCCGGTGGCCCGAGACGTTCATGACGTCGTCCACGCGCCCGAGGAGCCAGAAGTCGCCGTCGTCGTCCTGGCGGGCGCCGTCGCCGGGGAAGTAGGTGCGGACGCCATAGCGCGAGAAGTAGTTCGAGACGTAGCGCTCGTCGTCGCGGTAGAGCGTGCGGAACATGCCCGGCCACGGCCGGGTGATGACGAGGTAGCCGCCCTTGCCGCGCTCGACGGGGTTCCCGTGGGCGTCGACGACCGAGGCGGCGATGCCCGGGAAGGGCCGCGTGGCCGAGCCCGGCTTCTGCGTGACGATCGCCGGCAGCGGGGTGATGAGGATGCCGCCCGTCTCGGTCTGCCACCAGGTGTCGACGACCGGGCAGCGCTCGCCGCCGATGTACTTCCAGTACCACACCCACGCCTCGGGGTTGATGGGCTCGCCGACGGTGCCGAGCAGGCGCAGCGACGTCAGGTCGTGCCCGGCCGGGACGTCGGGCCCCGACTTGATGAACGCCCGGATCAGGGTCGGCGCGGTGTAGTACTGCGTGACCCTGTGCTTCTGGATGATCTGCCAGTGGCGCTCCGGGCCGGGGAACATCGGGTCGCCCTCGTAGAGGACGCCCGTCGCGCCGTTCGCGAGCGGGCCGTACACGATGTAGCTGTGGCCGGTCACCCAGCCGATGTCGGCCGCGCACCACCACACGTCGTCGTCGTGGACGTCGAAGATCCACCTGTGCGTGAGGGCCACGTACGTGAGGTAGCCGCCCGAGGTGTGGACGGCGGCCTTGGGCTTCGCCGTCGTCCCCGACGTGTGAAGCGCATAGAGCAGGTGCTCGGCCTCGACCTGCTCGGGCTCGCACGTGTCCGGTTCACCGGGGACGACGTCGTGCCACCAGTGGTCGCGGCCCTCCTGCATCGCCACGTCCACGCCGGTGCGGCGGAGGACGATCATGCTCTCGACCGACGGCGCCAGCTTCACGGCCTCGTCGGCCGTCGCCTTGAGCGCCACGCCGGCGCCCTTGCGCCACGCCTCGTCCTGGGTGATGAGCGCCCGGGCCCCCGTCGACTCCAGCCGCTCGCCGAGCGACTCGGCCGAGAACCCGCCGAAGACCACCACGTGCGGCGCGCCGATCCGGGCGCAGGCCAGCATCGCGACGGGCAGCTCGGGCACCATGCCCATGTAGATCCCGACGACGTCGCCCTTGCCGATGCCGAGCCGGCGCAGGGCGTTGGCGGTGCGGCAGACGTCGGAGAGCAGCTCCGCGTACGTGATCGCCCGCTCCTCCTCGTCCACCGGCTCGGGGACGAAGTGGTAGGCCACCTTGCCGCCCCGACCGGCCGCGACGTGCCGGTCGAGGCAGTTATGGCTGACGTTCAGGACGCCGTCTGCGAACCAGGTGCAGTGCGGCGGGTCCCAATCGAGCCCCTTCGTCGGCTCCTGGAACCAGTCGAGCAGGCTGCGGGTCTTGTCGAGCCAGAACCCGTCGAGGTCGGCCTCGGCCTGCTCGTAGACGCCGGGATCGGAGACGACCGCCTGGGAGACGAACCCCGCCGGTGGCGGGAATTCGCGCCGCTCCTGGAGCAGGACGTCGATGGCGGCCTCGGCCGCCTCCCGGCTCACATCGGCCATCTCAGGGCTCGTAGTCGAACTCGTCCTCGTCGGACGAGAGCACCTTCTTGATGCCGATCGCCGCGGCCACCGCGATGGCGCCGCCGATCAGGAGCCGGCCGAACTTGCGGCTCTTCTTGGCAGGCTTCTCGGACAGCCGGGCCGCGGCTCCCTTGAGCTCGCCCGCGGCCTTCATGACCTCGTCGCTCACCGTGCGGGACGTTGCCGCCTTGCGCGGGCCGTCCGCCTGGATCTTGGCGTAGATCGTCTTCGCCGAGTCGAGCGCCGTCTTCGCGTGTGCCCGTAGCTCCTCGTCGTTCGCCACGCGGGTGACGAGCGGAGAGAGCGTCTCGGCCATCTTGTCGGTCTTCATCTTCGTGGGCACCGCCCACCTCCCTCGAGATCGCCGGTTTCAAGTCACACTACCACGGTGGATTTCGCACGCGTCGAAGCCCTCCTGGCCGAATGGGGGGAGCCCGCCTACCGTGGGCGACAGGTCTACCACGCGGCCACGCGCACGCTGGTGGCCGGTTACGACGGCATGACCGTCCTGCCCGCGGCCCTGCGCCGCCGCCTGGCCGAGGCCGAGCCGCTGGCCGAGCTGGACGTCGACGAGGTGCGTGAATCGGCCGACGGCACGATCAAGCTGCGGCTCACCACCCGCGACGGCTTCCCGGTCGAGGCGGTCGCGATGCGCCACCGCGGCCGGCGGACCGCCTGCCTCTCGTCCCAGTCGGGCTGCCCGCTCGCCTGCACCTTCTGCGCGACGGGCGAGATGGGGCTCGGCCGCAGCCTGCGGTCGGGCGAGATCGTGGAGCAGCTCCTGATCCTGGCCCGCATCCTGCGCGACCGCGGGGCGACCGTCGGGAACGTCGTCATGATGGGGATGGGCGAGCCCTTCCTGAACTACGACGAGGTGCTGGCCGCCTGCCGCACGATGCACGACCCGGACGGGTTCAACCTCGGCGCCCGCCATATCGCCATCTCGACCGCCGGCTGGGTGCCGGGGATCGAGCGGCTGGCCGAGGAGCCGCTGCCGCTGCGCCTCGCGCTCTCGCTGCACGCCCCCACGGACGAGCTGCGCGAGGAGCTGATGCCCGTGACGCGCCGGTTCCCCGTCGCCCGGCTGATGGAGGCCTGCCGCAGCTACCGCGAGCGCACCGGCAGGCGCATCTTCGTCGAGTACCTGCTCCTCGACGGCGTGAACGACACCGACTCCGACGCCCGCCGCCTGGCCCGCCTGCTGGGCCCCGGCCCCGCGTTCCACGTGAACCTGATCGCGTACAACCCGACCGCCTCGGTCTATACGGCCTCGCCTCAGGAGCGCGTGGCGGCCTTCGCCGAGATCCTGCGCGAGCTCGGGGTCGGCGCGAGCTACCGGCGCTCGCACGGAAGCGACATCGAGGCGGCCTGCGGCCAGCTGGCCGTCGCGGGCGCGAGGGCGCGGCGGCGCCAGCTCCGCCGGGCCAGGGCCGGGGCAGGCCGGTAGACTCGATAGATGGGGGACGGCACCATGGAGGCGTGGGTGATCCGGCCGGAACGCCTTGGCGACCCGGTCGACGCCATGCGGCTGGAGCAGATCGAGATCCCCGACCCGGGCCCGGGCGAGGTGCTGGTGCGGGTCATGGCGGCCGGGGTGAACTACAACGGCGTCTGGGCCTCGCTCGGACTCCCCGTCTCGATCTTCCGCTACACCGGCTACGACTTCCACATCGCCGGCTCCGACGCCTCCGGCGTCGTCGAGCGGGTCGGTCCGGGCGTCACGCGCTGGAAGCCGGGCGACGAGGTCGTGATCCACTGCAACCAGAGCTGCGGCGAGTGCCCGGAGTGCAACGGCCTCGACCCGATGGCGTGCTCGCGCCAGAAGATCTGGGCCTACGAGACGAACTGGGGCAGCTTCGCCGAGTACTGCCTCGTCCAGTCCCAGCAGCTGCTCGTGAAGCCCACGCGGCTCACGTGGGAGGAGGCCGCCTCCTACGGCCTCACCTACTTCACCGCCTACCGGATGCTCGTCGACCGGGCCGGCGTGAAGGCCGGCGACAACGTGCTCGTGTGGGGCGCCGGCGGCGGCCTGGGGACGTTCGCCGTTCAGCTGTGCCGCCTCTACGGGGCGAACGCGATCGCGGTCGTCTCGTCGGACGACAAGCGCGAGCTCGTGACCGAGCTGGGCGCGACGGCCGTCCTCGACCGGCGCGAGTTCGCCCTCCACGACCCCGACACCGGCGAGCGCAACTTCGACGAGATCAAGCGCTTCGGCAAGGCCATCCGTGGGGTCACGGGCGGCTCCGACGCCGACATCGTCTTCGAGCACGTGGGGGCGGCGACGTTCTTCACGTCGGTCTTCGTCTGCAAGACCTTCGGCACCGTCGTGATCTGCGGCGCGACGTCGGGATTCCAGCTCGACTTCGACGTGCGCTACCTGTGGATGCGCCAGAAGACGATCCTGGGGAGCCACTTCGCAAACGCCTACGAGTGCCAGCGCGCGAACCAGCTCATCGCCGAGGGCAAGATCGAGCCGGTGCTCTCGCGCGTCTTCCCGTGGTCGGAGTGCCCCGTGCCGCACCAGATGATGAAGGAGAACACGCACGTCGGGAAGATGGTCGTGCTGGTCGGCGCGGAGCGCGAGGGCGAGGGCCGCCGCGATGGATGAGCGCCCGTTCGCCGGCCCCGGCGACGTGGATCTCGACTACGGGCGCGACCTGGGCGACCCCGGGTCGTTCCCGTTCACCCGCGGCATCCACCGCGACATGTACGCCGGCCGGCCGTGGTCGATCCGCCAGTACGCCGGCTACGGCACCGCCGCCGAGACCAACCGCCGCTTCCGCTTCCTGATCGGCCAGGGCCAGGCGGGGCTCTCGACGGCGTTCGACCTGCCGACCCAGATGGGGCTCGACTCCGACGATCCGCGCGCCGAGGGTGAGGTCGGGCGGGTCGGCGTGGCGATCGACTCGATCCGCGACATGGAGGCGATGTTCGAGGGCATCCCGCTGGACGAGGTGTCGACGTCGATGACGATCAACGCCCCGGCCGCGGTGCTGGTTGGGATGTACCACGTGGCCTGCCGCCGCCAGGGCCGCGACCCGGCCGCGATCCGGGGCACGGCGCAGAACGACGTCCTGAAGGAGTACGTGAGCCGCGGCACCTACATCTACCCGCCGCGGCCGTCGCTTCGGCTGGCCGCCGACCTGATCGCGTGGACCGCGACGGAGGCGCCTCGCTTCAACGCCATCTCGCTCTCCGGCTACCACATGCGCGAGGCGGGCTGCACGGCGGCCCAGGAGATGGCCTTCGCCGTCGCCAACGCGATCGCGTACGTGTCGGCGGTGGTCGAGCGCGGGGTCGGGGTCGACGAGTTCGCGCCCCGGCTCTCATGGATCTTCAACACCCACATGGACTTCTTCGAGGAGATCGCGAAGTACCGTGCCCTCCGGCGCCTGTGGGCCCACGTCATGCGCGACCGGTTCGGGGCGGAGGATCCGCGCTCGATGATGCTGCGCACCCACACCCAGACCGCCGGCTCGACGCTCACGCTCCAGCAGCCCGAGAACAACATCGTGCGCGCCGCGATCCAGGCGCTGGCCGCGGCGCTCGGGGGCGTGCAGTCGATGGCGCTCTCATGCTTCGACGAGGCGATCGCCATCCCGACCGAGCACGCCCAGACGCTGGCGGTGCGAACCCAGCAGATGCTCCAGCACGAGTTCGGGATCACGCGAGCGGCCGACCCGCTGGGCGGCTCGTGGCACGTCGAGCGGCTGACCGACGAGCTCGAGGCCGAGGCCCGGCGCCTGATCGAGCACATCGACGAGCTCGGCGGGGCCGTGGCGGCGATCGAGGCCGGCTTCTACCAGCAGACCATCGCCGACGAGGCCTACGCCCGCGAGCGGCGGATCGCCGCCGGCGAGGACGTGGTCGTGGGCGTGAACCGCTACGCCGACGAGGCGGCCCCCCTGCCGGAGCGCTTCGACGTGCCGGCCGACCTGGCCTCCGGGCAGCGGGCGGCGCTCGAGCGGCTGCGCGCGGAGCGCGACGGGGCCGCCGTGGATGCGGCCCTGCGCGGCCTCGCCGACGCCGCCGCCGGCGACGGGAACGCCATGCCGGCGATCGTCGCCGCAGTCGAGGCCGAGGCCACGCTGGGAGAGATCTGCGGCACCCTGCGCCAGGCGTTCGGCGACTACCGTCCGGCGGTGGCTGCGCAGATATGAGCCCGATGGGCCGCGGCGGCACTGAGCGGACGCCTGGGGCGCACAAGGGGGTTGCGCGGCATTCCTTGCGCTATCATCACCCGCCCGTGAGCGCCGTTCCCGAAATGCCGGCACCGCTCGAACGCGCGCTCCGGCAGCTTCAGGCGGGTGGGATGGTGATCGTCTGTGACGATCCCGACCGCGAGGACGAGGGCGATCTCTGCATGGCGGCCGAGTTCGTGACGGCCAAGGAGATCACGTTCATGGCGTGCCAGGCGCGGGGCCTGATCTGCCTCTCGCTGCCCGAGGAGCGCTGCGAGGAGCTCGACCTGCCGCTGATGGTGCCCGGCCGAAACGGCAGCGACGCGACCAGCTTCTGCGTGTCGATCGAGGCGGCCACCGGCGTCACGACCGGCATCTCGGCGGCCGACCGGGCGCGGACCATCCAGGTCGCGGTCCACCCGGCGACCCGCCCCACCGACCTCGTCCGGCCCGGGCACGTCTTCCCGCTCCGGGCCCGCCCGCGCGGCGTGCTCGAGCGGCGCGGCCAGACCGAGGCCGCGGTCGACCTCACCCGGCTCGCCGGCCTCACGCCCGGCGGCGTCCTGTGCGAGGTCATGAACGACGACGGCACGATGGCCCGCGGCGCGCAGCTCCTGGCCTTCTCACGCCGCCACGCGCTGCCGGTGGTCACGGTCGACGAGATCGCGACCTACCTGCGCACCAGCGCCCCGGCCATCTCGGCCGTCTAGCGCCTCCCGCTCACCAGGCGTCGAGCGCCGGGAAGCCGTCCCAGCGCCCGTCGAGGCAGCACTCCAGCAGGAGCGCGGCACCGATGTCGCCGGTCCAGAGCGCGTGCCGGCCGCCGCCCCCGGCCTGCGCCGCGGCGTGCATCGCAAACGCCCGCGCCCGTTCCAGCCAGCGCTCGTCGCCGGTGCGGTGAAGGAGCGCCAGGAATGCGAACCCGTTGCCGGCGGTGCCATGGCAGAGGCCCGGCCCCTTCCGCAGCGGGCCCGCCCGCCAGGTCAGCTCGGCTCCCGCGGCGAGGACGCCGGTCAGCTCGTCGTTCCCCGGGTCGGCGCCGGCCATGGCGGTCACGATCCCCGGCGCGCCGTGGCACCACTGCACGCGGATCGGCTGATTCGGCACCTGGAGCGGCCCGCCGACGTGGGGCGGCCAGTTGACCGTCTCGTGAGTGCCGATTGCCTGATCGACCACGATCCGTGCGAACTCCGCCGCGAGCCCCGCCGCGTCGTCGAGCAACCCGGGCCGTCCGAGCAGGGCGTGGGCGTTCCCCGCGAAGCCGTGCCCGGCGCCGAGGTACCGGATGGTCTGGCCGTACATCTCCTGCGTCCAGCAGCCGTCTGGATCGCGGACCTCGAGCAGCTGGGCGGCGCTCCGGCTCCAGAGCTCGGCGAACCGCTCCTCACCGCCGCGCTCGATCATCGCGGCCGCCGCGAACATCGTGCCCGGGCTGCCCCACAGGGGCTCGTTCGTCTCGTTGCCGACGTTGGCGGCGATCTCGAGCGCCAGGAGATCGGCGGTCTCGGCGGACGGCTGGAGGAGCCACGACACGAGCAGGATCCCGGCGCGCCCGAGCAGGAGCGACGGCGGCAGCGCTTCGGCCCGCGCCGCGAGGCCGGCCGCGATATCGGCCCAGTCCCGCTCGCTCGAATGGACGCCCGCCCGCGCCAGCCGGTCGAGTGCCCACACCATCCCCGCGCCGCCCAGGTAGACAGTCAGGAGCTCGTCCTGCGAGACCTCGCCGTCGAGGGGATGGGCCGGCCACAGCCGCTTCGGGTGAAACGCCTGCTCGGCACCGCGGCAGATGGCCGCGGCCGTGTCGCGGGCCCGGCCGCGGCTCCACGGCTCCCCGCCGAGGCGCTCGTGCGCCTCGGCGGTGAAGAGCGCCTCAGGTGACGGGCGCGCCACGGTGCGACGCGATGAGCTCCTTGGCGTCGTTCACGTCGTCCGAGCGGTTCACGCCCAGGCAGGCGGTGACCGTGTCGTCGCCGTCGAGATAGTAGGCGACGAAGTCGTCGTCGGCCATCGAGCCGCGGATGTCCACGCGGCCCGACCCCGGGCCGACGTACTCGAACCAGGTCCAGTCGCCGATGTCGCTGAAGAAGTACGGCACCGTCGTGTAGGGCTCCGTCTCCTTGCCGGCCCACGTGCGGCCGACGTACCCGCCCTGGTTCAGGGCGACGTCCCAGTGCTCGATGCGCAGGCGGCGGCCGTGGACGACGCTCTGGTAGGCGGCGATGTCGCCGACCGCCCACACGTCGTCGGCCGCGCGCAGGTGCTCGTCCACGTGGACGCCGTTGTCCACGGTGAGGCCGGCGGCCTCGGCCAGCTCGGTGTTGGGCGTGACGCCGATGCCCGCAAGCTTGAGCGTGTAGTCGCCCTCGGGCAGCTCCGACGTGCCGGTGTTGACGTTCACGCCGTGCTCCTCCAGCTGCCGCTGGAAGTAGGCCGCGACCTCGGCGCCGAAGAGGTGCTCCCACACGACGCTCTCGGGCACGGCCATCGTCACCTCCCAGCCCTTCATCCGGGCCGAGGCGGCGGCCTCGACGCCGATGAAGCCCCCGCCGATCACGCCCAGGTGCCCGGTCGATCCGGCCAGCTTCTGGGCCAGGGCGCTCGAGTCGTCGATCGTACGGATCGACCCGGCGCCGGGCAGGGTGCGCGGCGTGGCGCCCGTCGCCAGCACGAGCCGCTGGTATTCGACCGCCTCGCCGTCGGAGAGCGCGATGCTGCGCGCGCCCAGGTCGAGCGCGGTCGCGCTCACGCCGGTGCGCACCTCGACGTCCTGGTCCCGCCACCACGCTGCCGGGTGCATGTAGACCTCGTCCTCGGGCTTCTCGCCGCGCAGGAACTCCTTGGTGAGCGGCGGGCGGTGGTAGGGCACGTGGCTCTCACGGGCGACGATGAGGACGGAGCCGTCGCCGCCCTGCTCGCGGTACTCCTGGGCGACCATCCCACCCGCCAGGCCGCCGCCGACGATCACGTTCTGATAGCGCATCCGGTCCCCTTCCCTACGTCCGTGGTTCCCACCGGAAGGTGCGGAGCGAAATGGCCGCCAGCACCGCCGTCGCGGCCAAGAGTACCCCGATGTCTCCCGCGACATGCGTGATGGAGAGGCCCCGCACGGTGGTGTCGCGCAGGCCGTTTGCGAGGTAGTAGAGCGGCAGCACGCGGGCGATGGCCTGCACGAACGACGGCATGGCGGCGACCGGGAAGAACACCCCGGAGAGGAACATCATCGGGTTCGTGACGACGTTCGAGACGGCGTCGCCGGTCTCCGGGTTCGAGACGGTCGACCCGATCGCAAACCCCATGGCGAGGAAGCACAGGCAGCCGGCGAGGGCGACGGGGATCCCGGCCCAGGCGGTCGACGAGATGTGGATGCCGAACACCACCCGCCCGAACGCGAGCAGCACGACCACCTGCATCACGGCGACCACGAGCGACGCGGTGATCCGGGCCGCGAAGAACTCGGCCAGCGGGATCGGCGTCAGCTTCAGGCGCCGGAGGATGCCGCGCTGCCGCCAGTCGACGAGCACCGTCGCAAGGCCGATCACCGCCGAGATCATGATCGAAAGCGCGACGATCCCCGGAAGCAGGAAGTCGATGTAGTCGAGCGACGAGGAGTCGACGGAGAGCGCCTGGAACCGGAGTGCCGGCGGGCTGCCGGTCGCGGCGATCGAGACCCGGTCGGCGGCGCCGAAGACGATCCCCTTGAGGATCCCCGCCTGCGTCGCCGACGTGTTCGACGTGTAGAGCTTCGCCGCGTACGACCCGTCGCTGCTCTTCGTGAAGACGAGCGCGGCGTCCTCGTCGCCGTCCTTCACCTTCCTGATCGCCGTCGGTGCGTCGGGCGACGTCTTGACCGTGAGCCCCTTCGTGTGCTCGAGCGCGGTCACCATCGCCTTCGGCGCGGCCGCTGTCACCGGCTGGGCGATCACGATGTCGCCGGCGTTCACCGATCGCCCAAAGAGCACGCCGAGCAGCGTCATCAGGATCATCGGGAAGACGAGCGACCAGAACAGCGTGATGCGGCGCCGGAAGGTCATCCGAAGCTGCGCCCGGGTCGTCGCCAGGAGCCGGCCGAAGTTGAAGCTCATTCCCGGTACTCGCGTCCCGTCAGGCTCAGGAACACGTCCTCCAGATCGGCGCCCTTGACCGCCAGGTTGTGCACGGTCTCGCCGCGCTCGCGCGCGGTTTCGAGGACGTCGAGCACCGTCGCCTGCGCGTCTCGCACGTAGACCGCGTGGTCGCCCCCCGAGTCGGTGTACGAGACGCGCGCGTCGGCGTCGAGTGCCCCGATCAGCCCGGCCGGCGTGTCGAGCGCCACGACCCTGGCCTCGTCCATGATGGCGACCCGCTCGCAGAGCTCCTCGGCCTCCTCGAGGTAGTGCGTCGTCAGGACGACGGTCTTGCCGTGCTCCTGGTTGATCGAGCGGATGACGTCCCACAGGTTTCGCCGGGCCTGCGGATCGAGCCCGGTCGTCGGCTCGTCCAGGAAGACGATCTCGGGGTCGTGGACCAGTGCGAGCGCGATCGCCAGCCGCTGCTGCTGGCCGCCTGACAGATTCTTGGCGTAGTCGCCGCTCTTCGCGTCGAGGCCCACCTGGGCGAGCGCCTGTTCGGCCCGCTCGGAGGTGTCGGCCTGGAGATAGAACCGGGCGAAGAGCTCGAGCAGCTCCTTCGCCGTCAGCATGTCGAAGAGCGACGTGGTCTGGAGCTGGACGCCGATCCGGGCCTGGATCCTGCGCGGGTCCGGCCACACGCTCTCGCCGAGGACGGTGATCTCGCCGGCGTCGGGCTCGCGCAGGCCCTCGATCATCTCGAGCGTGGTGGTCTTGCCGGCGCCGTTCGGCCCCAGGATCCCGAACACCTCGCCGCGGTCGACGGCGAACGAGACGCCGTCAACGGCGACGTGCGACCCGTACCGCTTCGTGAGCCCCCGCACCTCGATCGCCGCTCCGGCGTCCATGCGGGCGGGCATGATAGTCCCGCGCGGTGGGAGCGGCCTCAGGCGCCCGCGGGCGCCGGGCCGGCCAGCACGACCGACGTCTCGATCTGGCGATCGGGGATGCTCCAGTACGCGCGCAGGAGCTCGCTCTTGCGCTCGGGCGAGACGAGCTCGAAGCCGTGGCGCTCGTAGAAGCGGATCGCCCATTCCGCGGCGGCCCAGGTGCCGACCAGCATCGGCCGGGCAGCCTGCTCGCGCAGATGGCCCAGGAGCGCGCCGCCGACGCCGCCCCGCTGGCGTCCGGGCCTCACGTAGGCGTGCCGGATCAGGTCGACGTCGCGCACCTGCTGGATGCCCATGACGCCGGCCAGCTCGCCGTCCTCCTCATAGCCCCAGAACGCGACTCCGGCGGCGATCTCGCGGTCGAGCTCCTCGGCGCTCATGTACGGCTCGTGCCAGCGGTCGGCCGGGATGACGCCGCGGTAGGCCTCGGCGGCGGCGTTCACGATCGCGAGGACGGCCGGCCGCTCGTCGTCGCGGCAGGGGCGGATCTCGCCCACGGCCTACCCCGGCCGCTTGGGGACGAGCACCTTGCGCCGGAACTCGCACACGACCTCGCCGCGCTGGTTCTCGCCGATCGTCTCGACGGTGACGACGCCGCGGTCGGGCTTCGAGCGCGACTCGACTTTGTCGACGACGGTCGTGCGGGCGTAGATCGTGTCGCCGTGGAAGGTGGGCCTGGCGTGCTTCAGCGACTCGACCTCGAGGTTCGCGATCGCCTTCCCCGACACGTCGGGCACGCTCATCCCGAGCACCAGCGAGTAGACGAGGTTGCCGACGACGACGTTCTTCCCGAACTGCGTCTCGGTCTCGGCGTAGTGGGCGTCGGTGTGGAGCGGATGGTGGTTCATGGTGATCATGCAGAACAGGTGGTCGTCGGCCTCGGTGATCGTCTTGCCCGGCCAGTGCCGGTAGACGTCGCCGACCTCGAAGTCCTCGAGGTAGCGGCCGAAGCGCGTCTCGCGGGCGTCGAACTCGCGGCTCACAGCCTGTTCCTCTGGAGCAGGCCGCGGGCGATGATGAGCTTCTGGATCTCGGACGTGCCCTCGCCGATCAGAAGCAGCGGCGCGTCGCGGTAGAGGCGCTCGATCTCGTACTCCTTCGAGTAGCCGTAGCCGCCGTGGATGCGAAGGGCGTCCTCGACCACCTCGTTGCAGATCTCGGTGGCGAACAGCTTTGCCATGCCGGCCTCGACGTCGGAGCGCTCGCCGGCGTCCTTCTTGCGGGCGGCCGACAGCATGAGCAGGCGGGCGGCCTCGATCTTGGTGCCCATCTCGGCGAGCTTGAACTGGATCGCCTGGTGCTTTGCGATCTCGCGCCCGAACGCGTGCCGCTCCTGGGCGTAGCGGATTGCGATGTCGAACGCGCGCTGGGCGACGCCGACGCCGCGGGCGGCCACGTTCACGCGCCCGACCTCGATGCCCGACATCATCTGCTGGAAGCCGTGGCCCTCCTCGCCGCCGAGCAGGTTGGCCTCCGGCACGCGGTGGTCGGCGAAGACCAGCTCGGTCGTCTCGACGCCCTTGTAGCCAAGCTTCTGGAGCTGGGGCGGGATCGTGAGGCCGCCGTCCTTCGCCGCGCCCGGCTCCTTCTCGATGAGCAGGCAGCTCATGCCGCGGTGGGCCGGCGTCGCGGACGGGTCGGTCTTGACCAGCGTCGCCACCATGCCGGCGCGAAGGCCGTTGGTGACCCACATCTTCTGGCCGTTCACGACGTAGTCGGAGCCGTCCAGCGAGGCGCTCGTGCGGATGGCCTGGACGTCGGAGCCGCACTCCGGCTCGGTCATCGAGAAGGCGCAGCGCAGCTCGCCGGTCGCCATCCGGGGCAGGAAGCGATGCCGCTGCTCGTCGGTGCCGTCGCGCATCAGCATGTCGGCGGCGATGAAGTGCGTGTTGATGATGCCCGACACGCTCATCCAGCCGCGCGAGAGCTCGCACACGGCGAGCGCGTAGGTGGTCAGGTCGAGCCCGAGGCCGCCGTACTCCTCCGGGATGGTGAAGCCGAAGAGCCCGAGCTCCTTCAGGCCCTCGACGATCTCGTCGGGGAAGGCGTCGCGGTGCTCGTATTCCGACGCGACGGGGATGATCCGCTCGTCGGCGAACTGGCGGACGAGCCCGACGATCTCGCGCTGCTCGTCGGTCAGCTCGTCGAGCGCGACGCTCACGCCGGGGCCCCGCTCGTCATTCCGGCCGCCTCGCCCCGGGCCACGACCGCCTCGGCGATCTTGCGCGACGCCTCGTCGATCATCTGGCCCTCGTGCATGACGGCGCCCTTGCGTTCCACGTGGGTGGCGTGGTGGTAGGCGTCGAGCAGCCGGCGGGCGTCGTCGAACTGCTCCTGGGTGGGCATGAAGACCTCGTTTGCGACGTCCACCTGGAGCGGGTGCAGCACCCACTTGCCGTCAAAGCCGACCAGCCTGGCGCGGTGGCACAGGCGCCGGTACTCGTCGACGTTCTTGATGTCGGTGTAGGGCCCGTCGATCGCCTGGAGGCCGAACGCCCGCGCCGTGGTGACGATCTTCGAGATCACGTAGTGCCACTGGTCGCCCGGATAGTCGGGGTCGACCGAGCCGATCACGAGCTGGGCCACCCCGATCGAGGCGGCGTAGTCGCCGGGCCCGAAGATGATCGTCTCGATCCGGTCGGTCGCGGTTGCGATCTCGCGCAGGTTGAGCGTGCCCTGCGCGTTCTCGATCTGGGCCTCGATCCCGATCCGGTGCTCGATCCCGTGCTGCATCTCGAGCTGCGTCAGCAGGTGGTCGACGAAGTGCAGCTGGCCGGCGTCCTCGACCTTGGGGATCATGATGCAGTCGAGGTGCCTGCCGGCGCCGGAGACGACCTCGACGATGTCGCCCAGGCACCACTGCGTCGTCACGCCGTTCACCCGCACGACCCGGGTTTTCCCGGAGTAGTCGTGGGTGGTGAGCGCGCCGACGACGGTCGCCCGCGACGCCTCCTTTTCGAGTGGCGAGACGGCGTCCTCGAGGTCCAGGAAGATCTGGTCGGCGGGCAGCGTCGCCGCCTTGGCGAGCATCTTCTCGGACGAGCCCGGCACGGCCAGGCAGCTGCGTCGCAGCCTCAATTCACGCTCCTTCCGCGGTCGGGACGGAAGCAGTCTAAAGCGTGCCGATGCGACGGATCGGCCAGTAGCGCGCGCGGGCGACGCCGATGATGCCGCCCCGCGGCTCGAGGCCCCAGTCGCGCGAGTCGTCGGAGATCCCGCGGTTATCGCCCATGAGCAGGTAGTAGCCCCTGGGGATCGTGGTGCGCTGGAGCGCGCGCCCGGCGATGGCCTGGTGGTTCTCGACGTAGGGCTCTGCCAGGCTGAACTTGGGCTTGCCGGGATCCTGCACCCAGATCTTGCCGTCCTGCGACCAGACGATCTCGCCGGGAAGCCCGATCACGCGCTTGATGAACGTCGTTCCGGCGAGGCCGTCGCGCAGGTCGAGGTCGGGGCTCGTGCACACGCCCATGCCGTCGGAGTGCGGGGCGGCGCAGTGCGGCGGGTGGAACACCACGATCTGGAAGCGGTGCGGGTCGCCGAAGTCGAGGCTGAGCCGGTCGGCCAGGACGCGGTCGCCGGGCAGGAGCGTCGGCACCATGCTCGGCGTCGGGACGCGGTAGGGCTTGATCACGAACGCCTGGGCGAGCCAGGCGATTGCGAGCGCGATGGCGAGCGTGACCGCGGTCTCGAGGACGGTGCGGACTCCCTTCGGCATCGACGCGAAAACGCCCATGAGCACGGGAGGTTATCGGCGGCCCGGGTCGGCGTCTGTAGGTGCTCGCAGTGTTAATCCTGTGTTCGGTTACGCATCGGCCGGCTACAGGGCGGGTACCCTGGTGCCGATGGCCCGGTCGATGGCACGCCGCCTCGCCTTGTTCGCCGCCTCGGTCGCCGCTGCGATCGTCGTCGCCGTGCCGGCCGCGCAGGCCCGCACCGTCTTCACGCTCACAGGCCACGGCTGGGGCCACGGGATCGGCCTCTCCCAGTACGGCGCCCTCGGCTATGCCCAGCACGGCTGGGCCTCCGATGCCATCCTCGCCCACTATTACACCGGCACGACGCTGTCCGCGCTTCCGAACGCCGTGCAGATGCGGATCCAGCTCGCGAGCGGGCGCAGCTCGTATGCGATCTCGGGCGCGTCGAAGATCACGGTGGTCGACGAGGGCGGCAGCACGTCCAAGACGATCCCGGCCGGCTCCTATCGCGTCGAGAAGGGCACCTCGGGCCGCCTGCGGGTCGTCGACGCCGGGTCGAACGCGCGGATCGTGAAGCACCTGACCGGGCCGGTGCGGCTGGGCGCCTCGCAGGCCCTCCGGGTCGTGAGCAGCGTCGGCATCGGCTGGTCCGGCGACCACTGGCACGGGTACCTGCGCGTGATCCGCTCCGGCTCGTCGCTCATGCTGGTCGACGTCGTCCCGCTCGAGTACTACCTGCGCGGCGTCGTCCCGAGCGAGATGCCGTCATCGTGGCTTCCGGCCGCCCTTCGCGCGCAGGCCGTCGCCGCCCGCTCCTACGCGGTCGCGACCCGCCATCCCGCGTCGGCGTTCGACGCCTACGCCGACACGCGCAGCCAGGTGTACGGGCCGGTCGAGCACGAGGCGGCTGCCTCCAACGCCGCCGTGGCGGCCACCGCGCACCAGGTGCTCTGGTACAGCGGCGCCGTCGCGGTCGGCTTCTTCTCGTCGTCCTCCGGTGGCTGGACGGCGTCCGAGCAGGCAGCCTGGGGGAGCGGCGGCGAGCCCTACCTCGTGCCGGTGCGCGACCGCTACGACGGCGCCCAGGGCCTGAACCCGAACCACACCTGGCCGACCAGGGTCTTCACACCCCGCGGCCTTGCCCGGGCGGTCGGCGTGAAGGGCAAGGTGCGGGCGGTCGACCTCACGATCGACGCGGCCTCCCAGCGCGTGACGAATGCCGTCTTCCACACCGGGCTCGGAAACCACGGCTACACCGGGTCGGGCGCCGAGCTCGCGCTCGGCCTGCGCTCGAACTACTTCCGGCTGGTCGGCGTCACCCTCACCGGCCCGTCCCGGTCGACCGCCGGCACGCGGTTCCACCTGACCGGCCGGGTCTGGCCCAAGCCGCACCATCGCGTATCGCTCCTCGTCCACGACGGCCCCGGGCAGCCCTGGACGACCGCCCAGGACAAGCTGTCGCTCAGCCCGAAGGGCACGTTCTCGGCCGGCATCCACCCGAAGGAGAACCGGGTCTACCGGCTGGGGCTTCCCGCCGGCGCGGTGTCGCCGCGCCAGAAGATCGCCGTCGGCCCCGCTCTGACCCTCGTCCGCTCGGGCAAGGCGTTCCGCGCGACGATCTACCCGATCCTGAAGGGCGCCACCCTCACGCTCCAGCGGCACCGCTCCGGCGGGTGGAAGGCCGTCGCCGATGCCGCCGTCGGGGCCAAGGGGCACGCCCGCTTCGCCGTCCCCGGCACGGTGGGGCGCTGGCGGGTCGCGTTCCACGGCGACGCCAGGCACGCCGCGAGCCGCTCGCCCGTGCTCACGTCGCCGAAGATCTGGCGGGGATAGCTCAACTACGCTTCCTGTCATGCCTGCGTTCGCCATCCGCCGCGTCGACGGGAAGCTCCGCATCCGCGCCGCCGGCTGTTGCACTCCGGCGAGCCACCGGCGCGAGTATGAGCGGGCCTACATGGAGCAGGTGCTCGCCGAGGGCGGCAGCGTCGTTCGCCGCGAGGGCGACGTCGTGCACCTGGTCGACCGCCGCGGCCGGGCCTGCTCGGTCGATCTGGGAATCTAACTAGCATTCTCGGCCGTCCGCGGGTAGGCCGCTCGGCGACCCGGATCTCGACCGTCCATCCAACCCGCACGGGTCACCACGAGAGGGGCTCGCCACGAGCGACATCCGAGAACGACTGCGCCCGCTGCGCGTGCTCGTGACCGCCTCCGGCTCGCCCGGCGGCGGGCGGCTCGTGAAGTCGCTCCAGGAGAACGGCGAGCGCGAGCTCGCGGTCGTCGGCACCGACATGAGCGCCCGCCGCGGCGGGCGCGCGATCTGCGACTCGTTCCACGTCGTGCCGCCGGGATCGTCCGACGAGTTCCCCGAGCACCTGGCCGAGCTCGCCCGGCGCGAGGAGGTCGACGCCGTCTTCCCGCTCTCGTCGTTCGAGGTCGCGGCCGTCGCGAAGGCCGCCGGCCGGTTCGACGTCCCGGTGCTGGTCGCCTCGCCCGAGGCGATCGCGGCCTGCAACGACAAGGCCCGCACGATGGAGCTCTGCGTCCGGCTCGGGGTGCCGGTCCCGCGCTCGATCCCGGCCACCTCGCCCGAGGAGTTCCGGGCGGCGGCCCACGAGCTCGGCTATCCGGACATCGACGTGTGCACCAAGCCGACCGCGCTCAAGGGGTCGCGCGGCTTCCTCGTCATCTCGGCGAGCCCGAACCGGCGCTGGCACATCCTCGAGGCTCGTCCCGGGCCGATCCCGCTCACGCTCGACGAGGCCGTCGAGGCGATCGGCGCCGACGACTTCCCCACCCTGCTCGTCATGGACTACCTGAAGGGGAAGGAGCACACGGTCGACGCCATCTGCCGCGGCGGCCGGTTCCTCGTGGGGCACGCGAAGACGCGCGAGGCGGTTCGGGCAGGGCTCGCGATGTACTTCGAGACGGCCGACGAGCCGGAGCTCGTCGAGCACTCGCGCGCCCTCTGCGCCGAGCTCGGGGTCGACTGGTTCGTGAACGTGCAGTTCCTCGACGGGCGCCTGCTCGAGATCAACCCGCGCATCTCGACGATCGTCTACCAGGAGGACTTCAACATGCCCTACCTGGCGGTCAAGCTGGCGCTGGGCGAGATCTCCGAGGACGAGCTCCGCGCCCTCCAGTCGCGGGTGCGGATGACGCGGCGGGCCATCCGCTACTACGACCAGGTCGAGTACGACGAGCCGTGAGCCCGTGCGCGCCCTGATCGTCTCGTACTACTTTCCACCGGCCGGCGGCGGCGGCGTGCAGCGCGTGCTCAAGCTGTGCAAGCACCTGCCCGCGTTCGGATGGGACGTGGACGTGCTCGCCCCCGACGACCCGAAGTGGGTGGCCCACGACCCGGGCCTCGCCGCCGAGATCCCTCCGGCCACCGTCGTCCACCGGGCCCGCTACCGGGGCCCGTCCGACGAGCGCCCCGCCGCCGACCTCCTGGCCGGCGCGCGCGGCCTCTCGGGCGTCGCCACCCGGGCCGGCGTCTACGGCCGCCTGCTGCTCCTGCCCGATCCGCGCGTCGTGTGGGTGCCGGACGCCGCCCGGGCGGCCGTGCGGATCGTGCGCGAGCGCTCGGCGAACGTCGTCCTCACCACCTCGCCGCCGTCGTCGGCGCACATGGTCGGGAGCCTGGTGTCGCGCCGCACCGGCGTCCCCTGGGTGGCCGACCTGCGTGACTCCTGGCTCGCCAACCCGCATCGCCGCTACGAGAAGCGCGCCGTGCGCGCCAAGCGGGCGCTGCTCGAGACGATGGCCCGGCGCACGTTCGCGCGCGCCGCTGCCATCACGGCGGTCACCGAGACGATCGCCGAGGAGGCCCGCGCGCTGGCGCCGGCCGGGACGCCGGCGACCGTCATCTCGAACGGCTGCGACTTCGACGAGTTCGCGGGCCTGAGGCACGAGCCGTCGGACCGCCTCCGGATCCTGCACGCCGGCTTCTTCTTCGGCAAGCGCAGCCCGCGCCCGTTCCTGGAGGCGCTGCGGGGCCTCCTGGCCGACCGGCCCCAGCTTCGCGACGTGGTCGAGGCCCGCTTCGTCGGCGGGTTTCGGACGGCCGACCGGGAATGGGCCGAGACGCTCGGCCTGGGAGGCTCGCTTCGCATCGACGGCTTCCTGCCGCACGACCGCGCGCTGGCGGAGATGAAGAACGCCGACGCCCTGCTCCTGCTCATTCCGAGCGCCGGCGGGCTCGGCACGAGCGTGCTCTCGGGCAAGCTCTTCGAGTACCTGGCCGCCGAGCGACCGGTGCTGGCCCTCGTCCCGCCCGGCGGCGTCGCCGCCGACCTGCTCCACTCGACCGGGTTCGCGTTCGTGGCCGATCCCGACGACGTGGCCGCGATCCGCGCGCGCCTCGAGGACGTCGTGGAAGCCTGGCGGGGCGGCGGGCTCGGCGACCGCCCGCTTCCGGCCGAGCTGCGCGAGCGGCTCGACCGCCGGACTCGCGCGTCCGAGATGGCCGGCGTCCTTCGGAGCGTGGCGTGAGCGCCGCGGCCAAGGTGCGGGTCGGCCTGGTCGGCTGCGGCTACTGGGGGCCGAAGGTGATCCGGGCCGCGGCGTCGCTTCCCGACGTCGAGGTGGCGGCGCTGGTGGACTTCCGCGAGGACCTGCGCGAGGCGCTTTACCGCCATTACCCGCTCGCCCGCTCGACGGCCACGCTGGGCGAGGCGCTGGCCGCCGGGCCGCTCGACGCCGTCATCGTTGCCACGAACCCGGCGACGCACGTCGAGGTCGCCGCCGAGGCGATCGAGGGCGGCTGCCACGTGATGGTCGAGAAGCCGCTCGCGCTGAGCGCGGCGGACTGCCGCGAGCTGGGGGAGAAGGCCCGAGCCGCCGGCCTGGTGCTGATGGCCGGGCACACGTTCCGGTTCAGCCCGCTCGTGAACCACGTGCGCTCGCTGGTGGAGAGCGGCGAGCTGGGCGAGATCTATTCGATCGACTCCCAGCGCCTCAACCTGGGCCGCGTCCGCAAGGACGTCGACGCGATCTGGAACTTCGCCCCGCACGACATCTCGATCCTGAACTACTGGCTCGACGGGCACCCGCGGGCGGTGCACTGCCACGCCTACGACTACCTCCAGCCCGGCATCCCCGACCTGGCGTTCCTCGTGCTCGAGTACGAGCACACCGTGGCCCACGTCCACATCAGCTGGCTTCACCCGACCAAGGTGCGGCGGATGACGATCGTCGGCAGCAGGAAGATGGTCGACTACGACGACGTCGAGGGCCGGATCGTCGTGCACGACGCCGGCATCGACCGCGAGCGGGTCGACAGGAGCTTTCCCGACTTCGAGACGTTCGGCGAGTTCCGCCTGATCCAGCGCGTCGGCGACATGCACATCCCGCGCGTCAAGCTCGCCGAGCCGCTGGCGCTCCAGTGCCGCCACTTCGTCGACTGCATCGTGAACGGCACCGAGCCGGTCACCGACTTCGAGGACGCGGCGCGGGTCGTCGAGGTGCTCGAGGCGGCGAGCGCGTCGCACGCAAACGGCGGCGCACGAGTTGCGATCCCCGACCTACCATGAGCGCCGGTATGGAGACCATCCCCCTCGTCGACCTGAAGGCCCAGTACCGCGCGATCGGCCCCGAGATCGAGGCCGCGATCAGGCGCGTGCTCGAGCGCCAGTCCTTCATCAACGCCGCCGAGACGCGGGCCTTCGAGGAGGAGTTCGCCGCCTTCTGCGAGGCGCCCGAGGCGATCGGCGTGTCGAACGGCACGACCGCGATCGAGCTCATCCTGAACGCGCTCGGCGTCGGGCCGGGCGACGAGGTCATCACCGTCTCGCACACGTTCATGGCCACGGTCGGCGCGATCCTCCGCACCGGCGCGACGCCGGTCATGGTCGACGTCGACGAGGCCACCTGGACGATGTCGCCCGAGCAGGTCGCGCAGGCGGTCACCCCGCAGACGAAGGCCGTCCTGCCCGTCCACCTCTACGGCAACCCGGCCGACGTACCGGCCGTCGCGGCGGCGGCGCCCCGCATCCCGGTCGTCGAGGACGCCGCCCAGGCCCACGGCGCCCGCTACCACGGCCGCGCGGTCGGGAGCGACTCGGCCGCCGCCTCCTACAGCTTCTATCCCGGAAAGACGCTCGGCGCCTACGGCGACGCCGGCGCCGTCACCACGGCCGACCCCGACCTGGCGCTGCGCCTGCGGCAGCTGCGCGACCACGGCCGCTTCGGCGCCAAGTACGAGCACGCCACGGTCGGGACGAACGCGCGCATGGCCGAGCTCCAGGCCGCGGTGCTCAGGACGAAGCTCGCGCACCTGCCGGAGTGGGTCACCGAGCGTCAGCGGCTGTGCGCCCGCTACGAGGAGCGGCTTTCGGGCACAGGTGTGCGCCTCCAGCGGATCGAGCGCTGGGCCGAGCCGACCTGGCACCTGTACGTGCTCCTGCATCCCGAGCGCGACCGGCTCGCGGCCGAGCTTCGCGAGCGCGGCATCTCGACGGGGGTCCACTACCCGATCCCTGTGCACAGGCAGCCCGGGCTGGCGGGCGTGCCGCACCGGGTGCACGGCGGCGAGCTGCCCGTCACCGACGAGCTCGCGGCGAGCTGCCTCTCGCTTCCGATCTACCCGGAGCTCGGCGACGACGGCGTCGACCGGGTGTCCGAGGCGGTGCACGACGTGCTCGCCGGCGCGCATGTCTGAAACTGCGCCGGCCGGGCGGCCGCTCAGGATCCTCGGGGTCGGCCGCGGCCGGTCCCTGATCTTCCTGCGCTGGGCCTGGGCGCTCGCCGAGCTCGGCCACGACGTCCACATCGTGAGCCCGGTCTTCCGCGACGACATGCCCGAGGAGCTCTCGATGCTGACGGCGCACGACATCACGAAGCTCGGCCTGCGCACGCGCATCCCGGGCCTGCGTCGCACGCAGTTCGGGCCCGCCATCCGCCGGCTCGCGGCCGAGATCCAGCCCGACGTCGTCCACGCCCACTACCTGCTCCCGTACGGCCACTGGGCGGCGGAGGCCGACGTGCATCCGCTCGTCATGAGCCCGTGGAACACCGACATCTTCACGTACGGGCGCGACCGGCCGCGCGGGCGCAAATGGGTGGCGCAGTCCATCGCCGCCGGCGACCGCTTCGTGGTCTCGTCGCTCGGGAACAGCGAGGAGACGGTCCGGCTCGGCGCCGATCCGGCCACGATCGACCGCATCGTCTGGTACGTCGACCTGCGCCCGTTCGGGGCGGGCAACCGCGACCATGCCGCGCTGGCGGCCCGGTTCGGGTGGCCCGCCGACTCGCTGATCGTGCTCTCGCTTCGCAACTACCGCGAGAACACGAACCTCGACGTCGTCCTGCGGGCGTTCGCCCGGGCGCACGCCGAGGAGCCGCGCGCCCGGCTGATCCTGGCGGCCCGCGAGGGCGTCATGACCGAGACGGTGCGCGGGTGGGTGAACGACCTCGGCCTCGGCGACGCGGTTCGGATGCACTTCATCCCGCCGGCCGAGCTGCCGTTCTTCTGCGCGTCCTCCGACCTGGCGGTCTCGCTGGCCTCGACCGACGCGACGCCGGCATCGATGCTCGAGTGCATGGCCTCGCGGCTGCCGCTCGTCATGGGCGACGCGATCACGATCGACGAGTGGATCACGCAGGGCGACGGCGGCGAGGTCGTGCAGTGCCGCGACGAGGACGGCGTGACCGCGGCCATGCTGAAGCTGCTCCGCGATCCCGAGCTGCGGGCGTCCTACGGCGAGCGCAACGTGCGGGTGGTGGCCGAGCGGCTGCCCGAGCACCCGGGCGTCGCGCTCGAACGCGTGTACCGCGGCCTTCTCTCGGCCGGCAACGGCCGCTAAGCCTCGACCAGGATCACCAGGGTCTCGGGCAGCACGCCGTCATGCTCCATCGCTGCGGCCGCCTCCGGCGTCTGCATCGCCGCCATCACCGCATCCATGTCGGGGATGTCCATGAGGAGCCCGACCCGCGTCGGGTTCTGTGGATCGACGAACGTGCGGACACTCGTGATGCCGAGCGGTCCGAAGAACTCCTCGCGCTTCGGCGAGGCGAGCCAGTGGTCGGCGTCCTTGACGTCGTGATAGGCGATGACGGTCGGCATGGCGCGCTCCTGGTGTCGTGGACGGCTCGGCTGCGCCGGCCTGGTGCGGAGACCCTACGCGGTCGGCGGGTCGTGCGCATCGAGAAGCTCGTCCGCGGGCACATCGCGGAGCACCCGGGCCGGAACGCCGACCACGAGCTTGCGCGCCGGCACGTCGGCGACCACGACAGCCCCGGCGCCGACGAACGCCTCCTCACCCACCTCGATCCCGGGCAGCAGCACGGCCGCGCCTCCCACGCGCGCACCGCGGCGCACCGTCGGCCCCTTCTTCAGCGCGTGGCGGCGCTCGGTGCGGCCCATCAGGTTGTCGTTCGTCGTCGTGACGCAGGGGGCGATGAAGACGTGCTCCTCGAGCGTGGTTCCCGCCGTGATGTAGGCGTTGGTCTGGATCTTCGTGAAGGCCCCGATCCGGACGTCGTTCTCGACGCAGACGCCGCGCCCGATGACCACGCCCTCGCCCACCGTCACCCGCTCGCGCACGGTGGCCAGGTCGCCGACCACGCAGCCGTCGCCCAGCTCCGATCCGGCGGCGAGCACGGCGCCGGCCGAGATCCGCACGTCGCGGCCGAGCACGAGCCGCCCCACCTCCCCGGCGCTGGTCGACCGGGCCGAGAGCACGGGCCGCTTCCCGAGGACGGTGTTGTCGCCGACCGCGCAGCCGTCGCCGACGACGGTGCCCTCGTGCACCGTCACGTTGGCGCCGAACCGCACGCCGGCGCCGATCGACGCGTCGGGTGCGAGGACGAGGCCGGGCGCCTCGTCCGCCGCCCACATCATCGCGTCGCCGCCGCGAGCGCGACCGTCTCGCCGCCGCGCTCCAGGGAGCGCTGCATGGCCTCGAGCACCTCGACCACCCGCACGCCCTCGTCCACGCCGGTGCGGGGCTCCTCGCCCGTCCGAACGGCGCTCAGGAAGTGCTCGCACTCGAGCTTGAGCGGCTCGCTCATGTCGATCCGCGGCGACCAGACGTCGCCGGTGTGGGTGCTGATCCGCCCCTCGGGCATCTGGATCTCGCCCTTGTCGTGGACGGTCACCTTGCGGTCGGGCTCCATGTCGTCGAACACCGCCATCTTGCGCGTCCCGACGACGGTCATCTTCCGCATCTTGTCCGGGTCGAGCCAACTCAGGTGCAGATGCCCGATCTGGCCTGTGGCGAAGTGGATGTAGCCGAAGACGACGTCCTGGACGCTGGGCCTGACGTAGCACTCGCCGCGCGCCGACACCTCGTCGGGGTGGTCGCCGAGCAGGTGCAGGACAACCGACACGTCGTGGACGCCGAGCGACCAGAGCGCGTTCTCGTCCGGACGGATCGTCCCGAGGTTCACGCGGTTCCCGTAGACGTATCGGACGTCGCCGAGCTCGCCGGCGTCGATCAGCTCGCGCAGCTTCACGACCGCCGGGTGGTAGCGCAGGAGGTGGCCGACCATCAGCGTCCCGCCGGTGCGGTGGACGACGTCGCGCAGGTCGCGGGCCTCCGCCGCGCTGAAGGTCATCGGCTTCTCGACGAAGACGTGCTTTCCGGCCTCGAGCGCCCGCCGCGCGAGCGCGTGGTGGGTGGGAACCGGAGTCGCCAGGACGACCGCCTCGAGCTCCGTGTCGTCGAGGAGGTCGTCGAAGGCCGTCGTGGTCCGCGCGACCGGGTATGCCGTGGCCTCCCGGGCGAGCACGTCGGGGTCGGGGTCGCAGCACCAGCGCAGGTCGGAGTCCGCGAGCGTCGCGAAGTTGCGCAGGAGATGCCGCCCCCAGCGGCCCAGCCCGACCATCCCCACGCGCACCGGCGCGCTCACAGCTTCACCACGCTCTCCGCCGCCGGGACGGCGTTTCGGAAGTCGATCACGAGCGGCGCCAGCTCGGCGACCCGGGCGTGGTCGACGCCGGGATGGGCGGTGACGACCGCGACGATGTCGGCCCCGGCCAGGAGCTCGTCGGTGAGCGGCTGGGAGCTGAGGTCGAAGCCGTGCTCGGCGAGGTGGGGGACGAAGGGGTCGTGGTAGGCGATCTCGGCGCCCTGGGCCGCCAGGAGCTCCATCACCTTCAGGGCCGGCGATTCGCGCAGGTCGCCCACGCCGCCCTTGTAGGCCACCCCGAGGACGACCACCGAGCTGCCGCTGACCGGCTTCTGGGCGCCGTTCAGGGCCAGGGCGACCCGCTCGGCGCAGTGGTAGGGCATGTTCTGGTTCACCTTGCCCGCCAGCTCGATGAACTCGACCGGGAAGTCGTACTCGCGCGCCTTCCACGACAGGTAGAACGGGTCGATCGGCAGGCAATGGCCGCCCAGGCCGGGGCCGGGCGAGAACGGCATGAACCCGTAGGGCTTGGTCGCCGCCGCGTCGACGACCTCCCACACGTTCAGGCCCATCCGGTGGCACAGCATGGCGAGCTCGTTCACGAGGGCGATGTTCACCGACCGGAAGATGTTCTCGAGCAGCTTCGTGAGCTCGGCCGCGTCGCACGACGACACGGGCACCAGCGAGTCGATGCACGCGCGGTAGAGCTCGATCGCCCGGTCGCGGCAGGCGTCCGTCAGGCCGCCGACGACCTTCGGGGTGGTCCGGACGGTGTGGTCGGTGCGGCCCGGGTCGATCCGCTCGGGCGACATCGCGAGGTGGAAGTCCTCGCCGCCGCGAAGGCCGCTCGACTCCAGGATCGGGAGCAGCACCTCGCGCGTCGTCCCCGGATAGGACGTCGACTCGAGCACGACGAGCTGGCCGGCGTGAAGGTGCCGGGCGATCTGCCAGGTGGCGCCGGTGAGCACCGTCAGGTCGGGCTCGCGATTGGTCGAGAGCGGGGTCGGCAGGCAGATCAGGATCGCGCCGGCGTCGCCGAGGGCGGCGTAGTCGCCCGTCGCCGACACGAGCCCGGACTGCACCAGCCCGGCGAGCGCCGCCGAGTCGACGTCCTCGACGTAGCTCTCGCCGCGGCCGATCGCCTCGACCCGGCGCGCGTCGGCCTCGACGCACACCACCGACCGGCCGGCACGGCCGAATTCGACGGCCAGCGGCAGGCCCACGTAGCCCGCGCCGACGATCCCCACGTCCGTTGGCATGCGGTGCAGATGCTATCGACCGGCGGTGATGACAGCGGCGATCCGGCCGGCCGCCGCGCCGTCGCCGTAGAGCGGCGGATGCTCCGCTGGGCGGGTCACCGAGGCCAGCGCGGCGGCCACCGCGGGCGGGTCCAGGTCGACCAGCCTGTTCCAGCCGGCGGCGATCGTCTCGACCCACTCCGAGGTGTCGCGCAGCGTGATGCACGGCACCGAGTGCAGGTAGGCCTCCTTCTGCACGCCGCCGGAGTCGGTCAGGCAGGCGGCGGCCGACATGAGAAGGGCGGTGAAGTCGAGGTAGCCGAGCGGCGGGGTGAGGTGCGCGGCCGCCTCGGCTCGCGCCATGAGGCCGGCCCGCTCGAGCGCGGCCCGCGTGCGCGGATGCACCGGGAAGACCACGGGGAGCTCCACCGCCTCGATGACCTCGACGAGGCGCTCGATGGTCTCGGGCCGCGTGTTCGCCGGCCGGTGGGCGGTGAGGACGGCGTAGCCGCCCGGCTCGACTCCGGCCCGGGCCAGGATGCCGGAACGGCGGGCCGCGACCGGGGCGAAGGTCGTGGCGACGTCCACCATCACGTCGCCGACCATGTGCACGCCGGCCGTCATGCCCTCTGCGGCCAGGTTCGAGACGGCGGTGTCGGAGGGGCAGAAGCGCAGGTCGGAGAGGACGTCCACGAGCATCCGGTTCAGCTCCTCGGGCATGCGCCGGTCGAACGACCGCAGGCCGGCCTCGACGTGCCCGATCGGGACGTGGAGCTTGGCCGCCACCAGGCCGCCGGCGAGCGTCGAGTTCGTGTCGCCGTAGACCAGCACGGCGTCGGGCAGCTCATCCTGGAGCACGGGCTCGAGCCCGACCAGCATCCGGGCGGTCTGCTCGGCGTGCGAGCCGGAGCCGCTCTCGATGACGCGGTCCGGCGGCCGCAGGCCCAGCTCCTCGAAGAAGATCCGGGACAGGTCGGCGTCGTAATGCTGGCCGGTGTGGACGAGCACGTGGTTGCACAGACCCTCGAGCGCGGCGGCGACGGGCGCAGCCTTGATGAACTGCGGGCGGTTGCCCACGACGGAGACGATCTTCACGGCGGCCAGCCTACTGGCCGCGGATGCGGGTTCGCGCCGGAGCCGCCGGGCACGGGGGCGGCGACTGACACGGGCTGGATCGCGCGTGGTCCCGTGCAGGGCGGGCCGACGCCGGCCCCGCTCCTCGACGACGGCTGAGTCGCTAGTCGCCGAGGACGTCGTCGAGTGCCGTCTTGAGCTCGTCGCGCGAGAGCTCGCGCTGGAGCTTCCAGGCGACGCGGCCGCTCCTGTCGAGCACGAACGTGGTCGGCTTTCCCAGCAGGCCGAACGCCTCGACCAGGCGGTCGTGCGGGTCGAACACGATCGGCCAGGTCCAGCCGTAGCGGCGGGTGTAGGAGAGGGCGCCGGAGCGGGAGTCGTCGATGGCGACGCCGACGAACTGGACGCGGCCCCTGTAGGCCTGCGCCGCGTCGGCGAAGGCGGTGCCCTCCGACTTGCACGGGGCGCACCACGAGGCGAAGAAGTTGATCACGACGGGACGGCCGCGCAGGTGCGCCAGGTCGACCCGGCCGCCCGACAGCGTCGGCTCGTCGAGCGTCGGTGCGGCGACGCGTTTGGAAGCCGCGATGGGCGCGGCCAGGTCGGCCTGCCGGAGCGAGTCCGAGTGCGCCCGCCCGTACAGGGCGATCGTGACGACCATGACCGTCCCGGAGACCAGCGCGACGATCCGAAGAACCCGGCGCTGCACGCCCCGTATCGTAGGGCTAGTCGGACGCCGGGACGGCGTCCAGGTTCCGCGCCACGGCGGCCACGAGCTTCGCGGTCGCCTCGAGGTCGGCCAGCTCGATGACCTCGTTCGGCGAGTGCATGTAGCGGTTCGGGACGCTGACCAGGCACGTTGCGACGCCGCCGCGCGAGCGGTGGACGGCGTCGGCGTCCGTCCACGTGTTGCCGGCCGCCGCGCCGAACTGGTGCGGGATGCCCTCGGCCGCGGCGACCTCGGCCACCATCTCGGCAAAGTCCGGGTGGACGCCGGAGCCGCGCTCGATGACGGGCCCCCCGCCGATCCGGATGTCGCCGATCTTGTTCTTCGTCACGCTCGGGTAGTCGGACGTGTGGGTGACGTCGATCGCGATCGCGGCCTGCGGGGCGATGGCGAAGGCGCTCGTGTGCGCGCCGGCGAAGCTGATCTCCTCGGCCACCGACGCGACGCCGACGAACCGCCACGTCCCGGGGCTCTCGGCGTAGTGGCGGGCCGCCTCGGCCGCGACGAACGCGCCGGTGCGGTTGTCCATCGCCCGCGAGGCCATCCGGCCGTTCAGGAGCTCGACGACGGGCTGCTCGATGACGGCCAGGTCGCCGGGGCGGACGCGGCTTCGGGCGTCGTCTCCGCCGCCTGCGCCGATGTCGATCCAGAGCTGGTCGAGCTTGATCGGCTTCTTGCGCTCGTCCTCGTCGAGGAGGTGGGTCGCCTTCTTGCCGATGACGCCGATGACCGGCCCAGCCTTGGCGAGGATCCGGATCCGCTGCCCGACCAGCACCGACGGCGTCCAGCCGCCGACCCCGTCGAACCACAGGTAGCCGTCGTCGTCGACGTGGGTGACCGCGAGGCCGATCTCGTCGATGTGCCCCATGACGGCGACGGTCTTCTCGCCGTCGGGGTTGACCGTTGCCCAGCTCGACCCGAGCGGATCGGCCTCGACGGCGGCAAAGCCCGACGCGTAGTCCCGCCAGATCCGGGCGGGGGCGCGCTCGTCACCCGACGGCCCGGCGGCGTCGAGGAGGCTCAGGAAGAAGTCGCGGGACTCGTGGCGCATGGCGGCGAACGCTAGCGTGTTTCCGCGCGGGAGCCGTTGGTAGACTGCCCGGCCCGGGGCCGTTAGCTCAGCTGGTAGAGCAGGGGACTCTTAATCCCAAGGTCATAGGTTCGATCCCTATACGGCCCATCCATTTGCCCCTAGCCACACCAAACCCGCAACCTGCTGCGGGTCACTCATGCCATGCACGACCTTGCGGTTCGCCTCGTGCCCCCCTCCGTGGCCCCAAAGGGCGCGGAGCAGGACGCTGATCGGGCCAGCGAGGAATCCGAATCCCGTTGGGGGTATTCGGATCGGCTTCGATGCGCATGACTCGCATAGTTCGGCGGGTCAACTGCGTCAGCGGCGGCAGGGAGACGCGTCCGGTGCCAACCCCGGTGCCGACCCGCTCAGGCTGCCAGGGCAACGGCTCCGCCAAAGGACCTCACCCTGGCCGGTCGATTCGTACGTGAGCCAGTTTCTGCTCGTCGAGGGCCGCTTGCTCGGATCGTGCCTGAAGCGCCTTTCTGACGATCGGGGAGGCGGCGAAGCGAGGTTCGATTTCTTCGGCGAGGACCTCCTTAACGAGCTCACCAACTGTCTCATAGCCGTACACAAATGCCGCCGCCCGCAAAACGGCGTAACGCGGTTCTGGGACTCGAATATTGACTTGTCGGTCGTTGCGCGCCAATGGGTTCGTCCGTGCTACACGGTACCGTGTAGCACATCCTACCGCCTTCAGGAGGATGCGGGCAGTTCCGGTAGAGTCCATGCTTTGAGGGGGACGTGACGTGAGAGATCTTCAGCGCCTCGAACAGCTCAGCTCCACAGCAGCCCTCGGCTTCTGGGCAAACGACGTCGTGGTCGCGTTGGGGCACGTCGCCGCCCTGGAGGCGACTGCCGGCGACTACGAGTTGGTGCGAACCGGTGCCGCCGTTCTCGGTGAAGCCTTGGAGCGGATGGACAGCCCGTTCTCAGCCTCTCACTCCGCGCGCGGATTGGCAGCGACGGACACGGCTCTCTTGGTCGTCTCTGACCTTGCCAGGCAGCAGGGCGTGGCGGATGACGCCCGAGATCTCCTGGCGGATACCGTCGCCGCGATGACAGAGATTGCGGAGGGCGCTCCCTTGGACCGAGCTCGTCAGGAGCAGCTGGAGCGCGCAGTAGCGGTCTTCGAGCTGGTTGGCGAGCGGCAGCTCACAAGAAGCAATCTCTTGCTCGCATCCGCTGAAGACAGCCGCGAATGGACGGCGACAGAGACGACCTCGATCTCCTCGTAGCGACAGCACGCCACGAGGTGGCGGCGATCCGAGGAGATTCGAGGGCTAGGGGCCTCGACGGTTCTCGCGGCGCGGCGCTACGGGAGCATCTCTTCGACCTGCTCGGAGCAATCGAACACCGGGTTGGGCAGCGGCCGGATCCGAACGACCCGCCCGCAACTTGCGGCAGGGAATAATCGTTCTTCGAAGTGCGCACGCCGCGCTACCTTGGATCGAGGCTACGCGCATGCCGCGGATCAATCTGGGTAGCCTCTATCTCGCCGAGAGTTTCGCCTTGTGGCTGGTAGGACAAGACGTCGACCTCGTCGTCGTCGAAAACCCGATCCACATGTATTCGACGACGAGTTGGCCATTTGGGGAAGTCCTCAGAAGCACGCCAGCATTCGTACCCCAAACGGCGCGCCGGCCCATCGTCCTAAACTATCCACTCCGCGATGCGCACCGGCTGCTTATACATCCCCTTTTTGCGCATGAACTTGGACACGCCAGTGTCGATGAGCATTCCCTATCGGCGAGGGTTGAGGCTAGGATCGCGCAAGACCCCGATTTCCAAGCTTGGTTTCAACAGGCGGTGGCGTCGATTCAGACTAGCGCGAGAGCAAGCCAGACACAGCTCACGGGGTGGATACAACTTGTCTTCCGTGATTGGATCGAGGAACTTCTTTGCGACGCACTCGCCATCGAGATCACAGGCCCCGCCTTCTTATGGGCGTTCGCGGGATATGTCCTACCCGTTACGTACGGTGAGCCCACGGATACTCATCCGCCGACAACACTCCGTCTACGTCTCATGCTGGCTCATCTCACTGAACTCGGCTGGCTGCCATACCTTACGAGACACACTTCGGAGTCCCTGCGATGGTTAACGGCGGTATCGTCTGATGCGGGAGGGCGTCTTGCCGCTCCGTACAATTCACTCCGCGATCTGTTCGATCGCCACGCCGAACTGATTCGACAGGAGGCCGCAGCTAGGGTCGGATCGAATTCCCTCGATCCGGTGGTGGCCGCTGCGTCAAGCGTAGAAGCAGCGTCTCTACTGACACATCTAATCCTTCCCGTGGGACTTGACAGTCCCCTTGAGCCGCGCTCAATCCTCCTTGGTGGCTGGCTTAGCGCGGCTCAATCCCACGGTGATGACCCCGGGGGCCTCGTCGAAGCTCTTGAGGACGAGCGTCTTCAGGGATTGGTCGGAAAGGCGATAGAAATGAGTACCATCGTGACCGCCTGGGACAACCTCCCGTGAGCCTCATGGGCCGCGACGAGCTTGAGCGTGCGATCGACGAGGCCGACCTCGACCGACGTCTCGTTTCACGCCGCTGCTCGACCGCGCTCAGATCGGACGCGGCGCTGTCGACCTCAGGCTCGGCACCAACTTTCTCGTGCTTCGGCGGACGCACCGTTCTGGCTTGCATCCAGGGCGGGAGGCGCAAGAGGATCTCGACGCGATGCAGGAACACGTTGTGGTGCCGTTCGGCGACGGTCTGTGGCTGCATCCAAGACACTTCGTCCTCGCCGTAACGTTCGAGTTCCTAAAGTTCCCAGACGATATGGGAGCCTACGTCGTGGGAAGATCGTCGTGGGGGCGGCTGGGCTTAATCGTTGCCACAGCGGTGTTCGTACACCCGGGATTTCGGGGATGTCTTACCCTTGAGCTGGTGAACGAAGGAGATAGTCCGATCTATCTCTGCCCCGGCTTCCGAATCGCCCAGTTGGCGATCCATCGCCTTGGTAATCCTGCGCCGCCTCGTGAAGCTGAGGTTGAAAAGTACCTCGCGCCGGTCTTGCCGCAGCCGTCGCGGTTGGCGTCTGAGCAGGCTGAGTTCGGACGAATCGAGGCCCTTGGTTCTGTCCTTAGGTCGCGACTCGGCTGATCCGTCGCCGCGATTGTGCCACCCACCTAAGGAAATGCGGACGTGATTCATCGGGAGGTCGGCAGAGGATGTCTGGCCAGGCTTAACGCCGGAGAAATCTCGCGGAACCTAGATCCCCGGGGGGGTCCTGACGGCGGCGGTATCCAGCCGATCTGACTGAAAAAATCGCCTACTTGCCGCCGATGTGGTGGACCCAGCCGGGCACCCCGAAGCCGTTCTGGGCGGCGTACGCGATCACTGCGACCCGGAAGTTGGCGATGACCTGCGTACGGGCTCTGCCACCGAAGTAGGTGTTCCAGTTGAAGAACTGGTGCTTGGTGAGGGTGGCGGACAGGCCAGCCGCGCTCTGTCCGTCGAGACGGTATCCGCGGACATAGGCCAGGTACGGGCGGCGGAGTGACGTGGGCGGCAAGGTTGCCGCGAGCTTGTCCGCGACCCGCTTGTCGAGCTTGCCCTCGCGTCGGGCGCACCGAGCGGCGGCGTCCCAGCCAGAATAGGTCGAGTCGTACGAGTCGACGGGCTGCTCGATCTTGTTGCACTTGTCGAGCTGGTCGTTGCTCTTCTTGCGTAGCGGCTGCACCTTGGCCAAGAACGCGGCGAATTCCTGCTTGGCCGTGGATATCTTGTCCGTTCCCGCCTGAGCGCTCGACGGCGGCTGGCTCGTGACGGTGACTGTGCCGGCCGAGCCGCTGGTTCCGCAGCTCGCGGCGGCCAGAGCGAGCATTGCGAGGCCTACGGCGTGCTTCGCCCGAGCGAGCGAGGCTGAGCCGGCTGCCGGTGCGGGAGTGATCAGCTGTTCAGTGCGGCATTTCGGTGGCGACTCCACAGCTTTTTCTCTGGTGAACATCTAGCGCCGAAACGCCCACGGAGTGCTCTTTGAGTCCGTCGACGTACCCGCCTTCGGCTGGACATACGGCTTGGGCTTAGTGGCGGCAACAACGATCACTCCCAGGATGCCGAGTAGAGCTCCCCAGAAGAAGCCTCCCACTGGATCCCCGCCTTGGTTTGACCGGATCACGCCACCTGCGAATCCACATAAGACGGCACTACCTAGAATGACAGCCACAATCGGTTCCATCCGCTCCTCCAAACATTCGCCTGTGTCACGCGGGTCGCATCTGGCCAACCGTCGGACGATTTCGCCAGCGGCGATCGTTGGGAGTATCGCTGCGGGAACGATCACCGCCATCGGGGCTCGCGCGGAACCAATGGTGGGAAACCCGCACCAATCTCTCCGCGCCGCAGGGCCCTCGCTTGTTTATGCCACATCGTTGTTGCTGGTCTCGGCTTTGATCTGTGCGATGCGGTCGCGGACGTCCAAATAGGCTTCTGTGCCGCCCTGGAACCAGCGGTGGCGTCCCCCTTCTTGGGCGACGAAGCCGCGGTGCCTGGCGATGGACTCGTCCAGGATCTTGGCGTGGTCGACGCGGACGGCGCTTGTCGTCGTGGAGTTGATCTTGACCCGGTCTGGTTGACACCTCGATAGTTGGCGGCGTGCCGTCGGCGAGAGGAGGTCAGCGTTATGGGTCGACCGTCGAAGTAGTCGCCGGAGTTTCGGGAGGAGGCGGTGCGGGCGTACCGGTCGGGGCGGGACTCGATTCCGCAAGTGGCGCGGCGGATCGGGGTGCATCCGGAGACGTTTCGCAAGTGGGTTCGGCAGGCGGAGATCGATGCGGGTGAGCGGGAGGGCTACACCGCGGCGGAGCGGGAGGAGATCCGCCAGCTGCGGGCACGGGTGCGCCGGTTGGAGGAGGAGAAGGTGATCCTGCAAAAGGCGGCGGTGGGTTCAACCTGGCGCCGTATGAGCGCAGCCGCGACACCTACGGCGCTCCCCGGATCACGGCGCGGCTAGACCTCTCCACGCTCGCCCCGCCGACAGCGGTCCTGACGCTGCGCGACGCTGCGAAGCGGTGGCAGGCGAGCCGCGTCGACGTGCGAGAAAACACGCGGATCCAACATCGGACGGCCCTCGGTCGTCTCCTACCCATTCTCGGCAACCTGCCCGTCGATGGGATCACTCCCGCCGACGTCGCCGCGCTTGTCGCCGAGCTCGCACGAATGGGAAAGGCGCGAGAATCCATCCGCAAGACCGTCACCGCGCTAGCGATGGTGCTTGACCATGCCGGCGTCCAGGCGAACCCGGCCAGAGATCGCGTCCACGTGCGCCTCCCCCGTGAGCAGAAGGCGGAGATCGTGCCACCCACCGCCGAGCACGTCCTCGCGGTTCACGACGTATTGCCGCTGCGGTATCGGTTGCCGCTGCTCGTCCTGGACGCGACCGGGATGCGTCTCGGAGAACTCGAACACCTAACCTGGGGCGACGTCGACGAACCCCACCAGCGGTGGCGCGTGTCAGCGGCTGTGTCGAAGACGAGCAGGGCCAGATGGGTATCTGTCCCGTCGACTGTGTTTGCAGCCGTGCTTCACCTCTGCCCGCGACGATCGCACTCCCGAACGGCGCGTGTTCGACGGGTTCGGCGGCGACAGGTTCCGAACCGCGGTCACGCGGGCGTGCACCGCGGTCGGCGTCCCCGCCTTCTCGCCGCATGACCTGCGCCATCGACGGATCTCGCTCCTTCATCTCGCCGGCATTCCCTGGGCCCGGATCGGCGAGCACGTCGGCCAACGGAACCTCGCCGTCACCGCGAACACTTACACCCACGTCATGGTCGCGGAGGACGGACTCGACTACGCGAATCTGCTCGGCCATGCCCGAGCGTGACCGCGTCGTATCCCCCTTGGTGGCCCCCCAGAGACGAGAACTGCCGGTTTGCAGGCATGTTCGATCCCTATACGGCCCATCGCGTGGAGGCGCCTGGTTGAGCGGCAGCAGCGCAGGTCGAGTCCCTGGCCTCCGCGCACGCCCTCGGCCCAGGGAGTGGGACACGTGGGTGAAGGGACTGTGATCATCGATCCGTAGCGGCGTGTCTGGAGCCCTCCAGCCGGCGGCGTTCCCTGCGGGTGGTGGTTCGACCCCAGGTTGGACACGCGGAGCCGCAGTTAACCCACTCTGGGCGATGAACGAGCACGTTGTGTGGGCGAGGCTTGCCTCACCAACGGGAGCGTGAGACATGATCAGACGACGAAGACGGCCGCTGATGCGAGCGGGAATGGCCGCAGGCGCCGGCTACATGGCCGGCAAGCACATGGAGCGGGGTCGTGAGGCGGACGCCGGGCGCGACGCCCGGCTCGACGACCTCGAGCAGCAGCCCGCGGCACCGGCACAGCAGCCATCCGGGGGTATCTCGGACGCTGCGATCGCACAGCTGAAACAGCTTGCCGAGCTGCACGAACAGGGCATCCTGACGGACGCCGAGTTCGACGCGCAGAAGCAGAAGCTTCTGTCGGGCGCATGAGCACCCGCGAAACAGAAGGCCTGGCCCTCGGCCCCGTGCAGATGCTGGTCGTGGAGTTCGACCACGACCGGTTCCACGGCGAGATTCTCCCTGAGCTGCGGCGGCTTGCGGACGCAGGGATCATCCGCCTGCTCGACCTCCTCGTCGTGGCGAAGCATGAGGGCGGCGATCTCGAAGCCGTGCAGATGAGCGATCTCAGCTCCGGCGAGGCCGAGGAGTTCGGCGCGCTGATCGGCGCGCTCGTCGGCTTCGGAGCGGCCGGCGAGGAGGGCGCCGAGGAGGGGGCGCTCGAAGGGGCGAGGGAGCTCGCCGACGGCCATCTCTTCGACCAGGGCGACGTGTGGGATCTCGCGGACGCCATTCCGGAGGGATCCACCGCGGCGATCGCGCTCATCGAGCATCGATGGGCGATCCCGCTGCGCGACAAGATCGCGGCCGAGGGCGGAGTCGCTCTGACCGACCAGTGGATCCATCCGGCCGACCTGATCGCGGTCGGCGCGATGGCCTCCGCCGGCCCGTGAACGCGGCGCCTCTCTGAAGGCAGGTCTGCAACGCTGTTCAACCCGGACGCTTGATCCCGAGGCCACACGTTCGATCCCTGTACGGCCCACTCGGCGGGCGGAGTGGACCTCGCAACCGGATGGTCCGGCGGGCCATCCGAATGGGCGGCCCGGGTTGCCGCGTGCCGTACAGTTGGCCGTGGTGGAGACCGGCATCGTTGGTCGTGATGCGCAGCTGATCGAGGTCGATCGGTTCCTCGAGGCGGCGGCCGCGGGCTTCGCGGTGCTGGTGATCGAGGGCGACGCCGGCATCGGCAAGACGACGGTGTGGCAGGAGGCGCGCCGGCGGGCGCAGGCGCGTGGGGCGGCGGTGCTCTGGTGCCGGCCGTCGGCGGCGGAGGCGAAGCTCTCGTTCGCCGCGGTTGCGGATCTGCTGGCAAGGGTCGACCAGCAGGCGTTCGCGGCGCTGCCGGATCCGCAGCGCGAGGCGCTCGAGGTGGCGCTCACGCGCAGAAAGCCCACCGCGAGGGGCCCGGACGCCCGCGCGGTCGCGGCGGGGTTTCTGAGCCTGATCCGCGGCCTGGCGGCCGAGCGCGCGCTGATCCTGGCGGTCGACGACTGGCAGTGGCTCGACGGACCCTCCCGGCGCGTATTCGAGTTCGCCGCGCGGCGGCTCGAGGAGGAGCGGGTCGGGGTGCTGTGCACGACCAGATCGCCCTTCGCCGCCTCGTCGGCCGGCGCCGCGCAGCACCGCGTGACGCGGCTCGTGCTGGGGCGGCTGTCGCTCGCGGCGCTCGGCCGGATCGCCGCCGAGCGCCTGGGCCGCCCGCTTCCCCGGCCGTATCTGGTCCGGATCGCGCAGGCGAGCGGGGGCAATCCGTTCTACGCGCTCGAGATCGCCCGGCTCGCCGCCGAGCGTGGTGGGCTGCGCGCCGTCGGGCCGGGGCTCGTGCCGGTGCCCGACGACCTCCGCAAGCTGACCGCCGCCCGTATCCGCCGCCTCCCGGAAACCGCTCGCGAGGCCGTGCTTCTCGCGGCGATCATGTCCGAGCCGGACCGTCGCAGCGTGGACATCGCAGCGCTCGCGCCCGCGGAGGAGGCCGGGATCGTGACGGTCGACGGCGCCGGGAGGATCGAGTTTGCGCACCCGCTCCTCGCCTCCGCCGCGTACGGGTCGGTTCCCGTCGCTCGCCGCCGCGACCTTCACCGCCGCGCAGCCGAGCTCGTGACCGAGCCGGAGGAACGCGCCCGGCAGCTTGCGCTGGCCGCGGCGGGCGCGGATCCTGCGACCGCTCTCCGGCTCGACGAGGGTGCGGCGACCGCGGCTGCGCGCGGGGCCTCGGACGCGGCGGCCGAGCTGGCCGAGCTCGCGTCGCGCCTGACGCCGGCCGACGACTCGGACGCCAGGGGCCGGCGACTGCTGGCGGCGGCGGGCTTCCAGTTCGACGCGGGCGACCTGTCCCGCGCGGGCGAGCTGGTGCAGGCCGTGCTCGCGGGATCGCCGGCGGCCGAGTTGCGCGCGCGGGCGTGCCGGCTCGCCTCCGACCTCGCGGCCCGTCGCAGCAACTTCAGCGAGGCGACCGAGCTGGCATCGGCGGCACTCGACCTTGCGGGCGACGACCGGGGGCTGCGAGCGTCGATCCGGCTGCACCTCGTCTATTGCGCGGTGAGCGCCGGCGATCTCGCCGGTGCCGAGCTGCACGCGCGCCAGGCCGTCCGGGACGCCGGCGCAGTTCGGGACGACGGCATGCTGGCGGAGGCGCTGGCGGTCCTGACGATGGCCGAGTTCCTGTCCGGCCGCGGGCTCGACCGGGTGCGGCTCGGGCGCGCGCTCGCGCTCGAGCAGCCGGCGCCGGCGGGGTCGTTCATCATGCGTCCGCAGGTGATCAAGGGCATGCTGGAGCTCTGGACGGGCGAGCTCGAGGACGCCCGCGGCACGCTCGAGGCCGTGCACGCCGACGTCGTCGTGCGCGGACAGGAGGGCGCCGCGCCGATGCTGTCTCTGTATCTGGTGTGGGCCCACCTCTGGCGGGGAGAGCTCGATCGGGCGGCCCGGCTCGCCGCCGGATCCGTGGAGGCGGCTGCGCTGCTTGACGACCCCGCCGTGTCGGGCATCGCGCTGGCCGCGAGCGCCCTCGCGCACGCCCATGACGGCCGCACCTCGGACGCGCGCCGCGAGGCAGCGGACGCCCTTCAGCTGTTCGAGCGGCTGGAGTGGCGGTCGGGGCTGATCTGGCCGCTCTGGGCGCTCGGGCTCGCCGAGCTCTCCGAGGGGAATCCGGCCGGCGTGCACGCGGTCCTCGGCCCCCTGGTCGAGCACGTCGCCGGGATGGGTGCCGGCGACCCGGTGCTGAAGGTGTTTCTCCCCGACGAGGTCGAGGCGCTGATCGCCCTGGGCGAGCTGGGCCGGGCGGAGGCGTATCTCGATCCGTTCGAGAGGTCGGCAAACGATCTGGGCCGCCAATGGGCGCTGGCCGCCGCCGGGCGCTGCCGGGGTGCCCTCGAGGCGGCCCGTGGCGCGCGCCCGGAGGCGCTGGCCGCGTTCGAGCGGGCGCTCGCGGCGCATGACCGTGCGGGAATGCCGTTCGAGCGGGCCCGGACGCAGCTCCTCGCCGGGCAGGCCCACAGGCGGTTCAAGCAGCGGGGCACCGCGCGCAGGCTCTTCGACGAGGCGCTGGCCGGGTTCGAGCTGGTGGGCGCACCGCTCTGGGCGGCCCGGGCGCGGGCGGCGCTCGCGCGGGTCGGACGCCCGGGGACGGGCGTCCATGCGCTGACCGAGACCGAGCGTCGCGTCGCGGAGCTGGCCGCCTCCGGACTGTCCAACCGCGAGGTCGCAGCGCGCGCGTTCGTGTCGGTCAAGACGGTCGAGTCGAACCTCACCCGCGTCTACCGGAAGCTCGGAGTACGGTCCCGCGTCGGCCTGGTCGAGGCGCTGCGGGCCGTGGGCGAGCCTCCTCGATCGTAGGGTTTTCCCGCTTTCGGACCGGACCCGCGCTCGCCTACGGTCAAGGCGATGGCGAACGAGATCGCAACGGAGTTCGTCGCCGAGTGCCTGTGGCCCGACGTGCTGGAGGTCGACCTGCGGGTGCTCGACGAGCGCGCGACCGAGGAGTCCGAGCGGCTCACCGCCCGCGGCGGATCGGTCGAGTACCTGGGGTCGCTCCTGATGCGCGAGGACGAGGTCGTGCTGTGCCTCTTCCGGGGCGACCACGACGACGTCCACCGTGTCGCCCGTGCGGCCCGGATCCCGTTCGACCGGATTCTCGAGGCGGCGGGTTCGCCATGGCCCGTCGAGAACGACTGGAGGAGCTGATGAGCGAACATCTGAGCTGGTGGAAGCGGCCGTCGGCAGCCGCTCGGATCCTGGGTCTCGCTGCGGCGACCCTGGCGATCGCGGGCTGCGGAGGCGGCGGCGCGTCGGGCACCTCGACACCGCCGCCGGCGACCACGACCGCCGGGACGACCACGACTCCGCCGGCCTCGAGCGCGACGACGTCCGAGGACGGCGGGGTCTCGGGCAAGTGGTCGGGGAAGTACAGCGGCGCCTATACGGGCACGTTCAAGCTCGACTGGCGCCAGTCGTCGTCGAAGCTGAGCGGCACGATCGACCTGTCGCCGGGCGGGACCCTCCCGGTGAACGGAACCGTGGACGGAAGCTCGATCAAGTTCGGCACCGTCGGCGGCCCCGGGATCACCTACACGGGGTCCGTCTCCGGCGACGCGATGTCCGGCACCTACACGACGCCCAACGGGGGAGGCTCCTGGAGCGCCGACAAGACCTCGTAACGGCGCGCCTCTACCCGATCGAGACCGAGACGTTCCGCAGCCTGCCGATGTAGAAGTCCTCGCCCTTCGTCCCGGTGCCGGGCTTCCAGCCCATCGTGAGCGCCGTGCTCTTGTGGGTGATCGTTCCGATCTGAATCGCGGCCGTCTTCACGACGACGCCGTCCACGGTCAGCTTGATCTGGTTCGACGTCTTCGTGCAGGTGATCGTGTGCCAGTGGCCGTCGTTCAGCGCCGGTCCGGCGGTGATCTGCTTGTGCGCGTTCGATCCGGAGAAGTAGCACAGGGCGAGGGCCTTGCCATTCTTGGGGAAGAGTTCGATCTTGTACTGCTTCCCGGCCTTTGACGACCGCAGGATGTCGAAGTCGAGCCCGCCCGTGCCGGGCATCGCCGTGGTGTTGATCTCCACGGTCGCCGAGACGTCCTTCGATCCCGGGGAGAGGGTCGCCGAATACGGGACGGTGATGCGGGAGTTGACGCTCGCGCCGCCGAAGAAGGCGCTCGTGCCGTCGAACGTGACGTTCTGGGCCGTGCCGTCGTTCGTCCCCACCGTGTCGTTGGCGTTCGATCCGAGCGGCCACGCCGAGATCACGGCGGCCTGCGCCGCTGCCGGCACAACAAGGATCCCGGCGAGGGCCAGGACGACGACTCTGAGACTGCGGACCACGGCTCCCCCTCTGGGCTGACGGCCGGTCCATGGTACAGACCGCTTCCAGAACGTGTCAACCGGCGCGGGCTACGCGCCCACCTGCTGCGACTTCACGTGGGCGATGTAGCCGCGCACGTCGCCCGCCGGCTCGCTGTAGGCATCGCCGAGCGCGTGCTCCATGGCCGTCATGTAGTCGCTGAGCCACTCGGGCATGTCGTAGTCGATCGCCCGCAGGAACTCGAGCGACGCCGCAAGGCGCATGTCGGCGATCGACGGCTCGGAGCCGCCGATGAAGGTCTTGCCGTCGAGGAAGAAGGTGCGGTAGACGGCGAGCGGCTCGGCGAGCGCCGCCTCGGCGGCGCGCTGGGCCTCGGCCTTGGCCGCGGCGTCCGCGTCGGACGAGCCGACCTCCCCCGGGTACTGCGGGAACCCGAGCGCGGGATACGTCGCCCGCGCGAGCAGCGGGTACACGGTGGCGAGCAGGTAGCACATGGCGCTGTCGATCATCGCCCGCTCGCCCGGGTCGGAGGGGTAGAAGCGCGTCAGGCCGTGCTTGTTGCAGAGGTACTGCATGATGGCGCAGCTCTCCCAGAGCGTGCCCTTCGGAAGCCCCGCCTCCTCGATGGTCGGCGTCAGGTGGGCCGGGTTCATCTTGAGGAACTCCGGCGATGTCGTGACACCCCAGGCGTCGACCTCCTCGAAATCGAGCCCGGCCGCCCGCACGAAGATCCGCGCGGTGAGGTTGTTGACGCTCGGCTTCAGGACGTGAATCGTGATGTCGGCCATCGTGTCCTCCCGGCCTGCCCCGCAGGCGCTCAGTAGGGGTTCTTGGGCGACCGGTCCTCGGAGAGGGACGGACGCGAGGCGTGCACGAGCTCCTCGATCGCGTCGGCCAGGTGCACCTCGGCGATGTTCTCGTCGCCTCGGGCCACACGGATCCGGTGCGCCTCTCGCAGCACGTCCGCATGAGCGTATCCGAACGGCGGCTCGAAGCGATAGGACGCGAGCTCGATGGTGAGGCCGAGCGGGTCGTCGAAGTAGATCGAGTCCATGAATCCGCGGTCCTTGACGCCGCTGTGGCGGATCCCGCGCTCCTCCAGGCGCTCGACCGTCTGGGCGAACACGGCGTGCGAGAGCGAGAACGCGATGTGGTGCACGCAGCCGGGGTCGGTGGCGGTCCGGGCCGGATCCGGCGTGCGATCCTCGTTCGTGAAGACCGTGATCAGGCGGCCGTCGCCCGGGTCGAAATAGAGGTGGCTCTCGGCGGCGTTGTCGAGGTTGGGCTGCTCGAAGATGAACGGCATCCCCAGAACGCCCTCCCAGAAGTCGATCGACGTCCGGCGGTCGGCGCCGACGAGGGTGATGTGGTGGACGCCCTGGCTCTGGATCTTTCGCATGCCGGCCAGTCTAAACCGGTGCGTGTCTTTGCAAGATTCTCATCTCATCCTCAGAGAGTCCTTACGTCTCATGCCGATGGTTCTCCACGATGCGGTTCAGGCTGGCCGGGATACTGGCGGGCGTGGCCCTCCTCGTCGCGTTCTCGACGGGGTCGGCCTACGCCTCCAAGGGGGCGTACTTCGGGACGGCGGTCGAGATCGCGCCCGGGGGAACTCCTACGACGCGCTGCGTTCGCTCGAGAACGTCGTCGGCCGCCACTTCCATATCCTGCGGCTCTACCGGTCGCTCAACGACACGACGTTCACGGGCGCCGCGCCCGAGGCGATGCACGCGCGCGGGATGCCGATGTACCTGAACGTCAGCTCCGCGATCGGCGGCCGCTGCGTCGCGTGGCGGTCGGTGGCGGCGGGCCGGTACAACCGCTACCTGCGCTCGATCGCAAAGACGGTGAAGCACTACCGTTACCGCGTCTACTTCTCGTGGAACCACGAGATGCAGGGGACGTGCAACACGGGCACCGCCAAGGACTACCGGGCCAGCTACAAGCGCGTCCGGCGGGCCTTCAAGCGCCAGCACGTCACGAACGCCGTCTGGGTGTGGACGGTCGCCGTCGGCAACCTGAACCACGACCCGGCCAGGGCTGCCCGGTACCTGCCCAAGCACGTCGACCTGATCGGGGTCGACGGCTACAACCGCTCCGGGGAGTGGCGTTCGGTGAAGGAGATCTTCGGCGCCGCTCACCGCTTCGCGGCCAAGCGCGGCTACCGGCTGTTCGTCGGCGAGATCGGCTGCGCCGAGGACGCGAACGACTCGAGCGCGAAGGGGCGCTGGATCGCGAACGCGTTCGACACGTTCAAGGCGTGGAACGTCGCGGCCGTCCTCTGGGCGAACGTGTCGCGCTCCGAGGGCAACTACCGCGTCGACACGTCGTCGGCGGCGCTCTCCGCCTACAAGCAGGCCGGCGGCATGCGCTTCTACGGCCGCTAGATGAGTGATTCCACGCCCCCGCACGTCTGGACGTCCGTGCTGTGGCGGGTCGCCGTCTTGCGGGTGGGGCTGCGGCTGCGAACCGTCGCCTCGCGGCGTCCTCGGTCGGGCCAATATCACCCAATATTGGCCCTCCCTGCGTCCTTGCGAGACTCGGTTCTCGCCGCCCAGAACATCACGGCGGCGTGGAATCACTCATCTAGCCCGGCTCGTTCTCGCGCGCACCGCGCTCGACGTCGAGGAAGAGCGGCATCCCGAGCGGGCGCCCCTGCTCCTCCTCGAGGTGGGCCACGAGGCCCGCGGTGCGGGCGAGGAGCGCCATCCCGCGGACGATGCGGGACGGGAAGCCGAGGTCGGCCAGCGCCGCGCCCGCGACCCCGGCGCCGTTGATCGGCAGCTCCCTGCCGGCCGCCTCGTGGTGGGCAGCGGCGACAAGCCGGAGCGCACGCAGGTGCGGGCCCTCGATGCCCTGTTCCTCCGCGATCGCGTAGATCCGCGCGGTGCGGGGGTCGCCCGCCTTGTGCACCGGGTGGCCGAGGCCCGGGATACGGCCCCCCGCGTCGAGGCGCGCCCGCACGGCGGCGGCCGCGGCGGCCTCCAGGCCCTCGCTCTCGCCGGAGGCCACGACCGCCTCCAGGAAGACGGCGGTGTCCTCGACGACGCCCAGAAAGACCGAGCCGGCGCCGAGGAGGCCGGCGGCGACCGCTCCCTGAAGCGACTCCGGAGCGCCTGTGTGGGTGAGGCGGGCGGCCAGCACGGTCGGTGTGAGCCCATGCTCGGCGAGCGAGACGAGCACGGCGTCGAGCAGCGCCGTCTCCTGCGCGGTCGGCTCCCGGCCGCGCACGAGGAGGAAGGTGAGCTCGGTGAATGTGACCCTGCCCATGAGCTCGGCCGCCAGGTCGCGCCCGCGGACGGTGATCGAGTCGAGGTCGGCGCCGCCGATCTCGGTGCGGAGCCAGTCGCGCTCGCTCATCCCGCGCTCCCGACGCGTGTGTCGAAGTCGATCTCCGCGCCGGTGCGCTCGCGCGGCAGCCGGTGCTTGGCGATGCGGCCCGTCGGGGTGTGCGGGAGCTCCGCCACGGCCTCCACGTAGCGCGGCACCTTGAACGGCGTGAGCTGCGCGGCCGCGGCCTCGCGGATCGCCGCCAGGTCGGCGGACGCCGGGTCGGCGACGGCCACGAACGCCTTGATCTCCTCCTCGGTGAGCTCGGACGGGACGCCGATCACGGCCGCCTCGGTGACGTCGGGATGGGCACAGAGCGCCTCCTCGATCTCGGCCGGCGCGACGTTCTCGCCGCGACGGCGGATGACCTCCTTGCGGCGGCCGACGAACGTGTACGTCCCGTCGGGGTTGCGGCGCACCAGGTCGCCCGTGCGCAGCCACCCGCCGGGCCCGAGCACCTCGGCCGTCTCGTCCGGCATGCCCCAGTAGCCGCGCATGACGGCCGGGTTTCGCAGCTCGAGCTCGCCCACCTCGCCGTCGGGCTGCTCCCGGCCGTCGATCACGAGGCGGGCCTCGTTCACGGTTCCCAGGCGGGGGTGCTGGCGGACGGTGCCCAGCGTCCCGAACGGGCGCGTCCCGTGCGGCCAGATCATGCCGTACGGAGACTCCGAGAGCGCGTAGCCGCAGACGATTCGAAGGCCGAATCGGGCTTCGATCTCGAGTTGACGGGTCTTCGGCGGTGTGGGCCCCGTGTAACACAGGCGTAACGGCGTTTCGGCGTCGTCTTCCCGTTCCGGCCGGCGCATCAGGATCTCGAGCATCGCGCCGATCGCGTTGAACTCGGTGGCGCCGTGACGGCGGGCCGAGTCGAGGAAGCTGCCGGCCGAGAACCGCGGCAGGAGCACGAGCCCGGCCCGGGCTGCGATCGACCCCAGCACCGAGTACGCGGGCGCGTTCACGTGGAAGAGCGGCAGCGAGGTCATGAGCCGGTCGTCCGGGCCGAGCTCCATCCACCACGGGAAGCCCTCGCCGGCCATCGCGTAGGCCCGGTGGGTCTGCGTCACGAGCTTCGACCGGCCGGTCGTCCCCGAGGTCGGGATCAACGCGGCCGGGTCGTCGGGCCCTGGCCGCGGGAGACGCGTATCAGCGGCCGGCTCGGCGTAGAGGGCGGCCGGCTCGACGGCCGTCACGCCGGCGTCGCGCACTGCCGCCGGCGCGTCCGGGTCGGCGACGACGAGCCGCGGCCGCACCTGCCGGACCAGCCCGAGCAGCTCGTGCTCGCCGGCCTGCGGGTTCACGGCCACGATGATCGCGCCGATCGACGCGGTGGCGAGCCAGGCGAACAGGTATTCGGGCGTGTTCCGGGCCGGTGCCAGCACCAGGTCGCCCCGGCCCACCCCCATCGCGGCCAGCGCCGAGGCCGCCCGCCGGATCAGGTCGTGCGCCTCGGCGTAGGTGAACGTCCGGCCGTCGGTGCGCAGCCAGACCTTGGAAGGCGCGTCGGCGACGGCCTCGTCGAGGAGATCGGGAATCGTGTCCGGCACGGGCGGCGCGGCCATCATCGCCGCCCGCCGGGCTCCGGCGCAAGCGGCCTCGGGGGCGTGACGAGCGGGCCGGAACGCGGTACACTGCAGCGGGGGTCAGGTAGGTTGATCGAGCGTCTGCTCATTGCTGCGGGGATTCTGGTCGTCAACGGCGGCGTGCTCGTGCTTGTCCTGCGGCTGCTGACGATGGTCGTGATCCGGCGCGTCCCGCGGACGGACGAGACCGCGGTGGCGGCACCCGTCTCCGTCTCCGCCGCCCCGGCTGATCGGGCTGCGTTCACCGAGCCCGACGCCGCGCCCGAGCTCGTGGCCGCGGCGACCGCCGTGTCGGAGCCCGTGGCCCCGGCGCGGCTGCGGGGAGCGGGGCGGCGCGGATCGAACGGCCATCTCTACCGCATCCACCACCACCGGATGCTGCTCGGCGTCCCCGTCCTGGCCGCGATCTTCGCGTCCGGTGCGTGGCTTGGCGACTGGGTGGGCGGGGGGAGCTCCGCTGACGCGGCGACGGTCACGGTGCATCTGAAGGGCAAGATCATCCGCGTGGCGGGCGCGCCGGTGGCGGTTCGCGTCCCTGGACAGACGGTGCGCAGGAAAGGCCGCGTGATCACGGTCCCGGCGACGACCGTCCAGCTTCCGCCGTCGACGCAGACGAATACGGTTGTGAGTACCCAGAACCAGACGGTGACCGACTCGACAATCATCACCACGACGCTGACGATTCCGACGACGATCACCGGCACGTCCACCGAGACGCTCACCGTCACCGAGACGACGACGGTCACCGACACGAACTCGACGTCGGCGACGACCACCTAGACCCGGCCCGCGCTACATCCGTCCGGCCTCGATGATGCGGCGCAGGAACTCCTGCGTGCGGGCCTCCACCGGCTCGGTGAAGATGCGCTCCGGCGGCCCGTACTCCAGGATCCGGCCCTGGTCGAGGAAGCACACGCGGTCTGCGATCTCGCGGGCGAAGCCCATCTCGTGGGTGGCGATCAGCATCGTCATCCCGCTTTGCGCCAGGTCGCGGATCACGCCGAGCACCTCGCCCACGAGCTCGGGATCGAGGGCGCTCGTCACCTCGTCGAGCAGCATGATGTCGGGCTCCATCGCCAGCGCGCGCACGATCGCCACCCGCTGCTGCTGGCCGCCCGAGAGCCGGTCCGGGTACTCGTCGCGCTTATCGGCGAGCCCGAACCGCGTCAGAAGCTCGATTCCGCGGTCATTCGCCTCGCGTTTCGGCGCCCCGAGCGCCTTCCTGGGCGCCAGCGTGACGTTGTCGAGCACGCTCATGTGCGGGAACAGGTTGAACGCCTGGAACACGATGCCGATGCCGCGCCGGATGCGGTTCGCGTCGACGTCGCGGGCGGTGATCTCGTCGCCGTGGATGAGGATCCGGCCCGAATCCACCGGCTCGATCAGGTTCACGCACCGCAGCAGCGTCGATTTGCCCGACCCGGAGGCCCCGATCAGGCACAGCACCTCGTGCTCCTCCACCTCCAGGTCGATGCCCGAGAGCACCTGAAGCCTCCCGAACGACTTCACGACCCGTTCCAGGACGATCGCGGGCGCCATCACGCGCCTCCCGAGGCCAGGAACCGGCGCCGGTCGCGTTCGATCAGATAGTCGGTGAAGCGGGCGAGCGGGATCGTGAGCAGCAGGAAGAGCAGCGACGCGCCGAGGTACGGCGTGAAGTTGAAGTTGGCAGCCTCCGCGATCTGGGCCTGGCGAAACGCCTCCACAGGCCCAGCGATGGCGACGAGGGCCGTGTCCTTCTGGAGGCCGATGAAGTCGTTCAGAAGCGGCGGGACGACCCGCCGTACGGCCTGGGGCAGGACCACGTGGCGCAGCGCCTGCCAGCGCGAGAGCCCGAGCGACCGGGCGGCCGCCTCCTGACTCGGGTGCACCGACTGGATCCCGGCCCGGTAGACCTCGGCCACGTAGGCCGAGTAGACGAGCGTGAGGGCGACGATCGACCAGTTGGTCTGCGAGATGTACCAGTCCGCGTCGGACAGCTGGAGCGCCGGGATTCCGAGCGCGAGCATGTAGACGACCATGATCGTCGGCAGGCCGCGAAACACGTCCGTGTAGACGATCGCGAGCGCACGGATCGGGAAGAACACCGGCCCCGGGAGGCCGCGCAGCACCGCGATCCCCAGCGCCAGCATCAGGATCAGCACCTCGGAGATGCAGAAGATCTTCACGTTCAGCTTGAACGCGCTTGCGATGTCCGGCAACGACGTCCGGAACAGGTGCGCATCGAGGAATTTGGCCCGGAACTCGTCCCACCCCGGCGACGTCACCGCCAGGACGGCCAGGAGTGCCAGAACGACCACCGTGCTCGCCAGGGCCGTCGCGACCGCCCGGGCGTCGCGTGAGCCGGGCAGCCGGCGCCGCGGCGCTACTGCAATTCCGGTGCGTGGGCGGCCTGGTTCAGCCACCGGTCCTGGATCTGGGCCAGCGTTCCGTCGGCGCGCAGTGCCGAGAGGGCGCCGTTCACGCACTGCGTGAGCGAGCTGCCCTTCTGGAGCACCATGCTGAAGTGCTCCTTGCCCGAGGGCGAGGGCAGGACGCCGACGATCGTCCCGTTCGAGAGCTGGACGTTCGCCATGTAGTAGGCGGTCGGGTAGTCGACGACGAGGCCGTCGATCTGGCCGTTCTTCAGTGCCTGGAGGGCCGCGTTCAGCGTGTTGAACGTCTGCACGGCGGATCCGGGCTTGATCACGTCGTTCGTCACGTCGTAGCTGGTCGTCCCGATCTGGGCGCCGTACTTGAAGGGCTGGAGCTGACCGATGGTGGTGGCGCCGGCGATGTCGGTGCCCTGGAGCGCGACCACGGCCTCCTGCTCGTCGTAGTACGAGTCGGAGAGGTCGGCGCCCTGGGCCCGCTGCGGGGTGTACGAGACCTGCGCCAAGTAGAAGTCGAAGTTCTTGGGGCCAGGCTTATAGGAATTGTTGAACGGCACGGCGACCCAGTTGACCTCGCTCTTGCTGAACCCGAGCTGCTGCGCGACGGCATAGGCGGTCGCAGACTCGAAGCCCTGGTCGTTGTACGGGTCGTGGTTGAACTGGCCCTTCCACTCGTGACCCGTCGGCCCCTGGAAGAAGGGGTCGTAGGCGGGGTTGTCGGTGCCGATCGTTAGCTGACCGGGCGTGACAAGAGTCAAATTTGACTTCGCGCACGGGTTCGGCGCCGTGCTGCCGGCCGGAGAGGCCGTCGTGCCCCCCGAGGAGCCGCAGGCGGCGGCTGCGAGCGCGGCCGTGATCGCCATGACGAGGGCGCGGGTTCGCATGGTCGGGGGAGCCTATACCACGCACCCCCCGGAAGGGGTACGATCCCGCTACCTGAGCCGGTTTACGGGCCTTCCCCCAATTGGGGGAGGCGGGGGAGGATGACCGGCGGATAGAGTCTCGGGCATCATGAGAAGGGGCAGAACATGCGCTGGGGCGAGCCGAGCAGGCTACCTCCAGTAAGACGCGGTCGCGGACTCGCCGCAGCGGCCCTCCTGGCGGTGGGCCTGGTCGCGGCGTACGCAATTCTGGCCGTGCTGTCGCTGACATCCGTGGCCCCGTCGATCCTCGACAGCGTGCCGCGGTCGATCGCCGGGATCACCGGCGGCGGGTCGGTCCCTGCGGTGGTACCGAAGGTCCAGACGTCGTCAAGTCGGCGCCCTCGGCGCTGAGCGTCCTGACCGATCTCGCGGTCACCCTCCGCAGCGCTCCCGGTACGTCCGAGCCCGCTCAGCGAGAGCTTTCGATCTTCAGAACACCGCGCTGACGCCGGTGAGCGTCTCGCTCGGCGTTAGCGGCGCTCCCGGCGTTCACGCCACGTTCCCCGGCAACAGCACCACCGAGCGCCTTCTGCCGGGCAAGACGGCGAGCATCACCGTGACGAGCGACCCCGTGCACGCCGGTCCGCTCCGCGGCAGCGTGCTGATCTCGATCGCGGGCGTCGCGAAGCCCTTTACGGTGCCGCTCTCCGGCGCCCAGGCGCCGCTTCCGCCCGGCGCGGTCACGGCGACACCTGAGGCCGGCGGCGCCGTGCATGTGACCTGGGCCGCGTCGCCCTCGACGGGCGTCGCGGGCTACGAGGTCGAGCGGAGCGTGTCCGGCGGGCAGTGGCAGCCGCTGTCGGGCTCCGCGCCCGCCGCCGGCGTCGTGGATCAGACCGGCACCGACGGCCAGACCGTCGACTACCGGGTGAGCGCGATTACCGCCGGCGTCTCGCCGCAGCTTCTGAGCTCTCCCGGCACCGCGGGGAGCGTCGTGACCGACGCGTCGCCGCCTGACCCTGCCACCAACGTCAAGTTCACCTCCAGTTTCGTGAACCTGGGCAACGAGGACTCCGTCCCCGTCGAGGTCGACCTGCCCCCGACCTCGTTGGCGACGGATGTTGTGAGCGTCACGCTCACGGGCCCGGCGGGCGGCACGGCCACCGCGACCACCGCTGGTGGCCAGCCGTCCGTCGTCGTCCCCGTCGACGCCCACACGCTCGGCGACGGAACCCTCTCGGCCTCCGTCACGCTGACGGACGTGGTCGGAAACGCCACGGCCCCGAGCACCGGCGTGCAGATCCAGAAGGACGCCCAGGCGCCCGAGCCGCCTGCCGACGCCCACGCGCCCGAGGTCGTGAACGGCGACCAGGCCCGGTCGGTGCCGGTGGTCGTGCACGTGCCCGATGCAGAGCCCGGCGAGCGGGTCCACGTCGAGATCACCGGCGACGGGCCGCCGGCCGAGGCGTCGGCCGACGTCGCCGGCTTCGCGACGACGGTCAACGTCGACGCGAGCGATCTCGCCGACGGCCAGCTGGCCGTGTCGGCATGGACGGTCGACGAGGCCGGGAACCCGTCGAGCCCGATCGACGGCGGCACGCTCAGAAAGGACGCCACCGCACCCGAGGGTGCGCTCACCATCCACGTCGCGGGCGGCGACGCGAATCCGCCGGGCTACGTCAACGCTGCGTCGGCCGCCAACGTGACGGTCGTCGTCCGCTTCGACCAGCCCACCAGCTCCACCGACAACGTGGTGGTGAACGTCGCGGGCACCCGGTTCCACCGCGACGGCGGCGCCGACACCTACGTCGTCGGGCCGCTCGACCTGTCGGACGTTCCCGACGGCCGCCTCTTCCTGGCCGCGACGGTGACCGATCCGGCCGGGAACTCGACCACGACCACCGACAGCGCCGTCAAGGACACCGTCGCGCCGGTCGCGCCCACGTCGTTCACGGTGCCGGAGACCGCTCAGAACGCCGCGGGCGTCGTCAACTCGCTCACGCAGAACGCGGCCATCATCCAGGCCACGTTCCCCGGCGGCACCGACTCGTCCGACACGCTCTCGGCGAGCGTCGACGGCATCGACCTCGGCTCGCGCGTGGGCGGCTCGATCGCCGTCCAGTGGCGGGCCGACGTGAGCAGCCTGCCCGATGGCCAGCTCCATCTGCTCGGCACCGTCACCGACGCCGCCGGCAACACGACCGGCTTCTCGGGCCGGGCCCTGAAGGAGACCCGGCCGCCTCCGCCTCCGGTCGCGGCCCACGTCATCGGCTTCTGCCGGCCCGACACCATCGTGCCCGCCACCGCGAAGGACGTCTCGGTGCAGGTCGTGCTTCCCGACGTTCCCGGGCTCTCGGGCACGGTCGCGGTCACGCTCACCGACTCGGCGGGTCACACCGCGACCGGCACCGCGTGGGGCGGCCCCGGCATCGTCGTCGTCCACGGCATCGACGCGAGCTCGTTCGTTCCCGGCCACGTCCGCCTCTCGGTTTCGGTCACCGATTCCGTGGGCAACACGTCCACCTTCGCCGGCACGCCCGCGGTCTTCGTCGACCCAAGCGACGGATGAGCCGCACCGGCCGGCGCCGGGCTTCGTGCCCGACGCCGGCGTGATCGCCCGGCGGTCAGCCCTCGTCGGAGGGAGACGGTCCGGCCGCGCTCCGCGGCCGAAGCTGCGGGGCGAGCGGGGCGAGGCGGCGGCCCAGGAGCAGCGCCAGAAGCGCCAGGATCGAGATCGGGATGACGAGGCCGGCGCCGACGATGACGCTCGTGACGACAGCGAGCGCCGCGCCCAGGGACCGCTCCCCGGCCTTCCAGATCGCGCTCGCATGCTGGGGCGGGGCCGGCTTCTGGCCGGCCTCGTGCAGCGCGACGGAGATCGTCGACATCGACGTGCGGTTCTGGAGATAGAGCATCCGGCCCTGCACGTCCTCGATCTGAAACTCCACGTTTTGCAGGTAGTTCTCGACGCGGATCGACTCGGCGATGGTCTGCGCGCGGTCCATCAGCCGCAGGAGCACCTTCTCCTGTGCGCGCAGGTTTACGAGCCGGGCCTGGAGGTCGACGAACTGCTGGCTCACGTCCTGGCCGGTCACGCTCTCGGCGGTCACATGGACGTGGGCGACGCCCTCGATGGCGTCCAGCGCCCGCCGGAACGACCGGGCCGGGACCCGGAGCGTGATGTGGCCGTCGTGGATCTTGGAGCCGCTCGTGGAGCTTCTGGTGTCGTAGCCGCCGAGATCGTCCGCGATCCTGCGGATCGCCTGGACGGTGCGGCCGAACTGGCCGTGGTCGACGCGCAGCCCGACCGTGGCCGTCTTGATCACGGCCGACGGCAGCGCCGAGAGGCGAGCCGGCTCCGAGAAGGCGCTCGCCCCCCCGCCCACCGCCGGGGCCTTCGTCCCCCGGCTCGCCTGGTCGGGGGCGAGCGCCGCCGAGTCGGCCGGCTCCGCGAGTCCGAGGGCCGCGCCCGATCCGCCCCCCACCGCATGCACGACCGGGGGCTTGGAGGCGGCGGAGGCGCCGCCCCCGGACCCCGAGTCGCTCCCGGAGCAGCCGGCGGCCGCCCCCACCAGGCCGGACACGACGATCATCGCCGCCGGCACCGTTATCAACCGCCGCATCTCGCTCATCGGAACCTCCATCGTGGTCGATGATGAGACAGGCTTTGGGCCCCTCCGGTTCCCGGCCGGGTGCCGTGGTGTCAGGCACGTTTCGTATTCCTGAAGCGGGAATCGGCCATTACACTTAGCCGATGGCGACCGAGTCTCCAGTCCCCGCGCTGGCTCAGCCGCGGTCGGGCTCGGAGCAGCTGGCGTCCGAATGGCGTCGCCTGACGAGGGTCGCAACCGTCGTCGCGGTCCTGACCGCGCCGCTGGCGTTCGAGTGGCTGCACCAGGTGCGCGGCTGGAGCGTCGGCTGGGCGCTCATCGGGACATTCTTCGAGGTGATCGCGTTCCGCGGCCTGGTCGACCTGATCCTGCGGCGGTTCATCCCGTGGCCGAGCCTGTTCGGGGCCGAAGCGGCGATCCAGAACGAGGACGTGGTCGCCCGGCGCCGGGTGTGGTTCTGGCGCTTCTGGTACCGCTTTGCGGTGTGGCTGGTCGTGCTCGGCGTCCTCGTGTGGTTGGTGGGCCGGCTGCTGGGGATGGCGTTTGGCTCGGACTGGCTGTCGTCGTCGCTCGGGCCGAGCCCGGGCACACAGGTGCTCTACCTGGTCTTTCAGATGCCGCTCCTGTTCCTCGCGAACTTCGCGATCTTCTTCGGCCCCTTCCTGCTCATGGCGGCGAGCCAGATCCGCTCGTACGAGCCCGGCGACGCGGACTGGGGCGTCAAGCTCGAAGACGTCCGCGGCCAGGCAGAGGCCAAGGAGGAGGTGCGCCGGGTTGTGACGCTCTGGCAGTCAGGCGAGGCATTCGAGCGCGCGGGCGGGAAGCGCGAGCGCGGCCTTCTGATGCTCGGCGCACCCGGGACGGGGAAGACCATGCTCTCGAAGGCGATCGCGACGGGATTCAACTGTCCGTTCGTGTCGATCCCCGGATCGGGCTTCGCCGGGATGTTCCTGGGGATGGATGCCATTACCGTGCGACTGCTCGCCCGCCGGGCGAAGAAGCTCGCGGCGAAGTGGGGCGGTCAGTGCATCGTCTTCATCGACGAGATCGATGCCGTCGGCCAGCGCCGTTCGAGCCTCGGCACCGGCGGGTTCATGACGACGGCCGGCACGGTCGCCATCGAGGAGCTGTGCTTCTTCGGGCACAACGGTGCGCTCACGCCCACCGGGGATCTGATTCTCGAGACGCGCGCGTGGCGGGAGCGGCTCTTTACCGAGCGCCGCGCCGTTACCGGCGAGGGTCGGTCGGCCGTCGGCGGGATCGTGAACCGTCTATTCCCGGGCGGCGGGATGTTCGGGGGCGGCCAGCTGGCGCTGAACCAGCTCCTGGTGGTGATGGACGGGATCGGGGATCCGCCGTTCATGCGCAAGACGCTCACGAACCGCGTGAACACCTTCCTCGACGCCACCTTCGTCGTGCCCCAGCGGATCGGGCCGCTCTCGCTGCGGCTGCGCAAGCCGCGCCCTTCGGGCAACCAGATCTACTTCATCGGAGCGTGCAACGCCCCGCTCGAGTCGCTCGACCCGGCGCTCGTGCGGCCAGGTCGAATGGGCCGGCACGTGTGGTTCAGAACGCCGACGAAGGACGACCGCAAGGACATCTTCGACCTCTACCTCGGCAAGGTCGCACACGACGAGGACCTGGACTCGCCGAAGCGGCGCGACGAGCTGTCGCGGATCACGAACGGGTATTCGCCGGCGATGGTCGAGCAGGTGTGCTCGATGGCGCTCACGATCGCGCACTACGAGGGCCGAATGGCGTTCGGGTGGGACGACATCGTCGAGGCGATGACGACCGTCGAGTCGGGGACAGCCGTGAATGTGGAGTACATCCCCGAGGAGACTCGCGCCGTGGCGATCCACGAGGCGGGACATGCCGTCGCCGGCCACGTGTACATGAAGGGCGTCGAGTCGACGCGGCTCTCGATCCGCAAGCGTGGACAGACCCTCGGGCACCACCAGGCGCTCGAGAAGGAGGAGCGCTTCAGCTCCTGGCGCCACGAGGAGGTCGGACGCCTGATCTGGACGCTCGGCGCCATGGCGGCCGAGCGCGTCTTCTACGGCGAGAACTCCACCGGCGTCGGTGGCGACGTCCAGCACGCGACGACGCGCGCGGCCTGGATGGTCGGCTCCTGCGCCATGGGGCCGGAGCCCGTGGTCGTGAACGGCAACGCCGAGAGCGACGAGGAGCGTGAGCGAGGCCGCGAGAAGATCCTGAAGCGGTTCGAGGAGATCGGCCTCCAGATCATGCGCCGCGCCGGGTCGGGCGGGCCATTCGAGGCCGACCCGATCGCCGGCGTCCTCTCCGACCGCGACAAGCGCCAGACGGCTGCGCAACTCCTGGGCCAGGCCTACATGGCGGCTCACGTTCTCGTCCTCGCGAATCGCGACGGCGTCGAGCGTGTGGCCGAGATGCTGATCGAGCGGCGCGAGATGCACGGCGACGAGGTCGTCGAGCTGCTCGACTCCCTCGCGCTGAAGGTGCCCGAGACGGATCTCCTCGAGGAGTCGGTGTGGCCTCAGGTGTGAGCCAATCCCATCCGCGGGGCAAGTTCCGCCTGGCCTACGTGCTGCTGGCGATCGCGGCCGTCCTGGCCGCCGTGCTGTTCCTGACCCTCCGGGGCGGTTCCTCGCAGAAGGACACCGCGGGCGCCGCGACGATCGACGAATCCTGGGGCACCTTCAAGCCCGCAGGCCTCACCCAGGACCGGATCCAGCAGATCGCCCTGCACGTCGGCTCGAGCTACCGCACGAAGGGCGGCCACCAGCTCGTCAGCGTGAGCGCGTCGATCCCGCCCGCCTATCAGAACGACCTGCGGATCACCCAGTACATCCTCTCGTACGCCGACGGCGGCCAGACCAACTACCAGGCCATCCCGATCAGCACGAACAACGTGCTGTACGAGCTGTGCGGCCTCGGCCCGCAGTGCGCGATCGACAGCGGCAAGGCCACGACGGACCGGGGCCGGCTCCTGCGCCGCGAGGCCCTCGAGCTGGCGCTCTACACGTTCCACTACACCGACGTCGGCTCGGTGGTCACGTTCCTGCCGCCCAAGAAGGGCGAGCGGCCGCAGTACGTGTTTCTCTTCCTGCGCACGCAATTCGAGGCGCAGGGCGTCCTCGCAAAGCCGCTGAACGCCATCCTGGCGGAGCCGACGCCGCCGCCCGCCGCGTCCATCCCGGCGGCCGAGGCGGCGACGATCGACGGCATCACCGAGCCGGACCTGTATCGCTTCCGGTACACCTCCGACCAGCAGGGCGGCGTGCTGCTCGTGTTCGACCCGCTCGTCGGCCAGTAGCCCGGTGTCCCCCGCCACGCGCGCCGCGCTGGAGCGGGCCAGGGCGCGGCTCGACACCCTCGATCTCTATCCGCGCCCGGTGCGGCTCGCCCGCGTCCGGATCGTCGTGGCGCCGCTCCTCTTCCGCCTGCCCTGGCTCCGCAGCTTCGACGGCTACGCGACCCACCTTGCGATCTTCCTGCGCCGGCCGGTCGTGGGCGACGAGCAGGACGACCTCGTGACCCACGAGCTCTGCCACGTGTGGCAGATGCAGCACCGGCCGCTCGCCATGCCCCTCTCGTACGTTCTGCGCGGCTACGCGCGAAACCCGTACGAGGCCGAGGCGCGGCGAGCGGCCGGCGAGACGCGCGCCGCCGTCAGACGCGCTCCGGGACCCGCATGACCGGCCGCACCTCGACCGAGCCGTACCTGGCGCCCGGGCACATCTTGGCCGCCTCGACCGCCTGCTCGATCGTGTCGCACTCGATCACGTAGTACCCGCCGAGCTGCTCCTTGGTCTCGGCGAACGGGCCGTCGACGACGAGCGCCTGGCCGGCGCGCACCCGCACGGTGCGGGCCGTCGAGATCGGGTCGAGCGGCGCGGCGTCCTTCATCGCGCCGCGCTGAGTCAGGCCGTCGCTGAACGCGAAGTACTCCTGCATGAGGCCGGCCATGTCGGCCTCGCCGGCGTTCGCCCGCTGCGCCTCGTCGTCATAGATGAGAAGCATGTACTGCGGCATGTCGTCCCTCCGGTGCTCGGCCGGCGGGCGAATTCCCGCCGGCGTCATCATGACGAACGAGCGCGCGCGAAATCGACACGAGCGCGCGGTCGAGCCTGCGCCGGTCGGGGCCGCAGACGAAGAGATGCTCGGTGTTCTGGAGGTGCGAGACGGTGCCCACCCGGCGGCCGGCGGGGTCGTGGATGCCGATCTTGGCCCCGACGTAGCGCGGCCGGGCCACTGCCACGGCGCCGACCAGCCCGCGCTCGGCGAGCAGCGCCTCGACCTCCTCGGGCCGGTGGAAGCCCTCGTCCGAGAACGAGACGACGAGCCACGGCGTGGCACAGCGCTCGATGAGGCCGGCGAGCGCCTGGAGGGCCTGCGAGCGGCGGTTGTAGGCGCTCTTACGCGTCTTGCAGTCGATCCGCTTGCAGGCCACGCCGTAGTGGTCGGGCGCGTCCCAGCGCACGAGCGTCTCCCAGACGTGGTAGTTCCCGAGGTACGAGTGCTGGTTGTAGGGCGGGTCGATGTACGCCAGGTCGATCCCGGAGAGCTCCGGCGCGAGGGCGTTGGCGTCGGCGCACGTCACCCGGCCGGGCGGTCCGGGCACGGCCGCGGGCTCGCGCAGCTCGAGCGCGTTTCGGGCGCGCGGCGCCCATCGCTTCAGGTAGGCCATCTGCACGCCGACCGTCGAGTCGACCCGGTCGGCCGCCTCGACGAGGCTCGTGAGCAGGATCCCGCGCTCGACCGGATCGAGGTCGAGCCGGTCGATCCCCTCGCGGACGGCGTCGATCCGCATGCCGTTCTCGGGCGTGAAGTAGCGCGACCGGCGGCAGAACGTCTCGGTCACGTAGCCGTCGGCCGGCGGCAGCCCGCGCAGGCCGTGCAGGAGGCGGTGGATCCGGAGCCGGTCGACGTCCGGCCCGGCCGCGACATAGGCCAGCCCGAACGCCTCGGAGTAGGCGGCGGTGTCGTTCGAGACGACCTCGATCCCTTCGGCCCGAAGCGCCTGGCCGACGCGGGTGGTGCCGGCGAAGAGGTCGGCCGCCGTGCGGGCTCCCAGCTCTGCCGCCGCCGCGGCGATCGCGCCGGCGAGCGCGCGCTTGGAACCCAGGTACTTGATCACGCCCGGGACCTTACGGCCCCGGGCGGATGCTCAGACGGCGGTGCCGCAGCCGGCGCAGCGGCGGGCCCGGGCGCCGTCGTGGACGACGACGTGGTGGGCGCAGATCAGCTTGCGGAGGCGGTTTCTCATGACGTCCCTCAGGCGGCGGCCTGCTCCAGGCCGGCGTAGAAGTAGGGGTGGTTGAAGACGTCCATGGGATTCGCGTCGCGCACGGGCACGTTGAAGGCCTCACCGATCTCGGAGTCGATGACGGAGACGTGCACCCGGTCGGTCGCGGGATCCCACAGCATGGTGACGTCAACGCCGTTCGAGCTGCGATGGGCCAGCTCGCGCAGCAGGGTGATGCGGGTGACGACGGCGGTCATGTCGGGCTCCTCGCGGGTGTCGGTGGTGCTGATCACGATTTGAGGAGTCTCGCGGCCGCACGGCGTCGCCGCGGTCGAGCGACCATCCGTCCGTGGGTGTGGAAACCCCTACTGCCGCAGGAAGGCCAGCACGGCCAGGACCCGGCGGTGGTCGGCGCTCGCCGCGGGCAGGCCGAGCTTCGCGAAGATGGAGGTCACGTGCTTTTCGACCGCCCGCTCGGTCACCACCATCCGCAGCGCGATGCCGGCGTTCGAGCGGCCTTCCGCCATGAACCCGAGCACCTCGCGCTCCCGCGGGGTGAGCTGGTCGAGCGGGTCGTCCGAGCGGCGCCTGCCGACGAGTTGGGCGACCACGGCCGGGTCGAGCGCCGATCCCCCTTGGGCGACGCGCCGCACGGCCGCGGCGAAGTCGTCGACGTCGGCCACGCGGTCCTTCAGCAGGTAGCCGACGCCCTCGGTGTTCTCGCCCAGGAGCTCGACCGCGTAGCCGGGCTCGACGTACGACGAGAGAACGAGCACGCCGACGCCCGGGAACCGCTCCCGGATCGCGCGCGCCGCCTGGAGGCCCTCGTCGGTGTTGGTCGGGGGCATGCGGATGTCAACGATGGCGACGTCGGGTTTCGAGAAGCCGATGCGGCGCAGGAGGTCGTCGGCGTTCGCCACCTGCCCGACCACCTCGAAGTCGGCCTCGGCCAGGATCCGGGCCACGCCCTCGCGCAGGAGCACGGAGTCGTCGGCGAGCACGACCCGGATCGGCGTCCCGGCGGCGCGGCCGGTGGTGTTCAGCGCCGGGAAGGACGTGTCGAGGCCGGCGATGTCGAGCTGGTGCAGGTGCTCGGGCCGGTCGAGGTCCTTCAGATGGGCCGCGCCCAGCTCGCGCGTGCTCGTCCCTTCGGGGAGGTCGCCCTCGAGCAGGGTATGGGTGGTGTTCGAGAGCAGCACCTGGCCGCCGTGGCCGGCGTCGCAGATTCGCGCCGCCCGGTGGACGTCGAGGCCCACGTAGCGGTCCTCCGCGATCACCGGCTCGCCGGTGTGGATCCCCATCCGCACGCGCACCGCGGCTCCCTTGGGCCAATCATGGGCGGCGATGCCATGCTGGGCGTCGGCGGCGGCGGCGACCGCCTCCCGCGCCCCGCGGAACACCCAGAACGTCGAGTCGCCCTGGGTGTCCACCTCCTCCCCGTTGTGGCGGAGGAACGCCGCTCGCAGGATCTCCTGATGCTGCGACATCACGGTCGCATATCCGTCCCGGAGCTTGTTCACGAGCCGGGTCGATCCCTCGATGTCGGTGAAGAGGAACGTGACCGTGCCGGTGGGCAGCTGGCGGGCGACCATCTAAGCCGCGCAGCGTACGAGGTCCGGCCCCGCCCTGCAAGGCGGAGCCGGACCTCGTGGATGGTTGCCCGTCAGGCGTCGGCCGGGGCCGGCTCGGGCGAGTGCTGAAGTGTGGGCAGCCACTGGAGCGACTTGGGCATGTACCAGTTCCAGTCGCCCAGGAGCTTCATCGTCGCCGGCAGGAGCACGGCCCGGATGACGGTCGCATCGAGCAGGACGGCAACGGCGGCACCGACGCCGAACTGCTTGATGTCGAGCACCGACAGGCTGGCGAAGAGTCCGAAGACCCCCACCATCACGATCGCGGCGCTGGTGACGACGCCGGCCGTGGACTTGATGCCCGCCGAGACGGCCTCATCGGTCGGCATGCCGCCGTCCCGGAGCTCCTTCACCCGGGAGAGGATGAAGACGTGGTAGTCCATCGACAGGCCGAACAGCACCACGAAGAGGAAGAGCGGCAGCCAGTTCGCGATCGAGCCGGTGGAGTGGAAGCCCAGGAGGGACTCGCCCCAGCCCCACTGGAAGATCGCGACCAGGATCCCGTACGCCGCGCCCACCGAGAGCAGGTTGAGCACGATCGCCTTGATGGGGATCACGATCGAGTGGAACGTGACCAGGAGCAGCAGGAACGCCATCCCGAGCACGAACGCGAACACGATAGGCGTGCGCACCTTCATGAGCTCGTTGAAGTCGTGCGAGCCCGCGGTGTCGCCGGTGACCGAGACCTCAGAGCCGGTCACGCGATCGAGCGTCGTCGGGATCAGCGAGCTGCGCAGCGTCGAGAGCGCCTGCTCCGACCTGGCGTTCTCGCCGTCACCGGCCAGCGGCGCGGTGATCTTCGCGACGGTGTGATCCGGGTTGACGCTCACCTCGATCGGGTTCCCGACCTGTCCGGTGGCGAGCGCCTTGTGCTTGAACTCGGCGATCGCCGACTTGGCCTCGGGCGAGGTGACGTCGTTCGCCTGGAACGCGATCACCGCGGGGGCCGGGCCGCCCGGGAACTTGTGCTCGATCTGCTTGTAGGTCTTGACGATGGTCAGGTTCTGCGGGAGGAACTTGAAGCTCGGCGTCTGCGTGTTGATGCTGAACGCCGGGATGGCCAGGACCGCGAGGCCCACGGCCGCGACGCCGGCCGACACGGCCGGGCGGCGCAGGACGCGGTCGATGACGGCGCCCCAGAAGCGGCTCTCGGTCCGATCCTGGCGGCTGGTGAGCCGGCCCAGGAACGGGATGCGGCCGCGCTCGACCTTATCCCCGAGCAGCGAGAGGATGGCCGGGAGGCCGGTCAGGGAGCCGATGACGGCAACGAACACGACCGTCATGGCGGCGATGCCGATGGCCACGAACGTCGGGTCGCCGGCGAGCAGCATGCCGGCCATCGCCACGAACACCGTGACGCCCGAGATGAGGACGGCCTGGCCCGACGTCGAGGCGGCCAGGTCGAGGGCCGAACGGCGGTTCGCGGCCGCGGTGCGCTTCGCGTCGCGGAGCGAACCCTTGGCCGAGGCGATGACGGCAGCGTCGCCGGCCTTCTTGGCCTGGCGCAGCGCCGCCTTCGCGGCCTTGACGCGGGTGTGGTCGGCGCCCCTGGTCGCCGTGCGCTCGTCGCGCTCACGGCGGAGGTAGAAGAGCGAGTAGTCGACGCCCACGGCCATCCCGATCATCAGGATGATCTCGGAGGTGACGTCGGTCGTCGGCGTGACGTGGCTGATGATCGAGTTCAGCCCGAACGTCGCGAGGACGGCCGAGAACGCCAGGAGCACCGGAATGCCCGCGGCCACGGCCGCGCCGAACGCGAAGAGCAGGATGACGAGCGTCAGCGGCAGCGAGACGTTGCGGGCGTGGTTCAGGTCGCCGTTGATCTTGTCGTTCAGGACGTGTGCGGCCGACGCCTGCCCGAACTCCGCGATGTGCATCTCGGGATGCGCCTTCTGGAGCCCGGCCACCGAGTTCATGACCGGCTGGATCTTGTCGGCGGCCTTCTCGGGGTCGCCGGTGATGTCGAACTGGACGAGCGCCGAACCGCCGTCCTTGGTCACCTGGCCGGAGTTGCTCGTGGCCAGGGGGCTGCGGACGTTGGTGACCTGCGGGAAGGCGCCCACCGTGTCCACGGCCTGGTCGATCGCGGTGCGGAACGCCGGGTCTTTGACCGTGTGTCCCGGGTACGTGACGAGGATCATCTCGCCTGCGCGGTCCTTGAATCCGGCCTTGTCGATGACGCGCGCGGCGTGACCGGCTTCGCCGTCGCCGAGCTGGCTCTCCTTGAGGTTGATCTGACCCGTGATGGCACCGCCGGCAATGGCGGCGATGACGAATGCGAACCAGAGACCCAGTGCGAGCCAGCGGTGATGCGCGCTCCAGCCGCCCATGCGGGCGGCGAGGTTCTTGCGTTGCATGACAGCTCCTCGAGAGGGGGAAAGAGGCATTGGCGCATGGTGCCGCCCGTGCGACGCCCGCGCGGTGCGGCGGGCAGGCGTGTGCGGTGCGGTTAGCCGAACTCCGCCGGGGGAGTCAGCCCAGGGGGATGCGCGCGCGGACGCGCGTGCCCGAGCCGGCCGGGCTCTCGACATCCAGGTTCCCCGCGAGGGCTTCGACCCGGTCGGCGAGGCCGAGCAGGCCCGAGCCGCGGGCGGGATCGGCACCGCCTGCGCCGTCGTCGGCCACCTCGACGAAGGCCCATCCGTCGCGGCATGCCACCGAGACGTCGACCCGCGACGCGCCGGCGTACTTGGCGACGTTCGCAAGCGACTCGGAGACCACGTAGTACGCGGCGGCCTCGACCTGGGGCGGGAGGCGCCCCTCGGGCAGGGCGTGGATCGAGACCGCCACCGGGGAGCGGCTCGCCAGCGCCTCGAGCGCCGGGGCGAGCCCGCGGTCGGTGAGGATCGCGGGGTGGATGCCGCGGGCCAGCTCGCGCAGCTCCTCGAGCGCGGTCGCCAGCTCCTCGCTGGCCGCCTCGAGAAGCGCAGTCGACGACTCGGGGTCCGTCTCGAGGCGCGCGCGCGCCAGCCGCAGCGCCAGCGACAGCGAGACGAGCCGCTGCTGGGCGCCGTCGTGCAGGTTGCGCTCCAGCCGGCGCCGCTCGGCGTCCCCTGCTTCGACGATGCGCGCCCGCGACTCGGTGAGCTGCGAGTAGGCATCGGTGCTCGACAGCGCCAGCGCGACCAGGTCTGTGAACTCGGCTATCCGGGTCTCGGTGCGGGGCGGGAACGGGCCCTCGTTCGAGATCACGATCATCGCCCCCCACAGGTAGCCCTGCACCATGATCGGCGCCGCGACGGCGGCCCGGGCGCCCAGCTCGCGCACCTGCTCGGCCAGATGCCCGGAGAGCTGCGTGTAGTCGTCGATACGGACCGGCCGGCCTGTCTCGCGGATCCTTGAGATGGCCGCCTCGCCGTCGAGCTGGAGCACGGTGCCGGGCGTGATCGAGGCCACCCCGGCGGTCCAGCCGCCGAGAAGCGTCGCGCTCGTCCCCTCCGGCCGGTACTGCACCATGTTCGTCGTCTGCGCACCGAAGAGCTGGCCGACCTCCGAGGTCACCGCCTGGAAGACCCGCTCGGGCTCGGCGCCCTGGGCGATCAGCGTCGCCACGCGGCGCAGCGCCGCCTGCTCGGCGGCGAGCCGCCGCTCCGCCGCCTCGGCATCCCTCCGCTCGGCGAACTGGAGCACGTTCTGGAACGTCGACTCGAGCACCTCCAGGGTGCCCTGGTCGGGCGCGGTCGGATTGTCCGAGGAGAGCTGGAGGATCAGCTGCACCTCGCCGTCGGAGACGATCGGGAAGGCCAGCGTCCCCCGCCGCCCGTCACGCTGCCCGGGCGGAAGCGGCGGAAACGGGCCGGCCGAGGTGAGGTCCGGGATCCAGGCCGGCTCCGCGGTTCGCCAGACGCGGCCGGGAAGCCCCTCCCCCGGCCGGAGCCGCATCTCGCGGACCGCGGCCGCGAACTCCTCGCCGTCCTCGCGATCGGTGAGGTGGACGCCGTCGACCCGGAGCGCCGCCCCGCCCGGCTCCGGCCGCCAGAAGATCCCCATCCACGAACTGAGCGCGGCCGTCAGGTGGGCGAGGAGGAGCGGGCGGGCGACGTCCATCGTGGGCGACCCGGCCAGCGCCCGCGCCACCTGGACCTGGAGCAGGAGCCGGCGGGTCGCGCGGTTTCGCTCCGTGACGTCCTCGCCGATCGAGGTCGAGCCGATGAGACGGCCGGCGTCGTCGCGAAGGAGCGTGTTGTTCCACGCGATCTCGCGCCGCTCGCCGTCGCGGGTGAGGATGAACATCTCCTCGTGCGGGGTGATGGCGCCCTCTCGCACGCGGGCCACGAAGCCCGCGTCGGCGGGGTTGAACGTGTCGGCCCACAACCGCCCGATCAGCTCCTCGCGCGTGTATCCGGCCAGGTCGGCCAGGTACTGGTTGCAGAACGTGATCCGGCCGTCGAGGTCGAGGCTGACCGCGATCAGGTGGACGTTCTCGAGCATCTCGCGGAACCGGCGCTCGGACTGTTCGAGTGCTCCCAGCCGGGCGCGCAGCTCGGCCTGGAGCTGCTCGTTCTCGAGCGCGAGGCCGGCCGTCGCGCCGACCGACTCCACGAGCTCTGTGTTGTCGGCGAGCGCGGGGTCGTGGATGAGCGCCGCAACCCGCCGTCCCGACCGCTCGACGATCGTGACGGCCCGGTCGGCCCGCTGGGCGGGGTCGAGCGGCTGCCCCTCGGCGTCCACGTACACACGCAGGTCGCCGAGCCAGTAGGCCAGCTCGAGGCTGGGGTCGCCCACCGCATGCCGCAGCGCCCGCCGCACCCGGCCCGGCTCGTGGCTGCGCGAGAGCTCGTCGATGAGCTCCGCAAGCGAGGCCGATCGGGACAGGCTGGTGCGCAGGATGCCGACGAGGAATCCCAGCGGGACGCTTGCGAACGCCAGCGACGAGACGACGAACGCCACGGTCCCGGCGGTGTCGCCCAGGGCCAGTTCCACGATGAGGCCGACGGCGACCGTGGCGAGGCCGACGCTGCTCGTGGCGAGCACCGGCGCGAGCACGCGCCGGGCGGCCTCCGAGGCCGACCGCCACCGCTGGATGATGATCGCGACGACGGCGGCCAGGAGGAAGATCCCGACGACGGCCGACAGGTTCGACACCGCCGAGGCCAGGTCGGGATGGTGCGAGACAAGCAGTACGTTGCGCGGAGCGTCGTCCTCGCCTGTCAGATCCTTGCCCGTTCCGACGAGCACGGCCAGCACCTGGACCGCGAGCGTGTCGGCGTAGGCGGCGGCGACGATGATCCGCGCCGCGCGCGATTCGAGACGTCCGCGCGGGTACGCCAGGATCGCGTGGACGAGGATCGCGTAGTACACGGTCGAGAAGAAGCCGGCGAACGAGAAGACGTACGCGTTGCCCGCGGTCGTGAGCGTGCCCAGGAACCAGGCGATCCCGACGGCGTACAGCAGAAGCCCGAAGTGGTTCTCGGGGCGGCGGGCGAGCGCGATCAGCCCCGTCGCCACGAACGACCCGCCGATGATGAGGGCGAACGCGACGAACCCGTGGTTCACGGTCTCGCTGAGCGCGATCGCCGTCGCCGAGGCCGCCGCCAGCGCCGCCGCCACGATCCAGAGGGCGACGCGCGCGCGCCATGGGATCATGGCAAGAAGGCCGCGAGCGCCGCGGCTGAGAGCTCGGCCTTCGGCACGAAGCCGCGCGCGCCGCTCTCGGCGATGAGCGGTCCGAAGTCGGCCGCGTCGCGGCTTGAGGTGAGCACGATCGCCGGGCCGTCGCCGTCCCGCGTCAGCTCGGCGGCGACGGCGAAGCCGTCGGTGTCGGGGAGCTGCGCGTCGAGCAGCACCAGCTCGGGCCGCAGCCGCCGCGCCTCGGTGAGGGCGGACGCGCCGTCGACCGCCTCGCCGATCACGTCGAACCCTTCCGCCTGGAGGACCGTCCGTGCCAGGGCCCGAAAGCTGGGGTGGTCGTCGACGATCAGCACCGTGAGCGGCACGCTCGCATCGTGCCATACGGGGAAAATGCGGGGAATACGGCTAGCCGTACCCCGTGATCCGGGGGAACTACCCGCCTGGGCCGCGTGAACTACGGGGTTGACGGAGTCGTCGAGAACGACTGGAGCGCCTTCAGCGTCTGCTCGAGCTGCTGGCGGGTGGCGTCGTCGAGGTTCGGCTCCAGGTCGAGGTAGGCCTTGAGCGCCTTGGCGGCCGTCGGATACTGCTGGCCCGCCGCCGCATCCTGCGCGAGCGCGAACTGATACGGCGCGTTCTTCGGGTCGAGGGCCACCAGCTTCTGGCGGATCGCCGTGGCCTGGAGGTAGTCCGAGCCGATGTGCGCCTGGAGGGTCTGAACCTGGGTCGCGTAGGGCCGGGCCAGCGCATCCTGGAGGGGGTGCGTGAGTGCGCCCGCGATCTTGAGCGACTGGGCGGCCGACGCCGAGGCCGGCGTCGTGTACTGCGCGGCGAGCGCCTGCGCGGTGGTCAGCCGGTTCTGGGTCTTCTGCGCGCGCAGCTCAAGCAGCGTGGCGGCGCTCGAGAGGCCGTTCTGGTCCTTGGGCCGAAGGCCGATGTAGCGCAGGTAGGCGCCGATCGCCGCGTCGTTCTGGCCGTCGGCCTGGTAGGCGGCGGCCAGCTGGCGCCAGGCGGGGGCGTTGTTCGGGTGGTCGCGGGTCTTCGCCTGAAGGTCGGAGATCGACGAGCTGCCGCCGCCGGACGTGTTCAGGATGTCGCCGAGGTTGATGCCGCCGGCGCCCGATCCGACGCCCAGGGCGACGAACCCCAGGCCGAACATGATGGCGAGGAAGACGAAGACGGGCTTCTGGCCCCGGCGGATGCGTTCGAAGAGCATGGTCTCAGGCGTGGATCATCTTGGCGCGGGCGGCGGCGGCCGTCGGAGAGGCGTCGGATCCGCGCCGGTAGCGTATCTCTCCGTCCACCATCGTCAGGGCGACCCGGTCGCATGAGCCGCCGTACACGGCCGCCGTCACCGGATCGTCCCACGGCAGGAAACTCGATCCGGTGAGGTCGAGCACGCAGACGTCCGCCGCCTTGCCCGGCGTCAGCGTGCCGGTGACGGAGCCCAGGCCGATCGCGGCCGCACCGCCCGCGGTCGCCATCTCGAGCGCGGTCCGGGCCGAGAGCGCGTCGGCCCTGCCGAGGCGGGCGCGGGCGTGCATGACAGCCGCCCGCATCTCGGCCCACATGTCGAAGTCGATCGCCGACGACGGCGAGTCGGTGCCGAGGCCCACGCGCACCCCGGCCGCGAGCAGCTCGGGCAGCGGCGCGATCCCGCAGCCCAGGAGCGCGTTCGAGCGCGGGCAGTGCACCGCCGGGATGTCGAGCTGCGCCATGAGCTCGATGTCGGCCGGGTCGGCGAAGACGAGATGGATCGCGACCGTGTCGGGGCCGAGCACGTCGGCGAACGCGTCCAGATGCTGGGTCTCGCGGGCCGACTCGAGCAGGTGCGTCGCGACCGGCAGCCCGCGCTCGCGCGCCAGCCCGACCAGCATGGCGTAGTCGTCGAGCGTGACGGTGAAGGGCGCGTGCGGCGAGACGCCCGGCTGCACGAGGTCGGTGGCCGGCGTCGCGTCGATCCGGGCCTCGGTGCGGGCCCTGAGGTCGGTCCAGTCGCTGAAGCCCTCGATGTACACGATCGCCCGCACGCCCGCCTCGGCGGCGGCGGTTGCGACGGCGCCGGAGTAGGCGCAGTCCGCGATGGTGGTCACGCCGCTTCGCAGGCACGCCGCGGCGCCCGCCCGGGCCTGCTCCAGGGAGTCCTCGGCCCCGGTCGCGGCCTTGCGCCGGATGTGGTCCTCGATCCACGGCCCGAAGGCCATCCCGTCGCCGAAGCCGCCCATCGCCGCGTACTCGAGGTGCGTATGCGCATTCACGAGCCCCGGCAGGATCACCGCGCCCTCGAAGCGCTCGCCGGCCGATCCTCCCGGCCCCACCTCCGCGATCGTCCGGCCCTCGACACGGACGGCCCCGTCGCGGATCGGCGGGCCGTCGACCGGGACGACCCAGTCGGCCTGGAGGATCACAACGGCTCGGGCGCCGCGTCGGGCTTCGGCTCGACCGCGCGCACCAGGAAGTAGCTCAGGCCGTAGAGCACGAGCACGGGGATGAACTCGGCCATCATCGTCACCGGGTCAGTCCCCGGGAGCAGCGCGGTGAGCGCCGCCAGGATCACGATCGACTCGCGCCAGCGGCGGCGCATGAGGCTCGACCTGATGATCCCGACGCGGCCCAGCATCATCATCACCACCGGGAGCTGGAACACGAGCCCCATCGCGAGCAGCGTCAGCATGACGAAGCGGATGTAGTCGCTCGCCCGCGGGATGTAGTTGATGACCTCGGCGTTGAAGTGGGTCAGGAAGTGGATCGCGGGCGGCACGACGATGTACCAGCCGAACACGACGCCGGCCAGGAAGAGCGCCGGAACCATGAGCAGGAGCGGCCGGATCGTCCGCTGCGTCTCGTGAGCGAACGCCGGGATCACGAAGGCGTAGATCTGGTAGCTGATGACCGGGAGCGTGATCAGAAGCCCGCCGTAGACGGAGATCATGACGGCGTTGAAGAACGCCTCGGTGGGCGCCAGCGTCACCAGCTTCACGTTGTTGTCGAGCGGACGCTGGAGGAAGTGGTAGATGCGGACGTTCTCGATGTAGCAGACGGTCATCGCGACCGCGAGCGCGGACAGCACGATGATGAGCCGCGTCCGCAGCTCCTCCAGATGCTCGACCAGCGTCAGTTGGTCGTCCGGACCGACGCGGCGGGGACGCGCCACAGGAGGGCTACTCGCTCGGCGGGGGGGTGTACTCTGCCGGCGGCGTGTAGGCCGGAGGCGGCGTGTAGGCGGGAGGCGGCGGGTTCAGCGACGAGGTCGTCTGCGGCTTCTCGTCGTCGCCGGAGATCCCGTCCTTGAACTCGCGGATGCCGCGCCCGAGCGAGCGACCGGCCTCGGGGAGGCGCTTCGGCCCCAGGAAGAGGAGCGCGAGGACAAGGACGATCAGGACCTCGGGAAGACCAAGGTTGAACGGCATGGCTCCAGGGTAGCAGACCCCCCGCGGCTTCGGGAAGGGGTCGTGGCTACACTGTTCATCAAGGAAAACCTGCGATCGCGAGGAGTGCATTGCCCGATCTCGTCATCCGTAACCTGCAAGCGTCGATCGACGGCGCGGAGATCCTGAAGGGAATCGATCTCGAGCTCTCCAAGGGGGAGATCCACGCCATCATGGGGCCGAACGGCTCCGGGAAATCGACGCTCGCGCATGTCCTCATGGGCCACCCGGCCTACGAGGTGACGGGCGGCGAGGTCACGTTCAAGGGCGCCGACGTGCTCGATCTCGAGCCCGACGAGCGCTCGCGGCTCGGCATGTTCCTGGCGTTCCAGTATCCGTCGGCGATTCCCGGCGTCACGGTCGCCAACTTCCTGCGGATGGCCGTGAACGCCCACCGCCGCTCCGAGGACGGCGAGGAGAACCCGATCCGCATCCCCGAGTTCCGAAAGCTCCTCCAGGAGAACATGGAGGTGCTCAAGATCGACCGCTCGATGACCTCGCGCTACCTGAACGACGGATTCTCGGGCGGCGAGAAGAAGCGCGTCGAGATCCTCCAGATGGCGATCCTGCGCCCGGAGCTCGCCATCATGGACGAGACCGACTCGGGCCTCGACATCGACGCCCTGCGGATCGTGTCCGACGGCGTGAACCGGCTCGCCGGGCCGGAGCTGGGCGTCCTCGTGATCACCCACTACTCGCGGCTCCTGCGCTACATCAAGCCCGACGTCGTGCACGTGCTCGTCGACGGCCGCATCGTCCGCACCGGCGGTGCCGAGGTGGCCGACGAGCTGGAGCGCGACGGCTACGCCCCATATGGAGTGGAAGAGGAGGCGATCGTCGGTGGCTAAGACTGACCTGACGCCAGAGGAGGCCCAGGCAACCGCTCTGGGCGACTACAAGTTCGGCTTCCACGACGACGTCACATCCGTCTTCCGCACCCGCAGGGGGCTGGATGAGGACGTCGTGCGCGAGATCTCGGCCCACAAGCGGGAGCCGGAATGGATGACCGAGCTCCGCGTGAAGTCCTACCGGCACTTCGTCGAGCGCGAGCTCCCGCGCTGGGGCGCCGACCTCTCGGTCATCGACTTCGAGAACATCTACTACTACCTGAAGCCGGTCGAGGAGCAGGCCAAGAGCTGGGACGACCTGCCCCCCGGCATGAAGGAGACGTGGGACAAGCTGGGCATTCCCGAGGCCGAGAAGAAGTACCTGGCAGGCGTCGGGGCCCAGTACGAGTCCGAGGTCGTCTACCACAACCTCCAGAAGGACCTCGCCGAGAAGGGCGTGCTCTTCCTCGACATGGACTCCGGCCTGCGCGAGCACGAGGACCTCGTGCGCGAGCACTTCGGGACGATCATCCCGTACAACGACAACAAGTTCGCCGCGCTCAACACGGCGGTCTGGTCGGGCGGGTCGTTCATCTACGTCCCGCCGGGAGTCCGGGTCGAGTTGCCGCTTCAGGCCTACTTCCGGATCAACGCCGAGAACATGGGCCAGTTCGAGCGCACGCTGATCCTGGTCGACAAGGACGCCTACGTCCACTACGTCGAGGGCTGCACGGCTCCGATCTACTCGACCGACTCGCTGCACTCCGCGGTCGTCGAGATCCACGTCGCCGAGGGCGGCCGCTGCCGCTACACGACGATCCAGAACTGGTCCACGAACGTCTACAACCTGGTCACCAAGCGCGCCGTGGCCGAGAAGAACGCCACGATGGAGTGGGTCGACGGGAACCTGGGGTCGCAGATCACGATGAAGTACCCCGCCGTCCTCCTGAAGGGCCAGGGCGCCCACGGCGAGGTGCTCTCGATCGCGTTCGCCGGCAAGGGCCAGCACCAGGACGCCGGCGGCAAGATCACGCACATGGCGCCCGACACGACGTCGGTGATCACGTCCAAGTCGATCTCGAAGGACGGCGGCCAGGCCTCCTATCGCGGCCTGCTCCAGGTGAACGACGGTGCGACCGGCTCGCGCTCGAAGGTCGTGTGCGACGCGCTCATCCTGGACGAGGACAGCCGCACCGACACCTATCCCTATATCGACATCAAGGAGAACGCCGTCGACATCGGCCACGAGGCGACGGTGTCGAAGATCGGCGAGGAGCAGCTCTTCTACCTGATGAGCCGCGGGCTCAGCGAGGAGGAGGCCTCCGCCATGGTGGTGTCGGGCTTCATCGAGCCGATCACCAAGGAGCTCCCGCTGGAGTACGCGGTCGAGATGAACCGGCTGATCCAGCTCCAGATGGAAGGGTCAGTCGGCTGATGGCGACGGCGACCGAGCCCGCCTGGCTGGCGGGCGCCCGCGAGGCTGCCCGGGCGACCTACGAGTCGCTGCCGGTGCCGACGAACCGCGAGGAGGCCTGGCGCTTCACGAACCTGCGCGGCTTCGACCCCGACGTGTTCGAGCCACATCCCGGCACGCTCACCATCGAGGGCGACCCGGCCGGCGGCGTCACGTTCGGCAGCCTGGCCCGCCTCGTGGCCGAGCGGCCCGAGCTCGTCGAGCCGCATCTGGGCTCGGTCGTCTCGGGCGACGAGAAGTTCGCGGCCGGAAACGCCGCCCGGTGGACGGAGGGCGTGCTCGTGCACGTCCCGGCGGGCGTGGAGGTCGAGACCCCGCTTCGGGCCGCGCTCGAGCTCACGGCCGAGGCGACGGCGCTCTACCACCGCGTGCTCGTCGTCGTCGAGCGCGGCGCGCGGGTCACGTTCAGCGAGGAGTTCTCCTCGGCGGTTCCGGGCTACCTGAACGTGGTGGTCGAGCTCAAGGTCGCCGACGGCGCCCACCTCGAGTACGTGACGATCCAGAACCATCACGCCGAGACCCGCCACTTCGCCACCCACCGCGCGACCGTGGGCCGCGACGCGAGCCTTGACTGGATCGCCGCGGCAATGGGCGGCACCCGCGCCAAGTCGCGGATGGAGAGCTACCTGGCCGACCGCGGCGCGTCGGTCAAGGTGACCGGGGCCTACTACCTGAGCGGTCGCGAGCACGTCGACTACGACACCACCCAGGAGCACGCGGCGCCGGACACGACCTCCGACCTTGCGTTCAAGGGCGTGCTCGACGAGCGCAGCCGCGCCGTCTGGCGAGGCGTCATCCGGGTCGACAAGGGCGCGCAGAAGACCGACGCCTACCAGGAGAATCGAAACCTCCTGCTCTCGCCCGACGCGCAGGCGACGCCGATCCCCGGCCTCGAGATCGAGGCCAACGACGTGCGCTGCACCCACGGTGCGACGGTCGGCCAGGTCGACGCCCAGCACCTGTTCTACCTGATGAGCCGCGGCCTCTCGCGCGCCGACGCCCAGCGCGCGATCGTGCGCGGGTTCTTCGAGCCGGTGCTCGAGCGGATCGCCTCCGAGACGGTGCGCGCCTCGCTCGCCGCCGCGCTCGACGCCCGAATCGGATAACCCCGCGGGGGACCCAGGGTACCCCCGCGGGCCTCCTCCTTGCGGGGGCGTGACCGTTGCCGCGCTCCGCCGGTGGCCCGGTTGGGTGGTGACGGCCTCAGTAGGTGCCGAACTGCTTCCAGAGGTGCTCGGCGGCGTCCAGCCGCCGGCCGCTCGAACGCTTCGTACGAAGGGCGATCTCCGCGGCGAGCGCCTCGAGCACGACGAGGCCGGTTGCCGCCGTCTCGAAGCCGCCGGGGGACGACGGCGGGCACACGAGCACATGGGTCGCAAGCGCGGCGGCGGGGGCCATGACGTCGTCGGTCACGAGCACGATCGGTGCGCCGGCGTTGTGGAACTCGCGCACGACGTCGGTGGTGAGCTTGGCGTAACGCCGGAACGTGAATGCGAGCAGGCGGTCGCGCGGCTCGAGGTCGATCAGGTGGTCGGCGATGCTCGGTTCGCCGGCGGCGATCGGCCACACGTTGGCGATCAGCGGGTTCAACAGGTAGTACGCATACTCGGCGAGCGTGGCCGACTTGCGATGCCCGAAGATGCCCAGCTTGCCGGTGCCGCGCGTCAGGAGGCGCACCGCGGCGGCGAACTCGGCCTCGTCGATGGCCTCGCCGGTGGATGCCAGGTCGGCACGGGCGCGGGCCAGGAAGCGCCCCAGCACGCCGTCGTCCGCCCGTGCGCCGCGGCGCCGTCCGCCCTGCCCGAGGCGCTCGACCGCCTCGTCGCGAAGCGCGGCGTGAAGCTCCGTGAAGCCCGGGAACCCGACCCGCGTGGCGAACCGGACCACCGCCGCCTTGCTCACGCCGGCGGCCGCAGCCAGCGACTCGGCCGTCTCGAACGGCGCCTCGGCGTAGTTGGCCAGGATGTGGGTGGCGATCAGCCGGTCGTTGGGGGAGAGCCGGTCGAGGCGGGCGCGGATCAGCGCAGCGACCCCGGCGGTGCTCATGACGGCGATCATATGCGCGCCTCGAGCCGCGCGCCGATGCGCCCGGCGGCTGAGCGGCCCTCGGCGATGGCGGTCACGATCAGGTCGGCGCCGCGGACGCAGTCGCCCGCCGCATAGACGCCGCCGCCGCTCTCGGCCACGGTGCCGGACGCCGTCAGGACTGCCCCGCACGAGGCGTAGACGGGATCGTCCTCGACACCCGCGAACCCGATCGCCACGAGGACGAGGTCGGCGGTGAGCCGCACGCTCTCGCCGGTGGCGTGCGCCGGCGGCCGCGGCCCCCTCCCGTCGAACCCCGGGAACGCGTGACACCGGCCGGTGACCGCGGTCACGGCTCGTGCGCCTTCGATCGCGGTCGCCTCGATCTCCCACCGCCGGGTGCCGCCCTCCTCGTGGACGGGGTGGGTGCGAAGCAGGAACGGCCACTCCGGCCAGGTCTCTCGTGGGGAGCGCTCCAGCGGCGGGACCGGGCCGTGCGCGACCTCCGTCACGGAGCGGGCCGACTCCCGGATCGCGCAGCCGAGACAGTCCGCGCTCGTGTCGCCGCCTCCCAGCACCACCACGTCCCTGCCGTGCGCGGACGCGGCGGCCGCGCCCCCGGCCCGCCCCGCGACCGCCCGGTTTCGCCCGCGCAGGTAGTCCATCGCCATGACCACGCCCGGCAGGTCGGCACCGGGGATGTCGAGCCGCCGCGGGCGCTGGGCGCCCGTCGCGAGCAGGACCGCGTCGAACCGCGCTCCCAGCTCGGATCCGTCGATGTCGACGCCCACGTGGACGCCGGTCTCGAACTTGACTCCCTCGGCGAGGAGCTGTTCGATGCGGCGGTCGACGATCCACTTCTCGAGCTTGAAGTCGGGGATGCCGTACCTGAGGAGGCCGCCCGGAAGGTCGTCGCGCTCGAACACCGTCACCGCATGACCGGCCCGCGCCAGCTGCTGTGCCGCCGCGAGCCCTGCCGGGCCGCTGCCCGCGATCGCCACCGACCGGCCGGTTGCGGTCGCTGCCGGACGCGGCCTCACCCATCCCGACGCGAACGCCCGCTCGGCGATCTCGAGCTCGATCTGCTTGATCGTCACCGGGTCGTCGTTCAGGGCGAGCACGCACGCCTCCTCGCACGGCGCCGGGCACAGCAACCCCGTGAGCTCGGGGAAGTTGTTCGTCTCGTGCAGCCGTTCGGCCGCCTCCCGGAACCGGCCCGTGCGGACGAGCTCGTTCCAGTCCGGGACGACATTCCGAAGCGGGCAGCCGGCGTGGCAGAACGGCACGCCGCAGCCCATGCAGCGGGCCGCCTGCTCGCGGACCAGGCCAACCGGCGAGGGTCGCGAGGGATGGCGATGGTCGCGCACCCGCTCCTCGACCGGGCGATACGGTGCGAGCCGCCGCCGGATCGTCAGGAACCCCTGCGGGTCAGGCATGGGCGGCCTCGAGCGGGCGGGGGTCGCGGTCGAGGGCCCGCCGCAGGTCGTGCGGCATCACCTTGACGAACCGCTCGGCGGCCGCAGGCCAGCCGGACAGCAGTCCCGCCGCGACGGTGCTTCCCGTCAGCTGAAGGTGGCGTCGAAGCAGATCGTGCAGCACCTCGGCGTCGTCCGTCGAGACCGGATCGATCGCGACGGTCTCCGCGTTGCAGTGGCCCGCGAACCGGCCGTCGTCCAGCACGAGCGCGATTCCGCCGGACATGCCCGCGGCGAAGTTGCGGCCGGTGGCCCCCAGGACCACGACGACACCCCCGGTCATGTACTCGCACCCGTGATCGCCCACGCCTTCCACCACCGCCAGGGCGCCGGAGTTGCGGACACCGAACCGCTCGCCGGCCCGTCCGCGGAAGAACGCCTCGCCGGCCGTGGCCCCGTAGAGCACGGTGTTCCCGGCGATCACGTTGCGCTCCGGGAGGAACCCCGCATCGGGCGCCGGGCGGACGACGAGCAGCCCGCCCGAGAGGCCCTTGCCCGCATAGTCGTTGCAGGCGCCGGTGACGTCGATCGTGAGCCCGGCGGGCGCGAACGCCCCCAGGCTCTGCCCCGCGCAGCCTCGCAGCCGCAGCACCACCGAGCCGTCGGGGAGGCCCGTTGCGCCGCAGCGGCGAGCGATCTCGCCCGCCAGGCGCGCACCGACGCTGCGGTCGGTGTTCCGCACGGGTCTGTCGAAGGCGATCTGCCCGCCCCGACCGATCGCCTCCGCCGCCGGCTCGACGAGCGGCGCCTCGAGGTCGTCCTCGAGGTCGTGGTCCTGCGGGCGGCGGCCGCCGGCCGGGCCCGGCTGCGTGGCGACGAGGGCGCTCAGGTCGATGCGGGTGCGCGGCCCGGCGCCGGTCGCCGGACGCAGGAGCCTGCCCTGTCCGACGGCATCGGCGAGCGTCGCCAGCCCGAGACGGGCAAGGAGCACGCGCACCTGCTCGGCGACGAGGAAGACGTAGCGCACGACGTCCTCGGGGGTGCCCGCAAACCGCTGCCGCAGCTTCGGATCCTGGGTGGCGATCCCGACCGGGCACGTGTTCAGGTGGCAGACCCGCATCATCACGCAGCCCATGGCGACGAGCGGCGCGGTCGAGAACCCGAACTCGTCCGCACCGAGGGCCGCGGCGATGACGACGTCGCGGCCGGTTCGAATCCCGCCGTCGACCTGAACCCGCACGCGGTCGCGGAGCCGGTTCTCGACCAGCACCTGGTGCGACTCGGCGAGGCCCAGCTCCCAGGGCAGGCCGGCGTGCTTGATCGAGCCGAGCGGCGCCGCACCGGTGCCGCCGTCGTGCCCGGCGATAACGACGTGCTCGGCCTTGGCCTTGGCGACGCCGGCGGCGACCGTGCCCACCCCGGCTTCCGAGACGAGCTTCACCGAGACCTCGGCCTGCGGGTTCACCGACTTCAGGTCGTGGACGAGCTGGGCCAGGTCCTCGATCGAGTAGATGTCGTGGTGCGGCGGCGGCGAGATCAGCCCCACCCCGGGTATCGAGTGCCTGAGCTGCGCGATCCGGGCGTCGACCTTGGAGCCGGGGAGCTGACCGCCCTCGCCGGGCTTCGCGCCCTGGGCGATCTTGATCTGGAGCTGGTCGGCGTCGACGAGGTAGGCGGCGGTGACGCCGAAGCGGCCCGACGCCACCTGCTTGATCGCCGACCGGCGCAGGTCGCCGTTCGGGTCGGGAACCGACCGTGACGGGTCCTCGCCCCCCTCGCCCGAGTTCGACCTGCCGCCGGCCCGGTTCATCGCGATCGCCAGCGTCTCGTGGGCCTCGGGGGACACTGCGCCGAGGCTCATCGCGCCGGTCGCGAACCGGCGCACGATCTCGCCGGCCGGCTCGACGTCGGCCAGCGGCAGCTGTGGTCCCGCAGGGACCAGCTCGAGCATTCCGCGCACCGAGGCCGCCGCGACCTCGTCGGCGAATGCCTCGAAGGCAACGGCGTCGTCGTCGCGGACCGCGCGCTGGAGCCTGACGATCGCCTCGGGCGACCAGGCATGCCGTTCGCCGCCGGCCCGGAACCGGTAGTCGCCGCCGATCGGCAGGGCGCCCGAGGGGCTGCGCTCCCGGAAGGCCGCCGCGTGACGGGCGGCGACGTCGGCATGGATCTCGGGGAGCTCGATGCCGCCCAGCCGCGACACGGTGCCGGGGAAGTAGCGTGAGATCAGGCCGGGGCCGAGGCCGACCGCTTCGAAGTTCTGCGCCCCCCGGTAGCCCTGGATCGTCGAGATGCCCATCTTGGAGCAGACCTTGAGCAGTCCGTCAGCCAGGGCGTCGATGAAGGCGCGTCGCCGGCCGGTGGGAAGCGCCTCGACCGCCAGGTACGGGCAGACGGCCGCCGCTCCGTAGCCGATCAGCAGCGCGACGTGCATCGTCTCACGCGGCTCGCCCGACTCGACGACGAGCCCGCACATCGTGCGAGCGCCCTCGCGCACGAGGTGGGAGTGGACTGCCGCGGTCGCAAGCAGCGGCGGCACGGGTGCGAGATCCGCGTCGACGCCGCGGTCCGAGAGCACGACGATCCCGGCACCGTCCCATACCGCCCGCGACGCGTCTGCGCAGAGACGGTCGAGCGCCTGCTCGAGCCCGGCGGCCTCGTCCGCGATCGGGTAGCAGGCCCGCAGGACGACCGTGTCCAGCCCGGGAGCGGCCGCCAGGCGCCCGAGTTCCCCGGGAGCGAGCACCGGGTGTTCGGCGGCGATGGCGCGGCAGTCCTCGGGGCGTTCGCCGAGCAGGTTCCCGATGGGGCCGACCGCGGTCGCCAGGCTCATCACGAGCGCCTCGCGCCGGGGGTCGATCGGCGGGTTCGTGACCTGGGCGAAGTGCTGCTTGAAGAAGCTGGGCAGGAGCCGTGGCCCGTCCGACAGGACGGCGGGGACGGCATCGTCTCCCATCGACCCGACAGGTTCGCCGTCACGAGCGAGGGCCGCGACGATCAGCTCGAGCTCCTCGGCGGTGTAGCCGAAGGCGCGCAGCAGCCGCTCACGGTCTACGGCCGCGATCCGGCGATCGTCTCCGGCCGGGAGCCGGCCGAGCGGGACCCGGTGCCGGTCGAGCCAGTCGCGGTAGGGGCGGCGCCGCGCCAGCTCGCGCCGCACCTCGCGGTCGCCGGCGATCCGGCCCGTCGACGTGTCGGCGACGAGCACGCGGCCAGGCGCGATCCGGCCGGCCTCGGCGATCTCGGGCGGATCGATCTCGACCACGCCGACCTCGGAAGAGACGACCAGCAGGCCGTCGCGACTGCGCACGAACCGGAGCGGCCGGAGCCCGTTACGGTCGAGCTTCGCCACGACGCGCACGCCGTCGCTCGCGACGATCGCAGCCGGGCCGTCCCACGGCTCGGCCAGCGCCGCGTGATACTCGTGGAACGCGCGGAGGCGGTCGTCGTCGCCCCTCGCCGCCGCGGCCGGTGGGATGAGCATGGTGAGCGCATGGGCGAGCGAGCGGCCACCCATCACGAGGAGCTCGACGGCGGCGTCGAGCTTGGCCGAATCCGACCAGCGCTCCTCGGCGATCGGGAAGAGCTTCTGAAGGTCGTCGCCGAGGAGCCGGGAGCGCAGCTGCGGTTCGCGGGCGGCAAGCCAGTTCCCGTTCCCGCGCACCGTGTTGATCTCGCCGTTGTGCGCCAGCAGGTTGAACGGGTGGGCCAGGTCCCAGGTGCCGAAGGTGTTGGTGGAGAACCGGCTGTGGACGATGGCGAACGCGCTCTCGAATGCCGGGTCCGCCAGGTCCTCGAAGTACGCGGACAGCTGCGCGGCCCTGAGGAGGCCCTTGTAGACGAGCCGGCGGGACGAGAGGCTTGCGATCGTGAACTCCGCCTCGGGGACGCCGGCCGCCGCCGCGGCCCGCTCCACCCGGCGCCTGATCACATACAGCTTGCGTTCGAACGCGGCCTCGTCGCCCGACCGGCGCTCGACGACCAGGTGACGGCCCACCGGCTCCGATGCGCGTGCCAACTGGCCGAGGCGCTCGGAGCGCACCGGCACGTCGCGCCACCCCAGCGCGCGATGGCCCTCCTCGGCGCAGATGCGCACGCACAGCTCCTCGCACCGCTGCCGCAGGGCGGCGTCGCGCGGCAGGAAGACGAGTCCGACCGCGTATCCGCCCGGGGCGGGGAGCTCGTGGCCGAGCTCCTCACGGACAAGCCGGCGCAGGAACCGGTCCGGGGGCTGGATCATGATCCCGGCTCCATCGCCCGTCTCCGGATCGGCACCGGTCGCGCCCCGGTGTCCCAGGTTCGCGAGCGCCGTCAGCCCGTGCTCGACCACCTCGTGCCCGGGCCGGCCGTCGAGCTGCACGATCGCGCCAAGGCCGCATGCGGCGTGGTCGAAGCGGGGGTCGCCGAGGGGGGCCGCCACCGGGCCACACTACCAGAATTCGAATCGTTCGGTTCGCACGTTCCCCGATTGTGAACCAGATGATTCACCTGCCAGGGGCGGGCCGGGCGCCGGCGGGCTGGGTCTAGACTGCGGCCATGGCGGTCGAGGCCCCCACGACGCCGCTCGACGCGGCCCGGCTGAAGCTCGATTTCCCGATCCTGAACCGTGAGGTGAACGGGAAGCTGCCCGCCTACCTCGACTCGGCGGCCTCGTCGCAGAAGCCCCGCCAGGTGATCGACACCATCGTTGACGTGTACGAGACGTCCTACGCGGCCGTCCACCGGGCCGTGTACACGCTCGGCGAGCGGGCGACGGAGCGCTACGAGGGTGCCCGCGACATCGTCACGGCGTTCCTGAACGCCGGCTCGCGGCGCGAGGTGATCTTCGTCCGCAACGCGACCGAGGGGATCAACCTGGTCGCGTACGCCTACGGGCTGCGGTTCCTGGGCAAGGGCGACGTGATCGTCTCGACCGAGATGGAGCACCACTCGAATCTCGTGCCGTGGCAGGAGCTGGCCCGCCGCACCGGTGCCGAGCTTCGCTTCGTGCGCCTCACCGACCGCGGGGAGCTCGATCCCGACTCGCTCGACGCTCTCGCGTCGGCCAACGTCAAGCTGGTCGCCGCCACGCACGTCTCGAACTCGCTCGGAACGGTGAACGACGTCGCCGCGATCGCCCGCTGGGCGCACGAGCACGGCGCGGTGATGGTCTGCGACGGCGCCCAGGCCGCGCCCCACCGGACCGTCGATGTGCAGGCGCTGGGCTGCGACTTCTACGCGATCTCCGGCCACAAGATCTGCGGCCCGGGGATCGGCGCGCTCTACGGGCGCGCCGAGCTGCTGGAGGCGATGGATCCGTTCCTGACCGGCGGCGGCCAGATCGCCAAGGTCACGCTCGAGGGCACGACCTGGAACGAGCTCCCGTACAAGTTCGAGCCCGGCGTGCCGCCCCTGGCCGAGGCTGTCGGGTTCGGCGCGGCGATCGACTACGTGACCGGCGTCGGCCTCGACGCGATCCACGAGCACGAGCAGGTGCTGACCGCCTATGGCTGGGAGCTGCTCTCCGCGATCCCGGGAGTCACGCTCTACGGCCCGCCGCCGCCCGACCGGGCCGGGATCCTGTCGTTCACCGTCGACGGCGTCCACGCCCACGACGTCGCCCAGATCCTCGACTCGGAGGGCGTGTGCGTCCGCGCCGGCCACCACTGCACGCAGCCGGCGATGCGGCACTTCGACGTCGTGGCGACGACCCGCGCCAGCGTCTACCTCTACAACACCACCGACGATCTCGACCGGCTGGCAACCGGCCTCGACAGGGTCAAGCGGACGTTCGAGGTGTGAGCGGCGCGGTCGCCGTCCGGCCGCTCCGGCGCGTGCCGGCGGTCGAGATCGGGCCCGCGCCGGACATGGACGCCGCCGACGCGAACCGCGTCGAGGCCGAGCGGCGTCGGCTCGACGCGCACGCCGCGATGGTCGACGGGCCGATCCTGATGGTCTCGGCGGCGGCGCCCGACCGGCTCGCGGTCTACCCGGCCACCTACGCGTGGCACACCGCCGACCGGGCCGCCCCGCTCCCGGGCACGTACGGGGCGCTCGGGGTGCAGCTCGCGCTGGTCGCCGAGGGCGGCGCGCTCCTGTGGCAGCGCCGCTCCGACACGGTCGACCACCCGGGCGGATGGACGATCAGCGTCGCCGGGACGGCGGTGCCCGGCGCGGGCCTCGAAGCGCAGGTCGCCGCCGAGGCGGCCGAGGAGCTCGGCCTCGGCGCCCGCGACCTGCTCGGCCTGCGGCCGATGGCGCTCGTCGACGACCGCCGCGGTCGCACCGTCCAGGTCGTCTTCCGTGCGGGTCTCTCGCGGTCGGCCCGGATCGTGCCGCGGCCGGCCGAGGTCGCCGAGACGCGGTTCGCCGACGTGTACCCTGACGACGGCCCCGCCGAGTCGATCACCGCCGCCTGGTCGCAGGAGCTTGTCCGGCTTGCGATCGGGGAAGGGTAGAATTCACGCAGATGGACGACTTCTACCGCGAGAACATCCTCGATCATTACAAGAATCCCCGGAACGCCGGGCACCTCGACCACCCCACGGCGACCGCCGAGGGCGTGAACCCGCTCTGCGGCGACGAGCTCGCCGTGGAGCTCGACATCGAGGGCGGCACCGTGCAGGACGTGCGCTTCAACGGCCGCGGCTGCGCGATCAGCCAGGCCGCCGCGTCGATGATCTCGGACGTCGTCAAGGGCAAGACGGTCGCCGAGGTGCGCGCGCTCGGAAGCGAGGACGTGCTCGAGGAGCTCGGGATCCCCCTCTCGCCCATCCGCCTCAAGTGCGCGCTGCTCTCGGTGAACGTCCTGCGCGTCGCGCTCGGCGACGCCTCGGACGACCGCGACCTCGAGTGGAAGTCCACGTAGGGCCGGAAGGCGACATCGCCGAGGGCGGGGTGAAGATCGTCCAGGCGGGGTCGCTCTTCCTCGGCGTGTACCGCATCGACGGGGCGTTCTACGCCCTCGAGGACCGTTGCAGCCACGACGACGGCCCGCTGTGCGAGGGTGACCGCGAGGGCTTCGACGTCGTGTGCCCCCGCCACGGCGCGCGCTTCGACATCCGCACGGGCGCCGTGCTCTCGCTGCCGGCGACCGAGGACGTGGAGGCGTTTCCCGTCGAGGTCCGCGACGGCCAGGTGTACGTGCGGGTTTGACCTCTCGGTAGACTGGTCGCGTGGAGGAGCTCTCGGAGGCAACGCAGGAGTACCTCGAGAGCGTCTACTGGCTCTACGAGGCGGGCATCGAGCGCACCCAGGCCAATCTGGCGCGGGCGCTGCGCGTGTCGCAGCCGTCGGCGTCCGAGATGCTGAAGCGGCTGGCCGACGAGGGGCTCATCCGCCGCGACGAGCAGAAGCTGATCCACTTCACCGACCGCGGCCACGAGGTCGCCGAGCGCATCGTCGCCCGCCACCGGCTGGTCGAGGCGTACCTCGTGAAGATCATGGGGATCCCGTGGGACGACGTCCACGAGGAGGCCCACGCGATGGAGCACTCCATCTCGCCGCGGCTCGAGGCCAAGATGCTCGAGATGATCGGCGAGGTGCGCACATGCCCGCACGGGCATCCGATCGGCGACTACCCGCGCGAGCCCGGGGAGGCGCTGCCGGCGGTCGCGGCCGGGAGCACGGTCACGGTGCTGCGGCTCGAGAACGAGGCCGAGGAGATCCTGCACTACATGCACGGGGCCGGCGTCGAGCCGGGCCGGAGCTACACGATCGCCGCGCGCTCGGGCGACGGCGACGATGCGGTCACGGAGCTCGAGGACGACTCCGGCTCGCGGACAACCGTCGAGGACCGGGTCGCCCGCACCGTGTCGGTGCGCGTCGACGAGCGCGGCGACGGGCCTGTCTCGACGCTCGCCGATACGTCCGCCGCGCTTCAGCTGCTCGGCGCAGACCGCTGGGGCATGTAGCCCGTATCCGAAAAACAGACGGGGCGCACCGGCCCTGCCGGTGCGCCCCGTCGCGGTGATATCGCTTTGGATTGGGTAGCGGCGATTGCTGTTCCGACCACCTCAGGAGGTGACGGAGGCTATCCCAACGCCGGCTGCAGCGATTCCCCTTGGGTTCAGGGATTCGCCCCTACCCGCGAGCACCTCCACTCGCCCGTCTTGAACCGTCTAACAAGTCGGACCACCTCCTTTCCGCGGTCTGAGCATCGTAGCAATGCCCATCCCCGGAGCCAAGCCCGGCGATAGATTTTCTTGCGATGTGGACAGCCTTCGTCACCGGGCTCGGGTTCGGGCTCCTCGTCGCGGCCCAGATCGGGCCGATTTCGCTGCTCCTGATCCGCTCCGTCGTGCACGGCGGAGCGGCCACGGTCGGCTTCGCAATCGGCGCCGGAGCTGCCGTTGTCGACACGGGCTACGCGGCGCTCGGGATCGCCGGGGCGGGCCCGGTGCTCGCCCACAGCGGCCTCCGGCCGGTGCTCGGCATCGTGGGCGCGGCCGTGATCGCGGTGCTCGGGCTGCGGACGCTGTGGGCGTCGTTCCGCGTGCGCGCGGGCGGCGAGATGGAGGCCGAGGTGCGAAGCCCGCGCCGGGCCTTCCTCACCTCGCTCGCCGCGACCGCGTCCAACCCGACCACGATCGGATCGTGGGCCGCGATCTTCGCGGCCGCGTCGGCGGCGGGGGTCGCCCGGAGCGCGGGCGAGGCGGGCGCGATGCTGGCCGGGGTCGGCATCGGGTCGCTGGCGTGGTTCGTCGTCCTCTCGTGCGGCGTCGCCCTGGCCCGGCGGCGCGTCGGTCCGCGGCTCATCCGGGCCGCCGACGCGGTGGCCGGCGCCGGCCTGGTCGGCTTCGCCGGCGTGCTTGCCTACCGGGCCGGAACGGACTAGACGGACCTGGTGTAGGCCTCGCCGATCGAGGCCGGCTCGATCCCGAGCCCCTCGCGCATCGGCGCCAGGTCGCACTCGGTGCCGGCCAGGAGCATCGTGATCTGGTCGGGCGTCACGCGCAGCGGCGGCGGCAGGTGGCGGAGGAGCACCTTCGCCTTGAACCGGATCACGCCCGCCGGCGCGTGCACCTTCGGGTGGGCGCGATGGCCGGTGACGCGCGCCAGCTCGTCGAGGAGCTCGTCGAAGGTGAAGACCTGCGGGCCGCCGAGCGGATACGTCTTTCCGATCGTGTCCGGCCGCTCGAGCCCGCGCGAGAAGGCGGCCGCCACGTCGCCCAGCCACACCGGCTGGTGGCGGTAGCGCCCGTTCCCGATGACCGGCACGACGGGGAGCCGCGCCAGGCGCTCGAACTCCTTGAACGCGCCGCCGCCCTGGCTGAACACGAAGCTCGGCTCGAAGACGGTCCAGTCGAGGCCGCTCTCGACCACGGCCTGCTTGGCCCGCCACTTGCCGCCCCAGTAGCCGGTGAGCGGCGCGTGCTCCTCGGTCACGCCGAGCGCGCTCATGTGCAGCAGCCGGCGCACGCCGGCGGCCTTCGCCGCGGCGACGACGTTGCGCGCTCCGCCCGCCACGACTCGCTCGAACTCCTCGGAGGAGCCCTCGAGGATCGCGACCAGGTTGACGGCGGCGTCGACGCCGTCCATCGCTCGCTCGACCGCCGCCGCGTCGGAGATGTCGCCGCCCGACGCGCGCGAGAACGGCCGCACCTCGTGGCCGTCGGCATGGAGGCGGCGCACGACGGCCGACCCGACGTAGCCCGTCGCCCCCGTGACGAGCACCCTCATGGCGTGAAGTTCAGGTGGTAGCGGCTCGGGGTCGGCTCGGCCTGGCCCTGGTACTTGGAGCCGAGCCGGCCCGAGCCGTAGGGGTGCTCGGCCGGCGTCGTGAGCGTCATGAAGCTGAGCTGCGCGATGCGCATGCCCGGGTAGACGGTGATCGGCAGGTTGGCGACGTTCGCAAGCTCCAGCGTGATGTGGCCGTCGAAGCCCGCGTCGATCACGCCCGCCGTCTGGTGGACGACCAGGCCCAGCCTCCCGAGCGAGCTCTTGCCGTCGAGCGTGGCGACGATGTCGGTCGGAAGGCCGATCCGCTCGGCGACCACGCCGAGCACGAACTCGCCCGGATGAAGGATGAAGGGCTCGTCGTCGGCCACGGTGACCAGCTCGGTGAGGTCCTCCATGGGCAGCTTCACGTCGATGTAGGGGTAGCGTGAGTTGCGGAACACGCGGAAGGCGCTCCCGACGCGGACGTCGACGCTGGACGGCTGGACCAGCGCGTCGTCGAACGGGTCGATCACGATCCGCCCCGCGGCGATCTCCTCGCGGATCGACCGGTCAGACAGCACCATCAGAGCGAGTCTACCGGCTGTTGTCTGGTAAGGTCGTTGCTCGTATATCCCGGCGTGGAGGTGTTTTGATATGGGCGGGACCGTCGAGCTGCGCACCGAGATCCCGGGACCGAAGTCGCGCGCGATCGTCGCCCGCAAGGAGCGGGTCGTGGCGGCGGCGAAATCGCTCGTCGCGCCCGTCGCGATCGACCGGGGCGACGGCTGCACGGTCACCGACGTCGACGGCAACACCTACCTCGACTGGTCGGGCGGCATCGGCTGCCTGAACGTCGGCCACACCAACCCGCGCGTCTCGGCGGCGCTGCACGAGCAGGTCGACCGCTTCCTGCACACCGACTTCACGATCCTGCCCTACGAGTCGTATGTCGAGCTGGCCGAGCGGCTGCTCGAGGTGACGCCGATCTCGGGCCCGAAGAAGGCCGCGTTCTTCAACTCCGGCGCCGAGGCCGTCGAGAACGCCGTCAAGATCGCCCGCCATGCGACCGGCCGCCAGGCGGTGATCGCGTTCGAGGGCGCCTTCCACGGGCGCACGCTCATGGCCATGTCGCTCACCTCCAAGCAGCACCCGTACAAGGCCGGGATGGGCCCGTTCGCCCCCGAGGTGTACCGGGCGCCGTTCCCCAACCCGTACCGGTGGCCGGGCTCCGACCCCGCCGGCGAGGCGCTCGACGTGCTCCGGCGCATGCTCACGACCCACGTCGCGGCCGAGAACGTGGCGGCGATCGTCTTCGAGCCGGTCCAGGGGGAAGGCGGCTTCGTCGTCCCGCCCGTCGAGTGGGTCCACGGCCTGCGCGAGCTGGCCTCCGAGCACGGGATCGTCCTTGTGGCCGACGAGGTGCAGTCCGGCTTCGGGCGCACCGGCAAGCTGTTCGCCGTCGAGCACTTCGGAATCGAGCCGGACCTGATCGTCGTCGCGAAGTCGATCGCGGCCGGGGTGCCCCTCTCGGGCGTGCTGGGCCGGGCCGGCATCGTCGATGCCGCGCCCGACAGCTCGATCGGCGGCACCTTCGTCGGCTCGCCGCTGGGCTGCGTCGCGGCGCTCGCGGTGCTCGAGGAGCTCGAGGGCGGCCTGCTCGACCGCGGCGTTGCCATCGGCGAGCGCATCCGGGCCAGGTTCGACGAGCTCAAGGGACGATTCGACGAGATCGGCGACGTGCGCGGCCTGGGGCCGATGCTTGCCATGGAGTTCGTGCAGAGCCCGGAGACGAAGGAGCCGGCACCGGCGCTCGCCGCCGCGGTCCGCGAGCGGGCCCTCCAGTCGGGCCTCATCCTGCTCCAGGCGGGCGTCCACTCCAACTGCATCCGCGTGCTGGTGTCGCTCGTCGCCTCCGACGAGCAGGTCGACGAGGCGCTCGACATCCTCTCCGGCGCGGTTGCGGCGACGTGCGCCGAGCGGCCGCTCGCCGCAGGGCCGGCTCGGTAGACCTGGCACGAGTTCTTTACAAACCTCGCGGTCCGTAAAGACTCCCCAAACACTCCGTTAAGCCCGCTCCTGGAGCGCAATTCCGCCGCTACGGTGCGCCCTGCCGACTCTTCGGGAGGGTTGTATGAAGGTTCGGATCGCAGGTCTGGTTCTGGTCGTGTTGGCGCTCGTGGTGGCGGTTCCTGCCGTCGCCCACGCGGGCTCGCTCTCGCAATTCCGTGGAGCGCTGATGCACCGGATCAACCATTACCGTGCGGTGCACGGCCGGCATTCGCTGCGCGTCAAGATCCACCTGGCCAACGCGGCTCAGGCGCACAGCGGCGACATGGCGAAGCACCACATGCTGTCCCACTCGGCCTCGACGGGGGTCTCGTGGATCACGCGGATTCGCTACTGGGGATACCGCGGCACGTACATCGGTGAGGATCTCGCGGTCGGCGACATGACCGCCAAGGGATTCATGCGCATGTGGCGCGCCTCACCGCCCCACCGCGCGAATCTCCTGAGCGGGAACTTCAGGGCGCTCGGCCTCGGCGTTGCCCGGGGCACGTGGGGAGGCAGGGCGGGGCTCTACGTCACCGTCGACTTCGGCGGGCGCTAGACCTCGCATCGCGGGCACGAGGATCGCCGCCGCGGCAACGGACGCCGCGGCGGCGATCACATACGTGCCCTGAACGCCGAACACGTGGATGACGGGCGCCGCGACGCCGAACGACGCCGCGAAGGCGATGAGGAGCGCCGCCTCGCTGGCGGCGATCACGCGTGAGCGGACCGCGTCGGGAGTCCGCCGCTGGACGATGCCCTGCTCGGCGACGCTGCCCGCGCCCTCGGCGATGCCCGCGACCGCCATCCCGAAGAGGATCATCACGAACCATCCGGCCACGCCGATCACGGCGAAGCCCGCGGCCATGCCGAGGGCGCTTGCGATCATCGCCGTCCGCTCGCGGCGCGACCCGAGCCATTGGCCCAGGAAGGAGCCGGCGATCGCCCCGGCGCCCCACGAGCCGGCCAGGAGGCCGTAGCCCGTCGAGCCCTCGCCGAAGCTGCGCGCGAGCGGCAGCTCCGCCACCAGGATCGGCCCGACGCCGGCCAGCAGCACGACCCAGGCCAGCGTGATCAGCCGCAGCACCGGATCCGCGAGCAGGAACCGGAACCCGGCCCGGACGCCGCGGTGCTCGTCGGCCTCGACCTCGTCGCGGCGGTCGGAGAACCGGCCGCGCACGGTGAAGACCAGCGCAGCCGAGGCGGCGAAGCAGATCGCGTTCAGGAGGAAGACCCCCGACGGGTCGATGACCCCGACCAGGGTGCCTCCGAGCACCGGCCCGAGCACCTGGCCGGCGTTCCGGCCCACCGCCACCGTGCCGTTCGCCCAGGCGATCTCGTCGGCCTGGACCAGGTTCGGGACCGCTGCCGTCGAGGCCGAGAAGAACGGCGCCTGGGCGGCGGCCGAGACCAGCGCGATCGCGAGCATGATCGCGGGCGTCGTTGTGAGCGCCAGGCAGGCGATCGCGGCGCCGGCTGCGAGATCGGAGGCGATCATCACCCGCCGCCGGTCGAAGCGGTCGCCGAGCGCTCCGCCGAACGGCGTCAGGACGCCGGTCGCGCCCCATGTCAGAAGGAGCGTCGCCGACATCCACGCCGCCGACCCGGTCGCGTCGTAGATCGCGACCATGAGCGCGATGTACGCGGCCTCGCCGCCCGTCAGCGAGACGAGCCGGGCGAGCGCGATGCGGTGGATTGCAGTGCGGGACGGGGTGTTCAGGTGAGCTCCGATCGGACGGCGGCCCGAGGGCCGCGGGCAGGACTTAAACGGGACGCGCGTGGAGCGCGTTGAGCCGCGTGGTCAGATGCCGGTGATCGGTGTCACGCGCCGGATCCTAGCACGGCCAACTGGCGCTCAAGCCGCGGCAAATGCCGCCGATACAGGTGTGTGCAAGCGCAGTAAATTCTTAACATCCAGCAAACATGCCAGAGTTCCACACCAAGAAGATCACCCTCCCGAGCGGCAAGACGGTCGAGCTCCTCTACCTCGCCGCCGGCGGGCCCGAACCCGCGGCCGAGGTGGCTCCCGCGGACGAGCCGAAGCTCGGCATCCGCCGGATCGAGCTCTGCCCGGAGTGCGACTCGGACCGGGTGCATCCGGTGGACTGGCACGAGGTCGACGAGCACCACTGGCGGCTCGACGTGCGCTGCCCCGACTGCCGCTGGCTGGGAAGCGACGTGTTCGCGCAGCACGAGGTCGAGCGCTACGACGACCTGCTGAACGCCGACACCGACGCGCTGATCGACGAGCTGGAGCGCATCACGCGCGAGAACATGGCCGATCACCTGGAGCGCTTCATCCGCGCGCTCGAGGACGACGGCATCATGCCGATCGACTTTTGATCAAGGGGGAACCCAGGGTTCCCCCGTGGGCCCCCTCCTTAACGGCTCCCGGCTTGTGGTGGGGGCGACGGCGAAGAACGCGGTCTTCGCCGTCGCACGAGCGTCATGTGCAGTGTTCGCTCAGTGCTTGAATTGCTGGTCTTCGCGGTGCCGCTCGATGGCGAGCTCGACCAGGCGGTCGAGCAGGTCGGGGTAGGCGATGCCTGAGGCCTCGAAGAGGCGCGCGTAGACGCTGGTCTCGGTGAAGCCCGGGATGGTGTTGATCTCGTTCACGACGACGCCGCCCTCGTCGGTGATGAAGAAGTCGATCCGGGCCATCCCGGCGCACTCGCACACGTCGAACGCGAGCAGGGCCACGCGCTGCACCTCGGCGGTGACCTCCTCGGGCAGGTCGGCCGGCGCCTCGAGGTCCATCCCGCCCGGCTCGTACTTGGCCGCGTAGTCGTACCAGTCGGCGTTCACGTGCAGCCGGCCGACGACGCTCACCATCGGGTTGTGGTTTCCGAGGATGCCGCACTCGGCCTCGATCCCCGGCACCATCTCCTCGACCAGCACCTTGGAGTCGTGCTGGAAGGCCAGGTCGAGGGCGGGGCGCAGGCCGTCGATGCCCGTCACCTTCGAGATGCCGACGCTCGACCCGAGCCGGGCCGGCTTCACGAAGCATGGGACGCCGATCCCCGCCTTGGCCAGCTCGGCCTCGACGTCGACGTCGTGCACGGTGTGCTCGCGGAAGGTGACGCTCTTGGCGCTCTCGATCCCGGCGGCGGCCAGGATGGTCTTCACCTTGTCCTTGTCCATCGTGAGCGCCGAGGCGAGGACGCCCGAGCCGACGTAGGGCACGTCGAGCAGCTCGAGCATCCCCTGCACCGTGCCGTCCTCGCCGAACGGGCCGTGCAGCATCGGGATCACGACGTCGATCGGCCCGACAGCGCGCACCTTGCTGAGGGTGCCGCCGGCGCGAGGGATGACCGAGTTCGACGACGAGCCGGGGTCGAGCGCCAGCCGCTCGCCCTCGGCGGCCGGCTCCTCGAGCTGCCAGGCGCCCTCGCGGCTGATCGTGACGCCCACGACCTCGTACCTGGCCGGATCGAGCGCCGCCATCACCGACTCGCCCGAGGCGATCGAGATCTCGTGCTCCGAGCTGCGACCGCCGGCGAGGACGATCACGCGGAGTGGCGCGACCTCGGTCATGTCGGGGGCGGGCTCACGCAGCTCGGATCGCTGGGCCGGAACTTGTAGACCGTGATCGTGACGGACGAGCCCTGGTCAACCTGGGTGCCCGCGGTCGGGGCCTGCTCCTTCACGACGTTGTTCAGCGTCGGATCGGTGCATTCCACGGTCTGTTGGATGCTGGCCTTGAGGCCCGCGTCGTGGAGAGCCCTGATCGCGTCGTTCTTGTCGAGGTTCGTGACCGGGGGCACCGTGACCTGCTGCGGCCCGGACGAGATCAGGATCGTCACCGAGGAATTCTGCGGCGCGGTCGTACCCGCGGCCGGCTGAGACTCGAACGCCTGCCCCTGCGGCTGGTCGCTGGGCTGGTCCTGGCAGGTGGCGACGAGCGTCTTCTGCTTCATCTTGGCCGTCGCCTCGTCGCAGCTCAGCCCGCTCACGTCGGGGACGACCACGTTCCCCGACGCCACCTGGAGCTGGATCACCGTGCCCTGCGGCTCCTGGGAGCCCTTGGGCGGAATCGTCGCGACGACATGCCCGACCTCGACCTTCGGGGCATTGACCGGGATCGTGCTCGGGTCGACCTGGAAGCCTCGCTGCTCAAGAAGCTTCTGGGCATCCTGCACGGACATTCCGCGGACGTCCGGCACCGTGGCCGTGTTCGGGCCGGCGCCGATGAAGATCGTCACCACCGAGTTCTTGTCGGCGCTCGATCCGATCGACGGGTCGCTCCCGATCACCTGGCCTTTCTTGTCGGCGCCCGACTGCTTGTCCCGGCACTGCCCCTTGAGCCCGACGGCCGCGAGCTGGGCCTTGGCGTGGTCGCATGTCCCGCTCAGCTGCGGCACCGTGACGCCCGACCCGGAGATCTGCTGGTAGACGACGTACCCGACTGCGGCGCTCACGAGGAGCAGGACGATGACCAGGATCCACGGAAGCGCGCTTCGCCGCGGCCCGGGCGCCTGCTCCCGCGGCGGTGTCGCCGCGCCGGCCGGCTGGAGCACGCTGGTCTGAGCGCCGGTGTAGGCCGCCACCGCCTCGGCGCCGCCGGTCAGGATGCGCGTCGCCATCTGCGTGTCGCTCGACGCCGCGCCGCCGCGGCTCACCCGCCGCAGCTCCTCGGCCATCTGGCGGGCCGAGCGGTGCCGCAGCGCCGGATCCTTGGAGAGCGCCCGCATCACGACCTGCTCGAGCCCCTCCGAGACGAGCCGGTTCTTCTTGCGGATCGAGGGCGGCGGGTCGGACACCTGCTTCATCGCGATCTCGACGGCCGAGTCGCCGGTGAAGGGCAGCTCGCCGGTCAGCATCTCGTAGAGGACGATCCCCATCGAGTAGAGGTCGGACTGCGGCCCCACGTCGAGCCCGCGGGCCTGCTCGGGCGAGAGGTACTGGGCGGTGCCGACGATCGAGCCCACCTCGGTCATCTGCTGGGCGTTCGCGGCCCGGGCGATGCCGAAGTCCGTCACCTTGAGCCGGCCCTCGTCGGTCAGCACCATGTTGTGGGGCTTGATGTCGCGGTGGATCACGCCCTGGCGATGGGCGAACTCGAGCGCGTCGAGCGCCTGCATCGCCCAGTTCACGACCTCGGCCTCCGGCAGCGGCGCCCGGCTCGTGATCTCGTCCTTCAGCGTCGGCCCGTTCAGGTACTCCATCGCGATGTAGGAGGTGCCGGCCGCCTGGCCGCGGTCGTACACCGAGACGATGTTCGGGTGCGAGAGGCCGGCGGCCGCGGTCGCCTCGCGCCTGAAGCGCTCCACGAAGGCGTCGTCCTGGGCATAGCGCTCGGCCAGGATCTTGATCGCCACCTGCCGCCCCAGCGTCTCGTCGCGGGCCAGGAACACGTCGGCCATGCCGCCCGTCCCGAGGCGCCGCTCGATCCGGTAGCGGTTGTCGAAGAGCTCTCCGATGAGGGAATCCATCGCCATCTTCCGACCTACTGTGCCACGCCCTGGCCGAGGTACGCCTCGATCACCGACGCCGCGATCGGCGCCGACACCTGCCCGCCGAAGAGCGGCGTGTGCTCGACGACCACCGCCACGGCGATCTTCGGGTTCTCCACCGGGGCGAAGGCGATGAACCAGGCGGTGTTCACTCCGGCGACTCCTGTCTCGGCGGTTCCGGTCTTTCCGGCGACGGTGAGGCCGTTCAGCCGGGCCGCCGTTCCGGTGCCTTCGTCGACAACGTTCTGCATCATGCCGGTGAGCTCCTGCGCCGACTGCTGCGACATCACCCGCTCCAGCGGCTCGGGGCGCTGCGTGTAGACGCGGTCGCCGCCCGGGCTGAGAACGCGGTCGACGAGGGTCGGCCGCATCCGCTCGCCGCCGTTTCCGATCGTCGCCGCCACCTCGGCCATCTGGAGCGGGGTCACCGCCAGCCGCTCCTGGCCGATCGCGACCCGGGCCACGTCGACCGGCGCGCCGGGCTTCAGCTGGTGGCCGTTGTGGTAGAGGCCCGACGGGTTCATCTCGTCGGACGGGTAGGTGAGCGGCGGCTCGGAGAAGAACCCGAACCGGGTCATGTACTCCTCCAGCCGCTGCTGCCCGAGCTTCTGGCCGATCTGGGCGAAGACCGTGTTGACCGAGAACGTGAGCGCCTGGGTCAGGCTGATGGGGCCGAAGCTTTCGGTGCCGGCGTTGCAGAGCGGCAGGCCCTGCACGGTGATGCAGTGGCCCTTGGCGTCGATCAGCGAGTCGGGCGTGTAGAGGTGCGTGTCAAGCGCGGCCGCCGCCGTCACCGTCTTGAACGTCGAGCCCGGCGCATAGAGGCCCTGCGTGGCCCTGTTCAGGAGCGGCGCGCCGGCCGTGCGCGAGAGCTTGGGGAAGTTCCGCTCCACGTTCTGGGGCGAGAAGGAGGGCGAGGAGTACATCGCGAGCACCCGCCCGGTTGCGGGCTCGATCGCGACGACGGCGCCGACCTTGCCCGCCATGCCCGCCTCGGCGGCGCGCTGGGCCGGAACCGAGAGGCTCGTGACGACGTTGTCGCCGGTCACGGTCTCGCCCTGGAGCTCCGAGCCGATCCGCGAGACGACCGTCGCCAGGTCGCTGTTGGAGGCGGTCAGGTAGTCGTTCTCGGCCAGCTCGAGCGCCGTGCGGCCGTTCCCGACCGTGTTGTACCCGACGGCATGGGCGAAGAGCGGCCCGAACGGGTAGCGGCGAAGGAAGATGTTGAGGCCGTTCCGGCGCCGCTCGTGGTTTGCCGCCAGCACGGTGCGGCCGTTGGCGGCGTAGATGAGCCCGCGCCGGATCTGGAGCTGGCGGTAGACGAGCCGGGCGTTGTCGCGCCGGGTCGCGAGCGAGTCGGCGGCCCAGATCTGCCAGTAGGCGGTGAGCGTGATGAGGACGGCGAAGGCGACCGCCGAGAGCCGGAAGAGCGATGCGATCTGGCGGTTCATGCCCGTTCCGCCGCCCGGTTCGACACCATGAGCAGGAGCGCCAGCATCATGAAATTCGAGACGATCGACGAGCCGCCGTAGCTCACGAACGGCAGCGTGATGCCGGTGAGCGGGATGAGCCGGATGATGCCGCCCACGATCAGGAACGCCTGGAGCCCGAACGCGAACGTGAGCCCGCAGGCCAGGAGCTTCGAGAAGCCGTCGTCGGCGACCGCGGCGATCTTGAACCCCCGGTAGCAGAAGAGCAGGTAGATGAGCATGAGCCCGGCGGCGCCCGCGAGTCCCGTCTCGTCGGCCCAGGCCGCGTAGATGCCGTCGGTCTGGACGGCGGGGATGATCGTCTGGCCGTGGTTCAGCACCTGGAGGCTTCTTCCCAATCCCGTGCCGAAGACGCCTCCGTCGGCGATGGCCTCGATCGACTGGATGATCTGGTAGCCGCTGGTGTGCGGGTGGGCCCAGGGGTCGATCCACACCTGGAAGCGCTCCTGCACGTGGGCGACGGTGTGGTAGACGCCCCAGGAGCCGGCGGCGAAGATCCCGAGGCCGAGCACCGTGTAGAGGTGGCGGCCGGTCGCGACGTAGATCATCGCGAGGTAGATGCCGAAGAGCAGAAGCGCCGTCCCCAGGTCGTTCATGACCGCCAGGACGCCGAGCGAGATCCCGGCCATGAGCGCGAGCGGGCCCAGGTGGCGGGCAGCCGGGAGGCCCACGCCCAGGATCCGGCGGTGGGCCATCTGAAGCACCTCGCGGTTCTCGCGCAGGAAGCTCGCCAGGAAGACGACCAGGAGCAGCTTTGCGAACTCGCCGGGCTGCACCTGGACGCCGCCGAAGCGGAGCCACAGCTTCGCGCCGTTCACGGTCGTCCCCGCCGCCATTGTGACGAGCAGGAGCCCGACAGCGGTGGTCGCAAGCACGTACTTGTACGGCTCGAGGCGACGGTGGTCGCGGACGACGAAGACCATCCCCAGGAAGCCCAGCAGGCCGATGACGACCCAGGCGGACTGGTCGCGGGCCAGCGTGGGGCTGAGCCGGTAGATCTCGGTCAGGCCGAGCGCGCACAGGAGCGCGGCCAGCGGCAGGAGCCACGGATCGGCGTGGGGCAGGCCCGCGCGCACCCCGACGTGCGCCAGGCCGAACACCCCGAGGAAGACGGCCGCGTAGGTGAGCGACGCGCTCGAGATCTCGTTCTGGCGGGCGGTGTAGACGGAAAGGAACCCGATTGCGGTGAGCCCTCCGACCCAGCCCAGGTTCCAGAGCTCGCGCATCCGGGCCGACCTCACGGGCTCGCCACCTCGTACGGCCGAAGGACGGTGTGGGCGCTCGACTCCGAGCGCAGGGTGTGGTCGAAGAGGCGGCGGCGCTGGTCGGGCGCGAGCGCCACGTAGCTCACGCGCGACTCGTAGACCACGTGGTAGAGGTGCACGCCGAAGGGCAGGTCGACCGGCACGCCCTGGTAGATGGCCACCCGCCCGGTCGCCGTGTCGGCCCCGATGAAGTGGCTGGAGCGCAGGCCGATCGCTCCGGCGACGGCCAGGATGATGACGAGGACGGCCGCAGAGGCCGCGATCGCCGCCCGCCGCAGGCCGCTCGATCGCGACCGGGGCCGGCGCGGCGGGCGCGGCGGCTCCTCGTCGATCTCGGCCGGCAGCACGCGCTGGACGGCGCCGCCCGACGTCACGTCCTCCTCCCCGGCGAGCGTCGTCTCGCCGAAGCACACGACGAGGGCGGTGACGTTGTCCTCGCCGCCCGCCTTGAGCGCCGCGCGCACCAGCCGGCGGGCCACGTCTGCGGCGCCCGTCGGCGACGCCAGGGCGGCGGCGATGTCCGGCTCGGAGACCATCGTGTTCAGGCCGTCGGTGCAGAGGAGCAGGACGTCGCCCGGCTTCGCCTCGAGCGAGAAGGTGTCGATCTGCACCTCCTCGTCGGTGCCGAGCGCGCGCGTGATCACGCTCCGCTGCGGATGCTGCTCCGCCTCGACCTCGGAGAGCTGGCCCTGGCGCACCAGCTCGTGGACCAGCGAGTGGTCCTCCGACAGGCGCTGAAGCGCGCCTTCGCGCAGCAGATAGGCGCGGCTGTCGCCGACGTGGGCGAACGAGACGACGCCGTCGTCGCCGACCAGCGCCGCCGTGACCGTCGTCCCCATCCCCGACGCCTCGGCGTCGGTGCGCGACCGCTCCCAGATCCGCCTGTTCGCCACGCCGATCGTCACGCGCAGCGCCTCCTCGCCCTGGTGCTGGATCAGGTCGAGCTCGGCGAAGGCTTCGGCGCACATGCGCGACGCGAGCTCTCCCGCCAGTGCGCCGCCCATTCCGTCGGCCACCATGAAGAGCGGCGAGCGGAGCAGAAACGAGTCCTCGTTGGAACGGCGGATGTTGCCGGTCTGCGTCAGGCCGGCCGAGTCGACGACCCCGACCGTCATTCGCCGGCCCGGTACTCCAGCTGCGTCTGGCCGATCGTCACGACGTCGCCGCTTTGGAGCACGCGCCGGCCCGAGACGCGGTCGCCGTTCACGAACGTCCCGTTGGTCGAGCGCAGGTCCTCGACCACGTCCCCGTCCTGACCGTGGGCGAACCGGGCATGGCGGCCGGAAGCATACCCATCGGCTCCCAGGGGGATATCGATGGCCTCGTCGCGGCCGGCGACGAGGTCGCGGCCGAGGTCGATCTCGGTGCCCTGGGGCAGCTCGGGGCTGTGCACCACCACGAGCCGGGCGCGCCGCCGCGGCGGGGCGGCGAGGGCCGCCGGCCGCCTGGCCGGGGTCAGAATCGCGCTCTCCTGGCCGACCGCGATGTCGCGCGAGGCAACCCGGATCACGCGCCAGACGAAGAGGTAGAGCAGGACGACGAACGCGACCTTGAGCGCGAGCAGGAGCTGCTCAACCAATGCGGCGCTCGAACGTGATCTGGGTCGTCCCCACCCCGATCACGTCGCCGTTCATGAGCGACGTCTCCGTGACGCGCTGCCCGTTGACCTCGGTGCCGTTGGTGGAGCCGAGGTCGACGAGCGAGTAGCCGCGGCCGATCTTTCGCACCTCGGCGTGGCGGCGCGACACGTTGGGGTCGCCCACCACGATGTCGCACTCGCTCGAGCGGCCGATCACGGTGATCGGCGTCGACCCCAGCTGGTGCTCGCGGCCCTCCCACATGAGGACGACGACCTCGGCCGCCGCGGGGGCCGGGGCGGGCTCGGGCTCGGGCTCGGGCTCCGGTTCGGGTGCGTAGACCATCGTCGAGCCGGCCGGGGCGGGCGGCAGGTCGGGCGCCACCGGCGGCAGCGGTGCGGCGAGCGGCACCGAGGGCGGCGCCGGCCCGGATGACGGTTCCGGTGCAGGCCGTCCGCCGAGCTCCTCGTCCTCGTCGCCGGTCTCGACCGCGATCCCGAACATGCCGACGTGGAGATCCTCCTCGGTCTCGAGCGTGACGACCGGCCTCGACGCCGTGGTGTAGCCCTCGCGGCGGGCGTGCTCGACCAGGTACTCCTCGAGCTCCGAGCACATCTGCGCCTCGTAGGCGGTGAACTGCTCGCGGTCGGCCGGGTTCAGGTAGATCGTGTAGACGCTCGGGACGTACACCCGGTGGATGGAGATGGTGCGGTGGTCGTCCATCTCCTTCGCCAGCTTGCGAGCCAGCTCCACGGGCTGGACAGACGAGCGGAAGGTGCGCCCGAAGACGCCCTCGACCATGCCGCCGATCTTCCGCTCGATGTTCCGGAATACGCTCACGCTTCGTGGCGCCAGGGCCGTCTCTCGGGAGGTCAACGTGCCGTCAGCGGCCGCGAGAGCCGCGGGCCGGCGAGGGCCCAGGCGACCGCCAGTATACCCACGACGGTGGCCGCGACCGCCGCTCCGGGAGCCGCCCCGGGCCGCTCTCCGAGCAGGTGCGGGGCGCCGGCGACCGCCAGCCCGAAGGCGATACCCCACAGCACCACGGCCTGGGTCCTGCGCGAGTGGTCAAGCCGCCAGGCGACCGGGAGGAGCACGGCGGCGGCGATCATCGCCGCGGCGATGGCAAGCACCTCGGGCGCGCGTCCGAGCGCGGTCGCGTAGGTGAGCGGGCTCGACGCTGCCGGTAGCGCCCTGGCGGCGTGGTGCGGGAGCCATCCGCCCGCCACCGCGGCCACGACCGCTCCGGCGGCTGCCTCGGCCGCGCGGCGGCGTCCCGTGGGTGCGGTGGCGGCGACGAGCACGTAGGCCGGCCCCAACCCGGCGAGCCCGAGCGGGATCGCCGCGAGCGGCGCCAGGGTGCGCGAACCCGCGCCCGTACGCTGCGCGGCCCAGATCCAGGCGCCGCACAACCCGGCCCACACCAGGCCTGCCGCCTCGGCGTAGTTCCAGAAGGCCGGGATGCACACGAGGCCGGCGAACGAGACCGCGGCCAGCGGCCGCCGGTACGCGAGGAGGGCCGCGACCACCGCCAGCGGCAGCGACCAGGAGGCCGGGTACACCGGGAAGGCCGCGAGCGCCCATGCCGTCGCCGCTGCTGCGAGCACCGCCCGGCCGGGGCGGGTGAACCGGGCGGCGCGGGGGAGCGTCACCGGGCCGTGCGTGCGAACGCCAATTGACCGCGGCTGCCCCTGCCGCGTGCCTGCCCCGACGACGTCCGCCTCCCGTGCCTCTCCGGCCTCGCCCTCCACGAGGCCGCGCAGCAGCGCGTCACGCAGCTCGGCGGCGCCGGGCCGGCGGGCCGGATCGTGGTCGAGCGCGCGGTCGACCGCGCGGCAGACGCCGGCCGGCAGGTCGGGCCGCACCCGGGCGAGCGGCTCGGCGCCGTCGGCGAGCTTCTCGAGCAGCTGGACCAGCGTCTTTGCCCTGTACGGGTTCCGGCCGGCGAGGTGCGCGTACAGCGTGAGGCCGGCCGCCCAGACGTCGGTCGCTCCTGTGGCGCGCGTGCCCGACGCCTGCTCGGGCGACATGTAGGACAGCGTGCCGAGGACACGCTCGTCGGCGGTCTGGTCGTGGGCGTCGTCGTCGCTTGCGATGCCGAAGTCGGTGAGCGTGACCGTGCCGTCGCGGGCCACGAGGATGTTGGCGGGCTTCACGTCGCGGTGCACGATGCCGCGGGCGTGCGCATGCGCGAGGGCGTCGCAGACCGCCGCGACGGCCCGCACCGCCTGGAGGTCGTCGAGCCCGCTTCTGTCGAGCCGCTCGCCCTCGACCAGCTTCGAGACGAGGTAGACGTGCTCGTCGTCGCCCTCGACCCCCAGCACCGTGTGGATGTTCGGATGGTCGAGCTTGCGCGCCGTGCGCGCCTCCCGGTCGGCCCGCGGTGCCAGGCCGTCGCTGCGGCTGAACACCTTCACGGCGACCCGTTCGCCCGCGTCCCCGCTCGCGCCGTAGACGGTCCCGAAGCCGCCCCGTCCGAGCTCCTCCTCGAGGGTGTAGCGTTCGGCCACCAGTCGTCCGGTCAGGGGAGGGGTAAGGGTCGCTCGGGCCGGCTCTGCCACGGTGCGCATGAGATTGGCCGGAGACCGCGAGACTCCTGCAAATCCAGTATCCGGACAAGCTGATAGGGTCCGACCCGTGGCGCCCGACGACTTCTTCGACTCCGACTGGGAGGAGACGGGCGGGACGCAGGAGACGGCTGTCACCCGCCCGTCGGGCGGCGGCCATGACCCCGGCGCCGAGCCGCCCCCGCACAAGCCGCCGCGTCCCGGGCGAACCCCGCGCAGGCCGCCCTCGATCGGCCCGCTCAAGCCCGGCAACATGCCGCCGCTCCAGTACCGCCGGCTCGGTGCGCTCGCGGTCGGCATCCTGGCGGTAATTGTCATTCTCGTCCTGCTCGCCCGCGGCTGCTCCGGCAGCTCGTCGCAGAGCAAGAACATCGACTACTTCAACGCCGTCAAGGAGCAGTCGCTCACCCCGTCGAGCGACGTCTCCTCGAACTTCCACAAGACGCTCAACCTGGCCTCGGGGACGAAGCTCAAGGTCGTGAAGCAGCAGCTGAGCTCCGAGGCCGCCGCGATGGGCAAGGCGGCCGACGCGGCGGCGTCGATCGCTCCCACGAAGCAGCTCGAGCAGTACCAGCCCGCCCTCGTCCAGGCCCTCCAGTACCGGGTGGCGGGCTTGAATTGCCTCTCCGAGAACATCAGCCAGGCCTGGAAGCGCAAGCGCGCCGCCGGGGCGGGCCGCGTGCTGGCACCCTGCACCCAGCGGCTGCTGGCGTCCGACATCATCTACTCCGACTCGTTCTCGGAACCGGCGACGACGGCCCTCAAGGGGCTCGGCGTGCAGGTGCCCGCCTCGCGCTTCCTCGATCCGAGCGACGCCGGACTCGTCACCGCGGCCGGGATCGGCGAGGCGATCAATCGCCTCAAGCCGAGCGCCGTCCACGGCCTGCACGGGCTCGGGCTGGTGTCGGTCGTGGCGCTGCCGCAGGGCACGACCCTCCAGACCGGCAGCTCCCAGATCAACCAGCTGACCGGTGACGACAAGCTGGTGATCGTCGTCTCGGCCAGGAACTTCGGCAACTTCCGCGAGGTCGGCGTCCCGGTGACGCTCACGCTCAGCCACGCCGGGACGAAGATCAAGCGCTCGGGCACGATCGGGTCGATCGACAAGGGCGCAACCGAGACCGTGCGGTTCCCCGACCTCTTCAAGAACGCATCGACCCAGCCGGAGTTCACGCAGCGCTACAAGATGACCGTGACCATCGCGAAGGTCCCGGGCGAGAGCGTGGTCGCGAACAACACGCGGACGTACCTGGTCCAGTTCCGCCTGCCGACGTGAGCACCGCCGATACCGCCCTCGACGTCGCCGTCGGCGCCGCGGGCGCCGCGGGGCTCTTGCTCCTGCTCACGATCCTCCTGTGGATCCAGGTGCGGCGGATGCGCAGGGCCCAGAAGGTGGTCATCGGCTCGTCGAGCGCCGACCTCGTGGAGTACGCGATGTCGCTCCTGGCCCGGGTGGAGGCGGCCGAGGCAACGGCGGATGCGGCCCAGTCCGCCGTCCGGGCGCTCTCCGAGCGCGTCGACGGCTGCTTCGAGCGGCGGGCGCTCCACCGGTACGATGCGCTGGAGGGCGCCGGAGCCAAGCAGTCGGTCACGATCGCGCTCATGGACAGCACGCGCTCGGGCTACCTGCTCTCGGCGATCCAGGGCCGCGACTATGCGCGCATCTACATCAAGGACATCCACAACGGGCTGAGCGACGTGGAGCTCTCGCCGGAAGAGAAGCGCGTCCTGGCCGAGGCGACGGCATGAAGCCCGAGGTCCTCGTCCGCCCCTACCGCGACGCCGACTCGGCGGCGCTCCACCGGCTGGCCGGCGAGACGTCGATCGTCGCCGGCGTCGTGCCGTCGGCGCCCGCGAGCGACGTCGTCTTCGTCGCCGAGGTCGAGGGGCACCCAGCCGGCTACATGGCGGTGCGCGAGGAGGGTCGCGCTCTCGTCCTCGCCCAGATGGTGGTCGCGCCGGCCGACCAGGGCCGCCATGTCGGCCACCGGCTGCTCGACTGGGCCGAGGGCTACGGCTCGAGCCGGGGGATGGACTGCGTGCGCGTCCCGGCCGCGGGGTCCGACCGGCGGGCGCGTGAGTTCTACGTCCGCCGCGGCTACGTCGAGTCGGGCGGCGCGCTGGTGCGCGACATCGCGCACGTCGACGAGTAACGTTTCGAGGCGCTCCGTCCGGACCGGGCCCGATACTGGGCCATCCGCGGAGTCGGCGATCACTGGACATCGACACCGGTGTCGGCACCGTCCGGCATGGCGTCGGCGACCGGGGGGCGCGCGGTGCGCTGGCACGCGTGGCTCCCGCGCACCCGCCGCGCCGGCTGCGCGGGCGGTGCCACCCCCACGCGGACGGTGCACTCCGTCGCCGTCTCCACACACACGGGCGGTGGGTAAAGCCCACCCGTGATCTTCTCCACATCTTCACCGCCGTCCGGGTACGGTGAAGATATGGCGAAGCTGAGGTTGACTCCGCAGACGCGAGGCTTCTATCCGCTCTTCGACCGGGCGGCGACCAACCTGGTCTCCACGTCCCAGCTCCTGCTCGACCTGCTCGAGCACTATCCCGACCGGCGCGCGCTCGTCGAGGAGATCAAGGATCGCGAGCACGAGGGCGACCGCGTCACGCACGAGATCGTCCAGCTCGTGAACAAGACGTTCGTGACGCCCATCGACCGTGAGGACATCTTCGACCTCGCGACGGCGCTCGACGACATCTGCGACTTCATGGACCAGGTCGCCGACGAGCTCAATCTGTACGGCGTCGAGGAGGTGCCGCCGGAGGCGATCGAGCAGGCGGGCGTCATCTTCCGGGCCGTCTCCAAGATCGCGGACGCCGTCCACGGGCTCGACGGTCTGAAGGACATCAGCCACCACCTGATCGACATCCACACGCTCGAGGACGAGGGTGACCGGATCGTGCGCTCGGCCACCGCGCGGCTCTTCCGCGACGGGCTCGATCCACTCGTCGTGATCCGCTGGAAGGACATCCACCATGACCTCGAGCAGGCGGTGGACGGGTGTGAGCGCGCCGCCCACGTGCTGGAGAGCATCTACCTGAAGAACCGATGAGCGACGGCCTCCTGGTCGTCATCGTCGCCGTTGCGCTGCTGTTCGACTTCACGAACGGGTTCCACGACACCGCGAACGCGGTCGCGACATCCGTCTCGACGCGGGCGCTGCCCCCGCGCCTGGCGGTGCTGATCGCCGCGATCATGAACTTCGTGGGCGCCTTCACGTCGACGGCGGTGGCGAAGACCGTCGGCGACGGGCTCATCAACACCGATCCCGGCCGCGTCACCGGCCATCTGGTGCTCGCCGCGCTGATCGGCGCGATCGCGTGGAACCTGTGCACGTGGTACCTCGGCCTGCCCTCGTCGTCGTCGCACGCGCTGGTGGGTGGGCTCGTCGGCGCCGCGCTTGCGGCCGGCGGTCCGGATCCCGTGAAGTGGGACGGGATCTGGAACAAGGTGGCCTGGCCCGGCCTCGCCAGCCCGGTCATCGGCTTTGTCATCGCGGCGGCGCTGATGTTGGGGATCCTGTGGACCTTCCGGCGTGTCCGGCCGGCGCCGCTCAACCGCGGGTTTCGCGGCGCGCAGATCCTGTCCGGCAGCTTCATGGCGTTCGCGCACGGGACGAACGACGCGCAGAAGACCATGGGAGTGATCGCCCTGTCGCTCTATTCCGCCGGACATCTCGACTCGCCGTCGGACATCCCGAACTGGGTGATCGCAGCGGCGGCCGCCGCAATCGGGCTCGGGACATACGTGGGCGGCTGGCGGATCATGCGCACCATGGGCACGCGGATCTTCAAGCTCGAGCCGCCGCAGGGCTTCGCAGCCCAGACGACGGCCAGCGCCGTGCTCTACACCGTGGCCACGAAGTACGGCTTCCCGGTCTCGACGACCCACGTCATCTCGAGCTCGGTCATGGGCGCGGGGGCGACGACTCGCGTCTCGGCGGTGCGCTGGGGCGTCGCGGCCGACATCCTCGCGGCCTGGATCCTCACCATCCCGGCGGCCGGCCTCGTCGCGGCGGGGATGTACGAGTTCCTGAGCGCCTTCATGTGATCCTCACCTGATTACCGCGTTCGGGGGATGCGACGCGGTATACCAAGCGCCTAGCCTCCTGGGAGTCGTGCTTCCACGGTTGACTGGCGACGCGGCGCCCACGCCTGGAGGCGCCGTTAAGGCCGGGCCGGCGGTACACGCCGGCGGCGGCGTCGCCGTCGTGCCCGCGTTGCGCGACGATGCGCCGTGCCGCCTGCTCGGCGAGCTGCTCGGCCTCGACGCCGCGTGGATCGTGGCGCCGAGCGCCGCCGGGCGCACCGTCACGGCCCGCTGGGCGCGCGACGATGCGCCGTCGCACCGGCTCGGCGAGACGCGCCTCGCGCAGGTCGTGAAGGACGTCGAAACGGGGGCCGCCCAGACCCGCGACGGGCGCTATGCGCTCCTCGTCGCGCCGCTCGTGACCGCCGGGAGGGTGGTCGCGCACCTCGTCGGCTCGGCTCGCTCGCCGCGCGACTTCCGCCCCGACGAGCTGCGTGCGGCCGAGCTGGTGGCCGCCGGCGCCGCCGTCAAGGCCGGCCCGGAGGAGCCCGTGGACGTCGTCTCGACGCGGGCCCGCGACCGGCTGCTGGCCCAGATGGGCCTTCTGCGGTCGCTGACGTCCCGGCTTGCGTACGCCCGCTCGGAGGGCGAGATCGGCCACGCGGTGGTCTCCGAGCTCGGCCACCAGGACCGGTTCTCGACGCCGCGGTTCTACCTGCGCTCGGACGAGCCGGGCGACGAGATGGAGCTCGTCTCGCGCCGCGGCGACGAGGAACGCGACCCGGAGCAGGCCCGCGCGAGCGACGAGGCGGCCGCCCGCGCCGCCGTGGACGGCCGCACCCGGATCGTCTCGGGCGGCGCCACGATGGTCGCGCCGATGCTGGGCGAGGACGACGTCGTCGGGGCGATCGTCGTCTCGGGGCCGCGCGGTCACGTGTTCGACACGCTCGACCTGGGCGTGCTCGAGGTGGTCGCCGCGCATTCGGCGGTCGCCTGCCGGAACGTTCGCCTCTACACCTCGATGCGCGAGGCGGCGGAGATCTCGGAGGCGATGCTCGAGCTGGGCCAGGCACTCGCCACCCAGGTGAGCGTGAAGGCGGTCGCCGAGATGCTGGCCCGGGCCGTCGACCGGCTCGTCGAGTGCGCCGCGATGTCGGTCTGGCTGCGCTCGGATGACCGTTTCGAGCTGGCGGCGCACGTCGGCTACACGCCCCGTGAGGCCGGCCGGATGGAGGCGGTGTCCTTCGCCGCCGCCGAGGCGCCGTTCGGCGGCAACCTGGAGTCGCGGCGCGTCGTCGTGCTCGACGCCGCCGAGTGCGAGGCGCTGGTGACGGCGGCGGGCCTGCCCCGGCAGGGCGCCACCTACACGATCGTTCCGATCGGCGAGCGGGCCGGGAACCGGGCGGTGATCGTCGTCCAGCGCGGCCGCCGGCGGGGCGCGCCGAGCGTCCGCGACGAGCGGATGCTGCTCGGCATCTCCGACCAGGCGCTGCTCGCCATCGACAACCGCGCGCTCGTCGACGAGCTCAAGGCGGCGTTCCTGGCCACGATGCGGTCGCTGGCGAACGCGCTCGAGACCAAGGACGAGTACACCGGCGACCACGCACAGGCGCTCGTCTGGATGGCCGAGGAGGTCGGCCGCCGGCTGGACCTGGGCGACGTCGCCCTGCGCGACGTCGGCGTCGCCGCGGCCCTCCACGACGTCGGCAAGATCGGCATCCCGGCGGGGATCCTCGACAAGCCCGGTCCGCTCACCGACGAGGAGTGGACGGTCATGCGCAGGCACCCAGAGTACGGCGCGCGGATCATGGAGCCGGTGCCCGCCCTGGCCGGCGCCCGCTCGATCGTGCTCGCCTGCCACGAGCACTGGGACGGCTCCGGCTACCCGCAGGGCCTCGCAGGCGACGACATCCCGCTGGGGGCGCGCATCATCCTGGCCTGCGACGCCTTCCACGCGATGACCTCCGACCGCGTCTACCGCGACGCGATGCCGGTCGAGGCGGCGATCGAGGAGCTGCGGCAGTGCGCCGGCCGGCACTTCGAGCCGCGCGTCGTGGACGTGCTCGTCGACGTCATCGCGAACGGGCACGCGGGGTAACCACCGGGCCCATGCGGTTCGTCACGCCTCGGCGGCGTGCCGCTCCCACTCGCGGTAGAGGTAGGCCAGCTCCTCCTGGAGCTCCTGGTGGCGGGTGCCGTCCTCGGCCACCGACGTGTCGTCCTCGTACGCGTCGGGCTGCGAGAGCCGCGTCTCGAGCGCCCCCAGCTCCTCCTCGAGCTTTGCGATCGCATGCTCCAGCTTCGCCGCCTTGCGCGCCGCGCGCTGGGACGGCCGCTGCTCCTGCGCCGGCTTCGGCCTGGCCTTCGCCGGCTTCGCGGGCCCGGCCGGCTCCGGCGGCTGGGGCGTGTGGCCGCGCGCGAAGTCGCCGAACCCGCCGTCGCGGCCCACCAGCCGGCCGGCCTCGATCGCGAGCGTGCGGGTCGCCAGCGCCTCGATCAGCGCCCGGTCGTGCGAGACGAAGAGGAGCGTCCCGGGGAAGGCCAGGAGCGCGTCCTCGAGCGCCTCGCGGCTCTCGATATCGAGGTGGTTCGTCGGCTCGTCGAGCACGAGCAGGTTGGCGCCCGAGACGACGGTGCGGAGGAGCGCGAGCCGGCGCCGCTCGCCGCCCGAGAGGGCCGCGACCGGCTTTTCGACCTCGTCGCCCGAGAAGAGAAAGCGACCGAGGAGCGTGCGCGCCTGCGGCCCGGTCAGCTTCGTCCCCGACACGACGGCATCGATCACGCGCAGGTTCTCGGGCAGCTCGAGCGACTGCTGCGAGTAGTAGCCCACGCGGACGCCGTGGCCCAGCTTGACCCGGCCCGCGGCCGCCTCCCGGCGGCCGAGCAGCGTCTCGAGAAGCGTCGTCTTGCCCGCGCCGTTCGGGCCGATCAGCGCGACGCGCTGGCCGCGCTCGATCGCAAAGCCGGCGTCGGCGATGAGCGTGCGCCCGGCCACCTCGACGATCAGCTTCTCGGCCTCGATCACGATGCGTCCGCTTCGCGCCGGCGGCGGGAAGTCGAACCGGAGCGAGCGCTGGCCGGTCGGCCGCTCGACCCGCTCGATGCGGGCCATCGCCTTCAGCTTGCTCTGCGCCTGGCGGGCCTTCGTCCCGTACCGGAACCGGTCGACGAAGCGCTGGAGGTGGGCCAGCTCCTCCTGCTGGCGCTCGAACGCCCCGGTCTGGGCCGCCACCCGCTCGGCCTTCACCCGGCGCCAGTTCGAGTACGAGCCCTTCTCGTAGCGGCCGCGCCCGCGGTCGATCTCGAGCACGCCCGTCGCCACCGACTCCAGAAACCAGCGGTCGTGCGAGACGAACACGACGCCGGCGTCGAGCGAGGCCAGGTGCTCCTCGAGCCACTCGATCGCGTCGGTGTCGAGGTGGTTCGTCGGCTCGTCCAGCAGCAGCACGTCGGGCTCGGCGGCCAGCGCCCGCACGAGCGACGCGCGCGTCAGCTCGCCACCCGAGAACGTCCGCAGGGGCCGGTCGAGGTCTTGGGGCGTGAACCCGAGGCCGCGGGCCACCGACTCCAGCCGCGTCCGCCACGCGTAGCCGCCCGCCCGCTCGAACTCGCGCTGGGCGGCGTCGTAGCGGCGCAGCACCGCGTCGGTCGGCTGCTCGGCCATGCGCGCCTCGAGCTCGCGCAGCTCGGCCTCGAGCTGTTCGGCCCGGGCCGCACCGGCGCCGACGTACGACCCGAGCGTCTCGCTCCCCGTGAGCGGCGGGCGCTGGTCGTGCAGGGCGACGCGGGTCCCGGGCGGCAGCGAGATGTCGCCCCGGTCGGGCGTGAGCTCACCGGCCAGGAGGCGAAGGAGCGTCGTCTTGCCCGCCCCGTTTCGGCCCACCAGCGCGACCCGGTCGCGGGGCCTGATGATGGCCGAGACGTCGGCCAGGACCTCGTCCGCGCCGTAGGAGAGTGCCACGGAGGTGACGTGCACGGTCATGGCCGTATGATGGCGGCCCATGGTGGCGCTCTTCCCCACCTGCCTCGGCGAGGCGCTCAATCAGGCTGCCGTCCGCGACGCCGAGCGGCTCCTCGCCGCCGCCGGAGCCGCGCCGGAGCGGCCCTCCGGCGCCACCTGCTGCGGCCAGCCGGCCTGGAACAGCGGCTTCGTCCGCGACGCCCGACGGGTTGCTCGGCGCACGCTGCGTGCGCTGGCCGAAGCCGAGGCCGTCGTCGTCCCGGCCGGCTCCTGCGCCGCGATGATGCGGCTCCACTGGCCCCACCTCTTCCACGGCGAGCGCGACCAGGCGCTGGCGGAGCGGGTCGCGGCGCGCACCTTCGAGCTCTCCCAGTACCTCGTCGACGAGCTCGCCTGGCGCCCGCCCGCGCCGGCGGCCCGGGCCGAGGTGTCCTACCACGATTCCTGCCACATGCTGCGCGAGCTGCGCCTGCGCGACCAGCCCAGGGCGCTGCTCGCGGCGGTCGCCGACCTGCGCGAGCTGCCCCGGGCCGACCGTTGCTGCGGCTTCGGCGGCACGTTCTCGGTGCGCTACCCCGACGTCTCGACCGCGATGGCCGACGACAAGCTGGCATCGGCGGCCGCCGCGGGGGCCGTCACGGTGGCAAGCGCCGACCCGGGCTGCGTCATGCAGATCGAGGGCCGGGCCTCCCGTACCGGCGCCGGCGTGCGCGTCGTGCACCTGGCGACGGTCGTCGCGGAGGCCCTGTGAGCGGCTTCGAGGCCCGGTCGCGGGCGGCCCTGGCCGACCCGCACAAGCGCGCCAACGTGCCCCGCTTCGCAGAGCGGGCGGCCGACAACCGCGTGCGCGGATTCGAGGGCGTCGACCTGGAGGCGCTGCGGACGGCCGGCGAGGCGGCCCGGGCGCGGGCGATCGACGACCTGCCGGCGCTGCTCGACTCGCTCCAGGGGAAGCTCGAGGCGGCCGGCGCGGTCGTCCACCGCGCGCCCACCGGCGCCGACGCGGCCCGCTACATCACGGAGGTCGTGCTCCGGCACGGGCGGATGGTGGTGAAGGGCAAGTCGATGGCGTCGGAGGAGATCGGCCTGAACGAGCACCTCGAGGCGGCCGGCGTCGAGGTCGTCGAGACCGACCTGGGCGAGTTCATCGTCCAGACCGCGGGCGAGCCGCCCGAGCACATCATCATTCCCGCGATTCACAAGACGACCGGTCAGGTGCGCGAGCTCTTCGAACCCCTGGCCGGCCGCCCGATCGGCGACGACCCGGCCGACCTCACCGCGTTCGCCCGCGCCCACCTCCGCCGGCGGTTCCTCGAGGCGCCGGTCGGGATCACCGGCGTCAACTTCGCGGTCGCCGAGACCGGTACGGTCGTGCTCGTCACGAACGAGGGCAACGGCCGCATGTGCTCGTCGCTCCCGCGCGTCCACATCGCGATCATGGGGATGGAGCGGGTCGTCGCCGACCTCGCCGACCTGGCCGTGCTCCTGCCGCTCCTCACCCGCTCCGGCACCGGCCAGAAGATCACCTCCTACGTGACGCTCCTGAACGGCCCGCGCCGCGGCGGGGAGGGCGACGGCCCCGAGGAGATGCACGTGGTGATCCTCGACAACGGCCGTGCCCGCGTGCGCGAGACGCCCTACCGGAGCGTTCTGAACTGCATCCGCTGCGGCGCATGCCAGAACGTCTGCCCGGTCTACCGCCAGGTGGGCGGCACGGCCTACGGCTGGGTCTACGGCGGCCCGATCGGCGCCGTCCTGACGCCGCTCCTGCACGGCGACCAGGAGCTGGGCCACGCCTCGTCGCTCTGCGCCGCATGCGACGACGTGTGCCCGGTCAGGATCCCGCTTCACGAGCTCCTGCTCGGCCTGCGCCGCGACCGGGCCGCCGACTCCGCCGGCCCGCTGGAGCGGCTGGCCTTCCGCCTCTGGAGCTTCGCCTGGAGCCACCCCCGGCTCTTCCGGCTGAGCGTCGGGCTGGCCGGGCGGGCGCGCGGGCCGCTCCCCGTCCTGCGCCGGTGGACGCGCACCCGCGACCTCGAGGTGCACCGGTGATCGAGCGGTTCACGCGCGAGCTCGAGGCCGTCGGCGGCCACGTCCACCACGGCCGCGAGGCCCTCGCCGGGCTGGAGGGTGAGGGAGCCTCGGTGACGCCGTGCCTGGCGCTCATCGCCGATACGGGCACCGCGGTCGTCTCGGCCCGCCTCTCCGGCGGGCGCCGCTCCGGGCTCGTCGACCCCGTGCACGTGATCGAGGCGACCGAGGCCCAGCTCGTGCCCGACCTGGCGGCGGCGCTCGCCCTGATCGGCCCCGAGCTGGCGGCCTCGTCGGCCGTCACGCTGGTCACCGGGCCGAGCCGCACGGCCGACATCGAGCAGAACCTGATCCGGGGTGTGCACGGGCCGGGCGAGGTGCATGTGGTATTCGTGCAGCCCTCGTGAGCGCCCCCTCGACCGAGTTCCTCTACCTGAGCCAGGAGGACGTCGTCGCCGCGGGCGGCTACCGACATGGCCGCGATGGTCGACGTGATGGCGCGGGCGTTCGCGGTCAAGGCGGCCGGCGACGTGTTCATGCCGCCGAAGGTGATGATCACCTGGTCGGACGGCCCGGGCACCGAGGAGCGCGACGGCCGCATCATGGCGATGCCGGCCTATGTCGGCGGCGAGTTCGACGTCGCCGGGCTCAAGTGGATCCCGAGCGTTCCCGGGAACCCGGAGCGACACGGCCTGCCGCGCGCGAACGCGCTCGTCCTGCTCTCCGACCGGGCGACAGGGCTTCCGCTGGCCGTCATGGACGGGACCGTCGTGAGCGCGATGCGCACCGGCGCGGTCACCGGGCTCGCGGTGCGGCACCTGGCCGTCGCGGGCTCGCGGGTGGCCTGCCTGCTCGGTGCCGGAGTGCTCGCCCACACCCAGCTCGATGCGCTCCGGATCGCGATGCCGGAGCTTCGCGAGGTGCGCGTGTTCGACCCCCGCGCCGACCGCTGCGCCGCGTTCTGCGCGAGCCGGGCCGCCGCGACGGGGATCGACGTGCGCCCCGCGGCGAGCGCCGAGGAGGCCGTGCGCGGAGCGGCGGTCGTGGTGCCGGCGACGATGGCGGTCGAGCCCACGTTCGCGCCGGAGTGGCTCGACGCGGGCGTCACGGTCGTGCTCGTGTCGAGCCTCGACGGGCCGGTCGAGCTGCACGCGGTCACCGACCTCCTCGTCGTGGACGACTGGGTGCACGAGTCGACGCACGAGGGCCGCTACGCCGAGCGGCTCGTGGCGGCGGGCGTCCTCGCCCCCGGCGGCCCGGGCGTGGCCGAGCTGTGCGACGTCGTCACGGGCCGGCATCCGGGCCGGGCTGGCGCCGGCGACCGGGTCGTGGTGAGCCCCGTCGGGCTGGCGCTCGACGACGTGACCGCCGCCAAGCACGTCCTCGACCGGGCCCGGGTAGCCGGGCTGGGGACGACGCTCCGGCTGCGGTCGGGGCCGCCGGTCTGGGAATGAAGGGCACCCTGCTTCGGTCCGGCGACGGTCGCCGGTTCCTCACCGCGCAGCTGATGGACTCGATGGCGGGCGGGCTCAGCCTGGTGGTGCTGCCCTGGATCGTGCTCGACGCCGGCGGCTCGGCCTCGCTCGCCGGAGCGGCCTTCCTGATCGCGACGGTGCCCTACCTGCTTCTCGGCCTGCACGCCGGCGAGCTCGGCGACCGTCGCCGCCGGCAGCCGATCATGGTGTGGGCGGCCGCGCTCCAGGCGGTGGCGGCGGCGGTCCTGCCGGCGATCGTCGCCCTGGGCCCCGCGGCGCGCGATCTCCCGATCGCGCTCGTCTTCGCGGCCGGGATGGGCGTCACCGCCGGCCGGGTCTTCGTCGACGCGGCGGCGTTCGGCGCCACCGCGCGGCTCGTCGGCGACGCCCACTTCGTCGAGGGCCAGGCCAACCTGTCGCTGGTGTGGTCGCTCGGGTTCCTGATCGGCCCGGCCCTCGGAGGCGCGCTGATCGGCCTCGTCGGCGCGGTCGAGGCGCTGTGGATCGAGGCGGCCGGGTTCGCCCTCTCGGCGGTCCTCCTGGCGACGATCCGCACCGACCTCGGGCCGGAGGCGGACGGTGGCGGCCGCGCCCCCGTGCTGTCGGGCATCGGAGTCGTCGCCCGCGACCGGGCGCTGCGGCGGCTGACCTCGGTCAGCATGGCCTGGAACCTGACCGTGAACGTCTTCTACGCGCTCATGGTCGTCTTCCTCCGAACCCAGCTCCACGCGAGCGGACCGGATGCCGGCCGGATGCTCGCCGTCGGCGGGGCGGCCGGCCTGGCGGGCGGGGCCGTCGCGCCGCTCGCGCGGGAGCGGCTCGGGGCGACGACGGCCCTCCGGGTGGGGCTCGTGTGCTCGGCGACCGCGTCGGTCGCACTGGCGCTCGCGCCCGGCCTGGGCGTTGCGACAGCGGCGTTCTCGGGCCTCGAGATCAGCGGGCTCTACTTCATCACGCTCGTGATCGGCGAGCGCCAGACCCGCGCCGCCCCGGCGCAGCAGGCCCGGGTGGGGATCACCGGGCGGATGGCGGCGCTCCTGGCCGCCTCCACGGGCGCGGTGGCGGCGAGCGCCCTCGTCGCGGTCCTCTCGCCGGGCGACGTATTCGCCGTCGCCGCGGCCGCCACGGTCGCGGTCGCGGTGGTCTCGGTCCCGCTGCTCAGGATCGAGGGCTGAGCTCGCCGGCCGGCGGCGCGCCGACGTGCGCCGCCCGAAGCGCCCGGCCGAAGTAGCGGAAGACGTGGATCTGAAAGACGACCATCCACACGGCGGCGGCCACGAGGTGCGTGCGGGCCACGACGGACGTGTGCGCCGGGTCCCAGATCAGCGGCAGTCCCGAGAGCAGGAGCGGAACCGAGGTTGCGAGCAGCGCCAGCGAGACGCCCTCGGTGAGCGCGTTTCGGCCGCGCAGGCCCTCGCGGATCCTGCCCGGCTCCAGCGTCCGCAGCTTCAGCAGCACGAGCAGGAGGCCCGCCGTCGAGGTGAGCGTGTGCGTCCACGACATCGCCGCCGACGGGCGGTCGTCGCGCAGGTCGATGGTGTAGACCAGAAGCCCCGTCACGAGCCCCGTGACGAGGAGCGGGAGGGCGGCCGTCGAGAGCCGGGCCGTGGCGGTCGCGACGACCCGCGGCGGCACCCGGGCGGCCTCCTTGCTGCGGTGCCACTCGGCCAGCTCCTCGTCGGAGAGGTGGGCCGGGGGAAGCCGCATCGCGTACACCCCGAACCGCGCCAGAAACCCCAGCCCGACGACGGCGGGCAGCAGGTGCGGGATGTGCACGAGCACGAACTGCACCGATCCAGCGTAGCTTCATCGCCGTTGCCCCCGTCCCGCGACCCGCATAAGATGCTCCCCGGTGTTCCTGAGAGTCGGATTCGTCGCGCTGGTCCTCGGCGCACTGGGATCGGTGGCCATCTGGCTCACGCCTTCGTGGTTCCCGGTATCGGCGGCGGTGCAGGCGGATCGCCAGGACCAGCTCTACTTCTGGCTGATGGTGATGAGCTCGTTCATCTTCGCCCTCGTCATCGTCTTCCTCGTCTACTCGATGTGGAAGTTCCGGGCCAAGCCGGGCGACGACTCCGACGGCGAGCCGATCCACGGGCACACCGGCCTCGAGATCCTGTGGACGGTCATCCCGATCGTCATCGTGCTCGGCTTTGCGATCTACGGCGCCGCCGCGCTGGCCCGCAACGAGTCGCTGGCGAAGGACCGGCTGATCGTCGACGTGCAGGGCCAGCAGTTCGCGTGGACGTTCACGTATCCCGGCTACGGCAACCTGAAGACGGGCATCCTCGCCCTGCCGGTCGGCCGTCAGGTCGAGTTCCGGATCAGCGCCGTCGAGCACGACGTGCTCCACTCGTTCTACATCCCGGCGTTCCGGCTGAAGCAGGACGCCGTCCCGGGCGTGCCGACCAAGATGGTGGCGACGCCCGACCGGCTCGGAACCTACATGGTGACCTGCGCCGAGCTGTGCGGCATCGGCCACAGCCAGATGCGCACCGTGCTGCACGTCCTGTCGCCGTCCGACTTCACGGCCTGGATCGCCGACCAGAAGAAGGCGGCGGCGGCGCCCCCGAGCGGCGGGAACGCCGACCCCGCCGCGCTCTTCTCGTCGACGTGCGCGAGCTGCCACACGTTCAAGCCGGCGAACGCGACCGGGACGATCGGTCCCGACCTCGACAACCTGGCGGCCGACGCGGCCAAGTACGGGGGCGGCCAGTCCCCGGAGGACTACGTGAAGGAATCGATCGTCGATCCCGAGAAGGTCGTCGTCTCGGGCTATCCGGCGGGGGTCATGCCCTCGAACTTCGGGTCGAGCCTGACGCCCGACCAGATCGACGCGCTTGTGCAGTATCTGTTGAAAGGCGGGAGCTAAGTGGTCGCACACGCCCATGACATGACCGGACCGGTCCACCACGAGCACGGAGGGGGCGGGCCGCGCCGCAGCGTCTGGCTGCGCGGCAGCTGGGTGCGCGCGATCTGGGTGTCGGCGTTCATGGGGGCGGCGGCCGCGCTGATCGTGATGGGGATCCGCGACCTCTCCGGCCGGCCCGCCTACAGCGCCGGTGTCGTCCAGACCTTCATCATGCTCTTCGCCGGCATCGGGTTCACGGTCGGGATCGGCTGCTGGGACTACTGGTGGGGCTACCTGATCGGGCGGCCGACGCCGGAGCACGAGGACCACTCCAACCACGGCGCCTACTCGTGGAAGGACTACTTCAAGGTCAACACCGACCACAAGGTGATCGGCGTCCAGTACCTCGTGACGACGTTCATCTTCTTCATGATCGGCGGCATGCTGGCCGAGGGCATGCGGGCCGAGCTCGCCACGCCGGGCCAGCAGTACTTCTCGCCCGGCACGTTCAACGGGCTCTTCTCGGTGCACGCCGCGCTCATGATCTTCCTGTTCGTGATCCCGGCGTTCGCCGGCCTGGGGAACTTCGTCATCCCGATCATGATCGGCGCGCAGGACATGGCGTTCCCGCGCCTGAACGCGCTCAGCTTCTGGATGCTGCCGGTGGCGGGCATGTGCATGGTCTCGTCGTTCTTCGTCGGCGCGTTCGACGCCGGCTGGACGAACTACGCCCCGCTCGCCGTGCACGGCCCCGACGGCCAGACGATGTGGGTGATGGGCGTGCAGTTCGCCGGCGCCTCGTCGATCGCCACCGCGGTCAACTTCCTGGTAACGATCGTGACGATGCGGGCGCCGGGCATGAACTTCTGGCGGATGCCGCTTCTGGTGTGGGCGAACCTCGCCACCTCCACGCTGGTCGTGCTGGGAACGCCGTTCATCGCCGGCGCGCAGTTCCAGGTGCTGTTCGACCGGATCATGCACACCCACTTCTTCGATCCGACCGGCGGCGGCGACGTGATCGCCTACCAGCACATCTTCTGGTTCTACTCCCACCCGGCCGTCTACATCATGATGCTGCCCGGCTTCGGGATCATCTCCGAGGTCATCGCGATCCATTCGCGAAAGCCGATCTTCGGCTACAAGCTGATCGCGATCTCGACGGTCGCCATCGGCGTCCTCGGGTTCACGGTCTGGGCCCACCACATGTTCGTCTCGGGCATGGCGCCGTGGCTTCGGATTCCGATGATGTTCACGACGATGGCGATCGCGGTGCCGACCGGCATCAAGATGTTCTCGTGGCTCGCGACGATGTGGCGCGGCGTCATCCACCTGACGACGCCGATGCTCTTCGCCTGCGGGTTCCTGGCGACGTTCGTGGTCGGCGGCCTGTCCGGCATCTTCCTGGCCGTCATCCCGGTCGACATCGCGACATCCGACACGTACTTCGTCGTCGCCCACATCCACTACGTGCTCTTCGGCGGCTCCGTGTTCACGATCTATGCCGGCATCTACCACTGGTTCCCGAAGATGACGGGCAAGATGTACGACGAGGGGCTCGGCAAGCTCCACTTCTGGCTCACCTTCGTCGCGTTCAACGCGACGTTCATGCCGATGCACTGGCTGGGCCTTCAGGGGATGCAGCGCCGCATCGCCGACTACCCGTCGCAGTTCGGGACGCTCAACTTCTTCATCTCGATCATGGCGTTCATCCTCGGGGCCTCGACGCTCGTGTTCCTCTACAACATGGCGTACTCGTGGTGGCGCGGCGAGACCGCGCCGGCCAACCCGTGGCGGGCGCTCACGCTCGAGTGGCAGGTCACCTCGCCGCCGCCGATCTTCAACTTCGACGAGCCGCCGCAGATCGTGGGCAGCCCGTATGCGTACGGCGTCCCCGGCGCGCGCCATGCCGTCGTCACCGTCCACGCGCCGCCGCAGCCCGAGGAGGTGCCGGTGCCGGTCGCCCTGGCGACCGCCACCCGTCAGGAGAGAGAGGCCATCATGAGCGCGCTCAAGCACATCCTGGTGGTGGCGAACCAGACGGTGGCCGGCGACCGGCTGATCGCGGCCCTGCGCAGCCGCGCCGCCACCGATCCGGTGCGGGTGACGGTGATCTGCCCGCAGAACGATCCCGGCGACGCGTGGGTCGTGAACGAGGCCGACGTGCGGGCCGCGACGCAGGCCCGCCTCGACGGCACGCTCGCCGCGCTGCGGCGGGCCGGCATCGAGGCCAGCGGGTACGTCGTCGAGCGGGATCCGTACACCGCGGTGATGGACGTGGTCGAGGATGACCCGCCGTCCGAGATCGTCGTCTCGACCCTGCCTCAGACCCGGTCCGGATGGCTGCGGCGTGACCTGATCGAGCGCCTGCGCGACGACACGAAGCTGCCGGTCGAGCACGTCGTGACCGACGTCCCGGAGATGCCCCGCCGATGAGCGCGCACGCCGCCACCGCCGACGGCCCCCACGCCGCCGCCGGCGCGCCGGTCTCCGCCTACCACGAGAGCCTGCTCCGGTCGCCCGTCTTCCTGGGCATGGTCATGTTCCTCGGCTCGGAGATCATGCTCTTCGGGTCGTTCTTCACGATCTTCTTCTACATGCGGTTCACGCACAGCCCCTGGCCGCCCGCGGGCATCGAGATCCCGAAGGAGGCGACCGGGATCAACACGGCCATCCTGATCTCGTCGTCGTTCACGATGCACTGGGCGCTCGTCTCGATCAAGCGCGACCGCCGGTTCGGGCTCATCGTGGGGCTCTTCCTCACCCTCGCCATGGGGCTCACCTTCCTGAGCCTCCAGGTGCACGAGTACCTGAACCTGGGCTTCACGCCGTCGAACAACGGCTTCGCGTCGGGCTTCTTCTCGCTGACGGGCCTGCACGGCATGCACGTCTTCGTCGGCGCGACCCTGCTCTCCATCGCCTTCCTCCGCGCCTGCCGGGGCCACTACTCCGGCGCCGAGCACATCGGCCTCGAGGTGACGGGCCTCTACTGGCACTTCGTCGACGTCGTGTGGATCCTGCTCTACACGGTCGTCTACTTGTTGTAACGGGAGAACGCATGGTTCCCCCGTTCGCCCCCTCCTTGGGGCTGGCGGGGCGTTGTCGGCGCCACGAGGCGTCGGGGGCGTGTGCAGGACGGGGTCAGACCCTGAACTCTTTGCGTTGCACCGCCGTGACCGGGGCGTGACGTCCGGCTCCCTCACCCAGCCCGGGCTCGTCACGATTCCGTCGCGGATGCGTCACGCGGACCGTACGGGGTCTGACCCCGCGCTACAGGTTCCGGTACTCGCGGTCATCCAGCCCGCTTCCGCCGCATGGCCGCCGGCGGCGTCCCGAGCCGGAGGTGCATGCCCATAGGGTTCTGGCTCCGGCGAAGACCGCGTTCTTCGCCGGAGCGCGACGCGACGATCGGCACCCCCAAGGAGGGGGCTCGCGGAGGAACCATGGGTTCCCCTGCGCTACAGGTTGCGGTACTCGTTCATCGAGTCCCGCAGCCAGATCCAGCCGGCGCCGGTCGTGATCATCGCGCCCAGCGAGACGAGCGCCAGGCGCCAGAGGCGGGAGTCGGGGACGAACCCGAACAGCATGAGCGCGATCCCGATCGAGGTGACGATCGGGAGGAGCGACGGCTCCGGGAGGTGAAAGTCGTCGTGCTCAGCCATAGCGGACGATGATCCCGATCACGAGCGTCCCGGCGAACAGGGTGAGCGCGACGATGCCGAGCTTGAGCGCCAGCGCGATGTTCTTGGTTGCGGTTTCGCGGTCGAGCACGAGGGCAGTCTAGGACAGGCGGGCGCGGTCGAGCCCGATGATGACGAAGAGCAGGGCGAGGTAGGCGAGCGAGTAGAGGAAGAGCCGGCGCGCGGCCGGCGGCGAGGTGTCGCGCACCAGCCGCACTGCCAGGAGGACGAACTCGGCCCCCAGCACGACGGCGCCGGTGAGGTAGACCCAGCCGAACGTCCGGTCGGCGAACGGCAGGAGCGAGATCCCGACCAGGACGAGCGTGTAGATGAGGATCTGGCGGGCCGTCTCGCGCTCGCCGCGCACGACCGGGAGCATCGGGACGCCGGCGTTCGCGTACTCGCGCTTGGCGAGGATGGCGAGCGCCCAGAAGTGCGGGGGCGTCCACAGGAAGATGATCGCGAACATGAAGGCCGCCGGCAGGCCGACGTGGCCCGTCACCGCCGCCCAGCCGACGAGGGGCGGCACGGCGCCCGCCGCTCCGCCGATCACGATGTTGAGCGGCGTGCGCCGCTTCAGCCAGTACGTGTAGACGACGACGTACGTCAGCGCGCCCGCGAGCGCGAGCCCGGCCGAGATCAGGTTCACGTTCAGGGCGAGCACCGCCATCGAGGCGATGATGAGGCCGGTCCCGTAGCCGAGCGCGGCCTCGGGCGCCACCCGCCCGCTGGGCACGGGCCGCCCCGCCGTCCGCGTCATCCGGGCGTCGATGTCGCGGTCGAGGTAGTGGTTGATCGCGCTCGCGCCGCCGGAGGAAAGCCCGAGCCCGAAGAGCGTCCACGCGGCCAGGCCGGCCCGGGGCAGACCGTCGGCGGCGAACGCCATCGCGCCGTAGGCCGTGATCAGGATGAGGAGCATGATCCGCGGCTTGAGCAGCGTCAGGTAGTCGGCGACGACCGTCCGCGCCTGGCCGCGCTCCCGGGCGTCGCCCGACCGCACGAGCTGGGGAGCCGGAAGCGTCCGCGCCATCCAGAGGAGCGTAGCGACCGCGAGCCAGGTGAGCGAGGCGAGCGACGAGTGCAGCACCTCGAGGACGTCGTTCTCGCCCGCCTCCACGACCGCGACGCCAACCGCCGCCTGGGCCAGGAAGAGGCTCGCCATGCCGCGCGCCGCGGCCTCCAGATGCCACACGCCGGGGCGAAGCCGGCTCGTCTGGCGCCACGTCCACAGGGCGAGGACGAGCGCGACGCCGGCCCAGACGCGGTGCGCCATGTGGATCACCACGTGGTGGTCGACCGACGGGACGACCGATCCCTTGCAGAGCGGGAAGCTCGTGCCGCACGATTCGTGCGAGTCGGTGGTCGCCACGGTCGCCCCCATGAGGAGCAGCCCGAACGTGATCCCGGCGAGCCAGGTGACGAGCCGGACGTAGGCGTCCCGCGGCGGTGACTCCGCCTCGGGGAACGCGAGCCGAACGACGACCAGGATGACGGCGGCCAGCAGCGCCGCGGCGGCGCCGTAGTGCAGCACCACCGTCCACGAGACGTTGTTGAGAAGGACGGTGACGCCGCCGAGCACGACCTGGAGGCCGAGCAGCGCGAGCGTGATCGTCATCGCCGTCGTGATCCGCCGCTCCCCCCGCCGGAGCCGGTAGACGAGGGCCGCCAGGACGACCAGCGCGACCGAGAGCACCGTCACGATCCAGCGGTGCACCTGCTCGATCAGGGCGTGGTGCCCGCCGGCGACGAGCTGGCCGTGACAGGCCGGCCAGTCGGGGCAGCCGAGGCCGGAGTCCGAGACGCGCACGTATGCCCCGACCGTCATGAGCGCCCAGGCCAGCGCCGCGACGAGCGCGGCGAACGTGACCAGCCGCCGCGGGGTCACGCGCGGGCCGCGGCCGCCTCGCGGCGCAGATCGTCGAGCGGGCGCTCCGAGCGGATCGGCGGCAGGCTGTCGAAGTTGTGCGGAGGCGGAGGCGACGACGTGTACCACTCCAGCGTGTAGCCGCCCCACGGGTCGGCCGGCGCGATCCTCCCGAAGCGCAGCGAGCGCAGGCAGTTGATCAGCACCATGAGCACCCCGATCGCCAGCACGAAGGCGCCCAGCGTCGCGATCTGGTTGTAGACGTTCCAGTCGGTGTTGGCGTACGACGCCACCCGGCGCGGCATCCCCGAGAGCCCCATCGCGTGCATCGGGAAGAACGTCAGGTTGAAGCCGACGAAGAGCACCCAGAAGCTGCGGATCGCAAGCGTGCGGTCGAGCATCCGCCCGGTCATCTTCGGATACCAGTAGTGCAGGCCGCCGAGCACGGCGAAGACCGGGATGCTGCCCATCACGTAGTGGAAGTGGGCGACGACGAAGTAGCTGTCGGTCACGTAGAGGTCGAACGGGAAGATCGCAAGCGCGATCCCCGAGAGGCCGCCGATGAGGAAGACCAGGATGAACCCGGTCGCAAAGAGCATGGGCGGCTCGAACCGGATCTGTCCCATCCACATCGTGCCGATCCAGTTGAAGATCTTCACCCCCGTCGGCACCGCGATCGCCATCGACGCCAGCATGAACCACACCTGGAGCGGCGTCGACATCCCGACCGCGAACATGTGGTGGCCCCACACGAGGAAGCCGAGGAAGGCGATCGCCACGGTCGCGTAGACCAGGGCCCGGTAGCCGAAGAGCGGCTTACGCGAGAAGACCGGGACGATCTCGGAGATCATCCCGAAGCCCGGCAGGGCGACGATGTACACCTCCGGGTGGCCGAACGCCCAGAACAGGTGCTGGTAGAGCAGCGGGCCGTAGTAGGCGGCGGCGTAGAAGCTCGTCCCGTAGTTGCGGTCGAGCAGGAGCATCGTGAGCGCGCCGGACAGGAGCGGCAGCGCGAGCAGGAGCATGAACGCGTAGACGTCGACCGTCCACACGAAGAGCGGCATCCGCGTGAGCCGCATGCCGGGCGCGCGCATGTTGTGGATCGTGCAGATGAAGTTGACGGCTCCGATCACCGAGCTGATCGTGAGGATGTGGAGGCCCACGATCCAGAGGTCGATGCCGTGCCCGGGAGACTGCACCGAGAGCGGCGGGTAGCCCGTCCAGCCGGCGTCGGCGGCGCCTCCGCCCCACATGAACCCGGAGTACATGACGAGCCCGCCGAGGATGAGCAGCCACAGCGACGCGGCGTTCAACCGTGGGAAGGCCATGTCGCGCGCGCCGATCATGAGCGGCACCAGGTAGTTCCCGAACGCGGCCATCACGGGCACCACGAAGAGGAAGATCATCGTCGTCCCGTGCATCGTGAAGATGCGGTCGTACGCGTCGGCCGAGATCACCTGGTTCGACGAGTGCTCGAGCTGGATCCGCATCGCGAGCGCCATCAGGCCGCCCGACACGAAGAAGAAGAGCGTCGTGATCAGGTAGAGCGCGCCGATCCGCTTGTGGTCGACCGTGGTCACCCACGACCACAGGCCGGTCCGAGCCGGCGCGGACCGGCGTGCCGCCGGCGTCCCGACCGCCTCGGTCACCATACGCGCCTCACTTCAGCCCTCCCGCGTAGCTCTGCCAGTCGTCCGCAGACACGACCTTCACCGTGATCAGCATCGTGGCGTGGCCGACGCCGCAGAACTCCGCGCACTGCCCGTGGTACGTCCCGATGTGGTCGGCCCGAAACCAGGTGGTGGTCGTCTGCCCGGGGATGGCGTCGACCTTCGGGCCGAGCGACGGCACCCACCAGTCGTGGTCGACGTCCTTGGCGCGCACCTCGAGCTTCACGGCCGTGTTCTCGGGGACGACGAGCGTCGCGGCGTCGGAGGGCGCCTTGCCCTCGGCGGCGCCGGCGTTCGCGCCGTAGGTGTACGAGAACTGGAACTGCTGGGCGACGACGTTCACGACCAGCGCATCGGACGGGGCGTCCTTGACGTCGGGCAGCTTGTGGAAGGTGTAGCCGGCGAGCCCGACCAGGATCAGCACGGGCACGATCGTCCAGCCCCACTCGAGCCGGCTTGAGCCGTGCACCTGGGGCGGGTCGACCGGGCGGCCGGGACGGGCCCGGAAGCGGATCGCCGAGTAGACGAGCCAGCCGCCGACGAGGATGAAGATCACCATCGTCGTCCCGATCACGGCCCGGTAGATGTTGTCGATCGCGTGCGACGCCGGCCCGACGGGGTTCTCGGGCGTGGCCGTGTCGGCGAGCGCCGCCGGGGCCAGCGCGAGGGGTGCGACGACGGCCGTGACGGCGGCGGCGAGCGTGCGCAGTCGGTGAGCGACGGTCACGGCCGGGGGATTCTACTGCGCGTCGCCGCGGACGTCGGGCGTCCCCGGCGGCGGCTCTTTCCGGGGGGCGCGCGGCGTGGCGGCGGCCCCCTCCGCGAAGGCCGCGCCGAGCCCGGCGACCGCACCCATGGCATCCGAGGCCCCGGTGGGCATGAGCAGCAGCTTGTTGGCGTCGCCGGCGGCCACCTGCGGCAGGGTCTCCAGGTACTTGTAGCCGAGCATCGCGCTGGGATCGATCCCCGCCTCGGCGGCGGTCGTGAAGATGCGCCGCAGCGCCTCCGCCTCTCCCTCGGCCCTGAGCGCCCGGGCCTGCTTCTCGCCCTCGGCGCGAAGGACGTTCGCCTTCTGGTCGGCCTCGCCGTTCAGGATCGCCGCCTGGCGCAGGCCCTCGGCACGCAGGATCGCCGACTGCTTCTCGCCCTCGGCCTGGAGCACCGCCGCCCGCTTGGCCCGGTCGGCGCGCATCTGCTGCTCCATCGCCTCCTGGATCGTCCGCGGCGGGTCGATCGACTTCAGCTCGACGCGCGTCACACGCACGCCCCACTTCTCGGTCGCCTCGTCGAGCACCGATCGAAGCTGGGAGTTGATCGAGTCGCGGCTGGTGAGCGTCTCCTCGAGCGTCATCGCTCCCACCACGTTTCGCAGCGTGGTGATCGTGAGCTGCTCCATGGCCTGGAGCACGTTTGCGACCTCGTAGGTCGCCTTCACGGCGTCGGTCACCTGGTAGTAGACGACGGTGTCGATGCCGATCGTCACGTTGTCCTCGGTGATCACCGGCTGCGGGGCGAAGGCCTGCACGGTCTCCTTCATGTCGACGACGACAGCCACCCGGTCGAGCATCGGCACGAGCAGGTGGACGCCCGGGCCGATCGTGCGCTGATAGCGGCCCAGCCGCTGCACGATGCCGACGTAGCTCTGCTGGACGACGCGCACCGACGACGCCACCAGGACGAGCGCCAGGAGCACCAGCGCACCGATCGCGATCAGCTCAGCCATCCGAAGCCTCTTTCGTCTCGTCGTTCAGGTGGGGGGACGGGGCGGAGATGACGAGCGCGGTCACGCCCTCCACCCGGACCACCTCGATCCGGGCGCCCTCCGGAATGGACTCGCCGTCGTAGAAGCTGCGCGCCGTCCACGTCTCGCCGCCGACCTTCACCTGGCCGGGCTGGAGCTCGGCGATCGGGCGCACCACGACGCCGATCCGGCCCTGCATGGCGTCGACCCCTGTGCGGATGCCCGTCGTCCGTCCGACCGCTCGCCGCAGCGCCGGCCGCGTGAACGCCATGCTCCCCACCGAGACGGCGCCGAAGACGACCAGCTGGAGCGCGACCGGCAGGCCCACGAGAGCGGCGACCGCGGTGACGAGGGCGGCGAAGCCGAAGTAGATCGCAACGAACGCCGTGGTCGTGGCTTCGGCGATCACGAGCACCACGGCGGCCACGACCCAGATGACCCACGGCTCCATGTGCGTCCGAGACTACACCCGAAGCGGTGCATACTGTCAGCGACATGCAGATCGAGCAGATCACGAGCGCCGAGGTGCTGGGGCCGCTGCTCGACGTCGCACGGGCCGAGGGCCGGTGCGCGATCGACACCGAGTTCGTCTGGGAGCGCACGTATGCGCCGCGGCTGTGTCTCGTCCAGCTGGCGACGTCCCAGCGCCTGGCGGTGATCGACCCGGTCGCCGGCGTCTCGCTCGACCCCGTGGCGGCCCTCATGGCGGATCCGGCGGTCGAGAAGGTGATGCACGCGCCGTCGGGCGACCTGGCGGCGTTCGTGCTCCAGCACGACGTGCGGCCGGTGCGTATCTTCGACACCCAGCTCGCAGCCGGCTTCGCCGGCTACGGCGGGACGCTCTCGCTGGAGCGGCTGCTCGAGGCGGCGCTGAAGGTGCGCCTGCGCCACGACGAGGGCTTCACCGACTGGCAGCGGCGGCCGCTCACGCAGGCCCAGACCGAGTACGCGGCCGACGACGTCCGCCATCTGCTCGCGGCTGCCGATGCGCTCCGGGCGCGGCTTCAATCACAGGGACGCGAGGCATGGGTCGCCGAGGAGCTCGAGGGCCGCTTCGGGCCGGACGCCCCGTTCGTGCAGGACCCCGACACCGCCTGGCGGCGGGTCGCCGGCCGCGGCAAGGTGCGAAGCGACGGCCTGGCCGCGCTGCGGGCGGCGGCGGCGTGGCGCGAGCGCGAGGCCAGGCGGCGCGACCTGCCCGCGGCGTGGCTCATGAAGGACGCGACGCTCGTCGAGCTCGCCCGCCGCAGGCCCGCCACGCCCAACGAGGCGGAGGGCATCCGCGGGCTCCAGATCCGGCGTGGCCGCCAGCTCGACGACCTGCTCGCAACGCTTGCCGACCCGGGGCCGCCGCCGGAGGCCGACGCGGAGCTCCCCGGCGACGTCCGCCGCCGGATCCGGGTCGTCCTGCCGCTGGCCTCGGCGGTGCTCCAGGCCCGCTGCGCCGCGGCCGGCGTCGCGTCGGAGCTCGTTGCGACACGGGCCGACCTCGAGAGCTTCATCGCGGGCCAGGCGCTCGACGGCGACCGGCCGCACCCGCTCCTCACCGGGTGGCGGCGCGAGCTCGCCGGCGACTCGCTCGTGCGGCTCCTGCGCGGCGAGATCTCGCTGCGCGTGCTGCCGGGCCCGCCGCACGTCGCCGAGTCGTGACGCGACCGAGCGCGGCGCTCTTCCTGGGCGCCTCGGCGATGTTCGCCAACATGTACTCGACCCAGGCGATCCTGCCGGACGTCGAGCGCGGCCTGGGCGCCTCGCCTGCGGCCGCCGGCCTCACGATCACCGTCGTCGTGCTCGCCGTCGCGGCCGGCGGCTGGGTGGCCGGGCCGCTCTCCGACCGGCTGGGCCGGGCCCGGGTCATGTCGTCGGCCGCCGTCCTGATCTGCATCCCGACCGCGGTCGCGGGACTGGCGCCGAGCATGCCCTCGCTGCTCGCGGTCCGCGCCTGCCAGGGCCTCCTCATGCCCGGCCTGCTCACGGTCGCCGTGCCGTATGTGACCGAGCGCTTCCGCGGCCGGGCCGCCGGAGCGGCGATGGGTGCCTACACCGCCTCGCTCGTCTTCGGCGGCCTGGTCGGGCGGGTCGGGACGGCGCTGGTCGCCGACGTGACGAGCTGGCGCGTCGGCCTCGAGGCGCTCACGCTGCCCACGGTCGCCGGGGCGCTCGCGATGTACTCGTGGCTGCCGCGCGACGAGCCGCGCCACCACCGCCGCGACCTGCGGGCGGTCGTGGCGGAGCACGTCCGGAACGTCCCGCTGCTCCTGAACGCGCTCGCCGCCGGCGCGACCTTCTTCGCGTTCGTCGGCATCTTCACGTTCGCGACCCACCGGCTGACGTCCCCGCCGCTCGGCCTGAGCCTCGGGGCCGCCGGGCTGGTCTACGCCGTGTGGGTCGTCGGCGCCGTCGTCCCGCTCGTCGGCCACGCCGCCGCCCGGATCGGCCCCGAGCGGCTGCTGCCCTTCCTCCTCGCCTGCGCCGGCGCCGGGGCCGCGCTCACGCTGGTCGACAGCCTCGTTGCCGTGATCGCCGGGCTCGCGCTCCTCGCCGCCTCGATGTTCTCGACCGTCACGACGTGCCAGCTTCTGATCCCGCGGCTCGTCGACCACCACCGCGGCACCGCCACGAGCCTGCACCAGACCGTCTACTACGTGCTCGGCGGCGCGGGCGCCTATCTCCCGGGCCTCTGGCTCGACGACGGCTGGCACGCGGTTGTCGCCGCCTGCTGCGTGGCGGTCGCGGTCGGGGCGGCCGCCTCGCTGGGCCTGGCGATCCGGCGATCCGATACGCTCGCCGGCGATGTTCGCTGACGCCGGCCTCTCGGCCGTGCTCCCGGGCGAGGCGCTCGACGCCGTCCACGAGCACGCCATGACGATCCTCGAGGAGATCGGCACCGACGTGCGCCACGAGGGCGCCCTGGCCCTGCTCAAGGGCCTGGGCCAGGACGTCGACGGCGAGCGGGTGCGCTGGGACCGGGAGTTCGTGATGGAGATGGCCGGGCGGGCGCCGGAGTCGTTCACGCTCGCGGCCCGGAACCCGGCCCGGTCGGTCAGGATCGGCGGCGGGCGGCCCGTCCTCACGCCCGTCGGCGGATCGCCGTTCTGCGCCGATCTGGAGCGCGGCCGCCGCGAGGGCACGATCTCCGACTACGTCGAGCTGATCAAGATGGCGCACGCCGCCGACCTCATGACGTGCCAGCAGAGCGGCACGGTCGAGGCCACGGACCTCGACGAGCGCACGCGCCATATGGACATGGACTACGCGATCTGGCGCTGGTCGGACAAGCCGCTCGTCTGCTACGGCACGTCCGGCCCCAAGGCGCGCGACGCCGTCGAGCTGGCCGCGATCGCGCTCGGCGGGCGCGACGCGATTGCCGCGACGCCCGCCATCATGGGCGTCGTCAACCCCAACAGCCCGCTGGTCTGGGACGGGCTCATGGCAGACGCCCTCATCGAGTGGGCCTCCGCCGGCCAGCCGGTCGTCGTGACGCCGTTCCTGCTCGCCGGAGCCACGGCGCCGGTCTCGATCGCCGCCGGCCTCGCTCAGCAGGTGGCCGAGGCGCTCTCCGGCGTCGCCCTCGTGCAGGCGGTGCGGCCGGGCGCGCCCTGCCTCTTCGGCTCGTTCTTCACCGCCGTCGACATGCGCACCGGCGGCCCCGCGTTCGGGACGCCCGAGTCGATCCTCGGCACCCTCGCCGGCGGCGTCCTCGCCCGCCGCTACGGGCTCCCCTACCGCGGCGGCGGCGGGCTGTGCTCGTCGAATGCGCTCGACGCCCAGGCCGCGGCCGAGACGGTGAACACGCTCTGGGCGACGATGCTCGGCGGCTGCGACCTCGTGATGCACGCCGCCGGCTGGCTGGAGGGCGGGCTCACCGCCTCGTACGAGAAGTTCGTGCTCGACCTCGAGCTCCTGCGGGTCTTCGACGTCCTCGCGGGCGGCATCGGGATGAGCGAGGAGGAGTTCGCAATGGACGCCGTGCGCCAGGAGGGCCCCGGCGGGATGTTCCTGGCCTCCGATCACACCCTGGCCCACTTCAAGGACTGGGTGTTCATGAGCCCGCTCTTCCGCTCGCAGGCCTACGTGACCTGGGAGAAGCGCGGCGCGGTGACGGCCGACCGGGCGGCGACCGAGGAGTGGAAGAAGCTGCTTCAGAGCTACGAGGATCCCGGCATCGACGACGCCCTCGACGAGGAGCTGTGCGAGTTCATGGCGCGGCGGAAGGCCGAGATCGAGGCCGAGTAGTGCCCGAGCGCCTCGCCCGCCACGACATCCTCTTCGAGGAGGTGCCGATCGGCCCGCGCACCCTGCGAAACCGCTTCTACCAGGTGCCGCACTGCACGGGGTTCGGCGTCGAGAAGCCGTGGACGCAGGCCGCCTTCCGCGGCATGAAGGCCGAGGGCGGCTGGGCGGCCGTCTGCACCGAGTACTGCTCGATCAGCCCCGAGTCCGACGAGAAGCCCTACACGTCGGCGCGCCTGTGGGACGACGAGGACATGCGCGCGCTCTCGCTGATGGCGACCGCCGCCCACGAGCACGGAGCGCTGGCCGGGATCGAGCTCTGGCACGGCGGGCTCTTCGCCGAGCAGCGCGAGTCGCGCCTGCCACCGCTCGCGCCGTCGCAGATCGCAAGCGACTGGGACGGCGTCACGGTGCCGAAGGTGATGGAGCTCGCCGACATCCGGCGAGTGCAGGACGAGTGGGTGGCCGCCGCCCGCCGGGCGCGGACGGCCGGGTTCGACATCCTCTACGTCTACGGCTCGCACACCTACCTGCCGACGCAGTTCCTCTCGCCGGTCTTCAACCGCCGCACCGACGCCTACGGCGGCTCGTTCGAGAACCGAAGCCGGTTCTGGCTGGAGGCGATCGAGCGGGTGAAGGAGGCGATCGGCGAGGACTGCGCGATCGCCGTGCGGATCGCGGCCGACACGCTGGAGCTGTCGGGCGTCGAGCTGGACGAGGGGCTGGCCTTCATCCGGGCCGCCGACCCGATGGTCGACCTGTGGGACGTGACGATCGGGTCGATGGCGGGCATGGGCAGGCTCGACGCCGGGCCGTCGCGGTTCTACGAGCAGGGCTACCAGCTCCAGTGGTCGGGGCGGGCCAAGGAGGCGACCGCGAAGCCGGTCGTCGTCGTCGGCCGGTTCACCGACCCCGACAAGATGGCCGAGGTCGTCCGGGACGGCCACGCCGACCTGATCGGCGCCGCCCGGCCGTCGATCTCCGACCCCTTCCTGCCGCGCAAGATCGAGGAGGGCCGCTACGACGAGGTGCGCGAGTGCATCGGCTGCAACGCCTGCTACTCCCGCTCGGTGTGGGGCCTTCACCTGGGCTGCACCCAGAACCCGACCGCCGGCGAGGAGCACCGGCGCGGCTGGCACCCGGAGCGGTTCGAGCGGGCGGCGAACGCCGGGGAGCCGGTGCTGGTCGTCGGTGCCGGCCCGGCCGGGATGGAGTGCGCGATGGTGCTCGGCAAGCGCGGCTTCGACCTCGTCCACCTGGCCGACGAGGGCGACGACATCGGCGGCCAGATGCGGTGGGTGACGCGGCTCCCCGGCCTCGGCGAGTGGGGCCACGTCGTCGCCTACCGGCGCGTCCAGCTCGAGCGGCTGGCAAGCGTCGAGGTCGTGCTCGCGACGGCGCTCGACGCCGCCGCGGTGCGCGAGTACGGGGCCCGCATCGTGGTCGTCGCCACCGGCGCGCGCTGGGCCGGCGACGGCATGAACGGGATCACGCGGGCCCCGATCCCGGGCGCAGACGCCTCGCTCCCCCATGTCCTTCTGCCCGAGGACATCATGGTGGGCGGCCTGCGGCCCGGCGGCCGCCGGGTCGCGATCGTCGACTGCGAGGGCTATTTCACCGCTCCCGGGCTGGCCGAGGTGCTGCGCGCCGAGGGCTACGAGGTGACGTTCGTGACGCCCTACGACGTGGTCGCGCCGACCTGCGACCAGACGCTCGAGGGCCTGCGGCTGCGCCTGCACCTGCACGCGCTCGGGATCGACCTGCGCACCGCCCTCACGCCGGTTGAGATCCTGCCCGGCGGCCTGCGGGCCGAGGACGGCGTCGGGCGGCCCGTCGAGATCGAGGCCGACGCGACGGTGCTCGTCACGCAGCGGATGTCCGACGACGCGCTCTACCGGGAGCTTGTGGCCGACCCCGGCGCGCTCGCCACGGCAGGCATCGCCGCCGTCCACCGGGCCGGCGACTGCGTCGCCCCGCGGCTCATCGCCGACGCCATCTTCGACGGCCACCGGCTGGCCCGCGAGATCGACGGCCCCGACCCGGCCGTGGCCCTGCCGTACCTGCGCGAGCGCCCGCTCATCCCCGGCTGAAACATCGGGGCCTGTCGCCGATGTTTCACCCGCGGACGCTCTAGGATCGGCCCATGTGGATCGTCTGGGCGGCGCTTGTCGGGCTCCTGATCGGGTTCATCGCCCGGCTCCTCACGCCCGGGAAGCACCCGCAGGGCGTGATCGTGACGATGGTCGTGGGTATCGCCGGGTCGGTGATCGCGACGATCGGCGGCCGCGCGGCCGGCTTCTACCACTCCGGCCAGCGGGCCGGGTTCATCGCATCGATCCTGGGTGCGATCGTCCTCCTGCTCGTCCTCCAAGCGCTCAGCGGGAGCCGGCGGTGACGCCGCTTCCCTCGTGGCGCTACGAGGAGGGCGGCTCGGCGGGGAGCTGGGAGGGAGTCGGCCTCGGCTCCGACGTCTCGGGCTTCGTCATCGACTCGGGCGAAGGCGAGGGGCCCGACGCCCACACCCACCCGTACTCGGAGACGTTCATCGTGCTCGAGGGGCGGGGGCGGTTCCGGTACGGCGACGGCCACATCGAGGCCGAGGAGGGCGACGTCGTGGTCGTCCCGCCCGAGCACGCCGCACGGCTTCAAGGGACTCGGGCCCGGGCGGCTGCGCATGGTCGGCATCCACGCCGCGCCGCGGATGGAGACGACGTGGCTCGAGGAGGACGGCGGGGTACCCTAGAACGCGTCCGGGCCCTCGTAGCTCAGGGGATAGAGCGCGGCTCTCCTAAGGCCGGCGTCCCAGGTTCGAATCCTGGCGAGGGCATCCCGTCCGAAACCGGCCGCCACGGCGGCGCCGCACCGCGCGCGGCGGGGAGTAGGATGATCCGCGGTGGACCGTCTGCACGACCACGACGCCGTTGTGGTGACGCTGCCGCGAGGGCATTACATTCTCCCGACCTCCTTCACGGCCAGGATTCTGGCCGTCGAGGGCATGACCGTGGCGCTCGAGGTCGAGAACAAGGCCGAGACGGCCCGGCTTCCGGACCGCGTGCCGAACGCGTTCCTCACGTTCCGCCATGCGGACTCGCTTGTCGGCTTCCGGGGCACGCTGCACGCGGCCCGCCCGGTGGGGGACTTCCGCTTCGTCGTCGCCGACCGGGCCGCGACGCGGTCGCGGTCGACGCGGATCAACTGCATGACGCGGATCATGCTGCGGCGGCTCTCGGGCGACGAGCCGGGCGCCGAGGTGCAGGGCACCACCGTGAACATCGCACCCGGCGGGCTCCTGGTCGAAGCCGCGGGCACCGACGCGGTCACCGGCGACCTGGTCGAATTCCAGCTGACGCACCCTGACAATCACGACAAGCTCGTCTCCGGCGAGGCCACCGTCGTCCGTCACGGCGAGGGGCTCGTCGCGGTGGCCGTGACCGAGGAGAGCGCCGAGGCGCGCGCCGCGCTTGGCGCACTCGTCGTTGCCCGCAGCCGCGCGGTGCTGCACCGCAACGACCCCGTCGGCCCGGAGGCGCCGGGCTTTTAAGCGTGTGCCCCGTGCTCGGTTGGTCTGCCGGCCGCTGGATAAGACCGTGGCGCCGGTTTGCAGCGGTTTCTAGACTTCGCCGATGGCGGTCTTCGAGCTCGAGCGCGAGCGCAAGCTGGAGGTTCCGGAGGGGTTTCTCCTGCCGGAACTGCCCGGCGAGCGGCTGCGCACGGTCACGCTCGTCTCGGCCTACCACGACACGCCCGACCGCCGCCTGGCGGCGGCCGGAATCACGCTGCGGCGCCGCACCCGCGCCCGAAGCGTCCGCTGGCAGCTCAAGCTCCCTGCCGAAGGCGGCCGGTTCGAGGTCGAGCTCGCGCGCCGCGGGGCCGAGCCGCCGCCCGAGGCCTACGAGGCCCTGGCCGCGCACCTGCGCGGCGAGCCCCTGGTCCTCGCCGCCACGTTGCGGACGCGCCGGCTGGGGCGGCGCGTCTTCCGCGACGAGGTGGCGGTGGCCGACGTCTTCCACGACGTCGTCACCGTCGACGAGGACGCCGCCGTCCGGGCCCGGCTGGACGAGGTCGAGATCGAGCTCCTGCCCGCCGGCGACGAACGCGACATGCGGCGGCTGGCGAAGACGCTCCGCCGGGCGGGTGCGGTCGCCGGTGACGAGCGGCCCAAGGTGTTCCGTGTCCTCGACCTCACGGCCGGCGGGGCGCCGGTTGCGGCCGACTCCTCGCCGGAGGGGCGGCTGGCCGCGATGCTTGCCGCCCATGTGCGCGCCATGCTCGTCGCCGACCCGGCCGTCCGGCTCGGGCTGGGGCCGGAGACGCTGCACGACCTCCGGGTGGCGACGCGGCGCATGCGCGCGCTGCTGCGCGCGGCCCGGCAGGGGCTCGACGAGCGCTGGGCCGAGGGCCTGCGGGCCGAGCTGGGCTGGCTCGCCGGCGAGACCAACGAGGCCCGCGACCTCGACGTGCTGGTCGAAGAGCTCGTGCCGCGCGTCGAGCGCCTGGGCGATCCCGACAGCGGGCCGGGCGCAAGCTTGATCGACGCGCTGGAGACGGGCCGGGCGGCGGCGCGGGAGCGGGTGCTCGCCGCGCTCTCCACGCCGCGCTACTTCGCACTCGTCGACCGGCTGGTCGCCGAGGCGGGAAGTCCGCGGCTTTCCGGCGAGGGGCTGCACCTCGGGGAGCTGGTCGCGGCCGAGCGGCGCCGGATGCGCAAGGCGGCCCGGCGGGCGGCCGGTGCCGCCGACGACGCCGCGATGCACCGTCTTCGGATCGCCGGCAAACGGGTCAGGTACGCAGCCGAGCTGGCCGCGCTCCCCGGCGACCGCGCCGGGCAGGCGTTCGTGCGGGCGGCGAAGGACCTCCAGGACGTGCTGGGTGCGCACCAGGACTCGGTCGTCGCCGAGGAGCGGCTGCGCGGGCTCGCCGAGGGTGGGGAGGCCGCCCCGGCGCTCGCCGCAGGCCGGCTGGTTGAGCAGGAGGCGCGCCGCCGGGCCCGGGCCCGGCGCGACCTCCCCGCCGCGCTCGCCGCGCTCGAGCGCGCGGGCAAGCGCTGGACCATCGCCGGCTAGCCCCATGCAGGTCGTCCTCGTACGCCACGGCACCGCCGGGGATCGCGCCACATGGCGCGGCGAGGACAGCCTGCGGCCGCTCGACGCGCGCGGCAGGCGCCAGGCGGCGGCGCTCCCGAGGATGCTCTCCGGCCTCCCGGTGACCCGGATCCTGACGAGCCCCTACGTCCGCTGCGTCCAGACCGTCGAGCCGCTCGCCGCAGCGTTCGGGATGGGTCTCGAGGAGGCGCCGGGGCTGGCCGAGGGCGCGGCCCGCGCCGACGTGATCGCGCTCCTGGGGACGACGGGCGCCGGCACCGTCCTCTGCACCCACGGCGACGTCTGCCACGAGCTCGTGGGAGGGCGGCGAACGCCGAAGGGCTCGGTGTGGCTGCTCGACGTCGGCGCGCGCGGCATCGCGCCGGAGCGGCACATCGGAGCTGCCCGCTAGATCGGCTAGGCGGCCTGGGCGACCCGCGCCAGCGCGAGCGCGGCGCCTTCGCGGAGGCCGCCGCGAGCGACCTCGAACGGGACGTCGAGCCGCCGCTGCACCTCGGCCAGGATGAGGGCGCCGGCGAGGATCGTGCGAGCCCGCGACCGCTCGAGGCCGTAGGCGGCCGCAATCCGGCCCGGCGGACGGGACGCGAGGTCGGCGATCACCGACTCGAGCAGGTCCGCGTTGAGGCGGCGGCCGGCGACCTTGCGCAGCGCCCCTGCCGTGCCGCCGGTGGCGAGCGCAGCCGTCGGAGCGGGTGCATCGAGGTCGTCGAGACGCCGGTTCAGGAACTCGCGCGCGGACGCGATCGCCGCGGCCGTCGGCCGTCCGTCGAAGAACCGGCTCGTGAGCCGCATCGACCCGACGTCGAACGAGCGGAGAAAGACCGGCCCCAGATCGCGCAGACCGACCACCACCTCGGTCGACCCGCCGCCGATGTCGCAGACGGCGAGCGCCTTGGGCTGGCGGTCGAGCATCGCGGCGGCGCCGTCGTAGGCGTACCGGCCCTCCTCGTCGCAGGAGAGGACGCGCACCGACGCGCCGGTGGCGAGACGCAGGCTGTGGACCAGCTCGTCGCCGTTCTCGGCCTGGCGGCCGGGGGCCGTCACGATGACGTCGACGAGCTCCGCCCCGCGGGCGTCCGCGCGGGCCGCATACTCGGCGGCGAGGCTCGCCGTCTCAGCGAGCTTGTGCCCCGGCAGGCTGCCGGTGCGCTCGATCGCGGCGCCGAGTCCGAGGTGGGCCCGCTGCTCGTCGATCCGCTCGACGGAGGCCCCGTCGACGTCGGCGACCAGGAGCCGCGCGGTGTTCGATCCGATGTCGATGATCCCAATGCGCATCGTTCGTAGTCTGGCGACCGGTCCGGTCGGAACCTCCTCCCCCACCTTGAAGGTACTGCACAAACCGCATGTGCCCCATACCCTGTTCACCACCTTTTCTCCACGGCGTGAGCGCTACGCTTGGCCCGTGAACCGCCGCGTGCTGCCGCCGCTCGTGTTCATCGCCGGCGCGACGACGATGTCCACCGAGATGTGCGCCTCCCGCCTCCTCGCTCCGTTCTTCGGGGCGTCGATCCTGATCTGGGCCAACATCATCGGGCTGATCCTGATCTACCTCTCGGTCGGCTACTTCGTCGGTGGACGGCTTGCCGACCGTCATCCGACGATGCGCTTTCTCTGCTGGCTCATGCTGGCTGCCGCCGGGTGCGTCGCGGTTCTGCCCTTCGTCGCCGAGCCGTTCCTGAGCGCGGCCGTCGACGCGTTCGCCGGGGCGTCGGTCGGAGCGTTCCTGGGCTCCTTCTTCGCGGTGATGCTGCTCTTCTCGGCGCCGATCACCCTGCTCGGCATGGCCTCGCCGTTCGCCGTCCGGCTCGGCGTGACGACGATCGAGGAGGCGGGTGCCGTGGCCGGCCGGATGTACGCCCTCTCGACGGCCGGGTCGATCCTCGGCACGTTCCTTCCCGTCGCCGTGCTGATCCCGGCGATCGGCACGCGCCGCACGATGCTCGCCACCGCCTGCCTCCTGGCGCTCGCAGCCTCCCCCGTCCTGGGTCGCCGCTATCTGGCGGTGCCGGCCCTGATCGGGGCGGTCGCGCTCGTGCCGCCCGGAACCGTGAAACCCGGCGCGCACGTGATCTTCGAGGGGGAGTCGGCCTACCAGTTCGTCCAGGTGCAGGCGCTCCCCGGCGGCGGCCGCGTCCTGCACCTGAACGAGGGCTGGGCCGACCACTCGATCTACCGGCCGCATCGCGTGCTCACGGGCGGCTATTGGGACCAGTTCCTGCTGGCGCCGCTCCTGCACGGCCCGGGCTTCCGCAGCCTCAGCATGATCGGCTACGCCGGCGGCACCGTCGGCCGCGCGTACGGCGCCTACTGGCCGGCGGTCAACGTGCTCGGCATCGAGCTCGACCCGCTCGTGACCGAGGTGGGCCGGCGCTACTTCGGGCTCGCGTCGAACCCGCGCGTCCGCGTCGCGGCCGCCGACGGCCGCGTGTACCTGGAGCAGCACCACACGCGCTTTGACGCCGTCTTCCTGGACGCCTTCCGCCAGCCCTACATCCCGTTCTACCTGACGACGCAGGAGTTCTGGGGCCTGGCGCGCGACCGGCTCGAGCCGGGCGGGATGGTCATGGCGAACGTCGGCCGGATCCCGGGCGACACGAGCCTTCCCGACGCGATCGCGGGCACGATGGCAACTCGCTTTGCGTCCGTCTTCGTGTGGCGCGTCACCGGGTTCAACGACATCGTGGCCGGTTTCGCGTCACCGACGACGGCGGCCGAGCTGCGGGCTCGCCTTGCCGCGGCGCCGGGCGGCCTTCGCCCCGCCGCAGGGCTCGCCGACGGGCTGCGCCAGGTGCCGCCGTCCGGCGACCCGCTCACCGACGACAGGGCGCCCGTCGAGTGGATGACCGACCAGATGATCGTGCGGTACGCGGCCGACTCGCCGTCTGCGGGAAATCCGTAGCCTGGCTACCACTTTTTCTCCAATATTTCCCCCTTTAGCGTGGTCTGTATGGGTTGACGAGGGTTTTGCCGATGATACAATGTGCATATGACTCAGCTATCCTCACTCTTTACGGCTTCTCGCATCGAAAACAGGCATCCCGTCCGCGAGAGCGAGCGGGAGTACTTCACGCGTCTCGCCCGCGAGCGCAAGATCGAGCGTCGCTCCGAGCGCCGCCGCGATCTCGTCCGGCGGATCTCGCACCTTCGGAAGCCCCGCTAGGCAATCGCCGGTCGTGGCGGCGGCGAAGACCGCGTTCTTCGCCGCCGCGCCCCGGGCGCCTCGCCACCCGTAAGCAGGGGCCTCACGGGGGAACCCAGGGTTCCCCCGTGGATCAAAGCCGCTCGAAGCTGCGGAACTTCTCCCAGTCGGTCACGGCGGCCTCGAACGAGCGGAGCTCCGTCCGCGCGTAGTGCAGGTAGTGGTCGACGACCTGCGCTCCGAACGCCTCGCGCGCCAGCGCCGAGCCCTCGAAGAGGTCGATCGCCGTCCCGAGGCTCGACGGCACCCGCGGCTTCTCGGTCGCGTCGTAGGCGTTCCCCGTGTAGGCGTCCTCGAGGTCGAGGCTGTTCTCGATGCCGTGGAGGCCGGCCGCGATGATCGCGGCAAACGCGATGTAGGGGTTCGTGTCGGCGCCCGCCAGGCGGCTCTCGACGCGCAGTCCCGGCCCGTGCCCGACCACCCGGAACGCGCACGTGCGGTTGTCGACGCCCCAGGCCAGCGTCGTCGGCGCGAACGACCCCCACGCGTAGCGCTTGTACGAGTTCACGTTCGGCGCGAAGCAGAGCGTGAGCTCGCGCGTCGCCGCCAGCTGCCCCGCCAGGAAGTGGCGAAAGAGCTCGGTGTGATGGCCGTCGCCGTCGGCGAAGGCGGTGCCCTTCTCGTCCCACAGGCTGCAGTGGATGTGGCACGAGTTGCCCTCGCGCTCGTCGTACTTGGCCATGAACGAGAGCGCGTAGCCGTGAGCGTGGGCGATCTCCTTGGCGCCGTTCTTGTAGACGGCGTGGTTGTCGGCCATGGTGAGCGCGTCGGAGTAGCGGAAGTTGACCTCGTGCTGGCCGAAGTTGCACTCCCCCTTCGAGTCCTCCACGCGGATGCCGGCGCCGGCCATGCCGAGCCGGATCGGCCGGATCACGTCCTCGACCATCGTGGTGCCGAGGATCGAGTAGTCGACGTTGTAGGGGTTCGCGGGCGCGAGGTCGTGGTAGCGCTTGGCGCGCGCCGAGTCGTAGGTCTCGCGGAAGAGGAAGAACTCGAGCTCCGAGCCGATGTTCGCGACGAGGCCGCGCTCGGCCAGCCGGTCGAGCTGGCGGCGCAGGATCTGGCGCGGCGAGGGCGCCACGGGCCGGCCGTCCTGCCACTCGATGTCGCACACGACGAGCACCGTGCGCTCGAGCCACGGGATCCGCCGCAGCGTCGCCATGTCGGGGCGGAAGACGAAGTCGCCGTAGCCCGACTCCCAGGAACCCATCTCGAAGCCCTGCACCGGCTGCATGTCGACGTCGACGGTGAGCAGGTAGTAGCAGCCCTCCGCGCCGTGCGCCGCGACCTCCTCGCAGAAGAACGGCGCGTGCAGGCGCTTGCCCTGAAGCCGGCCCTGCATGTCGGTCATCACGAGGAGGACCGTGTCGATGTCGCCGCGCTCCACGTCGCCGCGCAGCTCCTCAAGGGTTAGGGGCACGCGCCATTCATATACTGCTGGCGGGATGGATCGCAAGCGGCCGGTGATCGGGATCAGCGCCTACGACGTGCCGGTGGACTTCGGCCAGTGGAAGGCGTTCCGCTCCGTTCTCGTGCCGCAGGGCTACGTGCGTGCCGTCGTGGCCGCCGGAGGCATCCCGGTGCTTGTCCCGCCGACCGACGTCTCGACGGCGCTCCTCGACGACCTCGACGGGATGGTCTTCACCGGAGGCTCCGACATCAACCCGGCCGTGTACGGGCAGGAGCCGCACCCCGAGTCGAGCGGCTTCCACGACCACCGCGACTCGGCGGAGCTCGAGCTGATGCGGGCCGCGCTCACGCGATCGATGCCGGTGCTCGGCATCTGCCGCGGCATGCAGCTCCTGAACGTCGCCCGCGGCGGCGATCTCGTCCAGCACCTGGAGGGCGACACCCACAAGGGGCCGCCCGGCACGTACACCCGCCACTCGGTCACCGTGCTCCCGGGTACCCACCTGGCCGGCGTGCTCGGGACGGACGCCCACACGCACTCGTGCCACCATCAGGCGCCGGGCCGGCTGGGCGACGGCCTGCGGGTCGCCGCCACCGCCGAGGACGGCACGGTCGAGGCGATCGAGGACCCGGCGGCGCGCTACGTCGTCGGCGTCCTCTGGCACCCCGAGGAGGACGAGGAGGGCGGCGCGGCGCTCTTCGAGGCACTGGTCGGCCAGGCGACGACGTACCGGAGGGCTGCGGCATGAGCGTGGGAACGGTCGAGGGGCTCGTCATCGGCGGCGAGCGGGTGGATGCGGCCGAGGGCCGCACGTTCGAAGTCGTGAATCCCGCCCGGGCGGCGGCCCTCGCCACGGTCGCCGAGGGCGGCGCCGAGGACGTGAACCGAGCGGTGGCCGCGGCGGTCAAGGCGTACGACGGCTGGAGCGGGCTCTCGCCGGTGACCCGCGGGCGACGGATGCACCGCTTCGCGACGCTCGTCGAGGAGCACGCCGAGGAGCTCGCGCTGCTGGAGTGCCGGAACGTCGGCATGCCGATCTCGGACGCCCGCGGCCAGCTGGGGATGATCGTCGACGTCATCCGCTACTACGCGGGGGCGGTCGACAAGTTCTTCGGCCACACGATCCCGGTCGAGCGCGACGGCATCGCGCTCACCTTCCGGGAGCCGATCGGCGTGGTCGGGCTCATCACGCCGTGGAACTTTCCGCTCAACATCGCGAACTGGAAGATCGCCCCGGCGCTCGCAGCCGGGAACACGGTCGTGCTGAAGCCGGCGTCGCTCACGCCGCTCTCCGTCCTGCGGTATGCGGAGCTGGCCGTCGAGGCCGGCATCGCCGACGGCGCGCTGAACGTCGTGCCCGGCCCGGGTGGCACCGTCGGTGCGGCGCTCGTCGACCACCCGGACGTCGGCAAGATCGGGTTCACGGGCTCCACCGAGGTCGGCGCCGGGATCGCCCGCCGGGCCGCGGCGACGATCAAGCGCGTCACGCTCGAGCTCGGCGGGAAGTCGGCCTGCGTCGTCTTCGCGGACGCCGATATCGAGAAGGCCGGGCGGATGGCCCCGTACGCCGTCTTCGAGAACTGCGGACAGGACTGCTGCGCCCGCTCGCGGCTCATCGTCGAGGAGTCGGCCAAGGACGAGCTGCTCGAGCGGTACGCGGCCACGGCCGGCGGCCTTCGGGTCGGGATGCCCGAGGACGAGTCGACCGAGATCGGGCCGCTCGTCTCGGCCGCACAGCGGGAGACCGTGGAGGACTACGTCCGGATCGGGCTCGACGAGGGGGCGAAGGTCGTGACCGGTGCAGAGCGGCCCGGCGGCGACCTGGCGGCAGGGTTCTTCTACCGGCCCACGGTGCTCGACGGCGTCACGAATGAGATGCGCGTCGCTCGTGAGGAGATCTTCGGGCCGGTCGTCGGCGTCATCACGTTCCGCGACGAGGCCGAGGCGATCCGGATCGCGAACGACACTCCCTACGGACTCTCGGGGTCGTTATGGACCCGCGACGGTGCCCGCCAGCTGCGGGTGGCCCGGGCGCTGCGCACCGGCGTCCTGGGCGTCAACTCGAATTCGAGCGTCTTCCCGCAGACGCCGTTCGGCGGCTACAAGCAGTCGGGCGTCGGCAAGGAGCTCGGCATGCATGCGCTCGAGCACAACACCGAGCTGAAGAGCGTCTTCATCTCAACGGAGTGAGCGGCGCCGGCCGGGTGGTCGAGACGGAGGCCCGGCGTTCGCGCCGCGCCGCCTTGCGGGCGTGCATCGCCACCGACGCACGCGCGAGGGTCTCGGACGGCGGCTCACCGCTTCGCCGTGCCGCGGCGCCGACCGACGCGCCGCCGTAGACGTGGCGGTGGGTCTCGGGCACGTCGAGGCCGTCGAGCGCCGCCTCGAGCTCGCCGGCCCGGCGCAGCGCCGAGGCCTCGTCGCCTCCGGGCACGAGCACGCAGAACTCGTCGCCGGCCGTGTGCAGCCGGGCCGCGAACTCGCCCGGCCGAAGCAGCCGGCCGAGCGCTCCGGAGAACGCTCGGATGAGGACGTCCCCGCCCAGCGCGTAGTCGTTGCGGAAGGCGGCGTTCGCCTCCCGCATCCCGTCGAAGTCGAGCACGACCACGGCGAGCTCCGAACCGGCCGATGCCTCGAGCTCGCGATCGAGCGCGCGGTGGTTGGGGAGGCCCGTGAGCGCGTCCGTGTATGCGGTGCGGTGAAGATCGTCGAGCTCGGCGCGGCGGGCCTCGCGCTCGTCGACGAGCGCCAGGGCCAGGGCGGCGTTCTCGAGGTACGTGAAGAAGCCCTCGCGGCGCTCGAACCCCGGCCGCGGAACGCCGATCCAGTGCACCGCCATCGCCCCGACGGAGCGCTGGTAGGCGCGCAGGAGCACCACGTGCACGACCGAGCCCGACATGTCGAGCGCGTCGCCGAGCAGCCTCAGGTCGTCGTCGAGCATCGGGTGGTTGGAGATCAGCGAGCGACCGCGGGCCGGCGAGCGGGTGAGCAGCTCCCGCTCCATCTCGACCGCGGCCGGCGGCAGCCGGCGGCTCCCGTTCTCGGCCGTCGGGATCGGGACGCCGTCCGTGTCGAGGTCGAACCCGCGCACCGCCGTCGCGTCGAGCCACTCGGCCACGTCCTTCACGATCCGCGGCCAGAAGAGCTCGCGCTCCTGGATGCGCAGGATCTCGAACGAGAGCATCGCGCCGCGGCGCATGTAGCTGTCCTGGCGGGCGTACCCGTCGAGATCGCGCGGTGACCAGGCGAACATCCTTCCTGGATCGGCCGACCATTGGCGGCGGCGCAGCCCCGTCCGGGGGTTTCGCTCAGCCGCAGGCGGCCGGGAGGATGCGCAGGGCCGCCGGATCCACCGGCTCGCCGCCCGGCGCAAACGGATGCTTGAAGTCGAACGCCCTCGGCGTCGGGCCATGGCGCCGGTGCAGTGCGAGCCGCTGCATCGCCTCGTCCACGCCCGGCGTCGCCCCGGCCGGCACCCACCACATCGCAAGGTGCGACACGACCGGCCGCTCGAACCACGTCCGCCTACGCTGCATGACGCCAACGTGCGCGCTCCCGTAGACGAACGCCCACAGCGCCTCGAGCGACGTCCACACCGACAGGTTCACGATCACCCGCGGGTCGGGGTCGATTCGCACGGATGTCGCGTCGCCGTCGTCGGTCTGGAGCCGCCACACGAATCCGGGCGCGGCGTCGGCCAGGGCGTTCACCGGGGCCAGCGCGGCGACGAAGTCGCGGAGGAGCGGGGCGTCGAGCGGCTCCAGCGCGCGGGCGACGTTCACCTGGGCGATGTGCATCCGGCGCCGGCTACCGGGCCGTGTGCGCGGCGCGGATGGCGTCGATCAGCTCGTCGAGTCCGACGCCCTTCTTGAGGCAGCTGGCCGCGCCCGCGTTGAGCGCCGCCTCGATCATCTGCGGCTCGTCGTACGCCGAGAGCACGACGACGGGCATCGCCCAGTCGGCGGCGGCGATCTGCTCGGTCGCCTCGATGCCGTCGACGTTCGGCATCCGCATGTCCATGACGACGACGTCGGGGTGTGCGCGTTCGGCCGAGACCACCGCTTCTGCCCCGTCGGAGGCCTCGCCGACCACGTCCATCCCGGCTTCCTCCAACGCGTCCCGTAACACGCCCCGGAGAAGCGCGTTGTCCTCGGCGATCAGGATCTTGATGCCCTCGCTGCTCACGTGTCCTCCGGCAACCTACAGGTAGAGGTGGTCGGCGTGGTCGGCCGCCGCCTGGGCCGCGACCTCGGGTGCGTCGCCGGCCGCCCGCCGCACGACGTAGGCGGCGGTCCAGGTGTCGCCGGCTCCGGTCGGGTCCGGGTACGTGCCCGTTCCGGTCGGCTGCGAGCGCCACGCTCGGCCCGCGGCCACTCCGAGCGCCCCGTCGCGCCCGAGTGTGACCGCCACCTCGGGCGCTCCCAGGCCGGCGAGCGCCGACGGCTCGAGGCTGCCGGCCGCCGCCTCGGCCTCGATCCGGTTCAGCTTCAGCACCGAGACCCCGCGGATGCTCTCGCGCGGGAACGGCCGCAGCCGCACCGGCCCCGCGGCCTCTCCCCGGCACAGCCCCTGCCCGTCCAGCGCGACCCGGTGGCCCGCCTCGGCAAGGGCCGCGATCGTCTCCGGCGGGAAGTCTCCCGCGGTCTGCCCGCCCAGGATCACCCACTCGCACTCGGCGACCGCCGCCAGCAGGTCGGCCGGCGCGAACGGCGCGCCCACCGCCTCGACGCGCTGCTCGAGGATCCCGTCGTGGTGGTGAAGGCGGCTTCGGAACCCGCCCCGCTCCACCACCACACATACGATGCCCAGCGCCCTGAGCGACCGGCGCGCGTAGATCGGCGTGCCGCCCGGCCGGCGCTCGGTCCCGGCGCCGGTGATGACGAGGTCGGCCGCCTCGTGGCCGACGACTCCGACCGCGCTCACAGCGCCGGGGGCACGTGGAGCGAGACGACGGTGCGCGTCCCGGGGGCCGACTCGAGCGTGAGCTCCGCTCCGATGCGGGCGGCCCGCTCGCGCATCATCCGGATCCCCACGCCCTCCCGCGGCCCGTGCCCGTTCACCGTCAGCCCGCCACCGCGATCCTCGACGGAGAGGTGGATGTCGGCGCGAGACCGCTGGAGGCTGATCAGGACCGGCGGCCGCCCGTGCCGGGCCGCGTTCACCGCCGCCTCGCGGGCGATCTGGAAGATCGCGGTGTCGCGGTCCTCCTCGGCCTCCCAACCGCCGGGGGGCCGTGTGAACGAGGTGGCGATCCCGTACTCCTCGTGCACCGTCTCCGCGAGCGACCCGAGCGCCTGCACGAGGCCCTGCTGCTGCATCACGACCGGGTGCAGGCGCGCAACCGTCCGGCGCAGGTCGTCGGCGGCATCGGACGCCAGCCGCTCGAGGCGCCCGAGCACCTCCTCGGCGTGGTGGACGTCGCCCTTCGAGATCGCATCGCGCACCACGTCGCACATGAGCCGGACCGCTGTCAGCGTCTGCTGCGGGCCGTCGTGCAGGCAATGGGCGAGCGTCTCGCGCTCGGCGTCGATCGCGTCGAGCATGTGGTCGAAGAGCTCGGACTGCTCCCGCGGGCCCGCCCGGCCGCGCATCCGCCAGGCCATCGCGCCGCACGCGCCGACGGCCGCCGCGGTCACCCCGGCCACCGCGGCAGCGGGCGCGTTCGCCAGCGAGGCGGCCCCGGCCGCCGCGCCGCCGGCAACGGCCATGAGCCCGATCCGGACGCGGCGCCGGCTAATCGATGAACTCATACCGCAGCGCCAGCGCGACGGCCTGGGTGCGAGTGTCGGCCTCGAGCTTCGTCATTGCGTTCCGAACATGCGTCCGCACCGTCTCCGGGCTGATGAAGAGCCGCTGGGCGATGTCGGGGTTCGAGAAGCCGTTCGCAAGCAGCCCCAGGATCTCGCGCTCACGGCCGGAGAGTGCGGGCAAGCGTTCCGTTGCCTTGGGGGTTACGAGCTCGGAAGCGAGCGTCGGATCGACGTAGGCCCCGCCCTCGGCGACCCGCTTCACCGCGCGGACGATGTCGTCGGGCGGCGCCTCCTTCAGGACGTAGCCGCGCGCGCCGCAGTCGAGCCCCTCGGCCAGCAGGCCGCGCTCGCCGTGGGCGGTGTAGAGGATGACCGCCATCTCGGGGTGCGACGCCGTGATCTGGCGGGTCGCCTCGAAACCGTCCATCCCCTCCATGCGGACGTCCATCACGATCACGTCCGGGCGGCGCTTCTCGGCCATCTCCACGGCCCCGTCGCCCGACGAGCTCTCGCCGATCACCGAGATCTCGCGGTCGCGATTGAGGATCATCTTGACCCCCTCGCGCACGGCCGCATGGTCGTCCACAACCAGGCAACGAACCTGGGTGCGGACCTCACCGTCCCCCCCGCTGGCTTGCGATGCCGCCATGGGTCCCCGCATCATTGCACTTACGGGCGCGAAAAGGAAACCCCGCGTCCGTAAACTGCGCGCATGTCACGCGCGCGGCGCACCGCGGTGGCGTCGCTCCTCGCGGCGATCGGCCTCGCGCTCCTCAAGCTGGCGGTCGGCTTTGCCAGCGGCAGCCTCGGGATCCTGGCCGAGGCGGTGCACTCGGGGATCGACGCCGCCGCTGCCGGGCTGACGCTGTACGCGGTCGGCGTCGCGGAGCGGCCGGCCGACACCGAGCACCCCTTCGGGCACGGGAAGGCCCAGCACCTGGCGGCCCTCGGGGAGTCCGTGTTCCTCGCCGCGGCGGCGTCGTGGATCGCCGTCGAAGCGGTCCTTCGCCTCAACCACGGCTCGTCTCCGGTCGAAGCCCGCTGGTACGCGTTCGCGGCGCTGCTCGTGGTGCTGGCGGTCGACGCCGCCCGGACGGCCGTCTCGCTGCGGCAGGGCCGGATCGACCGAAACGCCGCGCTCCTTGCCAATGCGTGGCATTTCGGCTCGGACTTCGCGGGCACCCTGGCGGTGCTGGCGGGCCTGGGGCTTGTGGCGGCCGGCGTCCCGGCCGGCGACTCGCTCGCCGCCATCTTCGTCGCCGTCATCGTGCTTCTGGGCGCGCTGCGGCTGGCGCGCCAGAACGTGGACGTCCTCATGGACCGGACGCCCTCGGGGATGGCGGGCCGGGTCGAGCGGGCCGCGCGGTCGGTGCCCGGGGTGACGGAGGTGCGCTCGGTGCGCGTGCGCGAGGCCGGCGGCGAGAGCTTCGCCGAGGTCGTGATCGGCGTTCCCCGCCTGGCCGGCGTCGAGCGCAGCCACGAGACGACCGACATGGTCGAGGGCGCGGTGCGCGACTCGCTGGGACGCGCCCAGGTCACGGTGCACGTGGAGCCGGCGTCGCTCGACGAGACGCTGAACGACCGCGTGGCCGCGGCCGCGCTGCGCGTCCCCGGCGTCGTCGAGGCCCACAACATCTCGGTGCTCGACCACCCGTCGGGCCGGGCCGTGACGCTCCACGTCCGCCTGCCCGAGAACGAGCCGCTGAGCTCGGCGAGGGACGTCGTCGAGCGCCTGAAGGACGAGATCCGGCGCGAGGTGGGGATCGTGCGGGTCTACGCGCACGTCGAGCCGTCCGCGCCCGGAGCGCGGCCGGCGCGCGACATCGGCGCCGAGCAGCCGTCGCTTCACCGGCTCGCCGCGGAAGCCGTCCGCTCGGTGGCGGGCGACGCCGACGAGCTGGTCGTCTACCGGCAGGGCACGCGCCTCCTGGTCGTCACCTCCGTGCGGGCCGAACCGTCGCTCTCGGTCGGCGAGGCGCACGCGCTCGCGAGCCGGGTGGAGGACGCCGTGCGCGACGCCATCGCATCGGTCGACGACGTCATCGTGGAGGTGTGGTAGCGAGGAGAGTGGTGCCGGGGCCCCGTGGCAGGTGGGCGGGGCCCCGGCGTTCGCGCCTGCGACGGCGCGATCTCTCGTCAGCTCGTCTTGTTCGCGAGCGTCACGGTGACGTTCACGGCCTTGCCGTGACGCAGGAGGCCGAGCGTCACCCGGTCGCCGGCGGACTTCGAGGCGATGGTCTCGGCGAGGTTGGCGAACGAGGTGATCCTGTGGCCGTCGATCGACGTGATGATGTCGCCGCCGAGGGTCAGCGTCTGGCCGCCGATGGTGGCGGTGGTCGAGCCGCCCTGGATGCCGGCCATGTCGGCGGGCGAGCCCGGGACGACCCGGCCCACGAGCACGCCGGCTCCGACCGGCAGGTTGATGGCCTGCTGGAGGTCGGGCGTGATCTCGGTGCCCTCTATGCCGAGGTAGGTGTGCTCGGCGTGGCCCTTGGTGATCAGCTGCCGTGCGATCTCGCTCACCTTGTCGATCGGGATCGCAAAGCCGATGCCGATGTTGCCTGCGTTCGGGTCGGACGTGCTTCCGGTCAGGATCTGGCTCGTGATGCCGATCACGCGCCCGAAGCGGTCGATCAGCGGCCCGCCGGAGTTGCCGTGGTTGATGGCGGCGTCGGTCTGGATGACGTTGTAGATCTGCTGGCCCGGCTCCAGCGACTCGATCTGGCGGCCGACCGCCGAGACGATGCCGGAGGTGATCGTGCTCTGCTCGTTCAGCGGGTTCCCGATGGCGACGACGGGGTCGCCGACGTGGACGGAGCTCAGGCTGCCGATCGGGAGCGGATGCAGCGCGCTGGGAGGCGCGTCCTGCACCTGGATCACGGCGACGTCGGTCGCCTTGTCGGCGCCCAGCACCTTGGCGGGATACGTCGCGCCCGGCGCGTTGGCGGTCTTCTTGAAGGTCACCTTCACCGACGAGGCGCCGAGCACCACGTGGGCGTTGGTGTAGATGTGGCCGGCTGCGTCGGTGACGAAGCCGGAGCCGATCGCCACCGACTTCTCGGACTGAGGCTGGGAGAACGGGTCGAGCGGGTCGGTCTGCTTCTGCTGGCTTGTGGCGGTGATGAGGACGACGCCCGGGGCGTCGTTGCGGTAGATCTCGGAGGGGCTGATCCCGCTCGCGGTCTGGCTGACGTTGGCCGCCGGCAGCGGCGCGGCGGCCTGGACGGTGGTGACGGAGCTCGATGACGTCGCGTCGCCGACGGCGACGGCCACCCCGCCGCCGGCGAGGGCGGCGACCACGACGAGGAGCGCCTGGCGGATGGACGGCTTCATGTCCCTTAGTAGTAGGCGCGCGGCATTGGCCGGGAATTGGGAATTGGAGCCGAGTTAGGCGCCGGCGCGGCGATCCTCGAAGGCCCGCACCAGGTTCACCGTGACGGTGAGGGCTCCCAGCGCGGCGGCGTGCACGAACGCCACGCCGAGGTCGCCGACCCCCTCGTCGCGCCAGGCGGCCGCGAGGTGCGCCAGGATCGCGATGGCGCCCACGACGGCTGCCGTGTCGGCCCACACGTGCCGCGCCCGCCCCTCCAGCCACAGGGCGATCCTGCCGGCCGAGAGGACGGCCGCCAGGATCAGGGCGAGGGCGACGCCGTGGTCGAACGCCTCGGCCTGCCTGTCGGCGCTCGCGGGGTGGGCATGCCAGACCCACGCCAGGTGGCCGAGGATGACGAGGGCGGCCGGCACGGCCGCGGCGGTCGCGTAGGTGCGCAGGGAGCGGGCGTCCACCGGGCGGTTATGGTAGCCGCCGAATGCGCGTCCGCCTGATCGTGAACCCCACAGCCACCGGCGTTCGCGGCCCGGTGCTCGACGCCGTCGTGGCGCAGCTCGAGCGCGTCGGCGAGCTCGAGGTCGTCGAGACCGAGCGTGCCGGCCACGCCGTCGACCTGGCCCGCGAGGTCGACTCGGGCGCCGTGGTCGGCGTCGGCGGCGACGGCACCGCCAACGAGCTGGCGAACGGCATCCGCGAGGGCGTCCTGCTCGGTGTGCTGCCGGCCGGCGCGTCGTCGGTCTTCGCGCGCCATCTCGGCTTCCCGCGCGACACGGTCGCCGCGGGCGGGATGATGGCCGAGGCGATCCGGCAGGAGAGCACGAAGCTCCTCGGCCTCGGCCTCGCCGACGACCGCCGGTTCACGTTCGCCGCCGGCCTGGGACTCGATGCCGAGGCGACCGCCGCCGTCGACCGGATCCGCGACGAGCGGGCATCGCACGACCGCCCCGGCGACCTGAAGGTCGTGCAGGCGGCGGTCCACATCCTCCGCGAGGAGGGGTTTGCGCTGCATGAGCGGATGACGATCGCGACCGCACGGGGCAGCTACCACCGCGCCTCCTACGTGGCGGTAGCAAACCAGCACCCGTACACGTTCTTCGGCCGCGTCCCGGTGCAGGTGGCGCCGCGGGCCGACTTCGAGCACGGCCTCGACGTGGTGTTCACCCGCGAGCTCCGCCGCCGCGACCTGTGGCGGCTGCCGGTCTACGGGCTGCTCTGGCCGCGGCACGCCAAGCACGGCTCGCGCCGGGTCGGCTACCTGCACGACCTGCACGACTTCACGGTCACCTGCGACGTTCCCACCGCGATCCAGATCGACGGCGAGTACCTCGGCCACGTCGAGCGTGTGCACTTCCGCTACGAGCGCGACGCCGTCCGCGTGCTCGTCCCGCCCGGCGACGGGGCCTGAGTCCGCCGTATGATTCCGCGCCGATGGACGTCGTGATCGCGCTCGGCCAGGGGCTCGGCCTGGCGGCCGCCGCCGGCCTGCTCGCCTCGGCGCCGCTGGCCGCCGCCGCGACTGCCGCCGCGCTGGGCTGGCTGCGAGGCCCGCTCGGTGTCGCAGACGACGCCGTGGTCGTGGCCGGCGCGTGGGTGCTCGTCGGTCTCGAGCTGGCAGCCGACGCCGTCTGGCCCGGGGCGCAGGCGGGGCTGCGGCTCGGCCGCCGCGTCGTGGCGGGCGGGCTCGCGTTCGAGCTGGGCGCCGGCGACACCATCCCCTACGTCGGTCTCGCCCTCGGCGCGCTGGTGGCGGCCGCCGCCGCGATCGCGATGCGGAGCCTCCGGGCCGGGGCCGTGAAGGGTGGAGGCGACATCCGCGGGACGGCGCTGATCGAGGACGGCGCCGGCCTCGCCGCCGCGGCCCTGGCCGTGATCCCGATCGCCGGCTACCTGCTCGCGCTGGGCGCGGGTGCGCTGCTCCAGCGGGTCCGGGCCCGCGAAGGTCGCCGCTACGAGGGCCTGCGAGTTTTGCGCTAGCGCCCACGCGGGGGAACCCAGGGTTCCCCCGCGAGCCCCCTCCTTAAGGGTGGCGGGGTGTCCTGGGGGCTCAGGCGAAGAGCGCGGTCTTCGCCTGAGCAGCGACGGCCCGGTGCATGTGAACGTGCATGGTGAGGCAACTGGGTAATCGCCGCCTACGATTCGGTGGTGACGAAGAAGGTTGTGCTGGCGGTCGTCGACGGCCTCGGGCCCGAGCTCCTGGATCGCGCGATCGCCGCGGGCCGCGCGCCGACGATCGCCGCGCTCGCCGCCGCCGGCTCGCGCACCGACACCTGCGTCTCGACGTTCCCGTCGCTGACGCCGGTCTGCCTCTCGGCGATCGTCACCGGTGAGCACCCGGTCGGCTCGCGCATTCCCGGGATGACCTGGTACCACCACGGCGAGGGCCGGTTCGTGGAGTACGGCTCGTCGTTCGCGGCGACGCTGGCCGAGGGCACCCGCCAGATGGTCGACGACATCCTGGTCAACCTGAACCTGCTCCACCTCTCGCCCCGCGCCACCACCGTGTTCGAGGCCCTTGAGGACGCCGGGCTCGACACGGCGGCGGTCAACCTGTACGTCTGCCGCGGCCGCGTCCGGCACCGGATCACCCGCCCCGCCGCCCGCCGCTTCGCCCGCACCGTCGGAATCGTCGACGCCGTGTACGGGCCGCGGCGGTACTTCCTCGGCGACCTCTTCTTCTCCGACCTGACCGGAGCCCCACGCAACTTCGGCCACGGGATCGACCGCCACGGCGGCGCGGTCGCGCGCTGGCTCGTCACCCGCGACGGCTTCGACTTCCTGTTCCTCTACCTGTACGAGACCGACGCGGCCGGACATCGCGGCGGCGACGTGCTCGGCGCCGTCGAGCGGGCCGACAACGGGCTCGCGCTCATGGCCGAGGCCGCCGGCGGGCTCGACCGCTTCCTCGACCGCTACGGCGTCATCGTGCTCGCCGACCACTCCCAGAGCCGGGTCGAGCAGATCGCCGACGCCTCCGAGCCGCTCGCCGACCTGCGCCTCTTCCGATCGAGCCGGCGCTCCGACCCCGATCGCTGCGACGTGGCGGTCGCCGCCTCGAACCGGGCCGCCATGGCATACCTGCTTCCAGGGAACCGTGTCGAGGCGGGCGAGGTGGCGGGCAGGCTGGCCGGGCTCGAGGCAGCCGATGTCGTCGCCCACCGCGACGGCGACTGGCTGGCGGTGCGGCGCGGCGACGGCCGGCTGCGGTTCCGGCGCGGCTCGGGGACGGCCGACGAGCGCGGCAACACCTGGGAGGTCGAGGGCGATGCCGGCCTGCTCGACCCCGCCCTCTACCCGAACGCGCTCGAGCGGCTCGATGGGGCGCTCCGGTGCGCCACCGCCGGCGACGTCATCGTCTCGGCCGCGCCCGGCTGGGAGTTCGCCGACTCCGGCGGCATCCACCACCTGGGCGGCGGCAGCCACGGCTCGCTGCGGGCCGAGGACTCGTTCGTCCCGCTCGTGACGGCCGGGTTCCCTGCCGCCGAGACGTTCCCGGGCCTGCCGTCCATCACCGACGTCCAGCCCTACGTCTGCCGCCACTTCGGCGTTCCGCGTGTGAGCCGACCGCACGCCCTGGCGGGGACGGTCGGATAGCATCGCCGGGATGGAGGACGCCCGCGCCGAACCCGCGTCGGCCGTGATGCGGCGGCACGCGCAGCGCGTCCGGGTAGCCGCGGCGACCCCGGCGAACTGGATGGAACTCGTCCGCTACTGCGTCGTCGGCGGGTCGGGCTACCTGATCAACCTGGGCGTGTTCCTGCTCGCCGACCGGAGCATGCCGTACACACTCGCGTTCACCGTGGCGTTCATCTGCGCCGCGACCAGCAACTTCCTCTGGAACCGGCTCTGGACCTTCCGGATCGAGCACGGCCGCCCCCACCACCAGTACGCCCGCTTCCTGTGCGTGAGCGGCGTCGCGCTGGGGCTCGACCTGGTCGTGCTGCGCGTGCTCGTGGAGCTGGCCGGCATCGCGAAGCCGCCGGCTGCGGCCATCGCGATCCTCGTGGCGCTGCCGGTGAGCTTTCTTGGCAACAAGCTCTGGACGTTTCGCTAGCGCCGTCGCGGTCGTGGCCGCGGTCGTGGCGCTGCTCGCCGCCGCGCCGCCCGCCGCCGCGGCCGTGCGCCACCTGACGAGCGCGCAGGCCGTGAAGCTCGCGGCGGCCGACCCCAAGATCGTCCCGCTCCTGCTCCAGAACGCGGGCGCCCACTGGGAGACGTTCTACGACAGGAAGCACCGGCGCTGGACGGCCCTCCTGGAGCCGAAGGGCGCCCACAACGTGCTCGCCCAGGTGACCGTCTCGGAGCGCACGCGGGCGGTGAAGGTGAACCTCACCGACCAGCAGGGGCCGCCCCGCCTCTCCGCCAACGATGCGTTCGTGATCGCAAGCCGGAGCAACCCCGTCAAGTCCTGGATCGGGCAGTACTCGCACGTGACCCACTCGGCCGACCTCGGCCCGCTGCGCGTGTGGACGGTGAGCTACTACAACGGCGACGACCAGATCGCCGAGGTGCACGTCCAGGACGCCACCGCCGACCCGTTCGAGGTCTGGACCGGCCCCCAGGTGGGCTGGATGCTGGCCCGCGGGCTCCCGGACGCCTACGGGCGCAAGGTGAACCGCGGCTTCGTGCTCTGGCCGATGTGCGCGGTCTTCCTCGCCGGTCTCGTCGACTGGCGCCGCCTTCGGTCGCTGCGCACGCTCGACCTGGTCGTCGTCCTGGCGTTCGTCGTGTCGCTTCTCGAGTTCAACCACGGCGACATCTTCCGCGCCACCCCGCTCGTCTACCCGCCGCTCATCTACCTCGCGGCGCGCATGGTCTGGATCGGGACGCACCGCGCCCCGCGCGCGGTGCGGGTCGGCGAGACCCACATGCTGCTCCTGATCGCGCTCGTCTTCGGGCTCATGGGGTTCCGGCTCGGCCTGAACAACCAGGACTCCAACGTGATCGACGTCGGGTACGCGGGCGTGGCCGGCGCCTCGCGGCTGATCGACGGCGAGCTGCCGTACGGCCACATGCCCGACAAGACGTCGAAGCCGTGCGCCGGCAAGTACTCGAACGGCGATCCCAAGGCCTACATCCAGCCGAACGGGCGCTGCGAGGCGCCGATCGGCCAGGGCGACACCTACGGCCCGACGGTCTACCTGACGTACATCCCGGCCGTCGCCATCCTCGGCTGGAGCGGCCTCTGGGACTCGCTGCCCGCCGCCCACGTGACCGCTTCGGCGTACGACCTGCTCGCCATCGCCGGGCTCTTCGTCGCCGGCTGGCGCCTGGCGAGCGGGCGCCTGGGCCTCCTGCTGGCGTTCGGATGGGCGGCCAACCCGTTCACGCTCTACGCCCTCAACATGAACACGAACGACGCACTGGTCGGGGCGCTCCTGGCGTGGACGCTGGCGGCGCTCTCGGTGCCCGCGCTCCGGGGCGTCCTGCTCGCCGCCGCGTCGCTCACGAAGTTCGCGCCGCTTGCGCTCGTCCCGCTCTTCGCGTCGCTCAAGCACCGCTTCGCGACGCTGGCCGGGTTCGCCGTCGCGGCGCTCCTCCTGCTCTCCATGCTGGCGCTCGACTCCGACGGCCTCTCGCTGTTCTGGCACCGAACGCTCGACTACCAGTTCGGCCGGAGCACGCCGATGGCGATCTGGACGCTCCCGAGCTACCACCCCGGCTGGCCCGACATCACCTGGCTCCAGCACGCGCTCCAGTTCTTCGTCGTTGTGGGGATCGTCCTTCTTTCAGTGTTCCCGCGCGCGCCCAAGGACGCCGTGGCGGTGGCGGCGCTCGGCGGAGCCGCGGTCATCGGGCTCCAGGTCACGGCCAGCTACTGGTTCTACCCGTACGTGTGCTGGTGGCTGCCGCTGGTGCTGGCGGCGCTGCTCCTGCCGCGCGGCGCTGCCGGGGCCGAGCCGGCGCCGCTCTAGATGAGTGATTCCACGCCCCCGCACGTCTGGACGTCCGTGCTGTGGCGGGTCGCCGTCTCGCTGGTGGGGCTGCGGCTGCGAACCGTCGCCTCGCGGCGTCCTCGGTCGGGCCAATATCACCAGTATTGGCCCTCCCTGCGTCCTTGCGAGACTCGGTTCTCGCCGCCCAGAACATCACGGCGGCGTGGAATCACTCATCTAGCCGTCGGCGCGCAGACGGAACGCCTCGATCGAGGTCGCGCGGCCGTCGCCGTCGCACTCGAAGATCGCGCCCTCGATCCGCACGTCGCCCTCCGCGGGCTCGAACCGGATCGGGAGCTGGGTGGTGAAGCGGCGCAGCACGAGCTCGGTGCGAACGCCGATCACCGAGTCGTGCGGGCCGGTCATGCCGGCGTCGGTGATGTACGCCGTGCCGCCCGGGAGCACGGCCGCGTCGTTGGTCTGGATGTGCGTGTGCGTGCCGAGCACGGCGGTCGCCCTGCCCGCGAGCAGCCGCCCCATGGCGACCTTCTCGCTGGTCGCCTCGGCGTGGAAGTCGACGACCACGATCGGCGCCTCCTTGCGAGCGTCGTCGACGAGCCGCTCCGCCACGGCGAACGGGCTGATTGCGGCGTCCAGAAACAGGCTCCCGATGAGGTTGATGACCGCCACCCGTGTCCCGTCGGCCGCCTCGGCGACGCACGTCCCGTGGCCCGGCGCGGCCTCGGGGTAGTTGACGGGCCGCAGGATGCGGGGCTCCTGGTCGAGGTACGGGTACACCTCGCGCTGGCGGTAGGCGTGGTTTCCGAGCGTGATCACGTCCACGCCCGCCTCGAAGAGCTTCTTGGCGATCCGGCTCGTGATGCCCGACGCCGTCGGCGACGTTCTCGGCGTTTGCGATCACGAAGTCGAGCTCGCGGTCACGCCGGAGCGCGGGCAGGCGCTCCTCGATGATCCTGCGACCGGCCGCCGCGAACGCGTCGGCGATGAAGAGGATCCGCACCTCCGGACTAGAGCAGCAGGGAGGCGGCGGGCGCCGGCCCGACCTCGAGGTGGACGTGGTTGCCCGCGTCGGAGGTGTACTTCGCAAGCTCCTGCGTGATCACCCGGCTCAGGTCGATCACGGTGCCGAGCCGCGTCCGCGCCGCGATCACCTGGTCGCCGACCGCGATCTGGGGCGAGGTGCGGATGTTGGTGAGCGTCACGATGTCGGCGGGGGTCGACGTGGGCTGGATCTGGAGCACGCTTCCGTGCGGGGAGCCGTCGAGCACGTACGAGCGGATGCCGACGACGGTGCCGTCGACCGGCGAGTAGACGCGCGTCCCGGCGACCGCGCCGACGTCCACCGACCCGGTCTCGGTGCCGCCGCCCGCGCCGTCCACGTAGTAGGCGGGCCCGGCGCCGTCGGACGCCCCGGTGATCAGGTTCGAGAGCTTGGTGACAAGGCCGGCGTTCTTCTGGTGGCCCACGGGCGCGAGCGGGATGTTGCGGTCGTCGCCGACGCCGTGGTAGACGATCGCCGTCACGCGGGCCTGGGCCACCGGCACGTCGAGCTCGAGGCCGTTGGGCCCGGTGGCCATCAGGGTCGGGATCGGGGGACCGTCGGGCGCCAGCGCGTGCTTCGGCGGCGACACGGTGACGGCCGCCTGGAGCCGCGGCGGCGATCCGCCACGAAGCGCCGTCGCGACGAGCACGACCGCCGCGAGAAGGGCGATCGCAAGCCCGAAGCGACGGGCGCGGGTACGGGGCGACCGGCGGCGCGGCCGCCGGCGCGGAGGCCGCCTTCCAGTAGCGATCACGGGCGCCAGCCTAGCATGAGGCCGCTGATAGGATGGCCGCGATGCCGCCTGACGCGCCCGGGAAGATCCTGGTCCCGCGGTGGGTTCAGCTCGTCGGCCTTCCGCTTGCGATCGTCGGCGCGTGGTTGCTGGTGTCCGCGGTCAACCATGCCGTCTTCGTGTTCGTCGTGGCGGCGCTGATCGCGATCCTCCTGAACCCGATCGTGCGGGCGTTCTGCGCCCTTCGGATCCCGCGCGGGATCTCGGTGCTGCTCGTCTACCTCTTCTTCGCGTTCGTCGTCGGCGGGATGAGCGTGATCGCGGGGACCGTGATCGCCCGCGAGGTGCAGGACGTCGCAAACCAGGTGGAGGACCAGTTCACCGAGAACAGCGCGGGCGTGACGCCCGCCGACCGGCGGCTGGCCGATCTCCAGCGCTGGATCGATGATTCGAGCCCGGTCAAGTTCGACGTCAAGACCCCGGGCCAGCGGCTCCTCAACTCGGTCGACGTCGCCCACCTCCAGCGCTACTCGGGGCGGGCGGTCGAGGTGGCGCGCACCCTGCTCATCACCCTCTTCGAGAGCCTCTTCAACCTGGTCCTGGTGATCGTCATCTCGGTCTACATGCTCCTCGACGCACCCCGGTTATCCCGGTTCCTGCGGCGCGTATTCCGGGGCGGCGAGCTCGACGAGGACCTGCTGACCCGGATCGAGCGCGCGCTCCTGGCGTACGTGCGCGGCCAGACGCTGGTGTCGCTCGTCATCGGGACGACCGCGGGCGTCGGGCTGTGGATCCTCGGCATCCTGGGCATCTTCCCGGGCGGCTCGACCTACGCGCTCGGGTTCGCGGCATGGGCGGCGGCGGTCGAGATCATCCCCTACGTCGGCCCCTGGCTGGGCGCGCTGGCCCCGGCCGCGGTGGCGTCGACCGAGTCGGCCTCCGCGCTCATCGCCGTCGCGCTGCTCTTCCTCTTCATCCACCAGATCGAGGGCCACATCGTCATCCCCAAGCTGATGGGAAGCGCGGTCAAGGTGCACCCGCTCGTCGTCATCTTCGCCCTGCTCGCCGCCGGTGAGCTCTACGGGCTGGCCGGCGTGCTGATCGCCATGCCGCTGGTCGCCATCGGGCGCGAGCTGGGGGCGTTCCTGGGCGAGCGGATCGGGCTCCAGCCGTGGCCCGGCGGCCCGCTGACGGTGGACGTCCCGGTCCCCGTGCACGAGGCGCCGCCGCCTCCACCGGGCGAGCCCGCAACACTGGGGTCTGACCCCGATGTTGCGCCGGACGCCTAGCGGCGTCAGAGGTCCGGGAGCTCGAGGACGGCGAGGTTGGACGGGGCGAGGTCGGCCGCCCGCTCGAACGCGTCCATCGCGGCCTCGGCGCGGCCGGCCCGGCGCAGGAACTTCCCGTACCAGCGGTAGGCGCGGCCCAGCTCGCAGTGCCACCCGTTCTGCTTTCGCAGCGCGTCGATCGCGGCCGCGTAGGCCGATTCGGCCCGGTCGGCCCGGCCCAGCTCGTCGTACCCGCGCGCGAGCACGAGGTAGGCGTCGCCCAGCTCGCCCGGGGCCGACTGGGTGCCGAGCAGCTCGATCGCCTGCCGGGCGAGGTCGACCGCCCCGTCGGGGTCGCCGGCCTGGAGCGCCAGCCGGGCCTCCTCCACGACGACCCAGCCCTCGTCGAGGCCGCTCATGCGGTCGCCGTAGAACCGCCGCGTCGTCTCGAGCGCCTCGCGGGCCTCGTCGGTGCGGGCGTCGTCGAGCAGGATGTGGGCCCGGACGAGATGTGCGTTCGCGGCGTGCCAGTCGTTGCCGCTCGCCTCGGTCAGCTCCACCTGCTTCTGGGCATACACCAGCGCCTGGGCCGTGTGCCCCGTCGTGCAGTAGAGCCGCGCCAGGGCGTGGTAGGCGAAGGCCCGCACGCGGCGGTCGATCTCCTCGACGTCGCCCCGCAGCGCGTCCGCCAGCGCCGCCGCGGCCCGGCCGTAGTCGCCGGCGTCGCCGTAGGCGTGGGACAGGTAGATCGAGTAGAGGACGAGCGTCGCCGGATCGGCGTCGGGCCGGCGGTCGAGCTCGGCCCGGCAGTCCTCCAGGAGCGAGACCGCGGGCTCGCTGCGGCCGCTCTCCGAGTACGCCTGGGCCAGATTGCGGTAGAGCTCGATGCGCTCGGCCGGGTCCGGCCGCCCATCCGTTGCGAGCACGCGCTCGAACCAGTCGATCGCGGCGGCCGTGTTGCCGCGCCGCACGGCGATGGAGCCCAGACCCTCCTGGGCCCGCGCCGCCGTCGCGGCGTCGCGGACGGCCTCGGCACCGCGGAGGGCGACGAGCAGGTCCTCCTCGGCCTCGTCGAGGCGCTCGAGCCCGATCTGCACCAGGGCGCCGTCGACGCGCTCGGACGGGGTTGGAGGGTCGAGCGGGGTGTCGGGGTCGAGCACGCGAGCAGCGTAACCCGGCCGGGCGACGGTCAGGCGGTGGTGCTCGACCGCGCCTCGGCGGGCGCGAGCGCGTCCTGGTTGGACGGCGCCAGGTCGGCGGCGAGCTCGAACGCCTCGAGCGCCGCCTCGGCCCGGCCGATCCGCTTCAGGAACTTGCCATACCACCGGTAGGCCCGCGCGAGGTCGCGCGCCGAGGACTCCTGCGCCCGGATGGCCTCGATGGCGGCCGCGTACGCGGCGTCGGCCCGCTCGACCTCGCCCAGCTCGTCCTGCACGCGGGCCAGCACGAGCTGCGCGTCGCCGAGGTGGGCGCCGTCGCCCTCGCCCAGTGCGCGCACCGCGTGGGCGGCCCGCTGGGCGGCGCCGGCCGCGTCGCCGAGGAGGAGCGCCTGGCGGGCGTCCTCGACCAGAATCCGGCCGTGGTCGGTGGCGCTCGGCTGTGCGCCGAGCAGGTTGCGGGCGGCCGCAAGGTGGCGGCCGGCCTCCGCGTCGCCCACGTCGAGCAGCCGCTGGGCGTAGGCCAGGTGCGCCTCGCTCAGGGCGCGGTTGTCCTCGTCGAGCTCGTAGAGCGAGAGCGCGCGGTCGGCGCAACGCAGGGCGTGCTCGACCTCGCCGGCCGCGGCGAGCCGGCGCGAGAGCTCGTACTGGGCGCCGGCGCGGCTTCGCAGGTCGACCTGGGCGCCGCCGTCGGAGAGCGCCGAGCCGAGCACGTCGGCCGCCCGGGCCGGATCGCCGGCCTCGGTGTAGGCGCGCGAGAGCCAGACGGCGTAGCGCACCACCTTGGTCGAGTCGACGACGGGCGCGCGCCGAAGCTGGGCCAGGCAGTCCTGGAGGAGTGCGAGCGCCCGGGCGACGTCGCCCGAGCGGCGGTAGAGCTGGAAGAGACGGCCGAACAGCTCGACGCGCTCGGCCGGGTCGGGCGGCGCGCCCGCATCGCGGGCCTGCTCGAGCAGCTTGATCGCGGCCGCCCTGTCGCCGCGCTCGTCGGCAACCGCTCCGAGGCCCTCGTAGGCCTCGCTCATGCGCTGGGCGTCGCCGTTCACCTCGGCCTCGCGCAGGACGCCGCGCAGCAGCTCCTCCGCCTCGTCGAGCTCGCCGCGGCGGATCATCATCGCGGCGTCGAGCAGCTCGAGCGAGCGCGAGCGCTGCTCGGTCGACGTCTCGCCCGAGAGCTCCTCGGCCGTGACGCCTAGGCGGCGGGCGATCTCCATGAGCACGCGCGGGCTGGGGCGGCGGTCGCCGGCCTCGATGCGGGCCAGATAGCTGTAGGAGCACCCGTCGAACGAGAGCTCCCGCTGCGTCATGCCCTTCTTGCGGCGCAGGTGGCGGACGCGGGCGCCGAGCTTGCGCAGGGCTTCGTTCGAGTACTCGTCGTCGTGCCCGGCCTGGTCGTCCACGATCGGCGCGCCCCCGTGTTGGTCAAAATCGCTCCGTGGCCCGTCCACTCTTGGCAAGACTACACCCTCGCCGAAGCCGGGACAAGGTGCGGCGGTACACTGCCCGCATGGCCTTCCCGGTCACCCGACTGCGGCGCCTGCGCCGGACGGCCGGGGTGCGAGACCTCGTCCGCGAGACCCGCGTCTCGCCCGCCGACCTGATCCAGCCCTACTTCGTCCGCCACGGATCGGGCGAGGAGGAGATCCCGTCGATGCCCGGCCAGCACCACCTGTCGGTCGACTCGCTGGTCGAACGCGCCTCGGAGGCCCACTCTGCCGGCGTTCCGGCCGTGATCGTGTTCGGGCTCCCGGCGCGCAAGGACGAGGCCGCGAGCGAGGCCTTCGACGACGAGGGCATCGTCCAGATGGCGGTGCGGGCGCTCCGGGCCCGCGTCCCCGAGCTGGTCGTGATGACCGACGTGTGCCTGTGCCAGTACACCTCGCACGGCCATTGCGGGATCATCCAGGACGGCGACGTGGCAAACGACGTCACGCTCGAGGTGCTCGCCGACACCGCGCTGTCGCACGCCCGGGCGGGCGCCGACGTGGTCGCGCCGTCCGACATGATGGACGGGCGCGTGGCGGCGATCCGCGCCGCGCTCGACAGCGAGGGCTTCGAGCACACGTCGATCCTCGCCTACAGCGCCAAGTTCGCGTCGGCCTTCTACGGCCCGTTCCGCGATGCGGCCCATTCGGCGCCCAGCATGGGCGACCGGCGCGGCTATCAGATGGATCCCGCGAACGGGCGCGAGGCGATCCGCGAGGCCCTGCTCGACGTCGAGGAGGGCGCCGACATGGTGATGGTGAAGCCGGCGCTCCCGTACCTGGACGTGCTGCGCACGCTGCGCGACCAGACCCGGGTGCCGCTCGCCGCCTATCAGGTGAGCGGCGAGTACGCGATGATCGCGGCCGCCGCGGCGCAGGGGCTCATCGACGAGCGGGCCACGGTGCTCGAGTCGCTGACGGCCATCCGCAGGGCAGGTGCCGACATGGTCATCACCTACCACGCGGCCCGCGCGGCCCGATGGCTGTCGTAGGCGGAGCCCGCACGGAGCGGCGCTCGGCCGAGCTCTTCGGGGAGGCGCGGCGGCTCATCCCCGGCGGCGTGTCAAGCCCGGTGCGGGCGATGCGGTCGGTCGGCCGCGAGCATCCGCTCTTCCTGGCCCGCGGCGAGGGCGGTTGGGTGTGGGACGCCGACGGCAACCGCTACGTCGACTGGGTCATGTCGTGGGGGCCGCTGATCGCCGGCCACGCGCATCCGGCCGTGGTCGAGGCGGTGCGCGACGCGGCAGGCCGGGGGACGACGTTCGGCGCCCCGACCGAGATCGAGCTCGATCTGGCCCGGGCGGTGGTCGCCGCGGTGCCGTCCGTCGAGCAGGTGCGGTTCGTCTCGTCGGGCACCGAGGCGGCGATGAGCGCGCTTCGGCTCGCGCGGGCGTTCACCGGCCGCGACCGCATCCTCAAGTTCGCCGGCGGCTACCACGGCCACGCCGATGCGCTCCTGGCGCAGGCCGGCTCGGGCCTCGCCACGCTCGGCATCCCGTCCAGCCCGGGCGTGCCCGACGCCGTGGCCGCCGACACGCTCGTGGCCGAGTACAACGACCTCGACGCGGTGCGCGCCCTGGCCGAGCGCCACGGCGACGAGCTGGCGGCGATCATCGTCGAGCCGGTGGCCGGCAACATGGGGGTCGTGCCTCCGGCAGCGGGCTTCCTCGAGGGCCTGCGAACGGTCTGCAACGGCACGGGCGCGCTGCTCGTCGCCGACGAGGTGATCACCGGCTTTCGGATCGGGTACGGCGGCGGCCAGGAGCGGTTCGCCTTCCGCCCCGACCTGACCTGCCTCGGAAAGATCGTGGGCGGCGGGCTGCCGGCGGCGGCGTTCGGCGGCCGCTCCGACATCATGGGCCTCCTGGCCCCCGAGGGCGACGTGTACCAGGCCGGCACGCTCTCGGGGAACCCGCTCGCCATGGCCGCCGGCCTCGCGACGCTTCGGCTCCTGCGCGAGCCGGGGGCCTACGAGCGGCTCGAGCAGACGGGCGCGGCTCTGGAGGCGGCACTCTCGGGGCAGGGCGTGACCGTGAACCGGGTCGGGGCGATGCTGACCGCGTTCCATCATCCCGGGCCGGTGCGGAGCTACGCCGACGCGTCGGGCGCCGACACCACCCGCTTCGCGGCGTTCCATGCCCACATGCTCGAGCGTGGCGTGCTCCTCGCGCCGTCGCAGTTCGAGGCGGCGATGCCGTCGCTCGCGCACACCGGGGAGCAGCTCGAGTTGACCGCGGCCGCGGCGGCGGAGTTCGCCGGGTGAGCGTTCTCGAGACGGTCGCCGAGCGGGCCGCCGGAGCGAGCCCGCTCTGGGCCGCGGCGCTCCTCCCCGAGGCGCGCGGCGAGCTGCGCTTCTCCGGCCGCTGCCCCGATCGGCACCTGCTCGGAGTCGAGACGATCTACGAGGGCTATCTGCTCCACCACGGCACGTCGCGGCTCTTCGGCCAGGACGACCGCGACCTGGCCGTCCTGACCGGCGACTACCTCTACGCGGCGGGCCTGCGGGAGATCTGCGCGACGGGCGACCTGGCGGCCGTGGACGCACTGGCCGAGCTGATCGCCGCCTGCGCGGCCCGGCGCGGCGACGGCGAGCCCGAGGGCGACGACGCGCTCTGGGACGCGACGGTCGCCAACCTCGACTAGTTCAGCGCTACGGCGTCCAGCGGTCGCCGACCGGCGTGACCACGAGCTCGTGCGTCCAGGCGCTTCGGCCCTGCTCGTGCAGGTACTGGACAGCCTTCGCCAGCTCCCGGGTGTCGATGCGCTCGCCGCCGGCGTCGTCGCCGGGGCCGCCGAACGTGCCGTCGCAGACGAGGAGGGCCGCATGGACGCCGTGCGGCTTCAACTCGTTCGCCGCGGCCTGCGAGAGCGCCCGCTGGCCGGCCGCGCCCGCCCCCCACGGCGCCCGGCCCGGAAGCGCCCGCCTGGAGGAGCCGCCGGTCACCTGGATGATGGTGCCGCCGCCGCGCTCCAGCAGCGCGGCGCCGCAGATCCGGAAGAAGGCGAACGACGTCGGCAGCACCTGCTCGAGATACGGCGCCATCGCGTCGTCGTCGGTCGTGACCAGGTCGCCGCCGCCGAACCGGCCCTTGGGCGAGACGGCGTTCACCGCCAGGTCGAACGGCTTGGCCCGCTCGACGACCGACCGGATGCCCTCGGCGGTGGTCGCGTCGGCGGCGATGCCCGTGCCGGGGAACGCCGCCGCCGTCTCCTCGGTGCGCGAGACCCCCGTCGCCTCCCAGCCCTGGCCGACCAGGTGCTCGGCGATGACCCTGCCGAGATTGCGGGCTCCGAAGACGAGGAGATGAGGCATCGCGTGGCTGAGTCTATGCCCGCCGCGCCATGGTGCGGATCACCGCCACCGCGGCCACGGCCGCCGCGACGCCCGCCGCGGTCACGAGCGGGCCGGCGAGCTCGGGCCCGGCGCCGGGTGCGATGAGCACGAGGCCGATCCCGGCAGCCGCGGCCGCGGTCCCAGCGAGGAAGCCCGCCCGGGCGCGCACGACCGCTGCATCGAGCCGGGCCGGCTCCCGCAGCTCGGCCGCCCACCCGCCCGCCTCGGCCGCGAGCACGACGCCCGCCGCGACCGCCGGGGCCCACGGGTCGAGGCCCGGCGGGCCGGCGGCGAGGGCGCCGGCGTAGGCGGCGCCCAGGGCGGCGATTCCCCACGCCGCGCCCTGCGCCCGCCCCGCCATCCCGCCTGCGAGGAGCAGCGCGCATCCGGCCGCGCCGGCCGCTGCGACGGCCGCCGCCTGGTCGCCGGCGAGTGCGGCCGCGCGGCCCGCCACCCCGGCGGCCGCGACGAGCGCCACGGCGAGCACGGTCAGCTGCGGACGGTTCGGGCGTATCGCCGCGCCTCCCGTAGCCGGGCCAGCGAGCCGGCGAGCGGCTCGAGGCCGTCCCACTCGACGACGGGCACGCCGAGCCGGCGGTACCGCGACCGCAGCCCGTCGTGCCGCAGCACCCACAGCCGGTGGGCCAGGTCGCCGATCTCGCCCGCGCTCGCCGGAGTACGGCCGGTCGCCGAGACGTCGATCACCGCCAGGTCGAAGCCGCGCGCCCGGAGCGTGGCGAGCGCGGAGAGGGCGCGGTCGTCGGCGAGCGGCGTGAGCGCCAGCACGAGGGCGCCGGGCGGGAGCGTCCGCGTGGGGATCACGTCGACGTCGCGCCAGGCATAGCTCGTCACCACCTCGGTGTCGATCAGCGAGTCGAGCACGCGGTAGGTCTGGGCGCGGCCCGTCGACGGAAGCACCCAGCGCAGGACGCCGCCGAACCCGACCACGCCGACCCGGTCGCGTCCTTCGAGGTAGGTGGCTGCGAGCGCGGACGCGGCCCGCACCGCCAGGTCGAGCGACACCGGCGACTCGGCGAACGAGTCGAGGAAGAGCACGACGTCGGCGTTTCGCTCCGGGTGGTACAGGTTCGTGTGCAGGGTGCCGCGGCGGGCGCTCACCCTCCAATTGACGCGCCGCAGGAGGTCGCCCTCGCGGTAGGGGCGAAGGTCGGCGAACTCCAGGCCTTCGCCGGCAGCCCGGCTCCTGTCTGACCCCACCGACGCCTGTGTGCGGACGGGCCGGGGCGCGTCGCGAAGCGGCTCGAACCGCGGATGCACCCGCACCTGGAGCGGAACAGCGGCCGCGGCGGTCCATTCGCGCAGGCCGAACGGCTCGCGCATGCGGATCCGGGCCGGGACGACGAATCCGCCCCAGCGCTCGCAGTCGAGCTCGAACTCCACCTCCCGGGCGCCCGCGCCGGTGCGCACCGCCCGCCGCGGCGGGCCGCCGGCTGCGGCAAGGCCCTTGGGAAGGCCGAGGGCGACGTCCACCTGCCACTGCGGACCGGGGGCCCAGAGCTCGACGGCGGCGGTGACGCGGTCGCCCTCGACCGCCCGCAGCTCGCCCGGCACGAGCCGGGCGGTGACGGCCGGGGGCGCCGAGCGCGCGAGCCCGATGGCGGCTATCAGCCCGAACGGCGCGGCGACCGCAACCAGTTCGGGGCGGCGCAGCCCGATCGCCGCCAGCAGGAGGGCCGCGCAGATCGCCGGGTAGCCCCGGAGCCTGACCGTCGCCGCGGGCGTCACGACTCGGCGACGGCGTCCTCGCGGGGCGCCGGCGCCGGCACGCGCGCCAGGCAGTCGCGCACCACGTCGTCGCCGGACACGCGCTGCACCCACAGCTCGGGCCGAAGCGTCAGCCGGTGGCCGAGCGCCGGCACGGCGACCGCCTTCACGTCGTCGGGCGAGACGAAGTCGCGGCCGTCGAGCGCCGCGCGGCAGCGCGACAGCTTGAGCAGCGCCAGCGACCCGCGCGGGCTGGCCCCGACCTGCACCTGCGGGTGCTCGCGGGTCGCCGCGACCAGGTCGACCATGTAGAGGCCCACCGAACGGTCGACGTGCACCGTCTCGACGGCGCGCTGCATCGCCAGGATGTCGTCCCTGCCGCAGGCCGGGGCGAGCACGACCTCGTCGGTCATCCGCTCGCGGCGCCGCTCGAGCACCTGCCACTCGTCGTCGCGGCCCGGATAGCCGATCCGGGCCCGGATCAGGAAGCGGTCGAGCTGCGCCTCCGGCAAGGGGTAGGTGCCCTCGTACTCGATCGGGTTCTGGGTGGCGATCACGAGGAACGGCGGCTCCAGGAGGTGCGTCTCGCCCTCGATCGTCACCTGCCGCTCGGCCATCGCCTCGAGCAGCGCCGACTGGGTCTTCGGCGGGGCGCGGTTGATCTCGTCCGCCAGGAGCAGGTTCGTGAAGACGGGCCCGGGCCGGAACTCGAAGGCAGCGTCGGCCTGGCGGTAGACCGACGACCCGGTCACGTCGGCCGGGAGCAGGTCGGGCGTGAACTGGATCCGGGCGAAGCCGAGGTCGAGCACCTGCGCGAACGAGCGGGCGACGAGGGTCTTGGCGAGGCCGGGATAGTCCTCGACGAGGACATGGCCGTCGGCGAGGATGGCCAGCAGGATGAGCTCGAGCTCGGGGCGCTTGCCGACGACCGCCCGCTCGACCTCGTCGAGGACCGCTTTCGAGCGCGTGCAGACGCCGTCGAGGGCCAGCTCGCTCATCTGCCTCTCCCGATCTCCTCGAGGCGGGCGACCGCGGTGCGGATCGCCGCCGGCGCCGCCCCCGGGCCGTGGCGGTCGGGCGGTGGCGGCCGGTCGGGCCGCACGAGCTCCCACGTGTCGGGGCCGAGCGCCTCGGCGGCGACGTCCGGGTCGCGGTCGAGGTCGATCCCGGCGGTCGCAAGCCGGTCGCGGGCGATGTCGCGAAGGAGCGGCGCCAGCCGCTCGTGGACGTCACCTGCGCTTCCCCGCGCCAGGCCGACCTGACGCTCCATCGCGCTCAGGCCCCTGGGCCGGGCGGCGGCCACGGGCCGGGCCCGCCGCCGTCGCTGGGCGCGCGGGACGGGCGGCAGGAGCACGATCGCCGCCACCGCGCCCGCTGCCAGAAGCACCGCGCCGGCGGCCGTCACCCGGGATCCTCCCCCGCGATCTTCGCGACGGCGTCCACGGCCTCGGCCTGCATTTCGGTGTCGACGGGGTGCGCGCTGAAGCGGGCCCGGGCGTAGAGCTTCGTGAGCCGGCCGAGCGCGGTGATGCGCCCGAAGCCGGCGCCCGTCATGCGGCCAAGGTACTCGAGCGGCGCCTCGGGCGTCCGCCGTCCGAGCTCGCGGTCGGCCATCACCCGGTCCATGAGCGCGTAGGCGCCGATCACCGCCCGGCGCGGGTCGGTCTCCGCCCGCAGCCGCTCGAGGCTCGTGTCCCCCGGCTCGTCCTCAGCCTCCGCGAGCGAAGCGGCCTCGCGTTCCGGCGCACGTCGCAGCCTGCGCACGGCCATGACGATCCCGGCCACGATCAGCAGCCACGTGAGGCCGGCGACGACCCAGTCGATCGTCGCGAACCCGTCCGAGTGGCCGGGCGGCGGAGCATGGTTCTTGCCGGCGCCGGGCGGGTTGGTGCTTGCGAACGGATTGTGGACGTGCAGGAATCCAAGCGGGTTCTGGCCGGTCCGTACGGTGTAGATCACGAACGCGGCCGCGATGACCGCGAGGACGAGCATCCGGCGGCGGGCCCGCCTGCGCATGGCGACGATCTCCGGGTCGCGCCGCCGGACGATCTGGGCGTAGAGGAAGATCCCGAGTCCGAGCACGGCGGCGATCGGCCCGAGCACCAGGAGCACCCAGGCGAGCGCGTGGTGGCCGGCCGACCCTGCGACCGAGCCGCCCGGCACCGCCCGGTCGTGGTCGCCGGAGCGCGCTGCGAGCGACACCACGGCGAGGAGCGCGACGAGGCCGCCCGCGAGCACCGCCGTGCGGGCGGCGGAGAGCGGTCCAGGCGGCGGCTGGTCGTCGGGAGTACGCAACTACCCGTTGTGACGGTACCGCACCGCCGCGGTTAGACTCGGCGGCCCCGATGGCCTTCTCGGACCTCCGCGACTGGCTCGACCATCTGCGCCGGAACGGCGAGCTGGCCGAGGTGACGGCCGAGGTCGACCCGCACCTCGAGATCGCCGAGATCACCGACCGTGTCACCAAGGCGGGCGGGCCGGCGCTGCTCTTCACGAACGTGCGCGGCTCGTCCATGCCGCTTCTGATCAACCAGTTCGGGACGGAGCGGCGCATGTGCATGGCGCTCGGCGTCGAGCGGCTCGACGATCTTGGCGCGAAGGTGTCCGACGTGCTCGAGATGACCCCGCCTGAGGGCTTCGTCGGCAAGATCCGCGCACTCGGCAAGCTGAAGTCGATCGCCGACTCGCGGCCCAGGGTGGTGGGGTCGGGCCCGTGCCAGGAGGTCGTGCTCGACCCGCCGTCGCTGGACGCGCTTCCGATCATGACCTGCTGGCCCGGCGACGGCGGCCCGTTCATCACCCTCCCGGCGGTCATCACAAACGATCCGCGCACGGGCACGCGCAACGTCGGCATGTACCGCGTGCAGAAGTTCGACGCTCGGACCACCGCGATGCACTGGCAGATCCACAAGGACGCGGCCGCCGACTGGCGCGGCATGGGCGAGCGCATGGACGTCGCGATCGCCCTGGGCACCGATCCGGCGACGTGCTACACGGCGTCGGCGCCGCTTCCCAAGCACATCGACGAGCTCATGCTGGCCGGGTTCCTGCGCGGCGAGCCGGTGGAGCTCGTGAAGTGCCGGACGGTCGACATCGAGGTGCCGGCCCGGTCGGAGATCGTGATCGAGGGCCACATCGTGAAGGGCGAGCTGCGCGACGAGGGCCCCTTCGGCGACCACACCGGCTACTACACGCCGAGGGAGCCGTTCCCGGTCGTCCACGTGACCTGCATCACCCATCGCCGCGACCCGATCTACCCGTCGATCATCGTCGGCGTGCCGCCCCAGGAGGACGTGTGGCTGGGAAAGGCGACCGAGCGCCTGTTCCTGCCGGCGGTGCGGATGACGCTCCCGGAGGTGGTCGACTACGACCTGCCGTTCATGGGCGCCTTCCACAATCTGGCGATCGTCTCGATCAGGAAGGGGTTTCCGGGCCACGCGCGCAAGGTGATGCACGCCGTGTGGGGCACCGGCCTGCTCTCGCTGACCAAGGGCGTCGTGGTCGTCGACGATTGGGTCGACGTGCACGACTACGGGCAGGTCATGTGGCAGGTCGGGGCCAACGTCGACCCGGCCCGCGACGTGCTCATGTCGGAGGGGCCGCTCGACCATCTCGACCACGCGCCGACGCGCCAGTTCATGGGAGGCAAGATCGGGATCGACGCGACGGCCAAACTGGAGGCTGAGGGCTACGTGCGCGAGTGGCCCGAGGTGATCCGCATGAGCGACGAGGTGCGCGCGCTGGTCGACCGCCGCTGGGCCGAATACGGACTGGGTGACCGGTGAACGCGACGTTCGGAACGTTCTCGACGGGGGCCGCGACGGAGACTATGCTCTCGGCCGATGCGGCGACGACCGCCGCTGGGACGTGCGAGCGAAGGGACCTGAGTGGCTGACGACGGGACGACCAGGGGCCAATTCCTCAGCCTCTCGACCGTCGGCATCGGAGCGGTGATCGGCGGTGTGATCGGCGTTCCCGCCACCGCGTACATGCTCGGCCCGGTGGTCGATGAGACGAAGTTCAAGGCGGTCTTTCTGGGCAAGGTGGACGCGTTCCCGGCCGATCCGAGCTTCAAGCCGACGGCGGCGACCTACGTCGAGGATCCCGGGAACGCGGCGACGAGCCCGGGCCTGGCGTTCGTGCAGAACACCGGCAAGAGCAATACCGACTGGCTCGCAGGCGATGCGATGTTCGTGGTCTTCTCGAACCGCTGCATGCACCTCGGATGCCCGGTCGCCGTCGCGCAGGGCGTCGGCTTCGCCTGTCCGTGTCACGGCGGGCAGTACGACAAGGAGGGCCGCCGCACGGCGGGCCCGCCGATCCGTCCGCTCGACCGCTTCCAGTGGGAGATCCGGAATTCGGACGAGCTCTGGATCACGCAGCGCTGGTCGGTCGAGTTCATCGACGGCCAGCTCAGGTACTTCCCGGTGAAGATGCCCGGCCAGCCGGTCGCGCCTCCGGGGCCGAGCCTCGTCGCCGACGTCCTCTACCCGAACGTGACGTACGAGCACGGCCCGGTGCCGACGCCCAAGTAGCCCGATGCCGCTCCCCGCCCCCGATCCCAAGCAGCTCGTGCTCCAGACCGAGGACTGGGTCGAGTACCGCACCGGCTTCGCGACGCTCGTCCGCAAGTTCCTGTTCCGCAAGGTTCCGCCGACAGGGTGGTTCCACACGCTCGGGAGCTCGCTGCTCACCGTCTTCATCATGCAGGCCGTCACCGGCTCGCTGCTTGCGATGTCATATGACCCCTCGCCGAACGGCGCCTACGAGTCGATCCGCTACATCACCGACCAGGAGACGCTGGGCTGGCTGATCCGCGGGATGCACAAGTGGGGCGCCTCGATGATGGTCATCCTGCTGTTCCTGCACATGGGCCGGGTGTTCTTCTACGGCGCCTACAAGTATCCGCGCGAGCTCACGTGGCTCACCGGCTCGCTGATCTTCCTGTCCACGATGGCAATGGGGCTGACCGGCTACCTGCTCGTGTGGGACGAGCGGGCCTACTGGGCGTCGGTCGTGGCCGTGAACATCAACGGCACCGCGCCGGTGCTCGGCCCGTTCATCTCGAAGTTCCTGCTGGGAGGGCCGGTCTTCGGAGCGCAGACCATCTCGCGCTTCTACGCCCTGCACATGCTGTTGATACCCGGGTTGATCGCGGCGCTCATCTTCGTGCACCTGTGGCTGGTCGTGAAGCTCGGCGTGACGCCGTGGCCGGGCCGGCCCGTCGCCGGCGACGAGGCGACCGGGGACTGATGGCCGTCGCCACCCACCGCAAGGTGATCAACCGCCGCGTCCGCTACGAGACGGAGCTGGGCGCGCAGAAGAAGGAGGGCCACGCCTTCTTCCCCTACGCGATGTTCCACGACACGGTCGTGAACCTGATCATCGTTCTGATGATCGTCCTCATGGCCGTGATCTGGCACGCGACGTCCGGGCCGATCGATGCCCACCATCCGAACGGCCAGAACGGCTGGCTCGGAGCGCTCTACGAGGGCAAGGCCAACCCGGCGGTGCAGGTGACCGAGCCCCGCCCGGAGTGGTACTTCCTGTTCCTCTTCGAGCTCCTGCGCATCTTCAAGTCGCCGTGGGAGCTGATCTTCGCCACGATCATCATCCCCACGATCTTCATGGTGATGCTCGTCATCTGGCCGTTCGTCGACCGCGGCCGCGACCGCCGCATCTCGCGGCGTCCGGTCGGGATGGCCTTCGGGCTCTCGGTGCCCGCCGTGCTCATCGCCCTCACCATCGCGGGAGGCGTCGCGCCCGGCGCCGTCACCGGCTCGAACATCACCGGGAACCCGGCCTTCGACTCCCTGCCCGCGGCCGCGCTGATCTCGACGCATGGGTGCGTGACGTGCCACAACTTCGGCGCCGGCGGCGGAAGCGTCGGCCCGGATCTCTCGCACGGCGCGCCTCGTCCGGACAAGGCCGATATCCAGGCGCAGATCGAGAACGGCGGCGGCGGCATGCCGGCGTTCAAGGACGCGTTCACCCAGGACGAGATCCAGCAGATCGTCGATTTCATCGACGGGCTCCGGACGGGCACTCCTCCGTCTGGTTAGGCTCCCACCGTGCAGGTGATGCTCGGACTGACCGGCGCGTCCGGCGCGCCGTACGCCGCACGTGTGCTGCGCGCGCTCGTCGCCTCGGGTGCCGACGTGGGCGTCGTGGTGTCGCGGGCCGGGGCGCAGGTGATCGCGCTCGAGCTCTACGGTGACCGCGAGCTGAACCCGGACGGAGCCGTCGAGCGGTTCGTCACCGATCACGGCGACGCCGAGGTCCGCATCTGGGGCGAGTCGGACTACTCGGCCCCCTACGCGTCGGGATCGAGCCGCACCGACGCCGTCATCGTCTGCCCGTGCTCGATGGCGACCGTCGGCACGATCGCGGGCGGCGCCGAGGCCAACCTGATCCACCGAGCGGCCGCGGTGCAGCTCAAGGAGGGCCGGAAGCTCGTCCTGGTTCCGCGGGAGACACCGCTGTCGGACATCCACCTCGAGAACCTGCTCCGGATCAAGCGGGCGGGAGCGTCCGTCGTCCCCGCCATGCCCGGCTTCTACCACCTCCCCCAGACCGTCGACGACCTCGTCGACTTCGTCGCCGGCCGCGTCCTCGACGCCGCAGGCATCGAGGCGACCCTCTACGAACGGTGGGGGTCGTGACGCTCCAGCCCGACCAGGTGCGCGAGATGTTCGACCGGATCAGCCCGGCGTACGACCGCATGAACCGGGTGATGAGCGCCGGTATGGACGGGTTGTGGCGGGCCCGCGCCGTCCGCTCCGCCGGCCTCGGCCCGGGGTCGAGCGCGATCGACGTCTGCTGCGGCACCGGCGACCTGGCGATCGCGCTCCTGGATGCCGTCTCGACCCGGGGCCGCGTCGTCGGCGTCGACTTCTCGGAGCGGATGATCGAGGCCGCCCGGGCGAAGAGCTCCCAGGTGGAGTGGCTCCGCGGCGACGCCCTCGACCTGCCGTTCGCCGGCGGCGAGTTCGACGCGGCGACGGTGGGCTTCGGCGTTCGCAACCTGCCCGACATCGAGCGCGGCTTTCGCGAGATGGCGCGGGTCGTGCGCGCCGGCGGCCGGGTGGTGTGCCTGGAGCTGACCGAGCCGCCCCGGCTCGTGGCGCCGTTCGCCCGCCTGTGGACGGACCGGGCCGTGCCGCTTCTGGGGCGCCTGATCGCGCGCGAGACCGACGCCTACCGCTACCTGCCGGCGTCCGTCCATCGCTTCCCGCCGGCCGCCGAGCTGGCGGCGATCATGCGCGCCGCAGGGCTCGAGCGAGTGCAGTACAGGCGCCTCACGGGCGGCGCGGTCGCGCTCCACGTCGGGACGGTGCCGGCGTGAGCACGGTCGCAAGCGTCCTCGACGTCCCCGGCATCTCGACGTACCTCGACGCCGTCGAGGAGCGGCTGCGCGAGGTCGTCGCGCGCGACGGCGGCGAGGTGGCGGCCGCGGGCGTCGAGACGCTCGCCTCGGGCGGAAAGCGGCTGCGGCCGATGCTCGTCTACCTGTGCGCTCCGCCCGCCGGGCGCGAGCGGCCCGGGCTCGTCTCGGCAGGCTGCGCGGTCGAGCTCGTCCACATGGCGACGCTCGTGCACGACGACCAGATCGACGCGGCGCCGCTCCGCCGCGGGCGGCCGACGGTATGGCGCTCGCGCGGCCCGCGCGTCTCGACCGCGACGGGCGACCACCTCTTCGCGCGGGCCTTCTCGGAGCTCGTGACGACCGGCGACATGGCCGCCGTGACCGCCCTCTCCGACGCCTGCCTGGCGCTCGCCCGGGGCGAGATCCTCCAGCGCGAGCAGTCCGGCCGGGCCGAGACGACCTTCGAGCAGTACCTGGAGCGCTGCCGGCTCAAGACCGGGCGGCTGTTCGCGGCCGCGGCCTCGCTGGGGGCTCGGCTCGGCGGCCTCAGGGCAGACGAGGTCGAGAGGATGGCGGGCTTCGGGATCGCGCTCGGCCTCGCGTTCCAGATCGCCGACGACGTGCTCGACTGTGACGGCGACCCCGACACGACCGGCAAGGCGCTCGGCACCGACCTGCTCGACGGCACCGTCACGCTCCCGATCCTGCTCGCCGCGCAGCGCGACCCCGAGGTGCGCGACGTGGTGCGGCGCGGCTCGAAGCCGGCCGACGTCCTGCCCACGCTGGCCCGGATCGCCCGCTCGGGCGCGGTGGCCGACGCCCGCGCCGAGGCCGAGCGGCATGCCTCGGCCGCGACGGCGGCACTGGACGCGCTCGACGGCCGGGTGGACACGGCGGCGCTGGGCGCGGTCGTCCGCGGCGCGGTCGAGCGGCGCGCGTAGTCGGTCAGCCAAACCCCCGGTTGTTCAGGCGGCTATTGCCGCACGGCGGAGACGGTTCCCAGCCACTCCTCGACCTGGGCCGGCGAGCGCAGCCGCACCACGTTCAGATGCGCCAGCTCCGGCCGGGCGAGCAGCTCGGGCAGCGTGCGCTTCTGGGACGCATGCTTTCGGATCGCGTAGACGAAGAGCGACTCCCAGCCGAAGAAGGCCGCCCGCCAGCTCTCCAGGTTGCCGTTCCAGAGCGGCTGCTGCTCTCGGATCCGCGGGATCGTCCGGCCCCACAGCCGCCGCAGGCACACGCGCAACGGCAGGTCGAGCCAGACGACGGTGTCGGCCCGCTCGAGGACGAACGTCCCGAGCTTGCGCCGGTAGTCGGAGTCGATCACCCAGCCGTCCGAGCGCATGAACTCCTCCAGCGCGGCCCGCAGCTCGTCGTCGGAGGTCTCGGTCCAGCCGGGCCCGTGGACGAGCGCGTCGGTCTCGAGGTGGGGCACGCCGAGCCGGGCCGCGAGCGCGGCTCCGAGCGTCGTCTTGCCCGACCCGCTGATGCCCTGGATCGACACGGTTCTCACGAGCGGCAAAGGCTAGCGGCGGCGGTACACTCCGCCTGCTCATGGCCGTGGCCGCCCATCTGGACACGCTCGCCCCGATCCGCGAGAAGGTGCTCGCGGGCGAGCGGCTCGACCTCGACGACGGGATCGCCCTGCTCGAGTGCGACGACGTGCTTGCCCTGGGCGAGCTGGCCGACACGGCCCGGCGGCTGCGCGGCGGCACCGACGAGGTCTTCTTCGTCAACAACCTCTACCTGAACCACACGAACGTGTGCCGGGTGAAGTGCAAGTTCTGCGCGTTCGCGCGCACCGGCCGCCAGGACGGCGCATACACGTGGGACATCCCCGACCTGGTCGCCCATGCGGTCGACGTCCACGGCCGCGAGGGCTACAGCGAGATCCACATGGTCGGCGGCGAGCACCCGCACATCGGCTACGACTATTACCCGGACGTCACGCGGGCGCTCCACGAGGCGCTGCCGGACGTCCACCTGAAGCTGTTCACGGCCTCCGAGATCCACCACATGACCAAGCTCTCGGGGCTCACCCGCGAGCAGGTGCTGCGCGACCTCAAGGAGGCCGGCCTCGGCTCGCTCCCCGGCGGCGGCGCCGAGGTGTTCGCCGACCGGGTGCGCAGGCTGATCGCGCCCGGCAAGGAGCACCCCGACCACTGGATCGCGACCCACCGGGCGGCGCACGCCATGGGCATCCCGACCCACTGCACGATGCTCTACGGCCACGTCGAGACCTACGAGGAGCGGATCGACCATCTGCTGCGCCTGCGCGAGCTCCAGGACGAAACGGGTGGATTCCTGGCGTTCATCCCGCTGCCCTTCCACCCCGAGAACACCGTGTTCGAGCGCCGCGGCTGGCGCTTCTCGACCGGCTACGACGACCTGCGCATGATCGCCGTCTCGCGGCTCATGCTCGACAACATCGCCAACGTGAAGGCGTACTGGATCATGATCTCGACGCCGCTCGCCCAGGTCGCCCTCCACTTCGGCGCGAACGACATCCAGGGCACCGTGATGGAGGAGCAGATCGCCCACGCCGCCGGAGCCGTCACCCCGCAGGAGGAGAAGGTCCTGAGCCTCGTCTCGCTGATCCGCGAGGCCGGGCGGGTGCCGGTGCAGCGCGACACCCTCTACAACGCGGTCAGGACCTTCGCGTGACGCTGCGGCTGGGCCGGATCTCCTACGCCAACATGGCGCCGGTCTTCTACGACCTGGCCGGCATCGACGTGGAGCAGGTCTCCGGCGTTCCGACCGACCTCAACCGGCGGCTGATGGCCGGCGAGATCGACGTCGCGCCGATCTCGTCGATCGAGTACGCCCGAAACGCCGACAGGCTGCGCCTGCTCCCCGAGCTGTGCGTCTCGACCGAGGGCGCCGTCGACTCGATCCAGCTCATCACCCGCCGGCCGCTCGAGCAGGTGCGCACCGTGGCGGTCACCCCCGAGAGCGCGACGTCCGTCGTCCTCACGAAGGTGCTTCTGGGCGACGTCGAGCTGGTGCCGCTCGACCATCCCGCCGACGCGCGCATGCTGATCGGCGACGCCGCCCTCAGAAGCGCCTTCGAGGACCCGACGCCGCACTACGACCTGGGCCGGCTGTGGCAGGAGCGCACCGGCCTGCCGATGGTCTACGCCGTCTGGGCCTGCCGGCAGGAGGTGAGCGAGGGGCTGCGCGAGCTGGAGCGGGCGCACCTGCGCTCGCTCGCCGTGGCGCGCTCGGAGCCCGAGGCGCTGGCGCGCCAGGCGGCGGTCGAGTACGGGTGGCCGGCCGGCTTCCTGGCCCGTTACTTCGAGAAGCTCCGCTACCACTTCGGCCCCCGCGAGCGCATGGGCGTCGTCCGCTTCTTCGAGCTCGCCCACCTTGCGGGCGAGCTGGACACGGTGCCCGAGCTGCGGTTCGTCGAGCTCGCGGAGGTGGCGGGGTGAGCGTCGCCGAGATCCTCGACCGGGCGCTCGACGGCGAGCGCATCACCGACGGCGAGGCGGCCGAGCTTCTGCGCTCGCGCGACCTGGTCTCGGTGGGCCGGGCGGCTCACGAGCTGCGGAACCGCCGCTCCGAGCCGGGCGTCGTCACGTTCATCGTCGACCGCAACCTGAACTACTCGAACATCTGCTACACCGACTGCGCCTTCTGCGCCTTCTACCGGCGGCCGGGCGACGACCGCGAGGGCTACGTCCTGCCGCGGCCGGTCATCTTCAAGAAGATCGAGGAGACCCTGGCCCTGGGCGGGACCGCGATCCTGATGCAGGGCGGCCACAACCCGGATCTCGGCCTCGACTGGTACGAGGACCTGTTCCGGGCGATCAAGGCCCGCTACCCGATCCACCTGCACGCGCTCTCGCCGTCGGAGATCCAGCACGTCGCGCGCAAGGCCCGGCTCTCGTCCTCCGACACGCTGGCCCGGCTGCGCGACGCCGGCCTCGACTCGCTGCCCGGTGGCGGTGCCGAGGTGCTGGTCGACCGCGTCCGCAAGATCATCTCGCCCAGGAAGACCACCTCGGGCGAGTGGCTCGCGATCATGCGCGCCGCCCACCGCCTGGGCATGAGCACGACGGCCACCATGATGTGGGGCCACGTCGAGACGCTCGAGGAGCGCGTCGAGCACCTGCGCGTGATCCGCGACCTCCAGGACGAGATGCACGGCTTCCGGGCCTTCATCTCGTGGACGTACCAGCCCGACAACACGGCGCTCGCGCCGCAGGTGACCTGGAACCCCACCAGCTTCGACTACCTGCTGATGCAGGCGGTGACGCGGATCTACCTCGACAACGTCGAGCACATCCAGAGCTCGTGGGTCACGCAGGGGACGAAGATCGGCCAGGTGGCGCTGGGCTTCGGCGCCGACGACATGGGCTCGATCATGATCGAGGAGAACGTGGTCTCGGCGGCCGGCACGACCTATCGCGCCACGACAGACGACTTCGTCCACTACATCCGAAACGCCGGCTTCCGGCCCCGCCAGCGCGACACGCTCTACCGCACAGTGCGCGAGTACGCGGCGGCGTGAAGGTCACGGTCTCGACCACCTGCCCGGCGCCTCCCGAGGCGGTGTGGGAGTGGATCGCCGACCCGCACAAGCACATCCGCATGCTGCCGGACGAGATCCGCGACGCCCGCGTGCTCGAGAACGGCGACATAACCTGTCAGCTCGTGAGCGTCGGCGTGCGTGAGCCGATGACGGTGCGGGTTGTGGAGCAGGACCCGCCCCGGCGGCTGGTGGAGGAGCGGGTCGACGGCAAGCGCAAGGGCACATCGGTCTTCGAGATCGAGCCGGAGGGCGAGCACGCCTCGAAGGTCACGCTCACGGCCGAGGTGGAGCTGCCGTTCCTGGCCTCGGCGGTGGCGTCCGGGCCGATGAAGAGCGCGCTCGGCGACCAGCTCCGCAACCTGGCCACGCTGGTCGCGACCGAGAGCTAGAAAGCCGCCGTGGCGGCGACGGCGGGAATTGACGGCGAGGGGTATCGAAAGATATGTTTCGAAACATGTCTTTCGAGAGCCGCCGGCTCACGGATCCGCGGGTGATGCGAGCGCTCGCCCACCCGACCCGGATGGAGCTCATGGAGCTCGTCGCCCGCGAGGGCGAGCTGACGGCGACGGCGGCCGCGAACCTGCTCGGGCTGTCTCCCGCCAATTGCTCGTTTCACCTGCGCCAGTTGGCCAAGTCCGGGTTCCTGGAGGAGGCTCCGGCCGGGCCCGGGCGCGTGCGCCCGTGGCGGATCGGCTCCGCGCAGCACAGCTGGGACGAGCTCGGCCCCGACGCGGAGGCGAACGCCGCCGCGTCGGCGCTCACGTCGGTCGTGCTCGAACGCGACGTCGACCGCCTGCGCGACTGGCTCGGCCGCCGGCGGGCCGCCTCGCCCGAGTGGCGCACGGCGGCCTTCATGAGCGAGGCGCTCGTCTACCTGACGCCCGCCGAGCTCAGGGAGCTGGGCGAGCGGATCACGGAGCTGATCGTCCGCTACGCCGACAGGGTGGATCCCGCCCGCCGGCCCGAGGGCTCGGCCGCCGTCCAGGCGATCGCCGCCGGATTCCCGCTGCGCCCCACCGCCACCGGCAACTGAGCGGGCATGCGGGCGCTCTTCGCGGATCGCGACACGCGCCTGCTTCTCGTCGGCCAGAGCCTCTCGCTCTTCGGCGACCGGGCGATGTACCTCGTCCTGAGCGTCTGGGTGAAGACGCTGACGGGCTCCAACGCCAAGGCCGGTCTGGTGTTCTTCGTCCTCGCCGTCCCCGGGCTCGTCGCGCCGGCGCTCGGGCTCCTCGTGGACCGGCTGCGCAAGCGCCCGGTCATGATCGCCACCGACCTTGCGATCGCCGCCGTGCTCGGCGCGCTCTTCCTGGTCCACGACCGCGGCGACGTCTGGATCATCTACGTCGTCACGTTCCTGTACGGCGCCGCCGGGTTCCTCTTCACGTCCGCGCAGTCGGCGCTTCTCACGCAGATGCTGCCCGAGGAGCGGCTGGGCGACGCGAACGCCGTGCTCCAGACGGCGAGCGAGGGCTCGCGCCTCGTTGCGCCGCTGGTCGGTGCCGGGCTCTACGCCGCCGTGGGCGGACGGGCCGTCGCGGGGCTCGACGCCGCCACCTTCCTCGCCTCGGCCGCATGTCTCGGCGGCCTGCGGCTGCGCGAGGTGCGGCCGGTCGCGCCCGAGCACCACATCCTGACCCAGCTCGGCGCCGGGATCAGCCACATCCGGCACCGTCCCGGCCTGCGCCGGATCGTGTTCACGGTGGCCGCGACGCTGCTCGTGGTCGGCTTCGCCGAGACGGCGATCTTCGCCGTCCTCCAGCAGGGCCTGCACCGGCCGCCGGCGTTCCTCGGCGTTCTCAGCGCCGCGCAGGGAGTCGGCGCCATCGCCGGCGCGGTCGGGGCGGGGAGGCTGCTCCGCCGCATCGGCGACGCGCGGACGGTCGCCGTCGGCATCCTGCTCTTCGGCTTTGGCGACGCGTTCTTCCTCGTCCCGAACGTCGCGGCCGTCGGAATCGGGATCGCGATCGCGGGCGCCGGCCTCTCGTTCGCGGTCGTCGGGTTCGGCACTGCGATTCAGATCCGCACACCTGCCGAGCTCCAGGGCCGGGTCTACTCTGCCGCCGACACCATCGTCGGCACCCCGCAGATCGTCTCGATCGCGCTGGGCGCCGCCATCCTGAGCGTGGTCGACTACCGCGTCTCGATCGCGACCATGGCGGTGGTGACCGCCCTCTGCGGCGGCTACCTGGCTGCCGTGGGCGCGCCCGACGATCTGTAGGCTCCGCCGCCGTGGGGTCGCTGTCGCACACGATTCAGACGTTCGTCGCCAACCACGGCCTCGAGGCCGTCTTCCTGCTCATGGTGCTCGAGAGCGCCTGCATTCCGGTGCCGAGCGAGGTGACGATGATCTACGCCGGCTACCTCGTCTCGCAGGGCGACATGAGCTTCGCGGGGGCCGTGCTCGTCGGCGCCTTCGCCAACCTTGTGGGGTCGTGGATCGCGTGGGCCGTCGGCGCCTACGGGATCGACGCGTGGCTCTACCGCACCGAGCGCAACCGCCGCCACGTCGAGCAGGCCCACCGCTGGTTCGAGCGGCACGGGACGCCGGTCGTCTTCTTCTCACGGCTCGTGCCGGTGGTGCGCACGTTCATCTCGCTCCCCGCCGGGGTGGCGCGCATGCCGCTGGGGCGCTTCTCGCTGCTGACGATCCTGGGCTGCCTTCCGTGGTGCCTTCTGCTCGTCTCGATCGGCGACGCGGCCGGCGCCAACTGGGATACCTGGCACCGCCGCCTGGGCGATCTGAACTACGTCGTCGTGGCGGCGGGACTGGCCGCCGCGGCCGTCTGGCTACTGCGTCGGCGCCGCTCGGCCGCTCGATAACCTGCTTCGATGCCCGTCCCTCTGATGGACATCCGCGGCCAGTACGCCCACCTCCTCGACGACGTGAAGCAGGCCGCGTGCGACGTGATCGACTCCGGCCGGTTCATCCTCGGCCCGAACGTGCGCGCGCTCGAGGAGGAGGTCGCCGACGCACTCGGCGCCAGGCATGCGGTCGCGGTGGCCAACGGCACCGATGCGATCGTGCTCGCGCTGGAGGCGCTGATGGTCGGGCCTGGCGACGAGGTGATCTGCCCCTCGCACACGTTCTACGCGACCGCCGAGGCGGTCTGCCGTGCAGGCGCCACGCCGGTCTTCGCCGACATCGACCCGGCGACGTTCAACCTCGATCCGGCCGCCGCCGAGGCGGCCGTGACCGAGAAGACGCGCGCGATCGTCGCCGTCCACCTGTGCGGCCAGCCCGCCGATCTGCCGGCGCTGCGCGAGATCGCCGACCGGCACGGGCTCGCGCTCGTCGAGGACGCCGCCCAGGCCTACGGCGCCCGCTACGACCGCCGTCCGGTGGGCACGTTCGGCGACGCCGCCACGCTCTCGTTCTTCCCCAGCAAGAACCTCCCGGCGATGGGCGACGGCGGGATGGTGCTCGTGCGCGACCGCGACGTCGCCGACCGCGTGCGCATGCTCCGCTTCCACGGCTCGCGCGACAAGCGCGTGTTCGAGCACGTCGGGATGAACTCCCGCCTCGACGAGATGCAGGCCGCGATCATGCGCGTGCTCCTTCCGCACGTCCCGGGCTGGAACGAGGCCCGGCGCGCGGCCGCCGCCCGCTACATCGACCTCGGGCTGGGCGACCTGGTCGAGCTCCCGCACGAGGCCCGCTGCACGTCGCACGTCTACCACCTCTACGTCGTGCGCGCCGCCGAGCGTGACGCGCTGGCCGCGCGCCTTCGCGACGCCGGTATCGGCGCGGTGCCGTACTACTCGACGCCGCTTCACCTCCAGCCCGTCTTCTCGTCGCTCGGCTATCGCCCCGGCGACCTGCCCCACACCGAGCGGGCCGCGCGCGAGAGCCTCGCGCTGCCGATGTTCCCGACGCTCGACGAGGCCTCCCAGCGCGAGGTCGTCGCGGCGGTGCGGGCGGCGGCGCCGGCAGCCGCCTGAGCCGGGCGTGCGCGTCTGGATCGACCTCACCAACTCCCCGCACGTCGTCGTGTTCGCCCCGATGATCGGGCGCATGCGTGCCCGCGGCTGGGACGTGGCGGTGACGGCCCGGGCGTTCGCCCAGACGATCGAGCTGCTGGAGCTGTACGGGATCGAGCACACCGTGATCGGCCGTCACGGCGGCCGCTCGCGCGCCGGCAAGGCGCGCGCGGCCGGCGACCGCGTCGCGGCCATGATCCGCTTCGGCCGCCGCGGCCGCTTCGACGCCGGCGTGGCGCACGGGTCGACCGACCTGCCGATGGCATGCGCCGCCCTCCGCGTGCCGAACACGACGATGTTCGACTACGAGTACGCGACCCTTCAGCACTCGCTCAACTGCCGGCTCGCCTCGCGGGTGCTCGTGCCCGACGCCATCCCTCCGGCCCGGCTGCGCCGCTTCGGCGCCCGGCCGGCCAAGCTCGTCCGCTACCCGGGCCTGAAGGAGGAGTACTCGCTGGCCGACGTCCGCCTCGACCCGGCGGTGCCGGCGGCGCTCGGGCTCGACGGCGGGAACGTCGGAGTCGTCCTTCGCCCGCCCGCCGACGTCGCCCTGTATCACCGCTTCGAGAACCCGCTCTTCGATGAGGTGCTCGATCATCTCGGCCGCCGCGACGGCGTGCGCGCGGTCGTCCTGCCGCGCACGCCCGCTCAGGCCGAGCGGCTGCGCGCGCTCGACCTGCCGGCGGTGGTCGTTCCCGACCACGCGGTCGACGGAGCGAGCCTGGTCGCCGGAGCCGACCTCGTCGTGAGCGCCGGCGGCACGATGAACCGCGAGGCGGCCGTGCTGGGCACGCCCGTCTACACCGTCCTCGCGGCCCGGCTGGGCGGCGTCGACGAGCGCCTCGTCGCCCAGGGTCGCCTGCGGCCGCTCACGGCGGTCGCCGACCTCGTCCTGGAGCACAAGCCGGCCGCCGGCGAGCGCGTCCGCCGCGACCCGGCCCAGCTCGTCGACCTGGCGCTCTCCGGCCTCACGAGGGCGTGATCGGCTGAAACACCGGGGCCAGGCCCCGGTGTTTCAGGCTAGGCCGCCTGGTCCTCGACCTGCGGATAGGGCAGATGGGGGCCGGCCGGCTCGTCGGAGCCGTAGTACCACGCCAGGAGGCGGTGCATGTCGGCGGCGTCGGCGGCGAGGAGGTGCTCCTCGGCCTCGGCCAGGGTCTCGTCCGCGTCGTCCGACGCGTGGCTTGGATCGTGCATCGTGCGCATCCCCTCGTAGAGCTGTCTGGGACTACACGACGTATCGGCACCAAAACCGGGGCGCGGACACCCCCATTCCGGCGAGCCGGACTCACCCAGAACCGGCGGGTCCGCCATCCCCCCGATCGTCGAGATCGGTCCAGAAGCTGGCCCGGAGCGCTTCGCCGAGCCGCGGGTCGGTGTGGGCCGGGTTGAAGACGTTGCGCGTCCGGTCGGCGCACACCTCGATGCTCGCCAGCCGGACGTCGCCCAGGGCCAGCACCACGTCGTGGGGAAGCTGGAGCTCGTCGGCGGTGTAGTGCTTGAAGTGCAGGTCGGGCGCGCGCTCGAGGAGCTCCGGCCAGTCGGGACACGATCTCGTCGCCATCAGGGGAACTCTACGCCTGGACCCTGCCGCGCCGGTTTCGCACCTCGTCCCACGCCAGCGCGAGGCCAATGCCGACGATGAATCCGATGCACGCCGCGACGACCAGGGAGCTGCGCCGCTTGATCGCGCTCACCTGGCGGCCCCTGGCATCGCTGATCATCTGCGCCGACTCGATCGAGTCGACGGCCGCCAGGGCGATCTGGTCGTCGGGAAGCTGCGTCGAGACGTCGCCGAGCTGCTGCGTGGACGTGGCGAGGATCTGGCCCCACGACGCCGACGCCGCCGCCTTGTCGATCGACGCCAGGCTCGAGCCGGAGATCTGCTCGAGGGCGGCGTTCGCGCGGTCGATGCTGTCCTGAAGCTGGCCGGCCTCGGCCTGCTCGGCCGCGATCCGGGTCTTGAGCTGCTTGCGCTTGACGCTGGTGTAGCGGTTCTCGAATGCCATCAGGCTGTTCGCCAGCGACTCGGCAGCCGCCTGGACGCGCTGGCGGCTCCACGGCCCCTCGACCGTGATGGAGATCGTGGGGGAGCCGCTCGCGGCCTTCGATGCGCTACCGGCCGTTCCCCCGGCCGACAGGTTGGAGCCGACGACGCTCACGTGCCCATGGAGCTTGGCGACCGTCAGCTGCGCTGCCCGGGCGGCATCGGCGAGCGTGGCCGTCGACTTCACGAACGCCACGGCGATGCCGGCGTTCGACTGCGGCGTCTGGGTGATCACCCCACCGCCGCCCGCCGCCAGCGGCTGGCCGAGGTAGATGCTCGCGGTGGCGGTGGCCTGGTTGCTCGACCCGCTCACCGCGTGCAGGAACACGAGGCCGACGGCGATGACCACGGCCGCCACGACGATGTACCAGCGCCGTGCAACACGGCGGACATAGTCGGTCACCCGCACCTCACGGGCCGGGGGCGGCGGGCTCGACGACATGGGCGGGTAGTGTAGTGACCGGCCTTGAGCGCAGGCTCAGACATCCGGTCCCTGCACGTTGCGCTGATCGATCCGTCGGGCTATTCGCGCCCTTACGACCACGAGCTTGCGCGTGCGCTCGCCGTCCGCGGCCACCGGGTGACGCTCTGGACCTCGCAATTCGCCCACGGCCGCGCGCCCGAGCCGGCCGGCTACCGAGCCGTCGAGCACTTCTACCGCCGCTCCAACGCGCTTCCAATGGGCTCGCGGCTGCGCGGGCCCGCGAAGGCGGCCGAGCACGTCGCCGGGCTGGCCGGGCTGCGCCGCGCGCTCCTGCGCGACCGGCCCGATGTCGTCCATGTCCAGTGGGCCGTCCTGCGCCCGCTCGACCGCCGCTTCTACCGGCGGCTCGCGGCCGCGGGGATGCCGGTGGTGTTCACCGCCCACGACCCGCTCCCCAACGTCGGCGGGCGGGCCCGGCGGCGGTCGGTCGCGGCCACCGCCCGCTCGTTTGCGCGCGTGATCTGCCACAGCGAGTGGGGCCGGCGGGCGCTCGTCGAGCGCTGCGGCGTCGCGGCCGGGCGGGTGCGGGTCATCCCGCACGGGGCGTTCGGCTACCTGCGCGACGAGCCGGAGGTGCCGCCGCCGGCCGCGCCCCCCGGCCCGCTCGCCGCGCTGCCGGGCATCCTGCGCCCGTACAAGGGCGCCGACGTCCTGGTGCGCGCATGGCCGGCCGTCCGCGAGCGCGTCCCGGGTGCGACGCTCGTCATCGCCGGGCGGACGATGATGGATGTCGCCGCGCTCGGCCGTCCCGGTCCGGGGGTCGAGATCGTCGACCGCTTCCTGTCGGATGCCGAGCTGGCCGCGCTCCTGCGCCGCGCCGACGTGGTCGTCCTGCCCTACCGGCGGATCGACAGCTCGGGCGTTCTCTTCGCCGCGCTCGCGTTCGGGCGGGCGCTCGTCCTCTCGGACGTCGGCAGCTTCCGCGAGCTCCACGACGAGCACGGGATCGGCGTCCTCGTCCCGCCGGGTGACGCCGCCGCGCTCGCGGTGGCCGTCGCCGGCGTGCTCGGCGACGACGCGGGCCGCGCCGCGCTCGCGGCCGCGAGCGAGCGGGCGGCGGCCGGGCCGTTCTCGTGGGAGCTGGTCGCCCGCCGGCACGAGGACGTCTACCGGGAGGTCGTGCGGTGATCGCGCCGCCGTTCTTCATCGTCGGCTGCGACCGCTCCGGGACGACGATGCTGCGGCTCATCCTCGACCGCAGCCCGGATGTCGCGATCCCGACCGAGTCGATGATCCTGGTCGACTTCGCCGCGGAGGCCGGCGGGCCGCTCGCGACCGATGCCGAGTTCGACCGGCTGGCGCAGGCCGTGTGGCGGCATCCGAAGGTGCGCGAGTGGGCGCTCCCCGGCGGCCCGCCGGCGCGGGCCGGGCGCACAGGGCCGGCCGCCTACCGGGCCGCGCTGGAGGCGCCGTTCCTGGCCTATGCGGAGCTCCACGGGAAGCCGCGCTGGGCCGACAAGACGCCGTACTACGTCGGCGAGCTCGACCTCGTGAAGCGGGTCTTCCCGGAGGCCCGGATCGTGAACCTGGTGCGCGACGGCCGCGACGTTGCCCTCTCGCTCCTGCGCGTGCCCTTCGGGCCTTCGAACGTGTGGGCCGCGGCCCGCCAGTGGCGGGCGGCCGTCGACGCCGGCGACGCCGCCCAGGCCCGCTACGGCGGGGCCGTGCTCACGATCCGGTACGAGGACCTCGTCGCAGACCCCGAGCCGGTCGTGCGCAGAGTGTGCGCGTTCTGCGAGGTCGCCTACCTGCCGCAGATGCTCGCCATCGAGGACTCGGCGGCCGGGAAGCTCGCCGCCGGCCAGGAGAGTTGGTTCTCGGAGCTCTTCGCCGGCATCGGCACGCGGTCGGTGGGCAAATGGCGCACGCAGATGACCCGGGCCCAGCAGGCCGTGTTCGCGGCGGAGGCCTCCGCGGCCCTGCGCAGGCACGGGTACGAGGTGCCCGGGTCGGGCGAGGCCCCGCGCGTCCCGGCGGCGGCGTACGCCGCTCACAACTGGACGGTCAAGCTCTGGAACTTCGCCCGCCTCCACGTGTGGCAGGAGCGCGGCCGGGAGGTGCCGCACATCATCCGCCGCCGGCTGCGGCGCGGCTAGGTCCGGTAGGCCGGGAAGCGGTCGCCGTCCACCGCGCCCGCGGCGGCGCAGAGCTCCGCGTAGGCATCCGCGTCGTGCACGGCCGAGCCGACGAAGAACGGCGTGCGGCCCGAGCCCATCGACCGCTTGAAGCGCTGGAGGCTGTCGCCGTCGGACAGGCCGCCGCCGAGGTGGAGGGTTGCGAGCCCCGCCTCGCGCGCGTGCCGCATCGCCGCGTAGAGGACGCCGTTCGTGGCCGAGGCCTTCCGGCCCTCGTCGGTGGATGCCGAGAGGAAGTAGTGCATCGCGCCCCCGCCCACGAGGAACAGTCCGGCGGCGCAGCCGGCGTCGAGCATCAGGATCCCGTCGCCCATCCGCTCCAGCCGCTCGAAGAACTCGGCCGGGAACAGGTAGCTCTCGGCGGCGCCGACCCGGCGCATCGTGTCGAGGTACATGTCGCGGAACCGGCCCAGGTCGCCGGAGGGCCGCGCGTCGACGCCGGCCTTCAGCGCCTTTCGCACCGCCGTCCGGCCCGCCGAGGCCATCTGCGCGAGGAGCGCGTCGTCGTCCTGGGACACGTCGACCGTCACGGTGTCCTGGACGTGGCGCAGCGCCACGTCGCCGCCGGCCTGCGCCTGGTTCCCGCGCAGCGGATGGAAGCGCACGAACTCGCTCACCACGCGCCGCTCGGCGCACGCTGCCCGGAACGGCTCGCGCCAGCCGGCCCCCGACCCCTGCGGCCCGCCGTAGCCGTAGGGCGTGGTGATGTCGCACGCCGCGCCGGGGAGCGGCCGGACCAGGAAGGCGTGAAGGACGCCGCCGTGGGCGAACGCGGCCGGCTCCGCATCGTCCAGCACCGCCGCCGCCTCGAGGTAGCGGGGATGGAAGTAGGGGTCGCGGTCGCCGCCGGCCTCCCAGGCCCGCTCGTAGGCGGCGGCATCGAGCCAGCCGGTCAGCCCGCGACCTCGTCGGCGGGGACGTCCTCGACCCACTCCTCGCTCTCGTCCTCGGCGTGGTAGCCGCGCCGGAAGAGGACGACGGCGGCCGTCCGCAGCATGATGCCGAGATCCGACCTCAGGGTGACGTCGCGCGCGTAGCGCTGGTCGGCGTCGATCATCTGCGACCGCCGCAGCGTGTTTCGGCCCTCGACCGCGGCGAGACAGGTGAGGCCGGGGCGGACCCGCAGCGTCTCGCGGTAGCGGCTCATGTAGCGGCCCACGATCTCGGGCGGCTTCGGCCGCGGCCCGACGAGCGACATGTCGCCGCGCAGGACGTTCCAGACCTGGGGCAGCTCGTCGATGGAGCTCGCCCGCAGCACGCGGCCGGCCGGCGTCACGCGCGGGTCGTCGGGCTCGAACCACATCCCGGCTCCGTGGTGGGCCGCGCCCGGCACCATCGTTCGGAACTTGACGATCGTGAACTCCCGGCCGCCGCGGCCGACCCGGGTCTGGTGGAAGAGGATGGGCCGTCCCTGCGTGCGCCACAGGATCGCCGCGGCGGCCGCCATGAACGGCGCGCCGGCCACGCCCAGCACCGCGCCGCCCGCGATGTCGACCGCCCGCTTGCCGTACCGCTCGTAGAAGCTCACAGCCGCGTTCCGGCCGCCTTGTCCCAGGTTGCGGGCACGCCGCGCCGCAGGTACCCCCCGAGCGCGATGACGGTCGCCAGGGTCACGAGCAGGTAGTAGTGCAGGATCCGGAGCACGCGGATGCGGCCGCGCGCCAGGATCGACACCCCGACCAGCGCCAGCCCGGCCAGCTGGACGCCCAGCGCCACGGCGTAGACCGTCCCGTGCCCTGCCAGGATCGCGCTCGACGCCAGAAGCAGCACGTGCAGCGGGCCGCTCCAGTACCGCAGAAGCCGGTGCGAGACGAGCTCCACCCAGTACACCGGCCCGACCCGCAGCCGGAACATCCGGCCCCGGAAGAGCATGAGCCAGGCGTGCTCGAACATCCGCACCTTGCGCCGGAACTCGTCCTCGATGTCGGTCGTCATGTTCTCGGTGGCGCGGGCGTCCGGCTCGTAGACCGCCCGGTAGCCGTTCTGCACCATGAGGTACGGGAAGCTCAGGTCGTGGCCGAAGCGGGGGTCGACCTCGCGGTAGGCGTCGCGGCGCACCGCGTAGATGGCGCCGTTCGAGCCCGTCATGGAATGCACGAGCGACTCCCGCGCCCGAAGCCACATCTCGTAGCGCCAGTAGACGCCCTCCTGGTTCGTCCCGCCCGCGGGGTTCACGAGCCGCACCTGGCCGCAGGCCATCCCCACGTCGGGGTCGGCGAACGGCGCCACGAGCTCGCGGAGCGCGTCCGGCTCCCACTCGACGTTGGCGTCGCCGAAGGCCACGATCTCGCCGGTCGTCTCGCGCACGGCCCGGTCCTGGGCGGCGACCTTGCCGCCCCGCTCGCACTCGATCAGCCGCACTCCGCGGCCGGCGAACCGGGCCACGATGGCGTGCGTCGCATCGGTGGACGCGTCCGAGGTGACGACGATCTCCAGCTGCTCGGGCGGGTAGTCGAGGGCGAGCACGTTCTCGAGCTTTCGCTCGATCACGTCCTCCTCGTTGTACGCCGGGACGATGAGGGCTACCGCCGGCAGGATCGCGGCGCGCCGCGGCGGGCGCGGGCGAAGGCGGGCCAGGGCGGTGACGGCGGCGGGGTAGCCGACGTGCGTCCACACCAGCGCGGCCAGGCTGGCCCAGAAGACGATCTCGATCGCCGGGATCACGCCGGAGATCCTACGGACGCCAACCGCGCGGCCGGCACGCGTTCCGGCGCGAAGAGCGCAGCGCCCGCCACCGCCAGGAGCGCGACCACGAAGAAGTACTCGAGCGCCATCGTCAGGTAGAAGAGGTTCGCGACGGCGGTGCCCGCGAGCCCGGCGAGGATCCCCCACCCGAACCGGGAGATGTCGGGGTCGGCGGCCAGCCGCAGGCGGACGGAATTGGCGACGAGCCATGCGAAGTAGACGAGGTAGAGCCCGAACCCGACCATGCCGGTCTCGACCAGGGTGGCGATCCACGAGCTGTGCGGGCCGTAGTCGGTGCGGCCGGTCAGGAACTCGTAGAAGACCGCGAACGTGTTGTAGCCCATGCCGAAGAGCGGGTTGGGATCGAGCGCCGGCGGGACGAGCTGGTAGAACTGGAGGTGGGTGAGGACGCCGCTGCCGGAGGTCTGGGTGCGGGCGGAGATCACCGTCTGGACGAAGCTCGAGGACGCGTAGACGGCGGCTGCGGCGACGGCCAGCACGCCGGCTCCGATCGCGATCCGGCGGGCCGGCGGCAGGTGCCCTCGCAGCCCGGGCAGGATCACCAGCAGGCCGACGATGTCGCCGAGTGCGGCCGACCGCGAGAGCGTGAGCGTCTGGACGACGACCATGAGCACGATCGTCGCCGCCGCCCACCGCCGTCCTCGCGGGTCGAGCAGATACCAGGCGAGGAGGATGAAGATCGGCACGCACAGCATGACGCCGAGGTGGTTGGGGTCGCCGGTGAGGGCGTTGATCCGGTAGACGGTCTTCTCGCCGCCGACCTGGCCGAAGACGCCGATCCCGCCCTGCTTGCCCTGGCCCGCGGTGAGCGGGCCGACCACCAGCGTGTCGAGGTTCACCCCCGCCCCGACCTGGAGCGCGAGCTGCACGGCGCCGTAGATGCAGTTCAGCACCATCCCGGCGACGAACGCCCACACGCAGCGGACGAAGAGCTCCTTGCCGCGCCGCACCACGTGTGCGCAGGCGCACACGAGGAAGGCGAAGTGCACCGCCCACGTCACGATCCCCTTCACCCAGAAGGCGAACGCGTCGTGGTCGCGCAGGTCGAAGTAGCCGGCCAGGTAGACGGCGGCGAACGCCAGCATGAAGCCGAGGAGCGCGATCGACGCGGAGGGGAGCCGGGCATCGCGGTGGGCGAGGCGGTCGAGCACGAAGACGGCGATGAACACGCTTGCGATCAGGTTGGTGATCGTCAGGCTGACCGCCGAGGTCTCCCAGCGGATCTTCTCCCAGGTCGGCACGACGAGGGTCGCAAGCAGCAGCCAGTCGAGCCGGGTCGGGCGCATTGCCGGAAAGTCTAGGGTGGAGTGGTGCAGGCGCCGGTCGGCTTCCGGATCGTGGCGGCGGGCTCCGAGTTCGAGGCCCGCGTCGAGGAGGTCGTGCGGTCGATCCCGGCGGGCGCCGTCGCGGCCTACTCGGGCGTCGCCGAAGCCGCCGGCCGGCCGGGCGCCGCCCGCGCGGTCGGGGCGGTGATGGCCCGCAGCGACGGCCTGCCGTGGCACCGGGTCGTGACGGTCGCCGGCCGGCTCGTCCCCGGCCACGAGCCGGAGCACGCCGAGCGCCTGCGGTCCGAGGGCGTGCGGGTGCGAGACGGCCACGTCGCCGCTCCGATCCCCTGGTGGGACGCACCAACGGGGTCAGACCCCAATGGTGCGTCTGACCCCGATGGTGCGTCTATTGCACGTCGCGGCGGAAGAGCGCGACCGAGCCGAGGCTCTCCTCGCTGAACCCGGCCGCCCGGTACATCGGGGCGCCGTACGGGGTGGCGACCAGCGAGACCAGCGAGCGGCCGCGGCAGCGCGCCAGCATGCGCTCGAAGATCGCGCCGCCGACCCCGCGGCGGCGGTGCTCGGGCAGCACGATCATGTCCCAGATCGAGGCGTAGAGGCCGTCGTCCTGGACGCGGCCCATGCCGACCAGCGCGCCCTCGTCATCCCGGGCGGTGACGTTCCAGCTCGCCGCGAGCGTCTCGGCGAGGGCCGCGTCGTCGAGCGCCGGGTCGGGCCAGCCCGCCGCGGCGCGCAGGCGCCGGTACTCGGCCGGCGCGAGCCGGTCGCCCTCGGCGTACCTCACAGGTAGCCGAGGTCCTCCAGCCGGCGCGTCACCGCCGCCTCCTCCTCGGCCGACATGACGATCTCGCGGCGCAGGCCGCCCAGCTCGTCGTCGAGGATGCGCCGCAGCCGCCTGGGTGCCTGCGCGCGGACGTCGGTCTGCTCGCGCGGGTCGACGTCGAGGCGGTAGGCCTCCTCGTCGTCGGAGGGCACCCAGCGGACGATCTTCCATGGCGGCATGCGCACCGCCATCTGGCTCAGGTTGCCGAGGTCGCTCGTCACGGCGAGGGCGAGGCGGTCGCCGCGCTCGCGTCCCTCCGCGAGCGGCCGGAGCGAGCTGCCGTCCGCCTCGGCCGGCGGATCGAGCCCCGCGAGGTCGAGCACGGTCGGGGCGATGTCGACCGTGCGCACCTGCGACCGAACGATCCCCGGGTCGAGCCCCGGCGCCGTCACGATCAGCGGCACGCGCAGCACCTCGTCCCACAGCCCGGCCCCGTGCAGCTGGTAGACGCCGCGCACGTCCGACTTGTCGGCGAACCGCTCGCCCCACGACTCGCCGTGGTCGGCTGTGATGACGACGGCGGTCGACTCGCGGATCCCGAGCTCGTCCAGCGTCTCCAGAAGCGCGGCGACGTTGTGCTCTGACTGGTACTCGACCGCGCGCCGGTAGGCCTCCCGGGCCTGGTTGAGGCCCGAGGCTGTGTCGGATTGGATGCGCTCCAGGAGTCGGCGCTTGCCCTCGCGCCACTCCGCCTTCGCACGATGAGGGGCGCTGTAGGGCGGATGCGTCGCCCAGGAGTGCACGAAGAGGTGGAAGGGACGGCCCGCGTTGGCCTGGAGCCAGCCCAGGATCGGGTCGATCGAGTCGCTGCGGCCGCGCACCATCGCGTCGGGCATGGTGCGAAAGAGGAAGCCGTCGTCGAAGACGAACGAGGCCACCTCGTAGCCCGAGCGGGCGAACCGGCCCTGCATCGTCTCCGTGCCGGGGGCCACCTCGCTTCCCCAGTCGAGCACGCCGTGACGGTGCGGATACCGGCCCGTGGCGATCGACGTCGCGGCGAGCGAGGTGCGCGGCGCCGCGGCGATGCACTGGTCGAAGCGCACGCCCGAAGCCGCCAGCGCGTCGATCGTGTCCGTCCGGACACGGCTTGCGCCGTAGCAGCCGAGGTGGTCGGCCCGCAGCGCGCCCGACACCCAGACGACCGTGTTCAGGGAGCCCTCCCCTCCATCCCCCGGGATTCTCTTTCACCGCGCGGGCATGCGCAACCCCGGCACCGGGACGATCGCCGACGAGTTGCCCGCCGCATCGAGCGCGAACAGCACGAGGCTGATGGGCGTTCCGGGCGGGATCTTGCGGGCGGGCTTGAAGTGGACGACGCCGTTTCGGCCCCGGAACGCGGCCCGCGGCGGGTCGCCCGCCCCGGTGTAGCCCGCGAACCGCGCCACCGCCCACACCCGCGCCCGCTCGCTCACGGCGTAGCGCACGGGGACGGCGCCGGCCGGGCTCTTCAGGGTCAGCACCGGTGGCGTGTCGTCGAGCACGACCGGGTCGGGGATGGTGATCGTGCGGCCGAGCGAGCGCAGGTCGACCCGCAGGTGGTAGTCGCCGTCGGGCGCCAGGCGACCCGACGCCGTGCGGCCGTCCCACGACGTGCTGACGACGCCCCTGGGCCGGGGCTCGGGGCCTGCGAGCTCCCGGACGACGTGCCCGCCGCCGTCGACGACGGCGAGCGAGACCGTCGCGGGCCGCCGCAGCGTGAACGAGAGGGCGGCGCGGTGCGCCGGGTTGCAGTGCCGCGTTCCGGCCGTGCAGGTGGCCGAGAAGAACTTCTGAATCTCGGGCCGCGCGACCGGCGAGCGCTCGAGCTTCAGGTGCTCGGCCCGCAGAAAGGCGGCGGCTGCTGCTGCGATCAGCACGCCGACGAGCACGGTGGCGGTGCGGGTGCTGACCATGGGCGGCGATTGTAGGTCGCCGCCCATGAAAGGAGGATTGCTAGAAGGCGCCGAGGAGCTTCATGCCGGACAGGGCGAGGACGCCGGCGATGGAGCCGCGCAGCGCCCGCTCCGGCAGCATGTTCGTGAAGTGCGAGCCGATCAGGATGCCCGGGATCGAGCCGATCAGGATCGTGCCGACGTATCCGTAGTTGGGGACGCCGAAGAGGACGGTGCCGAGGCCGGCCGCCATCGTCACCAGGAACGCGTGCAGGAGATCGGTGCCGACGACCCGGCGGGCGGACAGCGGGAAGATCGTGACCAGCGTCATGCCGAAGAAGACCCCGGAGCCGACCGACGTCAGCCCGAGGATGAACCCGAACACCACGCCGACGATGACAGCCATCGTCTTGTGCCGGGTCGTGAGCGGGCCGTCGGTGGGGAGCTTCGAGGCGTCCCACAGGCCGCGGATGGTGACGAACGTGCGGATCGCAACGGCGATGCCGACGGCGACGAGGGTGATCCCGATGACGTTGGGGAGCCACGCGTTGATGTCGCCCACGACGTGGTAGAGCATGAATGTGCCGGCGAACGCGGCAGGGACCGAGCCGGTCGCCATCCACAGCGCGAGCTCACGGTTCACGTTCTTGAGCTGGCTGTGGCGGGCGGCGCCGAACGCCTTGGTGATCGCGGCATAGACGAGGTCGGTGCCGACCGCGGTGCTGGCCGGGATGCCGAAGACCGTGATCAGGATCGGGGTCATGAGCGAGCCCGCGCCCATGCCCGTCAGGCCGACGAGCAGCCCGACGCCGAGCCCTGCTGCGATCAATCCTGGATCCATCGTGCCTCCCGCTCCCTGCCGATTCCAACTTTCCCGACAAATATAACCGAAATAGTGGACAATGCAAGCGGGGACGTTCTCGGCTCGCTCTCGCGCGTGGCCGGCGGGGCCTAGAACGCGCCGAGGGTCTTCAGCGCCGACAGGGCGAGCACGGTCGCCAGGGAGCCGCGCAGCGCCCGCTCGGGCAGTGCGGCGGCGAGCTGGGAGCCGATCAGGATGCCCGGCGTCGAGCCGAGCATCAGATAGAAGACGTTCAGGAGATCGAGGTGGGGCAGCAGGAAGTACGACGCCACCGCCGCCGGGATCGTCACGAGGGCGCCGTGGTAGAGGTCGGTGCCCACGACGCGCCGGGCCGAGAGCGGGAAGAACAGGATGAGCGCCATCCCGAAGAAGGCGCCGGCGCCCACCGACGTCAGGCCGAACACGAAGCCGAAGACGACGCCGACCGAGACGGCGATGATGCGGTGGCGGCGGGTCAGGTCGCCGTCGGCCGGGAGCGCCCGGTGATCCCAGAGGCCGCGGATGGTGACGAACGTGCGGATCGCGACGGCCGCCGCCACGGCCATGAGCGCGACGCCGATCGCGTAGCGGACATCGTTCTGGATCGTCGCGCCCTGCGAGACCGCCAGCCGGTGAAGCACCGCGATCCCGACGAGGCTGGCGGGGATCGATCCCGACGCCATCCACCAGGCGAGCTGGGTGTTCACCGTGTCGAGCGTGCGGTGCCGCCAGGCGCCGACCGCCTTGCTGGCGCCGGAGTAGAGCAGGTCGGTGCCGACGACCGAGAGGGCCGGCACGTTGAAGACGGTGATGAGGAGCGGCGCCATCAGCGAGCCCGCGCCCATGCCCGTCGCACCGACCAGGATGCCGACGACAACTCCCGCGATGATCAGCTCGATGCCCACTATCCCGACCAGTCTAAGCGAATTAGTGGAGAATTCAAGCGCCGGGGAGAGCCCCCGGCGCTTGAGACGAGCTACGCGCTTCGGTAGGCCTCGATGAGCACCTGCGCGACCTCGGGCCGGCTGAACTCGACGGGCGGCACCTCGCCGCGGCCGAGCATCTCGCGCACCTTCGTCCCCGACAGGTGGACGTGGTCGTCGCTGGGGTGCGGGCACGTCTTGGCCGAGCCCATGTTCCCGCAGGTCCGGCAGAAGAACGTGTGGTCGAAGAACATCGGCTCGATGTCGAGCTCGTGCGGCTCGAACTCATCGAAGATCATGTGCGCGTCGTACGTGCCGTAGTACGAGCCCACACCGGCGTGGTCGCGCCCGACGATGAAGTGCGAGCAGCCGTAGTTCTTGCGGCAGATCGCGTGCCACACGGCCTCGCGCGGCCCGGCGTAGCGCATGGCGGCCGGGAACGCCGCGAGCATCGTGCGGTCGGCCGGGTAGTACTTCTCGAGCAGCACCTCGTAGCAGCGCACCCGCACCTCCGCGGGCACGTCGTCGCCCTTGGTCTTGCCGACGAGCGGATGCAGCAGGAGTCCGTCGACCGTCTCGAGCGCGCACTTCTGGATGTACTCGTGCGCGCGGTGCACCGGGTTTCGCGTCTGGAAGCCCACGACGCGGCTCCAGCCGCGCTCGGCGAACGCCGCGCGGGTCTCGGCCGGGTCGACGTGGAGCTTCGGGAACGCCGGCACCGGGCGCCGGAACACCGAGATCGGCCCGCCCACGAGCGTCGCGCCCTCGGCGTAGATCTGGGCCACGCCGGGATGGGCCTCCTCGGTGGTGCGGAAGACCTTGGACGCCTCGCGCTCGCGGTCGGCGCGAAATACCTCCGAGACCTCGATCACCGCCAGGAGGTCGCCCTCGTACCCCTCGAGCGCCAGCCGGTCGCCCGACGGGCTCTCGGGCGCCGAGAGCGTCACGGGGATCGCCCACGGCAGGCCCGATTCGAGGTGCATGTCGTCGATCACCCGGTCGTAGTCCGCCTGGCCCATGAAGCCGGTGAGCGGCGAGAGCGCGCCCGAGGCGATCATGTCGAGGTCGGCGGTCTGCTTCTCGGTCAAGCGCAGCCGCGGGAGGCCCTGGGCCTCCGCCTCGAGCTGAGCCGCCTCGTCGCCCATCACGACGCGGCTCACCAGCTCGCCGCCGTGCGGAGCGATCACGCCGGTGTTCTTGCGAAGCGCGGTGGAGGACTCCGTCGTCACGCGACGGCCTCCTCAAGGACCGGGGGGATGATGCCGAGCCGCTCCAGCTCGTCGACGACGAACACCGCCGAGTCCTCGGGCGAGCGGCCCTCGGTCTCGACGACGATCTCGGCGTGGTCGGGCGCCTCGTACGGGTCGCTGACGCCGGTGAACTCCTTGATCTCGCCGGCGAACGCCTTGGCGTAGAGGCCCTTCACGTCGCGGCGGGCGCACTCCTCCAGAGACGTCGCGACATAGACCTCGACGAAGCGGCCGACGTCGTCGACCATCTCGCGCACGAGGTCGCGCGTCTCGGCGTACGGGCTGATCGCGGCGACGATCACCGCGGCGCCGTGGCGCGTCAGGAGCTTCGAGACGAAGCCGATGCGAAGGATGTTGGCGTCGCGGTCCTCCCGCGAGAAGCCGAGCCCCTTCGACAGGTGGGTGCGCACGACATCGCCGTCCAGATGGTCAACGAGGATGCCCCGACGCTCGATCTCGGGCCCGATGATCTGGGCGATGGTGCTCTTGCCTGCGCCGGACAGGCCCGTGAACCAGAGGGTGAAGCCGGTGGTGTCGTTCTGCACGCGTAATCGTTCCTTTCTCAGTTCGTGCCCTTGTGAAGTACTAGCGGCCTAGTTGCCGTGGAGGCCGCACTCGACCTTGCCGGTCCCCCGCCACCTGCCCGCCCGCTCGTCCGGCGCGCTGCCGTCGACGGGCGTCGTGCACGGGATGCACCCGATGGACGGGTATCCGTGGTCGTGCAGCAGGTTGTACGGGATTCCATGCCTCCAGATGTAGCGCCACACGTCGCGGCTCGTCCAGTCCGCAAGCGGCTGGACCTTCACGACGCCTCGGCGTTCGTCCACCTCAATCTTGCGTGCATTTTGGCGTGTTGTCGACTGCTCCCGCCGAATTCCCGTGATCCACGCATCCGAACCGTCGAGCACCTGCTTGAGCGGCGCGACCTTGCGGATGCCGCAGCAGGCGTCGGGGTCGCGCTCCCACAACCGCTCCCCGTGGCGTGCCGCCTGCTCGTCGAGCGTGAGCCCGGGAAGGACGCGCTCGAACTGGATGGGATAGCGCGCGATCAGCTTCTCTCGCGTCTCGTAGGTCTCGGGGAAGAGGACGCCCGTGTCGAGCTCCACAACCCGCATCCCGGGCGCGACCTGCGACACCATGTGGACGAGGACGGAGCTCTGCTTCTGCCAGGAGCATGTGAGCACGGCCCGCTCGCCGAACCGCTCCGCCGCCCACGCCAGGACGTGCTCGGCCGTCCGGCTCTCGAAGCGGTCGGCCAGGCCCTCGGCCTCGGTGGCCGTGAGTGAGAGCGCGGGGGTGCTCATGTCGGCGTCTGGGCGTCTGCGTTCTCGAGGTCCTTCAGGAGCAGCTTGGGCATCGTGTGCGACCGCAGGCCCAGGCGCAGCGTCTCCAGCGGGATCACCTCTTCCGGCGGGATGTTGCCCAGGTTGACGTCGCGCCCAAACCGGGCGATGAACCAGGCCTGCTGCTCCACCTGCGGCGTCTCGAAGATCAGCCGGTTCACGTCGATCTCGTGTGCGATCTCGTCGATCAGGCCGCGGCGCACCTCACCGTCGAACCGGTAGATGCCGGCCGTCCCCGCCTCGCGGCCCTCGCAGATCACCTTGATCGCGCCGGCGGCGAGCTCCTCCTTGATCCACGCGACCCACTGGTAGGGGGCGAAGACGCACTCGGCGTCCTTGGAGCCGACCTCGCTCAGGACGACGAACTCCTCCGAGAGGGCGCCGATCAGCTCGAGCTTCGAGCTGCGCTCGATCTGGAGCGTCCCGTCGGACACCTCGACGTGGGTGAAGCCGTGGCTCGAGACGAACTTGCGGAACTCGGCGACCCGGCCGCGGGCGATCGCCGCCTCGAGCAGCGTGCCGCCGCACATGACGGGGATCCCGGCCGACTGGTAGAGGTGCACCTTGTCGCTCAGGGTGCCGGTGATCGTCGCCGTCCCCCAGCCCAGCTTGACGACGTCGACGAAGTCGCCGGCGGTCTCGATCAGGCCCTCCGCGTCGGCCAGCGAGAGCCCCTTGTCGATCACGTGCGTCCAGCCGCGCTCCCGCGGCTTGGCCGGGCGCATCGGCAGTCCCAGAAAGTCGTCCGGCATCGTCCTGTCCTCGCGTGGTGGTCGTCCGGAAGCGGCATTCGGACTGTACCCGCCGCTCCCTTCAGGCCGGGAAGGCTAGCCGACGCGGGGATCCCAGGCGGATGAGCCTGGATCCATTACCGGTACAGGGCGGCCGTGGTCTCAAGCTCGCCCGTGGCCGCCGGGTCGCCCCCGGGCGTCCACGGCAGGACGAGCGGGTCGCCCTCGTAGCGCGGGATCACGTGCACGTGGTAGTGAAAGACGGTCTGCCACGCCGCCGCGCCGTTCGACTGCATGACGGTGACGCCGTCGGCCCCCAGGCGCTCGAAGGCCCGGCCCGCGAGGAGCTGGGCCACCCGCGCGGTGGCGGCCAGGTCGTCGGGAGCGACGTCGCGCACGTCGGCGGTGTGGGAGCGCGGGATGACGAGCGCGTGCCCGCGGGTGGCGGGGAAGATGTCCATGATCGCGATCACGCGCTCGTCCTCGTGGATGCGCGTGGACGGCAGCTCGCCGGAGGCGATGCGGCAGAACAGGCACTCGGGCATGCGGCCAGTGTCGCACACGCGCCGATATCCTCTGGCCGTGGCCGACGTCACCGTCTCCATCGTCGCCGGCGGCGACGGCCGTCTCCTCGACGCCTGCCTTGCCTCCCTCCCCGCCGCCGCGCGAGACACCGCGCTGCGGACGGTCGTCGTCGACAACGCCTCGCCCGAGCGGCTCGAGGTGCCCGACGGCGTCGAGCTCCTGCGAAACGAGGCCCGCAAGGGGTTCGGGGCGAACCACAATGCCGTCCTGGCGGCCGCCGAGAGCCGCTACGCCCTGATCCTGAACGACGACACCGTCCTCGACCCCGAGTCGATCGACCGCCTCAAGTGGTTCATGGACCAGAACCCGGCGGTCGGCGCGGCCGGGCCGCGGCTGCGGTTCCCCGACGGGGGCGTGCAGCCGTCGGCGTTCCGGTTCCCCACGCCGGCGCGGGTCGCGCTCACGCTGGCCACGCTCCAGCGGGCGGCCTGGGACATGTCGCGCGGCGAGCGCATCCGCAGGGTGGACTGGATCCACGGCGCGGCGATGATGGTGCGGCTGGCCGCCTTCCGCGACGCCGGCGGCCTCGACGAGCGCTTCTACATGTACCTGGAGGACGTCGACCTGTGCCGCAACATGCGCGACGCCGGCTGGGAGGTGGCGTTCTTCCCGTACGCCGGGATCGTGCACCACGAGAGCTCGTCGACGGCGAGCGTGCCGGAGCGAAGGATCGTGCAGCACGCCCGCAGCCGCGGCCTCTACGCCCGAAAGCACCACGGCGCCGCCGCCGAGCGGTTCGTCCAGGGCGTGACGGCCGCGATGTTCACCGCGCGGGCCGGCCTGGCCGTCGTCCTGCCCGGCTACGACGCCGACGACGTGCGCCGCTTCCGCGCCCACGCCCGGGCCTCGCTCGATCCCGGCTCCCGCGAGGGGATCGAGGAGCCGTGAGCGGCCGGGTGCTCGTGACGGGCGGGCTGGGCTTCATCGGCTCGGCGTTCGTGCGGGCGCTGGCCGCGGACGGCGAGCCCGTCCTGAACGTCGACCTCGACACGTACGCGGGCGACGAGCGCCGGATCGCGGACGTCCCCGGCGGGCTGGTCGAGACCGTGCGGCTCGACGTCGCCTCGCCCGAGCTGGCCGGTCTGGTTCGAGGCGAGCGGCCGGCCCTGATCGCGCACTTCGCCGCCGAGTCCCACGTGACGCGGAGCGAGGACGCGCCCGAGGCCTTCTTCCACGCGAACGTGGAGGGCACCCGGGTGGTGCTGGAGGCCGCCGAGCCGGCCGGCTGCCGGGTGCTCCACATGTCGACCGACGAGGTGTACGGGCCGTGCCCGGCCGACCCGTTCCGCGAGCAGGACAAGCTGCCGGGCGAGGGGCTCGCGACGAGCGCGTACGCCCGCTCGAAGGCGCTGGCCGACGACCTGGCCCGCTCCTACGCCGGCCGGGTCGACGTCGTGGTCGCGCGGCCGACCAACTGCATCGGCCCGTGGCAGCACCCCGAGAAGGCGGTGCCGCGCTGGGCGACCCGGGCCCTCCGCGGCGAGCGGTTGCCGGTCTGGGGCGACGGCGAGCAGGTGCGCGACTGGATGTTCGTCGACGACGCGGTCTCGGCCCTGCGCCTTCTGGCCGAACGGGGCGAGCGCGGGGAGGTCTACAACGTCGGCCCGCAGGCCGAGGGCGTCCCCAACGTCGAGATCGCGCGCGCCGTGGCCCGGGCCGCCGGGCGGGACGAGGGCAGCGTCTACCTGAGCCACTACGACCGCCCTCAGCACGATCGCCGCTACGCGGTCGCGACAGACCGGATCGCCGGTCTGGGCTGGCACGCAGCGCGGTCGCTCGAGGCGGCGATCGCCGAGACGGTGGAGTGGTACCGGGCGAACGAGCCCTGGTGGTCGACGCTCGTCTCCGACGCGGAGGAGCTCTATGCCGACTGAGACGGTGAGCGCGATCGAGGGCGTACGGATCCTGACGCTCGACGTGCACGGCGACCTCCGCGGCCGCTTCTGCGAGATCTTCCGCACCTCGGCGATGCCCGAGACGCTGGTGCAGTGCAACCACTCGCGCTCGTCCGCGGGCGTTCTGCGCGGCCTGCACTACCACCGAAACCAGGCCGATCTCTGGTACGTGCCCGGCGGGCGCGCCCAGGTGGGCCTCGCCGACCTGCGCCGGCGGGGCGGCACGCCGAGGACCGAGACGTTCATCCTCGACGCGGCCGAGCCGACCACCGTCTACATCCCGCCCGGAGTCGCGCACGGCTACCTCGCGCTGACCGACCTCGACGTCATCTACTGGGTCACCAGCGAGTACGACCCGTCCGACGAGCACGGCGTGGCCTGGAACGACCCCACGCTTGCGATCCCGTGGCGGATCGACGCGGAGCCGGTCGTGAGCCCGCGCGACGCTGGAAACCCGAACCTCGATTGGGAGCTCGTCCCCGAGTTCTCGTGACGGGCGCCGGCGGCCAGGTCGGCCTGGCGCTGCGCGACCGCCTGCCCGGCGCGGGGTTCCTGACGCGGGCCGAGCTCGACGTGACGGATGCCGCCGCGGTCCGCGCGGCGCTGAGCGGTGCGGACGTGGTCGTCCACGCCGCCGCGATGACCGACGTCGACGGTTGCGAGCGCGACCCGGACCGGGCCGAGGCGGTGAACGCGGGCGGCGCGGCGAACGTGGCCGCGGCCGGGGCGCGCGTCATCCACCTCTCGACCGACTACGTCTTCTCGGGCGAGGAGGGGGGCGAGTACGCCGAGGACGCCGCGACCCGCCCGCTGGGCGCGTACGGGCGCTCGAAGCTCCGGGGCGAGCAGGCGGTGCTGGCGCGGCCGGGCAACCTGGTGGTGCGGACGTCGTGGGTCTACGGCGAGGGGCGCAACTTCGTCCGCTCGATCCTGGCGGCCGAGCGGGCGGGGAAGCACCTGCGGGTGGTCTCGGACCAGCGCGGCCGGCCGACCTGGGCGGCCGACCTGGCCCGGGCGCTTGCCCATCTCGCCGGGCGCGCCGACACGGGCGTCGTGCACGTGACGGGCGCGGGCGAGCCGTGCACCTGGGCGGATCTGGCGGAGCTCGTCGTCGGCCATCCGGTCGAGCGGATCACGAGCGCGGAGTTCGGCGCGCCGGCGCCGCGGCCCCGAAACAGCGTCCTCTCGCTCGACCGGGCGCGCAGCCTCGGCGTCCCTCTGGCAGACTGGCGCGACTCCGTGATGCGATACCTGGACGGCGAGCGGTGAAGGGCGTTGTGCTGGCAGGCGGCCTGGGCACCCGCCTGGCGCCGATGACGCGCGTCGCCAACAAGCACGTGCTCGACCTCTACGACGAGCCGATGATCCACTTCCCGGTGCGGACTCTGGCCCGGGCCGGGGTCACCGAGCTGGTCGTCGTCGTCGGCCGCTTCGGCGACCAGGTGCAGGAGGTGCTCGGCGACGGCGCGGCGCTCGGCGTCTCGATCGAGTACGCCCATCAGGAGGGGGAGTCGGGGATCGCCGACGCGCTCGCCCAGGCCCGGCCGCACATCGGCGGCGACCGCATCGTCGCCATCCTCGGCGACAACCTCTACCAGGACGACCTGCGGCCGTACGTCGACGCGTTCCGCGACCAGCCGGCGGGGGCGCGCATCCTTCTGAAGCAGGTCGAGGACGCTCGCCGCTTCGGCGTCGCAACGGTCGAGGGCGACCGCATCACCGGGATCGAGGAGAAGCCGGCCGAGCCGAGGAGCGACCTGGCCGTCACAGGGTGCTACATGTACGACGCCCGCGTGTTCGACATCGTCGACGGCCTCGAGCCCTCGGCCCGCGGCGAGCTCGAGATCACCGACGTCAACAACGACTACGTCGCCCGCGGCGAGATGGCGTTCGACGTCCTCCCCGGCTGGTGGACGGACGCCGGGACGCACGCCTCGAAGCTGAAGGCCTCGATCCTGGTCGCCCTCACCAGGGGCGTCACATTTCACGCGTAGTTCGTCACGGAAACGGCCCTACCGCCACTGCACCTGCGTGAGGCCGCGCAGGTGAAGGAGCGTGAGGCCGGGGGCGAGGGCCGCCGGGCCGGCATGAAGGCGCGGCGGCTTCGTGACCGCGAGCGTCGTGCCGCTTCGGCTGCGAAGCAGGACGGCGATCCGGGAACCGTCCGGCGAGGCGTCAAGGCCGGTGATGGGGAGGGCGGCGGTGACGGTGCGCGCCCCGGCCTGCGGGCCGGCGAGCGCGTAGCGGGTGAGTGAGGTGCCGGCGGCGGCCAGCAGGTCGTCGCGGCCCAGCCACGCCAGCTGCGGGCGGCCGGCCGGGCCGGTGAGGCAGCGCGGTGGCAGCGAGCCCGAGCTGTCGACAAGCGCAACCCGGCCGTGCCGGTCGGCGACGGCGAGCACGGCTCCGGCGGGCGCGAACGCGATCGCCGCCGGCCGTCGCACTCCGCACGCCGTTGGAAGCGGCCGGTTCGCCCCGCCGATCACGTCGTGGACGACGACCGCGCCGGAGGCGGTCACGTAGGCGAGCGCCTTCGAGTCCCACCGCCAGGCCGGGACGACGGGCGCCGCGTCGCGGTCGACCGTGAACCGGTGCGTCCCCGTCCCCCACAGATCGCCGACCGTGAAGCCGCTCCCCGTGCGGAGCAGATACGCGATCCGGATCGGGAACGGCGACCAGACCGCGGCGACCGGACGCCCGCCCAGGTGGCGCCGCCAGACCACCCGCCGCCCGCGGACCTCGATCGCCCGCAGCGTCGAGCCGCGCCCCTCGGCGGCGTAGAGCGAGCCCGGGCTGGCGGCGAACGCCGCGACGCGCTCGTCGTGGAGCATCCGCAGCGGCGCCCGCTTCGTCACGACCACGACCCGGCCGCGGGTGACGGCCCAGATCGACGTCCCGGCGGGAAGGCGAGTGGACGCCGGCGGCGGCGGCACGCGCGTCGCCGGCTTCGGCTCCGGGTTCACCACCGGCAGGTGGGCGCCGGTCGCCGCCAGCGTGACGCCGGCCGAGACGAACGCCGCCAGGCACGCCGCGAGCAGGAGCGCCAGCCGTCGCCGCCGCGTCCGGCCCGAGTCCGCCGGCGACGGCAGCGCGTCGAGCGCGGCCCGAAGGGCCCGGTCGGAGACGCCCGGATCGGGCCCCGGCGCGCCGGCGAGCGCGCGCTCCAGGCGGCGTTCAAGCTCGCTCGGCATCCCGCTCCTTCTCCCGCCCGCGCAGGTCGTCGAGCCCGCGCGCGAGCCGGGAGTGGATGGTGCCCACGGGCAGCCCGAGCAGCTCCGCGATCTCGGCCGGGGGCAGCCCGAGCCCGTACCGCAGCACGAGCGCGACCCGCCGCTGCGGCGAGAGCCCCGACACGGCCTGGAGGAGCGCGCGATCCTCGGCGGCGGCGTCGCGCCACTCGCCCTCGATCCGCTCCACCGAGTCGATCCCGACCAGCCGCCGCTCGCTCCGCAGGAGGTCGAGCGAGCGGTTGACGACGATGCGGTTGAGCCACGGCTCGAACGGGCGCCGCTCGTCGAAGCGCGAGAGCGCGGCGAACGCACGCTCGAACGCGTCCTGGGCGACGTCGTCGGCCATGTCGCGGCGGCCCGTGACCGCCCGCGCCATCCGCCACGCCCGCGGCCAGTGGCGGGCGAAGAGCTCTGCCGCTGCGTCGCGCGACCCCGCTCGGGCCCGCACCACCAGCTCGCCGTCCGTCGGCGCGCGCATCTCGCTCACCAGCGTAGTACGCGAGCGGCGGCGGGCTACGTCCCGCGGCAGGTGAAGACGTCGGTGCGGTACGGCACCCGGATCGGCCGCGGCACGTCGCGCACCAGCGCCCGGACGTGCCCGGTGAGCTCGGCGCGCTCGGCGTCCGGCAGCGCCGCGACGTAGCTCGTCGAGGCGATCCGGTCGACCAGGCCGTCCTCGTCGATCTCGTGCACGAACCCGAACGTCCGCTCCCGGAAGGGCGTGAAGCGCGTGCTCGCGCGGAAGGCCTCCCGCCACGGCGACGGGCCGTAGGCCGGGGCTGAGCCGCGCAGGCCGTGGACGAGCCCGCGCACGGCGGCAAGCCACTCCGAGTCGGCGCCCATGACGTTCCAGATCAGGCCCAGCGCCCCGCCGGGGCGAAGGGCGCGGTGGATCTCGGCCACCGCAGCCTCGGCGTCGAACCAGTGGAACGCCTGGGCGACCGTCACCGCGTCGGCGGATCCGTCGGGGAGGGGGATCGCCTCCGCGGTGCCGTCGAGGGCCTCGACGCCCGGCACCGCGCGCCCGAGCGCCTCCCGCATCGCCGCGACCGGCTCGACCGCGACGACGTCGGCCCCGCCCTCGACGAGCAGGCGGGTCAGCTTGCCCGTGCCCGCGGCCAGGTCGACGACGCGGACGCCCGGGCCCAGTCCCAGCTCCGCCGCCAGGTGGGCCACTGCGGCGTCGGGATACGAGGGCCGTCCGCGCTCGTAGGCGTCCGCGGAGCTGCCGAACCCGAGTGCCGCCGTGGGATGGGTGGACATCCCCCGATGGTAGAGGTCAGGACGCGAGCGGGAGGCCGCCCCGCTCATGCGCGGAGCCGTCGACCTCCTCGAGCGCCGCCTTCAGCGCCAGCTGGGCCCGCTCGGATCCCTGGATCGAGGTGACCTCGCAGCCGATCCGGTGGCGTCCGTAGTGCGCGTCGGCGACGTGCAGGACGCGGGCCCGCATCCGGATCAGCTTGCGGTCGATCGTCGCCATGACCGAGAGCAGGTCGCCGATCGCCAGCCGGCGGTCGGTGATGAAGGCCATCCCGTCGGGGCTCACGTCGATCATCCGGACGTCGAACTCCTGCTCGTCCAGCGGCATGCTCGAGTAGAGCACGCCGACGAACGCCAGATCGTCGACGCGTGCGCGCGGCGTCGCCCGGTTGCCGTTGAACCGGCGCACCCGCTCGACCGTGAGGTGGACGGCCGCCACGCCGGCCGAGTGGAAGAAGAGCTCGGCGACCGACATGTCGACGTCGTATCCGCGTCCCTCCGACGTCCGGATGCGAAGGCGCAGGCCCAGGCCGAGCCGCACCCGGCTCCGGTGAGCGAGGGCGTGCAGCATCTCGGTGTCGTGGCCGGCCAGCTCGAGCGTGACCGAACCGCCGTCATCCGAGAGCACCTCAAGCGTCGTTGGTAGCTCCGCGAGGATGCCGAGGGCGAGCTCGAGGCGCTGGTGTGGGGTCATCCGCGCCATCACTCCGGTTATCGACCGGATCGGCCGCAGACGTGAGCGCAGCGGAGTGCCGCTCCCGAAGCCGCAGTACCGCCACCGGCGGGCCGGCGCGAACTCCGGTGGCATGATCGGCGTCGAAAGGGGAACCGTCACCGACCCGGGAGACCGCATGCATCGCCTCCGGACCGCCCTTGCCGCAACCGTGCTCTCCGCGTTCTGCCTCGTCCCGGCCGGCGCGGCCTCGGCTGCGGCCGCGAAGGCGCCGCTGCTCCGGCTCTTCGCCGCCACGCCGAACGTGAGGATCGAGAAGTTCGGCCGCGGCGGCGTGCAGGTGGCCGTCGGGGCATACCTGGGCGCCTCGGGGGGCGACTTCCGGCTCGACGTGCACCGGGCCGGCTACCGCAGTCCGATCACGGTGACGCAGGTCATCGGCTCGCGCCGGCGGGCGCTCCCGGCCGCCGTCGCGCATGGATGGGACGGGATCTCCGGGCTTGTGACCTGGACCGTCTCGAGTGCGTCGCGGGGCGTGATCGCGACCCGGACGCGGACGGTGTGCCCGAACGACTGGAATCGCCAGCGCGTCGACGGGTCCGGCCCGCTCACGGCGCGCTATCCCCAGTTCTGCGGCACGAACCCCTTCACCCTGGGCTCGGTCTGGGGGATCGACCGCGGATGGGCCGTCGGCCTCGACAGCGCGGCGCCGACCGTGCGCCTGCCTCTGGGCACGTACACGGTCAAGGTCGCGCTCGCCCCGAGGTATGCAGAGCTGTTCGGCGTGGCGCCGGCGAACGCGTCGACGACCGTCACCGTCCACGTGGTGAAGCCGCCGCCGTGCCCGCCGAGCTGCGGCGGGGCCAGGGCGCATTCGGCGGCGCACCCCGCTCCCCCGCGCCTGCCGCGGGTGGCGACCGTCAGCTCGCCCGACCCGGCGACGATGCCCGACCTCATCCCGCTTCCGGCCTGGGGGATCGGCGTCGACCGCCAGGCGGGCCGGGACTACCTCGACTTCGGCGCGACGGTGTGGGATGCCGGTCCGGCGCCGATGGACGTCGAGGGCTTCCGCCGCCCGGGGACGAACATCATGGACGCCTACCAGTACTTCTTCCGCAACGGCAAGCCGGTCGGGCGGGCCAGGGCGGGCACGCTGCTCTACGACAGCCGGCCCGGCCACGAGCACTGGCACTTCCAGCAGTTCGCCCGCTACGCGCTGCTCGGCGCGTCGAAGCACCAGGTCGTGCGGAGCGAGAAGGAGGGCTTCTGCCTCGCGCCGACCGACCCGCTCGACCTCACCGTCAAGGGCGCGGTGTGGGATCCGTACTCGATCGGCCTCGAGGGGCAGTGCGGCGACGCGACCTCGATCTGGACGCGTGAGACGCTGCCGTCGGGCTGGGGCGACACGTACTTCCAGTTCCTCCCGGGACAGTCGTTCGACATCACCGGCCTTCGGAACGGCACGTACTACGTCGAGGTCCGCGCCAACCCGCTCGGCGACATCCACGAGACATCGACCCGAAACGACGTCCGCCTGCGCAAGGTGGTCCTGGGCGGCACGCCCGGCGCGCGCACGGTGCGCGTCCCCGCCTGGAACGGCATCGACCCGGAGTGACGCTCGAGATCGTCCCACTCGCCGAGGAGCACCTGCCGGCGGCGGCGGTGCTCCTCGCCGAGCGGCATCGCCGCCACCGCGCGGCGGAGCCGCTCCTGCCGGCGGCATACGAGGACCCCGGCGCCGCCGGGGCCGAGATCGAGCGGCTGTGGGCGGCCGACGGTGCCACCGCCGCGGCGGCCATCCGGGACGGGCGGCTGGCCGGCTACCTGGTCGGCACCCGCCGCGACGACGCCGTCTGGGGCGCGAACGGCTGGGTCGAGCACGCCGGGCACGCCGCGTCCGACGCGGAGGACGTCCGCGACCTCTACGCCGCGGTCGCCCAGGAGTGGGTGGACGCCGGCCGCACTCGCCACTTCGCGCTGGCGCCCGCGTCCGACTCCGCCCTCGTCGACGCCTGGTTCCGGCTGTCGTTCGGCCGTCAGCAGGTGCACGCGATCCGCGAGGTCGATGCCGCGGCGGCGTGGCCGGCGAACGTCCGGCCCGCCGAGCCGGGTGACGTCGACGCGCTCGTCGCGCTCGCGCCGCTCCTGCCCGAGATGCAGGACCGGGCGCCCGCGTTCGCGTTCCGGGTCGCCGACGAGGATCCCGGCGAGCTGCGGGCCGACATCGAGGAGGAGATCGCGTCCGACCGGGTCGGGTGCCTCGTTGCCGACGCCGGAGGCCGGGTCGTCGGGAGCTTCATCGTCGTCCCCGTCGAGATGTCTCACTCCATCGTGACGCTGGCGCGGCTGCCGGGGGAGTGCTACCTGGCCTGGGCTGCGACCGAGCCCGCGGTCCGCGGCGCCGGCGCGGGCCTCGCCCTGATGCAGGCTGCGGATGCCTGGGCGCACGAGGCCGGCTACTCGGCCATGAGCGTCGACTGGAGGAGCGCGAACCTGAGCGCCTCGCGCTTCTGGCCGCGGCGGGGCTTCCGGCCGACGTTCCTGCGCCTCAGCCGCACCATCTGAACGCGGCCGGGCCTCCGGGAATTCCCGAGCGCGTATTTCGGTGTCCGCACGGATGCCGGCCTGGCGCGGCCGTGCGATCGTGCGCCGCCATGAGCCGGATCACCCCAGAATCCCACCGCGAGATCGCGTTTCGGGCCGGCGACGGCATCGAGGTGACGCTTCTGTGGGCGCCGGCCGACGACAGGGTCGTGGTCGCCGTGGTCGACACGAAGATGAACGACGCGTTCGAGGTTCCCGTCGAGAGGCACCGGGCGCTTCACGCGTTCACGCATCCGTTCGCCTACGCGGCCTCCGTCCGTCGTCCGCCCGCCGCCTCGGCGGCAACGGGGTGATCCGGCGAAGAGCCGTCGGCGTCAGCCGCGCCGGGACAGGTTGACGCCGGCGCCGGCCAGCGCGCCGTCGAGCGAGCCGAACCGCTCCTCGATCTCGGCCATGCTCGGCCAGCGATCGGGATCGCGCTCGCGGAACTCGGCGTAGGCGTCCCGGGTCAGCTCGCCCTGGACCCCGGCGGCGGCTGCACGAAGGGCCTCGGCGAGCTCGGCGTCGCGGTCGTTCAGGTCGCCCGGCAGCGCCGCCTCGGCCTGGGAGACCTCACGGTGGCGGGGGCGGCGCGTGCCCGGATCGTCGTGCATCGCCGGCTACCCGTTGTGGCCGGCGCGGTCATCGGCCTTGCCGGCCAGCTTGTCCATGCCGCGCTTGGCCTTGTCGGCGGCGTCGTCGATCGTGTCCTTCGCCCGCGCGCCTGCCCGGTCGACCCGGCCCTCGCGCTTCAGCTCCTTGTCGTCGGTGAGGTCGCCGGCGGCCTGCTTTGCGCGGCCCTTCATCTCCTGTGCGTTCTCGGACATCAGGTTCTCCTGTCGGCGAAGATGGACGTCGTGCGGATCTGGGGAGCCGTCGGAGGCGGCCGGCCAGGGTCGGGCCCGGGGTACGGGTCTGGCGGAGGCTGGGGGTCGTCGGGGACCGACGGCGGCACGACCGGCCGGTCGGGCTGCGACGGCGGCTGCGGCACCGGCGGGGGCGGGGGCGGGCCGGGATCGATCTCGAGCTCGGGAAGGGAGGTGGACTGCATGCCATGGCGGTACCCCGGCGCGCACGCCTGCAAAACGCGGTTCGCGGCGGGCGGTCGCGGGTATCGGTCCGGCCGTGACGACGAAGAACGGCGGTGCGGCCATCGAGTCCGAGCGGTCGGCGCGCGCCGCCGGGCTCCGCCACGTGAGCGACGAGGGGCCCGGCATCTCACGGCGGAGGCGGGGCCGCGGCTTCCAGTATCTCGACCCGGACGGCGCGACGATCACCGACCGGGACGAGCGTGAGCGGATCGGGGCGCTGGCGATTCCGCCGGCCTGGACCGACGTCTGGATCTGCCCGTCCCGAAACGGCCACATCCAGGCGACCGGGCGCGACGGACGCGGGCGCAAGCAGTACCGCTACCACCCGCGGTGGCGCGAGGTGCGCGACGAGACGAAGTACGACCGGCTGGCCGCGTTCGCCCGGGCACTCCCGCGCATCCGACGGCGCGTCGACCGCGACCTGCGCCGGCACGCGCTGAGCCGCGAGCGCGTGGTTGCGTCGGTCGTGCGGCTGCTCGACACCACGACCGTCCGGGTCGGAAACGACGAGTACGCCCGCGAGAACGACTCGTTCGGCCTGACGACGCTGCGGGAGCGGCACGTCGACGTCGAGGGTGACCGGCTCCACCTGCGGTTCCGCGGCAAGGGCGGGAAGGTGCACGACGTGGACGTCGACGACCCCCGCATCGCTCGGGTCGTCCGCAGGTGCGAGGAACTCCCCGGGCAGCACCTGTTCCAATACGTCGACGACGACGGCGAGCCCGCCGACGTGACGTCAGACGACGTGAACGACTACCTGCGCGATGCGGCCGGCGGCGAGTTCACGGCGAAGGACTTCCGCACGTGGACCGGGACGGTCCTCGCGGCGTGGGCGCTCGACGAGCTCGCCGGCACCGAGCGCACGGCCGGGAAGGAGGTCGGCTCGGCGATCGAGTCTGTCGCCGCTGAGCTCGGGAACACGCCCGCAGTGTGCCGGGCGTGCTACGTCCACCCGGACGTGATCGACGCCCACCTGGACGGGACGCTCCGGCGCGGGCTCGGCCGGCGGGCGGGGAAGGCCCTGGCGAAGAAGCGCGACCGGCTCTCGCCACAGGAGGCGGCGGTGGTCGCGTTCCTCGAACGCCGGCTCGCGAAGAGCGGCTAGCGCTCGACGATGGTCGCCGAGCCGCGGTCGGTGCGGCGCGTCACGGTGCCCGCCCAGATGAGCGAGGCGACGAGTCCGACGGCGCCGACCACCATGAGGACGTCACCGACGATGTCCCAGTTCACGTGCTTTGTCGACAGCGTGATCGCGAACCGCAGAATCGCGCCCGCGGCGATGATGATGATCGAGGTTCCGATACCCATGCCGCATCGATACCCTGGTCCGGGCCGGCTCAACCATGTACCGGGAGGTTCCGGACCGGGCCTCGCAGTCGCCGCCGCAGCTCGCGGCCTGTGGCCGCCGCGCTCGGCGAATCGTCAGGCGGTGCCCTCGGCGAGATAGCCGTCCAGCCGCTGGAGGCTCACGACGGCCGAGTCGCGCGAGAGGTGCACCGCGACGTGCTCGTCGAGACGGACGAGCGCCAGCATCCGCGCGACGAACTTCGCCCCCGGCGAGGCGACGACCGCGAGCCCGGGCCCGCGGCCGTCGTCCTCGGGGGTGGCACGCCTCTGACCGTGGAGGACCGCCGCGAGCACGGTGCTGTCGATGAACTCCACGCGGCTCAGGTCGACGACGACGCCCTTCCCGGCGTTCAGCGCCGCGTCGATCTGCGCCTGAAGGCGGGACCGGGTCGAGAGGTCGTGCTCTCCGTGAAGGACGAGGACATCGACTCCCGGTGCATGCTCGATCTGAAGCGTTCCGTCCATGAATCTCCAGCGACGCAGGGCGCCTGGAGGAAGCGCGGGAGGGGACGCCGGTCAGGTCCGGGGAGCAGCAGCCACCGTCGACGTTCCCGGCCGATCGCTTCCGGCCAGGCAGGCTGACTGCTTAACCTGACGGTCGAACCCTACGTCACCGCGGAGGTGGCCGCAACGCTGCCGCCGCTGCGGGTTGACATCGGCGCCTGCGTGGACGACTATCCCGCCGGTTGGGTTGAGCAGTCAGCCCGGTCGGAGAGTTGAGTCCGGCCAAGCGTGCTGCTGGCTGCTCGTGCCCGACAGGCCCGACCGCTTGGCCGGACTCTCCGACCTCGGCGTCGAGGCGCGCGGCGGTTCACGATCGCTCATCACGGGTAGCGGAACAGCGTGAGACAGCTCGCCTACTACCTCGTCGTCATCGTGCTCGGGCTCGGGAACCTGGTCCTCGCCGCCATCGCCTACCGGCAGCGCGACAAGCAGATCAAGGGGAACGCGCTCCGCGAGACGCAGGTCGAGCTGGCGGAGCTTCGAAACGAGATGGCCCAGCGCCGGATGGAGTACCTGGGGATGCAGGTCCAGCTGCTCCAGGAGATCCGCGACGCCCTGGCTGTTGGTGGCGCGAGCACGGTCGCTGGTGCGTCGCGTTTCCGCCCTCAGGCGGCGGGGGACCGGGGCAGCGACGAGCGACGGGCAGGACGGACGCGGTGAAGCCTGTCGGGGTCGATGACCGCTCGATCGCCGAGCTGGCGAAGGAGCTCGTTCGAAACGCGTCCGAGCTCGTCCGGTGGGAGCTCCGGCTGGCCAGGGCGGAGCTCGCGGAGAAGAGCGGCCGGCTCGCCGCCGGCGCCGCGCTCGTCGCCCTGAGCGGCGTCGTTCTGCTCGCGATGCTGGGCGCGCTCACGGCCGCCGCGATCCTGGCGCTCGCGACGACGCTCGACGCATGGCTGGCCGCGCTCGTCGTCGCGATCCTCGCGGGCGTCATCGGCGGGATCGCCGGGTTCGCCGGCATCCGGGCGGTCAAGCGCGGGACGCCGCCGGTGCCCGCCGACACCATGGAGTCAGTGAAGGAGGACGTCGAATGGCTGAAGGCACGCGCGAGGTCCGCGAGCAGGTAGAGGAGGCCCGGCAGCAGCTCGGCGACACCGTCGCTGCCCTCGCGTACAGGGTCAATGCCCCCAGGCGCGCGAAGGAGCGGCTGGCGGTCAGGCTCGATGGTGCAGCACGGCGCATGGGGGGCCTCCTCGGCCGGGAGGGCTCGAGCGATGCGCGCCGGTGAAGCGGCCGCCATGATCGCTCGCCCGGCCTTCAGCGGGACGATGCGGGCCCGCCGCACCCGGAAGGAACAGCGGTCCGTGTCTGCCAAGCAGTGGGTGGCCTATATCGCGGTTGCCGCGCTCTCGACCTGGGCCACCCAGAAGCTCTACGACGTGGTCGACGCGCGTTTCGGCGCGTCGAACGGCCGGGGCGTCTAGATCCGCCTTCGCGGGTTGCCACGCCGCTCCCTGCGGTGAACCCGCAGCAATTTCCCGGATTTGCCGCCGCGCGTTTCCGTGCGATTGCCGATGTTCGAAGGCCGTCGCAACGCCGACACTGAGCCCCAACACGGTCAACGATATCCAACAGACGAAGGGAGCGATCGTGCGGAAGGTCTTTGAAATCGGTGGGGTCATCGCGGCGGTGGTGCTGATTGTGGTCGGCGCCGGTGCGCTCTATACCGGGGTTCAGGCCCGCGGGACGGTGCACGACACGCTCGCGCAGGAGAACATCGTCGGCTCGCCCGACATGACGCCCACGGCGATCCGGGCTGCGGCCAAGGAGGCCGGGCTCGACGTGTCCAAGCTGAGCGTCCCGAGCCTCTCGGTCGCCGGCAAGGACATCAACACCGGTGACCGCGCGCATGCGTTCGCCGGCTACATGCGGATCCACGCCCTCGAGGCCACGGGTGGCATGACCTACGCCGAGATGCCGCGCTACGCGACGGCCGACGGCAAGGGCACCAACGATCCCGCCCAGGCTCTCAAGGTGAACGGCCAGCCGCAGGACAACGGCGCCCGCAACATCTGGGTGACCGAGACGGCCCTCGCGACGGCGCTCCAGTCGAGCTACATGGCTGACGGTCTCTCGACCTTCGCCATCGTCACCGGCGTGGCGCTGCTCCTGACCGGCCTCGGCTTCGGCATCCTCGTGATCGGCGGGGTGCTCGAGACCCGCGAGCTCGCCTTCGGCTTCGGCTCGAAGGGCGAGGAGGCGCCGGCGTCTGTCACTCCGGTGCCCCAGAGCTAGCACGACCCGGCTGGGAGCCCGACCTCTCAGCCACCTTCGCAGGCCGGCGGGCCGCCTCACACGAGGCGGCCCGCCGGTCGTTCTGCGCCGTCAATCGGGGTCGAGGTGGCGGCGGACGACGTCGCGGATGAACGGGTTCAGCACGTCGTGGGTGTGCCCGTAGATCGAGCAGTGGCCCATGCCCTCGAACTCGTGGTATTCGGCGGCGGGAGCGAGGTCGGCCACCTCGCGGCCGTCCTGCGGCGGGGCCTGGACGTCCTCGCTGAATGCGACGACGTGCATCGGCACGGTGCATCCGGCGAGCGCCTCCATCTGGTCGTAGAGGAGGCACGCCTCCCACTGCGGGATGAGCGAGCGCTCGTTGTCGTCGGTCGAGAGCCACGACTCGAGATCCGCCCGCAGCTTCGGCCACAGCTCGCGGTCGCCCAGGACGCGGGCCGGGAACATCATCGCCGCGTTGTGGACGACGGCCATCGGGCCGTCGAGCCGGTTTCCCTCCTTGCGCCAGTCGATCTCGGCCTTCTGGTAGTCCCAGCCCCAGCCGACGCTGCGGGCGCCCGTCCCCATGGTGACGACGCATCGGAGCAGGTGCGGGAAGTCGATCGCGACCTGCTGGACGATGGCGCCGCCGAGCGAGAGCCCGACGAGCGCCACGGGCGGATCGCAGGCCGCCTCGATCAGCTCGGCGGTGTCGCGGGCGAACGACTCCAGCGGCCACGGAAGCGGCACGTCGCACGTGGTCGCCCCGATCCCGCGGTTGTCGAAGGTGGTGCAGCGGAACTCGCCCTCGAAGAAGGGGATCTGGTACGGGTGCCAGTCGGTCGCGAGGCCGCCGCCGCCCGAGACCCACACGATGTCCGGGCCCGCACCGTGCTGGATGTAGTGGATGCTCGCCTCCGAGCCGTCGAAGCGGGATACGCGGGCGTCACCCACCGGCCGGCCTGAGCTCCTTCTCCCACTGCGAGAACCGCGGCTCGGACGCCATCCCCATCCGCTCGTAGAGCCGCGTCGCGCCGGTGATCGACTCCGTGTCGACCTCGAGCACGACGCCCCGGCAGCCGCGCTCGTGAAACTGGACGAAGCTCGTGCGCAGGAGGGCCTCGCCGATGCCGCGGCGGCGGTACGCCCGCCGGACGCCGATGTTCGAGACGTGGCCGAGGCCCGGGTCGCCGTCCTCGGGCCCCGCGATGAGGGCGCCGGCGAGATCGCCTCCGTGCCATGCGAGCTGCCACAGCTCCGGCTCGAACTCCGTGCTCGCGTCGACGTGGTCGTGCAGCCACGCCGTCTCGGTCGGCCAGTTCCCGCCCCAGTGGTCGGCGAACGCCTCGGACAGGCAGTCGTAGACGGACCGTTCCTCGCCGCGGCCGAGCCGGCGGATCTCGACGCCCGCCACCGGAGACGGGGGCGCGGGCGGCCCGTCGAACTCGATCGACATCCGGGCGAAGCGGCGGGCCTCGGCGTAGCCGTGGGCGGTCAGGAGGGCCGCGACCAGGGGCTCGTCGGCGAGCGCGCCGGCGTGCATGGCGATGCGCTCGCCGGGCGGCGCGAGCGGGAAGAACCGCTGCGCCCGCCGCTCGGCCTCCTCGACGATCGCGGCGCCGATGCCGCGGCCGTGGTGGCCCAGCGCCACCGCGCCGACGCTGAAGACCTCGATGTGGGGCGGGTGGCTCTCGACGAAGAAGTACCCCGCGATGCTCCCGCCCGGCCCGGCGACCACCGCGAAGTCGTTCTCGCGGTCGGCGCCGGGGGCTGTCCACGCCGTCACGACCCAGTCCAGGCTCACCATCGCGGCGCCGCGCAGGGCGATCGACTCCTCGTTCATCATCGCCACGAGCGGCTCGCCGTCGGCGGCGGCCGGGGGGCGGAACGCGAATCCGGGTGGGAGCGGCATCCGCCGGATTCTGCCGCGGGCGGGCCGCTCGTGCGAGTGCTGGTAGCATCGCGGACCGAAGCGGAGGCAGGAAGGGGGCACCAATGTCCGGCTACGCAATCGTCGACGTCGCGATCGGGCTCAGCTTCGTCTTCCTCGTCCTGAGCGTCTTCGCGACGTCGATCATCGAGGCCGTCTCGGGCCTTCTGAGCTACCGGGCCAGGTCGCTCGAGGAGTGGCTGGCCGCGAACCTGACGACGGATGCCGAGCCGCAGCCCGCCGGGCTCGCCGCCCGCGTCGAGCATCACTCACGGAACGCCGTGCGGACGGTGAAGGCCGTCGTGCAGCCACAGCCGCCGAGCGACGAGCTGGAGGCGGCGCGGCGCATCCTGGGCCACCCGGTGGTCTACGCGATGACGAAGGGATCGTCGCGGCCGTCGTACGTGCCGCGCGAGCGGTTCGTGGCGGCGCTCCTCGGGCGCGGCGGCCAGACGCGGCGCAGGCTCTTCGAGGCGCTCGGCTCCGGCGACGGCGCGGCCGCGAAGACGGACGCGGTCCTGCGTTCCCTGCCGGCGGGGCCGGTGAAGCGCGGCCTCGCCGCCGCCTGGCGGAAGGCCGACCGGGACGTCGAGAAGGGCAGGCGCTACGCGGCGGACTGGTACGCGGCTGCGCCCGCGGTGGCGGCGAACGCCGAGGCGCTCATCGACGACCTGCCGGACGGCCCGATCAGGCGCGCGATGCGCAGCCTGTGGGTCGAGGCGGACGGCGACGCCACGGCGTTCCGGTCGCAGGCGGAGGAGTGGTTCGACGAGGCGATGCAGCGCCTCTCCGGCTGGTACAAGCGCCGGACGCAGGTGTGGCTCTGGGGCCTCGGGGTCACGTTCGCGGTGCTGCTCGACGTCGACGCGATCCGGATCGCGAACACGCTCTGGCAGGACCAGACGCTGCGCCAGCTCCTCGTCGACCAGGCCCGGCACGCGCCGACCGCCGGCGTCGACCCGAAGGCCGCCGCCGGCCAGCTGACCTCGCTGGGGCTGCCGCTGGGGTGGGACGGCGCCCCGAGCGGCCTCACGAACTGGTTCTCGACCGTGCTCGGGCTCGTCCTCACGGCGGCCGCCGTGTCGCTCGGCGCGCCGTTCTGGTTCGACTCGCTGTCGAAGCTCGCGAACCTGCGAAACTCCGGTCCCAAGCCGGCCGCGTCAGAGCCCGCATAGCCGGGCTCACCGCGGTTGGAGCTCAGCCGCCCTCGACCATGCTGCCCCAGCGCTCCTCGATGCGCCCCTTCTTCCAGACGACCATGCTGATGGCCCAGGTGCATGCAAACGCCGCGACGATCGCGTAGCCGATGTGGCCGAAGTCGAGCGTGTTCAGCCAGTCCCAGAAGCCGCCGTCCAGGTTGAGCCTGGCCGAGAGCACCTGGAGGAGCTCGATCGACCCGACGACCAGCGCCACGGCGACCGACAGGGTCGTCACGGTGATGTTGTAGTAGATCTTGCGGATCGGATTCGAGAACGCCCACCCGTAGGCCTGGCTCATGAACGCGCCGTCGGCGGTGTCCATGAGCGACATGCCTGCCGCAAACAGGATCGGGAGCGAGAGCACGGCCGGGACGGGGACGTCGTGCGTGGCGATGCCGGCCGAGAGCGCGAGCAGCCCCACCTCGCTCGCCGTGTCGAAGCCGAGCCCGAAGAGCACGCCCAGCGGATACATCTTCCAGCTCGCGTCGATGCGGTGCGAGAGCCTGCCGAGGAAGAACCGGTTCATCAGGCCGCGGTCGGCGAGGCGGGCCTCCAATCGCTCCTCGTCGTACGCCCGGGCGCGCATGGCGAAGAAGATGCGCAGGATGTCGACCAGCACGATCAGGTTCAGGATCCCGATGACCCACAGGAACGTGCCCGAGACGGTCGCGCCGATGTAGCCGCCGTAGTCCTGGAATTGCGGGATCCGCGAGTTCACAGTCGTCGCCGCGACCGCGAGCCCGGCCGCGAGCGAGAACACGATGGTCGAGTGGCCGAGGGAGAAGAAGAACCCGACGCCCAGCGGCCGCCGCCCGTCCTGCATCAGCTTGCGGGTGGTGTTGTCGATCGCCGCGATGTGGTCGGCGTCGAACGCGTGGCGTAGCCCGAAGGTGTAGGCGAGCGTGCCGAGCCCGGCGAGGGCGGGGTTGCCATGGGCGTAGTACACGAAGAGACCCCAGCCGGCGACGTGGAGCGCGAGGACGGCGGCGGCGAACGCCGCAAGCCGCGACCACTCGGCGCGCGACATCGCGCCCGTCCACGCCCGCCACCTGCCCTCACGCACGCGCCCGCTCCTCGCCGCCGGCCGCGCACGCCGCGCAGAGGCCGGTGATGGGAAAGTGGGTGAAGCGGGCCGTGTATCCGAACCGCTCCCGGATCTCGGCGCGGATCGGATCCACGTCCTCGGGCGTGACCTCCAGGACCGCATCGCAGCGTTCGCACACCAGGTACTCGCGGTCGCCTCCGGCCGCGATCGCGTAGCGCCCGGGGCCGTGGCCCAGGTGCACGTGCCGGACCATGCCGATGGCCTCGAGCGTCTCGAGGTTCCGGTAGACGACCGCGACGTCGCAGCCCGGCATGCGGCCGTCCAGGCCCTCGGCGATCTCGTCGGCGGTCACGGGCCGGCGCACGGCGAGCAGGCCCTCCAGGAGGGTCCGCCGCGCCGCCGAGACCCGCAGGCCGTTTCGCCGCAGGACGGCGAACGCCTCGTCGGAGGTCGAGAATGCCTGGGCCGGTGTGCCGGGGGCCTGGGTGATGGCGGCACCCTCACATAGCTGCAACCCGGTTGCAATCACGCGGTATTCGGGATTACCGGTCGAGCGCGACGGGCTCGCCGGCGGGGGCCGCCGCCGCCGGCGGTGCGTAGCCGCTGGCGAGCGTCGCCCCGCGGCGGCGCCAGGCGGGCTCGACGTCGAACCGGCGCCGGATGCGGCGCTCGCGCAGGTACCGGATGAGCGGGCCCTGGCCCAGGCGGGCCGTGCGGGCGTAGAACCGCGCTCCGAGGTCGGGCTCGACGAACGGCATGTACTTGTCGGGGAACCCCGGCATGGTGCACGCCATGCAGATGCCGCCGACGTTGGGACAGCCGCCGACGCCGTTCACCCAGCCGCGCATCGGCACGTTGCAGCGAACGACCGGCCCGCTGCACCCGAGCTTCACCAGACAGCGGCCGTCTCCGTAGCTCTCCGAGATCTGGCCCTGCTCGGCGAAGCCGGCCCGGTCGCACCCCTCGTGAACGGTGCGGCCGAAGATCCGCCGCGGGCGGCCCTGCTCGTCGAGGTCGGGGGGCGGCCCCAGCCCGGCGAGGTGGAGCACCATGAAGAGGAGCGTCTCGGTGATGTTGTCGGGCTGGACCGGGCAGCCGGGCAGGTTGACGATCGGCAGGCCGAAGCGGGTGCGCCAGCCGTGGCCCAGGTAGTCACCGAGCCCCATCGCGCCGGTCGGGTTGTTGCGCATCGCCGGGATCCCGCCGTAGGCCGCGCACGTCCCCAGCGCCAGCACCGCGGCGGCCTTCGGGGCGAGCCGGTCGAGCCACGTGTTGGTGAGGATCGGCTGGCCGGTCGCCCGGTCGACGCCCATCCCGGCCCAGTGGCCGTCGCCGTTCAGCTCCTCGTTTGGCACCGAGCCCTCGAGCACGAGGATGAACGGGTCGAGCCTGCCGAGCGCGGCGTCGTGCCAGGCCCGCATGAACTCCTCGCCGGTCTCGAACGCCAGCACCGGGTTGTAGAGCAGCACGGGCGGCATCCCCGGCATGCAGCCCCGGAGCAGGTCCTCGATGCTGGGGTTGGTCGCCGCCGTCATCGCGATCGAGTCGCCGTCGCAGCCCAGGCCGCTCGTGATCCAGAGCACGCTGATGGGGCGCCGTTCGGCTGACAGCGCGGGCGGCTGGGCGGCCGGGGCGCTCACGTCCCCGACGCCATCCGGCGGTGGAAGGCCGATGGGATGGGCCGCGGCTCGGCCGGTGCGGCATGCTCGATCATGAGCCCGAGCTGGTCGTCGAGCGTCCCGTGCAGGTGCCAGTCGCCCGGGTCGCCGGTCACGAGCCCGGCGCGCGCCAGCCGCCCGAGCGCGTTCGAGACCGACGGCCGCTCGGCGGCCACGAGCTGCCCGAGCAGCCGGTGGGTGAGCGGAAGCGTCACCCGCAGCCCCTCCGGCTCGACCCGCCCCCACCTGGCGGCCAGGTGCCAGAGGAGGAGCACGAGCCGCACCTCCAGGCGCGGCTGGCCGCAGATCGCGCGCATCACCCTCAGGTCGGCGCAGCGGCGCTCGCTGCGGCGCAGGAGCGCGTGGGCGATCTGCGGCCACGGCAGGACGCGCTGGGCGAAGTCGTCGTCGAGCAGGGCCAGCCGGCACGGCTGGAGCACGCGGTAGGCCGCCTCGGACGGAATGTCGTCGTCGCCGGTGCCCTCCTCCGGCTGAAGCAGGTCGCCGGTCCCGACGAGCTCGGTCACGGTGCGGTCGACGGTGCGAGTGTGCACCGCCATCAGGCCCTCGAGCAGGAGCAGGCCCGGCCCGCGCTGCGCCGAGCGCAGCCACGGCCCGAGATCGCACGCTCCGGGCTTGGCCTGGATCGCCCGGGCCGTGGCGAGCTGGCGTGCGGCGACACGCATCCGGACGTCCAGCTCCCCGGCCAGGTCGTCGTCGGAGTCGAGGACGTACACGAAGAGCGGCGGCGTGCCAGGCGTTCGCGCCCGGGTGGGACCTGCCGGCCACCCCGAGGCGTCGTGCGGGCGAGCATCGTGCGCCGGCATTCGCGCCCTCTCCATCCTCTCGCGGACGTGGCCCGGCGAGTCTATCCGGGCCGCGCACGGGTCGCGAATCGGTAACCCGGCTTACCCGAACGGGCGGTAATCGTGGTTACTCCCCTCCTTCGGCGCCCGGCGGGAGCGTGGTAGAACCACCATCGGCTCGCATGGTGTGAGCCCCTGCCGGAGGGACGGCAGTGCCACGAGGTGCGCCGGAGGGACCACCGCCTATGTGCCTTGCCATCCCGGGCCAGATCTTGGAGATGGTGGACGACGAGCGCCGTCTGGCCAGGGTGGACGTGGCCGGCGTCCGGCGCAACGTCAATGTGGGCCTGCTCGACTCCGACGGAGGTGTCGGAACGGGCGACTGGGTGCTGATCCACGTGGGGTTTGCGATCTCGCAGGTGGACGAGGAGGAGGCTCGCGCCACCCGCGAGCTGCTCGAGCGGATGGGTGAGGACTACGAGCGCGAGCTCGAGGAGCTGCGGGAGAGCCTCATCGAGTGACCAGCGAGCCGCCGACATCCGCGGCCTGCGAGGCCGACCACTGCATCACCTGTGCGGATGAGGGTGTGCCGATGACCGTCGTCAGCATCGACTCCGACACGGCGCTCGCCGAGTGCACCGATGACGCGGGCGAGACGTCCGAGGTCGAGACGGCGCTGGTCGCGGCGCTCAAGCACGGAGACCGCGTCCTCGTGCACGCCGGCGCGGCGATCGCGATGCTCGAGCCGGAGGGCGCGGCGTGAAGTTCGTCGACGAGTTCCGCGACCCGGCGCTCGGGCGCGCGGTGGCCGGCGAGATCCTGTCGCTGGTCGAGCCCGGCCGCCACTACAAGGTGATGGAGGTCTGCGGCGGCCACACCCACTCGATCTACAAGTACGGCGTCGACGACCTCCTGCCGAGCAACGTCGAGCTCGTCCACGGCCCCGGCTGCCCGGTGTGCGTCATCCCGATGGGGCGGGTCGACGACGGCATCGCGCTCGCCCACATCGAGGGCGTCATCTTCACCTGCTTCGGCGACATGATGCGGGTGCCGGGAGCGCGGGGCACCCTGCTCGACGCCAAGGCGGAGGGCGCGGACGTGCGGATGGTGTACTCGCCTCTCGACGCCCTGCGCATCGCCAAGGAGCATCCCGACCGCGAGGTGATCTTCTACGCGATCGGGTTCGAGACGACCGCCCCGTCGACCGCGCTCACCCTGAAGCGGGCCCGGGCCGAGGGCGTGACGAACTTCACGTGCATGTGCAACCACGTGACGATCGTCCCGCCGCTGCGGGCGCTGCTCGAGTCGCCCGACCTGCGCCTGGACGGGTTCGTCGGCCCCGGCCACGTCTCGACGGTCGTCGGCGCCCGGCCGTTCGAGTTCATCCCCGCCGACTACGGAAAGCCGGTGGTGATCTCGGGCTTCGAGCCGCTCGACATCCTCCAGTCGGTCGCGATGATCCTGCGCCAGATCGCCGGCGGCAGGTGCGAGGTCGAGAACCAGTACACCCGGGTCGTCCCGTACGAGGGCAATGCGCGGGCGCTCGAGGTGATGGCCGAGGTCTTCGAGCTCCGGCCCCATTTCGAGTGGCGCGGCCTGGGCTTCATCTCCCACAGCGGCCTGCGGCTGTCCGACGCCTACGCCGACCTCGACGCCGAGCTGCGCTTCGGCGTGCCCGGCGTCCGCGTCGCCGACCCCAAGGCATGCCAGTGCGGAGAGGTGCTGAAGGGCGTCATCAAGCCGTGGGAGTGCAAGGTGTTCGGGACGGCGTGCACGCCGGAGCGGCCGATCGGCACCTGCATGGTGTCGTCGGAGGGCGCCTGCGCGGCCTACTACAACTACGGGCGCTTCGCCCGCGACCGCGAGGTCGTGTGATGCCCGACCAGGCCGTCACCGACCGCGAGCTCAAGGTGCTCGACCTGATCGAGAACGTGCGCAGCCGGCGCCCGAAGTTCCGCGACGCCCAGATCACGATGGCCCACGGCGCGGGCGGCAAGGCCACCCAGACGCTCGTCGAGGGCATGTTCGTCCCGATCCTCGGCGGTGAGGCGCTCGAAGCGCTCGGCGACGCCGGCGAGGTCGAGGCCGGCGGCGTGCCGCTCGCCGTCACAACCGACTCGTACGTCGTCCGGCCGCTGCGGTTCCCGGGCGGGTCGATCGGCGAGCTGGCCGTGAACGGCACCGTGAACGACCTCGCGGTGTCCGGGGCTCGGGCGATCGCGCTCTCGCTGTCGCTCGTCCTCGAGGAGGGGCTCCCGGCCGACGAGCTCCGGGCGGAGATCGAGGCGGTCGCGGCGGCGGCGGAGGCGGCCGGCGTGCGCATCGTCGCGGGCGATACGAAGGTCGTCGAGCGCGGCCACGCCGACGGCATGTACGTGTGCACCACGGGTCTGGGCGTGCGCGACCCGCGCGCCCGCCTGTCGCCGGCGGGCGTGCGGCCCGGCGACAGGGTGCTGCTCTCGGGGTCGATCGGCGAGCACGGCATGGCGATCATGCTCGCGCGGGGCGAGTTCGAGCTCGACGCGGCCATCGAGTCGGACACCCGCTCGCTGTGGCCGGCGGTCGGCGCCCTGCTCGAGGCGTCAGGCCCGAGCCTGCGCTGCCTGCGCGACGCGACCCGCGGCGGGATCGCATCGGTGCTGAACGAGATCGCGCGCTCGTCCGGCGTCGCGATGATCGTCCGGGAGCGCGACGTCCCGGTGCTCCCCGCCGTCTCGGGGGCGGCCGAGATCCTGGGCATCGACCCGATGTACGTGGCCAACGAGGGGAAGTTCGTGGCGTTCGTGGCCCCCGAGGCGGCCGACGAGGCGCTCGCGGCGCTGCGTGGCGTGCCCGGCTGCGAGCAGGCCGTCGAGATCGCCGAGGTGCGCACGGAGCCGCCCGGGATGGTGCTGGTCGAGACCAGCTTCGGCGGCCGCAGGGTGATGGACCAGCTTGTGGGCGACCCACTGCCAAGGATCTGCTGAGCCGAGAGGAGAGACGATGACGACCGAGGCATACGCGGAGCACAGGAAGACCGAGGCGGTGACCGCCCATGTCCTCTGGATGACGACGGGCCTGAGCTGCGAAGGCGACTCCGTCGCGATGACCTCGGCGACCAACCCGAGCCTCGAGGACATCGTGCTCCAGGCCATCCCCGGCATGCCCAAGGTGGTCGTCCACAACCAGGTCGTCGACTTCCTGAACGGGCAGGAGTACGCCCAGGCCTGGTTCGACGCCGAGGAGGGCAAGCTCGACCCGTTCGTGCTCGTGATCGAGGGCTCGCTCGGAAACGAGGAGATCAACGGCGAGGGATTCTGGACGGGGTTCGCCGTGAACCCCGAGGACGGCCAGCCCATCACGATGAACGAGTGGATCGACCGGCTCGCCCCCAAATGCGCGGCGCTGGTCGCCGTCGGGACGTGCGCCACCTACGGCGGCATCCCGGCGATGAAGAACAACCCCACCGGCGCGATGGGCGTGCCCGACTACCTCGGCTGGAGCTGGAAGTCGAAGGCCGGGCTGCCGGTCGTCTGCATCCCGGGCTGCCCGGCGCAGCCCGACAACATGACCGAGACGCTGCTCTACCTGGCTCTGCACCTGGCCGGCCTGGCGCCCGCGCCGGAGCTGGACGAGGCGCTCCGGCCCAAGTGGCTCTTCGGGCGCACGGTGCGCGAGAGCTGCAACCGGGCCGGGTTCGCCGAGCAGGGGGCGTATGCGACCCAGTACGGGTCCGACCACCGCTGCATGGTGAAGCTCGGCTGCAAGGGGCCGGTCGTCAAGTGCAACGTCCCCGTCCGCGGGTGGGTGAACGGCATCGGCGGCTGTCCGAACGTCGGCGGCATCTGCATGGCGTGCACGATGCCCGGGTTCCCCGACAAGTTCATGCCGTTCATGGAGCCGGACCCGTGGGGCAAGGCGGGCTCGGCGTTCGCGTCGCTCGCCTACGGGCCGCTGGTGCGCTACTTCCGCAAGCGCAACATCAAGCGGCACTTCGACGTGGAACCGGAGTGGCGCCGGCGTGGCAGGACGCTCACGACGGGATACACCAAGCGATGGTGAGAGCGACCTCCGAAATGCACCTTCGTCGACGGCCTCGGCCGAGTGAGGAGAGTGACTGATGGCGACCGTGGAGACGCCCCACGAGCAAAAGGTGATGGTCAAGGAGATGTCGTGGGATCCGATCACGCGGATCGTCGGCAGCCTCGGGATCCACACCGAGATCGACTTCTCGAACCGGACGGTGCTCAAGTGCTACAGCACGTCCATGATCTTCCGCGGGTTCGACATCTTCATGAAGGGCATCGACCCCCGTGACGCCCATTTCATCACGAGCCGGATCTGCGGGATCTGCGGCGACAACCACGCCACGTGCTCGTGCCTCAACCAGAACATGGCCTACGGCGTGAAGCCGCCGGCCCTCGGCGATCTCGCGTTCAACCTCGCCGAGACGGCCGACTACATCTTCGACCACGCCATCTTCAACGACTGCATGGCGAACGTCGACTTCTGCGAGCAGATGGTCAAGGAGACCAACCCGACGCTGCTGGCGAAGGCCGAGACGACCGCCGCGCCCCACAGCGACATCCACGGGTTCAAGACGATCGCCGACATCATGCGGTCGCTCAACCCCTTCACCGGCGAGTTCTACCTGGAGACGCTGCACGTCGCCCGCTACACGCGCGAGATGTACTGCCTCTTCGGCGGCCGCCACACCCACCCGTCGACGATCATGCCGGGCGGGTGCAGCGCCGACATCACGCACCAGACGTGCACCGACTACTACGTGCGCCTCATGCGCTACTTCGACTACGTCAAGCGCAGCGTGCCGATGCATGACGACCTGTACGACTTCTTCCTCCAGGAGCTGCCCGGCTACGACATGGTCGGCTTCCGCGAGACGAATCTCGTGAACTGGGGGTCGTTCGACGATCCGGACTACGTCGACTACGACTATCGCAACATGACGGAGTGGGGGCGCAAGCGCTACATCACTCCCGGCGTCGCGATCAACGGCGAGCTGATCTCAACCGACCTGGTCGAGATCAACCTCATGATCCGCATCCTGCTCGGGTCGTCGTACTTCGACCCGTGGGACAACGAGCCGACGTTCGTCGACAAGGATCCGCTCGGGAACCCGGTCGACAAGAACCACCCATGGAACAAGGTCACGCTGCCGAAGCCGCAGAAGCGCGACTTCACCGACAAGTACACATGGGTGGTATCGCCGCGCATCTACGACAAGCGCACCGACACGCACGTCTGCTGCGACACCGGCGGCGGCCCGTTCGCGCGCCAGTGGTGCACCGCCAAGGCGGGGCTCGTCGACTTCGGCTACGCCAAGGCCACCGGCCACTCGATCCAGATGGTGCTGCCGCGGTCGCCGAACATGCCCGAGATGGAGCTCGAGTGGCACGTGCCCGAGAAGTCGAACGCGATCGAGCGCGACCGCGCCCGCAGCTACCACCAGGCGTACTCGGCGCTGATCGCCCTGCACTGCCTGGAGCGGGCGATGAAGGAGGTGCAGGCCGGCCGCACCAAGAGCTGGAACTCGTTCAAGGTGCCGGAGTCGGCCGTGAGCTGCGGCTTCCACGAGGCGGCCCGCGGGGTGCTCTCGCACCACATGGTGATCCGCGACGGCAAGATCGCGAACTACCAGCCGTACCCGCCGACGCCGTGGAATGCCAGCCCTCGCGATGTCTACGGGACGCCGGGCCCCTACGAGGACGCGGTCCAGAACACGCCGATCTTCGAGGAGAACGGTCCCGAGAACTTCAAGGGCATCGACATCATGCGGGCGGTCCGGTCGTTCGACCCGTGCCTGCCGTGCGGCGTGCACATGTACGGCGGCAGCGGGCCGGTGCGGAAGGTCGTCCACACCCCGACCGGGATGGCGTAGGCGGCCGGCATGACAGGCGTTCTCAGCGACGGATCCGACCAGCTCGTCGCCCGGGTGCAGGAGCTCCAGGAGGCGCTCGAGGCGGCGGGCGATTCGGCGACCCGTGAGATCGCCGAGGAGCTTCTCTCGGCGGTGGTGCGCATGTACGGCGAGGGGCTGGAGCGGATCGTCGAGGCGATCGTTGCCGCCGGCGACGGCGGCGACCTGGGCGAGGCGCTGGCCGCCGACCCGCTGGTCTCGACCCTGCTCATGATCCACGACCTGCACCCGGTGCCGCTCGAGGTCAGGGTGGCGGAGGCGCTCGAGCACGTGCGCCCCTACATGGAGTCGCACGGCGGCAACGTCGAGCTGCTCGACCTGCGCGACGGCGTCGCCCGGATCAGGCTCCAGGGCAGCTGCTCGAGCTGCTCGGCGTCGTCGGTCACGCTGGAGCTCGCGATCAAGCAGGCCCTCGAGGAGGCCGCGCCCGACCTCGACGGCCTCGAGGTGGAGGGCATCGAGCCGGCGGCCGCCGACGGCGTCGCCACGCCGCCGGCCGTCGCGAGGATGGAGCGCCTGCCGCTCGCGCCCGCGGCCGCCCCGTCGTGGTTCGACGTCGGCGGGGCGGGCGGGCTCGGCGCGGGCCAGATCGCGGCCGCCGAGGTGGCCGGCACGCAGCTGGTCGTCGCCAACGTCGACGGCACGCTGCTCGCCTACCGCGACGCCTGCGCCGAGTGCGGCGGGAGCCTGCACGACGGCGCGCTCGACGCGGGCGTCCTGGGGTGCCCGCACTGCGGCCGGACGTACTTCCTGCCGCGGGCCGGCCGGTCGATGGACGACGACCGCCTCCAGCTCGATCCCGTCCCGCTGCTCCGGGACGAGGGGGGCGTCAGGGTGGCGCTGGCGACATGACCGGAAACGGCGACCGCGGAGCCGCGCGTCCAGCGCAGCGGCGGGCGCTCGCCGAGGCGGTCGAGAGCCGCCGCCGCGCCCTGCTCGTGAGCGGGCTCCGCGGCAGGGTGCGTGCGCCGGCCGCGAGGTCGGAGGCCGCAGCGGCCGCCGATGCGGGCGAGCGCTGCGACATCTGCGGCACCTCTGTCCCGGCCGATCACCGCCATCTGCTCCAGCTCGTCGAGCGCCGGATCGAGTGCGTCTGCGAGAGCTGCTGGGCGCTGCGCTCGGGCGACCCGGAGTACCGCCCGACCGGAAACCGGATCGTGTGGCTCCCCGACACGGACCTGCCCGACGACCTGTGGGCGACGTTCCAGATCCCGATCGGGCTCGCATTCTTCATGGACTCCACCACGGCCGGCTGCGTCGTCGCCCTCTACCCCAGCCCGGGCGGGGCCACCGAGAGCGAGCTCCACTTCTCGTCGTGGAGCCGGATGGTCGAGCTGAACCCGGCCCTCGCCGACCTCGAGCCCGACATCGAAGCGCTGATCGTGAACCGGCTCTCCGACCCGCCCGGCTACGTGATCGCCCCGATCGACCGCTGCTACGCGCTCACGGGGGCCATCAAGGCGAGCTGGGAGGGCCTGTCGGGAGGCGACCGCGTGCAGGAGGCGGTGAGCGAGTTCTTCGCGGCCCTGCGCGCGGACGCGGTCGCGACGTGAGCACCCACCCCGCCGGCGCGATGCCGCCCGCCGGGGGCACGGTGCCCCCGGTGCCCGAGCCCGAGTTCGAGGTGCTCGGGGTGCGTCCGCTCCGCCACGCCGCGGCGCCGACGCTCCTGCTCGACCTGCGCATCTCGGAGCCCGAGGGGCGGCCGGTCTACATGATCGCCCTCACCGTGCAGGTGATGATCGAGCCCGCCCGGCGCAGCTACGACGAGGACGCCCACAGGCGCCTGGCCGGGCTGTTCGGCCCACCGGAGCGCTGGGCTGTCACCACCCGCAGCCTCGTCTGGGCCCAGCTCGACGTCGTCGTCCCGGCGTTCACGGGCTCGACGACGGTCGCCGTCCCGATCTCGTGCAGCTACGACCTGGAGCTGGCCGCCGCCAAGTACCTGCGCTCCATCTCCGACGGCGTCGCGCCGCTCGCGCTGCACTTCAACGGGGTCGTCTACTACCCGAACGACGCAGGCGGCCTTCAGATGGTGCTCATACCGTGGTCGCGCTCCATCGACTTCCGGATGCCTGTCGAGGTGTGGAGCGAGACCGTCGAGCACTACTACCCGAACACCGGCTGGGTCGGGCTGCGCTCGGAGACGATCGACGCCCTGGAGCAGCGGCGGGTCGAGGGCGCGCACGCGACGATGGACGACTGCATCCGCGGCCTGCTCTCGGAGGGCGGCGATGACTGACCTCGATCAGCTGCTCGACTCGCTGCTCTACGAGGGCTACGCCCTCTACCCGTACACGCCGGGGGCCACCAAGAACGCGACGCCCACGCCGTTCGGGATCGTCTACCCGCCGCGCTATGCGGCCGAGCTGGCGAGCACCTACGACCATCTGGAGCTGCGCTGCGTCCTCCAGGCCGAGAGCGACGCCGAGATCGACGCGGAGGTGCGGTTCCTGGTGCCGGCCGGCTCCGGGCACGAGGCGGTGCCGCTTCGGATCGTGATGCCGTCCGCCCGGGTCGGCGCGGTCGCCGCCGCTCCGCGGACGCGCGACCGGTCGCTCCCGCGCGGCTGCGGCGAGCTCACGGTGCGGGTCTTCCTCACCGCCGTGGCGCTTCGCCCCGGTGAGTACGAGGTCAGCCTGCGCGTCGAGAACCTGACGGCGTGCGACCCCTCGGCGACGCGCGGCGAGGCGCTGCGCTCGTCGCTCATCTCGACGCATCCCCTGATCCGCGTGTCGAAGGGGCGCTTCATCTCGCCGCTCGAACGGCCCTGCGACGTGGTGAACACCTACCCGGTGCTGGCGACGCCGGACGACGGCACCGTGGTGGGCGCGACGATCGTCCTGCCCGACCATCCCCAGATCGCGCCCGAGAGCCGGGGCAGCCTGTTCGACGCGACCGAGATCGAGGAGGCGCTCGTCCTGCACGTGCAGGCGCTGAGCGACGCGGAACGGCAGGAGATCGCCGCGGCCGACCCGGCCGTCCGCGAGATGATCGAGCGGGCGTCGGCGGTGACGCCGGACGAGCTCCTGCGCCTGCACGGCCGGATGACGCTCCGCGACCCCGCGCCGGAGCGCGACCGGCTGACGCTCGTGCCGCCGCCGGAGCCGCCCGGCCTGGCCGACCCGAGCGCCGGGCAGGAGGAGGCCGAGGTGGACGGGGTCGTCTACCGGCGCGGCATGCGCGTGCGCCTGCGTCCCGGGCCGGAGGCCGACTTCCACGCCCGGATGCTGCACGGCAGGTGCGCTACGGTGGAGCGGATCTTCACCGACTACGACGGCCGCGTGCACCTGGGCGTCACGATCGACGACGATCCCGGCCGCGACCTGATGCGCGAGACCAACCGGTTCCTGTTCTTCTTCCCACCCGAGGTGGAGGTTGACCCATGAGCACCCGCGAGGCCCGGATTCTGGTGGCAGGCGTCGGCAACGCATGGCTCCGCGACGACGGCTTCGGCGGCGAGGTGGCCCGCCGGCTGGAGGCCCTCCAGCTTCCGGCGGGCGTCGCCGTGATGGATGCCGGCACGGGCGGCCTCGACCTGGCGTACGAGGTGATGCGGGGCTACGACGCGCTCGTGATCGTGGACGTGAGCCGGCAGGGCGGTGAGCCGGGCACGCTCTACGTGATGGAGCCCGACGAGGAGTCGTTCGCCGGCGCGATCGAGGACGGCGAGACGATCAACCCGCACGGGATGGATCCCCAGACGGTGCTGCGCTTCGTGAAGTCGATCGGAGCGTGGCCGGGCCGGGTGGTCGTGATCGCCTGTGAGCCCGCCGACGTCACGGAGCTGGGGTTCGGCCTCTCCGACCAGGTGCGGGACGCCGTCGGCCGTGCGGTCGACCTGGTGACCGAGACGATCGGCGAGCTCCGCGCCGGAGCCCTTCAGGGGGCCGGGTGAGCGGGTGCACGAGCTCTCGCTGAGCAGCGCCATCGTGAACACCGTCGTGAAGCATGCCGCCGGCCGTCGCGTGACCGTCGTCAACCTGCGGATCGGGCGGATGCGCCAGGTCGTCCCCGAGACGCTCGACTTCTACTTCGACTTCGTGGCCCGCGACACGGTCTGCGAGGGGGCACGGCTCGAGATGGAGATCCTCGATGCCCGCCTGCGCTGCACGGCGTGCGACCATTCCTGGGACATCGAGATCCCGGCGTTCCGATGCCCGGCGTGCTCGGGCTCCGACGTCGAGATGGCGTCGGGAAACGAGTTCGAGGTCGAGTCCATCGAGGTCGAGGAGGATGCATGCATCGCACCAAGGTGAAGATCGTCGAGGAGGCGCTCGACGCCAACAACACGATCGCGCAGGCCAACCGGGCCGACTTCGACCGGGCCGGGGTCACGGTCGTGAACTTCATGAGCGCTCCCGGCGCGGGCAAGACCACGCTCCTCGAGCGCGTGGCCGGCGACCTGCCGGGCGTCCGCATGGGCGTGCTCGAGGGCGACGTCCAGGGCTCGCTCGACGCCGACCGGCTGGCGGCACGGCACGTGCCCGTGACCCAGCTCAACACCGACCCGGGCTTCGGCGGCGAGTGCCACCTCGACGCCAACATGGTGCGAAGCGCGCTTCCCAACCTGCCGCTCGACGGCATCGACCTGCTCGTCGTCGAGAACGTCGGAAACCTCGTGTGCCCGGCCGAGTTCCGGATCGGCGAGGACGTCCGGGTGATGGTGTCGTCGGTCACCGAGGGCGAGGACAAGCCGCTCAAGTACCCGCTCATGTTCCGCACCTGCGACCTCGTGCTCGTGAACAAGATCGACCTGCTCCCGCACCTCGACTACGACCTCGACAGGTTCCTCTACCACCTCGACCACGTCCACCCCGACGTCGAGCGGATGATGGTGAGCGCGCGCACCGGCGAGGGCGTCGACGCATGGCGCGAGTGGCTCATGCGTGTCGCCACGCGCGATCGTGCGATCGCCTGACCCGATGGCGCGGGCCGACCGGATCGCCGTCGACGAGCACCTGGCCTGGCGGACCGAGGCCAACCGGGAGTTCTTCGACGCGGCCGCGGGCGACCTGGCGCGGCTGTGCCACGCGATGGCCGAGCGGTTCGCGCGCGGCGGACGGCTGATCGCCGCCGGCTGCACGCCGGCCGCCCGCTCGGACGTCCGCCACGTCGCGGTCGAGTTCGTGCACCCGGTCATCGTGGGGAAGCGGGCGCTGCCGGCGCTTGGCCTCACCGGCGAGGCGGGCGAGCTGGCCGGCCGGGTCGGCGTCCTGGCCCGGCCCGACGACATGCTGATCGCGTTCGGGGCCGGGGAGGACGGCGGCGAGGCCGCCCGCGCCGTCGCGGCCGCCCGCCGCCGGGGCTGTCTCACGCTGGCGTTCTGCGAGGCCGGCGCCGAGTGGGAGCTCGTCCCCCCCGGCGACGACCCGGACGTGCGCCAGGAGCTGGCCGAGACCGCCTACCACGTGCTGTGGGAGCTGGTGCACGTGTTCTTCGACCACCGCGGGCTCCTGGCCGGGCGGGATGCGCGGCCGCGGCACGACGCCGGCGCCTCGGCGTTTCTCTACCCCTTTCTCGACGAGCGCGAGCGGGAGCTCGAGCCGCTGCTCGCCGACGTCCGGAGGTCGGTGCTGGCCAAGGCCGCCGAGGTCGCGGACCTCCGCACCCAGACCCTGACCGAGAACCGCGCGGCGCTCGAGGCGGCCGCAGCCGGCCTGCGCACGAGCCTCGACGGCGGAGGGACGCTGCTCGCGCTCGGAAACGGCGGCTCGGCGACCGACGCGATGGATGCCGTGGCCGACTTCCAGGAGGACTGGCCGGCGATCGACCTGACCGCCGATCCCGCGATCCTGACGGCGATCGCAAACGACATCGGCGTCGAGGCGGTCTTCAGCCGCCAGGTGATCGCCTACGGCCGCCCGGGCGACGTCCTGCTCGCCCTCTCGACGTCGGGCGACTCGCGGAACGTCGTCCAGGCGCTGGCGGAGGCGCGCTCCCGCGGCCTCGTGACGATCGCGATGGTGGGCTACGACGGCGGGCGCATCGCGGCGGAGGCCCTGGCCGACCACGTCGTCGTCACCCGCTCCGAGCACATCCCGCGCATCCAGGAGGCGCAGGCCGCCGCCTACCACGTGCTGCGGCGGCTGGTCGGCGAGCCGTGAGCATCGCGACGCTGCGCCGCGCGCGACTCCGGGTCGAGGGCACGGTCCAGGGTGTCGGCTTCCGGCCGTACGTGTACCGGCTCGCGGGCGACCTCGACCTGGCCGGGTACGTCCTGAACGATTCGCGCGGGGTGTTGCTCGAGGTGGAGGGCCCGGCCGGCGCGGTCGAGCGGTTCATCGCCCGCCTCGGCCCCGAGGCGCCGCCGCTCGCGGCCGTCGAGCGGGTGAGCGCCGAGGATCGCGAGCCGACGCACGAGGACGGCTTCCGGATCCTCGAAAGCCCGCGCGGGGGCGTGGCGGACGCGGCCGTGACGCCGGATTCGGCAACGTGCGCCGACTGCCTGCGCGAGCTCTTCGACCCCGGCGACCGCCGCCACCGCTACCCGTTCGTCAACTGCACGAACTGCGGCCCGCGCTTCACCATCGTCCGCGGCGTGCCCTACGACCGGCCGCTCACGACGATGGCCGGGTTTGCGATGTGCGCCGCGTGCCGGTCGGAGTACGACGATCCCGCCGACCGGCGCTTCCACGCCCAGCCCAACGCGTGCCCCGAGTGCGGGCCGGCGGCCGTCCTCGTCCGCCCCGACGGGAGCCCCGCGCCGGGGGCGGACCGCGACGCCGTGCGGGCGGCCGCCGCCGCGCTCGTGGCCGGATCGGTCGTGGCGATCAAGGGCCTCGGCGGCTATCACCTGGCCTGCCGGGCCGACGCCGAGACGGCGGTCTCGGCGCTCCGGGCCGGGAAGCACCGCGAGGACAAGCCGTTCGCGCTCATGGTCGGCTCGGTCGCGCACGCCCGCCGGCTGGCGCGGGTGACGGCGGCCGAGCGGGCGCTGCTCGAGGGCCCCGAGCGGCCGATCGTCCTGTGCCGGCGGCTGGACGCCGCCCCGGTGGCGCACGCGGTGGCGCCGCGGGCCGGCGAGCTGGGGCTGATGCTGCCGTACACGCCGCTTCACCACCTGCTCCTGGCCGACGTGGCCGAGGCGGCAGGCGATCCGCTGCCGCTCGTCATGACGAGCGGCAACGCCTCGGACGAGCCGATCGCCTACCGCGACGGCGACGCGCTCGAGCGGCTCGGCGCGATCGCCGACCTGCTGCTCGTCCACGACCGCCCGATCCACACCCGCACCGACGACAGCGTCGTCCGCACGCTGGCTCGCCCCGGCGGCCGCCGAAGCGCGTTCCTGCGCCGCTCGCGCGGATACGTGCCCGGTGCGCTGCCGCTCCCCGGGGCGGACGGAGCCCCGCTCCTGGCGTGCGGCGCAGAGCTCAAGAACACGTTCTGCCTCGCAAAGGGCGGGCGGGCGTGGGTCGGCCACCACATCGGAGACCTCGAGAACTACGAGACCTACCGGTCGTTCGCCGAGGGCGTCGAGCACTTCCAGCGCCTCTTCGCCGTCGAGCCGGAGGTCGTGGCGTACGACCTCCACCCCGAGTACCTGTCGACGAAGTACGCGCTCGAGCGGACCGAGCTGCGCCCGGTTGGCGTCCAGCACCACCACGCCCACCTGGCCGCCGTGCTCGCCGAGCACGGCGAGACCGGGACCGCGGTCGGGGCCGTCTATGACGGGACCGGGTACGGAACCGACGGCACGATCTGGGGCGGCGAGCTCCTCGCCGGCGACCTGGGCGGATTCAGCCGGGTGGGGGCGCTGCGGGCCACCGTTCTTCCGGGAGGGAGCCAGGCGATCCGGCAGCCGTGGCGGATGGCGTGCGCGTGGCTGCACGAGGCCGGGCTCCTCGCGGGTGGCGGCGGCGGTCCGCCCGCGGCGCTCGCCGCGGAGGTGGAGGCGCGCACCTGGAACCGAGTGGCCGAGGTGGCTCGCACCGGCCTCGCGTCGCCGGCCACGACGAGCATGGGCCGGCTGTTCGACGCCGTCGCGGCGCTGTGCGGCATCTGCGCCGTCGCCAACTACGACGGCCAGGCCGCGATCGAGCTCGAGGCGCTCTGCGATCCGCACGACCGCGGCCGGTACCCGCTCGACCTCGACCGATCGGGCGAGATGCTCGAAATTGATCCCCGGCCCGCCGTCGCCGCGATCGGCGCCGACACCGCGGCGGGCGTCTCGCCGCGCGTCATCGCCCGCCGCTTCCACAACGGCGTCGCCCGGGTCACCGTCCAGGCGTGCGCCGCGGCGGCCGCGTCCGCGGCGACCGAGACCGTGGTGCTCTCGGGCGGCGTCTTCCAGAACCGGCGCCTGGCCGAGGCGGTGGCCGCCGGGCTCGACCGGAGAGGGCTGCGCGTCCTCATGCCCGACCGGCTCCCGGCGAACGACGGCGGGATCTCCTACGGCCAGGCCGCCGTGGCGGCCCACCGGATCGCGGCGGGGACGGCGTGACCGCCGACGTGGCCCGGATACTCGCCGCGCCCGTCTACGCACGGGGCGAGAACCGGCCGTTCGGGGAGCTGACCGCCGACGATGTCCGCTCCCGCGCCGACGAGCTTCGGGCCGCGGTGGGCTTCGGGCCGACCGCGCGGGTCGCCCCGGTCGCCCAGGCCTGGCGCGAGCTCGCGATGGCGATGGACCGCGCCGGCGCGGCGGCGGTCGAGGCGGTTCCGGCCGAGACGCTCGCCGAGCTCGCTCCGCGGCTGTGGGTCGTCATGCCGGGCGGGGCCACCGGCTCCTAGCGGGTACGGCGCCGCATCCGGGGCCCATCTCGGGCAATTACCGAGCGCATTACGCGGCCGCACGGATGCGGCCGCACGCGTCGGCGGCGAGACTCAAGGTGGAAGGGACCCACCATGACGGAACCGTATTCACCCGCAGGCGGCGATCAGGCTGAGGGAACCGGCCATTCGGCCGAGATCGAGAGGCTGGCCGGCGGGTCGTGGATGGCGCTCGAGGCCGGCGAGGCGGGCCTCCGGGCGGCCAGGCATTTCCTCGCACCCGCGGACGTCGGCGAACGAGAGCGCCGGCTGGCCGGGGAACGCGCCAAGACCATCGACCAGCTCCACCGCCTGGCCCACGATCTGCACACCGACAGTCCGCTGCTGCACTGGTTGGACGTACCCACCCCCACGCGCGGGTTGCTTGGTCTGCCGAGCGGGGTCCACGCCTGCGTCTTCGACCTTGACAGCGTGCTGACGACCAGCACCACGGTGCACGTCGCCGCCTGGGCCGATACCTTCGACTCGTTCCTCCTGGCAAGGGCCGGACGCCGGCGTGACCGGTTCGTCCCGTTCGACCGCGACGGCGACTACCAGACCCATCTCGCGGATCGCCCTCGCCTGGACGGCATCCGCGCCTTCCTGGCAAGCCGCGGCATCCGCCTTCCGGAGGGTGGCCCCGACGACAGTCCCGAGGCCGAGACCGTGCACGGTCTCGCCCGGCGAAAGAAGGCGGCGCTCCAGCATCACCTCGCACGCGAAGGCGTGGCCGCGTACATCGGGTCGCGCTGCTATCTCGAGGCGGCCCACCTCGTCGGCATCGGCCGTGCCGTGGTCTCTGCGAGCGCGAACACCATCGAGATCCTCGAACGCGCCGGGCTCACCGACCTCATCGACCAGCGCGTCGATGCCCACACGATCTCCTCCGAGCGGCTGGCGCCCAAACCGGCGCCGGACACGCTCATCGCGGCCTGCCGGCTGCTCGACGTCGACCCGGCCGAAACCGCCGACTTCGAGACCACGAGCTTCGGGATCGAAGCCGCCCGGGCCGCCGGAATCGGGCTCGTCGTGGCCGTCGAGCGGGAGGGATCGGCGAACGGGCTCGATGCGGCCGCCCCCGACGTGATCGTGAACGACCTGGCACAGCTGCTCGAGCGTCAGAGCCCGTAGCTCGCGGCTGCCGCAGATCAGTGGCGTGACCGATCGGCTTTCAGACCATCGTCCGGATAGGGTGAACTTTCTCTCGGCGTCGTGACAGAACCCGCCAGCGGCGAGGCCACCGCGGCCCGAGGATCATCCGGAACGAGTGAGGCGGGATTGGCCCGCTGGGTAGAACACTCACGCGGATGGGTGGAGTCGGCGCTGGTCGGGACCACGCGCTCGAGCCTCGGGCGCTCGACGCCGCCGCGCGCGAGCTGCGGACGCCCGCCGCCGCCGGGGTTGCCGGCCTCGTCTTCGCCGCCCTCTTTGCCGCCGCGGTTGTCCTGCTCTATCCACAGCCGGCGAAGGGCAGCACGTCGGCGCAGATCGCCGCCTGGTACACCAGTGGAAACGCCCGAACCCTGGGCCTCGTTGGCCTCTATCTCGTCCCGTTTGCAGGAATCGCCTTCCTCTGGTTCGTCGCTGCCGTCCGCCACCGCATCGGCGCGTACGAGGACCGGTTCTTCGCCACCGTGTTCCTGGCGGGTGGGATCCTCTTCGTCGGGCTGCTCTACGCGGCAGCGGCCGCGGTGGGCGCACCGCTGGCGGCGGTCAGGTTCCAGGATGCGCCTCCGCCGAGCCCGGACGTCATCGTCTTCGCGCGCGGCCTCGGATACACGCTGCTCTACGTGTACGCGATCCGGGCCGCAGCAATCTTCATGATCGTCAGCTCGACCATCGGCTTTCGCACGCGGACGTTGCCGCGCTGGCTCGCCCTCCTCGGCTACGCGATCGCATTCGTGCTCCTTCTTAGCGTGTCCTACGCCCGCGGGTTCGTCCTGATCTTCCCGGCCTGGGTCGTGCTCGTCAGCATCGAGCTGCTGCGGCGGGGGCGGCCGGAGCGCTTCGCGCCGCAGCAGCAGGCGCGGTGACACTCCCCACGGCCGTGAAGGGGGAGGCGCGCTGGCCGATGGCTCTGGCCGTCCTCGTCGTGGGCGCGCTGCGGCTCGTACTGCCGCCCGAGTTGCGGGTCAGCGACGGGCCCGGGCTCTTCCTGGCGGTCGTCGCCGTCATGGTGGTCGCGTTGATCCTGGGAGACCCGGGCCGGATCGATCGCCAGGCGACGTGGCTGCGGGTCCTGACGGGTCTGCTCATCGCCCTCATCACGCTCGTGAACGCGGGCTCCGCGGTGCGGCTCGTGATCAGCATCATCTACAGCGATCCGTTCACGCAAACAGCGCGCGTCCTCCTGGAGTGCGGCGGCGTCATCTGGATCTCGAACGTCGTCGCCTTCGGTCTCTGGTATTGGGATCTCGACCGTGGCGGGGCGGCGGCGCGCGCAACGAACGCGACCGCGAGGCCGGCGTTCCTGTTCCCAGAGATGACGAATCCCGAGTATGCGGGCGAGGAATGGTCGCCGGCGTTCGTCGACTACCTGCACCTGTCGTTCAACACCGCCACGGCGTTCAGCCCGACGGACGTCTCTCCGATCAAGTCGTGGGCGAAGGTCATGATGATGGCTGAGGAGACGGTTTCGCTCGTCGTCGGCATCCTGGTCCTGGCCAGAGCCGTGAACATGCTGACCTAGTCGGTTGATTCCCAATTGGCGGGAGCCCTGGAGTGTTCGCAGCCGCAGCCCCATCAACGCCGGACAAACCGCCACACTCGACGTCCATGCGCGCGTGAATTGGGAATCAACTCCACGTCTCAGGCGGCGTTCCCGACGTGATCGTGAACGACCTGGCACAGCTGCTCGAGCGTCAGAGCCCGTAGCCCGCGGCGCACCGGAGCGCCCATGATCCCGGCGCTGGTAGCCTCGGGCGTATGCCCGAACCGGATCCGCACCGGCCGCCCGGGCACCACCGGCGGACCTCCGAGGAGTTCGACTCCAGCTACTCGGGCCGGCCTCCGTGGGACATCGGCCGCCCGCAACCCGCCTTCGTCCAGATTGCCGACGCCGGCAAGATCGAGGGCCGCGTCCTGGACGTCGGCTGCGGAACCGGCGAGCACGCGCTGATGGCCGCCGAACGAGGCCTCCCCGCGCTGGGCGTGGACAGCGCCCCGACAGCGATCGCGATCGCCGCGCGAAAGGCGCAGGAGCGGGGCCTGGACGCGAGGTTCGTGGTCGGGAACGCCGTCGAGCTCGAGAGCCTGGGAGAGCAGTTCGACTCGGTGCTCGACAGCGGGCTCTTCCACGTGTTCGACGACGACGATCGGGCCCGGTACGTCGACAGCCTGCGGGCTGCGACCGCCGCGGGCGGGCGCTACCACATGCTGTGCTTCAGCGATCGGCAGCCCGGCGATTGGGGCCCCCGCCGCGTCGCGCGGGACGAGATCGTGCAGAGCTTCACGGCCGGCTGGCGGATCGAGGCGATCGAGCCGGTCGTGTTCGAGACGAACGTCGATCCGGGCGAGGTGCTCGCCTGGCGGGCCGAGATCAGGCGCATATAGGGATGACGACGGGCGGTCGGCTGTGCGGCGCAACCGGGGCCGATGCACGATGTCAGTCGTACTGGTCGAGTACCCGCTGGATCTCGGCGTTCACGACGTCCTGCGCGTGGCCGTACAGCGAGCAGTGACCCAGCCCGTCGAACTCGTGCAACCGTGCATTGCCCGCCAACTCAGCCACCCGCCGCCCGTACGCGGCCGGCGTCTGGAGGTCCTCACTGAACGCGAAGACGTGCAGCGGTACCTGACAGGACGGCAGCGCGTCCGCGCAGTCGAAGGTGCAGCAGGCGTCCCACTGCCCGATCAGCGACTGTTCGTTTTCGCCGCTCTCGAGCCACTTCAGCATGCCGTCGCGGAGCTGTGGGTACAGCACAGGATCGGTGAGCGCCCGGGCCGGATAGAGAAACGCCAGGTAGTGGGTCGCGCCGAGCGACCCGACCAGCTCACCACCGGCCATGCGGAAGTCGACCTCCGCCTTCATGTAGTCGTAGAGCCAGCCATCGGCCCGCGCCGCGGTGCCCATGGAAATGCCGCATCGCATCAGGTCGGGCCGATCGATCGCCAGCTGCAGCACGATGAAGCCCCCCATCGACAGGCCCGCGACGATCACCGGTGGGTCGCACAGCGCCTCGATCAGCTCGGCAGTGTCGCGTGCGAGGTCGGCGATCGTCCAGGGGATCGGCTGGGCGCACTCGGTCCCTCCGACGCCGCGATTGTCGAAGGTGGTGTGCCGGTAGCCGGAGAACGCCGGGGTCTGGCACTCGCGCCATGTGTCTCCCCGGTCGCCTCCGCCCGAGACCCAGACGATGTCCGGGCCGTTACCGGTCTGTTCGTAGGCGATGCGGGCGTTCGAGGTAGCGAGTTCGGGCATCCTCGCCTCCTTCCGCTAGAACACGATGCCGGCGCGATCCGGCGTAGCGCTCTCAGGCATCCTGTGTGCTCGCAATGAGCGCGGGACAGCCGAGGATCTGCGCCACGGCGGCCAGCGCCAGCGCGTCCGCGCGTGAAGGCCGCATCGACGCATGGTTCAGCACCATCGGCACGCACAGCCCGTCGAATATCGCGAGGATGACGGTCACTGTGTCATCCACCGGGAGCTCGAGCGCGAACACGCCCGCGGCGAGGCCGTCCTCGACTATCGGCCGCACGATCGACTTCCACTCGTCGTAAACGACGTACCACTCCTGGGCCAGTTCCGGGTCGTGCGCGCCGGAGCGCCAGTACTCGATCCACAGGAGCCACGCCTCACGTGCGGCCTGATCGGTCTCGTCCCCGACCATCGTCGTGTGAACGAACCGCCGCATCCGTTCGACCGGATCCTCGACGCCCGCCGTCGCCTGCTCGACTTCCGCCCGTACCAGGTCGTTGGTGTGGCGCAGCGTCGCGGTGATCAGGTCGTCGCGGTTACCGAAGCTGTACTGCAGCGTGCTCACCGCCGTGCCTGTCGCGCTGGCCACGTCTGTGAACCGGGTCGACTCCGCGCCCCGCTCGGCGATCACCTTCCGCGCCCCGTTCAGGATGTCGTCGCGTCCGCGGCCGGCGCGCCGCGGCCCGCGGCTCACGAGCCACCCCGCAGCTGCTTCCGGCCGTACACGGCGGGAGTGGCTGGTCGGCAGTCGCCGGCGTGCGCCATCGAGCCGCCGGTCGCGACCGGCGGCCGCTTCGGCGCCAGCGGCCAGGGCGAGGTCCGTATGCTCATATGGTATGACCATATCAAATGAGCGCTGTGCTGTCGATCAAGCGCTCCGCGCTGCTGTCGAGCTCCGGCGGGCGCCGATCACGACCCGTCTCGCAGCTGCTGGAAGAACGACTTCCAGCCGTACAGGCTCGGGTTCAACCCGTGCCAATCGCCGACGTAGGCCATCGATCCGCCGGTGGCGACCAGCGGGATATAGGGCATGCGCTCGGCGATGATGTGTTCCATCCGGTAGACGATCGCACGTCGCGCCGACTGGTTCACGGTTCGCAGCTGTTGCGCGTACAGCGCGTCGAAGGCGGGGTCGCTGAAACCAGTGTCGTTGTAGTTACCGAGCTGGCCGGTGCTGGGGAACTGCAGGATGTAGGAGGGGTCGATGTAGCCGATGTAGTACCAGAGGCCGAGATCCGCCGTCTGGTAGCTGGTGCCCGGGCCGAGGTAGTAGGCGTAGGCGGCGGCCGTGTCGCCGGTGTCCACCTCGTGGATGGCGATACCGATCCGGCGCAGGTCCTGGGCAATCTCGGAGGCGGCGCGGCTGCCGTTGAACGGCAGGTCGCCCGGCACGGCAAACGGGTACGACATGGCATGCGCGGGCTGGGAGTGGGCGCCGGTGGTGGCCGGCACCCCGCGGATGCCGTTGCTGCCGCGCTCGAAGCCGAGCGAGTCCAGGATCCCGTTCGCCTTGTCCACATCGTGATCGGGTGTGGCCAGCGACGGGTCAGCCCAGTTGCCCGAATAGGGCGCCACCCAGTTGCCCCACACGCGCGCGTCACCGCGGAATGGCACCGAGACGAGGCCGGGGCGGTCGAGGGCCAGGCTGATCGCCTCCCTGACCCGCGTGTCGAGCAGCTCCCGGTTCTTGTGCTTCCGCGGGTTGGAGTTGACCAGCATCGCGACCACCGTCGAATCCGGCGAGGACACGAGATGGATGCTCTTCATTTGGCGGACGGCAGCAACCGTTGTGGCGGGGATCTGGTCGGTGGCGTCGACCCGCCCATCTCGGAGGTCGGAGATCAACGAGTCCGTGTTGGTGTAGAACGTGATCGCGATCGCCTTCAGGGACGGGCGGGCGCCGTAAAACCCGGGATTCGCCTTCAGCACGGTCGTGCGCGTTTCGTCGTAGCGGGTGACCGTGTAGGGGCCGCCGGCCACCATCGGTAGCGACTGCTCCGGCAGGAACGCCTTCAGGTCGCGGCCGTCGTCGCCGACGTGCGTCCTCCAGACGTGCGCCGGCAGGATCCACACGGATGCGAGCTGAGCGAGTGCGTCGCCCACCGGATACCGGTAGCGAATCACGAACGTGTGCGGATCAGGTGCGGAGACTGCGCTGATACCGGCCAGTGGCCCGGCCACGAGCGCGGTCGGGCCGGATTTGTACCGCAGCTCCGTACGAAACGTCCAGACCGCGTCCTCCGCCGTCAGTGGCTGCCCGTCAGACCACTTTCCGGGGCGAAGGGTGAACCGCCAGAGGCGGCCATCCTTGCTCGAGCGCCACGACGATGCCCAGTCGCCGACCACGGCGGTGCCGTCCTTGCCGGCGTACGAGACGAGCTCGGGAAACACGAGATCGGCCACGGTGAAGGCCTGCGGCTCCGTGAGGACGAACGGGTTCAGTGAGTCGATCCGATTGATGGTGCCCAGGCTGAAAACGGTCGCCGATCCGGGGCCGCCTTCGGCGGAGCCCCCGCAGCTGCAGGCGGCGAGCAGCAGGAGGACCGGCAGCAGTTTCCGTATCTTCATACAGTACGACCATACAGATCGACCGGGACGGATTCAACCGTTCACGTGAGGAGCCCGCACAAGCGAACGACGTCAAGACCAGGGCTGTCACCGGAGGGGATTGTCGCGTCGCCGTTCGGCTCGTCGGCCCGCGGCATCTCTCCGCAAGCCGTCATCTCCGGCAACGGCCGCTGGGCAGCGTTCGCCTCGACCGGGCCCGGCGTCGTCCCCAACGACACCAACCACGCCGCGGACGTCTTCCAGCGCGGTCCACTGAACCAGCGGCCTGGATCGCTCGGGGCGCGTCGGGGTGTACCCCGCCGCGCCCCGCCGATCTGTACAGCTACTACCCGCAGCCCGAGTTGTCGCCGCAGTCGCGGCAGGTGTAGCAGGCGCCTGTGCGGATCTTGCGGCCGCCGCACTTGGCGCACTCGACCGCGTCCTCCCAGGCGTTGAAGAGGGCCGTCTGGCCGACGCCCGGGGCGGGCGTGCCCGTCGCGGGCGGGTCGGACGACGGCACCGCCGGCGAGTGGCCGTTGCCGTTGGCGAGCTGCTCGCGCACCGCCGCGCTCAGGATGCCGAGCTCGGACTGCCGCTCGGCGTCGAGGAAGCGCTTGCCCATCCACCGGAAGATGTAGTCGGGGATCGACTTGGCGATGCGGATGTCGGGGTCGTTCGTCATGCCGGACGGCTCGAAGCGCATGTGCGCGAACTTCGAGACGAAGACGTCGAGCGGCACCCCGTACTGGATGCCGACCGAGACGGCGATCATGAACGCGTTCATGAGGCCCGCCAGAGCGGTGCCCTCCTTGGCGATGTCGACGAAGATGTCGCCGGGGTCGCCCTCGGGGAAGAGCCCGACGTGGATGTAGCCCTCGTACTCGCCGACCTGGAACTTGCGCCCGATCTCGTTGCGCTCGATCGGCATCATGCGCCGCGACGGCTTGGCGGCGAGCAGCTGCTCGCTGCCCTTGGTCTGGAGCGGCTGGGCCACCTTGCAGCCGTCGCGGTAGATGGCGATGGCCTTCACCCCGAGCTTCCACGCGTCCATGTAGAGCCCGGCGATGTCGTCGACGGTCACCTCGGTGGGGACGTTCACGGTCTTTGAGATCGCGCCGCTCAGGAACGGCTGCACGGCCGCCATCATGTTCACGTGGCCCATGTGATGGATGGCCCGGTCGCCGACGGCGACGTCGAAGACGGACAGGTGCTCGCCCTTGAAGCCGGGCGCGCCCACCACCGTGTTGTGCTCGTTGACGTGGGCGACGATCTGGTCGATCTCGTGCGGCGCGTAGCCGAGCTTGGCGAGCGCGACCGGCACCGTCTGGTTGACGATCGTGATGTCTCCGCCGCCGACGAGCCGCTTGGACTTGACCAGCGAGAAGTCGGGCTCGATCCCGGTCGTGTCGCAGTCCATCATGAAGGAGATCGTCCCGGTGGGCGCGAGCACCGTCGCCTGCGCGTTCCGGTAGCCGTGCTCCTCGCCGACGGCCAGCGCCTCGTCCCAGACGGAACGGGCCGAGCGCAGCATGTCGTCGGGAACGAGGCCGCCGTCGATGTTGCCGACGGCCGCGCGGTGCTTTCTGATGACCCGCAGCATCGCGTCGGCGTTGGGCTCGTAGGCCTCGAACGCTCCGACCCGGCCGGCCATCTCGGCCGACTTGCGGTACGCCCGGCCGGTCATGATCGCGGTGATGGCCGCGGCGTAGGCCCGGCCCTCCTCGGAGTCGTAGGCCAGGCCCCGCGCCATGAGCAGCGCGCCGAGGTTGGCGTAGCCGAGGCCGAGCTGGCGCATCGCCCGGGCGTTGGCGCCGATCTGGTCGGTCGGGTAGCTCGAGTTCCCGACGAGGATCTCCTGCGCCATGAAGATGATGTCGACGGCCCGCTCGAACCGTTCGACCTGGAACTCGCCCGTCTCGGGGTCGCGGAACTTGAGCAGGTTCAGGCTCGCCAGGTTGCAGGCCGAGTTGTCGACGTGCACGTACTCGGAGCACGGGTTGGACGCGTTGATGCGGCCGCTCGCCGGGCACGTGTGCCAGTCGTTCATGGTCGTGTCGTAGTGCATGCCGGGGTCGGCGCACTTCCACGCGGCCTCGGCGATCTGGTGCATGAGGTCGCGCGCCCTCACCGTCCGGACGACGGTGCCGTCGGTGCGGGCCGTGAGATCCCACTCCTTGTCGTCGAGCACGGCGCGCATGAACTCGTCGGTGACCCGGACCGAGTTGTTGGCGTTCTGGTACTGGATCGAGGCCCAGTCGGGCGAGTCGAGGCTCATGTCGTAGCCGGCCGACTGGAGCACGCGGGCCTTCTCCTCCTCGTGCTGCTTGCACCAGATGAACTCCTCGATGTCGGGATGGTCGACGTTCAGGACGACCATCTTGGCCGCCCGGCGCGTCTTGCCGCCCGACTTGATCGTGCCCGCCGACGCGTCGGCGCCGCGCATGAACGACACGGGCCCGGACGCGTAGCCGCCCTTGGCCAGCTGCTCCTGCGAGGAGCGCAGCTTCGACAGGTTGATGCCCGAACCGGAGCCGCCGCGGAAGACCAGGCCCTCCTTGCGGATCCAGTCGAGGATCGACTCCATGTTGTCCTCGACCGAGAGGATGAAGCAGGCCGAGCACTGCGGGTGCTCCTCGAAGCCGACGTTGAACCACACCGGCGAGTTGAACGCCACCATCTGGTGGACGAGGAGGTGGGCGAGCTCGGCGCGGAACGTCTCGGCCTCGTCGGCGCCGGCGAAGTAACCGTCCTTGATGCCCCAGGCCGTGACGGTGTCGGCGACGCGGCCGACCATCTGGCGCACCGAGTGCTCGCGCTCGGGCGAGCCGAGCTTCCCGCGGAAGTACTTCTGCGCGACGATGTTGGTGGCCGTCTGGCTCCAGAACGCCGGGAACTCGACACCCTTCTGCTCGAACGACGGGCCGTCCTTGCCCGCGATGAGCGCGTCGCGCTCCTCCCACTCGACGAGGTCGAAGGGGTGCTCGCCGGCCGTCGTGAAGTAGCGGGGCACGCCGATGCGGACGTCCTCCTTGCCCTCGGCCACCTGCGTCTCCGCTCGCTGCACGTCGGTCGTCGCCATCCCTGCCTCCTCGCGTCGCTGCATCCTTGAAGTTTACCTGACTACCGAACAGGTGTTCGCGACAGCGGCCGCTCGAGCAGCTCGAGCTCGCGCTCGAATTCCTCGACGTCCTGGAAGTCGCGGTACACCGAGGCGAACCGCACGTAGGCCACCGGGTCGAGGTCGCGCAGCACCCTGAGCGCCTCCTCGCCGATCGCCGCCGACGCCACCTCGTCGCCGACCCCGTTTCGGAGCTCGGCCTCGATCCGCACCGCCGCCCGTTCGATCTCGGCCAGCGGCACGGGCCGCTTGACGCACGCCCGGACCAGGCCCGCCATCAGCTTCTGCGGGTCGAAGGGCTGCCGTGCGCCGTCGCGCTTCACCACATGCAGAGGGGCCTGCTCGACCCGCTCGAACGTCGTCATCCGCTGCCCGCACAAGAGGCACTCGCGCCGGCGGCGGATCGCGCCCTTGCCCGCGACGCGGCTGTCGACGACCTTCGTCTCGCCATGTTCGCAGTACGGGCAGTTCATGTCGCGTCCCTCAACATGTCGTGGGTCGCCCGCCGGCCAACCCACCACATCTTGGGGGTCGGGCGAATCGGGGGAATGGAAGTCTCGCTCAGGGGTCGGACGGACAGCCCGTCAGCCCAGATCGACCGCCATCACCGGCAGGTCGCGGCCCCACTCGGAGCGCTGCATGCGGACGGTGCGCCCGCCCATGCGCCGGTAGAAGCCCACGGCGTTCGGGTCGGACTCCCACTCCATCGCCGCCGCGCCCTGCTCCCGCGCCCGGGTTGCGGCCCAGCGGAAGAGGCGCGTCCCGATGCCGGCGCGCATGGATCCGGGGGCGACCCACAGGTGGTCGAGCACCGCGACGCCCTTGATCGGCGGGATGAGCTGCGCCCACCCGACCGTCCGGCCGCCGGCCTCGGCCACCACCGTGTCGGTCGCGCCGAGCAGCTCCGGCGAGATGTGCAGGCCGTCGGCCCACTCGCGCGTGAGCTCGTCGGGATAGCCCCACGACGCCTTCGAGGCGACCGTGACGTCGCGCAGGACATCGCAGTCCCCCGGGCCGGCGGGGCGGATGCGAACGTGCGCCGGCATCGTCAGCCGCGCAGCCCGGCCAGCGTGAGCTGGAGGCCCTCGGCGAAGCCGGTCTCGGCACGCCAGCCCAGCTCGCGCTCGGCCCGCGAGCAGTCGAGCGCGCTGCGGGAGAGCTCGCCCAGGCGGGCCGGCCGGTGCTCGGGCGTGGCCGCCGTCCCGGCCGCGTGCTGGCAGGCCTGAAGCAGGTCGAGCACGTTCGTCTCGGTCCCGGTGCCGATGTTCATGACCTGCTCGGGGCCCGAGTACCCGAGCGCCGCGAGGTTGGCGCGGACGACGTCGCCGACGTAGACGTAGTCGCGCGTCTGGAGGCCGTCGCCGAAGACGAGCGGGGTCTCCCCGGCCCGCAGCTTCCCGAAGAAGATCGCCACCACGCCGGCCTCGCCGTGAGGGTCCTGGCGCGGCCCGTACACGTTGCCGTAGCGCAGGATGACGTGGTTCGTCCCGTAGAGCCGGTTCGAGAGCTCGACGTAGTGCTCGCCGCAGAGCTTCGAGATCCCGTACGGCGCCATCGCCGCGCAGGTCGTGGATTCGGGCGAGGGGATCGTGTCGACCTCGCCGTAGATCGCACCGCCTGTGGACGAGAAGACGACCCGCGCTTCCGTGATCCGGGCCGCCTCCAGCACCTCGGCCGTCCCGCGCACGTTCACGTCAGCGTCGAACCCGGGGTCGGTCACCGAGACGCGCACGTCGGCCTGGGCGGCGAGGTGGAACCAGGCCTCCGGCTCGACCTCGGCCGCGAGCGCCCTGAGCGCCGGGCCGTCGCGGATGTCGAGCTCGCGCAGCTCGGCGCCCGCGGGAACACGCTCGCGCCGGCCGGAGGAGAGGTTGTCGACGACGACCACCGAGTCGCCCCGCTCCAGAAGGCCGTCGGCGACATGCGAGCCGATGAAGCCGGCTCCACCGGTGACGATCGCGCGAATGGGCACGGCGCCGGAGGATAACCGGCGGCCGCGGGACCTACGCCGCCTGGGTGGCGGCCTCGGTGCCCTCGTCCTCGCGCTGCACCTCGACCGTGTTGTCGGGGGTCAGCACGAGCCGGCCCCGGAACGGGCCCTTGCGATCCTTGAAGTCCATCCAGTCGGAGGCGCCCTTCTCGATCACCTGGCGGGCCTCGTCGACCGAGATCTGGCGGCCCTTGGTCGACTTCCAGATGACGAAGCCGCAGCCCGGCTCCTTCTTGCTCTTCCACGACGAGCAGCCGTAGGCGCGGCTGTTCTCGCGGATCTCGCCGTCGCACTTGGGGCAGTCGGCGATCTTCTCGCGCGGGCCGGCCGGCGCGTCGAGGCGCGTGCCGTCCTCGGCCACGAGCTGCACCTGGTTTCCCTCGGCCAGGACGAGCCGCGCCCGGCTGGGCCGGGTCTTGAACCCGTCGAGGAGCTCGGTCTGGCCCTTCTCGAGCAGCTCGCGGGCCTCGGCGGCCGAGATCGAGCGGCCCTTCTGCTGCTTCCAGATGACGAACCCGCAGCCCGGCTCCTCGCGGCTCTTCCACGACGAGCAGCCGTAGGCCAGCCGGTTCTCGCGGATCGTGCCGTCGCAGTTCGGGCAGGGCCCGATCTCGGCGCGGAGCGCGCGCACGTCGTCGCTGGAGAGCTCGCTGAAGTACGCCACGATCTGCGAGGTGAACGTGCGGATGTCGTCCATGAAGGCGCCGCGCTGGCCGGCGCCGTGCTCGATGTCGGAGAGCCGCTTCTCCCACTGGCCGGTGAGGTCGGCCGACGTGAGGGCGTGGTCGCCCAGGAGCGCGATCGCCTGGCGGCCCTTCGATGTGGCCCGAAGCTGCTTTCCGAGCCGCTCGATGTAGCCGACCCGGAGCAGCTTCTCGATCGTCTCGGCCCTGGTCGCCGGCGTGCCGAGGCCGGCCTCCTTCATGGCCTCGCGCACCTCCTCGTCCTCGATCTGCTTGCCGGCGGTCTCCATGTCCTTGAGCAGCGACGCCTCGGAGTAGCGGGCCGGCGGCTTGGTCTCCTTCTCGAGCACCTCGGCCGACTCGCACGTGCCGGTCTCGCCCTCCTCGACCTTGGGGAGCACCTGGCGCGGCTCGTCGTCGTCGCCGGCGGCCGGCTCCTCGGAGGCGGCCTCCTCACCGAAGGCCGCGCCCCGCCAGCCGGCCTGGATCAGGCGCCGGCCGCGCGTGCGGAACCGGTGCCCGCCGGCCTCGGTCACGATCTCGGTGTCCTCGAACCGGGCCTCCGGGTGGAACACCGCCAGGAAGCGGCGCACGACGAGGTCGAAGACGCGGGCATCGTCGCCCGTGAGCTCCTTCCGGGGCAGCTCGCCGGTGGGGATGATCGCGTGGTGGTCGTCGACCTTCGCGTCGTTCACGACCCGGGCCAGCGGCAGCACGTCGAGCCCGGCCACGTAGGCGGCCGCATCGCGCACGGCCGGGATGCCGGTCAGGCTGCGGGCGGTCGGCTTCAGGGCCGGGATCATGTCGCCGGGCAGGAACTGCGAGCGGGTGCGCGGATAGGTGATGACCGCGCCTGCCGACGAGCCCTCGTAGAGGCGCTGCGCGGCTGCCAGGGTCCGCTGCGCCGAGAGCCCGTAGCGGCTGTTGGCGTCACGCTGGAGGCTCGTCAGGTCGTAGAGCAGCGGCGGCCGGGTCTTGCGCTCGGTGCGCTTGACGGTGGCAACCGTCGCCGGGGCGCCGCCGGCGGCCGCCGCGACCGCGTCGGCCGCCTCGCGTTCGGACGTGCGGTCCGCCTTGCCCTCGAACCAGCGGCCGACGTAGGCGCGCGGGCCCTCGAGCCCGAAGCGGGCATCCACCTGGAAGTACGTCTCGGGGATGAACGCGTCGATCTGGAGGTCGCGGCGGACGATCAGCGCCAGCGTGGGGGTCTGCACCCGCCCGAGCGAGACGACGCCGCCGAGCGAGCGGCCCTTCACCGTCGCCGCACGGGTGGCGTTCATCCCGACCAGCCAGTCCGCCTCCGAGCGGGATCGTGCCGCGGCTGCGAGGCTTTCGAGCTCCTCGCCGGGGCGCAGGTTCTCGAAGCCCTCGCGGATCGCGTCCTTGGTCATGGACGAGACCCACAGCCGCTGCACGGGCTTTCTGGTCTTGGCGACGTCCATGATGTAGCGGAAGATCAGCTCGCCCTCGCGGCCGGCGTCGCAGCCGTTCACGATGTCGTCGACGTCGTCGCGCTTGATGAGGCGCTTCAGGATGTCGAGCTGCTTCTTGTGGCGCGCGTCGGGGCGCAGCTTGAACTCGTCGGGCAGCACGGGCAGGGTCTTGATCGACCAGCGCTTGAGCGACTCGTCGTAGTCCTCGGGCTCGGCCAGCTCGACCAGATGCCCGACGGCCCACGAGACGATCCGCTCGTCGGATTCGAGGTAGCCCTCGTGCTTCTGGAAGCCGCCGCCCAGCGCGCGCGCATAGTCCTGCCCGACGGACGGTTTTTCGGCGATGACAAGCTGCTTTCCCATTTCCGGGGCGGCAGGGTAGCACGGCGGTTTTCCGGCATCCGGCCCGCGACACAATTGTCACACACGTTCCGGTCAGCCCAGGTCGAAGGCTGCACGCATGCTCGCCGCCGACGCCGCCTGGCCGAGCAGCGGCAGCCCGAGCAGCTCCTCCTGGGTCCGCAGGAGCGAGTAGTGCGTGAAGGCGGCGTCCGCTCGCGTGCCCGGCGGCACCGACGGCGCGACCACGACCGTGTAGACGCGGTTGCCCTCGCCGTGGTCGTCCTCGTCGTAGGTGATGAAGAGCGCGGTCGTCCCGTCGCGGTAGGCCGGCGAGCGAACGATCCGCGGCACCCAGCGCCCGAGCCAGCGGTCGCCGTCTGACACCTGGCAATCGTGCTCGTCGGAGCAGAGGTTCGGCGTCACGAACGTGTACGGGGCGAGATCGCCGGATCGCAGGTCGGCCGTGAGGCGCGGGAGCGGCAGGTCGAGCTCGGGGCAGCGGGCCGCGACCGCGGTGAAGTAGAGGGCCGGGTTGTGGCGGGGGGCGTAGTCGCCGGAGCTCCGGCCGACGCATGTGCCCGGCATGCTCTCGGCGTAGGCCCGCCACGGCGTCTGCGAGAAGATGCTCGGCCCGTCGCTCTGGCACCCCGGCCCCGGCGAGCAGTCCGACCCGTCGAGGCCCTGGGTCGAGCCCGAGACGATCGCCAGGTAGTTGGGGAGGGACGGGTGGGTCACCGCGCGATAGGCGGTCGCGAGCCCGCAGCGGCGCGCCAGCGCGTTCAGGAACGGCGAGTGCCCGTCGACCTGCGTGAAGCCGTGGTTCTCCATCACGATGGTGATCACGTGCTCGACGTGCGCGGGCGGCGACGCCCCGGTGCACGGGCGGCCGGCGGCCTGCGGATGGCCCGGAGGGCCGCCTCCGTGCGTGCACGCGGCCGCCGCCAGGGCCACGACCGCCGCTCCAATGAGTCGCTGCAACATCGGGGTCAGACCCCAATGTTGCATCAGCGGTCTACGCTTTGCCGCGATGGCCGACCCGGACACCGACGCGACCGTCATCGCCCAGTGGGCCGCGGCCCACGGCTTCGCGCCCTCCGAGAGGAGGCTGCGGGGCGAGACGCCGCTCCTGCGCCAGGGGGTGATGGACGTTGCAACCGACGTCCACGAGGGCGAGCTCGACGGCCGCCCGGCCCGGCTCTTCGACCTCTACGTCGACGCCGCCGGCCTGCCGGTGCCGGGCGACACGGGCGTCACCACCGCCGCGTTCACCGTCCTCCTGGTCGAGGTCGAGGCGCCCGCATGGCCGCGCGTCACCATCCACCCGGCCGGGTTCTCGGAGGGCGACTGGCTGACCCGGCTCCTGCGCCACGACGACCATCGAGTGCGCGATGCCGGCGCCGCGTTCGACAGCCGCTACCGCCTGCGCGTGGCCGACTCGACGCCGAAGGACGCGGTCGAGCGCCTGCTCTCGTCGGAGTTCGTGGCGTGGTGCCTCGATCAGCCGAGCCTGATCTTCGACCTCGAGAACAACGTCGACACCGGCGACTCGCTCGTGGTCGCGGCGCCCGGCGATGACGTCGACGAGGCCGTGATCGACCGGCTCGCCGACCAGGCCCGGTGGCTCGCGGCCTGGTTCGAGCGGCCGGCCTAGCAAATCCCCGATGCCGTGGCCGCCGCTCACGCCGATACTGGGAGTGTGGGACGACATGCAATCGGGTGGGTGCGACGGAACGTGCCGGTGCTCGTCATCGCCGTCGGCCTCGCGAGCCTTCTCGCTCCGGTCGGCGGCCCGTCACCGGGGCCGCCCGCGTTCGTTCTCTTCGAGCTGATCCCGTTCATCGTCCTGGCCTTGGTCGCCCGGCGGCTCACATGGTGGGTGGGGCTCGCGTGCGGACTCGCGTTCGGCGGGCTCGTGCTCGAGACGGGTCGCGAGGTGTCCCAGAGCTCCGCGTCCACCGCGGCCCTCGCGTACGTCTTGATCCCCGTCCTGCTGGTGGTCACCCTGCCGATCGTGCTCGCGGGGAACGAGCTGGTGCGGATGGCCGTCCTGCGGCGACAGGGCGGCAGGATCCGCCGGCCCTCCGGCGGCGACGTCGTCCGCGGGGTCGTCCTGCCGCTTCTCGGGCTCGCGGTGCTCTCGTGGCTCGGGTTTCTCGCTGGCCTCGGGGTGGCGCTCGCGGTGTGGGCGCACCGGTCGGCACGGACGTCGATCTAGTCTCGCCGGCGCTCGGCGGAGGTGGACGAGTTGCCGGGTTCCTGCGTGGCCGGCGGCATGGTCAGCGACCGCTCCCGGAGCTCGGGATCCGTGATTGTGCGTTGGAGTGCACGGGCGAACCGCTCCGCGTGGAGGACGAGGTACGGCCGGCCGTGGTAGCGGCGGCGGACCGGGTCGACAGGCTCGGCCAAGCCGGCGGCGTTTTGGAGCCCGCCCACCAGCTCGTACGCGTCGCACAGGCACCGCTCGCGGATCGAGTAGTCCCGCGCCGAGACGGCGCGCTGGAGGATCGGGGTCAGCTGAGGCGCGACGGGCAGCTTGGCGAATGCGCTCCCGAGCCACTTGCTGTACGGCGCGTAGCGGCGCCCGAGCAGCAGGCACAGGCGCATCACCTCGCGCACGAGCCTTGCGGCCACAACGGCGGAGCCGAGATCGTCGCCGACCTCGGCGCAGCGTCCGACGAAGGCCTCCTCCTGGGAGATCCGGCCCCACCGACGGGCGAGCAGATACCGCCAGACCCCATCGGGGTACCACTCGAGTTGACCGCGGGCTTCCGTGAGATCGCCCGCGTCATCGCGAAACACCGCGCCGCCGGTTGCTTCGGCGAGGCGCTGCTGCGGAATCGACAGCCACTCCCGGCTGCTCATCGCTCCCGGGCGGGCGCCCATGCCGAGCTGTGCGACGAGCCATCGCTCCACGTCATACACGTGCACGCGGTGATCCACCGGCCCGTCGACGAGCTCCATGTGCCCCACCGGGTCAAGCGGGTCGTCGCTCGGGCGGAAATTGGTCGGCCAGCCGCGGATCTGCTTCGGGAGCCGATCGGCGAGCACTCGCCGGATGTCGGCGCCGTGCGCGTCGGCAGCGTCAGGATCGAGGAAGAGGTCGAGGCGCGGGCCCCACTCGTGGTCCGCCGACCGCTCCGTGTCGAAGCCGAGCACCTCCGAGCCTTCGCCGACCCGCGCCGCCGCGTAGCGAAGGTCGGGGAACATCTCGGCGATGATCGGACGCACCGCCTCCTCGTAGAGCACGCGCGAGAGCTCCAGGCCCGGGAGAAAGATCGGGGTCTGACCACGTTTCTTCACCGGCCGCCCAGCTCGAGCCCCATCACGACCCGCTCCGCCGAGCCCATGCCGAGCCGGCCGCGGCCGAGCTCGACCCATCCCCGGCTGCGGTAGAGCCGCACCGCCGAGCAGTCGAACGGGTAGGTGACGAGCCAGGCGCGCGGCTGCGTCGCCGTGTCGAGCAGGGCGTCGTGCAGCCGCCCGCCGAGTCCATGCCCCTGCCACTCCGGGCGCACCGCCGTCCAGATGAACGCGAACTGGGCCCGGATCCAGGCCTCGGCCACCTCGGCTCCGACCGACTCGACGAGCTCGCGCGTCCATGCGTCCTCGGGCTCGCCGGTGAACGCCGGGCAGCCGTACGCGAAGCCGACCGGCTCGCCGCCGGCCAGCGCCGCGCAGCACCGGAACCCCGCCTCCTCGACCTCGTCTGCCAGCTCGGCCGCGAACGCGTCGGCCTGAACGTCGCCCTCGCCGAACGGCGGCTGCGCGAGCGCGGCGAGGTAGATCGCGCGCAGGTCGCCGGCGATGCGCGCCGTCGCCGGGCCGTCGAGGATCTCCAGCCGAGCCTCGCTCACAGCCAGCGCTTGCGCTTGAAGTAGACGAGCTGCGTGATCGTCGTGGCGATGATGAGGCCCCACGACCACCAGTAGCCCCAGCCCCAGTGGAACTCCGGGATGTCGCGGAAGTTCTGGCCGTACAGGCCGACGATGAAGGTCGGCAGGAGGAGGACGGAGGCCACCGCGGTCAGCCGCTTCATCACCTCGTTCTGCTCCTGCGCGACCATCGACTGGTAGTAGTCGCGTACGCCGGAGACGAGGTCGCGGCACAGCTCGAGCGCCTCGGACGCGCGCAGGAGCTTGTCGTAGGCGTCGGCGAAGTGCAGCTCGATCGGCGCTGTGAAGAGCTCCTCTCCGCCCTCCATGTCGATGCGGTTGTCGACGACGCGGCGGACGGCGTCGCGGGTCGGCGCGAGCGTCCGCCGGATCTGAAGCATGTCGTGGCGCAGGGCCGAGAGCCGGCTGCGGATCTTCGTGCCGGGCCACTCCTCGACGTGGTCCTCGAGCTCGTCGATCTCGTCGTTCAGGGTGTCGACCAGGTCGAGGTAGCTCTCGGCCACGTCGTCGACCAGCTGGTAGGCGACCATCGCCGGCTCATGGGAGTCGCCGGCGGCCTTCTTCACGGCGGACGGGTCGAACGGCTCGCGGCCCTTGGGCGTCTTCCTGACCGTGAGGAGCCCGTCGCGGCTGAGCGCCAGGTCGATCTCCTGGTAGTAGACCGCGTCCTCGTCGGGCACCGCCACGGCCACGAGCAGGATCCCGAACACGTACCCGGTGTGGGCCTCGAGGGTCGGGCGCGGCTCGTCGCCCGGCTCGGCGGGAGCGAGCATCGCCTCGACCGCGCGCGGGTGAAGCGCGCACGGGGCGGCGCGCTCCAGGGCGGCGCGGTCCGGGTCGAGCAGGTCTGTCCACGTGGCGCCCACGCCGTCCCGGAACGCTACTTGCGCACTCGGCTACCGTCCGCTCCGTGGACGGCGCCCACGATCTCGGCGGCAAGCAGGGCTTCGGGCCGGTTGTGCGCGAGGACGACGAGCCGCCGTTCCACGAGCCGTGGGAGGGGCGCGTGCACGGCATGAACCTGGCCTCCGACGTCGGCCCCGCGTTCAGGTACTCCATCGAGCGGATGGGCGCGATCGAGTACCTGACCACGTCCTACTACGAGCACTGGCTGGCGTCGATGGAGCGAAACGGCGTCGAGTCGGGTGCCTTCACGCAGGCGGAGCTGGAGGCCGCGGCGGCGCGGATGGCCGCCGGCGAGCAGGTGCCGACCCGTTTCGACCCCGAGCCCGTCGCCAGGGCCCTGCGCCGGTTGACGCCGCACGACGAGCCGGCGTACGACGCGCCGCCGGCCAGGTTCGCGCCGGGCGACCGGGTGACCGTGTCGCGCCGCGCCTCTCCGGGGCACTCCCGCTGCCCGGCCTACCTGCGCGGCGCCCCGGGCGTGATCGAGTCGGTGCACGCGCCCCGGCCGATCCTGGACGTGTACGAGACCGAGGGCGGCCGGGTCGTCCCGCAGGCCTGGTACACGGTCGCGTTCGAGTCGTCCGACCTGTGGGACGACCCCGGCCCGGCGCACAGGGTCCACGTGGATCTGTGGGAGACTCACCTCGAGGCATGAGCGGCTCGCACCACCATCACATCCGCCCCAAGACGCCGCAGGAGCTCCGCACCGCGGCGCTCGAGACGGTCCTGATCGAGCGCGGGCTCGCCTCGACCGATGCGATCGACGCCGTCATCGACGCGTTCCAGAACGAGATCGGGCCGCGGAACGGCGCGCGGATGATCGCCCGCGCCTGGGTCGACCCCGCCTACCGCGAGCGGCTCCTGGCCGACGGCGCCGCCGCGGCGGCCGAGTTCGGCTACGGGGGGATGGAGGGCGAGCAGATCCGCTGCGTCGAGAACACGCCCGACGTCCACAACGTGATCGTGTGCACCCTCTGCTCGTGCTATCCGTGGCCGATCCTCGGCATCCCGCCCGTCTGGTACAAGAGCCCGCCCTACCGCTCGCGGGTCGTGCGCGAGCCACGCGCCGTCCTGGCCGAGTTCGGGCTCGACCTGCCCGACGGCGTCGAGATCCGGGTGTGGGACTCGAGCGCCGACCTGCGCTACATCGTCCTGCCGATGCGCCCTGAGGGGACAGAGGGGATGTCGGAGGACGAGCTCGCCGGCATCGTCACGCGCGACTGCATGATCGGGGTCGCCGTGCCGCGCGTCGGAGCCGTGGCCGCGTGATCGACCGCGATGCCGACGAGCCGTTCACGGCGCCGTGGCAGGCGCGGGCGTTTGCCATGGCCGTCGTCGCGGCCGAGCGGATGGGGGTCGACTGGGACGAGTTCCGCGACCGGCTGAAGGCCGCGATCGCCGAGCAGCCCGACCGGCCGTACTACGAGAGCTGGCTCGACGCGCTCGAGGACCTCACCGCCGAACCGGCTCCCAGTCGGCGCTGATCCGCAGGTCGATCGCGGCCTGAAGCTCCTCGAACTCGTCGGCGACCCGGTGCACGCGCACGCGGTAGGGGACGTCGCCCAGCGGGCTGGCGACCCGGCCGTAGAGGCCGCTCGCCGCATGCCTGACCACGGCGTCCTCGATCCCGGCCCCGACGGTCACCCACTCGCCGGGCCGGTAGAGGTTGAACTGCGCCTGTGCGTAGACGACGTCCTCCATGCCCCGCCCGCAGCCTTCCACATCCCGGCCCGCCGCGAATCCCCCTTTCGGGCGGTGTCTGACCCGGTTGTTGCGCGGTGGGTAGCATGGCAGCGTGTTCATCTCGTTCGAGGGCCTGGACGGCACCGGAAAGACGACCCAGGCTGCGCTCCTGGCCGACGCGGCCCGTGCCGCGGGACGGGAGGTGGTCGCGGTGCGTGAGCCGGGCGGCACCGCGGCCGGCGAGCGGATCCGTGCGCTTCTGCTCGACCCCGATGCCCGGATCGCCCCGTGGGCCGAGGCGCTGCTCTACGCCGCCGCCCGCGCGGAGCTCGTCGCCGAGGTGATCCGCCCGGCGCTCGACCGCGGCGCGACCGTGATCGCCGACCGCTACGTCGACTCGTCGCTCGCCTACCAGGGAGTCGCCCGGGGCCTGGGCGTCGAGCAGGTGCTCGACGTGAACCTGGCCGCGACCGGAAGCCTCCTGCCCGACCACACGATCGTGCTCGACCTGCCGCGGGACGTCGCCGCCGGGCGCATCGACGGCGGCGGCGACCGGATCGAGGCCGAGGCCGACGCCTTCCACCACTCGGTCGCCGACGGCTTCGCCGACGTCGCCCGCCGCTTCCCCGACCGGATCGTCGTGGTCGACGGCTCCGGTGAGCCCGGCGACGTCGCCGGACGTGTGAGAGCGGCGGTGGGCCTGTGAGCGCCTTCGCCGGGCTCCCAGAGCAGCCCTACGCCGCCCGCATGCTCGACGCCGCGCTCGCCCGGCCCGCGCACGCCTACCTCCTCTCCGGCCCGGCCGGAAGCGGCAAGCGCCGCCACGCCGACCGGTTCGCGGCCGCGATCCTCGACACGGAGCTCGGCCGGGTCGAGCGGCGCACGCACCCCGACCTCTTCGTGCTCGAGCCCGAGGGCCAGGGCATCCTGGTCGAGGGTGCCCGCCGGCTCCGGCGCGACCTCTACCTGCGCCCGTACGAAGCCGCCCGCCGCGTCTACCTGATCCTCGACGCCCACCTCCTTCGCGACGAGTCCGCGAACGCGCTCCTGAAGTCGATCGAGGAGCCGCCCGAGTACGGCGTCTTCGTGCTCGTCTCCGACCACGCCGGGCGGATGCTGCCGACGATCCTCTCGCGCGTCCAGACCGTGCCGTTCCGGCGCTTTGCGACCGCCGTCCTCGAGCAGGCCGTGGCGGACCCGGTCGCCGCCCGCGCCGCGCTCGGCAGCCTGGCCCGGGCCGAGGAGCTGGCCGGCGACCCGGCAGCCGCAGGCCGCCGCAGGGCATACCTCGACATCGCCCGGGCCTCAGCGTCCGACGCCGGCTTCGACCCGGCCGCCGCGGCCGCCGCCGTCCTGGCCTCGACCGGCGAGCGGGGGAAGGCCGAGTCGGCCCGCATCGGCAAGGACGCGGCCGAGCGGCTGGCGTCGGTCGACGACCCGAAGGAGCGGCGGGCGCTCGAGCGGCGCTTCGACGACCGCGCCAAGCGGGCGGGCCGCCGGGCGGAGTGGGACGAGCTGCGGCTCGCCGTCGACACGGTCGGTTCGTGGTACCGCGACCTCATGGCGGCCGCTCTGGGGGCTGGTGACGCGGTGGTAAACTCGGATGTTGCCGGCGATCTCTCGCCCGCTCCGGCGGGCGCCGCGGGGCACGCCGCCCGGGCGCTCGAAGTCGTGGCGGACGTGCGCCGGTCGCTTGAGCTCAACATCCATCCGGGACTTGGGCTCGAGGCGATGTTCCATCGCCTCCACCAGGCCCGGTAGCACACACCAAGAGGACCGCACAATGGCCACAGTCGTGGGCGTCGTCTTCCAGCCTGGCGGCAAGGTCTACTCGTTCGACCCGGGCGGCCTCGAGCTGCGCTGGGACGAGCGCGTCATCTGCCAGACGGCCCGCGGGCGCGAGTACGGGCGCATCGTCGAGACCGAGCGCGAGGTGTCCGACGACTCGCTCACCGGGCCGCTCAAGCGCGTCGTCCGCCGCGCCGTCCCCGCCGACCGGCAGGTGATCGAGCAGAACCGGGTCGAGGCCAAGCGCGGGATGCTGCTCTTCCGGGAGCTCTCGAAGCAGCACGGGCTCCAGTTGAAGCCGGTCTCGTCGGAGGTGACCTTCGACGGGTCACGCATCACGTTCGCCTTCTCGGCCGAGGAGCGGCCCGACACGCGCGCCCTCCAGGCCGACCTCGGCGAGCGCCTGAAGCGCCGCGTCGACCTGCGCCAGGTCGGGCCGCGCGAGCAGGGCCGCCTGTGCGGCGCGGTCGGTCTGTGCGGAACGAACCAGCTCTGCAGCGCCCGCTACCCCTGCCACGACCAGCCGATCACGCTCAAGATGGCCAAGGACCAGCAGCTTCCGATGAACCCGGGTCGTATCACCGGCCTTTGCGGGCGGCTACGCTGCTGTCTGGCGTTCGAGCATCCGCTCTACCGGTCGTTTCGCGACCGGGCGCCGGCGGTGGGACGCACGGTGGCCACCCCGGAGGGGAAAGGTATCGTGCGAAGTTACGAGGTCCTTCGCGACGCGTGCGTCGTGGAGTTGGACGGAAGGACGATGATGGAGCTCAAGCTGGACGAGGTCGTCGAGGTGGCCGGATGAGCGACGTCGCATTCTGGGGCACCGGCAGCGATCCCGCTCTCGAGCCGTTCCGGCGCGCGCTGCGCGCCGAGTGGGAGCGGCGCGGCTACGAATTCGTCGAGGGGCCCGACCCGATGGCGGCATGCGTCTTCAACTTCGTCGACCCCGACGACCCCAAGCCCTTCCGTCGCCGTCAGCGCTCGACATACGTGATCGCCGTCCACCACCGGGCCGAGCGACCCGACGATGTGCTGCGCTTCGAATACCCGATGCTCGTGCGGGCGCTCGCCAACATCGCCATGCTGGTCGTGCCGGGCGACTCCTGCTACTTCGTGACGCCCGAGCAGGGCTCCTATTCCGTGCCCGACCCCGGCAACGTCGAGGACTGGGTGCGGGCGCTCTTCGACCGGATCGAGCCGCTTGCGACCTCGCGGCTCGTGATCGACAACCACTTCGAGGCCGACCTTGAGCCCGAGCTCTGGGACGGCGACGCGCAGACCGAGGCGCTCCTCCAGGCCGGCCGCCGGCTTGACGCGCTGGGCCTCCTGCCCGCCCCGTTCCCCCTGGAGGATCTGGTCACGCCCGACGACATGCGCTGGATCAAGCTGGTGTACGGGATCGGCGGCCTCTCCTACGGAAACCTCTCGGCGCGCAAGGACGAGCGCCGCTTCTGGATGTCGGCCTCGGGCGTCGACAAGTCGAACCTCCGCGAGATCGGCCGCGACATCCTCATGGTCACCGACTTCGACCGCCCCAACGAGCGCATGGTGCTGTCGGTGCCGCCCGGCGTCGAGCCGCGGCGGGCGTCGGTCGACGCGATCGAGCACTGGATGATCTACCGCGAGCACCCGTCGGTGGGCGCGATCGTGCACGTCCACGCCTGGATCCCGGGCGTCGAGGCGACCGAGTTCAACTTCCCGTGCGGGACGGCCGAGCTGGCGACGGCCGTGGCCGAGATCATCCGCCGCTCGCCCGAGCCCGGCCGCGCGATCGTGGGCCTGAAGAACCACGGCCTCACGATCACCGGCCCGAGCCTCGACGACATCTTCGAGCGGATCGAGCCGGTGATCGAGACGCAGATCCCGATGACCGCCTAGTCGACGGGCCGGGCGGCGCTCGGCGGCGGCGCGTCGGGAAGCAGCGTGCCGTTCTGGGCCCGGTCGGCGATCACCATCGACTCGCGCAGGAGCGAGCCGTCCTCGAACTCGACGATCGGCAGCGCCTTCGACCCGCCGGTCATCTCGGCGACCTCGGGGCGGCGGAAGCGGAGGCCGGAGTGCAGGACGAGCTCGTAGTCGATGCCGGCCTCGTCGAGCGCCTTCTGCGCGCGCCAGCACGGGTGCCCGCCGAGCTTGACCCAGGTGGCGCTGCAGCGGTGAAGCTTGACTGCCATGGTGTCCTCCTCAGTGGCGGTGGTAGCCGTCCGCGGCGAGCCAGTCTGCCGTGTCGCGGATGGTGTCGTCCAGCGGCCGCGTCTCGAAGCCGAGCTCGGAGCGGGCCTTCGCCGCCGTATAGAACCACCATCGCGAGCTCGATGCCAGCTCGTCGCCGTCGAGCGGCAGCGGCAGCCGCAGCGCCGTGCCGGCGCGCAGGAGCGGCAGCAGGATCCCCTTCGGCAGGTGGAGCTGGAACCGCCGCCTGCCGGTGACGCTTCCGACGCGGGCGAAGAAGTCGCGGTGGGAGAGGTTGCCGTCGTCGTTGGTCAGGATGTAGCGCTCGCCGCGTTTGCCCCGCTCCTCGGCCAGCAGGTGGCCGGCGACGACGTCGCGGCCGTCGACGTAGGAGAGCCCGCCGTCGACCGTGAAGCGCAGCCGCCCGCGCGCGTACTCCTCGACCGCCCATGACGAGACGCGGTGCACGTCGCCGGGCCCGATCACGAAGCCGGGGTTCACGACCACCACGTCGAGGCCGTCGGCGGCCGCCTGGATCGCGAGCTGCTCGCCGGCGGCCTTGGTGCGCGCGTAGCGGAAGTCGGGCCGGCCGTCGTCGCCGTCGAGCATCCATGCGCCCTCGTCGCGCGGGTGTCCGGGGCTCGCGGCCGGGCCCATCGCGGCGACGCTCGAGGTGAAGACGACCCGCTCGACGCCCGCCGACCGGCAGGCCGCGAGCACGTTCCGGGCGCCGTCCACGTTCACGGCGTGCAGGCGCTCGTCGTCACGGGCCCGGTGGCCGACCACGCCGGCCATGTGGAAGACCCGGGTCACGCCCTCGAACGCGGCCGGGAGCGACTCGGGCTCGGTCACGTCGCCGCGGACGACCTCGGCGCCGCTGCCCTCGAGCCGGGCCGCGCCCGCGTCCGACCGCGCGAGCGCCCGCACCTCGCGCCCCTGGGCGCGCAGGGCGTGCACCAGGTCGACGCCGAGATAGCCGGTCGCGCCGGTCACGAGGGTGCGCATCCCACGGACCTTATCGGGGCCGCCACCGCGCGGGCGCTGGGCTATCCTTTCGCCCCGCGCCGCCGTAGCTCAGCTGGCAGAGCACTTCACTCGTAATGAAGGGGTCCGCGGTTCGAATCCGCGCGGCGGCTCTCCCCTCCGGGCCTCTCCCAGATTCAAAACTGAGGGTCTGGAGACCTCGTTCTGGCCCCCGGATTTGCCCCAGGAGTGGCCAGAAACCGCCGATTTGCCCTGGGATTTGCCCCGGATTTGCCGCGCCAAGCGGTCGTCTGAGCGGCTGGCCCTGGGGCTGGTCTCATCTCTGGGCCTGGTGCCCCCTGCCGCTCTGGCGGCTCCTGGGCCGGCCTCCCCGGCCGCGCCCGGTTGCCTGACGGGCGTGGCGGTGGAGTCGGGGGATGGGCGACGACCGCGTGGAGTGACGACGCTCCGACTTCGACCTCTCTGCCCCGGACCCTTGCCCCCCGCCCACGGCCGACTAAGCCGTGGAATCAATCATCTAGTGGGTTAGGTGGTGTGTCCCCCAGTCGGGCCTTACCTCGATGACGTTTGGCGTATTGGTGATGTCGTGTGGGTTGCTTCCGTCCGCATTCATCACCCACAGGTCGGTATTGGCCTGCCCGGCGACGAGGCGCGCAAACACGATCTGGCGGCCATCGGGGGAGTAGCTCGCGTAGGTATCGTTCTGCCCCGTGGGCCCACCGGTGAGCAGGCGGATGTCGGTGCCGTCGGGGCGGATCGTGAACACCACGGAGTGGGGCAGGTCGGCGTTGGTGCTGGCCACGATCCGGCGTCCATCCGGCGACCAGTCACCGTCGAAGGCGTGGAGCCGACGCGGCGTCAAACGATGAAAATGGTTGCCGTCTGCACGCACCAGGTAGAGGGCGGGTGCGCCGGTCTGCGGGAAGCCGGTAAAGACGATCCAGCGCCCGTCGGGCGAGTACTTGGGAACCTCCTCGTCCAGGGCGCTGTGGGTGACGCGGTGAACGCGGCCCCCGTCGGCGTCCATCGTGTAAACGTTGAAGGGCGGGTTCCCGGTCGAACTGTGGGCGAACACGATCCGGCTGCCGTCCGGCGACCAGGCTGGCTCCCCGGTGAATCCCCTCATGTGGGTGATCTTGTCGATGTCGCTGCCGTCGGCGTGCATCGTGTACACCTGCCACGCCCCGGTGCGGTCGCTGTCGAAGACGAGTTCACGCCCGTTCGGCGACCAAGCGGCCCAGAACGATTGGTGCTTCGTCGACGTGTGCGTGAGTTGAACGCGGTCACTGCCGTCAGGATCGATGCGGCCGACCTGGGCGCTGCCACTGCTGTCGTTGATAAACGAGATCTGCCCGTTATGACCCGGAAACGCGGCACGCGCTTGCCCAGTAAACACTGCCACCCCCACGAACACGGTTGCCACCGCCAGCAAGCGCCCGACAGGGCTAATGCGACGTGTACTCATCGTGCCCCCTTTGCCCGAGTCTCCGAGACGAGAGCTTGTCGCCATCGTCACAGACTCCGACGACTCTACCACACCGATTCGTAGCGGGCTCGGCCGCCCTGGGCGAGCGGGCGCGGTTCGAATCCGCGCGGCGGCTCTCGATGAGCTCGGGCGCCGGGGCTAGAACGCCTGGAACACCAGCAGGTCGAGGACGAGCATCAGGCCGATGCCGATGATGCCGATGCCCCCGACGAGCAGCACGACGACGTTGTCCCTGGCCTGCGCGGCGTCGGCGTCCACCACAAGTGCTCTCGTCCGGTCCACGACGACGACGGTATCCGGGAGCACTCGCCACCGCCTCCCCCGAAAGGGGCATGCTGCGGATCTCCACGTACCCTGTTCCGGCCGCACGATCCTGCAAAGCGGCCAGGCAGAAACGGCTCCCCGTCGCCGATCTCCCGGGCATCCTCTCCTTGGGGGAGTGGAATCGAGCAGCACGGCGGGCCGGCCATATTGGGGTAGCCGCCTCCTCCGGCCCGTCGAAGCTGCTTGCCGATCCTCATGAGCCTCCACCACCACAGCGTTCGCATCCTCGGATTCGAGGCCCAGGCCCGCTACGGCGACGACGCCTCGTGGATCACGGTGCGCGTGACGCGCAGCTGGTCGGCGATCGAGGACGCCCTCGAGCGGGCGGCGCTCTCGGTGGACTGCGTCGGGCGGCCGGCGGTTGCGACCCGGGTGGTCACCGTCGACCACTCCGGATCGATCGATGCGCGCGCGTCGTTCTAGGGGCCGTCGCCCGAGCGCAGCACCTCGCGCACCTCGACGATGTCGAAGCGCAGCCTGCGCCCGACCCGGTAGCAGGGCAGCCGGCCGCTTCGAGCCATGCGGTAGACCTGCCCGATCCGGACGTCCAGGTGCTCGGCGAGGCCGGCCGCGGTGACGAGCCGCTCCGGCGCAGCTCCGGAGTCCATCAGGTTGCCGCACGTCGGGCAGACGAGCGACGACGTCCGGTTGCGCGCGATCCAGGTCTCGGTCTCCTGCTCGTAGCCGAGCCGGCGGGCCTCCGTGAAGACGTGCCGCGCCCAGGCTGCGCTCCTCGCCGGCGGCATGTCACCGAGCTCGAGACCCCAGCGGGCGCCGCGTTCGCCCTCGCCGGGCGGCGCGACCCGGCTGACCTTCGCCGGGGCCCAGCCGCCCTCGTCGGGCAGCTCGACCTCGACGACCCGGCCCGGCTGCATCGCGACCGGTGCGTCCACCGCCACGAGCACGCCGCCGAGCGAGATGTCGATCGCGGTCGCCTCGACCAGCAGCTCGTGCCCGACGCGCACGCCCACCGGCCACTCACCCGCGACACGGAAATGCCGCCGCCGTTCGATGCCCGTGGCGGCGGCGCCGCCGGCCGGCTCCGCGGCCGGCCCGACAATCCGGTTTGCTGATCCCATAGGAACGGGTACGCGCGTTGACCGGTGGCAGCCGGCGGAGTCTATCCGGCCGGCGCCGGCTCTCGGCCCTAGACTGGCGGTACATGGAGGACATCGGGGCGCAGGAGGACCTCGATCGGCTTGCGGCGCGCTCGCGAGACCACCCCGAGGTGCGATCCGAGCTCGTCCGCCGCCTCATGCCGGTCGCACGCCGCTGGGCCCGCCGGTACGCCGGCCGCGGCGTCACGCTCGAGGATCTCACACAGGATGCGATCCTGGGCATTCTGCGCGCGGCGACGACCTATGACCGGGAACGCGGGCCCTTTCTGGCGTGGGCGAAGCTGTGGGCGCGCCAGGCGCTGCAGCAGGCGGTGGCGGAGCGGTCGCGCCCCTTCCGGCTGCCGACGCATGTTCTGTGGGACATGCACGAGCTGAAACAGGCGCGAGAGCGACTCACCCTCGAGATGCACGCAGAGCCACGTCTCCAGGAGCTCGCCGACGCGCTCGGCTGGGGGGTCGACCGGGTCGGCGACGTCCTTCGGGCGGAGCGGGCCGAGATGATCGATGAGGGCATGGACCTGCTCGAGGATCCGCTGGCGGAGAGCCAGTTCGACTCCGTCCTCGACGCGGTTGCCGGGGCGCAGGTCGCGCCGCTCCTCCTGCGCCTGACCGAGCGGGAGCGTGGCGTGCTGAGCGCACGCGCGCGCGGCGACTCGCTGCGGACAATCGGCCGAGCGCTCGGCATGTCCGCTGAGCGGGTGCGCGCGATCGAGCACCAGGCGAGGGCCAAGATCGAGGCCGCCGCAAATCGGGTTGACACCACGCGGCTCCTGGTTACCAGAACAGGTGAGCCACTCTCACGGAAAGGAGGAACCCACCATGAACACCACCATGACTCGCCGTGACCCGCTGCTTGCCGAGCTCGATGCGATGAGCGACAGCTTCGAGCGGATGTTCGGGTTGCGCGCCGCGCCCGGCGGAAACCGCGGGTTTCTGCCGCCCGTCGACATCTGGGAGGACGAGCAGCAGATCGTGATCCAGCTCGACGTGCCCGGGTGCAAGCTCGACGATCTTTCGGCGGAGGCCGTCGATGGGCAGCTCGTGATCACGGGCGAGCGCCAAGTCGGCAGCGATGCCAAGCGGCGCTACCGCAGCGAACGGTGGCAGGGTCGGTTCGTTCGCTCCTTCACGCTCCCGCAGGGCATCGACGGCGCGAACATCGGCGCGACCTACGAGGACGGCGTCCTCACGGTCACGCTGCCGAAGCCTGAGGAGGCCAAGCCGAAGACGATCCAGATCGCCCACCGGTCGAAGGCGATCGACGTCGGCTCCTGAGCGGTGCCGGGACTGAGCGGGGCGGCCGTAGAGGCCGCCCCGCCCGGGACGCGCAGCCTGGAACGCTCACTCCCCGCGGTGCCCGGCCGGCGTCTTCACCAGGTCGGCGAGCGCCTCCGGCACCGAGTCGTAGACCGGGACGATGCCGTCGAGCTCAACCGTCTCGCACAACCGGTGGGAGGGGCAGCCGGACGGCACGACGAGCCCGAACGGCTGCCGCCGCTCGCGGCCGTAGATGAGCGCGCCGAGCACGGTGCTGTCGATGAACCCGGCCTGCGAGAGGTCGACGATGATGGCCGTCCCGGCCGTCAGGGCGAGCTCGAGCTCGAACCGCAGCTCGGGGGCGGTATCCATGTCATGCTCACCGCGGAGCGCGAGGATCGTGGCGGCTCCCGCGCGCCGGAGGTCGAGCGTGCCGCGTTCCACTGGTCCTCCTTGCGTCGTGTGGTGCCTGCGAGGTCGGAGCCGGAGTGGCGGCCGGATGGGGGCGGCCGCCGGTGGGTCATCCGGCGCGGCCGCCTGTTCGACCGTCCCCGGATGATCCTCCCGATCGGGCCGCGGGTCAAGGATTGCGACTATGCAGCGATGCGCGCGGCCGGGACGTGGTCGTCCCGCGCGAGCCAGTCGGCCCAGGTCGTCGTGCCCCGATGGCCGCTGGCGGAGGTGTTTCCGGCGGTCATCGCCCGCTCGACCCGCTCCGGCAGCGGCAGGTCGCGGATCCGCTTCTCGATCCCCCTCGCGGCCGTGTACTGCTCCGCCAGCTCGCGCATCGTGAGCGCCTCGGGGCCGGCGAAGTCCATCCGCTCGCCGCGGTGGCCGTCGGTCACGCACGAGACGACGAAGCGGGCGAACTCGTCGGAGTCGACGCACTGCATGCGGATGTTGCGCGGGACGAACGCCAGCCGGCGCCGGAGCGCGGTGTCGAGGAAGCGCTCGAGCAGCCAGTAGAAGGGCGTCGCCCGCGCGATCGACCAGGGGACGCCGCCGCTTCGCACGAACCCCTCTCCGCGCAGCTTGACGCGCGAGTACGGAAGGCGGGCGGTGCGCTCGAGCCCGACGATCGAGACGTGGACGATGTGGTCGACCGACGCGTGGGCGGCCGCGCGCATGAGCGCATCGGTGCCGCGGATGTCGACATCCGCCGGCGAGCGCACGAGGTCGCGCAGGCCGATGCGGCCGCGCTGCGCAGCCGGCGAGTGCGTCGCGGCGTGGACGATGGTCTCGACGCCTGCCACCGCCTCCGGGATGCCCTCGCCCGTGGCGAGGTCGCCGCGGATCCACCTCACCGCGGGATCGGCTCCGGGAGTCCGCGCCAGCACCCGCACCCGGTGCCCGTCGCGTACCAGGAGCTCCACCACCCTGCCGCCCAGATGCCCCGTGCCGCCGGTGACCAGAATCGTCATCGCCTCCCCTTCCCTCGCGCCCGTCCGGGCATGAATCGCGCGACTACCCATGTGACGACTCGGTGAAACGCGGGTCACAGAATCCGCAAAGTGCGGCCGTCTCGCGGGATTTCCCCTGCATCCCGCCGAGAAAAGACATACCCTGCCAGGCGTGGGCGGAGAGGAGCAACGTTGGAACACACCCTCGAGAGTCTGCTGGCCGCCGGGCGGAGCGGCGCGATAACCGCCGACGACCTGTGGGAGGCCGTGATGACGGTCGACCGCTCCGCGTGGAGCCGCGAGGACTACGCCGAGCTCACCGCGGTCTTCTTCTCGCTCGGCGGCGAGAAGGTCGCGCAGGCCCAGCGGGCCGCCTGGGACACCGTCCCCTACGGCCGCGCCCACCGCTGACTGCCCACGCAACAACGGGGTCAGACCCCAATGTTGCGTCCGGCTACCATGATCCCCTGACCACCACGAGGGAGGCCTGATGCCGAAGCGGATCGTGCTGGCGGTGGGGACGCGCAAGGGCTGCTTCCTGCTGGAGAGCGACGAGGGGCGGCGCGACTGGAGCGTGCGGGGGCCGTTCTGCGACGGCTGGCCCGTCTACCACGCGGTGATCGACGCCGGATCGGGGACGGTCTACGCGACGGCGTCCAGCGAGTGGCACGGCGCCGGCGTGTGGCGAAGCGGCGACCTCGGCGAGACGTGGGAGATGTCGAGCGAGGGCCTGCGCTACCCGGACGGCGAGCTCAGTCTGTCCAAGGTGTCGGGGCTCGCGGTCGCCCACGGCAGGCTGCGCGTCGGCGCCGAGGCCGCGGGCGTCTTCGAGAGCGGCGACGGCGGCGCCACCTGGTCGCTCAAGAGCACGCTCGACGACCAGCCCGGGCGCGGCTTCTGGAACGACCCGTCCAGGCAGCCGCCCGGCCATCTCGGGATGACGGCGATCCTGCCGCACGCCGACGACCCCGACCGCTACATGATCATCGTGCAGGGCTTCGGCATCTTCGAGACCGGCGACAACGGCGGCTCCTGGGAGCCGTGCAACACCGGGCTTCGGGCCGAGTGGCCGCTCGAGGACGAGCGCGTGGGCTACTGCGTCCACAAGCTCGTCCGCTCGCCGGCCGACGGGTCGCGCTACTTCCAGCAGAACCACTGCGGCATGCACCGAAGCGACGACGGCGGCCACACCTGGACCGAGGTGACCGATGGGCTTCCGACCGACTTCGGCTTCGTCGCGGCCGCACACCCGCACGACCGCGACAGCTTCTACGTGATCCCGCTCGACCCCGGCCACGGGCGCACGATGCCCGACGGCGCGGCGGCGGTCTGGCGGACGAGCGACGCCGGCTCGACGTGGCGGCGGCTCGACCGCGGCCTGCCTCAGGCAAACGCCCACCTGGGCGTCCTGCGCGAGGGGCTCGCCATCGACTCGCTCGACCAGCCGGGGCTCTACTTCGGCACGAGCACGGGCCAGGTGTTCGCGAGCGCCGACGAGGGCGAGAGCTGGGACCAGGTCGCCGGCTACCTGCCGGCCATCTCGTCGGTCGAGGTGGCGGTCATCGATGCGTGATGGCTGAGCTCCACCTGCCACCGACGCTGCCCTCGTTCTACAACGACCTGCCCCGCAGGCTCGACGTCGAGGCGGCGACCGTCGAGGAGGCCATCGACCGCCTCGACGAGCGCTGGCCGGGGCTGCGCGACCGGCTGTGCGAGTCGGGCCCGGCGCTGCGCCGCCACATCAATGTCTACGTCGACCGCGAGCGGGCGGGGCTCCAGACGGCCCTCGCACCCGGCTCGCGGGTCGACGTCATCGCCGCGATCAGCGGCGGCTGAACCGCCGTCGCTTCACTGAAAACGGGGTCAGACCCCAATCTTCAGAGCGGCAGGTCGAGCGCCACGTGGCTCGAAACGACGATCTCCGCCATGCCGGCCATCGCCCGCCGCACCTCGGCCAGGTCGTCGTCGCTCTCGGCGTAGCGGTCGAGCAGAAGCCGGCCCAGGCCGACGTGGAACCTCTCGTCCTTGATGATCCCCTCGTAGGTGCGCGCGACGTTCGGCAGCTCGTAGCGGCGCCCCGCCTCGACGATCCCGTCCAGCGTCCCGGTCGCCGCCGTCTCGCTCATGTTCCAGGCCGCGATTCCCCCGAGCGGATGGCGCTCGAGGCTGTCCCACAGGAACGCGCTCCACCGCTCCGCCGACGGCGGCGGGGTCGTCGGCACCTCGCCGCCGAGCTCTTCGATGATCCTGCCGACGGCGTCGTAGTGCTCGGCCTCGTCGTGCAGCTGGCGGGCGAGCGCCGTCACGTGCCTTCGCTCGAACCCCATCCCGTACCGGCGGATCTCCTCGCCGAGCATGAGGACGTAGTCGATCTCGCGCCAGCACCGCGGGACGAACCAGGCGGCGAGCCTGGCCGGGTCGCGCTCGCCCTCGTACTCCGCCCAGAACGCGTCGGCGCGCGCCCGCACCTCGGCGGTCGCGGCGCCGCACAGCTCGTCGATCTCGTCGCGGATCGGGTCGAGCCCCTTGCGGCCGTGCCGGTCTGGTTGCACGGGCCGATGATACGGGCCGGCTCAGGCGGGCGCGGGCCGGGCGGCGCGCGTCCGGATCCGCGTGACCGCGAGCGACGCGCCCATGCACATCGCGCCCGAGATCAGAAACGCCCAGTGGTAGCTCCCGGCGTCGGTGCGGATCGCGCCGGCCCCGTACGCCGCGAACGCGGCCCCGAACTGGTGGGCCGCGAAGATCCACCCGAAGAAGACGCCCACCCGCTCGCGCCCGAACGCGTCGGCGGTGAGCGCCACCGTCGGCGGCACCGTTGCGACCCAGTCGAGGCCGTAGAAGACGATGAACGCGAGCAGGCCGAGGCTGGGCGATCCCAGCACCGAGTGCAGCGCGAGCAGCGAGAGGCCGCGCAGGCCGTAGTACCAGAAGAGCAGGAGGCGCGGGTCGTGACGGTCGGTCAGCCAGCCCGAGAGGGTCGTGCCGACGATGTCGAAGACGCCGATCGCGGCCAGGTAGGAGGCCGCGGTCACCTCCGAGATGCCGTGGTCGTGGGCGGCCGGGATGAGGTGCGTCCCCACGAGGCCGTTCGTCGAGGCGCCGCATACGAAGAACGAGCCGGTGAGGAGCCAGAAGGTGCCCGACCGCGACCCTTCGGCGAGCGCGCCGAACGCCGTTCGCACCGGCCCGGCCGCGGGCGCCCTCGGGGCCTCGATCTCCTCCGCCCCGTAGGGCGGCAGGCCGACGTCGGCCGGATGGTCGCGCATGAGGAGCGCCGCGAGCGGGACGACCACGAGCAGCGCGACCACGGCGACGGTCGCCGATGCCCACCGCCATCCGGCCGTCGTCACGATGGTGGCGAGGACCGGCAGGAAGATCAGCTGTCCGGTCGCGTTGGCCGACGTCATGATGCCCGTCACGAGCCCGCGGCGGCGGACGAACCAGCGGTTGCCGACGATCGCGGCGAGCGGGATCGAGACGGCGCCGGTGGCCGTGCCGATGACGACCCCCCACAGCAGGCGCAGCTGCCACGGCGCCGAGATCAGGGTCGTCGCGGCGCTCGCGGCGGCGACGACGAGGAGCGCGGTCACCGTCACCCGCCGAACGCCGAAGCGGTCGTGCAGCGCGGCGGCGAAGGGAGCGCCCAGCCCGAACATGATCAGGTTGATCGAGACGGCCGACGAGACGGTCGCGGCGTTCCAGCCGAACTCGTGCTCGAGCGGGACGATGAGGACGCCCGCTGCCGACCGGAAGCCGGCGCTCATCACCAGCACGAGCAGCGTGACGCTCGCCATCGCCCACCCGTAGTGGATGCGCCCCGGCGCCAGGATCCGGGCGGCGAGCGGGCGGCTCTCGGCTGTCACGGCGGCGATCCTACCAGATACGTGTATATACTCGTTTCGTGTCCGTCGACCCGGCAGAGGTGGCCTGCGTGTGCGCCACGGCGCGGATGGCGGCCCGGACCCTGACCCGCGTCTACGACCGGGCGCTGGAGCCCGCCGGGATCCGCACGAGCCAGTTCTCGATCCTGGCGAGGCTGCTCGAGGAGGGCCCGCTCTCGGTCACCCATCTCGCGGGCCGGCTGGCGATGGACCGGACGACGCTCGCGCGCGACCTGCGCCCGCTCGAGCGGCGCGGCCTGGTCTCGGTCTCGGTCGGACGCGACCGCCGCGTCCGCATGGCCGGTCTGACGGAGGCGGGCCGCCGGCTGGTCGACGACGTGCGGCCGCTCTGGAAGCAGGTGCAGCGGGAGGTCCGCGCCGAGCTCGGCCCCGACCGTGTCGGGCGGCTCATGGCGGAGCTGCGGGCGGCGACGGCGCTCAGCCCGGCGCCGGCTCCTCGGACATGATGGCGAGCGCCGTGCCGTCGGGGTCCTTCAGGAACCCGATCCAGAGCTCGATGTCATCCTTGCGGTGGACGACGTGCGGCTCGCTCGTGATCTCGGCGCTGCGTCGGCCGATGTCCGAGACGGTGACGTGGAGCTGCCCGATCGCGCCGGTGAGCGGCGCCCCGCCCGGCATCACCCGGTGCCGGCGACCGCGCGGCTCACGACGGCGACGGCCGTCGCCTCGGCTTCGCGGCTGTGCCTGGCCACCGGGGCGATGACACCCACCACCGCCTCGGCCCGTCCGTTCATCCCGATGACCGGCGATGCCACCGCCCAACCGCCCTCGATCGCCTCCTCGCGGCTGCGGGCATGGCCCGCGCGGCGGATGTGTCTCGAGGTCGCGCAGGAGCGCGCCGGGGTCGGTGATCGTGGCCGGCCCGAGGCGCGGCAGCGGGCCCGCGGCGACCCGCTCGATCTCGGCGGGTGCGAGGTGGGCGAGGAGCGCCTTGGAGCCGGCGCCGGCGTGGAGGGGCACCACGTGGCCGACGTCCACCACCATCCGCAGCCGGTGCGTGGATTCGATGCGGTCGAGGATGAGCAGGCCGCCGCCCGCCGGGTCGCGGATGCCGACGACGGCCGTCTCCCCGGTCTCGGCCGCCACCCGCTCGAGCGCGGCACGCAGGCCCGGCGCGACCGCGTCGTCCGCCGCCCGCCGCCCGAGCGCGATCGCCGCCGGCCCGAGCCGGTAGCGCCCGCCCTTGACCCGCACGACGTACCCGCGGTTCCGGAGCGATCCCAGCAGGCGATGGGCGGTCGAGGTGGGAAGGGCGAGCGCGGTGGCGACCTCGTGCTCGGCCCATTCCGGCCGGTCGCGGTCGAACAGCGCGAGGATGTCAAGCGCCTTCAGTAGAACCTTTGCCATGCTCTCACCGTGCCGTCACGCACAGCGCGCCTCCGGCGCAGATCGTATCCCACCACGGCAACGGCGTCCCATTCCGGCCACCCGTCATACTCCCTGCGAGGCCGTCCTTTGACCGACCAGGGGAGCACCGCATGATCCGCACGGGCGATGAGTACCGCGAGTCCCTGCGCGACGGGCGAGAGGTGTGGATGAACGGCGAGCGCGTCGACGACGTGACGGCGCACCCGGCGTTCCGGCCGATCGTCGACGTGCGCGCGCGCATCTACGACATGGCCCAGGAGGAGGCGCACCGGGAGACGCTCACCTACGCCGAGGACGGCGAGCGCTTCGCGGTCGGCCTGAAGCTCCCTCGGACCCAGGCCGACTGGTGGGACAAGCGGGCCGCGGTGGATGCCGTCATGGACGAGGTGGGCGGCGTCGTCACCCGGGTCGGCGACGAGACGGTCGGCGAGATGTGGTCGCTCTTCGACGGCCAGGACGTGCTGAACGAGGTCGACCCGCGCTTTGCCGAGAACATCCGCCGCCACATCGACCGGGTGCTGCGTGAGGACCTCTTCCACGTGTCGGCGAACACCGACCCCAAGGGCGACCGCTCGAAGCGCCCGCAGGAGCAGGACCCCGACATGCTGCTGCACGTCGTCCGCGAGACCGACTCGGGGATCGTCATCCGCGGGGCGAAGTACGAGACCGCGAGCGCCTACGCGAACCAGGCGTTCGTGAAGCCGACGATCGCCAACTGGGGCGACGCCGAGCTCTCGGACTACGCCCTCGGGTGCATCGTCGACATGGGCTCGCCGGGGATGCGCCACCTGTGCCGCACGGGGTTCGCCGGCCGCGGGCCCGTCGAGGACTATCCGCTCTCGAACCGGTTCGACGAGATCGACACGATGATCGTCTTCGACGACGTCGAGGTGCCGTGGGAGAACGTCCTCTTCTACCGGCACACGCGCGCGGCGGCGTTCATCCGCGGGACGCTCCACCGCTACAGCGCCTTTCCGTTCGTCCAGCGGATCCTGCGCTTCGCCGACATGCTGATCGGGGTGGCGCTCCACAACGTGCGCCAGACCGGGCTCGAGCGGCAGCAGGCGGTGCAGGAGAAGCTCGCCACGCTGGCCTGCTACCGGGAGGGCATCCACGCGCATCTGACCGCGGCGATCGCGCTCGCCGAGCCGTCGCCGGCGGGGCTCCTCATGCCGAACCAGTCGCTGCTCTACACGGGCCGCGTCCTGGCCTGCTCACAGCTCCCTGCGATGATGCACGTGGCCCGCGAGCTGTGCGGCGGCCAGATCTGCGTGACGCCCGACCACGCGATGTTCGCCCACCCCGAGACGGCGCCCTGGATGCAGAAGTTCTACACGGTGAACGACGAGTGGACGGCCGACGACCGCCGCCGCCTCCTGGCGCTGGCCCGCGACCTCCTGAACTCGGACTACGCCGGCCACCGGCTCACGTTCCAGCTCTTCGCCCAGTCGCCGCCGTTCGCCCACCTGGGGGCGGTCTACCGCAACTTCGACTTCTCCGGCCCGCTGGACGTGGTTCGGCACGCGGCCGGGCTGTCCGAGCGGGTGCCGGCATGAGCCACCGCCGCGTCCGCCCGTTCAACACGCGCGACACCTATCCCGAGCAGCGGCTCTCGAACGACCTCGCGCAGGCGGTCGTGGCCGGAAACACGGTCTACCTGCGCGGCCAGGTGGGGCAGGACATCGACACGGGCGAGTCGGTCGCCGTGGGCGACCCGGCCGGCCAGGCCGAGCAGGCGATGGCGAACGTCGCCAGGCTCCTCGAGGAGTGCGGCTCGCGGCTGGAGGACATCTGCAAGGCGACGGTCTACCTCACCGACATCCGGTTCCGGGAGCCGGTCTACCAGGTGCTAGGCCGCTGGCTGGAGGGCGTCCACCCGGTCTTCACCGGCGTGGTCGTGACGGGGCTCGCACGGCCGGAGTGGGTCGTCGAGGTCGACGTGATCGCGGTCATCCCGGACGAGCGCGCGTGACGTTCTCGCTGGTGGGGAGGTGCGAGCGGACCGGGATGGTCGGGACGGCGGTCAGCTCGTCGAGCCCGGCGGTGGCGGCCCGCTGCGCCCACGCCCGCGCCGGGTCGGGCGCCGTCGCGAGCCAGAACGTCACCGATCCCCGTCTGGGGCCGGCGGTGCTCGACCTGATGGCGGACGGGCGAACGGCGCAGCGGGCGGTGGACGCGGCCCTCGCCAAGGCGGCGGGCGCCGCCCACCGCCAGCTGACGGCGGTCGACGAGAGCGGCTCGACGGGGGCGTTCTCGGGCGCCCACACCCTGGGCACGAACGCGGTGGCCCACGGGCCGGGCGCGGTGGCGGCCGGCAACCTGCTCGCGTCCGAGGGCGTGCCGGCGGCGATGGTCGCGGCGTTCGCGGCCGACCCCGGCGTGCACCTCGGCGCGCGCCTGCTCGCCGGCGCTCCGCGCCGGCCTCGAGGCCGGCGGCGAGGAGGGCCCGGTCCGCTCGGCCGGGATCGTCGTGTGCGACCGGGTCGAGTGGCCGGTGGTCGACCTGCGCGTGGACTGGGACGACGACCCGATCGGCCGGCTGGCCGAGGCCTGGGCCGTCTGGGAGCCGCAGATCGAGGCCTACGTGACGCGCGCCCTCGACCCGGGCGCCTCGCCGAGCTACGGCGTCCCCGGCGACGAGTGACGCGGGAACGGGGTCAGACCCCGATGGTGCGCAGGCGGACGACCGTACCGGCCTACGAGATGACGCCGGTGACGGCCAGCGCCAGCACGACGGTGCCGAGCACGATCCGGTAGCCGACGAAGACGCCGAGGCCGTGCCTGGTCAGGTAGCGCAGCAGAAACGCGATCGACGCGTAGCCGACCACGAATGCGAGCACCGTCGCGATCGCCGTCGGGCCCGCGGCCGCCCCGCCCGGGTCGCCGATCTTGCGGGCCTCGAAGAGCCCCGACAGCACGACCGCCGGGATCGAGAGCAGGAACGAGTAGCGGGCCGCCGCCGGCCGGTCGAGCCCCCGGAAGAGGCCGGCAGAGATGGTGGCGCCCGACCGGGACACGCCCGGCACGAGCGCCAGCGCCTGGGCGACGCCGATCACGACGCCGTCGTTGCGGTCGAGCGTCTCGATGCCGCGCTCGCGCCGGCCCATCCGGTCGGCCAGCCCCATCACGACCGAGAAGGCGATCAGCATCGAGCCGATCAGCTCCAGGTTGCGGGCGCCGGTCTCGATCTGGTTCGAGAACGCCAGCCCGAAGATCCCGATCGGGATCGTCCCGAGGATGATGTACCAGCCCATCCGCGAATCGAGCTCGGCCCTGGCCCGGGGATCGCGCAAGCCCCGGAGCCACGCCAGGAAGATGCGCAGGATGTCGGCGCGGAAGTAGAGCAGCACGGCCGCCATCGTGCCGAGCTGGATCACGGCGGTGAAGGCCGCCCCCGGATCGTCCCAGCCGACGAACGCGGGCACGATGCGAAGGTGCGCGGTGCTCGAGATCGGCAGGAACTCGGTGAGGCCCTGCACGACCCCGAGGACGACCGCCTCGAAGCTCGTCACTCGCTCACCCGCGCCGCCATGGCCGAACCGTACCGCCCCATCGGAGCCGGAGCCCCCGCTCTCAGATCAGCCGTTGATGCGGCTGTGGCCGGCCATGATGTCGGCGCTGATCGCCGTGAAGATGCCGGTGAGCGAGGTCGGGTTCGGGTTCGAGTAGTAGTTGTTCGGGCTCGCGATCGCCTGCATGGCGCTCACTGCCGAGATCTGGGGCGACTCTTTGTACGTGTTGTAGTCGTCCGGGTACTGGAGCACGTTCCGGCCGATCTTCGCGCCCGGCGCGGCGTAGCACCAGTCCGTGCTCGACGTCGTGTAGGCGATCGTGTAGATCAGAACCTTGTTGGCCTTCATGGTCGCCGCGTTGTCGACCGCCGACTTGCACGGGTTCGTCAGGTACGGGCTCGTGCTGGAGTAGTACTGCGGCCCGAAGTTCGCCGCGCCGTCGGAGAGGAACACGATGACCTTCTGCGTGCCCTGGCGCCCGTGCGCCTGGAGCTCCTGGTAGGCGGTGTCGAGCGCGAGCGTGTAGCTCGTGCCGCCGACGGCGTGGACGCAGTTCACCGTCGAGACCAGCGGCGAGTTGTCGTCCAGGTCGCCGAGCGAGTTCGCGTAGGTGTTCGACAGGCCGACCAGCATGTACGCCGGCGTCGTGTCCTGGTACAGCTGGTCGTCGTTCGTACTGCACGCCTGCGACGTGCTCTTCGCCGGCGGCAGGACCACGAGGCCCACGTTGTCGATCGACGGATCCATGCCGCTCAGGAAGGCCAGGATGCCGCTCTTGGCGTTCGAGATCTTCGACCCCGACATCGATCCCGTGCGGTCGAGCACGATCATCACGTCGAGCGGGAGGCCGCCGCACGGCGAGCAGGCCTGCGCATGCACGCTCTCGGTGATCGAGTTGATGCCGATCAGCCGCAGGAAGTACGTCGGGATGTTCGCCGTCTCGGTGATGTGCACGGTGTTCGCCGGGTTGCAGAAGTTCGGGCTCGTCGAGCAGTCCAGCGTGATGTTGGCCGACACGTTGGGCACGCCGGCGATCCGGTTCTTGCCGGTGTTCTCGGCGCTCAGGTTGTGAGCGGCGGTCGTCGCGGCGCCCGTGTTGGGGAGGTTCCCCGCCCCGGCGGCGACGGCGGCGTCCGCGGAGGCCTGGAGGGCCTGCTTCACGCGGTACGCGTTTCCGATGTCGATGACGGCTCCGCAGAAGAGGAGCAGCGTCAGCAGGAACACGACCACCAGCGGGAGCGTCTGTCCCGAGGTGGTGCGGCGGGCGGAATCTTCTGTGTGCGACATGAAGTCCATGAGATGTTTGGGGGGGAGAGCCGAACGACCGAATCCGGCTTGTTCTCTCAACGTCGCCCAGCGGGCACCTTCCGGCCATCCCTCTAAAGAGGGCTCCTTATGACCATTCGGGGGGCGTAGACTGGCCCTGATGGCCACTCTCACCCGGCGCCAGCTGCTTGCGCGTGCGGGAGCCGCTGCGGCCGCCGCACTGGCCGCCGAGGGCGGGACCGCCGCCGCCTCGCGGGGCGCACCCACCGTCATCGTGATCGGCGGCGGGCTCGCGGGATTGAGCGCGACCCGCTCGCTCATCCACCGCGGCCACCGGGTGCGGCTCTTCGAGGCGTCCGACCGGCTGGGCGGCAGGGTGTGGACGCTGCGCGGCTTCCTGGCCGGCGGCCAGGTGAGCGAGCACGGGGGCGAGTTCATCTCGAGCGAGCACACCGCGATGCGCGGGCTGGCCGACCGGTTCGGCCTGCGGCTCGAGAACACCCTGCGCTATCCGGCCGGGACGCGCGACGTCTACCACTTCCGCGGCCCGTACCCGCTCCGCGCGGCCGAAGCCGACTGGGCTGCGGCCTTCCCCATCTTCCGCGACGCGGTGCACGCCGCCGGCTATCCGACGACGTTCGACCGCTCGACCGCTGCCGGCCGGGCGCTCGACCGGATGACCGTCGCGGAGTGGATCGAGGCGAAGCTCCCCGGCGGCCTCCGCTCGCGCCTCGGGGCGCTCGTCGCCAACTCGTGCGTCGGCGAGTACGGCGGCGACATCGACCGCCAGAGCGCGCTCAACATCGTCTACCTGCTCGGCTTCGACAGCCGCCACGACCTGTCGCTCGCCGGCACCGACGAGAAGTTCCACGTCCGCGGCGGAAACGACCAGGTGCCGGAGGCGCTGGCCGCCCGCATCCCGGCGGGATCGGTCGAGACCGGCGCCGAGCTGGTGGCGCTCAGGCGGCGCCCGAGCGGCGAGTGCGTGTGCACGTTCGCGCGCCGCGGCGGCGCCCACTTCGAGGCCGCCGCCGACCGGGTCGTGCTGGCCCTCCCGTTCACCATGCTCCGCCGCGCCGACCTCTCGCGGGCCGGCCTCTCTGCGCGCAAGCTCGACGCGATCCGCCACCTGCCGATGGGCACGAACGCGAAGCTGCACGTCCAGTTCGGGGAGCGCTACTGGTACGACCTCGGGGCCGACGGCAACGTCTATGCCGACACCGGCTTCGAGTCGTGCTGGGAGGCGACCACGGCCGAGCCCGGCCGCCGGGGCGTGCTCGTGCAGTACACGGGCGGGCGGCTCGGCGTCCATCCGGGAGCGCCCGCCCACGGCCCCGCCGACCCGGCGCTCACCCGCCGCTTCCTGCGGCAACTCGAGCCGGTCATCCCCGGAGGGAGCCGCCACTGGAACGGGCGCGCCTGGCTCGACCACTGGGCCGCCCACCCGTGGACGCACGGCTCGTACAGCTACTGGGGCCCGGGCCACTACACCCGCTTCGCGGGCTACGAGGGCGTGCCGGAGGGCACGATCCACTTCGCCGGCGAGCACACCTCGCTCAACTTCCAGGGCTACATGGAGGGCGCCGTCCGCAGCGGCCGCCGCGCGGCCCGCGAGATCGGCTGAACGAAGAACGCCCGGCCGGACGCGCGCGCCACGCGTCCAGGCCGGGCAGCTTCGGGGCTGAAGAAGGGGGCGTGTTGTCCCGCCGGGATACAGGATCGGCGTCCGGCTCGCCGCGGCCCATCCGCAAAGAGGGTGATTCGGTGCAACGCCCGCCGCCTTGACAGCGCCGATGCGGAGCGCGAGACTGCGGACGCATCTCGGGCGTCGCCTACGGGCATTGGAGGGGTGAGGATGCGTCGGGTACTCGTGGTGGCCGTCATTGCAGCCGCGGCCGTGTCGAGCGCGTCCGCGCCGGCGGGCGCGGCGCCGTCGCTGAAGCAGGTGGTGCGCCAGCACCTGAAGGCCCACTGGCTGTCGCAGGGCGCCCAGGCCTGGCTCAACCCGCCGCGGGCCGCCGAGGCCTCGCGGCGCACCGGGCCCGCGGCCTCTGTGACGTTCGGGACGAACGTCGACGCCGCCGATCCGCAGGAGGACCTGGCGGCCGGTCAGAGCGAGACCGCGATCGACGCGACGACGTCGGGGCGCGTGCTCGTCGCGTGGAACGACGCCACCGGGTTCGCCGTCCAGCCGACGAACCGGCTCCTGGCGTCGCTCACCGGCATCGGCTACTCCGACGACGGCGGCAGGTCGTTCACCGACCTCGTCGGCCTTCGCAATCCCAACCCCGACCAGCAGTGGTCGGGCGATCCCACCGTTGTCGCAATCGACAACGGAGCGCACTTCATCGTCGGGTCGCTGTACCTGCCGTCACCCGCCGCCTGCAACGACGGCCGCCCGGCGCAGTTGACGATCGCGGTCGAGGTCGTGACGCCCACCGCGACCGGCGCCTCGATGGGGAAGCCCGTCGTCGTGAGCCCCGCCGGCAACGTCTGCTCGCTGTTCGGCGGTGCGGTGACGGCCGGCAACATCGCGTTCCTCGACAAGGACTTCCTGGCGTGGGACCAGACCAGCCGGACGCTCGTCGTGTCGTTCACGCGCTTCTTCATCAGCGGCTCGCACAGCGGCACGGGAGCGATCAACATCGCCCGCGCGCACGTGCCGGCGGCGGCCGGCCGGCTCACCTCGGCCGACTTCCACACGATCTCCGTCTGGCACGAGGAGCCGGTGGACGAGAACGAGGGCGCCTATGCGGCGGTCGCCCCGGGCGGCGACACCTACGTCGCATGGGAGCGGAACCTCGACTCGAACCTGTTCGACGGCGACCCGCACGTCTACGAGCACCTCGCCCTGGTCCCGGCGGGCGCGCACGCGCCGCTGGTCGGCGGGAAGGGGAACCCGGTCGTGATCACCAGGGGCCAGGTGAACTCCAGCCCCGTCGGCGGCGTCCGCTCCATGGGAAGCATCGTGATCGCCGGCTACAACCGCGGCACCGGCAACGACTTCCCGCGGATCGCCTGGAACCGCGCGGCGGGCCGGGTGGTGGTGGCCTGGAACGACGCCAGCCTCCACCCGCTCGGAGACATCTGGCTCAGGTCCTACTCCCCGCGGCTCACGAACCCCAGCCCGATCATGCGGGCCAACGACGACTCCGACTACACGCTGCACTTCATGCCCGCCCTCTCGGTGCGCTCGAACGGCCACATCTGCACGTCGTGGTATGACCGCCGCCGCTTCGGCCCGGACTCCGCGCACACCGACTACTACGGCGAGTGCCGCGCCTCGGCCGGGGTGCAGGGCGCCGACTTCCGGATCACGACCGGCGCCACGGACTGGACGAACACGTCGTCGCTGATCACGCCGAACTTCGGCGACTACACCGACAACGCGAGCGCCGGAACCACGACGTACTACACGTGGTCGGACGGGCGGCTGGGGGTGCCGCAGCCCTTCGCCGACAGCCGCTAGGCCGGCGGGCCGTGGTGGACGGCCTCGACGTTGTTGCCGTCGGGGTCGAGCACGTACGCGCCGTAGTACCCGGGGTGGTACTGCGGCCGGAGCCCGGGCGCGCCGTTGTCGGTCCCGCCGGCGGCGAGCGCGGCCGCATGGAAGGCATCGACGCCCGCGCGGTCGGCGGCGTGGAATGCGAGATGGACAGGCGCGCTCGGAGCGCCCTGGTGCATCCACAGCTCGGGCTGCTGCGGGAGCCCGAGCGCGATCACGCCCGGGAACTCCATGACGACACCGAAGCCGAGGGGCTCGAGCGCCGCCGTGTAGAACGCGCGGGCGGCCGCCAGGTCGGCGACCGCCAGCCCGACGTGGTCGAGCACGTGCGTTGGAGGCTCGGCGGCCACGTGGCGACTCTAGCGCGGCGGGTAGGATCGCGGCCGTGGTGAGCGCCCCCCGCCGCCGGGAACGGCACCTCAGCCATCGGGCCGGCTGGTTGCGCGCCGCCGTCCTCGGCGCCAACGACGGCATCGTCTCCGTCGCGGCGATCATCGTCGGCGTCGCCGCCGCCGACTCGACCCGCTCCGCGATCGTCACCGCCGGCGTCGCGGGCCTCGTGGCCGGAGCGGCCTCGATGGCGGCCGGGGAGTACGTCTCGGTCAGCTCGCAGTCCGACACCGAGCGGGCCGACCTGGCCCTCGAGCGGCGCGAGCTCGTGAGCGACCCGGCCGGCGAGCGCGCGGAGCTGGCCGAGATCTACCGCGAGCGCGGGCTTTCACCCCGGCTCGCCGAGGAGGTCGCGGCCGAGCTCAGCGCACGGGAGGACCTGCTGGCGGTGCACGCCCGTGACGAGCTGGGCATGACCGCGCTGTCGCACGCCCGGCCGTTCCAGGCGGCCGGAGCGTCGGCGGCGTCCTTCACGGTCGGCGCCGCCCTGCCGCTGGTGGCGGTGATCCTGGCCCCGTCCTCGGCCCGGATCGCGGTGACGATCGCGGCGACCCTGGCGGCGCTCGGGCTGACCGGCTGGGCCGGTGCCCGGATCGGAGGCGCGCCGCCCGGTCGCGGAGTGCTGCGGGTCGTCATCTGGGGCGTCGCGGCGATGGCCCTGACGATGCTCGTGGGCCGCGTCGTCGGAACCACCGTGTGAGCGGCCGCGGGCGCGGGCGATCGACTACGTCGCCACCTCCCAGAAGACGAGCGCGACCAGGTAGAGCGCCGCGTAGGCGACCACGAACGCCTGCGCCGCCATGACGCTGAGCTGGCGCATGGGCGGCCGCTCCTGGTGGAGCCAGCGCCACTTGATCAGCTCGCCGCCCAGCATGAACCCGCAGAAGAGCGACAGGAGCCCGCCCGGGCCGGGGATGGCCAGGAGCGCGTAGAGCATGCTCGCGTGCGCGGCGTTGTTGAAGACGGCGAATCCGACCGCGATCAGCTCCCGCTCGATCACGCGGTCGACGATCGTCAGCACGATCCCGAGCTCGGCCACGCCGAGCAGGGCGAGCTCGGCGATGCGCACGCCCGACGGCGAGTGCAGGCTGCGGTCGAGCGCGTGGGCGAAGGCGACGTACGCGATGGCGAACGCCACCGCCTTCACGGCCGTCTCGGCCCAGGCCAGCGGGTGGTGGTCGCCGACGTGCCAGCCGCGCTCGGCATCGACGATGGTGGTGCTGGGACGCACGGCGAGAGTCTACGGCCGCGATCTTGGTAGCGTCTGCGACCGATGACGGCCGGCACAGGCCCCGTGCGGCTCGGGATCCTCGGGACGGGATTCATCTCGGCGGTGCACGCGGCGTGCGCGATGCGAAGCGAGCACGTCGAGCTGGTCGCGGTCGCGTCGGCCCGCGGCCGGGCGGTACGCGAGCGGGTGGGCGAGCTGGGCGCGGACGTGCGGCTCCTGACGCCCGCCGAGCTCCTGGAGGCCGGCGAGGTCGAGGCCGTCCTGGTCGCTACCAGGACGAGCGAGCATGCCTCGCACGCGGTCGAGGTGCTCGCCTCGGGGAGGCACCTGCTGCTCGAGAAGCCCGGCGCGACGACCGTCACCGGGCAGCAGCTGATCGCCGACGCGGCGGCCCAGCGGCCGGAGCTCGTCGCGATGGTCGCATATCACCGCCGCCACGACCCGCGCTTCTGCGCGCTGGCCGAGCGGGTCGCCGCCGGGGCCGTCGGCGAGCCCTTCGCCGTCCACCTGACGACCCGCGAGGACTTCCCGCCGAGCGCCGAGGACGACGCCGCGGCCGGCGGCTTCATCATGGACCTCGGCGTGCACGACTTCGACACCGCCCGCTGGCTCCTGCGGAGCGACCCGACCTCGGTCTTCGCGCACGCCCACGCTCCCGTCCACGCCGAGGGCGGGCCCGACAACGTCTACGTCACGCTGGCCCTCGGCGACGCGGCCGCCACGGTGCACCTCTCGCGCACCTCGCGGGTGGGGATGGACGTCCGCTGCGAGGTGGTGGGGACGGAGGGCTCGATGTGGATCGCCGAGCGCGCCGTCGGCGGCGAGACCGCCCTGCTCACCGCCGCGGTCGCCGACCGCTTCCCGGACGACTGCCGCGACCGCTTCCCCGACGCCTACCAGCGGCAGATGGACGCGTTCGGGATGGCCTGCCGCGGGAGGACGGTCGCGGGCGCCACGCTGGAGGACGACCGCTGGGCGGTGGCGACGGCAGTCGCGGCCCGGGCGAGCGCCGCCCGGGGCGAGCCGCTCGAGGTCGGCCCGTCGTGGGGCTGGGATGCCGGTGTTGCGGCGGGCGGTACGGGCTGTGCGCTCGGGCAACGAGGGGGGGATTCGCCCAGGCCGGCCGAACGGCTCCGGCGACGGCTCGGGCCTCCCGACACCTTCGCCATCCTGTCGAGAGCCTCATCGACGCCGCGGAGAAACTCGCCTCGGGACTCGCCAGCCGACGAACGACTGCTTCGTCGATCAACAGCTGGCCGGTCATGGCTTCCTGAAACCGGGCGCCCCGAGCGGCGACCTCGGTCGGCCACTCGCCGGAGATCATGCCTCGGTCCGCGGGCACGAGCACGAGCATTCCGCTATAGAAAGTGCGAGCGCAAATCTCGGCCGCCAGTACCGCAGCCGAGCCCAATGCGGCGCCGAACGCGCCGGCAGGATCTCTAGGCCAAGCAGTACAGACTGAGCGTCCCGCTGGTCGCGTGGTCGTTGGCGTCGCCCTCGCCGATCATGACGCAGCCGCCGATCGCGATCGGGCTCTGCCAGTGGCCCGCGTCTGCCGCAAGCGTCGTCACCGGGCTGGGCGACGAGGGCCGGTAGACGTTGATCCCGCCGCCCGTCGGGTCGTAAACGTAGAGCAGGCCGCCCGCCACCACGGGGCTCGTCCCGGCGCTGTCGTTCGACCACAGCTCGAGCAGCCGCGGCGTGCCGCTGCCGGTGAGCCGGTAGGCGGCCGTCCCGCCGCCGGTCGCCACGAAGACGTCCCGACCGCGCACCGCCGGCGCCGTGAACATCGCGGTCGCGCCGGGATCGGGCAGCGTCTGCACGACCTGCATCCGGTCGATGTCGATCAGCCGCAGGAGGCCGTCCTTCCCGCCCTGCACGCCGTAGAGGCGCCCGTCGGGGCCGCGCACGAGCGCCGGCGCGGTGGATCCGAGGTCGACGTCGCCGGAGTTGAGCTCCTCCTGGTTGGTGGGCGTCCAGCTCCCGACGAGCTCGCCCGCGTCGCGCGAGAGCCGAAGCACGCTGTCGCCCCAGGCGGTCTTCCCGTCGTACGGCGCGTTCCCGGTGGCGACCAGGATCCGTCCGCTGCCGGGCTCGACGACCGCCCCCGCCCGTGCCCAGATCGCTCCGTCGGACTCGGGGCAGCTCGACGGCTCGAGGATCTGGTCGCGGTCGGAGCAGAGCGCGTTCCAGACGTGGACGATCCGGCCGCTCGCCCGGTCGATCGAGACGACGTGGCCCTGGTAGGGCGGCGCGTCGCCGAAGTAGCCGCCCGTCGTCGCGAGCACGAGCCGGCTGGAGATGTTGAGCGCCGTCCCGAGCTTCTCGTGGGTCGGGTCGCGGGTGATCCTGACGGGCCAGCCGCCGCCCGTCACCTCCAGGCCGCCCGCGAGCGAGAGCTTGTGGACGACGCCGTCGGGCGAGACCGCGTAGACGTGCTCGCCGTCGGGGTCGGCCGCCGGCGAGGCGTTCGTGATCTGGGCCGATCCCTCCCAGCCGTCGATCCCCGGCGGCGTGTACGTCCACAGGATGTGCCCGCGCCGGTTGAGCGCGATCGTCTTCCCGTAGCTCGTGGTCACGACGAACCGGCCGCCCACGAAGATCGGCGAGGAATCGACCGTCCCGGGGATGGCAATTGACCTCCGCGTGAGGGTCGTGACGTTCGCGGCGGTGATCCCGGTCGGGCCGCGGAAGTCGTTCCGGCGGTCGCGCGTGACGCCGAAGAGCGGCCATGTCGCGGTCGGCCCGTCCAGCGGGACGGTCGGCGAGGACGCCACCGGGACCGTGTCCGTGGCGGTGCTCTCGCCGGTCGTGCCGCCGCTCGAGCAGCCGGTCGCGAGCGCCACGGCGACGAGCGCGACTCTGCACGACCTCATCGCGTGCCTCCACACCTGACGCCCACGCCGAACCGCACCACCTGACGCTCGCGGCCCGCCTCGAACACGAGCGGGATGCAGGCGCCGCGCGTCTTCATGAGGAACCCGCCCGCGTAGGCGTTCCAGACGCCGGTGGGCGACGGGCACGGCGTGAACCGGATCGCGCTCACCGCGGGTCGCCCGTTCCCCCAGGTGATGGCCGCCCGGTTGCGCCACTTGGCCGGTACGCGAACGTCAATTGGCGTGCTCCCCGCCCGGATGACCATCCCCGACTTCTCCCAGAACGGCCAGCTCGGATCGTCGTTCTCGACGACCTGCGGGATGTACGCCGGTGGCGCGGCGATCACGCCGAGCACGCGCCGGTAGCCGCCGGCGAGCGGACGAGCCGTACGGTCGATGATCTGGTCGCAGCCGACCCGCATCGGCGCCGCCGGAACCCGGCCGGCCGTCGTGCGGGCCGGGCCTTCGGTGCAGCCGGCCGCGGCCAGGACTGCCGTCGCGGCGAATACGCACGTTCTGTCCATCCGGAAAGCCAATCTAGTACCCTCGTATCCCCTTGGCTGCGCCGCCCGTCACGACGAGTCCGCTCGCTCCCCTCACCGGCGACGAGATCGTCGCCGCGGTGGCGGCCGTGCGCGAGGCGCGCGACCTGGGCGAGCGGGTGCGGTTCGTGTCGGTCGAGCTGCGCGAGCCGGGCAAGGAGGCGCTGGCCGCCGGGACGCCGCCGCGCGAGGCCTTCCTGGTCATCCTCACGAACGACGACGGGATGGCCCACGAGGCGATCGTGTCGCTCGACGAGCGCCGGCTCACCGGCTGGCGCGACGTCCCCGGCGTCCACCCCGCCATCCACATCGACGAGTTCGACGACGCCGGGAAGGCCATCGTCGCCGACCCCCGCTTCCGCGAGGCGCTGGCCAAGCGCGGCATCGATGACCCGGACATGGTGATGGTCGACCCGTGGTCGATCGGCTGCTTCGAGGACGGCGAGCGCCGGCTCGCGCGCGGGCTGGCGTGGCTGCGCGCCGACCTGGAGGGCGACAACGGCTACTCGCGCCCGATCGGCGGGCTGGTCGGCGTCGTCGACCTGAACACAATGGAGGTCGTGCGGATCGACGACCACGGCGTGCTGCCGGTGCCGTCCGGCGAGGGCGGCGACTACCGGCCCGGCGCGATCTCGCCGCCGCGCACCGACGTCCGCGCCTACGAGATCACCCAGCCCGACGGGCCCAGCTTCACGCTCGACGGCCACGAGCTGGCGTGGCAGGGCTGGACGCTCGACGTCGGCTTCACGCCGCGCGAGGGGCTCGTCCTGCACCGCATCGCCTACGCCGGCCGGCCGGTGTGCCACCGGGCGTCGATCGCCGAGCTGGTGATCCCCTACGGCGACCCCAACCCGACCGTCGCCTTCAAGAACGCGTTCGACATCGGCGAATACGGCCTCGGCCCGCTCGTGAACGCGCTCGAGCTGGGCTGCGACTGCCTGGGCGAGATCCGCTACCTGGACGCGTGGGGGAACGACTCGCGCGGCGGCGCCGTCCACCTGCCGAACGCGATCTGCATCCACGAGGAGGACATCGGGATCCTCTGGAAGCACTTCGACTACCGGTCGGGCCGCACCGACGTGGCCCGCGCGCGGCGGCTGGTCGTCTCGTGCATCGCCACCGTCGGCAACTACGAGTACGGCTTCTACTGGTATCTGGGCCAGGACGGCACGATCGGGTTCGAGGCCAAGCTGACGGGCGTCCTGCATACGGCCGGCGTGCCCGAGGGCGAGCCGGGCCCGCACGCGACCGAGATCGCACCGGGCGTGGCGGCGAGCGTCCACCAGCACTTCTTCTGCGCCCGGCTCGACATGGACGTCGACGGCACGCGGAACAGCGTCGTCGAGATCGAGGGCTTCCCCGAGCCGCGTTCGGCGCACAACCCCGACGGCCACGCCTTCTCGACCGACCGGCGATTGCTCGACCGCGAGTCGGCGGCGCGGCGGTCGGTGCACCCGGCGCTGGCGCGCCGGTGGCGGATCGAGAGCGGGGAGCGGCGAAACCGTGTGGGGGAGCCGACCGCCTACGAGCTCATCCCCGGCGAGGGCATCGAGCCGCTGGCGCTGCCCGACTCGGAATTCCGGCGCCGGGCGCGGTTCCTCGACCATCACCTGTGGGTGACGCCGTTTGCGCCCGGCGAGCGCTACCCGGCCGGCGAGTACCCCAACCAGAGCCCCGGCGGCGACGGCCTCGAGCGGTGGACGAAGGCCGACCGCCCGCTCGAGAACGAGGACGTCGTCCTCTGGTACACGTTCGGCTCGCACCACATCCCGCGGCTCGAGGACTGGCCGGTCATGCCGGTCGTGCGCTGCGGGTTCGAGCTGCGGCCGGTGGGGGTTCTTCGACCGCAATCCGGCGCTGGATGTGCCGCCGCCGGCGGCCCACTGCCATCCGTCGTAGTCATTCCTGCACGCCCTTGTTGCACCGAGGCGCACATGTCTGACGCATGTGTCGAGGACGCTCCAGGGCAGTCCGCGCACAATTCGGATGTTCCATGGTCATGGAATATGCTAAGAGTCATGAAGAGGCTCAGGATCACGTCCGGCGGCCGAGGTATCGGTACCCGACGCAGAAGTCCGGCGACGCTGGAAGACCAATACCGTTCTGGTTGAGGATAGGGGCGAAGGCCATGTGTGTGCTGCGAACGCCGCTCCGGATGACCCGGATGGCCGCCGGGCCTACGGCGCCTTCGACTCAAGCCTTCCGAGAAGCGGGCCGCTGCGCGAGGTTATGGCGGAGTACGACGAGGAGGAGCGCCGGGCCGAAGGCGCGACGCCCCAGGCCGGCACCCGAAGAGGCCATGATACTGCTCGACGCCGCGCCGCTCATCGCGTTCTTCACCGGCGACGCCGGCGGATCCGAGACCCTGTCGCTGATCAACGGCCGCGACCCTGTGGCCGCCACGGTCGTGAACCTCGCCGAGGTATTCGACGTGCTGGACCGGGTGTACGGTGTCTCGGATGCTGAGATCCGCGCGACGGTCGAGCCGCTCGTCGGCGACCCGCTCGGCGTCATCTCCCCGACGGCCGAGGCTGCGCGCCGCGCCGGTGCGTTGCGGGCCCGCCATTACCGCAGGCGGGCGTGCGAGTTGTCGGCTGGCCGACTGCTTTCCCTCGCCGCCGTCGGCCCGGACGATCGCCTCGCCACGTCCGATGCCGTCCTGCTCCGCGTCGCGGGGGTCGAGGGGCTCGACACGGTGCCGATCCCGGCCGCGTGATCCAATCTCGCCGGTGATACGGTGGACGCCATGATCACGCTCTACTGGTCACCCGGAACGGCGGCCATGGCGCCGCAGGCCTGCCTCGAGGAGGCGGGCGCGGAGTACGAGATGGTGCGCGTGCGCCGCGACGGCTACACGGTGATCGAGCCCGAGGGCTACCTCGCGCTCCAGCCCGAGGGCCGGATCCCGGCGCTTCGCGACGGCGACCTCGTGCTGCACGAGGCGGCCGCGATCTGCATGCACATCGCCGACCGCTTCCCCGGGGCGGGCCTCCTGCCGCCGGTCGGCACGCGCGAGCGCGCCCACGCCTACCGCTGGCTCACCTACCTCACCAACACGCTCCAGGCGACCTACCAGCTCTGGTACCAGACCGACCGCTTCATCGCCGACCCCGGCGTGCAGGCCGGCGTGAAGCGCGACCTCGAGCCGCGCCTGAACGAGATCTTCGACTGGATCGACGCGCAGATCGACGGTCATCCCTACCTGCTCGGCGACACCTTCTCGGCCGCCGACCTCTACTGCTTCATGCTCACGCGCTGGGGCCGGAACCTGCCTCGGAAGGCGTGGACGCTGCCCTCGCTCGGCGAGCACTACCGGCGCCTGGCGGAGCGGCCGAGCGTCGCCGCGATGCTCGAGAAGCAGGGGATCGAGGCAGTGCCGGCGTGAGCGAGGCGGCGCTCCGGCGCCTGCGGACGGTCTGCCTCGCCTACCCCGAGGCGGTCGAGCACGAGGGCGGCGTGGGGACGCCGAGCTTCACGGTGCGCAAGAAGATCTTTGCGATGCGCCACCCGCAGGACGGCCGGTCGTCGATGTGGTGCAAGGCGCCGCCCGGCATCCAGGCCGCGCTGGTGGAGACGGATCCCGGCCGGTATTTCGTGCCGCCGTATGTCGGCCACCGCGGGTGGGTCGGCGTGTGGCTCGACGTCGAGGTCGACTGGGCCGAGGCGGAGGGGCTCGTCGACGAGAGCTACCGGATGACGGCGCCGAAGCGGCTCCTCGCGCAGCTGGGGTGAGTTACAGGAATCGACGCTATCCGCGCACGCGCTCGAGCCCGTCCAACACGAGGTGGACGAGTTCGTCAGGTCGGTTCGTGATACCGACAGCGCCGGTTGGCGTCCCCCGAGCGGCGTCGAGATTCAGGATGTAGAAGACGACCGGCTCACGGTGCCCATGCGTTCGGATATGGGAGAGGAACCGCTCGCCCTCGTCGGTGCGCCCGTCGCGATTCATGTTCGAGATGATCAGGTCGTAGTCGGCGCGGCCGAGAGCGTCGACGCCTTCGTCGGATGTGCGCGCCAGGTCAATCATGACTCCGAGTGAGCGTATGACTTTGCGCTCAGGGACATTGCCTTCCGGCGTGTTGTCGACCCACAGAATTCGGGCGCCGTCCGTGATGGCGATGTCGCGGCTGGCGCGACGCTGTACCCGGCTTCGGGCCACCTCCGACACCTCTGTCGGCGCCCGCTTGGCGAGGGCGTCGTCTAGCTCCGTGCGGAAGGTGAACTCCAGTCCGCCCGGGAGCCTTACGGAGGAGAACGAGGCAGCGAGTTCGTTTCGTCGGCGATATCCGAAGATGACGGCGAATATCCCGAACAGGGCCAACAGCAACTCAGCAGTCTGACCGATCATGGCTGTCCGCCCCTTTCACCAACGATGGCGTCTGCGAACGCCGAACAGACCTACCAGATCCGTGTGGGCCAGACAAGCATCTCCACCGGTCGAATCGGTTGAACGCCGGCCCAGCCCTTGCAATACCTGCCAGCGTCCGCTTTCTTGAGACCGGGTCCTATTCCGAACGAGGCGAGGTCTCATGCCGCCGTTCTTCGTCCAGCTCCGGTTCCCGATGGAGGGCCGGTGGGTCACCGTGGCCGTCGCGGACTCGCGCCGCGTCGCGGCCGCATATGCGGGCGCCGCGTACCGCCACGCGCGAAGCGACGACGGCTACCACGCCGACGTCGTCCGGGTCGTCTCCGAGGAGGAGCTGCGGGCGGTCTCGGGCCAGCGCGGCGTGCGCGAGGCGCGGGCGGTGATGGCAGAGCACTCGGTCGGCGGTTCGGATTCGTGACCCGATCTCGACGGTCAGCGCGAGACACGTGACAGGCCGCGGGCGTACCGTCCCCGCATGGCACCCTTCACCGGCTTCGACCCCGCCGCCGTCGACTTCCTGCGCGGCCTCGGCGAGCACAACGACCGCGCCTGGTTCGAGGCGCACCGGGCCGACTACGAGCAGCTGCTCCTGCTTCCCGCGCGCGAGTTCGTGATCGCGCTCGGCGAGCGGCTGGCCGCGATCGCCCCCGCCGTCCACGCCGATCCGCGCGTGAACGGCTCGATCCTCCGCTTGAACCGCGACACCCGCTTCTCCAACGACAAGCGCCCCTACAAGACCCACCTCGACCTGTGGCTCTGGGAGGGCGACGGCCCGAGCCGCGGCTGCTCGGGCTTCTTCCTGCGCATCGAGCCCGACACCATCGGCTACGGCGCCGGCATGCACCACTTCGAGAAGGACGTGCTCGCGGCGTACCGGGCCGCGGTCGACGACCCCCGCCGCGGCGCCGCCCTCCAGCGGGCGGTCAAGAAGGCGACGGCGGCGGGCACGCTGATCGGCCGCGAGCAGTGGAAGCGCGTGCCGGCGCCGTACGCGGCCGACCATCCGCGCGCCGACCTCCTGCGCTACGGCGGCCTGGTCGCAGGGACGCGCGCGCCGATTCCCGCCGAGTTCTCGACTCCCGGCTTCCCCGACTGGTGCTTCGAGCGCCTCGGCCCGCTGCGGCCGCTCCAGAAGTGGGTGGCCCAGGTGGTGGCGGAGGCGGGCTAGGTGACGGCCTTCTCGGAGTCGTTCACGACGATCGTGCTGATCATCTTGTCCCACAGCTCCTGGCGGTTCTTGTCCCACAGCAGCCAGAAGTAGACGAGCCCGAAGAACCATCCGAGGCCGATGCCGATGAGCGGCTTCAGGATGACCTCGCGCAGGAACATCGTGCCCCAGGTGGCCTTGGTTCCGGTCCGGAGCTTGACCACCCGCATCCCCAGGAGCTGCTTGGCCGGCGACTGCCCGTCCTTCGCCACGATGAGCTGCCAGATGAGCCAGCCGATGAAGAGCGTGACGATCATCAGCACCGTGTCGAGCACGTGGGCGCCGAAGCGCCGCGCCGACGAGGCCAGGACGACGCCGGACGGCAGCCCCTCGACCTGGTCGCAGAACTGGCACGAGATCCCCGACCCCCATTCGCGGCCGCACGACGGGCACGGCCGTATCGGGCCGCCCGCACCGCTGAATTGCATCTGCGACGTCGACATTGCGCGTGTTGACTCTAGGCGATCAGGCGGTCGTCACCCAGCTCGGTCGACGGCCACCATGCGCAGCTCCGACACGTAGTGGTCACCGTCCGCGTCGGCGAGCCAGCACTCGTCCGGCCCGGGCAGCATCTCGGTGAACTCCATCCGCGCGGCGGGCGTCTCGCGGGCGTGCCGGGCCTGGCGGCACAGGATCCGCGAGAGCGTCGGGCTCTCGGTATCGAGGTACATGGGCTTCCGCTCGAGCGGCGACTTCATGAAGAGGCGGCGCGGCATGGCGCGATCGCGCGCGAACGCAGCGACGTCGTCGGCCCGCTCGGGGATGTCGGCCACGGGAATGCTCCAGCCCTCCCGGCGGAGCACCATGCGCCCGACGGTTACTCGGTGGGCGTGCTCCTCGTTGGGGAGGAGTGAGAACACGCGCATTCCGGAGACGAAGATCGGAAGCCAGAACGCGTCCGTGAGCGAGACGCGTATGTCACCCGTGTGATCGACGAGGTCCGCGCCGTCGACGACGAGCTCGCCGGGGAGCCACGTGCGGCGCCCTTCCTGGGCGCGGGCGTCCGGCATCACCGCCAGATGCACCATGTCGTCGGAGGTGCGGGGCATGCCGCGCGCGTCGAATCCCATGGTCGGGCTCCACGGCGGGAGAATGACGGGCATGCCCGGGCCGACCGTGGCGGTGATCCTGGCGGTGAGTGCGTCAGGGTCGGCGTGGCGGTGGGCGAAGACGCCCTGGATCAGCGGGTTGTTGCCGAGGTGCACGTCGCCGACCACGGCGAGGTACTCGCCGGCGGCGAGCGCGGGCTCGCTGCGGGCGGCGACCTGGACGTCGACCGATTGGAACGCGCCCAGGGGCCAGGCCGGCTCCCTGTCGGCGAACGCCGCCGCCGCGCGAATGCCGATCGTGGTGGGATCCGGGTCGGCCAGGAGCCGGCCGAGCCGGCCGTGCATCTCATCGAGGGCTTCCCGGAGCTCCGGCGGAAGCTGCATGAGCGTCTTCATGGCCTGCATGGCCACGGGCATGAACGGTCCGCGGCCGCCGGCCGGGAGCGCCGCCTCGATGACTCGCCGCCCGATCCCGTTCACGCGACCGCTCCACCATCTGCCGACCTCAAAGAGGGCCTCGAGCGCCGGCGCCATGTCGGCCACGAGCCCGGGCCCCATCGTGACATCGAGGTCGCGCATGCAGTCGAGGTAGCAGAGCGTGCGGGCGCCGTAGGCCATGCCCGGGTTCCGTGTAGCGTCGCGCCCTGTCAGCTCCACGAACGTCTCGTCGAGCGCGGCGAGGGCGGCGCGCAGGCTCTCCGGCGGCGCGGCGGCGACGGCGTCGCGGGCCGCCTCGAGCCGATCGAGCGCGGCCAGGCCGCGGTCGCGAACAGCGGCGTCGGGGTGCGCGTCGAGCGCCGCCCGCAGGTCGCGCTCCGGATGCGGGCCGGCGGCGATCCGGAGCTCCGGGTCGAGCGTCTCGGCCAGCGCCTGGACGGGCCAGGCCTCCAGGTGGACGTGGCGGCTTCGCACCAGCCCTCCCGACCGGGCGTGGAGCGGCGGGCTCTCGTCCTCGATCCGGCCCCAGGCGAGCGGCCCGAAGAAGCCGATCGTGTCATTCTTGCCGCAGTAGCGCTGGAGGTAGCTGGCGACGATCTCCTCCCGCCCGCGGGCCTTGCTCGGCGGCTTGGTCGGCGACCGTGACGCCACCTTGAGGACGGCGTTTGCGAGCGCGGCCGGGTTCTGCCAGGTGACGGCCTCCTGGAAGCGCGGGTCGCCCGCCGCCTGAGCGAGGCGCTCGGACTCGTCGCCCGGTCCGAACACCTCGAGGCCCGAGACGGGGAACCCCGCGCTTCGCACCGCGAAGTCGCGCCACAGCTCCCAGGTGCCGGCGAGTGGGACGGTGTCGGACACGCCTAGGCCGCCGTGAACTGTTCGTAGCGCTGCGCGAGCAGCTCCGGATCGGGGCGCTTCTTCGCGGACAGCGGTGTCGCGATCCGGGTCCCATGAAACCCCTTCAGGAGATCGAGCATCGGCCCGTCCTCGTCATCCAGCAGTCGCGGTGCGACGTGGACGTCGTAGTCAGGCGAGATTCCGACGAGGTTCTGGTCGAAGGCGCGGTGGTGGATCGAGCAGAGCGAGAGCCCGTTTCGCACTTCGGGAACGCCGGCAGGGTCGGCGTCCGCGACGATGTGCGACGCATCGAGCAGACGGAGTTCGCGCAGCCGGCAAATCGTGCAGCGATCACGGTAGGCGCTCAGGACGACGGCTCGGAACCGGCCCTGGTGGAGGCGCTGTCTGACCTCGCGGACGAGGTACCGGCGGGCGATCGCGTCCGTCGGTAGCTCCGGCTCGCCGACCGGCGTCATGACGCCACGAACGATCGTGACGCGCCGTCCGGCTGGGTCGTCGGTGGCGATGTAGCAGGGATACTCCGCCCGGAACCAGCCCGGCCGTGTTGCAACGAAGTAGACGATGGGGACGCCGGAGGCATGCGCTTCTCGTAGCGCGCGATTGTCGGCCTGGTTCGGATCGCCCTCCCGGTAGGCGTAGCCGAGGCCGGCCTCCGTCTCACCGTCGTCATAGGGACTCCGATACGACGTCATGACGCTGAGGGCGGCCTTCCCCAGCTGTCGGCTCGCCCTGTGGATTCCCTTGTACCGGTTCAGGAATGGGACACGCACGCCGTCGAACACGAACCCCCGGTCGAGGGCACCGGCCAGCGGGAGGTCGTCGCCGAGTTGCGTCCGGAGCTTTGTCAGCGCGGTGAAGCACTGTGCCCGGAGCAGCTCATCTCGTTCCACCGGCCGATGCTACCGCGCCGTCACGTCACCCGTGCGTCCGCCCGAAGTTGCTCGTGATTGTCCCTTTCACGCTACAGGCGCCGTTCGTGAAGTAGCCGGGCGCCGACTGGTACGCCGCGACCTGGTCCTGCGTGATCGGCAGCTTGAAGTGGACGGCCCGGTGGTGCCCGTAGCCGATCCGCACCTTCTTCACCCTGACGATCGGATTCGAGCCGGCCTGCTTCCACACGGCCTTCACGTTGACCGTGATCCCGACGTTGCCGGTGTTCCGAAGCTCGGCGTCGGCGACGAGCCAGCCGGTGACCGACGACTCGAAGTTCGAGTTCAGCAGCATGTCGCAGCTGTGGGTGAACTTGCCGTCGGGCTCGGCGCTCGCGGCGGGCTCGGTCGTGCCGGGCGGCTCGGCCGAAGCGCCCGTCGTGCCGGTCGTGCCGGTTGTGAGGCTCCCCGTCTTCTCGGTGCCGCACCCCGTGAGGAGGAGCGCCGCCGCCGTCGCCGAGAGGAGCGCGATGCGAGAGGTGGTGATCATGCCGCACCTGTCCGCGGCGCGCCGGGAATCCTTACGGGTGGCTGAATGTCCGCACCCGCGGCGCGGGTAGGATGGCTCCCATGCACAGCTCCTACGCGCTTTCAGCCGAAGACTTCGCCGTCGAGCGGAACGGCTCGTCGGAGCCGCTCGACACCCTCTGGCCCGGCGGGTGGCAGCCGGACGACCGCCTGGGCGTGATCCTCGCCCAGCCGATGGACGCGGTCGGCTGCTCGAACCTGATCTGCGGCACCATCACGCTCTTCTACGACCTGCTGCGCGAGAAGTACGGCACCGGCAACTTCTTCCGCTACTCCGACGTGTTCCTGTTCGGGGTGGGGTGCGAGCCGGGCGACTTCAACCAGCTCGACGTGTGGCCGCTGCACAAGTTCGTGTCGATCCTCCAGCCGTCCGCCGAGGCCGTCATCGAGGCCGTGAACGACCGCCGCATCACGCTCCTCGCGGTGCCCGAGACGGGCGCACGCTGCCGGGGCGAGGTCGTCCTCTCGACCTGGAACACGTTCCTGGCCCAGGTGCGCTCGGTCATGCTCTACTCGGGCCGCACCGGCCGGGCCCGCGACGCGGACGTCGCGCTGGTCGGAAACCGCGTCGTCGAGAGCTACGTCGAGCAGGCCATCTTCTCGACGCCCGGCCTCGACGCCGGCTTCCAGGCGCGCCTGCGCCGCCTGCGCCGGAACATCGACCGTGAGGAGAAGCAGCCGGTCGAGTCGTACAAGACGGTCGCCGGCCCGGCCAGCGTGCGCGGGCTGATGGGCGTGACGCAGGTGCTTCCGCCGGGGCATCAGGAGCTGACGCGGCGGGCGACGCCGACGGTGATCATGCCGGTCGAGGTGCCGATGCCGCCGATCGAGGCGGCCTCCGCCCCTTTCGACCTGGGGGCGGCGGCGACGATGGAGATCGAGATGCCCCAACCGGCAGCGCCGGTCGCTACGGAGGGACTGCTTAAGACCGCGTTCGACGGCGCCGAGCGGCGGATGGGCGGGAGCTTCGCCGAGTGGGAGGGGTGGGATTGGATCTCCGACTTCGGCGATCCGGTCGCCGAGCATCACGCGGTGCGCGAGGCGGTCGGGATCTGGGACGAGTCGCCGCTTCGCAAGTGGTTCTTCAAGGGGCCGGATGCGGTGCGTGCGGCCGACCGCATCTTCACGTCCGACATGGCCGCGCTTGAGGTGGGCCAGTGCCGCTACGGGCCGTTTTGCGACGAGAACGGCAGGATGCTGGGCGACGGCGTCTGCTACCGGGGCGAGACCGAGGACGACATGCTGGTGGTGACGGCGCTGGACACGGATGCGGATCACTTCCGCCGCGTCTGCTCCGACATGGACGTCGAGATCGAGGAGCAGACGTTCGCGCTGCCGCATCTTCAGGTGCAGGGGCCGCGGTCGCGGGAGCTCTGAGCGGGCTGACCGATGCGGACGTGGCCGGCCTTCGCTACTTCCGATTTATCCCGCGGCCGGTGACGGTCGGCGGGGTGGAGGGCTGCTGGGTGTCTCGCACCGGGTATTCGGGCGAGCTGGGCTATGAGGTGTTCTGCCCTGCGGAGGGCGCCGAGACGCTGTGGCGGGCGCTGCTGGATGCCGGCGCGCACATCGGCATCCGCCCGTACGGATTGGCGGCGGTGGAGAGCCTTCGGATCGAGGCCGGCCTGATCTTCCTGGGCTACGACTACTTCCAGGGCGTGACCAGCCCGTTTCACATGAACCTGGACCGGATGATCAAGCTCGACAAGGAGAAGTTCGTCGGGCCGAAAGGCGCTTCGGGCCGAGGCCGAGGCCGGGGTCACCCATCGCATGGTGACGCTCGTCCTGGGCGGCGAGGAGGCGCCCGACTACAACTCGCCGGTCGTGCGCGGCGGCCGCCACGTCGGCAAGCTGACCTCGCCGTCGGCGGGCCGCTCACCCACCGTGGATCGCCTGATCGGCATGGCCTGCATCGAGACCGAGCTGGCCCAGGCCGGCACGCAGGTCGAGGTCACCATGCCCGACGGGCGGCTCGTCCCCGCCATCGTCGACCGCTACCCCATCTACGACCCCGACAAGACGCGGCCGCGGTCGTAGGTCAGCGCAGCCGCCACAGGGCGACGGCGCCGAGCACGGCCCCGGCCACGAGCAGCGGCGTCCGCGCGACCCGGCCCAGGTCGCGCACGTCCTCGACGCCGACCTCGACCCGGCTCGGCCACGCGCCCATGTGGCCGTAGGCCACGAGCCGCCGCTCCTCCACGGCGATCCGGTCAAGGGCGAACGGGAAGTCGCCCACGGGCGAAGCTGACTCTCATCGCGGTCCTCCTATGCGAAGCGGGGGTTCGGCGGGGGTGCGCGGCGCCCGGGCGGCCTCGAGCGCCTCGGCCGCGGCGGCGCGCCCGGCGGCCTCGACCTGCGGGCCGTCGCGGGGCTCGGTGCCGGGCTGGGCGAAGACGACGCCGGGAGCGGGGAGCACGGCGCCGTCGACGTTCCGGTAGGGGACGCGGCCGCCGGCCAGGACGACGGCGTCGGCCTCCACCCGCTCCGGCTCGCCTCCGTCGCGCTCGATCCAGGCGGCCTCGACGCGCGCCGTCCCCTCGAGCCGCAGGATCCGGCCGTCGTCCAGGCGCGTCACGTCCTCGGCGCCCGCCGCCCGCAGGTGCGATGCCGCGTCGTCGGCCAGCCCGCCCGGGCCGAGCACGAGCGGCCGCCGCCCCAAGAGGACGCCGTGCTCGAGCAGGTGCAGGGCGACGGTGGCGGGCAGGACGCCGGCCAGCCGCGGCCCGGCGATCCCGGCCTCGGCCGCGGTCATCGGCCGGTGGCCGGTGGCGACCACGAGCGCGGCCGCCGGAAGCTCGGCGGTGGTCATCCCGACGACCAGGACGCGCTCGCCGGTGGAGCGGAGCGCCTGGCAGCCGGGGAGCATGCGGACGCCGGCCCGCTCGGCCTCGGCCCGGAGCTCGGCGATCCGGGGCTCGTCCCAGTGCTCGCCGCCGATCACCGGCAGCCGCTCGACCAGCGTCGTCTCGGCCTCCCCGGCCAGCGCGGCGGCGCAGGCCAGCCCGGCCGTGCCCGAGCCGGCGACGACGATCCGCGTCATCCCACCCCCCACGTGCTGCCGGGCTCGCGCTGCTCGATCTGCCACGGCTCCAGGCCGCGGTGGACGGAGAGCATGAAGCCGATCCCGGCCATGCAGTAGGCGCCCTGGCAGCGGCCGGCGCTGGCGCGGGTGCGCTTTCGGATCGCGTCGATCGAGGTGGCGGGGACGGGCCCCGTGAGCGCCGCCCGGATCTCGGCGGCGGTGACGTGCTCGCAGGCGCACACGACCATGTTGGCGGAGTCGTCCCCGCCGTCGGCGCCGGCGACGATCTCGGCCGCCGGCAGCTCCGCGATCCGGCGCGGACGGGGCGGGCGCGGCTGCTCGCTCCTTCGCGGGCGCGGCTCGAGCCCGGCCTCGGCCAGGAGGTCGCGGACGCGGTCGGCGACCGCCGGCGACGACGAGACGCCGGTGCTGCGGATGCCGGCCGCGTGGACGAGGTTGGGGACGAGGGCCGAGCGCTCGACCCGGTAGACCGGGTCGGACGCCGGCCGGAGCCCCGCGAACACCTTCGTCACGTGCGCGCGGTCGACCGGCTCGGCCAGGAGCTTCGAGGCGGCCTTGTAGACGCGGTCGAGCGTGTCGGCGTCGGTTCCGGCGTCGGTCTTGTCCTCGCCGTCCTCGGCGGTGGGGCCGAGCAGGAGCGAGCCGTTGGTGGTGGGGACGGCCAGGACGCCGCGGGTGTGCTCGGTCGGCACCCGCGCCAGGATGGCGGTGACGGCGTGCGCGGCCCGGTCGACGAGCAGGAACTGGCCCTTGCGCGGCCACACCCGGAACTCCTCGCCGCCGGCCAGCGCCGAAACGGTGTCGCCGCCGAGGCCGGCGGCGTTCACGACGAAGCGGGCCGCGATCGGCCCGCGCCGGGTCTCGACGGCGGTGAGGCGGCCGTCGCCGTCGCGGCGGAAGCCCTCCGCGGGCGTGCTCAGGTGGAGGTCGGTGCCGCGGCGGACGGCCCGCTCGGCCCAGGCGACGGTGAGGCGCATGGGGTCGATGATGCCCTCGCCCGGGACGTGCAGCGCGGCGCGGGCGGCGCCGGAGGCGGCCGGATCCAGCTCGCGGATCCGCTCCTTGGCCACCACCTCGGTGGCGACGCCGTTGGCCGCGGCCTCGTCGTGCAGCCCGGCGAGACGGGCCTCCTCCTTGCCGGTGAACGCGAGCACCAGGCAGCCGACGCGGCGGAAGGGCACGTCGAGCTCGGCGCAGATTGCGTCCCAGCGCGGGCTGGAGGCGGTCACGAGCTCGGCCTCGAGCGTGCCGGGGGCGCAGTCGTAGCCGGAGGCGGTGATGGCCGAGTTGCCCTTGGAGGCGCCCTCGGCGACGTCGTGGGCGGCCTCCAGCCAGACGACGCGCAGCTCCTCCTGCGAGAGCCGGGCGGCGACGGCGGCGCCGACGACCCCCGCGCCGACCACCGCGACGTCGTAGGGCTCGGCGCTCATTCGGCGGCTCCCGGGTCGAGGGCGGCACTTGACTCCACGAACGCCCGCCAATCGGCCCGCCGCGTCGCGCGCTCGTCGGCCGAGATGGAGGGCTCGGCCTCGCGGGCGACCCGCGCGCGGGCGGCCAGGCCGGCCAGGTCGAGCATGCCGGCCCCGATGGCGGCCAGGCCCGCGGCGCCCGCGGCGGTGCCCTCGCGCTCTGCCGAGACGGCGACCGGGCGGCCGATCAGGTCGGCCTGGAGCTGGACGAGCGTCTCGCTCGCGCTCAGGCCGCCGTCCACCCGGATCGCGTCGGGGAGGCCCTGCTCGGCCTCGATCGTCTCGAGCACGTCGGCGACGCGGTGGGCGATTCCCTCCAGGACGGCGAAGGCGATGTCGGCGGGGGTCGTGGAGGCGCGCAGGCCGGCGAGCACGCCGGCGGCGCCGGGCCGCCACCACGGCGCGCCCATGCCGGTGAAGGCGGGCAGGAAGCGGGTCTCGCCGGGGTGGGCGGTGGCGGCCAGCCGGTCGACGTCCGCCGCGCTCCCGGCCAGGCCGAGTCCGACGAGCCAGTCGACGGCGGTCGCGGCGGTGAAGACGCCGCCCTCGATGGCGTAGGCCACCTCGCCGGTGCCGAGCTCCCAGCCCAGGGTGGGGAGCAGGCCCGCCGCCGGGGCGGACGGCGGTCGAGCCCGCGTTGGCCTGGATGAAGCAGCCCGTCCCGTAGGTCACCTTCACGTCGCCCGGGTTGACGGCGCCGAGCGCGGCGAGCGCGGCCTGCTGGTCGACGATCGTGGCGGCGACCGGCGCGCCGAGCGGCGTGGGGATGGGGTCGCGCGGCACGGTCGGGCCGATCTCCGGGAGGGCGTCGAGGGCGATGCCGAAGACCTCCGCGCAGTCCGCGTCGAAGCGGCGCTCCTCGAGGTGCATGAGCTGCGTGCGCGAGGCGGTGGACGGGTCGGTCACGAACCGCGTCCCGCCGCTCAGGCGGTGGAGGAAGAAGCCGTCCAGCGTGCTTACGGCGAGGCGGCCGGCGCGGGCTGCGTCCGCGACCGCGTCCACGTTTCGCAGGAGCCAGGCGATCTTCCCGGCCGAGAAGTACGGGTCGAGCGGCAGGCCGGTGCGGTCGGCCAGGATGGTCTCGGCGTCCGTGCCCGCGAGGCGCGGCGACGATGGCGGCGGAGCGCCGGTCCGACCAGACGACGACCGGTGAGAGCGGCGCGCCCGTCTCGCGGTCGAAGGCGATCACGCTCTCGCCCTGGTTGGCAAGCCCGATCGCGACCAGCTCCGCGCCCTCGACCTGCGCCATCGCCTCGGCCAGGGTGGCGCCGATCGAGTCGAGCAGCTCCTCGCCGTCCTGCTCGTTCCAGCCGGGCGCGGGGTGGCGGGTGTGCTGGCGCCGGTACGCGGTGGCAAGGAACGCGCCCGCCTCGTCGTAGAGGTTGGTGCGGGTGCCGGTCGTTCCCTGGTCGATTCCGGCGAAGACGGCGGTGGGGGTCAGGATGGGGCGCCGGGGCGGGAGGGGGCGGCGGGCGTGGGTGGGTCGGGGCATCGAGGGTCCGCCTATTCGTACCAGGACGCCGGGCTCGCGCCGTCGCGGCCCAGCTCGGGTCTTACGCGTACCAGCCGGAAAGCTGCAGGTAGCAGCGCTTCTCGCCGATGCCGGGCGGGAACTCCGCCCAGCGAGCGAGCGAGAAGCGAACCAGGGCCCCGGCTGGGATCACGCCTGCGGGGTCGTCCATCCCCTTGTACGTGACCTTGCGGATCACCCGGCCCTCCGGGAACCAGTACTTGACGCCGTACTCGTCGAACTGCGACTTGCGGACGTCGTCCGACGCGACCCAGAAGCCGGTGCTCTGCGCGGGCAGGGGGCTCCCTGCGACGAAGGAACGCGGTCCCGTTGTCCGTCGTATCGAGCCGGCGATCGAAGATCACCTCGACGTCGCCTCGCCACGGCTCGACCAGCCCGAGGATCGCGCCCTTCATGTCGTCGACCGCGTCGATCCTTCGGCCGCGGGAGACGATGACGTCCTCGACGTGGGGAGGTTCCAGGTTCGTCGCGGGCTCGTAGGTGAGCTCCCAGACCTCGCCCGGTCGGATCGGCTTGGTCTCTCGGGAGGTACCCGCCGTCGCTCCCGAGCAGCCGCAGGCTGGCGCGAGTCTCGAGGTCGATGGCTCCCACACAGACGCGGTCTCCTCCCATGCGTGTGCGTGCGACGACGAGGACGCTCATGGCACGAGGTGCTCGACTGTCGCTCCGGCGGCGGCCAGGTGCGCGGCGACGAGCGAGCGATGGCAGGCTGCTGGCTCGCGCTCGACGCAGAACAGGCAGACCGGACCGTTCGACGTCGTCTCGTCGAGAAACGCGCGGGCGTCGAAGCCCGCCAGGTGCTCGGTTGAGTACGCGGTCACGAAGGCGTCACCGAGACGTGAGCGAGCCCGCTTTGCGATCCCCTCCCGGGCGTCGACCTCGGCCTGCACGCGCCGCACCTCGGCGCTGGGGGCCAGGTCGAGTCGGTGGACGTAGGGGATCCCGAGCTCGTCGAGCCGCGCTTGCAGTCGTACGGAGTTCACGAACGCGTACTCCGACCCGCGGACCCCACGCCGGCGGCGGATGTCGCAGAAGAGCCCAAGGCGGGCCTCCACGAGCGCGTCGAAGAACGCCGATTCGCTCCAGCCGAATGCCCCGATGGTCACCACATCTGCCAATGTGAAGAACCTGTCCTACGCGACGCGGTACTGCTTACGCGACCCCGCAGCGGCCGCGTTCGCCCCGAACAATGTTCCCTGCCCGTCGGTGATCGAATCCATGACCTCGCGGTGGCTCCGCTCCGCTCCCAGCTCGTCGATGTGGACCACCGGGACCCCGATCGCGACGAGCTCCTCCGCGACGAGCTTCGTCCGGTGGCACTCCTGCGGCTTGCCCTCGCTGCACATGAGGACGATCCGGTGGCCGGCCTCCACGCCGGCTTCGAGCGCGGCCAGCCCGTCCTGGAATGCCCGGCGCAGCCGGCACCGCTCATAGTCGACGCGTCCGTCCTCGCGGTAGCAGTCAGGGTCGTCCGGCTTTCCGCCGAGCGCGTCGCCCATGAAGACGTAGCCGATTCGCCGCCCTTCGAGGCGAGCCGCGAGTGGGTCCCGGGAGAACTCCGGCTTGAACCGGGAATAGGGCGCCGAGCGCACGTCGACGAGGTACTCCGTCCCAGCCGCCTCGAGAGCCTCGACGAACTCGTTGATCGAGCGCGCGCCGTAGCCGATCGTGCGGATCTCGGGTGTCTGCCTCCATGCGTTCCACTCTAGCGACCGGGGAGGACGCGCCCGGCGCTGGAGGTGGGGCGTGCCGGAACGGGCCGTTCTGCGACGAGAGCGGGAAGATGCTCGGCGACGGCGTCTGCTACCGGGGCGAGACCGAGGACGACATGCTGGTGGTGACGGCGCTTTCATCCCGCATCCGGTCACGGTCGGCGGGGTGGAGGGGTGCTGGGTGTCGCGCACCGGGTACTCCGGGGAGATCGGCTACGAGGTGTTCTGCCCGGCCGAGGGCGCGGAGGCGCTGTGGCGGGCGCTGCTGGATGCCGGCGCGCACATGGGCATCCGGCCGTACGGGCTGGCGGCGGTCGAGAGCCTGCGGATCGAGTCTGGCCTGATCTTCCTGGGCTACGACTACTTCCAGGGCGTGACGAGCCCGTTCCACATGAACCTGGACCGGATGATCAAGCTCGACAAGGAGAAGTTCGTCGGGCGAAAGGCGCTGCGGGCCGAGGCCGAGGCCGGGATCACCCACCGCATGGTGACGCTCGTCATCGGCGGCGAGGAGGCCCCGGACTACAACTCGCCGGTCGTGCGCGGCGGCCGCCACGTCGGCAAGCTGACCTCGCCGTCGGCGGGCCGGTCACCGACCGTGGATCGCCTGATCGGCATGGCCTGCATCGAGACGGAGCTCGCCCAGCACGGCACCCAGGTCGACGTCACGATGGCCGACGGCAGGCTGGTGCCGGCGATCGTCGACCGGTATCCGATCTACCACACCGAGAAGGCGCGGCCGCAGGGATAAATCCTGGAGAAGCAGGCCCGCAAGGGAGCGGCCGAAGTCGCTTCTGGCGGATACTCGCCCCGTCGATCCATCCGAAACCGTGTTCGAAGCAAGCGTCGCGTGGAGGTCGAGGCGGAGTCGAGTTCGAGGGAAGAATGTGGCCGGGCTCCAGTGTCCAGCGGGATCAGATACGGCCGAGCGGTTTGGTAGCGTGGGCGAACACCCGTACGGGTGGTAACCATGACCAATGCTCGCGCCACCTACACGCTGATCGACCTGTTCGCCGGCTTCGGCGGTATGACCCGCGGCTTTGTCGATACCGGGCGGTTTACTCCGATCTATGCGGTCGAGTCTGACAAGGACGCCGCGGTCACCTACGCCGCCAACTTCGGTGATCACGTTTTCGCCGACCTGATCGAGCGCGTCGACGTCTTCCCCAACGCCGAGGTCATCATCGGGGGACCGCCATGCCAGGGCTTCTCGCCGCTGAACATGCTCGGCGTCGGTCTGGAGCGGCGCACGCTGTGGCGGGAGTATCTCCGGGCGCTCCGCGAGAGCGACCCCGTCGTCTTCGTGATGGAGAACGTCCCGGAGCTGCTCCGATCCGGCGAGTATGTCGCCTTCCACGCGGCCGCGCAGGGCCTCGGGTTCACAGTAGAGGGGCGCATCTTGAACGCCGCTGACTACGGTGTCCCTCAGACACGGCGGCGGGCGATTGTGATCGGAAGCAAACTCGGGAGGCCGGTTTGGCCCGCGCAGACGCACTGGGCGCCGGACAAGGTCCCGCCGGGAGGAGAGCCGTGGCGGACGTTCCGCTGGGCCGTCTCCAATCCCACGACCTTGCCGCTCGAACCCGATGGCCGCGGTTGGCACAATCCGCGCAACCCGCGACCGATCAGCCTCGAGCGCTACGGCACCATCCCACGGGAAGGCGAAGGCCGGTTCGATCTCGCCCGTCGCCGTCCAGACATCACCCGGACTGTTGGCGTCGAAAGAAGACCGGGTCGACCGACGTCTTTGGCCGGCTTTGGTGGGATCGTCCCGCGTTCACCATCCGCACCGAGTTCTACAAGCCCGAGAAGGGCCGCTATCTGCACCCCCGCGAACACCGCCCGATCACCGTGCGCGAGGCGGCCCGATGCCAGACGATTCCGGGCAATTTCATCCTTCCGGAAGACCAGCCGATGACGTCGATCGCGAAGCAAGTCGGGAACGCCGTGCCCTGTCTGCTTGCACAAGCCATCGGGAACTCGGTTGTGGATGCGCTCGCGCGCGCGGACGAGCTCCTAGGCGTGGAGCGTGAGGTGGTTCTGGCCTAGCAGGCGCGGGCCGTCAGGGCTCGCCAAGGGCCTCGACCTCAGAGATGGGGACGCCGACGAAGCAGTCCGCCGGGAGGGGCTCGAGTCCTAGCCTGGCGATGAGATTACCCTTGTAACGTGAGCTCAGGACGATGACGGAGCCCATGCGCGGCCCCTTGTCGGCTCGTACGCGGCGCAAGGGATCTCTCTGCTGGGCAACCGTCTCGATCGCCTCGCGTGGTATCGCGCGGCGAGGTTGAAGTTCGAACAATGCTCTCACTCTCGGCTGTCCCTTTGGCCGGCTCATGATCTCAGAGAGCACGCCCGGAGGAACGGTCGCGAAGAAGTTCGGCGGCAGAAAGCTGGTCGGCACGAGCCAGCGTATTGCTGCACCTCGCGAGGCAGTGAGTTTCCTCTTTCGGTCGCGGTTTGGTGCTCCAAGATGCTCAGGGATGGAGCGAGCCACTCCGACGTGAAACTCGTTTCGCCGCTCTCGAGCGCCGATAAGCAAGCAAAGCTGGTTCACGGCCTCGACTGGGATCTCCCATTGCGAGGACAGCGACCACTTGATGTCCACCTCCTGATCAGCGATCGAGGCATCAAGAACCTCACCTCGCCGAATCTCGAACTCGTTGAGGACTAGGTGTTCGATCTTCGTTCCGATGTACGTCTTTTCTGTTTTCGCGAGCTGCTCGATGGAGTACCGGCCGGTTCGACCGCCGTCGATGACCTCGTCGATTCCGCGCCGCACGACGCCGCGGAATCGGGCCGTGAGATCGCCACTCTGGCACTGGAACCACTTCACGACGTCGGCGAGACCAGGGTCAAACGGTGCATCGAACAGCATGCTCCGACGCCCTTCGACCCGGCGCGCCGCGATCCTGCGACTGGCAGAATCCGCGTGTGCCAGCCTCTGCCGCCGAGTCGATGCCCCTTGCGGCTCGCAGAGCGCTCCTTCGGTGGTACCGCCTGCACGGACGCCACGACTTACCCTGGAGAGGGATCCGCAACCCCTGGCACGTCTTGCTAGCCGAATTGATGCTCCAAAGGAGCTCGAGCCGACCTGGTGGCGCCGGTCTACCTGGAGTCCGTGAGCCGGTGGCCGACCGCGGCGAGCTTTGCGGAAGCAGACCCGGAGGAAGTTCAACACGTCCTGCGACCGCTCGGGCTGACGCACCGGGTCAGACGACTACAACGCGCGGCCGAACACTTCTCCGGCGGAGTGCCACGCAGCTATCAGCGCCTCGTGGCAGGGCCTGGCGTCGGCCCCTACGCCGCTACCGCGACGTTGTGCTTTGCGTATGGTCGACGCGTCGCCGTCGTCGATCCATCGGTGATCCGTTTCCTCGAACGGTTCCTGGGGCTCCGATCTTCCCGGGCTAGGACCCGAGATGACCCTCTTTACTGGCAGGCGGCCACTGAGCTAGCACCCCGCAACGCGCGCGACTGGAACTTCGCCATGTTGGACATCGGCGCGCTTGTGTGCCGGCCGACTCCGCGCTGTTTCGAGTGCCCCTTGCTTCGGTGGTGCCCCGCGGGGGCCGAACGGATTCCAGCGCGCCCAACTGCTAGGCTCGCGAGGTCCAGCTTCAACGAGTGATCGGCTTGGGCGATCGATCCTTTCGTCTGGGCGTGCTTGTGGGGGTATCCGGAGGCCGACACCGTCGGCCGATGGCGCGGGTGGGACGGCGTCGGAACCAGGCAGGGCAGGCGATATTGTTGCGATGTTGAACGGAAGGCAGCCTATGTATCTGAAGGGCGGTGCAGATGTCTGAGGCTCCCAATGGGCGCTTCGAGCAGTTCTGCAACGACGCGGACGTGAAGACGCCGGCACGGGCAGCGGTGGAGCTGCGCAGATACGGAGTGCCGGACGCCATCGTAGATGAGCTAGTGGAGCGCTACGAACGTCATGTCGGCGTCGTGAAGGAGGTGCGCTCGCCGAGCTATATGCAAAGTGGCGGCCGGATGACCTGGTACGCCGGTCCGCGTCCGACTGACCCCTGCTGGCCGAAGCTGGTGTCGCTGCTCGAGGGCTCGCCGGGCTTCGACGGTAACGCGATCCGCGACCTCGACGATGCGACGACGCGGATCGTGAGCCTGCTCGAGCATCCTGCCACGCTCGACTTCAAGACGAAGGGGCTGGTGCTTGGGCACGTCCAGTCCGGGAAGACTACGAACTACACAGGCGTGGTAGCGAAGGCCGCGGATCGCGGCTATCGACTAGTGATTATCCTCGCGGGGATCCATAACGAACTGCGGCGGCAGACGCAGAATCGTCTGATCGGGCAGCTGGTCGACCCGAATAGAGAGCTGTGGCACCAACTCACCGATCCGGATCACGACTTCCGTCCGACCGCGAACGCGCCGGCCTACTTCGCGACTTACTCGCGGCAGAAGGTCCTCTGTGTCGTCAAGAAGAACGCGGTCGTGCTGAGGAAGCTGATCGCATGGCTCGGGGAGGCGTCGCAGCAGCTCGAGTCGATTCCGGCGCTGGTGATCGATGACGAGGCTGATCAGGGCGGTGTCGCCACGAGGACGATCAACCCGCTGATCCGTTCACTCTTGGACGTGCTGCCCAGAGTCGGCTAGTGGGTTACACGGCGACGCCCTTCGCGAACCTGCTAATCGACCCGAGCTCCGAGGATCTGTACCCAAGACACTTCATCGTCGACTTGCCGAAGCCTGATAACCACTTCGGCACGGAGAGCATCTTCGGACGCGAACCGCTTGATGGCGAAGACCCGGCGGACTACGACGACGAGGCGCTCGACATGGTCAGGATCGTCCCGGATGACGAAATCCCGTTCGTCCGTCCAGCGACGAGTGGGGATGTCGACACGTTCATGCCTGACATCCACGGCCAACTACGCCGCTCAATCCTCTACTTCTGGTTAGCAACGGCCGCCCGCCGGATCCGCGGCACCGGGGTGCCGCACTCGACGATGCTCATCCACACGAGTGTCAGGGTCGCGGTCCACGAGTCGTTCCGCGCGCCGATCGCCAGGCTTCAGCGGGATGTGACCGAGCGGTTGGCGTCACAGGAAGGGCGGCTTCTCGACGAGCTGCAGAACGTGTGGGAGTCGGAGATCCAGCGCGTGCCAGCCTCCGAAATGCGCGAAGTCCCTGTCCAGTTCGGTGCCCTCCTAACTCAGCTCCCCGATGTACTCCGTGAGTCGAGGGTGATCCTGGACAACTCGCGGAGCAATGAGCGTCTGGACTACTCCGCCGACCGTGTCGTGGCGATCGCCGTCGGCGGAAACACGCTCTCGCGAGGCCTCACGCTCGAGGGCTTGATCGTCAGCTTCTTCGTGCGCGCAGCGAGTGCGTACGACACGTTGCTGCAGATGGGTCGTTGGTTCGGATACCGCGGCGGATACCCGGATCTGCCGCGTATCTGGATGACTGAGGAGCTTCAGGGATGGTTTCGCCACCTGGCTGGTGTCGAGGCCGAGATCCGAAGCGACGTCGATCGCTACATGCATGATGACGTCACGCCTGAAACATTCGCCGTCCGCATCCAGGCCCATCCCACACTAGCGATCACGGCTGCGGCGAAGATGCAGAGCGCCGTTCTCGCCGCCGCGGCGTTCGGTGGCTTGCGGATCCAGACCCGCTACTTCCACGCGGACGATCCGAAGTGGCTTCGCCAAAACCAGGAGGCGGCCCAGGCCCTGGTCACCGACCTGGGCGGCGCGGACTCCGCAGACGAACATCCTCCTGTCTCCGGATACATATGGCGTGATGTGTCAAGTAAGGTTGTGCTCGCGTTCCTCGACCGCTTCCAGGTTCACGAGAAGGAGCCTGACAACGACACAGGTTTGATCGCCCGCTACGTGCGCAATCGCAACGACAAAGGACGGTTGGAGGGCTGGAACGTCGCGCTAATCGGGTCGTCGACGGCGAGCCGAGGTCCAGTTCAACTTCGGGGGCGGCGTAGAGGTCCCACGCGTGATCCGCGCCCGTGTGAAGGATTCGCCGTCACACGCCGCCTACATCAAGACGCTGATGTCGCGAAGGGACGCCGCGGTCGACATCGAGGTCCCGGTCGGGTCGCCGGTTTCGGAAGCGGCGATCGTCCGGCTCCGACAAGACCGGGCGCCGGACACCGCACTCTTGGCCGTGTACGCGATCGACGCAGTTTCACCAACGAATCGGAAGCTCCGTGAGCCGCTCAACGCCGCGACGGATGCAGTCGGGATCGGAATCGTCTTCCCGAAGCCACCCCCGGGCGACGAAGACAAGGTCTACTGGCAAGCCGATCTCTCGGGCGTCGTCGAGAGTCGAGACGGCTATCTTGAGGAGGACGACCTCGGCGCGCTGGAGGAGGAACAGGTGTGACCCGAACGGTCAAGGATCTCGGGAGCGAAATCGAGCGGCGCTGGTTGCAGCTCGGCACCGCACCCACCGACGACGAGATGAAGGTGGTCGATCTACCGCAGCAGGTGCCCGCTGGCAGGCTCCTCCTGGGCGTTGGCAGGGACGGCTCCCGGCTGCTCGTTCCTCTAGTCCCTGACGCGCATCGGTCGTTCCGGCCTGAGAAGAAGACCCGTGGGGTGAACCTGCTTTTGCGCAGCGTCGAGCAGGAGGGCGGAAACCGGTGGTTCCTCGACGTCGTATGCCTCCGGAGAGAACTGCGATGGTTGTTCTCAACCTTCGTCGCCGACGTCCTGTTGCGGTTCGAGCGACACCCCGATGCCGAGCCCGCGTCGATCGTAAAGACCTGCTACTCGACCTGGAGGTCACTGTTCGCCGGCGTCGGGCCGAGGATGACGGTGAAACAGCTGGCCGGATTGTACGGCGAGCTGCACGTGCTCGACCGCCTGCTGGCTCTCTCCGAGACGGGAACGTCGCGCTGGAAGGGGCCGCTACGCGAACCGCACGACTTCGTTGGGGCCAGTCTCGATGTCAAGGTGAAGACCACGTTGAGCGACGAGGATGAAGTCGTCCACATACACGGAGTTGAGCAGCTCACGGCTGAGAGAGGTTCCGACCTCTACCTAGCACATGAGGGTCGAGACCCCGAGTCCCGACGGCGAGTCGCTCGGAGAAATGGTGGCGCGCCTCCAGAAGAACGACCAGTGTGGAAGGCTGCAAGGCTTGCTTGTGGCTGCAGGTTACGAGGACGAGGAGCGACAAGCGTATTCCGAGCTGACGTTCCGGCTCGTCGACGAGCGTTGGTACCTGGTCGACGACGGTTTCCCGCGGCTGACTGCCAGCACGTTCACCGATGGGGTCGTGCCCAACGGCCTTGGCGACTTCCGCTACACCGTCGCCCTGAACGCGGCGACAGCACCGCCGCTGGCTCCGTCGGCAATCAAGGACGTCCTCGCCATGCTGGTCGGATGAGCGCCTCCTGGGTCAGCCAGCGTGTCCATCGTATGGGGTCGATTAGGCCGAGGGCATCAAGAACCAGCTCGGCAGGCCGACCGTCGATCGGCTGACAGTGCTCGTACGCGAGGCGGCCCAGAACAGCTGGGACGCCGG
>CAWDUU010000006.1:0-15162 GCA_963805545.1 uncultured Actinomycetes bacterium
TCACGGACGACCGCGCAGAAGAAGGCCGCCGGGCGCAAGGGCGGGAAGGCCGCCGCGAACACGAGCTCGTGAGCGAGGCACTGCGGAACGGGGCGTCCGGCCACGGCCCGGGCGAGACGCCCGCTGTCGGCGGCGTAAACCTCCCGGGCTGAGCCCGGCGAGCCGGCGCGTGCGAGACCGCGTCCATCGCGCCGAGCAGAACGAGCTGGCGTTCCAGTCCTACAACGAGCGCCGAACGGCCGCGGAGCAGGCGGGCGAGACGCCGCCGGACGAGCCCGTGCAGTTCGTGTGCGAATGCGACGACCCGGCGTGCTGGAAGGCCGTCGAGCTCCGGCTCGGCGAGTACGAGCGAGCGGTCGAGCCGGTCGACCGCTTTCTGGTGGCGCCCGGCCACCAGGACCTTGCCGTCGAGACCGTCGTCGAGGAGCACGGCGGTTGGGTGATCGTCTCGAAGCCCAGCCTGCGGCGCCGGCCGGAGTAGCCTGCGCCGGCCGCGAACGCTATCGGCGACCCGGCAGGAACTCGCGCACCTTCTCCCGCATCGCCTTCTGCATCACCCCGGCGCGCTCGGGGTCGCCCTCCATCATGGCATGCGCCATCTTCTTGGCCTGCGTCGTCGTGATGTGCGGCGGAAGCGGCGGGATCTCGGGGTCGACGACCACCTCCAGCACCGTCGGCAGGCCGGCGGTGAGGGATTCCGCCCACGCGTCGGCGAGGTCATCGGGCCGGTCGATCCGGAGCCCGCGCAGCCCGACCAGCTCGGCGAACCGCGCGGCGGGGAAGTCCGGGATCTGCTGGGTGCCGGGGAACTTGGGGTCGCCGGCCAGCACGCGCTGCTCCCACGTCACCTGGTTCAGGTCCCGGTTGTTGAAGACGCAGATGACGAGGCGCTGGTCGGGCCAGCGATCGCGGTACTTGGCGATCGTGATGAGCTCGTTCATCCCGTTCATCTGAAACGCGCCGTCGCCGACGAGCGCGATCACCGGCCGGTGCGGATGCGCGAACTTGGCCGCGATCGCATAGGGGACGCCGGGCCCCATGGTTGCGAGCGTCCCCGAGAGCGACGCCATCATGCCTTCGCGCAGCTTGAGGTGGCGGGCAAACCAGTTCGTCGAGGAGCCGGAGTCGGCCGTGATGATGCAGCCGTCCGGCAGCTGCATCGAGAGCTCGTGAACGACCCGCTGCGGATTCACCGGGTCGGCGTCAAGCAGTGCGCGCTCGTCGAGGAGCGCCCACCAGTCGCGGACGCCGTCCTCGATCTCGTCCCTCCATGACCGGTCGTCCTTGCGCCGCAGCCGGGGGATGAGCGCGCGCAGCGTCTCGGCGGCGTCCCCGACCAGAAGGGACTCCATCGGATAGCGCAGGCCGATCATGGAGGCGTCGATGTCGATCTGGACGCCTCGCGCCTGGCCCTCGGCGGGCAGGAACTCCGAATACGGGAAGCTTGAGCCGACCATCAGGAGGGTGTCGCAGCCGCGCATCATGTCGTAGCTCGGCCGCGATCCCAGGAGCCCGATCGGCCCGGTCACGAACGGCAGGTCGTCCGGGAGGGCCGCCTTCCCGAGGAGTGCTTTCGCCACGCCTGCACCGAGGAGCTCGGCGGTCTCGACGACCTCGTCGGCCGCCCGGAGCGCGCCCTGGCCGATGAGCATCGCCACCCTGTCGCCGGCGTTCAGGATCTCGGCGGCCCGGTCAAGGTCGCCGTCCATGGGGAGCGTGCGCGGGCGGCTGTAGCCGACGCTCGAGTACACCGCGCCGTGCCGCCGCGGCGGGGACGGGACGGCGTCCTCCTCCTGCACGTCATTCGGGATCACGAGCGTCGCCACGCCGCGCTTGTCGAGCGCGATCCGGATCGCCCGGTCGACGAGGTGGCGAGCCTGGGCGGGTTCGAGGCAGGTCTGGTCGTAGACCGATACGTCCTTGAAGAGCGTCTGGAGGTCGACCTCCTGCTGGTAGGACGCGCCCAGCGACATCCGTCCCTGCTGGCCGACGATCGCCAGCACCGGCTGGTGGTCGAGCTTGGCGTCGTAGAGGCCGTTCAGAAGGTGGATCGCGCCGGGCCCCGAGGTCGCCAGGCAAACGCCCAGCTCGCCGGTGAACTTCGCGTGCCCGCAGGCCATGAACGCCGACATCTCCTCGTGGCGCACCTGCACGAACTCCGGGTCGCCGCCCGCCCGGTCGAGTGCTCCGAGAAAGCCGTTGATGCCGTCGCCGGGAAAGCCGTAGATGCGGTCGACGCCCCATGAGCGGAGCCGCTCGAGGACATAATCTGCAACAGTCGTCGCCATGGAGAACCCCTCAGTCGCTTGGAACGCTCTGCTCGTCTGATTCCCGGATGCGTGAGCGGGAAACGGGCGACGAACTGCCGCAAAGGGAGCTCGGACGCTGCGTTTTGGAGCCGGTGAGGTCCGTGTAGACCCAGAGCGGGACGTCTGCCGGGTTCCGATTGGCCGAACCGTCGCTCTGACGGCGGAAACGACGGCGCGCCGCACCCGTACCGCGGTTCGACAACAATGCGCGCGGTGAGGGTCAGGGACGGTCTCCGGCGTGCCACCGCGCGCCCGTTTGCGGAGCGGCGCCCGGCGGTGTTCTGCACGGCCGCGATCCTCGAGCTGGCGGTCGCCGCGCCGTTTCTCGCCATCGCCCCGTCGCACCTGCGCGGCGTCCCCGGCCCGCTCCTCATCGTCATCTGCATCGGCGCGGCCTTCCTGCTGGGGCCGGTGCCCGGCGCGGTGCTTGCCGTCCTGGGCGTGTCGCTCGGCGTGGGGGTGCTCGACGAGCACCCGGTCGGCGAGCCGCTGGTCTGGATCCCCGCCGCGGTCGCGGCCGGCCTCATCGGCAACCAGGTGCGCCGCGGCGACCAGCTGCGCCGCGAGCTGCTCGACGACCTGCGGGCGTCGCTGGTCGCCCTGCCCGGGATGCCCACCGCCGCCAGCTTCCGGATCGCCAGCCGATACGTGCCCGCCGAGGGGGCCCAGGTGCTGGCGGCCGACTTCTACGGCATACTCGACGCGGCCGGAGGCGCGATCTCGATCCTGGTCGGCGACGTCGCCGGCCACGGGCCGACGGCGGCCGCAGCGGCCACCCGCCTGCGCGCCGCCTGGCGCGGCCTCGCGCTGGCGGGCGTCGGCCTGCCCGAGACGATGCGGTCGATGAATGCGATGCTCACGGCCGAGCGCGTCGCCTTCGACCAGGTGCAGTTCGCCACCGTGTGCCTGGCGCTGCTCGAGGCCGACATGTCGAGCGTCTCGATCGTCGCCGGCGGACACCCGCCGCCGATCCTGCTCGGTGGCGGGCGGGCCGTCGAGCTCGAGGTGCCCGCCGGCCCGCCCATCGGCGTCGACACCGCGTCGCGCTGGGGCGAGGTGCGGGTCGGCCTTCCCTCCCGCCCATGGTCGTTGCTCGTCTACACCGACGGGCTGGTCGAGGGCAGGAGCAGCCCGGCGGGGCCGCGCCCGTTCGGGCACGACCGCCTGCTCGACGTCCTGGGGGACCGCGAGCCACCCCTCGACGACGGCGATCTCGACGCCATCCTCGCCGTTGTCAGAACCGCAAACGGAGGCGCGATGGCAGACGACGTCGTCGTGCTGGCGGTATCGCCCGCGTGACGGCCTCGGCGGGCGGGAACGCCGTCACGCCGTGCGGACGAGAAGCCGCACCGTGGTCCCGTCCGGCGACGACCGCACCTGGAGGAGATCGGTGAGCTGGTACGCCAGCCACATGCCGTGCCCGCCCGAGGCGGCTCGCGCGGGGCGCAGCCGGCCGGCGAGCGGTTCGGAGATGAAGCCGGCGTCGCGGATCTCGCACGTCACGCCCGCCGCCGTTCGCCACGCCCGCAAGACGCCCGCGCCGCCGCCGTGGCGGTCGCTGTTCGCGGCGAGCTCATGGACGGCGATCACGAGGTCCTCGCATCGCGGTCCGTCCAGGCCGGCTGCGGAGGCAAGACCGGCGACGCGCCGGCGGAGCCGGCCCAGCCCCGACACGTCGAACGCGAGCTCCTCCGGCTCGGCCCGCGGCTCCGGGAGCGGCGCGGCGAAGGGCTCCGCCATCGCATCGACGCCGCGGTAGTCGGCGCTCGTGCGCGACACGCCGCCCTCGCGTACGTGCGGGTGGCTGCAGCGGCATTCGGCGATGACGGCGGGGTCGAGCGTGGTCGTGTCATACGGGCACAGGAGCCTCCACGCCGGGCCCGATCCGAACGCCAGGTTCAGCAGCTCCTCGTGCCGCTGGCACTCGACGAGCTCGTCGGCCGACCGGGAGGCCGAGACCGGCTCGCCGACGCCGCGCACCGGCCGGCCGGCGGCGAGGTGCGGGGCCGCGAACTCGTGCCAGGCATGGATGATGCGGCCGGGGTTCATACCGGTCCGATCCATGTCGGCGAACATCACCTCGCCGGCCGCGGGGCCGAGCCGCTCGCGCAGGCGCCGGATCTTGCGGTCGCTGAGAGCCACCATCACCGGCTCGCCCGCCGCGATGCTCTCTCGCAGGAACGGCTCCAGGCGGGTCACGAGCTCGTCGTCGCCGGCATACAGCAACGCCTCGTGACGAAAGCTCATCCGCGCGCCTCCACGGTGAGGGAGCGTACCCGGTGGCCCCGCGCGCACGCCGTTCAGCCGTTGACGGCCGCAGGCGCGATGCGGCGCCGGCCCGTGTGGTCATCGAATCGCGGTCGCCGGCCTCCGTAGCCGCCCGTACCGGGATGCCGTGGACTCCCCGATGCGCGGGCCGGACTCCGAGGCGATGCTCATGTCCGGAGATGACGTTCGCTGCGCTGATCCTGAAGAACCTCTTCCGCCAGAAGGTCCGGACGCTCCTCACGGTGCTCGGCATCGCCGTGGGCATCACCACCGTCGTGGCGCTGGGCGTCGTCACAGAGGGGATGAAGCGGACATCCGGCGAGCTCATCCGCACCGGCGACTCCGACTTCATGGTCGCCCAGAACGGCGCCGCCGACTTCAGCTTCAGCACCGTCCAGGAGGATGAGTGGGCGCGGATCGCGGAACGTGCCGACGTGGCCGCCGCGGTCGGGGTCCTCTACAACTTCGCCTCGGTCGGCTCGAACGCGTTCTTCCCCGAGATGGGCGTGCGGCCGGACCAGCTGCGCGGGATCGTCGGGCGGCCCGACTCCGGGCGCCTCCTCTCGGGCGCGCCCAACGAGGTCGTCCTCGGCGCCGGAGCCGCATCGGCACTGCATGCGCCGGTGGGCGGCACCGTGCGGCTCGGCGGGCGAGAACGGCTCGTGGTCGGGATTTACCGGTCCTCCAGCACCTACGAGAACAACGGCGGCTACCTGCCGCTTCGGACGGTGCAGCGGTTTGCCAGCAAGCCGGGCGTCGTCACCGCGGTGTACGTCACGGTCGCGCCGGGCGACGATCCGCTGCGGGTGGCCGCCGCCATCGAGCACGACGAGCCGACGCTCGCCACGATCGCCGGAGTCGGCGACTACGGGAAGGTCGACCAGGGGATGTCAGTGATCGACGCCGTCCAGCTCGCCATCACGCTGCTCGCCGTCGGCCTTGGGGCGATCGGCGTCACGAACACCATGGTGATGTCGGTGTTCGAGCGCACGCGCGAGATCGGGATCCTGCGCGCCGTCGGCTGGAGCCGGCGGCGCATCCTCGGCTCGGTGATCGGCGAGAGCATCGCCCTGTGCGCGGTTGCCACCGTGCTGGGCCTCGTCCTCGGCGTCGCCGCCTCCCGCGCGATCATGCTGGTCCCGGCGATCTCGAGCTTCCTGACGCCTGTCTACGCGCCGTCGGTGTTCGTGCGGGCGGTGGCTATCGCCCTCGTCGTCGGGCTCGCCGGCGCGGCCTACCCGGCACTCCGGGCCACCCGGCTCACCCCGATGGAGGCCCTGCGCCATGAGTGAGGCGCCAGCCGCTCCGGCAATCGTCGTCCATGATGTGGAGAAGGCGTACGAGGACGGCAGGATCCGCGCGCTGAACGGGATGTCGATGACGGTGGGCGAGGGCGAGTGGGTCGCGATCGTCGGACCGTCGGGGTGCGGCAAGTCGACGCTTCTGCACCTCGTCGCGGCCCTCGACCACCCCGACGCCGGGCATATCCACGTGCACGGCAACGACCTCGACCGGGTGGCCGACGCCGCCCTCTACCGGCGCCGGGCCATGGGCCTCGTGTTCCAGCTGCACAACCTCCTGCCGAGCCTGACCGCCGTCGAGAACGTCGAGGTGCCGATGTTCGGGACGGGCCGTCCGCGGGCCGAGCGCCGGCGGCGCGCACTCGATCTGCTCGAGCTCGTCGGCCTGGGCGGCCGGGCGGCGAACCGTCCGGCGGAGCTCTCGGGAGGCGAGCGCCAGCGCGTCGCCATCGCCCGCGCCCTGGCCAACGACCCGCCGGTCCTGCTCGCCGACGAGCCGACCGGCAGCCTCGACTCGGACGCCGGCCGGCGCATCCTCGACCTGACCGCCGACATCCGCATCCACCGCGGCCTGACCATCGTGATGGTGACGCACGATCCCTCGGTCGCGGCCTGCGCCGACCGCACCGTGCACATGCTCGACGGCCGCAACGTGTCAGCCTCAGCGCGGGCGGCGCTCGATGTCGCGGCGCACGCCTGAGGCCTCCGCGTGGTCGACCGGGCCGTCCGGGCTCCCGGGTCCCGGCCCGTACGCGCAGCCCGCGACCGACGTCGTGGACGCCTTCGGGTCGAACCAAGCCTCGGGCCTCGCCGAACGGGAGGCCGAGAGACGCCTTCGCGACGCCGGGCCCAACGTCATCCCCCGGGCCGGACGGGTGAGCGACCTGCGCATCGCCGCGCGCCAGTTCGCCGACCCGCTGGTGCTGCTGCTCGTCGCCGCAACCGCGGTCTCGGCCGCCCTCGGCGAACGGCTCGACGCGCTCGTGATCGCCGCCATCCTCGTGCTGAACGCGTTGCTCGGGTTCGTGCAGGAGGCGGGCGCGGAACGCGCGATCGAGTCGCTGCGGGAGGCCGTCGAGACGACCGCGAACGTGATCCGCGACGGCCGGTCGCGCCTGATCTCGAGCGAGGCCCTCGTCGCCGGCGACGTCGTCGCCGTGCGCGAGGGCGATCGCGTGCCGGCCGACGTGCGCGTGATCGCGGGCGACCGGCTCCGGCTGGACGAGTCGTTGCTCACGGGCGAGTCGGTTCCCGTTGCGAAGACCCCCGATACCGTCGCGCCGGGCGCGCCGCTCGCAGAACGCACCTGCATGCTCTACGCCGGCACCTCCGTGACCCTCGGTGAGGGGCGCGGCGTCGTCGTGGCGGTGGCCGGCGCCACAGAGGCAGGGAGGATCGCGCTGCTCGCGGGATCGGCGACGCGGCCGGCGACGCCGCTCCAGCGCCGGATGGGCCGCCTGTCACGGATCATGGTCATCGCCGGCGCCGGGATCACCGTGCTCCTGTTCGGCGCGATGCTCGGCCACGGGGCACCGGCGCACGAGGCGTTCCTCGTCGGGGTGGCCGTCGCCGTGGCCGCGGTTCCGGAGGGCCTGGCCGGGACGATCACGATCGCCCTCGCCGGCGGCGCCCGGCGGATGGCGCACCGCCACGCGATCGTCAGGCACCTCGCCGCGGTCGAGACGGTGGGCGCGGCCACGGTGGCCGCCACCGACAAGACGGGCACCCTCACCCTGAACGAGCTTCGCGTCGTGGCGGTCGAGGCGCTGCCCGGCCGCGAGCCGGCGGAGGTGCTTGCCGCGGGCGCCCTGGCATCGACCGCGCAGGCGGTCGGGGCCGGTACGGACGGTGCGCGGCTGGTCGGGGATCCGGTCGATCGGGCGTTCGTCCTGGGACGCCCCGAAGGAGCGGGCGGCGCACAGCCGCGACGGCTGGCGCTCGTCCCGTTCGACCCGGAGCGGAAGCGGCTGACCGCAGCCTACGCCGTGGACGGCCGTGTCCGGGTCGTCGTCAAGGGCGCGCCGGAGGTGCTGATGGCGCGGTCCGCGGCGCCCGCCGCGGAGCTCGAGCCGCTCGTCGCGGCCAACCGGCGCTTCGCGCGGCGCGGGCTGCGCGTCCTGGCGGTCGGCGAGGCGATCCTGGACACGATCGACGGCCTCGGCGACGACGAGCTCGACGGAAGGATCGAGGTGCTCGGCGTCGTGGGCCTCGAAGACCCGCTGCGCGAGGGCGCCGCCGAGTCGGTCAGCCGGGCGCAGCAGGCCGGCGTGCGGGTGGTCATGCTCACCGGCGACCAGCCTGCGACGGCCGGGGCAATCGCGACGCAGCTCGGCATGGAGCCGGCGCCGCTCATGACCGGTGCCGACATGGCCTCGCTGACGGACGAGGAGCTGCGCCCCCGCCAGCGTGCCACGGCGGTGTTCGCGCGGGTCTCGCCGGAGGACAAGCTGCGCCTCGTGACGGCCCTCCAGTCGGACGGCCAGGTCGTCGTCGTGACCGGCGACGGCGTCAACGACACCCCGGCTCTGAGGCAGGCGGACGTCGGCGTCGCGATGGGCCGGGGAGGCACCGAGGCCGCCCGCGAAGCCGCGGACATCGTGTTGACGGACGACGCGTTCTCGACGATCGTCGCGGCGATCGAGGAGGGCCGCCGGATCGCCCAGAACATGCGCGCGTTCGTGACCTTCCTGCTCTCTGCGAACCTCGGCGAGGTGCTGCTCTTCGCCGGGAGCGTGCTGGTCGGCGCAGGTGCGCCGCTGAGCGTCGTCCAGGTGCTCACCGTCAACCTGCTGACCGACGGTCTACCTGCGCTCGCGCTTGCGTACGACCCGCTCACGCCCGAGGCGATGACCGGCGGCTCCCGCATGTCGCCTTCACGCCTCATCGCCGCGGGCGGCATGCGCCGGCTCGGCATGATCGGGCTGACCGTGGCCGCCGCGGCGACGGCGGCATATGCCCTCGGCGGCGGCGGTGCCACAGCCGACGCGCAGACCATGGCCTACGCGACGATCGCGCTGGCCGAGCTCGCGATCGTGTACTCGCTGCGGTCCCCGTCGGGCGCCGCGTGGAACGGCGCACGCAACTGGCGGCTGTCGGCGGCCGTCGCGGGCTCGGCCGCGGTCGTCCTCGCCAGCGTGTACGTGCCGGCGGCGAACGACGCTCTCGGGACGACGGCGCTGGACGCGCCCGCCGCGGCTGCCGTGGCGCTGCTGGCGCTGGCCCCGCTGGCCGCTGCGGAGCTGTGGAAGCACGTTCGGGGCGGGTGGAATGAGTAGCGTGACCGGCCACCCGCCCTCTCCCCCACGCCCCGCCGCGCTGCGAGGGGCGCCGACGCTCGCCGCATCGGCGGCCCGCGCGACCGCCGACGTGCTGACGGCGCTGGGCACGAGCGAGGCCGGGCTCTCCGGCTCGGAGGCCGCTGCCCGCCTTTCCGAATTCGGCCAGAATCGCCTCCCGGAGGCGCACGGGCCAAGTCTCACGCGGCAGCTGGCCGCTCAGCTCCTCCACTTCTTCGCGCGCATCCTCTGGGCCGCCGCGGGGCTCGCGCTCCTCGGCGGCCTTCCGGAGCTCGCCGTCGCGATCGTCGTCGTGATCCTCCTGAACGGCCTCTTCAGCTTCGTCCAGGAGTATCGCGCGGAGCGGGCCACGCGGGCGCTCCGCGCGCTCCTGCCCGACGAGGTCACGATCCTGCGCGACGGCGCACGGTCCACGCTGGCGTCGGCGCAGCTCGTCCCCGGCGATGTGTTCCTGATCCGGGAGGGCGACCGCATCTCCGCCGATGCGCGGCTCATCCGAAGCGAGGAGCTCCAGGTCGACAATTCGTCACTGACGGGCGAGTCGGAGCCGGCGCCGCGGTCGGTCGAGCCGGCCGGCCGCGAGCCCGCGGACGCGCTGCTCGTCTCGAACGTGGTGTTCGCCGGGACGCATGCCTCCTCGGGGTGGGGCACCGCGGTCGTCGTCGCCACCGGCGGGCAGACGCGGCTGGGAGGCATCGCCCGGCTCACGGGACACGTGAGCGCCCGCCCCACGCGGCTCCATCTCGAGATGAACCGGGCCGTCCGGCTGATCGCGGCGCTTGCGATGGCGGCCGGGGTCACCTTCTTCGCCGTCTCGGTCGCCCTCGGCACACCGGCACACGACGGGTTCCTGTTCGGGGTCGGCGTCATCGTCGCGCTCGTTCCGGAGGCCCTGCTGCCGACGCTGACGCTCTCGCTGGCGATGAGCGCGTCGCGGATGGCGGCCCGCGGCGCGCTGGTCCGCCATCTCGAGGCCGTCGAGACGCTCGGGTCCACCACCGTGGTCTGCAGCGACAAGACGGGCACGCTGACGGCGAACCAGATGACCGCCCGCGCCCTGTCGACCGGACCCCTGCGCGGCCGCGTCACCGGCGTCGGCTACGACCCCTCGGGGGGGATCCTCGTGAGCGACCGCCCACCCCGGGCTGAGGAGCGCGCCGCGATGCAGCCGCTGCTCCTGGCGTGCGCGCTGTGCGCGAACGCCCGCGTCGCCGAACAGGGCGGGCGCTGGGACGTCTCGGGAGACCCCACCGAGGGCGCGCTGATCGTCCTTGCGGCGAAGGGCGGCGTCGACCGGTGGGCGGCGGAACGCGCGCGGCCGCGGGTGCACGAGTATCCGTTCGACTCTCGAAGGCGCCGGATGAGCACGCTCCACGCGCTCGAGTCCGGGGAGCGGGAGCTCTTCGTCAAGGGCTCGCCCGAGGCCGTGCTCGAGGTTTGCGGCGGGCTTGCCGCGGCGGACCGGGCCGACGTCGACCGGGCCATCCACGAACTCGCCTCGGACGGGCTGCGCGTGCTGGCGTTCGCCCGCCGCCGGCTGGAGGGAGGCGCCCCGCCGGACGCCGCGACAGCCGAGTCTGACCTCGAGCTGCTGGGCCTTGTGGGGCTCGACGACCCTGTCCGCCCGGAGGTGCCCGCCGCGATCGCCGCCTGCCGCACCGCGGGCATCCGCGTCGTCATGGTGACGGGCGACCATCCGGCCACAGCCGCGGCCGTCGCCAGGAAGGCCCGTCTGCGGTATGACTCGGTCCTCCTCGGATCCGAGCTTCCGTCCGACGACGCGGAGCTCGCTCGGACGCTCGCGACGGCCGGCGTGATCGCCCGCGTCGCGCCGGAGCAGAAGCTTCGCATCGCCCAGGTGCTCCAGACCGCCGGCGAAGTGGTGGCGATGACGGGCGACGGCGTGAACGACGCGCCGGCGCTGCGCCAGGCGGACATCGGCATCGCCATGGGCAAGGTGGGCACGGATGTCGCTCGCGAGGCCGCCGATGTCGTGCTCCTCGACGACAACTTCGCGCACATCGTCGAGGCCGTGCGCGAGGGCCGCGGCGCCTACGCCAACATCCGCCGGTTCCTCACCTACCACCTGACCGACAACGTCGCCGAGCTGGCTCCGTTCGTGGTGTGGGCGCTGTCCGGCGGAACGATCCCGCTCATGCTCTCGGTCCTCCAGATCCTCGCGCTCGACATCGGAACGGATCTCATGAACGCCGTCGCGCTCGGGGCAGAGCCGGCCGGCGAGCGAGTCATGCGAGCCCCGCCAAGGTCGCGCATCGAGCGCCTGCTCGACCGGTTCACGGTGCTGCGGGCGTTCGGCTTCCTTGGAGCCACCGAGGCGGCGCTCTCGATGGCGATGCTGCCACTCGGCGCGGCCGTGCTCATGGGCTGGGGGCCGGGCGACGGCCTCCCGCACAAGGGGCCGGATCACGCCGTGCTCTCGACGATGGTGTTCGCCGCGATCGTCGCCTGCCAGACGGTCAACGCCTACGAGTGCCGGAGCACCTCGGCATCGCTGTTCGCGATCGGGCCGCTCCGAAACCGGCTGCTGGTGCTCGCGACCGTGGTCGAGCTCCTGATCTCGCTGTCGTTCATCTACGTGGGGCCCATCGCCCGCGTCCTCGGGCAGACGGCGCTCACTCCGCGCGAGTGGGCGCTTGTGGCGCTGACGCCGGGGGTGTTCCTGGGGGCCGAGGAGCTGCGCAAGGCCGTCGCCCGCCGGATGGCGCCTGCCCGCAGCGTGTGAGCCCCACGGGCGGGAGCTCGGGAAACTACGGGCGCCGGATTCCGGGCGCAGACCGATGCCCGCCGCCGCGGGCGGCGCGATACTGGACCCATGAATGCGCGCGGCCGCCGCGAGCTGCTTCTCGTCGCCGCCGGATTCCTGGTCTACTTCGGAGTCCGCGCGGTCACACAGGGCAGCCACGCGGAGGCGGTCGAGAACGCGCGGACGCTCATGAGCGTCGAGCGCTGGCTCGGCATCTACTGGGAGCCGTCGATCCAGGCTGCGGTCACCGACCACCACTGGCTCGTCACCCTCGTGAACTGGGTCTACATCTGGGGCCACTGGCCCCTGATCGCCGCCGTCGCCGTGTGGCTCTTCACGCGCCATCCGGAGGCGTTCCGGCGCACGCGAACGGCGTTCTTCGTTTCGGGCGCCATCGGCATGGCCTTCTTCATCCTCTACCCGGTCGCGCCGCCGCGGCTCGTGGACGCCGGCTTCATGGACACGGTGGCCCGCTACTCGCACGCCTATCGCGCGCTTCAGCCGCCGTCGCTCGTGAACCGCTACGCGGCCTTCCCGAGCCTGCACTTCGGATGGGATCTCCTGATCGGGCTGGCGCTCGTCGCAAACGCGCGCTCGATTGCCGCGCGCGCCCTCGGGGTCGCGATGCCCGTGGCGATGGCCGTCGCGGTCGTCCTGACCGGGAACCACTGGATCATCGACGTCGCCGCCGGGGCCGCGATCAGCCTCCTCGGCCTGGCGATCGCGACACGACTCACGTCGGACCGCCCGCCGCGGGTTGGTTGGGGCTCGCCAAGGAACGCCGCCTACACTGCAAAACGTGGTCCCACAGGCCGCCGCCCGCCCCAGCCCGGACGCCGGTCCGGAGACCCCGCTCGTCCTCGCGCATCGAGCCGGTAACGACCTCGCCGCGCTGCGGACGGCCGAGGCGCTGGGCGTCGACGCCGTCGAGGCGGACATCCACCTTTTCCGGGGCCGTCTGGAGGTGCGTCACCTGAAGACGGTCGGCCCCGTGCGCATCTACTGGGACCGGTGGCGGCTCTGCGGCCCCGGCGCTCCGATCCTCGACCTCCTGACGCTGCTCGGCGCAACGGCGCCCACCACCCGGATGATGCTCGACCTGAAGGGGTTCGACCCGCGGCTCCCGGCGGCGCTCAAGGCAGCGCTCGATCGCCACCCGGACATCGATGTGACCCTGTGCTCCCGGCACTGGCGGCATCTCACCCCGTTCGAGGACCGGCCGAACGTCAGGCTCGTGCGGTCGGTGGGGAACCGGGCCCAGCTTCGAGCCGTGCGCCGCCTGCTGGCCCGGCGGCCGCTCGACGGCATCTCGATCCACCGCCGCCTGCTCACCCCGGAGCTCGTCGCCGAGCTCCGCACGCGGGTGCCGCTCGTCCTCACCTGGCCGGTGAACACGACCGAGATCGCGGCCCTCCTCGCGGGCTGGGGCGTGAACGGCCTGATCAGCGACCGCCCGCAGATCCTGGCCTCCGGGGCCGGCGCGTGACCGACGACCTGCGCCTGCTCGACGCGATCGCCGGCTCGGCCCACCGGCTCTCGCACATCCACCTGCCCTGGCTCATGGTGGGCCTCGGGCTCCAGGCGGCGAGCCTCGCGCTGCGCGGGTACGCCTGGCGCAACATCGTGCGCGGCGCCTACCCTGACCGGCACGTGCCGGCGCTCGGCATCGGGGCCGCCTACGTCGCCGGCGTCGCCGCGAACTGCGTGCTCCCGGCGAAGGCGGGCGAGCTTGTCAAGATCGGAGGCGCCCGCCTCCAGGTCGAGCGGTCCGACGCGGCGACCCTCGCCGCATCGCTCGGGGTGCTCAGCCTGTTCGACCTGTGCTTCGGCCTCCTGATCACGGTCACGGTGCTCCTGACCGGCGCCGTCCCCGGGCTCGACCCGGCGCGGGCCCTGTCGGCGCCGGCATGGGCCGCCCCGGCGGCCGCCATCCTCGTCGCGGCGGTCGCCCTCGCCACCCGGGTGCCGGCCGCGCGCCGGCTGGTGACCCGGCTCCGCGGCGCGGTCGCCGCCGGCACGGCCATCCTTCGCCGGCCGCGCGAGTATGCCGTCCGCGTCGCGCTTCCGCAGGCCGCCGCCTGGGCGTGCCGCCTGGGCGTGGCGGCGTCGCTCCTCGCGGCGTTCGGGCTGCGGCCGACACCGGGATCGGCTGCGGTCGTGGTCGTGGCAGGCGGGCTCGCCGGCCTCGTGCCGGGGAGCCCCGGCGGCCTCGGAGCACAGCAGCTCCTGCTCGTCTACGCGCTCGGTGCGACGGCCGCGGCGGGAAGCATCGTCACGTTCTCGGTGGGGATGCAGCTCGCCCTCACGCTGCTTCAGGTCGTGCTCGGCGTCGGCGCGGCGATGATCGCCGTCCGCGTGGCCCATCCGGTGCGCGCGGTGCGCGCGCTCCGCGCCCAGGCCGCCGCCGACTGAGCGCGCGTCAGCCGCGCTGGAAGCCGTCGGGTGTCCGCAGGCCGTAGCCGATCGCACGGTCGAGCGACACGTGGACGGCCCACGCCAGCGCGGCGGCCAGCCAGCCCTGCGGCAGGACAAACGAGGCGAGCGCCAGCGCCGCCGGCCCCCAGAAGCGGTGAAGCGCGTTGTAGAGCGGCACGGCGCGCGGATGCAGCTGTCCCTTCTCCAGGCCGGGGCCGATCCCGAGGAGGAGCGCGACGTCGGGGCCGAGCAGGAAGACGACCACGAGCCACCACGAGGTGCCGGTGACGGCGACCTCGAGCGCGAGGGCGAGAACGAGCGCCGCCGTGAGCACGGAGTATGCGATGCGGGAGGTCATGGGATGCCCGGAAGCGTACGGTTGACCGACGCGGGCAGCACCCGGTCGAAGGCGAGCGCGGCCGGGGCCGCGAGCGCGCACGTCGCCGCCAGCCCGAGGAAGAGCGCCGTGCCGTGACCGGCGCCGAGCGCGGCGCCCGAGATCAGCGGGCCGATCATCGGCCCGGCCTGCCAGGACAGGCTGTAGAAGGCCACATAGCGGCCGCGGGTCTCGTCGCCCGTCAGGCGGTTCACGATCCCCGGCAGGCTCGGCGAGAGGAACGTCTCGCCGACGCCGAACACCGCCATGCCCGCAATCAGGCCCGCCGCGGCCAGCCCTCGGCTCGATGCCTCGCCGGCCGCGAGCACGACCAGCCACGACGCGCCGAAGACGACGCCGGTGACGGCCACCGCGCTGGTTCGGCGCCAGTCGCGCACGATCCGGAGCGCCGGCAGCTGCGCCACCACGATCG
>CAWDUU010000007.1:0-22235 GCA_963805545.1 uncultured Actinomycetes bacterium
ACAAGGGCATGTCGAAGGAGCGCGCGGCCCGGATCGCGAACTCGCCCGGCGCTTCGAAGCGCGGCGGCAAGAGCTCCGGCTCGGGCGGAAGCTCGAAGCAGGGCGGCACGACCGCGCAGAAGAAGGCCGCCGGGCGCAAGGGCGGGAAGGCCGCCGCGAACACGAGCTCGTGAGCGAAGCGGCACGGGGCTTCCCCCGCCAGCAGCAGCCGCGCCCCGGTCGCGAGGACGCGATGCACCCGGCTCCGCGTGCCGAGATGGAGGGGTACGTCGGGAGCGCGAAGCTCGACGGGATGCGCGCGCTCGTCACCGGCGGCGACTCGGGGATCGGGCGGGCCGTCTCGGTCGCATTCGCCAAGGAGGGCGCCGACGTCGCCATCGCCTACCTGGAGGAGCATGACGATGCGGCCCGCACGGCCGCGCTCGTCGACGGAGAGGGCCGGCGCTCGGTGACGATCCCCGGCGACCTGTCGCGGCAGGAGCCCTGTGCCGAGGCAGTCCGGCGCACGGTCGCGGAGCTGGGTGGGCTCGACGTGCTTGTGAACAACATCGCCTACCAGGTCCCGGCCGAAGAGCCCGAGGACATCACCGCCGAGCAATGGGAGCGCACGTTTCGCACGAACGTGCACAGCTACTTCTGGACGACGCAGGCCGCCCTCCCGCATCTTGGGGCCGGCGCGTCGATCATCAACACCAGCTCGATCAACGGCCTGCGCGGGAACGGGGCGCTCATCGACTACTCGGCCACCAAGGGCGCGATCCTCGCCTACACGTATTCGATGGCGCAGGCTCTGGCGGGCCGCGGCATCCGTGTCAACGCGGTCGCCCCCGGGCCGGTGTGGACGCCGCTCATCCCGTCCACGCTGGCGCCCCGGAGCGTCGAACAGTTCGGAATCGAGCAGCCGATGGGCCGCGCCGCCCAGCCCGACGAGATCGCGCCGTCATACGTCTTCTTCGCGTCCCGGGAGTTGTCGAGCTACTACTCGGGCGAGGTGCTCGCGCCGGTCGGCGGCGAGACCCTCCCGGGCTGAACCGGCCTTTCCGGCGCGTGCCGGACCGCCTCCATCGCGCCGAGCAGAACGAGCTGGCGTTCCAGTCCTACAACGAGCGCCGAACGGCCGCCGAACGGGCCGGGCATACGCCGCCGGACGAGCCCGTGCAGTTCGTGTGCGAGTGCCACGATCCGGGGTGCTGGAAGGCCATCGAGCTGCGGCTGGGCGACTACGAGCGGGCCGTCGCGCCGGTCGACCGCTTCCTGGTGGCGCCCGGCCACCAGGACCTTGCCGTCGAGACCGTCGTCGAGGAGCACGGCGGTTGGGTGATCGTCTCGAAGCCCACCCTGCGGCGCCGGCCGGAGTAGCCTGCGCCGGCCGCGAACGCTATCGGCGACCCGGCAGGAACTCGCGCACCTTCTCCCGCATCGCCTTCTGCATCACCCCGGCGCGCTCGGGGTCGCCCTCCATCATCGCATGCGCCATCTTCTTGGCCTGCGTCGTGGTGATGTGCGGCGGAAGCGGCGGGATCTCGGGGTCGACGACCACCTCCAGCACCGTCGGCAGGCCGGCGGTGAGAGATTCCGCCCACGCGTCGGCGAGGTCCTCGGGCCGGTCGATCCGGAGCCCGCGCAGCCCGACCAGCTCGGCAAACCGCGCGGCGGGGAAGTCCGGGATCTGCTGGGTGCCGGGGAACTTGGGGTCGCCGGCCAGCACGCGCTGCTCCCACGTCACCTGGTTCAGGTCCTGGTTATTGAAGACGCAGATGACGAGGCGCTGGTCGGGCCAGCGGTCGCGGTACTTGGCGATCGTGATCAGCTCGTTCATCCCGTTCATCTGGAATGCGCCGTCGCCTACGAGCGCGATCACCGGCCGGTGCGGATGCGCGAACTTGGCCGCGATCGCATAGGGGACGCCGGGCCCCATGGTTGCGAGCGTCCCCGAGAGCGACGCCATCATGCCCTCGCGCAGCTTGAGGTGGCGGGCAAACCAGTTCGTCGAGGAGCCGGAGTCCGCCGTGATGATGCAGCCGTCCGGCAGCTGCATCGAGAGCTCGTGGACGACCCGCTGCGGATTGACGGGGTCGGCGTCAAGCAGTGCGCGCTCGTCGAGGAGCGCCCACCAGTCGCGGACGCCGTCCTCGATCTCGTCCCTCCAGGACCGGTCGTCCTTGCGCTGCAGCCGCGGTATGAGCGCGCGCAGCGTCTCGGCGGCGTCCCCGACCAGAAGGGACTCCATCGGATAGCGCAGGCCGATCATGGAGGCATCGATGTCGATCTGGACGCCCCGCGCCTGGCCCTCGGCGGGCAGGAACTCCGAGTACGGGAAGCTCGAGCCGACCATCAGGAGGGTGTCGCAGCCGCGCATCATGTCGTAGCTCGGCCGCGATCCCAGGAGCCCGATCGGCCCGGTCACGAACGGCAGGTCGTCGGGGAGGGCCGCCTTCCCGAGGAGCGCTTTCGCCACGCCTGCACCGAGGAGCTCGGCGGTCTCGACGACCTCGTCGGCCGCCCGGAGCGCGCCCTGGCCGACGAGCATCGCCACCTTCTCGCCCGCGTTCAGGATCTCGGCGGCCCTGTCGAGGTCACCGTCCTTGGGCAGCGTGCGCGGGCGGCTGTAGCCGACGCTCGAGTACACGGCGCCGTGCCGCCGTGGCGGGGACGGGACGGCGTCCTCCTCCTGCACGTCGTTCGGGATCACGAGCGTCGCCACGCCGCGCTTGTCGAGCGCGATCCGGATCGCCCGGTCGACGAGGTGGCGGGCCTGGGCGGGCTCGAGGCAGGTCTGGTCGTAGACCGATACGTCCTTGAACAGCGTCTGGAGGTCGACCTCCTGCTGGAAGGACGCGCCGAGCGACATCCGTCCCTGCTGGCCGACGATCGCCAGCACCGGCTGGTGGTCGAGCTTGGCGTCGTAGAGGCCGTTCAGAAGGTGGATCGCGCCGGGCCCCGAGGTCGCCAGGCAAACGCCCAGCTCGCCGGTGAACTTGGCGTGCCCGCAGGCCATGAACGCCGACATCTCCTCGTGGCGCACCTGCACGAACTCCGGGTCGCCGCCCGCCCGGTCGAGTGCTCCGAGAAAGCCGTTGATGCCGTCGCCGGGGAAGCCGTAGATGCGGCCGACGCCCCACCTGCGGAGCCGCTCAAGCACATGATCTGCAACAGTCGTCGCCATGGAGCACCTCTCAGTCGTTCGGAACGCTCTGCTCGTCTGATTCCCGGATGCGCGCGCGCGAAACGGGCGAAGAACTGCCGGAATTGGAGCTCGGACGCTGCGTTTGGAGCACGTACCGGGGATCCTCCGCCGCCTGGAATCCGGCCTTGAAGACCGAGAAGCGCGTCGCGGCGGCGCCGGCGAGGACGAGCGCGGCTCCCAGCCTCCGCAGCCGCCGGCCGCCGGCCAGCGAGAGCGCGAGGCCCGCGCCGTCCAGGATGCGGGCCGCGCGCCGGTAGCCTCCGGCCGCGCCGGTGGAGTAGGCGTCCGCGACGGCGCCGATACGGCGCTCCAGGCGGGCCTCCGCGATCTGCGAGCCGACCACGCCGAGCAGCATCGCCCGTCGTGCCGGGCCGGCGTGCTCGGCCGGCGTCACAAGGACGGCGGCCGCACCCGCGCTCGCGGCCGAGCTTGCTGCGAAGAGGAACGGCAGCTCGCGACGGCCCTCGTGCCAGGCGGGAGTCGCCGTGTCGCTCAGGAGGACGGCCGTGTAGACCGAGAGCGGCACCCCGGCGATGCCCGCGGCCGCCTGGAGCGCCGAGCGCGTCCGCGGCAGCGCGCCGGCCACGTCGAGCAGCGTGCCGGCCGTCGTCAGCGCACCCGAGCCGAGCAGGAGCCAGCTTCCCAGGTTCATCGGCGAGCTGGGCTTGAAAACCCGCAGCATGTTCAGGAACCGCTCGGGGCGGCCGAGGTCCTTGACGAGAAGCGCCGGGCTCACGTTCACGGCGCCGGTCGCGACCAGTGCCGCCCGCCGCGCCAGGACCGGATTGCCCGACGCCCGCGCCAGGGCCGCCATCGCCGACGACGCGCCGGCCAAGCCGCCGGTGAAGAGGTACCAGCCGATCTCGCGCTTCCACACCGGCGGCTTCAGGATCGGCCGCCCGTAGTACGCCTGATCGGTCACGATTCTTCCCGCCCCGCCAGGAACGCCGCGGCGATCCCCGCCGCGAGCGCGGCGCCGGCCGCGGCCGCCGACCTCCACATCCCGGCGAGGTCGCGGGTGGAGTCGCGCGGCGCGGGCGGAAGCCCATAGGTCTCGGGCTCGTCGAGGAGCAGGAAGAACGCCCCGAAGCCGCCCACGCCGTCGTCCGGATCCTCGCCGTAGAGCCGCGCGCCGGCGAAGCCGTCGGCGACCACCTTGTCGAGGCGCCCGGCGGCGCGCTCGCGGAGCTCGTCGAGCGGGCCGTACTGGATCGACTCGGTCGGGCAGGCCTGGGCACAGGCCGGTGTCATCCCCTCACGGGTGCGGTCGTAGCAGAGGGTGCACTTCCACACGCGCCCGTCGGGCCGTCCGCCGCGGTCCTCCGCCGGCAGCTCGCGCCTGTCGAGCACGCCGAACGGACAGGCGGGCACGCAGTAGCCGCAGCCGTTGCACACGTCCTCCTGCACCACCACCGTGCCGAGTTCCGTGCGGAAGATGGCCCCGGTCGGGCACACGTTCAGGCACGCCGACTCGGTGCAGTGCTTGCACACGTCCGAGCTCATGAGCCACCGGAACGGGTCGTCGCCGCCGCCGCCCTCCCCGGCGCCGTCCACCCGGAGCGGCGTGGTCTGCTCGACGAATGCCACATGGCGCCAGCTGTTCGCGCCGAGCGCGGAGGTGTTGTCGAACGACTCGCCGCTCCAGACAAGCCCGTCCTCCGGCACCAGGTTCCACTCCTTGCAGGCCACCTCGCACGCCTTGCAGCCGATGCAGACGCTGGTGTCGGTGAAGAATCCCATCCGCGGCTGCGCCTCGTCGCCGTATGACTGCGGCCAGGCCTCGGTCCGCGTGGTGCTCACCGCCCCGCCTCCCCGCGGCCGTCCCCGCGCGGGCGGCGTCCGGGGCGGATGTCGCACGTCGCGGCCTTCGACTCCTGGATATGGACGTTCGGGTCGAGCACCGCCTCGAACAGATCGTTGGCCGCATCGCCGGTTGTCAGCCCGCGCGAGCCCCAGTGGTAGGGCAGGCCGATCTGGTGCGCGACCCGGCCGTCGACGTCCACCGGCGCCATCCGCTCGGTGACGACGACGCGGGCCTCGATCTCTGCGCGTGCGGTGGACACCGTCGCCCACCCGCCGTGCTCCAGTCCGCGCTCCCGGGCCAGCTCGGGGCTCACCTCGCAGAACATCGCGGGCTGGAGCTCGGAGAGGTAGGGAAGGAAGCGGCTCATCCCGCCCGCCGTGTGGTGCTCGGTCAGGCGGTAGGTCGTGAGGACGTACGGGAACCGCTCACGCTCGTTGTGCTCGTTCCCGGGCCGCCGGAAGCACTGACGGGCCGGGTTCGACTCCTGCGCATAGAGCGGGTTTCGGAACGGCGACTCGTCCGGCTCGTAGTGGGTCGGGAGCGGCCCATCGACGACGCCGGCCGGGGCGAACAGCCATCCACGCCCGTCGGGCTGCATGATGAACGGGTGGTGGCCGGCGATGGCGTCCTGGGCCTTCGCGCCGTCCGGCGGCCGGTAGTCGGGGCGCTTGTCGGGCTGGAAGTCCGGCACGTCTGCGCCCGTCCACCGCCCCTCGGCCTCCTCCCACCAGATGTACTTCTTGCGCTCCGACCACGGCCTGCCGTCCGGGTCGGCAGATGCGCGGTTGTAGAGGATGCGCCGGTTGGCCGGCCAGGCCCACGCCCACTCGGGCGCCACCCACGACTGCTCGCTCGCCGGCTTCCGCCGCGCCGGCTGGTTCGTCTCGCCGGCGAAGCAGCCGCAGTAGATCCAGCACCCGCAGGCGGTCGAGCCGTCGTCCCGGAGCTCGAGGTACGACGACAGCGCCTCGTCCTTCGCGTTCCAGCCGTTGATCTCGCGCAGGACCGCCTCGGCGCTCGGTTCGGCGATCTCGCCCGACGTCGGGTAGTGCCAGCTGAGCTCCTTGACGGGCCGGTCGCGCTCCGCCTCGGACGCGGCCAGCTTCTCGCGGATGATTCGGCCCAGGTGGTAGTAGAACCAGAGCTCGGAGCGGCAGTCGCCCTTCGGCTCGACGGCCTTGTGGTGCCACTGGAGCAGGCGCTGGGTGTTCGTGAACGAGCCGTCCTTCTCGGTGTGGGCGGCGGCCGGCAGGAAGAACACCTCGGTCTTGATCTGCTCCGGGTCGAGCTCGCCCTTCTCGACCTCGGGCGAGTCGTACCAGTAGGACGCGGACTCGGTCTCGACGAGGTCGCGGACGACGAGCCAGTCCAGGTTCGCCATCGCCCGCCGGTGGAGCCCGGCGTTGGCCGAGCCGACCGCCGGGTTCTGGCCGACCACGATGAAGCCCTTCACCGACCCGTCGAGCATGCCCAGCACCGCCGGGTAGATGGAGTGGTCGCCGGTGATGCGCGGCAGATAGTCGAAGCAGAAGTCGTTCTCGGATGTCGCGTGAGATCCCCACCACGCCTTGAGCAGGCTCACCGTATAGGCGTCCATGTTGCCCCAGTAGCCGCTCGGTGAGGTGTTCATCTCGACGAAGTCGGACAGGGCCGCGTGCGCGTGGGCGTGCGGCATCGGGATGTAGCCCGGGAGGATGTTGTAGAGCGTCGGGATGTCCGTCGAGCCCTGGATCGAGGCGTGGCCGCGCAACGCCATGACACCGCCTCCGGGACGGCCCATGTTCCCGAGCAGGAGCTGGATGATGGCCGCCGCCCGGATGTACTGGACGCCGATCGTGTGCTGCGTCCAACCGACGGAGTAGACGATCGACGACGTGCGCTCGCGGCCCGAATTCCGGCAGAGCGCGTCGGCAACCTCCAGGAAGCGCTCCCGCGGGACGCCGCACACCTCCTCGACGAGCTCGGGCGTGTAGCGCGCGTAGTGGCGCTTCAGGATCTGGTAGACGCAGCGCGGGTGCTCGAGCGTCATGTCCTCCTCAGGGGGCTCGCCGTGGCTGAGCCCGCCCCCGTGCGCCCCGTGCCCCGCGCCCTCGCCCTGGTTTGCGCCCATCTCGCGCTGGCCGGCCGCCGCGTGCACCTCCAGGCCGGAGTACTGCCATGTCGTGGTGTCGTAGGTGCCCTTGTCCCGGCTCCAGCCGGAGAAGAGGCCGTCGAGATCCTCGGTGTCCTGGAAGCCCTCGTCGATGATGACCGGCGCGTTGGTGTAGTTGAGGACGTATTCGCGGAAGTCGCGGCCGTTCTCCAGGATGTGGTGGATGACGCCGCCCAGGAAGGCCACGTCGGTGCCGGCACGGGTGCGCACGTAGTCGGTCGCCATCGCGCTCGTGCGTGAGAAGCGCGGATCGACGTGGATGACGTCGGCCCCCCGCTCGCGCGCCTCCATCACCCACTGGAAGCCGACGGGATGGGCCTCCGCCATGTTCGATCCCATGAGGAGCACGCAGTCCGAGTGCTTGAGGTCACCCGGGAAGGTGGTTGCGCCGCCTCGTCCGAACGACGTCCCCAGACCGGGGACGGTGGACGAGTGTCATATGCGGGCCTGGTTCTCGACCTGCACGAAGCCGAGGCTTGTCATCAGCTTCTTGATGCAGTAGTTCTCCTCGTTGTCGAGCGTGGCACCGCCCAGGTTGGCGACGCCCAGCGACCGGCGCAGGGTGCGGTCTTCCTCGTCCTTCTCCTCCCAGGTCTCCGCGCGGGTCGCAATGATGCGGTCGGCGATCATGTCCATCGCCTCGTCGAGGCCGAGCTCCTCCCACTCGGTGGCGTACGGGCGGCGGTACTTCACGCGGTACTCGCGGAGCGGCCCGTTCACGAGGCTCTTCGACGCCGCGCCCTTCGGGCACAGCCGGCCGCGCGACACCGGGCTGTCGGGGTCGCCCTCGATCTGGGTCACCTCGCCGCCCGTGACGTAGACGCGCTGCCCGCAGCCGACCGCACAGTAGGGGCAGACCGAGCGCACGACGCGCTCGGCCTCGGCGGTTCGGGGCCTGAGCGCGGCCGAGCGCTGCGACCGCGCGGTCCGGCCCAGCGCGCCCGGGTCGCCGTGGCGGGCCTGGCCTGCGACCGGCCAGCGGGCCAGGAGGCCGGCCGCGCGCTCGCGTGTGCTCATGCGCTCCGCCGGAGAGCCTCGATGAGCTCCCACTTCCCCATCTTCGAGCGCCCGCGGATATTGCGCTTCTGCGCCACCTCGTAGAGCTGCTCCCGGGTGCGGTCCTCGTAGGCGTGCCCCGCGCGGCCGCCTCGCGCGACGCGCCTTCGCGGCCTGATGGCCGAGGTCGCGGCGGGTCGAGGCCGGCAGGTTCGCGATCGTGCGCTTGCTCCGTGCTGCGTCCTTCGCCTTCACGATGTTGCGGCGGGCGGCCCGCGTCTGCTTGTCCGTGGCCATGGGGAACCTCCTTTCGCCGGATTCACGACGGCCGATACCCGCCGCTCTGAAGGCGGAAACGACGGCGCGCCGCACCCGTACCGCCGTTCGACAACAATGTCCCCGGTGAGGGTCAGGGACGGTCTCCGGCGTGCCACCGCGCGCCCGCTTGCGGAGCGGCGCCCGGCGGTGTTCTGCACGGCCGCGATCCTCGAGCTGGCGGTCGCCGCGCCGTTTCTCGCCATCGCCCCGTCGCACCTGCGCGGCGTCCCCGGCCCGCTCCTCATCGTCATCTGCATCGGCGCGGCCTTCCTGCTCGGGCCGGTGCCCGGTGCGGTGCTCGCGATCCTCGGCGTGTCGCTCGGCGTGGGCGTGCTCGACGAGCACCCGGTCGGCGAGCCGCTGGTCTGGATCCCCGCCGCGGTCGCGGCCGGCCTCATCGGCGACCAGGTGCGCCGCGGCGACCAGCTCCGCCGCGAGCTGCTCGACGAGCTGCGGGCGTCGCTGGTCGCGCTGCCCGGGATGCCCGCTGCTGCCAACTTCCGGATCGCAAGCCGATACGTGCCCGCCGAGGGGGCGCAGGTGCTGGCCGCCGATTTCTACGGCATCCTCGACGTCGCCGGAGGGGCGATCTCGATCCTGGTCGGCGACGTCGCCGGTCACGGACCGACCGCGGCCGCGGCGGCCACCCGCCTGCGCGCCGCCTGGCGCGGCCTCACGGTGGCGGGCGTGGGCCTGCCCGAGACGATGCGGTCGATGAATGCGATGCTCACGGCCGAGCGCGTCGCCTTCGAACAGGTGCAGTTCGCCACCGTGTGCCTGGCGCTGATCGAGGCCGACATGTCAAGCGTCTCGATCGTGGCCGGCGGACATCCGCCGCCGATCCTGCTCGGCGGCGGGCGGGCCGTCGAGCTCGAGCTACCCGCCGGCCCGCCCATCGGCGTCGACACGGCGTCGCGCTGGGGCGAGGTGCGGGTCGGCCTTCCGTCGCGGTCATGGTCGCTGCTCGTCTACACGGACGGGCTCGTCGAGGGCAGGAGCAGCCCGACGGGGCCGCGGCCGTTCGGGCACAACCGCCTGCTCGACGTCCTCGGGGACCGCGAGCCACCCCTCGACGACGCCGACCTCGAGACGATCCTCGCCGTTGTCAGGGAAGCGCACGGAGGTGCGCTGCCCGACGACGTCGTCATGCTGGCGGTGTCTCCCGCATGACGGCGCCGCCGGGCGAGGGACCGCCCCGTATCGATCCGGGACCGGCTACTGCCCCTTGCGGATCCCGGGCTCGCCCTCGTGGAACTCGACCGGCACGATGGGACGGGCGCCGATCTGGTTCCGGGCCCTCTCGAGGCTGAAGAGCGGCAGGATCGTCCGCCCGGCCGTTCCGGCGAGCATCATCGCGCTCGCCGTGTACCACGCCAGGACCGACGAGACGAAGAGCACCCACCCGCCCCAGGTGAGCACGGTGGACGATCCGATCAGGTACGAGACGGCCAGGAGGATCGATCCCGCGGTCAGCGTCCCGAGCACCGAGACGAGCGCGGCGCTCTCGAACGCCGCGGCGAGCGTGCCCGCCAGGGTGATCGCCGCGAGCACGATGAACCAGTAGCCGAGTGGGACGAAGGTCGACCCCTCAGGCGGCGTGATGGTGTGGTTCGCCGCCAGGAACCACAGGATCCCGTAGGCGATCCAGAACGACCCCCACGTGCCGTGCATGGCCGTGGCGAGCACGTCCCGAGCGCGGAACGAGAACATCCCGGCGGCGAACTGCGCGATGCCGCCGAAGACCGCGGCGAAGGGGAACAGGAACGTCCCGGTCGTGTGCGGGTCGCCGTACCAGCCGGCCAGGTTCGTCGACACCATGAAGGTGGCGCCTGCGAACGCGAACAGGCCGAGGACGGACGGCGCCGCGATGGGCTGCAGGAAGATCCGGGCGGGGATGCCGCCCCATTCGTGCCCATGGCCGTTCCGCCCCATTTCGGCGGCTCGTTCGTGGGCGATGCTGCTCATGTCTTCTCCTTCCGGTGGTGGTCACCGGAAGTCTGCCCGATAGTTCGTATTACGAAACAACGCCAGAAACGTGAGCCGGCTCGTCAGGCCACGCGGACGAGCAGCCGTACCGTCGTCCCGTCCGGCGACGAGCGCACCTGGAGGAGATCGGTGAGCTGGTACGCCAGCCACATGCCGTGCCCGCCCGAGGCGGCTCGCGCGGGGCGCAGCCGGCCGGCGAGCGGTTCGGAGATGAAGCCGGCGTCGCGGATCTCGCACGTCACGCCCGCCGCCGTCCGCCACGCCCGCAGGACGCCCGCGCCGCCGCCGTGGCGGACGCTGTTCGCGGCGAGCTCATGGACGGCGATCACGAGGTCCTCGCATCGCGGGCCGTCCAGGCCGGCTGCGGAGGCAAGACCGGCGACGCGGCGGCGGAGCCGGCCGAGCCCCGACACGTCGAACGCGAGCTCCTCCGACTCTGCCCGCGGCTCCGGGAGCGGCGCGGCGAAGGGCGCCGCCATCGCATCGACGCCGCGGTAGTCGGCGCTCGTGCGCGACACGCCGCCCTCGCGCACGTGTGGGTGGCTGCAACGGCATTCGGCGATGACGGCGGGGTCGAGCGTGGTCGTGTCATACGGGCACAGGAGCGTCCACGCAGGGCCCGATCCGAACGCCAGGTTCAGCAGCTCCTCGTGCCGCTGGCACTCGACGAGCTCGTCGGCCGACCGGGAGGCCGAGACCGGCTCGCCGACGCCGCGCACCGGGCGGCCGGCGGCGAGGTGCGGCGCCGCGAACTCGTGCCAGGCGTGGATGATGCGGCCGGGGTTCATACCGGTCCGATCCATGTCGGCGAACATCACCTCGCCGGCCGCGGGGCCGAGCCGCTCGCGCAGGCGCCGGATCTTGCGGTCGCTGAGAGCCACCATCACCGGCTCGCCCGCCGCGATGCTCTCTCGCAGGAACGGCTCCAAGCGGGCCACGAGCTCGTCGTCGCCGGCATACAGCAACGCCTCGTGACGAAAGCTCATCCGCGCGCCTCCACGGTGAGGGAGCGTACCCGGTGGCCCCGCGCGCACGCCGTTCACCGATCGCCCCGGCCGAGCCCGGCGACCCGCACCGGCAGGATCGGCGAGCGAATGCAGTGCTCGTGCTCCGTAACGACCCGCACCCGGATGCGGTGGACTCCCCGATGCGCGGGCCGGACTCCGGGGCGATCCTCACGTGCAGAGATGACGTTTGCTGGGAAGAAGCTCATCCGGCAGAAGATCCGGACGCCGCGCACGGCCGGCTTCAGCATCAACACCGTCCAGGAGGACGGGCGGGCGCGGATCGCGCGACGTGCCGACGTGGCCGCCGCGGTCACAGTCCTCCACGACCTCGCCTCGGTCGACTCCGACGCGTTGTCAGCCTCAGCGCGGGCGGCGCTCGATGTCGCGGCGCACGCCTGAGGCCTCCACCCGATCGAGCGGGCCGTCCGGGCTCCCGGGTCCCGGCCCGTACGCGCAGCCCGCCACGGACGTCGTGGACGCCTTCGGGTCGAACCCAGCCTCGGGCCTCGCCGAACGGGAGGCCGAGAGACGCCTCCGCGACGCCGGGCCCAACGTCATCCCCCGGGCCGGACGGGTGAGCGACCTGCGCATCGCCGCACGCCAGTTCGCCGACCCGCTGGTGCTGCTGCTCGTCGCCGCAACCGCGGTCTCGGCCGCCCTCGGCGAGCGGCTCGACGCGCTCGTGATCGCCGCCATCCTCGTGATGAACGCGTTGCTCGGGCTCGTGCAGGAGGCGGGTGCGGAACGCGCGATCGAGTCGCTGCGGGAGGCCGTCGAGACGACCGCGAACGTGATCCGCGACGGCCGGTCGCGCCTGATCTCGAGCGAGGCCCTCGTCGCCGGCGACGTCGTCGCCGTGCGCGAGGGCGATCGCGTGCCGGCCGACGTGCGCGTGATCGCGGGCGACCGGCTCCGGCTGGACGAGTCGCTGCTCACGGGCGAGTCGGTTCCCGTTGCGAAGACCCCCGATACCGTCGCGCCGGGCGCGCCGCTCGCAGAACGCACCTGCATGCTCTACGCCGGCACCTCCGTGACCCTCGGTGAGGGGCGCGGCGTCGTCGTGGCGGTGGCCGGCGCCACAGAGGCAGGCAGGATCGCACTGCTCGCGGGATCGGCGACGCGGCCGGCGACGCCGCTCCAGCGCCGGATGGGCCGCCTGTCACGGATCATGGTCATCGCCGGCGCCGGGATCACCGTGCTCCTGTTCGGCGCGATGCTCGGCCACGGGGCACCGGCGCACGAGGCGTTCCTCGTCGGGGTGGCCGTCGCCGTGGCCGCGGTTCCGGAGGGCCTGGCCGGGACGATCACGATCGCCCTCGCCGGCGGCGCCCGGCGGATGGCGCACCGGCACGCGATCGTCAGGCACCTCGCCGCGGTCGAGACGGTGGGCGCGGCCACGGTGGCCGCCACCGACAAGACCGGCACGCTCACCCTGAACGAGCTTCGCGTCGTGGCGGTCGAGGCGCTGCCCGGCCGCGAGTCCGCGGAGGTGCTTGCCGCGGGCGCCCTGGCATCGACCGCGCAGGCGGTCGGGTCGGGTACGGACGGCGCGCGGCTGGTCGGGGATCCGGTCGACCGGGCGTTCGTCCTGGGACGCCCCGAAGGAGCGGGCGGCGCACAGCCACGGCGGCTGGCGCTCGTCCCGTTCGACCCGGAGCGGAAGCGGCTGACCGCAGCCTACGCCGTGGACGGCCGTGCCCGGGTTGTCGTCAAGGGCGCGCCGGAGGTGCTGATGGCGCGGTCGGCGGCGCCCGCCGCGGAGCTCGAGCCGCTCGTCGCGGCCAACCGGCGCTTCGCGCAGCGCGGGCTGCGCGTCCTGGCGGTCGGCGAGGCGATCCTGAACACGATCGAGGGCCTCGGCGACGACGAGCTCGACGGAAGGATCGAGGTGCTCGGCGTCGTGGGCCTCGAAGACCCGCTGCGCGAGGGGGCGGCCGAGTCGGTCAGCCGGGCGCAGCAGGCCGGCGTGCGGGTGGTCATGCTCACCGGCGACCAGCCTGCGACGGCCGCGGCAATCGCGACGCAGCTCGGCATCGAGCCGGCGCCGCTCATGACCGGTGCCGACATGGCTTCCCTGACCGACGAGGAGCTGCGCCGCCGCCAGCGCGCCACGGCGGTGTTCGCGCGGGTCTCGCCGGAGGACAAGCTCCGCCTCGTCACGTCCCTCCAGGCGGACGGCCAGGTCGTCGTCGTGACCGGCGACGGGGTGAACGACACCCCGGCCCTGAGGCAGGCGGACGTCGGCGTGGCGATGGGCAGGGGCGGAAGCGAGGCCGCCCGCGAGGCCGCGGACATCGTGCTCACGGATGACGCGTTCTCGACGATCGTCGCGGCGATCGAGGAGGGCCGCCGGATCGCCCAGAACATGCGCGCGTTCGTGACGTTCCTGCTCTCTGCGAACCTCGGCGAGGTGCTGCTCTTCGGCGGCAGCGTGCTCGCCGGGGCCGGGGCGCCGATGAGCGTCGTCCAGGTGCTCACGGTCAACCTGCTCACCGACGGCCTACCTGCGCTCGCACTTGCGTACGACCCGCTCACGCCCGAGGCGATGACCGGGGGCTCCCGCATCGCTCCTTCACGCCTCATCGCCGCGGGCGGCATGCGCCGGCTGGGCATGATCGGGCTGACGGTGGCCGCCGCCGCGACGGCGGCATATGCCCTCGGCGGGGGCGGTGCCGGCGCCGAGGCGCAGACCATGGCCTACGCGACGATCGCGCTGGCCGAGCTCGCCATCGTGTACTCGCTGCGGTCCCCGTCGGGCGCCGCGTGGAACGGTGCACGCAACTGGCGGCTGTCGGCGGCCGTCGCGGGCTCGGCCGCGGTCGTCCTCGCCAGCGTGTACGTGCCGGCGGCAAACGACGCCCTCGGGACGACGGCGCTGGACGCGCCCGCCGCGGCTGCCGTGGCGCTGCTGGCGCTGGCCCCGCTGGCCGCTGCGGAGCTGTGGAAGCACGTCCGGGGCGGGTGGAATGGCTAGCGTGACCGGCCACCCGCCCGCTCCCCCACGCCCCGCCGCGCTGCGAGGGGCGCCGACGCTCGCCGCATCGGCGGCCCGCGCGTCCGCCGACGTGCTGACGGCGCTGGGCACGGGCGAGGCCGGTCTCTCCGGCTCGGAGGCCGCTGCCCGCCTCTCCGAATTCGGCCAGAATCGCCTCCCCGAGGCGCACGGGCCAGGTCTCACGCGGCAGCTGGCCGCCCAGCTCTTCCACTTCTTCGCCCGCATCCTCTGGGCCGCCGCGGGGCTCGCGCTCCTCGGCGGCCTCCCGGAGCTCGCCGTCGCGATCGTCGTCGTGATCCTCCTGAACGGCCTCTTCAGCTTCGTCCAGGAGTACCGCGCGGAGCGGGCCACACGGGCGCTCCGCGCGCTCCTGCCCGACGAGGTCACGGTCCTGCGCGACGGCGCACGGTCCACGCTGGCGTCGGCGCAGCTCGTCCCCGGTGACGTGTTCCTGATCCGGGAGGGCGACCGCATCTCCGCCGATGCGCGGCTCATCCGAAGCGAGGAGCTGCGGGTCGACAATTCGTCACTGACCGGCGAGTCGGAGCCGGCGCCGCGGTCGGTCGAGCCGGCCGACCGCGAGCCCGCGGACGCGCTGCTCGTCTCGAACGTGGTGTTCGCCGGGACGCATGCCTCCTCGGGGTGGGGTACCGCGGTCGTCGTCGCCACCGGCGGGCATACGCGGCTGGGAGGCATCGCCCGGCTCACGGGACACGTGAGCGCCCGCCCGACGCGGCTCCATCTCGAGATGAACCGGGCCGTCCGGCTGATCGCGGCGCTTGCGATGGCGGCCGGGGTCACCTTCTTCGCCGTCTCGGTCGCCCTCGGCACACCGGCACACGACGGGTTCCTGTTCGGGGTCGGCGTCATCGTCGCACTCGTTCCGGAGGCCCTGCTGCCGACGCTGACCCTCTCGCTGGCGATGAGCGCGTCGCGGATGGCGGCCCGCGGCGCCCTGGTCCGCCATCTCGAGGCCGTCGAGACGCTCGGGTCCACCACCGTGGTCTGTAGCGACAAGACGGGCACGCTGACGGCAAACCAGATGACGGCCCGCGCCCTGTCGACCGCATCCCTGCGGGCCCGCGTCACCGGCGTCGGCTACGACCCCTCGGGGGGGATCCTCGTGAGCGACCGCCCACCCCGCGCTGAGGAGCGCGCCGCGATGCAGCCGCTGCTCCTGGCGTGCGCGCTGTGCGCGAACGCCCGCGTCGCCGAACGGGGCGGGCGCTGGGACGTCTCGGGAGACCCCACCGAGGGCGCGCTGATCGTCCTTGCGGCGAAGGGCGGCGTCGACCGGCGGGCGGCGGAACGCGCGCGGCCGCGGGTGCACGAGTATCCGTTCGACTCTCGAAGGCGCCGGATGAGCACGCTCCACGCGCTCGAGTCCGGGGAGCGGGAGCTCTTCGTCAAGGGCTCGCCCGAGGCCGTGCTCGAGGTCTGCGGCGGGCTGGCCGCGGCCGACCGGGCCGACGTCGACCGGGCCATCCACGAGCTCGCCTCGGACGGACTGCGCGTGCTGGCGTTCGCCCGCCGCCGGCTGGAGGGAGGCGCCCCGCCGGACGTCGCGACAGCCGAGGCTGACCTCGAGCTGCTGGGCCTTGTGGGGCTCGACGACCCGGTCCGCCCGGAGGTGCCTGCCGCGATCGCCGCCTGCCGTACCGCGGGCATCCGCGTCGTCATGGTGACGGGCGACCATCCGGCCACAGCCGCGGCCGTCGCCGGGAAGGCCCGCCTGCGGTATGACTCGGTCCTCCTCGGATCCGAGCTTCCATCCGACGACGCGGAGCTCGCTCGGACGCTCGCCACGGCCGGCGTGATCGCCCGCGTCGCGCCGGAGCAGAAGCTTCGCATCGCCCAGGTGCTCCAGGCCGCCGGCGAAGTGGTGGCGATGACGGGCGACGGCGTGAACGACGCGCCCGCGCTGCGCCAGGCGGACATCGGCATCGCCATGGGCAAGGTGGGCACGGATGTCGCCCGCGAGGCCGCCGACGTCGTGCTCCTCGACGACAATTTCGCGCACATCGTCGAGGCCGTGCGCGAGGGCCGCGGCGCCTACGCCAACATCCGCCGGTTCCTCACCTACCACCTGACCGACAACGTCGCCGAGCTGGCCCCGTTCGTGGTGTGGGCGCTGTCCGGCGGAACGATCCCGCTCATGCTCTCGGTCCTCCAGATCCTCGCGCTTGACATCGGAACGGATCTCATGAACGCCGTCGCGCTCGGGGCCGAGCCGGCCGGCGAGCGAGTCATGCGGGCCCCGCCAAGGTCGCGCATCGAGCGCCTGCTCGACCGGTTCACGATGCTGCGGGCGTTCGGCTTCCTCGGGGCCACCGAGGCGGCGCTCTCGATGGCCATGCTGCCCCTCGGGGCGGCCGTGCTCATGGGCTGGGGGCCGGGCGACGGCCTCCCGCACAAGGGGCCGGATCACGCCGTGCTCTCGACGATGGTGTTCGCCGCGATCGTCGTCTGCCAGACCGTCAACGCCTACGAGTGCCGGAGCACCTCGGCATCGCTGTTCGCGATCGGGCCGCTCCGAAACCGGCTGCTGGTGCTCGCCACCGTCGTCGAGCTCCTGATCTCGCTGTCGTTCATCTACGTGGGGCCCATCGCCCGCGTCCTCGGGCAGACGGCGCTCACCCCGCGCGAGTGGGCGCTTGTGGCGCTGACGCCGGTGGTGTTCCTGGCGGCCGAGGAGCTGCGCAAGGCCGTCGCGCGCCGGATGGCGCCCGCCCCGAGCGCGTGAGCCCCACGGGCGGGAGTTCGGGAAACTACGGGCGCCGGATTCCGGGCGCGGACCGATGCCCGCCGCCGCGGGCGGCGCGATACTCGACCCATGAATGCGCGCGGCCGCCGCGAACTGCTTCTGGTCGCCGCCGGATTCCTGGTCTACTTCGGAGTCCGCGCGGTCACACAGGGCAGCCACGCGGAGGCGGTCGAGAACGCGCGGACGCTCATGAGCGTCGAGCGCTGGCTCGGCATCTACTGGGAGCCGTCGATCCAGGCTGCCGTCACCGACCACCACTGGCTCGTCACCCTCGTGAACTGGGTCTACATCTGGGGCCACTGGCCCCTGATCGCCGCCGTCGCCGTGTGGCTCTTCACGCGCCGTCCGGAGGCGTTCCGGCGCACGCGAACGGCGTTCTTCGTCTCGGGCGCCATCGGCATGGCCTTCTTCATCCTCTACCCGGTCGCGCCGCCGCGGCTCGTGGACGACGGCTTCATCGACACGGTGGCCCGCTACTCGCACGCCTATCGCGCGCTCCAGCCGCCGTCGCTCGTGAACCGCTACGCGGCCTTCCCGAGCCTGCACTTCGGATGGGATCTCCTGATCGGGCTGGCGCTCGTCGCAAACGCGCGCTCGATCGCCGCGCGCGCCCTCGGGGTCGCGATGCCCGTGGCGATGGCCGTCGCGGTCGTCCTGACCGGGAACCACTGGATCATCGACGTCGTCGCCGGGGCCGCGATCAGCCTCCTCGGCCTGGCGATCGCGACACGACTCACGTCGCACCGCCCGCTGCGGGTTGGTTGGGGCTCGCCAAGGAACGCCGCCTACACTGCAAAACGTGGTCCCACAGGCCGCCGCCCGCCCCAGCCCGGACGCCGGTCCGGAGACCCCGCTCGTCCTCGCGCATCGAGCCGGTAACGACCTCGCCGCGCTGCGGACGGCCGAGGCGCTGGGCGTCGACGCCGTCGAGGCCGACATCCACCTTTTCCGGGGCCGTCTGGAGGTGCGTCACCTGAAGACGGTCGGCCCCGTGCGCATCTACTGGGACCGGTGGCGGCTCTGCGGCCCCGGCGCTCCGATCCTCGACCTCCTGACGCTGCTCGGCGCAACGGCGCCCACCACCCGGATGATGCTCGACCTGAAGGGGTTCGACCCGCGGCTGCCGGCGGCGCTCAAGGCAGCGCTCGATCGCCACCCGGACATCCATGTGACCCTGTGCTCCCGGCACTGGCGGCATCTCACCCCGTTCGAGGACCGGCCGAACGTCAGGCTCGTGCGGTCGGTGGGGAACCGGGCCCAGCTTCGAGCCGTGCGCCGCCTGCTGGCCCGGCGGCCGCTCGACGGCATCTCGATCCACCGCCGCCTGCTCACCCCGGAGCTCGTCGCCGAGCTCCGCACGCGGGTGCCGCTCGTCCTCACCTGGCCGGTGAACACGACCGAGATCGCGGCCCTCCTCGCGGGCTGGGGCGTGAACGGCCTGATCAGCGACCGCCCGCAGATCCTGGCCTCCGGGGCCGGCGCGTGACCGACGACCTGCGCCTGCTCGACGCGATCGCCGGCTCGGCCCACCGGCTCTCGCACATCCACCTGCCCTGGCTCATGGTGGGCCTCGGGCTCCAGGCGGCGAGCCTCGCGCTGCGCGGGTACGCCTGGCGCAACATCGTGCGCGGCGCCTACCCTGACCGGCACGTGCCGGCGCTCGGCATCGGGGCCGCCTACGTCGCCGGCGTCGCCGCGAACTGCGTGCTCCCGGCGAAGGCGGGCGAGCTTGTCAAGATCGGAGGCGCCCGCCTCCAGGTCGAGCGGTCCGACGCGGCGACCCTCGCCGCATCGCTCGGGGTGCTCAGCCTGTTCGACCTGTGCTTCGGCCTCCTGATCACGGTCACGGTGCTCCTGACCGGCGCCGTCCCCGGGCTCGACCCGGCGCGGGCCCTGTCGGCGCCGGCATGGGCCGCCCCGGCCGCCGCCATCCTCGTCGCGGCGGTCGCCCTCGCCACCCGGGTGCCGGCCGCGCGCCGGCTGGTGACCCGGCTCCGCGGCGCGGTCGCCGCCGGCACGGCCATCCTTCGCCGGCCGCGCGAGTATGCCGTCCGCGTCGCGCTTCCGCAGGCCGCCGCCTGGGCGTGCCGCCTGGGCGTGGCGGCGTCGCTCCTCGCGGCGTTCGGGCTGCGGCCGACACCGGGATCGGCTGCGGTCGTGGTCGTGGCAGGCGGGCTCGCCGGCCTCGTGCCGGGGAGCCCCGGCGGCCTCGGAGCACAGCAGCTCCTGCTCGTCTACGCGCTCGGTGCGACCGCCGCGGCGGGAAGCATCGTCACGTTCTCGGTGGGGATGCAGCTCGCCCTCACGCTGCTTCAGGTCGTGCTCGGCGTCGGCGCGGCGATGATCGCCGTCCGCGTGGCCCATCCGCTGCGCGCGGTGCGCGCGCTCCGCGCCCAGGCCGCCGCCGACTGAGCGCGCGTCAGCCGCGCTGGAAGCCGTCGGGTGTCCGCAGGCCGTAGCCGATCGCACGGTCGAGCGACACGTGGACGGCCCACGCCAGCGCGGCGGCCAGCCAGCCCTGCGGCAGGACGAGCGAGGCGAGCGCCAGCGCCGCCGGCCCCCAGAAGCGGTGAAGCGCGTTGTAGAGCGGCACGGCGCGCGGATGCAGCTGTCCCTTCTCCAGGCCGGAGCCGATCCCGAGGAGGAGCGCGACGTCGGGGCCGAGCAGGAAGACGACCACGAGCCACCACGAGGTGCCGGTGACGGCGACCTCGAGCGCGAGGGCGAGAACGAGCGCCGCCGTGAGCACGGAGTATGCGATGCGGGAGGTCATGGGATGCCGGGAAGCGTACGGTTGACCGACGCGGGCAGCACCCGGTCGAAGGCGAGCGCGGCCGGGGCGGCGAGCGCGCACGTCGCCGCCAGCCCGAGGAAGAGCGCCGTGCCGTGGCCGGCGCCGAGCGCGGCGCCCGAGATCAGCGGGCCGATCATCGGCCCGGCCTGCCAGGACAGGCTGTAGAAGGCCACATAGCGGCCGCGGGTCTCGTCGCCCGTCAGGCGGTTCACGATCCCCGGCAGGCTCGGCGAGAGGAACGTCTCGCCGACGCCGAACACCGCCATGCCCGCAATCAGGCCCGCCGCGGCCAGCCCTCGGCTCGATGCCTCGCCGGCCGCGAGCACGACCAGCCACGACGCGCCGAAGACGACGCCGGTGACGGCCACCGCGCTGGTTCGGCGCCAGTCGCGCACGATCCGGAGCGCCGGCAGCTGCGCCACCACGATCGCCCACGTGTTCGCGGCGAACGCGAACCCGACGATGCTGCGGCCGACGCCGGCCGGCCCGGTCGCCCACGCCGGGAACGCCGACGTGATCTGGCTGTAGCCGGCCACGACCAGCACGAGGCTGATGGCGGTTGCGGCGAGCAGGCGGGTGTCGCGGACGACGGACCCGTACGCCGAGATCCCTCCCGAGCCGGCCGCCGCACGGGGCTCGTCGCGAAGCTCGCCGAGGCCGATCAGGAGCACGGCGAACAGCGCGTAGGTCGCTGCGTCGGCCACGAACAGGATGCCGAAGGCGTCGGGGCTCACGGCGAGGATCGTGCCGGCCAGGAGGCTCCCGATCCCGAGGCCGAGGTTGGTCGCGCCGTAATTCACGCCCAGCACCTCCTCGCGGTGGCGATCGTCAACCGCCCGGAGGATGACCGGGAACATCCCGACCCAGGTGATCCCGAAGCCGGCGCCCTGGAGGCTCGCGGCAAGGACGGCAACCGCGAGCGAGTGGACGGCCAGGAACGCGAGCGTCCCCACGCCTGCGAGCGCGAGGCCGGACACCGTGGCGAGGCCCGCCCCGAACCGGTCGGCGGCAACGCCGGCGGCAACGGTGCCGACCAGCCCCGCGGCGCCGGCGGCCGCCAGCGCGAACCCGGCCGCCGCCAGGCTGAGGCCGCGGTCCTCGTGCAGGAAGACGATCGCGATCGGCAGGGTCATCCCGGTACCGATCTCGAAGAGGAGGACACACCCCAGGAGGCGCCAGGCCCGCGTGCCGAGCGGGGGCACCACGCTCCTCAGCCGGTCAGGGCGCGTAGCGGCGGTGGAGGAGGATCTGGTTCCCGTCCGGGTCGCGCATGAGCGCCATGTGGCAGACGCCGGTGTCGAACGTCGCCATGTCGAACGTGACGCCCGCCGCCTCGAGCTCGCGCTGGGCCTCGCCGACGTCGGGGACGCGCAGCGCGAAGCCGGACGGGTTGGGGGCGAACTCCAGGCCCTGGCTCTCGGGCGCCCAGATCGCGAGCGTCACCTGGCCCGCGCGATACTCGGCGCCGGCGGGAGTGTCCTTCTCGTCCTCGAGCCCGAGCACCTCGCCGTAGAACCGCTTCGCGCGCGAGACGTCCCGGGTGGGGACGGAGATGAAGTCGACGTGCTCGACGGTGATCATGCCGGTCTCCTCGGTCGCGGTGGGGACACGGTACCGAACACCCGGGGCCCGGCCCCGCAGGGCCGGGCCCCATGGGGTCCGGCTACGCCACCAGCGACCAGGCCAGGGCCAGAAGGGCGAGAAAACCGCCGATCAGGACGAGGCCGATGCCGAGGCCGATCGGCGATCCCCAGCCGTACCACTGCATGCTGATCTCGGCGTAGCGGTCGTAGTTGGGCTCATGCGTCATGGGTGTCCTTTCGTGGAGGTCAGCCGCGCCGGTAGCGCAGCACTGCGAGGGGAGCAGAGACGGCCAGGATGACGGCCGCCCAGAGGAGCGCCCGGACGACGAAGTAGCCGGCCGGGTGGCCGAGGAGCGCCGTCGCGTCCGGCCCGAGCGTGAGGGCCCGCACCGCGTTCACCATGTACGTGATCGGCTGGTACTCGGCGAAGAGCTCGAGCGCCCGCGGCATCGAGTCGACCGGCACGTACGCGCTCGAGAGGAAGGTCAGCGGGAAGACCAGAAGGCCGTAGCCCTGGGCCGCCTGCGGCGTGCGGGCCACAAGCCCGATCGCGATGAACGTCCACTCGAACACGTAGCCGAAGAGCACGACGAGGCCGAAGGCGGCGAGGCCCTCGAGCAGGCTCCCGTGAGGCCGGAAGCCGACCAGG
>CAWDUU010000008.1:0-443231 GCA_963805545.1 uncultured Actinomycetes bacterium
AAAACCGGCAGGCCGTGGTAGCCCCACGGTTGGTAGGTTCGACTCCTGCGCCGCTCCGCTCGCCAATCTCAGTTCCACTCCGGAGGGGACTGCCGAAGCCGCGGGCGCGCCGCCGCCTCGATCCGAAGCTCGGTGCGGACCTGCCGCCGCAGCTTCTCCGCCAGGTGCCGCACGATCCCCTGGGCGACCGTGCTGCGGCCGCCTCGCTGCTCGAGCTCCTCGAGGGCGGCCTGGGCGTCAGGGTCGCCCCGATCCTGCGCCGCCCGCACCGCCGCCAGGGCCGGCTCGGCCAGCCCGTCTGCCCAGAGCTCCGGGCTCATCGCACGCAGCGCCCCCCGGATCTTCGCCGGGCTGCCATGGTCCATCTCCATGCAGACCACGCCGAGGCACGCGAGGCAGACACCGCAGTCAAGCCCGATGTCGAGCCGGCTCGCGAAGGCGTCGGCTCTTGGCTGTGGGAAGCGAGCGGGCATGCACGGAGTCAACCAGCCAACAGGTCACGTGTCTGCGGGCGGACCGCGCCGTTTCGATGACGACTCCGCCACGTAGACGACGTCGTCCTCACCGCGGGGCACCGGGATCGCCACCGCCCGGACCGCGTCGAAGCGGTCGCGCAGCCGCGCTTCGAACCCGGCGTCGGCCGCCGCGGCCCACACCGTCAGGCGGCCGCCGGGCCGCAGGCGGCTGTGGATGACCGCGATCCCCGCGTCCGCGTAGAGGCGGCGGTTGCGGTCGTGGACGAGCCAGCCGGGGCCGTTGTCGACGTCGAGGCAGATCGCGTCGACCGGGCCGTCGAGCCCCTCGAGCGACGTCACCCAGGTCGCCGACGGCGAGGCTGACGCGCGGGTCGTCGAGGCCGGCACCGCCGTGCGCGCGCAGGTGCGTACGCGCCCACTCGACCACGGCCGGCTCGATCTCACAGACGACCACCTCGGCCACGCCGGGCGCCCGGAGCGCCTCGTCGAGCGAGAAGCCGACCCCGAGCCCGCCCAGCAGCACGCGCGCGTCGCGCAGGCCGGCGACCGCCTCGCGCACGAGCGCGCGCTCCGAGCGGCCACCGCGGGTGTCCATCAGGAACGTCCCGTTCACGATCACCTCGTGATCCGCCCCGGCCCTGCGCAGGACGAGCTCGCCGTTCACGCCGTCGCGGCGGTCGATCACCTCGGGTCGTTCCGGAGTCATCCGCTCACCACGGCCGCCAGCTCGTCCAGCGTGTCCCGGACGAGCCGGCCGAAATCGCGCTGCTCGTCCTCGTCGATCCAGCGCTCGAACGCCGCCCGGAAGACGGCGACGCCGACGTCGGCGGCCAGGCGGGCGGCCGGAGGCTCGACGCCGCGCCCGCGGAGGGCTTCAGCGAGGTCTGCGGCGATGGTCGCGTACTTGATCTGCTCGCCCTCCTGGAGGCGTGGGTTGGCGGCGATGACCGCCTGCCGCCGGCGGGTCATCTCGCGGCGCTCGTCGAGCACGGCTCCGGCCGCGTCGAGGGCGGCCGTGACCGCCTCGATCGCGCTCATCGACGCGGGGGCGTCGGCGAGCGTCCGCACGAGGACGCGGTGCACCTCGCCCGAGAACACGACCTCGCGCTTGTCGGCGAAGTGGCGGTAGAACGTCCGCTCCGTGAGGCCGGCCCGCTCGGCGATCTGCGCCACCGTGGTCTGGTCGAACCCGTGCTCGCCGTAGAGCTCGAGGGCCGCCTGGCGGAGGCGACCGCGCGCGTCGGGTTGCCAGCGGGCCATGGAGCCGATTGTAGTGACGGCAGCGACTGTCATCGCGTGGTACTCTATGACAGTGACTGACATCAACCCCACCCGCCGCCGCCAGCTCGTGCTGGCGATCTGCTCGATGGGCCTCCTGATGGTGGGGCTCGACGCCACGATCGTGAACATCGCGCTGCCCGCCATCCACCGCTCGCTGGGCTCCTCGCTGGCCGGCCTCCAGTGGACGGTCGACGCGTACACCCTCGTGCTGGCAAGCCTGCTCATGCTGGCCGGTTCCACCGCCGACCGCGTCGGGCGCAAGCGCGTGTTCCAGCTCGGCCTGCTCGTGTTCTCGCTCGGTTCGCTGCTCTGCGCGCTGGCGCCCACGACGGGTGTGCTGATCGCCGCCCGGGTGCTTCAGGCGACCGGCGGCTCGATGCTGAGCCCGGTGGCGATGTCGATCATCCGCACCGTGTTCGTCGACCCGGCCGAGCGGGCCCGCGCGATCGGCGTGTACGCGGCGATGTTCGGGCTCAGCATCGCGCTCGGGCCCGTGCTCGGCGGCACGCTGGTCGGCGCCGTCGGCTGGCGGGCGGTCTTCCTGGTGAACGTGCCGGTGGGCGCGCTGGCGGTCCTTGCCACCCACCGGTTCGTGCCCGAGTCGCGCGCCGAGCGGCCGCGCCGGGTCGATCCCGTCGGTCAGATGCTCGTGATCGCCGGCCTGGCATCGCTCACGTACGGGACGATCGAGGGGCCCGACCACGGCTGGGCCTCGATCGACATCGTGGCGGCACTCGCCGTGGCTCTACTGGCCCTCGCCGCCCTCATTCCGTATGAGCTGCGGCGGCACGAGCCCCTGCTGGAGGTGCGCTGGTTCCGAAGCGCGCCGTTCTCCGGCGCCAGCGCGATCGCGCTCTGCGCGTTCGCGGCGCTCGGGGCGTTCCTGTTCCTGAATACGCTCTACCTCCAGGAGGTGCGGGGGCTCTCACCGTTTCGGGCCGGCCTGTGCATGCTGCCGATGGCCGCGATGGTGCTCGTGTTCGCACCGCTCTCCGGCCGCCTCGTCGGCTCCCGCGGCCCGCGGCCGCCGCTGCTCGCGGCGGGCGTCGCGCTGGTCGCCGCGGTGGCGATGCTGACCCAGCTTCGGGCCGGCAGCCCGATCGCCTACGTGCTGATCGCCTACACGGTGTTCGGGGTCGGCTTCGGGTTCGTCAACCCGCCGATCACCAACACCGCCGTCTCGGGCATGCCCGCCTCGCAGGCCGGCGTCGCCGCCGCCGTGGCCTCCACCAGCCGCCAGGTCGGCCTGACACTCGGAGTGGCGCTGGCCGGCGCGATCGCCGGCGGGAGCGCCGCGCTCGACGGCGGCGCCGCAGCCGGCTTCACCGCCGCGGCCCGCCCGGCGTGGTGGATGATCCTCGGCGCCGTCGCCGCCGTCCTCGTGCTCGCGGTCGTGTCGACGACACGCTGGGCCGAGGCGAGCGCACGCCGCACCGCCGAGGCGAACGCCTGACCCATCCGTCGGGAGCTGAGCGCGCGTGGCGAACGAGCGACCAGCCTGCTCGTGGAGACCCGCCGGCTATTCGGTATCCGCCCGCCCGTCGCGCCGTGGGCCATGGACTCGTTGGGCGTCTGGGCGCGGGTTGTTGCCGATCGAGTAGTCGTCGAGGTCGGCCTCGGTCATGCCGAACAGGTGCCCCAGCTCATGCAGGAGCGTGTCGTGGATCACGCGTGGAAGTTGTTGCCGGTCGCCTGCCGCCCGGCTGATCGATAGACGGTAGAGCGTGATCTCCGAAGCGCCGCTGTATCGGGCGAACACGCCGAGCGTTCTCGGCTCGCTGGGGTGCTTGTCCTCGATCGAGATGGCAACGTTGTGGCCGCCGATCGCCGACTTGATCCATCCGGGCAGCGCGTCGAGCTCGCACTCCACGAGCGCTGCGAACTCATCCTCGGAGCAGGCAACGGCGGGATCCCGTTTCTCCACCCACACAAGGCTACCGCCGGGAGCGTGTGTGGCTCTCGTAGACCTCGACGGTCTGTTCGGCGACGTGTCGCCACGAGTAGTTCTCGCGAGCGTGGCGGTGGGCGTTGATGCCGCGCCGGGCGCGTTGGGCGTCATCGTCGATGGCGGTGACCATTGCATTGGCGAGGCCCGTTTCGTCGTCGGGGGGCACGAGCCAGCCATCGGGCTCGCCCGGGCTGACGTTGATGAAGCTGAGAGGGCCGCCGCTGAGCGTGCCGATGACGGGCAGCTCGCAGGCCATCGCCTCCAGGTAGACCAGGCCGAACGGCTCGTCGGTTGACGGCGCGACGAAACAATCGGCGCAGCTCAGCCCAAGCGGCAGCTCGTCGTGGCCGCGCCACCCATCGAAGAACACCCCGTCGATACGCTCGCGCGTGACGACCGTATGCGGATGCTCACCCTCCCACTCGCCCGGCCAACCGCCCCAGATGACGAGCGGCGCCGGCACCGACATCGACTTGCGTGCTCGAGCGTAGGCGCGAACCAGCAGCGGGACGCGCTTGAACGCCAGGAAGCGGCCGACGTACATCAAGACCGGCCGCGCCTCGCCGGTCTCCGGATCGAAAAATGCGTCGATCACCTCTGCTTCGGTGTAGCGGATGCTGCCCGGCGTGGAGGTCGCCTCATCCCAGCCTTGCGGGTCGCTCACGAGCCAGCGCAGCCAGTGTGACCGGCGTTGTTCGGGGCCTGGCCGGTGCGGGATGAAGCGATCGACGTCCACGCCGTTCGGGATCGAGTGGACCGTCTCCGGGTCGATCCCGAGCAACCGCACCGCCTGGCCCTGGTCGTGAGGGGAGATCGTGATCGTCGCGACCGCCTGGCGCGCCGAATCGCGCATCCGAGACGCCCACCAGTCGGCATATGGCCCGCTCATGCGCGGCTCGGCCCGCGCGATCGCATCAAGCATCTTCAACTCGGTGCCGTGCAGGTGCGTCACCACCGGCAGCCGGGGAAGGGCCAACGCGGCGGCATCATGAATCGGTGTCAGGTGATGGAGGTGCAGCACCCGCGCTCGTGCCATCGCTTCGGACTGGGCGAGCACGGCTGCCCATGCGACGGCGATTCGCTCACCCTGCGCCGGAGACACCCACGGGAAGCCGCGATCGGGCACTCCAGGGCGCGCCTCAAACGATGGATGCATCGGAAACGGCGCATCCATCGGATCCTCGCCCCGAGCCCACCGGGCGACCGCGTCGTCGTACCGTGCGGGCACGATGTCCACACCGGCGAACACCGACTCGGCGTTGCCGGGTGCCCCAGCCGGGCCGAGCGATCCGCACGCCAACGTCACCGGCCAGCCGAAGACCTGAAGCGCACGTGACAGATACCCGGCAACTCGCGCCGAGCCGCCCCGGGGGTAGAAGAACAGGCCCATTCCCACTGAACCCTGGATACCCTCCAAGAAGGCAGCATATCCCGCCCCACACTGCCCTCGCCGGGCCGAACAGGACGCCAGGCGGTTGAGTTGCCGGAGCTGGTGGAGATTCGGAGGCGGTGACCTGAGCCGGCCATCGTGCTCCGCGTCGACGAGCTGACGAGGCACGATCAGATTCGCCTTCGGCGGCGATGATCTTGGCACGCCACGTCCCCCCGGCTCGCGGCACCGCACTGCCGTTTTGCGGCGTGCGCCACCCTCTCAGGGCTTGCCGGGATCGCCTGCTCGCCTGTCCCCGGCAGGCATGCCACGAGCCTCTGCCCGCCGGTGATCCGGCGCGGGTGGCAGGATGCCGACGTGCAGCGCGTCAAGGCCACCGCCGGGGACCCGCGGGAGCCGGGCCGGGCGCTGCTCGATCTGGCGGCTGCCTCGCGTCTCGAGCGGGGCGAGGCGTTGAAGCTCCTGGATGCGACGGAGTCGGGGCTGAGTGCGGCACAGGCCGGGGAGCGGCTGCGGCAGTACGGCCCGAACGTGCTGCTCACCCATCGGGTGACGGCGGTGGGCGTGTTGATGCGGCAGCTTCGAAACCCGTTGCTGATCCTGCTGGTGGCGGCGGCGGCCGTGTCGGGCTTGACCGGGGATCCGACCGACGCTGTCATCATCGCGGCGATCGTCCTGCTCAGCGTCAGCCTGGGGTTCGTCAACGAGTATCGGTCGGAGCGTGCCGTGGCCGCGTTGCACGCCGGCACTCGTCACCATGCGCTGGTCACTCGGGACGGCGTGGAGGCCCCGATCGACGTTCGTGACCTGGTGCCGGGTGACGTCGTGTCGCTGCGTATCGGCGATGTGGTCCCCGCCGACGTGCGGTTGCTGGAGGTGGCGGGGCTCGAGTGTGACGAGGCGGTGCTGACCGGCGAGTCGATGCCCTCTGCGAAGTCGGCCGAGCCGGTGCGCGGCGACTCGGCGGTCGATCTGGCGTCGTGCGCGTTCATGGGCACGATCGTGCATCAGGGATCCGCCCGCGCGGTGGTGGTGTCGACCGGGTCGGCCACGGCGTTCGGCAGGATCGCCGTGGGATTGGCGGCGCCGCCGACGGACACCGCGTTTCAGGTTGGGCTGCGGGACTTCTCCAAGCTTCTGGTGTGGGTTGCGGGCAGCCTCACCGGCTCGATCTTCGTGATCAACGTCGTCCTCGCGCGCCCGATCATCGAGTCACTGCTGTTCTCGCTGGCGATCGCGATCGGGATCACACCGCAGCTGCTTCCCGCGATCGTGAGCGTCAGCCTGTCCGCCGGCTCGCGTGAGCTGGCGCGGCGCAAGGTGCTGGTCAAGCGGTTGGTCACCATCGAGGACCTCGGCAACATCCAGGTGCTGTTCACCGACAAGACCGGCACGTTGACGGAGGGCGCCGTCAGCTTCGACCGGTCGCTGGACGGATCGGGCCGGCCGGCGGTGGACCCGCTCCGGCTGGGGTTGGTGTGCAACGAGGCGACGCCGACCGCGCACGGGCCTGTCGGTGGGAATCTGCTGGATCAGGCGCTGTGGAAGGCGCCGAACGTCCAGGCCATTCTCGACCACCCCGACGGCCCCGACGCCTACCGGCGGCTCGGGATCCTGCCGTTCGATCACGAGCGGCAGTTGGTGTCCGTCGTTGTGAGCAGGCCGGGCGGCACCCCCGTGCTCGTGACCAAGGGTGCACCCGAAGCGGTGCTGGCCCGCTGCGTCAGTGCGCCCACCGTGGCGGCCGGTGTGCTCGATCGTCTGTTTGGCGAGGGTGCGCGGGTGGTCGCGGTGGCAACCCGTGACGCCCCCCGGGCCGCCGACCCGCGGGTGCAGGACGAGCGCGACCTCGAGTTGGTGGGGTTTCTGACGTTCAACGATCCGCCGAAGGCCGACGCCGGCGCGTCGATCGCCAAGCTGGCCGCGCTGGGAGTCGATGTGAAGGTCATCACCGGCGACAACGGCGCCGTGGCCGCGACGATCTGCCGGGCGATCCGGCTCCCCCTTGGCGACGTGCTGAACGGTGGCGACCTGGACGCTCTCGACGACGACGGGTTGTCCGAGGCGATCCCGCACACGACGGTCTTCGCCCGCGTCAGCCCCGAGCAGAAGTCGCGAGTCATCAAGGTCGCCCGGCGGCGTGGTGCGGACGTCGCCTTCCTGGGCGACGGCGTCAACGATGCGGTCGCGCTGCACGCCGCAGATGTCGGGATCTCGGTCGAGTCCGCGACCGACGTCGCTCGGGACGCCGCCGACATTGTGCTCCTGGACAAGGATCTGGGTGTGCTCGCAGACGGCGTGGAAGAGGGACGGCGGATCTTCGCCAACACGCTCAAGTACGTCCTGATGGCCACGTCGTCGAACTTCGGGAACATGTTCAGCGCGGCCGGCGCCTCGCTGTTCCTGTCCTTCCTGCCGATGCTCCCCTCCCAGATCCTGCTCAACAACCTGCTCTACGACACCGGCCAGCTCGCGATCCCAACCGACCGCGTCGATCCCGAGACCGTCGCCCGGCCGGCCGCATGGGACATCGGCTTCGTCCGCCGCTTCATGGCCCTGTTCGGACCCGTCAGCTCGATCTTCGACTTCCTCACCTTCTTCGTCATGCTCACCATCCTGCATGCCGATCACGCCGAGTTTCGCACCGGGTGGTTTGTCGAATCCCTCGCCACCCAGACGCTCGTCGTGTTCCTCATCCGCACCCGTCGCGTCCCCTTCTTCCGCAGCCGTCCCAGCCCCGCGATGGTCGTCACCCCCACCGCCATGGCGACCCTCGGCGCGATCCTTCCGTTCACCCCGTTGTCGCACATCCTCGGATTCAGCACCCTGCCGGTCGCCTTCTTCCTGATCCTGCTCGGCATGGTGCTCACGTATCTCGCCCTCGTCGAGATCGCCAAGAGCCGCTTCTACGCCCGTGAACGCGGCAGGCTGGTGCGCCCGCCGACGACCCACGAGCAACGGTTCCGCCGCCGCGTCCGCCGCCGCTCCGGCCGCTTCATGCGACACGAGATCGCTCTTCGCCGTGGGCCCTGACCACGACCCATCGCCCGATCGGCAGCCCAGAGGCAAGCCGCCGGTGACCGCGTGTAGACTCGTGTGCCGGTGGGATTGGAGGGTCGGGTGGACGGGTTGACCCTCGGCGTCGTCGCGACGTCGGGCAAAGCTGACGAGCGCCGGCTGCCGATCCATCCGCGGCACCTGGAACGGATCGACGCTGACCTGCGCGGCCGCATCTTCCTCGAGCGCGGCTACGGGCGGCAGCACGGGTTTGCGGACGACGAGCTCGCCGCGCACGTGGGCGGCCTTCGCTCCCGTGCAGAACTGTTCGCGCAGTGCGACGTGGTCGCCCTGCCGAAGCCGCTGCACCAGGACGTCGCGGCGCTCCGGGCCGGCCAGGTGCTGTGGGGATGGCCGCACTGCGTGCAGGACGCCGAGCTGACCCAGCTTGCGATCGACCGCCGGCTGACGATGATCGCCTGGGAGGCGATGAACCACTGGACGCCCGACGGCGCCTACAGCCTGCACGTGTTCCACAAGAACAACGAGCTGGCCGGCTACTGCTCCGTGCTGCACGCATTGCAGCTGCGCGGCACCTCCGGGTACTACGGCCCGCGGCTGCGTGCCGCGGTGATCAGCTTCGGTGCCACCGGGCGGGGAGCGATCGCCGCGCTGCTCGCGCTCGGGGTGCACGACATCAGCGTGCTCACGAACCGGCGCGTGGCGGCGGTCGGGGCCCCGATGCCGCCGGCACGGCTCGTCCACTACGACCGCGACGACGCCCACCCGGCCCGCCGGCCGGCGCTGACCCCGCCCGCGGGCGGGTCGCTCGCCGAGTTCCTGGCGGGGCACGACGTGATCGTCAACTGCGTGCTACAGGACACCGATGATCCGCTCATGTTCGTCACCAGCCGGGATCTCGACCGGTTCCAGCGCGGGAGCCTGATCGTGGACGTGTCCTGCGACGAGGGCATGGGATTCGAGTGGGCGCGGCCGACGTCGTTCGACGAGCCGATCTTCGTGGTCGGGCCCGGCGTCCACTATTACGCCGTCGACCACAGCCCCTCCTACCTCTGGAACTCCGCGACCTGGGAGATCAGCGAGGCGCTCATCCCGCACCTGCGCGCCGTCATGTCCGGGCCCGACGGCTGGCAGGCGAGCGACACGATCCGGCGCGCGATCGAGATCCGGGACGGCGTCGTCGAGAACCCCCGCATCCTGTCCTTCCAGGGACGCGAGCCCGGCTATCCGCATCGCCGGCGCTGACCGAGCGCACGATCAGCAACGACCAGGCCCGCGCGACCGGCCCGACGGGCCGCAGCTCCTTGCCGCCGTCGCTCCGCCCGGGATGGTCAGGCTGGGTGTTTCCGCGGGGCCCGGCGGTGGCGTCCGATGACGGCTTCGGCGATCGCGGCGAAGGCGATGAGTGCGGCGAGGACGCCGAGCTGGCCGGGAATGTGCGTGGCGGCGTAGACGATGAGTGCGACGAGTGAGCCTGCGCAGGCGACGGCGCCGGCGAGCGACAGTGCGAGGCCGGCGGGGGTGTGCGCGACGAGGCGGGCGGCGGCGACGTTGACGGCCGCGAACACGATCAGGAAGCCGGCCGAGCCCATCAGGCTGATCCCCTTGATGTCGATGGTGTTGACGATCACGAGCGTGCCCAGCGTGGTTGCGATAAGGCCCCCGATGGGGCGGTTCCAGATCGGCGTGCCGAGTCGTTCGGGCAGCTCGCCGTCGTGCGCCATCAGATAGGTGAACTTCGCGGCGCCGTAGAGCGTGGCATTGATGGCGCTGGCGGTCGAGACGACGGCTGCGACCGCGATCAGCTTGAAACCCACCGAGCCCAGGAAGGGTCGGGCGGCCGCGGCCAGGACGTAGTCGCGTTCGCTCGCGATCGTGGCCGGCGCCAGGTTTCCGACCGCGACCAGGGCGACCAGCACGTAGAGGACGATCACGCAGCCAATCGAGATCAGGTACGCCCGCGGGAGGGTCCGTTCGGGGTCGCGCGCGTCCTCGGAGGCGTTGGCGATCAACTCGAAGCCCTCGTAGCCGAGGAAGATCAGCGCCCCCGCGTAGACGATCACGCCGAATGAGGGGAACGCGGACGGAGCGATCCGGCTCGGCTCGACCTCGAGCAGGCCGCCGAGCACGAAGGCGGCCAGCACGGCCAGCTTGAAGTAGACGAGCACCGCCTCACCGCGACCCACGACGCGCGCGCCAAGCAGGTTGAACGCCGCGAAGCAGACGATCACGAGGCTGCCCAGAATGCGGCGCCATCCGCCGCTGGGATCGAGACCGAGCAGGGCGGCCAGGTACGCGCCGAACGCAACCGCGTAGAGACCCAGCATGACGAAGTAGCTCAACCACAGCAGCAGGTTGAGCGGCCCCGCAATCCGGGTGCCGAACGCGCGATCGAGAAACGTGGCGGTGCCGCCGCGGCTTCGGATGAGCACCGACAGCCGCGCGTACGACCAGCCGGTCAGGCCCGCCACCGTCCCTCCGACGAGGAACGACATGTACGCCCCGGCGCCGGCGATCTGCACCGTCAATCCCAGCACCGAGAAGATGCCGCCCCCCACCATCCCGCCGATCCCGATCGAGACCAGCGCGGCGACACCCAGAGTCCCGCCCGGAGGATGCGTTTCGCGTGCCACCGGCACGCAACGATTCCAGCGCGCGGCGGACGGTGCAAGAGGCCGCGTGGCCAAGGCCGACCGCGTGCACTCGCCCGGTCACCGCCTCGTATGCTTGCGTCGATGCTGGGGCTGCCTGACCGGGCGAAGGCCTGCCTGTTTGATCTCGATGGGGTGCTGACGCAGACGGCGCGGGTGCATGCGGCGGCGTGCGGGAGGGTTTCTGTGCGTGGTGGGAGTCGATCGCACGGGCCAGGCCCGCGAGTTGCGCCGGCACGGCGCCGACCTGGTCGGGGCCGATCTGGCCGAGCTGCTGGATCCGTGACCGGTTCGCGCGACCCGGTGTCGGCGTGATCGTGCACGCAGCATTCACGGTCGAGCCGTGGGCGGTCCGCGAGACGGCGCTGGATCTGGGTGTGCTGGCGCAGACCGAGTCGGTCTTCGCGCTTGCCAATGGGCGCCTGGGGCTTCGGGGGAATCTGGACGAGGGGGAGCCGCGGGCGTCCAGCGGGACGTATCTGAACGGCTTCTTCGAGTCGCACCCGATCACGTATGCGGAGCGGGCGTACGGCTTCCCCGAGGCCGGGCAGACGATGGTGAACGTGACCGACGGGAAGCTGATCCGGCTGCTGGTGGAGGACGAGCCGCTGGACGTCCGCCGGGGACGGCTCGACCGGCACGAGCGCGTCCTCGACCTGCGAGCCGGCACGCTTGAGCGTCGGCTGCGCTGGACATCGAGCGCCGGCAGGTCGGTGCAGGTGACGAGCCGGCGCCTCGTGTCCTTTCGAGACCGCAGCGTCGCGGCCATCAGCTTTGAGGTTGAGGCGGTCGACTCCCCGCTGCGCGTCGCGCTTCAGTCGAACCTGCTGGCCAATCAGAGTGACGTCATCACCACGGTCGACCCGCGGGGAGCGTCGACGCTCGGCACCGTGCTGGAGAGCCGGCTGGCGGTCGACCACGGGCTGCGGGTGGTGTTGGCGCACACCACGCGGTCAAGCGGCCTGTCGCTGGCTGCGGGGATGGAGCACACGATCGAACTGGGCGAAGACGTGCAGACCCTGACGGAGAGCGAGCCGGATCTGGGCCGGGTGAGCGTGTCTGCGTTGCTACGGCCCGGCGCCCCCCTTCGGATCGTGAAGCTGCTGGCCTATCACTGGTCGTCGCAACAGTCGGAGGAGTGGCTGCGTGACCAGGTCGACAGCAGCCTCGACATCGCGCTGGCCGAGGGGTTTGACGGCCTCGCGGCGGCCCAGCGAGCCTATCTGGACGAGTTCTGGTGGCGGTCTGATGTCGAGCTCGACGGCGATCCGGAGCTGCAACAAGCGCTTCGCTTTGCGCTGTTCCAGGTGCTTCAGGCAACGGCGCGGGCGGATGGCCGCCGCGCGATTCCCGCGAAAGGGCTGACGGGGACGGGATACGACGGCCATACATTCTGGGACACGGAGTCGTTCGTCCTGCCGCTCCTCACCTACACGACTCCCGAGCTGGCGCGCGACGCCCTGATCTGGCGCCACTCCACGCTGGAGCTGGCCCGAAACCGCGCCCGGGAACTCGGCCGCCGAGGCGCCGCCTTCCCATGGCGGACGATCCGCGGCGAAGAGTGCTCGGGATACTGGCCGGCAGGGATGGCGGCCTTTCACGTGAACGCCGACATCGCCGACGCCGCTGCCCGATACGTCAACGCCACCGGCGACGCCGAGTTCGAACGCCGGTACGGGCTCGCACTGCTGGTCGAGACGGCCCGGCTGTGGACGACCCTCGGCCATACCGGGGCGGATGGAACATTCCGAATCGACGGGGTGACCGGGCCGGACGAGTACTCGGCGCTGGCCGACAACAACACCTATACCAACCTGATGGCGCAGGCCAATCTGCGCCACGCCGCGGCCGCCGTTGTCCGAAACCCCGAAGCGGCCGCCGCGCTCGGCGTGGACGAGGATGAGGCCACATCGTGGCGCGACGCCGCGGCCGCCGTCTTCGTCGCGTTCGAACCGGATCTTGGAGTCCACCCGCAGGACCAGGACTTCCTGTTACACGAGCGGTGGGACTTCGAATCGACCACCGCCGACCAGTATCCCCTGATGCTTCATCACACCTACTTCGACCTGTACCGCAAACAGGTCGCCAAGCAGGCCGACCTCGTGCTCGCGCTGTATCGCCGAGGTGACGCCTTCACGGATGAGCAGAAACGCCGCGACTTCGACTACTACGAAGGCATCACCGTCCGCGACTCCTCCCTGTCGGCCTGTGTCCAGGCGATCGTCGCGGCGGAGGTCGGCCATCTCCAGCTGGCTCACGACTACCTGGCCGAGGCGGCACTGATCGACCTCGATGATCTCGAGCACAACGTCCGCGACGGACTTCACATCGCCGCCCTCGCCGGCGCCGTGCTCGCGGCGGTCGCCGGCCTGGGCGGGTTGCGAGACCACGGCGAGACCCTGAGCTTCTCACCCCGGCTCCCGCCGGGCGTCAGCCGCCTGCGGTTCCCGGTCACCTACCGGGCAACCAGGCTGCGCGTCGAGGTCACCGCAGACCGGGCGGAATACCGCCACGAACAGGGTCAGCGCAGGCTGTCGCTCTCGCACTGGAGGACGCCGTTCGAGCTCACCCCCGGGGAGCGGATCGTCCATCCGATCGCTCCCGCCGAACCGGCGCCGGCCCCCGCACAGCCCGCCCACCGCGCACCCGCCGCGCGAAGGGCGCCCATGGATCGGCGATGACCCCACGCCAGACCCACCGCCCATCGCTCTTGGCACGCAGATGGGGTCGCGCCCGCATGGCGGGATGCGCGGTTCGCGGTGACGCTTCTCGCAGTCGTTGAGAGGAGCGTGATGAACGAGCAGCGGGTGGGCGCGGTCGCGTGGGTGAGTCGATGGGTTCTGGCCCACAAGCGGGTTGTGGCGTGGGTCTGGATGGTGGCCGCGGTGGCCTCGTTTCTGGCGATCGGGCCGGCGGGGCGTGCGCTTTCGGACGAGTTTGCGGTGCCCGGCCGGGAGGGGTTCGACACGAATCGTCAGATCGCGTCGACGTATGGGGCCGGAGGGGATGTCGCGCCGATCGTTCCGGTGGTGACGCTGCCAAGGGGGACAACGGTCGACTCGCCGGGCGTGGGCCGGGAGCTCAGGGCGGCGCTGGCGAGGGTGACGGCCGTGCTGCCTCAGGCGCGAATCGCGTCGTACGGCTCGACCGGCGACGACGCGTTTGTCTCCCACGATCGGCGCACCACGTTCGCACTCGTGTACATACCGCAGCGCGGTGGCCTGGAGCCCGGGCAGAAGGAGGCTCGGCAGGTGCAGGCGGCGCTCGATGGAGTGACGGTGGGCGATTCGCCCGTCGAGGTGACGGGTCTGGAGGCGCTTCGCGCGTCGGCGGCCGGGGAGGATGCTGGGGCGAGCGTCAGCCTGATGCTGGAAGTGGTGGTGGCGGGCCTCGGAGCCCTCCTCATTCTCGCCTTCGTGTTCGGCTCGTTGATGGCGGTCGTGCCGCTGTTGATGGCGATCGTTGCGATACCGACGACGTTCCTGCTGGTGTGGCCGCTTGCGACCGTCACCGAGGTGTCGGTGGTGATCCAGTTCCTGGTTGCGCTGATCGGGCTGGGCATCGCAATCGATTACGCGCTGTTGATCGTGATGCGCTGGCGCGAGGAGCACGGACGAGCCGGCGTGTCCAACGAGCTGGCCGTCCAGAGGGCGATGGAGCACGCCGGGTCGGCGGTGGTGTTCAGCGGAACGACGGTCGCGATCGCATTGCTGGCGCTGGTCTCACTGCCGGTGCCGTTCCTGCGCAGCATCGGCATCGCCGGAATGCTGATCCCGATCGTCAGCGTTGCCGTGGCGCTGACGCTGCTGCCGGTGATCCTGGCGACCGTGGGGCCGAGACTGGACTGGCCGCGCAGGAGCGGTGGGGCGCATGCCAGCCGGGCCTGGACGGCGTGGGCGCGTGTGGTCGTGCGGTTTCGGTGGGTGGCCGCCGGTGCGTCGCTCGCCGTGCTCGCCGGCTTGATCGTCGCGGCGTCGACGATCCAGCTCGGGAATCCGCGGGCCGAGTCGCTCGCCCAGTCGGGGCCCGCGCGGTCAGGCTTCGATCAGCTCCGGCGCTCGGGCATCGGGCCCGGGCCGTTGACGCCGGTGGACGTGTTGGTACGGTCGGGCGACCCCGACGCTGTCGCCTCGAACCTCGCCGGCGTCGACGGCGTCCGGGATGCGGTCGCTCCGCCGGATTGGCGCAGCGGCGGCACCGCGATCGTGTCGGCGATTCCGGCCGCGGATGCCAACTCGCCTCGCGGCCGTGCGACGCTGGACCGGATCCGTACGGCGGCGCATGCACAGGCGGCCGAGGCCACCACCGGCGGACAGGCGGCGCAGAGCGCCGACCTCGTCGATGCCGTGTACGGCAACTTCCCGCTCATGATCGCGCTGATCGCCGGTCTCACCTTCGTGCTCCTCGCGCGCGCGTTCCGGTCGCTGGTTCTGCCGCTCAAGGCCGTCGTCATGAACCTGCTCTCTGTCGCAGCCGCGTGGGGAGTGATGGTGGTCGTCTGGCAGATGGGCGCCGGCTCGGAGACGATCTGGGGGATCGATGCGACCCGGTCGATCAACGTCGAGATGCCGATCACGGTGTTCGCGTTTCTGTTCGGCGTGTCGATGGACTACCACGTGTTCATCATCAGCCGAATGCGCGAGGCGTACGACCGCACCGGTTCGACCGACCAGGCGGTGGTCGAGGGCATCGGCCGCACCGGCCGGCTGGTCACCAGCGCCGCGCTCATCCTCGGCCTCGCATTCGTGGCGCTCAGCGCGAGCCCGGGCACCGAGATCAAGATGTTCGCGACCGCTCTCGCAGCCGGGATCCTGCTCGACGCCACGATCGTCCGCGGCGTGCTGGTGCCGGCGTCCGTCTCGATTCTCGGGGACTGGAACTGGTGGCTTCCGGCACGGCCCGCGCGTCTGCTCCGGGTCCGCCCGTCGCTGCTCCTGCCGGACTCGGCGAACGAGACCTCGGAGTGATGACGCACGACGTCTCGCCCGCCGTCCGGCGATGCATGGGATGGGGTCGTGCCCTCATGGCGGCGCACGCCCGGAGCGGGGATAATTTGGAACATGCCGGGATACGAGAGATCCATGGAAGCGCGAAAGACGCTGGCCGCGGCGCACGAGCGAGTCGCTCCGACATCGGCTGGTGTCGGCTTGCGTGGACCTTCAGGCTCCTCATCGGATCCCGGGTGCGCTGGCGAACTGACGAGGCTTGCGTCGCCGCCAGCGACGCCCGAACGTCAAATGGGCGGCGGTCGATCCTCCGCCCTGGCTGACGACGGGCGCCGGCGGGTGGAAGCAGATTTGCGGGTCGGCTTCCACCCGCCAGATCGCAAGCATTGACCGTGCCGCGTGCGCGCCGTCGCCGCGGCATGGTCATCCGCGCCCCGCACGCGGCTGGAGGCGTTCAGCGGCACGGCGCTAGCCTCCCGAACGTGGCGTCCGTGTGTGGAAACCGCCCGAGCCGGTGGTGTCAGGACCCGTGAGCGCGAGCATTCCGGTCAGTGCGGAACGCGACCCGGCAGCTCCGGCTGAGGACGCTGACGGTGCCGGGCGAGCGCCCACCGCCGTGACGCCCGGCGCGACGCCGTCCGTGCGGAGGCGCTGGTCGCGAGTCTCGCTGTACGCCCGCGTCGTCGCGGTGAACGCCGTGGTCATGATCATCGCGGCGCTGCTGCTCGTGATCAGCCCGGCGACCGTCTCGTCCCCGGTTGGGGCGGGCGAGGGACTGGTTCTCGGCGCCGGCGTCCTGGTCATGATCGTCGCCAACGCGATCCTGCTGCGGCTGAGCTTCCGCGGCCTGGAGGGTCTCGTCCAGCGTATGGAGACGCTCGATGTCCTGCGGCCACAACAGCTCCTGGAGCCGATGGGCGGGCGCGAGGTACGGACGCTGATCGGCGCCTTCAACCGGATGCTTCACCGGCTGGAGGTGGAGCGGCGGCTGAGCACACGGCGGACCGTGTCGGCTCTCGAGGACGAGCGGCGACGGATCGGCCAGGAGCTCCACGACGAGATCGGACAGCGTTTGACCGGGATCCTGCTCCAGCTCGGCCGGGTCGCGACCGAGGTGCCCGACGGGCTTCGCGATCGGATTGCGGCGATCCAGGATGAGTCGCGCGCGGCCCTGGACGAGGTCGGCGCGCTGGCATGGCAGCTGCGGCCGGGGATTCTCGACGACCTGGGACTTGTGAGTGCGCTTCAGGCGCTCGCCCAGTCACTCGACGAGCACGCCGACGCACGCATCATCACAAAGCTGGCCGATCGACTCGACGAGATTCCGCCCGAGGTCGAGCTGGCGGTCTATCGGGTGGCCCAGGAGGCGCTCAGCAACGCTCTTCGCCACTCCGGCGCGGGATGGATCGAGATGCGGCTGCAGGCGGAGGACGGCCGGCTGTACCTCACGATCAGCGACGATGGCCGGGGATTGGCGCCGGGGTACGCGGAGGGGCCGGGGATCCGAGGCATGCGTGAACGAGCGCTCCTGATCGGCGCGCGACTTGCGATCGACCCGGCGCCGGGCCAGGGTCTCGTCGTGCGGCTTCACGTCCCCAAGACCCCGCCCGAGGGCTGAGATGTCGATTCCGTTCCCGGCGCACATCTTGATCGCCGACGACCACACGGTGGTGCGCGAGGGGATCAAGGCGATGCTCGAGAAGGAGCCTGATCTGAAGGTCGTTGACGAAGCGGTCGACGGGATCGAGACGGTGGACAAGGCGATGTCGGAGAACGTCCACCTGGTGATCCTCGATGTCGCGATGCCCGGCCTGACGGGCCTGCAGGCGGCACGCGAGATCACACGGCGCCGACGGGCGCTGCCGATGCTGATCCTGTCGATGTACGACCGCGAGCAGTACTTCTTCGAGGCTCTCGCGGCCGGCGCCTCGGGATACGTGCTGAAACGCGAGGCGGACCACGACATCGTCGAGGCGTGTCGGGCAGCGCTGCGCGGCGAGCCCTTCATCTACCCGCAGGTCATGTCCTCGCTGATGCGCCGCTACCTGGAGCGGACAGAGCGCGGTGAACATCCCGGCCAGGGTCCGCTGACCGCGCGCGAGCGAGAGGTCGTGAAGCTGATCGCGGAGGGGCACACGAACCAGCAGATCGCCGACCTGCTCGTGATCAGCCCGAAGACGGTCGAGCGCCACCGAGCGAACATCCTCGAGAAGCTCGACATGCGGGACCGGGTCGAGGTGACCCGCTACGCGATCCGCGAAGGCCTCGTCGAGCCCTGACCGCCCTCCGGGCGCGCGGGGCTCCCAGAACCTGTCAACCTTGCATCGCGGTTCGCGGGGCCATACACTCGACGGCATGCACGCCCTGCCGCCGGCAATCTCACCGGTGGTCCAGCGGGCGCACTGTCCGCACTTCGCCTCGGCTCGCGGCGCCTTCTGCGGATATCTGCCGGTTCCGCTCGACCGCCGCCACCCGGACGGACGCAGGATCCGGATCTACTTCGAGCTCTACCCGCCGCGCGACGCCGCCCGCCCGGCGCAGTCCACCATCGTGTCGATCGAGGGTGGGCCCGGCTATCCGACCACCGCCGACCGCGCCAACCGTGTGGCCCTCTCGCGGCCCGTCGCATCCCGCCGCAGCCTGCTGCTCGTGGACCTGCGCGGCACCGGGCGGTCGGGGGCGCTGGGTTGCCGCGCCTTCAAGCACCACATCTTTCCGTACCTGGCCCGGGCGGGCCGCTGCGCCCGCCAGCTCGGTCCCAGGCGCGACTTCTACGACACCTCCCAGTCGGTGCAGGACATCGAGGCGGTGCTCCGGGCCGTCCACGCCGGCAAGGTCGACCTGTACGGCGACTCGTACGGGTCGTACGCGGCCCAGGCCTTCGCGCTGCGCTACCCCGATCGGCTGCGATCGCTGGTGCTCGACGGCACGTATCAGCTTCCGGGTTCGGACCCGTTCTTCCGCGACCTGGCCGCCCGCACGCGGATCTCGCTGCGGCTCACGTGCGCGCGCCGGCCTCCCTGCATGTCCCACGGCGACCCGGTGACCGCGCTCGCCCAGCTCGTGCACCGCGTCCGCCGCCATCCGATCACCGGCTGGACCCGGAACGGCGACGGCACCCGGGTCTTCATGCGGGTGGACGAGGACGCGCTCGTACAGCTCGCCGGATCCGGCTACTACTACCAGGCGGTGTGGCGTGACCTGCCGGCCGCCATCCGAGCCGTCTGGCGCGGCGACGACCAGCCGATTCTGCGGCTCGCGGCGGAGACGTTCACCACCGACGGCCCCGCGGGCGACCCGGCCTACAGCTCCGAGGCGCTGTATCTCGCCGTCGTCTGCCACGACTACCCGCAGCCGTGGTCGTTCTCGGCCCCGATCGCCGATCGGCTCGCGATCACGCATGCGAAGCTGCGGCGGATCGGGACGAGCCCCTTCTACCCGTTCGCGGGGTTCGCCTGGATCGGCTATCCCTACGAGGGCGGCCTCCAGTGCCTGAACTGGCCGTCGCCCGCCTTCCCGGACCCGCCGGACCCGCCGGGCGCCTCCTATCCCGGCGTGCCGACGCTCGTCCTGAACGGCGACGTCGACAACATCACCCCGCTCGAGGACGCGCGGGTGGTGGCCGCCCGGTTCCCGAACAGCCATCTCGTCGTCGTCCAGAACGACGTCCACGTGACCGCGCTCGCCGACAACCTCGCCTGCCCCGACCACATCTACGCCCACTTCGTGGAGACGCTCGAGCCGGGCGACACCTCGTGCGCCTCCCAGCGCACGCCCGAGGTGCGGGTCGTCGACGAGTTCCCGCTGCACGTCTCCGACGTCGAGGCGGCGACGCCGACGGCCGGCGACCGCTCGACGCTCCAGGAGCGCCGGGTCGCGGCCGCGGGCGCGGAGTCCGTCGCAGACGCCCTCCAGCGCTGGTGGGTCAACTACAGCGGGACCGACCACGGCCTGCGCGGCGGCACCTGGACGTATTCGGGCAGCGGCGACGTGACGACGTTCAGCCTCCGGCGCGCGGCCTTCGTGCCCGGGGTGGGGGTGTCGGGCCGCGTCCGATGGTCGTACAAGCACGGCTGGGTGCGGGGGAACGTCACGGTGACGGGGCCCGGCGGCATCCACGAGCACCTGCATCTGCGCTGGACGCTCCAGGTGCGCCGGGCCGAGGCCCACCTCGTGGGCACCGCCGGCGGGCGTCCCCTGAGGCTCGAGATGCTCGCCCCCTGACCGTTCAGCGGGTCGCGGCCGGCGCCCCGTCCGGCGTGATCGCGACCTCGACCCCGTGCACGGCGGTGCTCTCGCCGAGGTCGGCCTTCGACCCCGGGTTCAGCACGTTGACGTTGGCGCGGCTCGGCTCCCGCCGCGGCCAGCGGCCCTTCGGCGAGAGCGCGACCCCCGGCGGGACAGCGTCCGAGACGCGGACGACGAGACCGGTCAGCGTGCCGTGCCGGTTCGCGGCCGTGACGCGGTCGCCGTCGCCGACCTCGAGCCGTGCCGCGTCGTCGGGATGCAGCGTCACCGTGGCCTCGCCCATCGCGTGCGCGACCTTGCGGTCGTTGGCGAACGTGTCGTTCAGCGTCCACGCCGAGGCGGGCGAGAGCAGGCGGAGACGGCCGCCGCCCGGCCGCGCGTCGGCCCAGGGCTGCGGCACGCGCGGATGGCCGTCCGCCTCGGCGGCGGCGGATGCGATCTCGACCCTGCCGCTGGAGGTCGGAAAGCGGCGGTCCCGAAACTGGACGAGCGGGTCGGGCGAGAGCGGGATGGACCGGGCCCCGGCGAGCTGCTCGAAGCTCTCCGCCACGCCGGCCTGGCGCACGATCTCGTCCAGGAGCTCGTCGTCGGGCTCGAAGAGCTCCGGTTCGGAATAGCCCATCGCTCGCGCCAGGCGGCGGAAGATCTCCTGGTTCGGGAGCGCCTCCCCGGGCGGATCGACCGCGGCCACCTGGGCGGAGACCTCGAGGTTGAAGTACGGCGTGACGACGTCGTCGAACTCAAGGAAGCTCGCCGCCGGGAGCACGACGTCGGCGTAGTCGGTGGTGTCGGTGGGGAAGAGCTCCGCCACCACCGTGAACAGATCCTCGCGGGCCAGGGCCGCTCGCAGCCGGGCCTGCTCCGGGTTGGACGCGGCGATGTTGATGTTCCAGCAGAAGAGCGCCCGCGAACGCTCGCGGTCTTCGAGCCGGCCGGCCAGGTCCATGTGGCTGACCGGCCTCGGCGGCGTTCCCAGGCCGGCGCCGGTCAGCCAGTCGCCGTCGATCGGCGCCTGGTCGTTCAGGTACAGGAAGCCGCCGCCCCGCCGGCCCAGGTTTCCCGTGAGCGCGGGCAGGAGGGAGACGGCCCGCACGACGTTCCCGCCCGTCGGCTGGCGCTGAAGCCCCTGCCCGATCCACAGGAGCGCGGGGCCGCCCGCGTAGAGCCGGGCCGCGCGCTCGATCGCTGCCGCGGGCACGCCGGTGGCCCGCTCGCCCCACTGCGGCGTGCAGGCCGCCAGCATGCCGAGGAGCTCCTCCGACCCGACCGTGTGCGCGGACAGGAACTCGCGATCGGAGAGGCCGTCGCGCTCGATCACGTGCATGAGCGCGAACGCCAGCGCGGCGTCGGAGCCGGGGAAGAGCTGGAGGTGCAGGTCGGCCTGCGCGGCGGTGGCCGTCCGGATCGGGTCCACGACGATCACCGCGCCCGGCGCCTCCGCCAGCCAGTGCTCGTGGGCGTGGGGAGCGCTGGCCGAGGGGTTCGCGCCCCACACCACGATCGCCGCCGCGTCGCCCGCCGTGCGGGGATCGAACCCGACGAGCGACGTGCCGTACACGTACTCGAGCGCGACGTGACCGGCCTTGTTGCAGACGCTGTCGGGGTCGACCTCGGTCGCGCCCAGCCGGTTGAAGAACCGCATCGGGAACCCGTAGGCCAGCGTGGAGAACGTCCCCGTGTAGTGCGCGTTCAGAACGCTCGCGCCTCCCGCCGCCTCGACGGCGGCCCCGACCCGGCCTGCGACCAGGTCGAGCGCCTCGTCCCAGCCGGCGGCCCGGAACCGGCCCTCGCCCTTGGCGCCGGTCCGCACCATCGGAGCGGCCAGCCGCGAGGCGGGGTCGAGGAAGGCGCCGTTGTACCCGATCGAGCACTTCCGGCACAGGCGTCCGCGGCTCACGGGGTCGGCCGGGTCGCCCCGCACCACCGTGCGGCCGTTCCTGCTGATGACGAGGACGCCGCACGAGTCGTAGCAATCCCGCGGGCAGGTCGTCCGGACGGTCGTCACGCGCCTACTCCACCGCACCCCGGAGGGCGTGTCAACGGCCACGCATCCGGCTCAGAGCAGCGCCTGCTCGAACGGGAACGACGACAGCAGCTCGATCCCGCCGTCGCCGATCAGCGCCTGCTGCTCGAGCTTCACGCCCTCCTCGCCGCCCTCCTCGCCGATGTAGCTCTCGACGCAGATCGTCATTCCGGGCTCGAGCACGCCGTCGTAGCCGGATTCGTCGAAGTCGGCCAGGTGGTACAGGTAGGGGTACTCGCCGGTCATTCCGCAGCCGTGCGCCGAGCAGAAGTAGCGGTTCACGAGGAACCGCTCCGGGATCGGCCAGGCCCGCTCGGCGTACTCGCGAAACGAGAGGCCCGGGCGCAGCAGCTCGAGGTTCGCGTGCACCTGCTCGTGGGCGTGGCGGTAGAGCTCCCGCTGCCGCGCGGTCGGCTCGCCGGGCCCGGCGTGGAACGTGCGCGAGAAGTCGCAGTAGTAGCCGTGGCAGCCGACCACGTCGGTGTCGAGCGCGACCAGGTCGCCCGGACCCACGCGCCGCCCGCCCGTCTCCTGGAACCACGGGTTGGTGCGCGGCCCCGACGACAGGAGCCGCGTCTCGACGTACTCCCCGCCCAGCGCGATCACGCTCTCGTGCAGGATCGACCACAGCCGGTTCTCGGTCAGCCCCGGCGCGAGCGCGGCGCGCATGCGGGCGACCCCGGCCTCGGTGGCCGCGATCGACGCGCGGATGCAGGCCAGCTCCCCGGCCGACTTGACCGCCCGCGCCCGCTCGACGGGGGCCTGGGCGTCGGAAAGGCGCAGCCCCTCCGCCGCGAGGGCGAGCGCGGCGCCGGCGTTCACCCGCTCGACGCCGACGCGGGCCCGGCCGCCGCAATGCTCGCGCACCAGGTCGCCCACCTGGCCCGCCCAGCCGGCCTCCGCCGCCTCCACGCCCGGCCCGGCGGCCGCGTAGCTGGCGGTGATCGCGGGGCGCACGTCGTCGATGGTCTCGAGGCCCTCGGCCAGGTGCATGCAGCCGGTGAACTCGTGCAGGATGACCGGCCCGTCGAGCGGCAGAAAGAGGTACCGGGCCGGGTTACGCAGGTGGAACACCTGCATGTTCCGGGCCCCGGTGGCGTAGCGGATGTTGACCGGGTCGACCAGGACGCAGGCGTCGAGGGCGTGCGCCTCCATCTGCTCGCGGACGCGCCCCAGCCGGTACCGGCGAAGCGCCGGGAAGTCGATCCCGGGAGAGGCGAGGTCGTCGAGCGTCGCCAGCTCCGGCAGGTCGGCGCGCTCCGCGTGCCAGTCGACATCCATCGCGCGCCCAGTCTCTCACCGGCGTCAAGGCGTTCGCGGCCCGTTCGCGGGCCATCGCGGCTCGGCTATAGTGGCCGCGGACGCGATGAGGCTCGCGCTTAACCGCCCTCGTGGCTGATGGCCTCTACCACTCTGGTAGACGCACGCCACGAAAGGAGCAGCGGTTGAGGGACCTGCGACTCGCACCGGCCGGCCGGCGGCGGAGGCGGCGTCCGTTGACCCGTGGGGGACGCTCGTGCCGTCTCTGAGCGACTGGGTGATCCAGCTCCTTCAGGTCGGGACGGTGCTCGTGCTGGGCCCGCTGGTGATGGGCATCATCGCCCGGGCCGAGGCCGTCGTCCAGATGCGCCGCGGCCCCCGGCTGCTCCAGCCCTACCACGACATCGCCAAGTTCTTCCACAAGGAGACGGTCCTCCCGGGAGACGCCGGCGTCGTCTTCCGCGCGGCACCCTACGCGTCGTTCGCCTGCTACATGACGGTGCCGCTCCTGATCCCGGTGCTGACGAACTTCCCGCTCCAGCTCGGCTATATGGGCGACATCCTGGGCGGCGGCTTCATCCTCGCCCTGGCCAGCTTCTCGGTCTCGCTGGCCGCGCTCGACACAGGCACCCCCTACACCCAGCTCGGCTCGAGCCGCCTGCGGAGCTTCGGTGCCCTCGGAGAGCCGACGATCCTGGTCGTCATCTTCACCGTGGCGCTGATCACCCACACCGACCTGCCCTACGCGCTGGTCAAGACGCTTGAGGGATCGGCCGCCGAGATCACCCGGCCCGCGCATCTGCTGGCCGCGGCCGCCTTCTTTCTCGTCATCCTCGCGGAGACCGGCCGGATCCCGATCGAAAGTCACGGCTCGACGCTCGAGTTCGGGATGATCGAGGAGGCGCGGACGCTCGAGCACTCCGGCCCCGGCTTCGCGCTGCTGCGCTGGGGCGCGGCGATGAAGCAGCTGATCCTGTTCGTGATCTTCCTGAACGTGCTCGTCGCGCCCTGGGGGCTGGCCGCCGATCACCGCCTCGACCACGTCCTGCTCGCGATCGTGATCCTCTTCGCAAAGACGCTCGGGATCGGCGTCGTGATCGTGGTGATCGAGTCGGCGTACGCCAAGCTCCGGCTCTACAAGATCCCCGAGTTCACCGTCGCGGGCTTCCTGCTGGCCGTGCTGGCGGTGATCACGTTCGTCTTCCAGCAGAGCTTCCAACCCGGCCAGCTGACCGTCTTCTCGGGCACGGCGACCGTGATCGCGGTGCTCGTGCTGCTGCTCGAGTTCGTGATGCTTCGGAGCCAGGACGTGTGGGAGCTGCTTCGCCTGTACGGCCTGGCATCGCTCATGATCGGCCTGCTCGCCTTCTGCGCGGCCGCGACCGGCCACGACCGCGGGCTCTACGTGCTGGGCGCGGTCACGATCGGCTTCAAGGCCCTGCTCGTCCCCGTCGGCGTCGGCTTCCTGCTGCGCACGCTCGAGGTGCCCGAGCGGGTGCCGTCCTCGATCGGCGCGCCCTCCGCGGTGCTCGCGGGCATCGTCCTTTCCGGCTTTGCGTTCTACACCCTGTCTCGCCTGGAGCTGCCCGAACCGGGGACGCTGCCGCCGGCCGCGCTGGCGGTTGCGATGGCGGCCGTGCTGGTCGCGTTCCTGCTGATGATCGTCCGGCCCTACGCGCCGTCGCAGCTGCTCGGGTTCCTGACCGTGGAAAACGGCGCGACGCTTGCGAGCCTCGTCGTCGCGCCCGGTCTCCCGCTGATCCTCGCGGTGCTGCTCCTGTTCGACGTCCTGATCGGCGTCGTCGTGTTCGTCGTGCTCGTCCAGTACCTGGCGATGGAGCGCAGCTCCGTGACGACCCACGTCCTCGACAGGCTGCGGGGCTGACGATGGCCTGGCTCCTGGTCGCCCTGATCGTCGTGCCGCTGGCGGCGTCGATCGCCGCCCTTCTTGTCCGTCCCCGCCTCGCCCAGGCGCTGACGGCCGCCTCGGGTTGTGCGGCACTCGCGATCGCCGTGCCGGCGGCGCTCGCGGTGAGCGACGGCCGCACGCTCAACATCCTGGGAGGCTGGGTCGGCCTCGATGCCCTCGGCGCCGTCTTCGTGTTGCCGACCGCCTTTCTGTACGCCGTGACCGCCGTCTACTCGGTCGGCTATCTGCGGGGCGAGAGCCGCGACGACCACGCCCCCTTCGCACGCCGGTACACCGTCTATCTGAACCTGTTCTGCCTGACGATGCTGCTCGTGCCGCTGGCCACCGACTTCGCCAGCCTCTGGATCGCGGTCGAGCTGACCACGATCGTCTCGGCGCTCCTGGTCGCGCTCGACCGCACCGACGCCGCCCTCGAAGCGGCCTGGAAGTACGTGCTGATCGCCTCCGCCGGGCTGGGCATCGCCCTGATGGGTGTGATCATCCTCTACGCGGCGGCGACCGCGCCGCTCGGGTCCGACCACCTGCCCCGCTTCGCCGACTACCTGCGCGTTTCGGCCGGCCTGCACCCCGACAGCGTGAAGCTCGCCTTCCTGCTTGCCATGGTCGGGTTCGGAACCAAGGCCGGCTTCGCGCCGATGCACACCTGGCTGCCCGACGCCCACTCGGAGGCGCCGACGCCGATCTCGGCGCTGCTCTCCGGGACGCTGCTCGCCAACGCCTTCTACGCCATCCTGCGCTTCCACCAGGTGGCCGTGGCCGCCGGCGGACACGCCTTTCCGGACCGGGTGCTGATCGTCTTCGGCGTCGTCTCGCTGGCGGTCGCCGCCGTCTTCGTCATGCGCCAGGAGAACTTCAAGCGGCTGCTCGCCTACTCGTCGATCGAGCACATCGGCGTGATCGCCCTGGGCGTCGGCTTCGGCAGCCCACTCGCCATCTTCGGAGCCCTCCTGCACGTCCTCAGCCATGCCGCGGCCAAGGGTCTCGCCTTCCTCGGTGCGGGGTCGATCCTGCGCCGCTACGACACCAAGCTCGTCGGCAACGTCGGCAACGCCGTGAGCGTCCTCCCGTGGAGCGGTCCCATGTTCCTGGCCGCCGGTATCGCGCTGTCCGGCCTGCCGGTCTCCGGCGTCTTCCGAAGCGAGTTCCAGGTCGTCGCGGCCGGGTTTGCCAACCCCTCCTACGTTGCCGTCGCACTGCTGATCATCCTCGTGAACCTCGCCTTCTTCGGCGTCATGTGGCACATCGGGCGGATGACCCTGTCGGCCGGCACCCCCGCGTTTCCCATCGACACGGGCGAGACCAGCCGGTGGATGGTCGCCGCCATGATCGGCTGCCTGGTGGTGCTGGTCGGCCTGGGCGTCCACGTTCCCGGCAGCCTCTCGGATCTCCTGCGCCACGCCGCCGGCAGCCTTCGCCAGGGAGGCGCCGCATGAGCGCCGCCCGGCTGCACGTGCCGCTCGCCGACCTGGCGTCGGAGGCGGCCGAGCTCGCCCGCCAGGGCCGGTTTCTGACCCTCGCCCCGGCCGGCCCGCCGGGCTCGCTGCTCGTCGCGTTCGGAATCCGCGGCGAGATCGTCGAGGTCGTCGGAACGGCGCCGGAAGGGCGCGCCTATCCGGCGGTCTCGAACGCCGTCCCCGCCGCCGGCTGGGCCGAGCGCGAGGCCCGAGACGCCGGCGGGTTCGAGCCCGACGGGCTGGCCGACCCGAGGCCGTTCCTGAATCCCGACGCCGACGCCGTCACGCCGCGCCTGGTCGGCGAGGACGCGTTCCTCATGCCCTACGGCCCGGTGCGCTCCGGCGTCTTCGAGGCGATCCAGTTCATCGTCGAGACCGGCGGCGAGGACGTCCCCCTGCTCGACGTCCGCACCGGGTTCAAGCATCGCGGACTGGAACGGCGGATGGCCGGGCTGACCGTGCGGGACGCGGCCGTCGTGGCCGAGCGCGTCGCGGGCATCTCCTCGGTGGCCCATGCCCTGGCCTGCTGCCAGGCGGTCGAGCGCGCCCTGGGCGCCGCGCCGCCCCGGCGGGCGGAGCTCTGGCGGGCCGTGCACGCCGAGCTGGAACGCATCGCCAACCACCTGCACTGCGCCGCGCAGCTGGCCGAGACGACGGCGCTTCACCTCGGCGCCGCCCGGTTCGGGATCCTGAAGGAAGACGTGATGCGGCTGCGCGCCGAGCTCTGCGGCAGCCGTTTCGGTCGCGGGGTCGTCATCCCCGGCGGCGTCACCGAGTTCGACGCCGGCGCGACCCGCACGCTGATGGACGCGATCGAGCGTCTCGACACCGACCTGCGCCGGGACAGGCGGCTGCTGGTGGGAACCACCTCCTTCACCGACCGGCTGTTCGGCACCGGTCATCTGCCGCGCGAGCTGGCCGAGCGCTATGCCGTCGTCGGTCCCGTCGCCCGCGGGTCCGGCGTCTCCACGGATGCCCGCTTCGAACGACCCTACGGCGCCTACCGTCGCCTGGGCTGGCAGCTCGTGACGCGGAACGCCGGCGACGCGATGGCGCGCCTCGAGGTGCGGCTCGGCGAGATCGCACAGAGCATGCACATCGTCCGCCAGGCGGTCGACGCGCTCGGGCGCACCGGCCCGACCGTCGCCGCCCGGCTCCCGGCGGCCGACGGATCGGCCTGGGGCTGGGCCGAGGCGGCGCAGGGCGAGGTGCTCTACCGGCTCGAGATCGACGCCGGCCGCATCCGCCACGCGCACATCGCCTCGCCGTCGCTTCGCAACTGGCAGGTCTTCGCCCGGTGCTTCCCGCGCGACGTGCTGACCGACTTCGGCTTCATCGAGCACAGCTTCCAGATCACGCCGGCCGGCGCGGATCGGTAGCCGTCATGCTCGAATGGATCTGGAGAGGGCTGAGGAAGGGGCGGGTCACCAGCCGCTACCCGGCCCAGCCCGAGCACGCACCGCACCTCCTGCGCGGGCGCATCAGCGTGCTCGACGCCGGGGCCGCCGACTCCGGCGTCGGCGACATCTGCCCGACCGGCGCCATCACCGTCGACGAGGCGACCGTCAACGTCGACCGTGGCCGCTGCATCCTGTGCGGGCTGTGCGTCGAGCGTCACCCCGGCCGGTTCGGCTTCGACGCCGTGCACGAGACGGCCGGCCGGCGTCGCGAAGCACTCTGGGTCCGCGAGCGCGCAACGGCTGCGGCAGACGGGCCGGCACCGGCGCTCGGCAGCCGCGTGCCCGCGCTCCGCCGCTCCATCCACATCCGCCACGTCGACACCGGCTCTGACGGCAGCGAGGAGTGGGAGATCGCCGCGCTCACCAACCCCCACTACGACATGCAGCGGCTCGGCCTCTTCTTCACCGCCGCTCCCCGCCACGCCGACATCCTGCTCGTGACCGGCGTCGGCACCGAGTCGATGCGCGAACCGCTTCTGCGGACGTGGGAGACGATGCCCCACCCCAAGGCGGTCGTCGCGGTCGGCACCGACGCCTGCTCCGGCGGCCTCGCCGGACAGAGCGTCGGCGCCTCCGGGGTGGCCGGCCTCGTCCCCGTCGACGTCTTCGTTCCCGGATCGCCGCCGACGCCGGTCGCCATCCTGCACGGCCTGCTGCTCGCCGCCGGAGTGCTGACGGAGGACGCCGGGTGAACACGACCCTGATCGCCACCCTCGCCCTGCTCACCGCGGCCGTTCCCGCCACCTTCCTGTCGCGCCGGGTCGCGATGGCGGCGTCGCTCATCGCCGCGCTCGGCATGACCGCCGTCGGTGTCGGCGCGGCCGGCGCCTGGAGCACCGCGCACGTCAGCCTCGGTACCTGGCTCGGCTTCGGCGAGACAACGCTCCGCGTCGACCGGCTGGCCGGCGTCTTTCTCGGCCTGGCAGGGCTGCTCGCCGTCTCCGTCACGCTGCGCTACCTGGAGGCGCGGCCGAGCCGGGTCGTCTGCGCGCTGCACGCCGCGTTGCTGCTGGCGGTGATCGGCGTCATCGCCACCGATCAGGCCTTCGCCTTCCTCCTGGCATGGGAGGCGCTCACCGTGATCCTCTACCTGACCGCCAGCGCCGACCGCCGCCGCGCCGGCGCGCTGGTAGCGGGCTACCTGACCGGCGCGCTCAACAAGATCAGCGGCGCGGCCCTGCTGGCCGCGTTCGGCCTGCTCTACGGCTCCACCCACAGCCTCCGCTTCGCCGACTGGCACGCCGCCGCGCTCTCCTCCCACACACGCGACGCCGCCTTCGTCCTGCTGGTCGCCGGCTTCGCCGCCAAGATCGGCATCCCGCCGCTGCAAGCGGCGCTGCCTGCCGGCTATGAGGCGGCGCCCAGCCCCGCCTCGGCAACGCTCTCGATCGCCCTCGTCGCCGGCTTCTACGGCCTCTGGCGGCTGGTCTACGAAACGCTCGCCCCGGCCGCGCTCTGGTGGGGCGAGGCGCTCCTGGTCGCCGGCAGTCTCACCGCGCTCATCGGCATCATCTACGCGATCGCCCAGAGCGACATGCGCCGCTTCCTCGGCTTCTCGAGCGTCGAACACACCGGCATCACCCTGCTCGGCCTCGGCACGGCCCTCGTCGGACAGGCCACCCATCAGCGGGAGCTGATCGCCGCCGGCATTCTGGCCGCCACCCTGCACGTGATCGCCCACGCGATCGGAAAGACGCTGGCCCTGCTCGCCGCAGATCGCATCTTCGAGGCGACGGGCACCGTCGAGCTGGGCCCGCTCGGCGGGCTCTCCCGCCACCTCCCGGCCTCGGCGGCCGGCCTCGGGCTGGCAACCGTCACCCTCGCGGCGCTGCCGCCGTTCGGCGGCTTCGTCAGCGAATGGTTCACGCTCGAGGCGCTGCTTCAGGGGTTCCGCGTCGACAACGCGCTCGCGCGGTTGGTGATGGCGCTGGCCGCGGCGGCGCTCGCACTGACCGCCGGGCTGGGGCTGCTCGCCTTCGCCAAGCTGTTCGGCTCCGTCGTCCTCGGCCGGGCCCGCTCCTTGCTTCCCAGGCCCGTCGAGCCCGGCCTCCCGCTCGGCCTGGCGCTGCTCGCGGCCTGTGCGCTCCTGCTCGGACCGGTCGCACCCTGGGAGATCCGGCTGCTCGGGACAGCGCTCACACCCGCACTCGGCTTCGACCCGGCCACGACGGCGGTCAGCCACCCGCTCGTCCTGGGCCCCGTCTATCCCGGGTTCTCCGTGCTCGCCCCCACCTGGCTCTCGATCGCCCTTCCCAGCTTCGCAATCGCCGCGGCGGTGGTCGTCAGGCTGGCCCGCCGCTCACCGGTCAGGCGCGCGGCGCCGTGGGTCTGCGGCACCTCGCTTCCGCCCGAGCTCGTGCAGTACACCCCCGCCGGGTACTCCAACCCGATCCGCGTCGTGCTGCGCGGCGTGTACGGCTTCCGCCGCCGCGTGGTGCCGATCGTCGGCGAGCCGAAGCCCGGCCGGTTCGAGCTACAGACCTCGATGACCGCGCTCGTCGAGGACCGCATCTACCGCCCGCTCACCGACGCGACGCTGGCGATCACCGCCCGCGGCCGCAGGCTGCAATCGGGCCGGCTCGGCTCCTACCTCGCCTACATCCTGGTCGTCCTTCTGATCGCCCTCGCCCTGATACCGACCCTGAGGCACTGATGTTCCAACAGATCCTGATCGCCTGGGACGCCTCGCGCCCCGCCGTCCACGCCCTCGACATCGCCATCGACCTGGCCCGACGCTACGACGGCGAGATCGTCGCCGTCAGCGTCGCCCAGGCCCCCACACACGCCGAGACCAGGGAGGACCGCGACGAGTCGGTCGCGGCCGCCCGGGAACACCTCGAAGGCACGCTCGGCGAGGTCCGGGACCGCGCCGATCGCGTCGGCGTCCCGCTCGAGCACGTCATCATCACCGGCAGCCACCCGGCCGAGGACATCCTGCGCTTCGCCCACGACCACGGCACCGACCTGGTGATCGTCGGTCGCCACTCAAGCAGCCGCGCGGGGCGGATGCTGCTGCACGGCGTCTCCGACGAGCTGGCCCGCTCCGCACAGCTGCCGGTGCTGATCGTCGGAGAGCCCAACGGCGGGTGAGCTCAGCTGATCACGCGCCGCCGGAAGTTCCGCACGCCCAGCCACAGGAACAGCAGGCTGAACCCGAGAAGCGCCGGGTAGACCGCCCACAGCGACATGTGGCCCGACGAGGTGAGCGCCGCCCGCGAGCCCTCGTTGATGTAGACGAGCGGGTTGATCAGGACCAGGTACTGAAGCCAGGGGATGCCGCTCAGCTTGACCGGCTCGAGCGTCGTCCAGGCGTAATAGGTCCCGCCGAGGAAGGTCAGCGGCAGGATCACGATGCCGAACATGAGCGGCACGTTGCGCGGGTCGAAGATCGTGCCGAACGTGAGCCCGAGCGCCGAGCAGGTGATGCACGCGAGCGGCACCAGCGTGACCAGGGTCAGCCAGTGCACCTCCAGGTTGATGTGGATGGCGCTCGAGTGCACCACCGCGGCGATCGGGAACACGATCGCCGCCGCCAGGAGCCCCTGGAGGGCGCCGAAGGCGACCTTCTCGAGCGCCACCAGCATGACCGGCAGCGGCGCCAGCACCCGGTCCTCGATCTCCTTCGTGTAGCCGAACTCCTGCACCATCGGCAGCGCCACCGCCTGGATGCCCTGGAACATGATCGACAGGCCGACGACGCCCGCGACCAGCGTGGTCGCGAACGCCGACTCGCCGACGCGGCCGCGCCCGGCGCCCACGCCGGTGCCGATGGTGGGGAAGACGTAGAGGAAGACGAAGCAGAGGAGCAGCGGCTGCACGATCGTGCGCGGCACGAACTCGCGCAGGCGCTTTCGCAGCACGACCAGGTCGCGCAAGAGCAGCGCGCCGAAGGCGATCCGGCTCGACCGGACGGCGGAGTGGGTGCGGTAGAGGGCGTCGGCGGACGTGGTCGAAGCCATCAGTCGCGCAGGTCCTTTCCGGTGAGGTCGATGAAGACGGTCTCCAGCGACGGCGGTGCCACCTGCACGTCGCGCACGGCGAACCCGGCGCCCTCGGCCGCGTTGATCACGCGCACGAGCACGCGGTCGGACCCGCGCACCGCCACCTGCACCGAGCCGTCGAGCACGGTCGCGGCGTCGACATCGTCGATCGCGCCGCGCAGGCCGGCCGCGAGCGCGTCGAGGTCGCCCTCGCTCGTGACCGTGACGATGGTGTCGGCGCCGACCGAGCGCTTGAGCTGCTCGGGCGTGTCCAGGGCGAGGATGCGGCCACGGTCCATGATGCCGATCCGGTCGCAGAGCTGGTCGGCCTCCTCCATGTTGTGGGTCGTGAGGACGACCGTCTGGCCGGTCTCGTGCAGCGAGCCGACGATCTCCCACAGGCCGATCCGGCTCTGCGGGTCGAGCCCGGCCGTGGGCTCGTCGAGGAAGAGGATGGCCGGGTTGTGGAGCAGCGCGCGCGCCACCATCAGGCGCTGGGCAAGGCCGCCGGAGAGAGCCGTGACGGGCGCCCCGGCGCGCTCGGTGAGCCGGAACTTGACGAGCAGGTCGTCGGCCGCGGCCCGCGAGGCGCGGGCTCCCATTCCGAAGAAGCGGCCGTGGAAGTAGAGGTTCTCCCAGACGCTCAGCGAGCGGTCGAGCGTGTTGGTCTGCGGAACGACGCCGATCAACTGCTTGGCCACCGCCGGGTGGCGAACGACGTCGATGCCGCCCACGAGCGCCCGGCCCGAGGTCGGGATGACGCGGGTCGTGAGCATGCTGGCGGTGGTGGTCTTGCCGGCGCCGTTGGGCCCCAGCAGGCCGAAGATCTCACCCTGGTGGACCGTCAGGTCCATGCGGTCGACCGCGGTGACGCCGCCCGGGTAGACCTTCGTCAACTCGATCGTCTCGATCACGCCACGGGCAGCCACGAGCGATCACGATAGCGTGCGCCTCTCGGCCCGGCCGCCCACCTCAGCGCACGTAGCTGGCGGTGTTGACGTCGATCGTCGCGCCCGTCGCGTGGCGCGCCTTGCCGGAGGCGAGGAACGCGATCACGTTCGCGACGTCCTGCGGTTGTGCGACCTCGCCGAGCGCGGTGTCGTCGACGAACAGCTGCATGCCGTGCTCGGCGACCGCCGGCGCGTTGAACGGCGTGTCGACGAAGCCGGGCGCCACCGCGAACGCGGTCACGCCCTGGCGGCCGTACTGCCGCGCGATGGTCTTGGTCATGGCCACGACGCCGGCCTTCGCAGCCGCGTAGTGCCAGTAGTCGGCGTCCTCGCCGCGCCACGCCGCACGGCTTGCGAGGTTGACGATGATGCCGCCGCCGGGCTGCTCGCGGAAGCTCGCGATCGCCGCGCGGCAGAGTGCCGCCGGCGAGACGAGGCAGATCGCGAGCGTGCGCTCCCACGCCGCCTGCCAGGTCGCGAGGTCGCCGTCGGGATCGGCCGCCTCGTAGATGCCCGCGTTATTGACGAGGACGTCGACGTGGCCGCGCCAGGCGACGGCCTCGTGCCAGAGCGCGTCCGCCGCAGCCGGGTCGCGCAGATCGGCCTCGAGCGCGTGGGCCGCGTCGCCGAGCTCGCCGGCGAGCTCCGCGAGCCGCCCGTCGCGCCGCAGGTCGTGCAGGACGACGGCCGCGCCCTCGGCGACGAGGGTGCGGGCGGTCGCGGCGCCGATGCCGCCGGCCGCCCCGGTGATGAGGACTATGCGGCTGCGTTCCATGCTCAGCGGCTCTCCGTGTCGGAGAGGATCGCACAGCTACCCTCCGGCCGATGGAGGCGACCACGACCGCGGCCGCCGTCGCGCCGGCCTCGGTGCGGCGCGAGGGTCTGGCCTGGGCGTTCGCGGGCGTCGTGATGTTCTCGTTCTCCGTGCCCCTCACCAAGGAGGCGGTGGGCGGCTTCAGCCCGTTTCTGACCGCGACCGGCCGCGCCGTGATCGCCGGGGCCCTCGCCGCGGCGCTGCTGGCCCTGCACCGCGCGCCGCTGCCGTCCGCCCGGCAGATGCGCCCGCTGCTCTACACGATGCTGGGGGCCGTCTTCGGCTGGCCGATCCTGCTGGCGCTCGCGCTGGAGCGCACCACCTCGGCGCATGTCGCGGTGATCGCCGCCTTCATGCCGCTGACGACGGCGCTCGTCGCCGTCCTTCGCACGCACGAACGCGTCACCTGGCAGTTCTGGGCGGCGGCCGCCACGGGCACCGCTGCGCTGGTCGTCTTCGCCCTGTCGCGAGGCGGCGGCGGGGGCGGCGATCTCGTGGCGGACGGCCTCGTGGTCGGCGCCGTGCTCGCGTCGTCGTGGTGCTACGTCGAGGGGGCCTCGATCACGCGCGCGATGCCCGGCTGGCAGGTGATCTCGTGGGTTGTCGTGCTGGCGCTTCCCGTGACCATCCCCGCTTCGGCGCTCCTTTGGTGGTCGGGTGGCGTCCACGGCCCGACCTCCGCCGAGTGGGGCTCCCTGCTCCTGCTCGGCATCTCGTCCATGTACCTCGGCTTCTTTGCCTGGTACCGCGGATTGTCGCTGGCGGGGATCGCCCGCGGCGGGCAGGTGCAGCAGCTCCAGGCGCTCCTGACGCTGGTGTGGTCGGCGCTGTTCCTCGGCGAGCACGTGACGTCGACGACCGTCCTGGTCGCGCTGGCCGTCATCGCGTCGGTCCTGTGGGCGCAGCGCGGCCGGGTGCCGCGCGTCATGGCCCCCCAGGAGTAGCGCTTAGCCGGCTGCTCGCCCACGCGTTCGGGTGGGCGACGGCGCCCACACGCGGAGCTAGCCGGTCGCGCGCCGAACCACCGGGGCGGCCCGGCCCCGGACGGGGCCCGGCCCCCTGGCGCGCCCCTGCGGCAGGTCCCGGCTGCCGGCGAGGCGCCGAAACGGCCCGTCGGCGGCGAGCAGCTCGGCCGGGGATCCCCGCTGCACGATCCGGCCTCGCTCGACGACGAGCACCTCGTCGGCGCGCCGGACGGTGGCCAGGCGGTGGGCGATGATGACCGAGCTGCGCCCGTGCAGGAGCCGGTCGAGCGCCCGCTCGATGAGCACCTCGGTGGGCCGGTCGATGTTCGACGTGGCCTCGTCGAGGATCAGGATGCGCGGGTCGGCGAGGAGCGCCCGCGCGATCGAGATCAGCTGCCGCTCTCCCGCCGAGAGCCCGGAGCCGCCCTCGCGCACCTCGTGGGCGAGCCCGCCGTGCAGGCGGCCGACGAGCCGGTCGAGGCCGATCGCGGCCGCCGTCTCGCGCACCTCGTCGTCGCCTGCCTCCGGCCGCGCGAAGCGGACGTTGTCGGCGATGGTGCCGGAGAACAGGAACGGGTCCTGGAGCACGACCCCGAGCTGGCGGCGATAGCTGCCGAGGCGCACGTCGCGCAGGTCGGTGCCGTCGACCGACACGCTGCCGGTGCGCGGGTCGTAGAACCGCGCGATCAGCTTCGCGAGGGTCGACTTGCCGCCGCCGGTCTGGCCGACGAGCGCGATGCAGCCGCCGGCGGGCACGTGGATCGAGATGTCGTGCAGCACGTCCGTCTCGCCGTAGGCGAAGCTGACCGCGTCGAGGTCGACGGCCCCGGCGACGGGCGGCATCGGCACCGCGCCGGGGCGGTCGCCGATCTCGGGCTCGGCGTCGAGCACCGAGGTGATCTTGACCATCGCCGCGGCCGCCGACTGGAGCTGGCCGTACACGTCGGACAGCTCCTGGAGCGGCTGGAACACGAGCTGGAGCAGGTAGATGGCGGTGATCAGCGTCCCGATCGTGAGCGTGCCCTCCGACAGGAAGCGCGACCCGACGACGAGCACTGCGCACGTCGAGATCGCCCCGAGCAGCTCGATCGACGGGAAGAACACGGAGAAGAGCTGCTGGGCGTAGATGTTGGAGGCCCGGTTCTCGCCGTTCAGCTCGTCGAACTGGCCCTGGAACTGCCGCTCGCGGTTGAAGGCCTGCACGATCGCCATCCCCGACACCGACTCGGCCACCTGAGCCGTGACCGCGGCGATGCGGTTTCGCACGTCGAGCTGTGCGATCGCCGACTTGCGCTGGAACCAGCGCGAGAGCATGAGCGCGGGGGGAAGGATCACCATCGCCACGAGGCCCAGCCGCCAGTCGACGACGAAGAGCACGATCACCGTCGTCGGCAGGAGGACGATGTTCGAGACCAGGGTCGGAAGGCCCTGTGAGAGTGCGTCCGAGATGGCGTCGACGTCGCTCGTCACGCGGGCGATGATCCAGCCCGCCCGCTGCTCCGAGAAGTAGCGCAGCGAGAGCGAGGTCAGGTGGTCGAACAGGTCGCGCCGCAGGCCCAGGACGATGCCCTGGCCGATGACCGCGAGGCCGCGGATCAGCACGAGCTGGCACAGCCAGCCGAGCGCGTTCACCGCGAGGTAGAGGGCGACGACGACCGTCAGCGTGTGGCGGTCGCCCTGGCCGATGCCGTCGTCGATCGCGGCCCGGACGAGCAGCCAGCCGCCCGATTGGGCGGCGGCGCTCACGGTGGCGACGATGACCAGGCCGGCGACGAGCGGCCAGCGGCCGGTCAGATACCGCCCGAGGCGGGTGAGGCCGGTGCGCTTAGCCGACACCGATCTCGTCTCCGAAGAGCTCGGCGAAGAGGGCGCGCCGATCGAGCAGGTCGGCGGGGCGTCCATCCTCGACCACCCGCCCGTCGTCGAGCACCGCCGCGCGGTCGGCCAGGGCGAGCGTGGACAGGCGCTGGGCGGCGACGATGACGGTGCGGCCGGCGAGGGCGGGACGCAGCCGGCCGACCAGGTCGTGCTCCGTATGCGTGTCGACGGCCGAGAGCGGGTCGTCGAGGACGATCACCCGCGCACCCGCAATCAGAGCGCGGGCGAGCGCCACCCGCTGACGCTGGCCGCCGGAGAGGTTCACGCCGCGCTCGCCGATCAGCGTGTCGTACCCGTTCGGGAGGTCGGGCACGAAGTCGGCGACGCCGGCGGCGGCGCACATCGCCTCGACCTCGTCCCAGGGCGCCTCCGGGCGGCCGGCGACGAGGTTCTCGCGCAGGGTGATCGAGAACAGGATGGGCCGCTGGGTGATCACCGCGACGTCGGCGCGCACGTCCGCCAGCGCGGCGTCGCGCAGGTCGACCCCGCCCAGAAGCACGCGCCCGGCGGTGGGGTCGTAGAAGCGGGGGAGCAGGTTGAGGAGCGTGCTCTTGCCCGCGCCGGTGGCGCCGCACACGGCCACGATCTCGCCCGGATCGAGCGCGAGCTCGACGCCGGTCAGCACCTCGTCCTCGCCCGGATAGGCGAAGTGGACGCCCTCGAACGCGACCGGGAGCGGGCCGGCGGGCAGTGCCTGGGGATGCTCGGGCTCGGGGAGCCGCTGCACGAGCTCGAGCCACGCGAAGGTGCGTCCCGCCGACGCGATCGCGCGCTGCGCCAGGTTCAGGATCCAGCCGAGCGCCTCGAGCGGCCACGTCAGCTGAAGCAGGATCGTGTTGAAGAGGACGAACTGCCCGATCGTGAGGTTGCCGTCGATGACGTCGCGGCCGCCGAAGAAGACGACGGTGGCGATCGACAGGGTGGGCAGGTAGAAGAGCGCCGGCAGGTGCTTGGCCTCGACGCCCGCCTGCTGCACGACGATGTCGCGGACCGACGACGCCTTGGCGCCGAACCGGTCGCGCACGTCGTCCTCGCGCCCGAAGGCCTGCACCATCTCGATGCCGACGACCGCCTCGTCGGCCGCCTCGGTGACGTCGCCCTTGGCCGCCTGGACGCGGCGCGAGATCGGCATGACGAGGTGTGCGAACCGCCAGGCGACGATGCCGATCAGCGGCGTCGCGACCGCCGAGTAGAGCGTCAGCCGCGGGTCCACGAGCGCAAGCACGATCACCCCGCCCGTGATCATCATCGCGCTCTGGAATCCCTGCACGACGCCCCAGCCGATGAAGTAGCGGATCGGGAAGAGGTCGTTCGTCGCCCGCGACACCACCTGGCCCGTGGGGTGAAGGTCATAGAAGGCGCGCGGGAAGCCCAGATAGCCCTCGTACAGCATCTGCCGCAGCCGGGCCTCCAGCCGGACGCCGACCCGCGCGGTGGCATAGCGGCGGGTGAAGTTGATCCAGAAGCGCGCCAGGGCGAGGCCGAGGATGGCGAGCACGTAGGGCCAGAGCGCCGCGACGTGCTTGGGCACGACCGCGTGGTCGATGGCCCGCTGGATCAGGACCGAGACGGCCAGCGTGAGCGTGGTGTAGGCGAGCGCGCAGCCCAGCCCCAGCAGCACAAGGCGGCGCTCGCCCCACCACAGGTGGGACAGACGCCGGACGGTCGGGCGCAGGGGATAGTCGTCGGGGTCGAACGGGTTCATCGGGAGACTCCGCCGGGAGGGACGGAGTCCAGAGGGGGGACCAGCTCGACTTCCCGGGCAGCTCCACCCAGACTAGCCGACCCGTCGGTTCAGGCGGGCGCCTGGAGCAGGGCTTCGATCGCGCCGTGCGGGTCGCCGGTGACGGGCCGGCCGTGGTCGAGGCAGAGCACGTCGAAATCGAGCTTCGCCAGGCGCTCCACGCTTCTGCGCGTCTCGGCAGGATCGTCATGGAACCGGGCCGGGACGAACGCCACGCCGCCGGTGTCGTCGCCCATGAGGAGGTCGGAGCAGAAGAGGATGCGGGGAGCGTCCTCGCGCAGGAGGCAGTAGTGCACCGGCTCCGGGCCGGGCGTGCGGATGGCGCGGAGGCCGCCGGGGAGGACGTCGCCCTCGGCGTAGCGGCTATCGGGCTCTTCGTCGGCCGCGGGCGCTCCCTCGGGCGCCCACACGCCGGCGCCGAACGCTCGCCGGTAGCGCCACGCCGAGCGCTGGTGGCACTTCGCGGTCAGCACGATGGCGCCGGGACGCGGCAACGCGTCGAGCTCATCCTCCGCGAGCTGGAGCGGGTCGATCAGGATGCTTCCGCCGTCGACGGCCATCGCCTGGCAGCTGGACGTCGCCCCGCCGATCGCGCTGTTTGCAATCGACCAGTGCCAGACGCCCTCGACGACCGGCTCGGCGCGGGCTGCGATCTCGCTCGGCTCGGACATGCCAGCGCCAACTCTAGTGCGAGTCAGCGCCGCCCTCGATCGCCGGGGGACGCGGAAAAGCCGCACGCCGTGTGCGCGCTTCCGCCGATGCGCGCGGCCGCACCCCGGCCTATCGTCGATGCCAGGAGACGATCGACGGTTGGCGCGATGACGACTCTGACGCACCGGGTGCTGGGCTGGGCGGCGATCGCGGGCTCACTGCTCGCGATCGGGTGCGGCGGCGCGGGTGCGGCGGCCGATCTGCCGTCGGGGAACCGCGGCGGCACCGCTGCCGAGGCGCCCGGTGCCCGGAGCGAGCCGAGAACGGCGTGGAATGCCGTCGTCGACGTCTCGGTCGCGACGCTCTGGTGGAAGCCGGCCGCGCTGCGGCCGGTGGACGCGCCGTCGGCCGCGAATCCGGTCGACATCCCGCTCTGGCTCTCCCGCATGACGGTCGCCGACCGGCGATGGCTCGTCGGCCGCGTCCAGACGCAGGCGCTTTACGGGAGCCCCGTGGTGGTCCTGAAGCAGCGCGGCCGGTGGAGCTACGTCGCCGTCCGCGGGCAGCCCACGCCGCTCGACGCGCGCGGCTATCCCGGGTGGCTGCCGACCCGGCAGCTGACCGGGAACCTGTCGATGCTCGATCTCGTGCGGACGCATCCCGTGGCGGTCGTGACGGCGCGCACCGCCTGGCTGCGCGACCCGGCGACGCTCGCCCGGAGGATCCAGGTGTCGTTCGCGACGAGACTGCCGGTCGTCGGCCGGCTGGGCGACTCCGACCTCGTTGCAACGCCGGACGGCGGCCGGCTCGCCGTCCGCACCCGGAAGGTGGCGGAGTACGCGTCGCTGGGCGCCGTCCATCCGTCCGGCGGTCGCGCCCTCGTCCGGGCCGCCAGGGGCTTCATCGGACTGCCCTATCTCTGGGGCGGCGTCTCGGGCTTCGGATTCGACTGCTCCGGGCTCACCTATGCGATCCACCGCCGTTTCGGCATCCGCATCCCGCGCGACGCCGACCAGCAGGCGCTTCACGGCAGGCCCGTGCGGCGAGCGGATCTCCGGCGCGGCGACCTCGTGTTCTTCGCCGGCCCCGGCGGCGCCGGCTTCGTGCACCACGTGGCGGTGTACGCGGGGGCGGGGCGCGTCATCGAGGCGCCGAACACCGGGAGCGCGGTCAGGATCGTACTGCTCTCGACGCTCGATTCCACCTACGCGGGAGCGCGACGCTATCTGTGAACCACCCGATCTGCCAGCGTGAAAGGAGCATCCCATGTCCACCGAAACCACCGAACAGCGGATCACCGAGCCGCTTCTGGCCGAGCACCGCGACCTGATGGTGCACGTCGAGCACATCCGCACCGCAGCGCGCGAGCTGCCCGACCTGAGCCCCGAGGAACGCGACGTCCTGGTCGGACGGATCATGACGTTCGTGGAGGCGACGCTCGCACCGCACGCCCGCCGCGAGGAGGAGGTGCTCTACCGCGCGATCGGCGAGATCCTCGGCCAGCCCCGGGCGACCGAGCCGATGATCCACGACCACCAGATCATCCTCGAGACCGCGCACGCGCTCGGGCAGACCGATACGGACGACCTGCGGATCACGCAGGAGCTTCTGTACCGTCTCTACGGGCTGGTCGTTGCGCACTTCCGGAAGGAGGAGGACCTCTACCTGCCGATCCTCGACTCGCACCCCGAGCGGGCCGCCGAGGTGATCGGCGAGCTGCATCCGGCTGCCGGCCACGCGCACGGGTAGCGTGGGGTCAGGCGCGGCGGAACACCCGTCGCAGGAGTGACGGCTCCCGCGGCTGCGTCTTCCGCCACTCGTCGAGGAGCGGCAGCCGCCCGGCCCGGCGCGCCGCCTCGACGCACTCCGTGTGCGCGTGCCGCCGCCGGGCCGCGTCGCCCTCCGGTGCGATCAGCATGTGGCTCGTCATCGCGTGCAGGTGGTAGCCGCACAGCGGGCAGCGGTACGTCGCCGGCTTCATGTTCTGCGCCGGGCGGATCGCCCACCAGTCGGCCCTGTCCAGCTTCCCCACCCACGGAATCATGCCGCTACGGTTCGGCCGTGATCGCACTCGTCACAGGGGGCGGACGGGGGATCGGGGCCAACATCGCCCGCAGGCTCGCCGGGGACGGCTGGGAGGTCGTCGTGGCGGCGCGCACGCGCGAGCAGGTCGAGACGGTCGCCGGCGAGATCGGCGGCCGCGCGGTCGCGCTCGACGTCACCGACCGCGAGGCCGTCGAGCGCGTCGTCGCCGAGGCGGGACCGGTCGACCTGCTCGTCGCCAATGCCGGGGTCCCGGGCCCGGACGGCGCCACCTGGGAGACGGAGCCGCAGGAGTGGTGGCGGACGTTCGAGATCAACGTGCTCGGCGTCCACCTCTGCTGCCGCGCGGTGATCCCGGGGATGCTCGAGCGCGGCTCGGGCCGGATCGTGATCACCGGCAGCGGCGCGGCCTACCTGCCGGGCCAGACCTCGACGGCCTACCCGGCGAGCAAGGCGGCGGTCTGCCGCTACGGCGAGTCGCTCGCCGGCGAGCTGGCGGGCCGGATCCCCGTCTTCTTCTTCAGCCCGGGCCTCGTCCGCACGGACATGACGTCGTGGGCGTCCGACGACGCGCCCTGGACGCCCCCGGAGCTCGCGCCGCAGCTCGTCGCCGCCCTCGCCACCGGACGCTACGACGCCCTCGCCGGGCGCTACCTCCACGCCGAGCACGACGACCTCGACGACCTGCTCGCCCGCATCGACGACGTGCGCGAGCGGGACCTGAACGCGATCCGCCTCAGGCGCTAGGTCCGCCCGCGGAATGCCGACGCTCGTCCTGCTCCGCCACCTGAAGTCGGCGTGGGACGACCCGGGCCTCGCGGATCACGACCGGCCGCTCGCACCGCGCGGGCGCCGGGCCGGGGAGCGGATCCGGGAGCACCTCGCCGCGGCCGGCGTCTCGCCGCAGCTCGTCCTGTGCTCGTCGGCGGTGCGGGCGGTCGAGACATGGGATGCGGTGCGCGCCGGCCTTCCCGAGGGCGTCACGGCGAAGATCGAGGACGCCCTCTACCTGGCCGGCTCCGAGTCGATCCTGTCCCGCCTGAACGACGTGCCCGGCGCGGTCGGGGTCGTCCTGCTTGTCGGCCACAACCCGGGGATCGGCAACCTCGCGTCGGGACTCGCCGGCTCGGGGGACGGCGACGCCATCGACCGCATGACCGAGAAGTACCCGACCGGGGGCCTGGCGACGCTGACGTTCGAGGGGACGTGGGCCGAGCTCGCATGGGGCGAGGCCGAGCTGGTCGAGTTCGTCGTGCCGCGCGACCTGTGACTCGACGCTGATGGTCACGATCCGCCCGCCGCGGCCTTGGGCGTTCATCCGCCGCCCGCCGCTGGGGGAATGGCAATTGTGGTGGTCGGAGCGCTCATCGCGCTGGGCGTCACCCAGGCCGGCGCCGACGGCAGGGTGGTCCTGGACCACCAGCGAGTCACCGTTACGCTCGTGGGTGGGATCTCGGCCGAGCCGTGCTCCGATCCCCACGGCTGCGCGCGCGGGATCGTCGAGCTTCGCTGGGGCGACTTCCGCGCGGATCACCACGTCCGGTGCCTGCGGCCGCGGAGACTCCGTGTGGTCTCGGCGCGCCGCCACCGCGCGGTCGTCTTCGCCTGCCGCAGGTTGTATCGCTGGACGTTGCCGTGAGCACCGCCTTGACCGGCACCGGTCATCGGTCTACTGTCAACAGTCATGGAGCACCGCGACGCGCTGGTGATCGGCGGGGGCCATAACGGCCTCGTGGCGGCCTTCTACCTCGCCCGCCGCGGATTGCGCCCGCTGGTGCTCGAGCGCCGGCCGTTCGTCGGCGGGGCATGCAACACCGAAGAGTTCGCCCCCGGCTTCCGGGCATCGACGGGCGCCTACGTGCTGTCGATGCTCCGCGACTCCGTGTGGCGAGACATGCGCCTCGCCGAGCGGGGACTGGTCGTCGACGCGGCCGGGCCGAGCCTCAACCTCTTCGCCGACGGCACGACGTTCCTGCTCGACGACGACATCGCCGCCACGCAGGACGAGATCCGCCGCTTCTCGCGCTCCGACGCCGCCGCGTTCCCGGCGTTCGAGGCCGAGCTCGCCGGCCTGGCCGCGGCGATCCGGCCGATGTTCGACTGGACTCCGCCGAATCCCGGCCTCGCGCACGCCCGCGACCTCGCCGGCCTTGCCCGCCTGGGCGGCCGGGCGCTGCGGCACCGGCGGGCGCTCCTGGATGCCGGGTACCTCTTCTCGACGTCGGCCGCGCAGTACCTCGACGAGTGGTTCGAGTCGGACGTCCTGAAGGCGGCGCTCGGCTGGCATGCCATCAACGACAGCGTCTCGGGCCCGTCCACGCCCGGCACGGCCTACGTCCTCCTGCACGACCACGCCGCCGAGGAAGGGGGCGGTGGAGTGCGCTCCTGGGGCTTCGTGCGCGGCGGGATGGGTGTCGTGACCGAGCTCATGGCGGATGCCGCCCGCGAGGCCGGCGCCGAGATCCGCACCGGCGCCGAGGTCGAGGCCGTCCTGGTGGAGGAGGGCCGTGCGGCCGGCGTCCGCCTCGCCGGGGGCGAGGAGGTGCGGGCCGCGACCGTGCTCTCGAACGCCGACCCGAAGCACACGTTCCTCGCGCTCTGCGACGCGGCCGAGCTCCCGGCGCACTTTCTCGCCGCGGTTCGCGCCTACCGGTGCACGGGCACGAGCATCAAGATCAACCTGGGCGTGTCAGAGCTCCCGTACGCAGCCGCGATGGGGCCGAGCTCGGCGGTGCAGCCGTACCAGCGCGGGATCGTCGAGCTGAGCCAGCCGATCCGCGACATGGACCACGCCCAGGCGCAGGCGCTCCGCGGTGTCCCGGCCGGCGATCCGCACATCGAGCTGTGCATCCCGACCGTCCACGACCCGTCGCTCGCCCCGCCCGGCCATCACGTGGTCACGATCGACGTCAACTCGCAGCCCTACCACCTGGCCGAGGGGGACTGGGACGCGCTCGGCGAGCGGGCCGCGGATCGCGCGATCGCCCAGATCGGCGCGCTCTTTCCGAACCTCGAGGGCTCGATCCTGCACCGCCAGGTGCTGACCCCGCTCGACCTCGAGCGCGTGCTCGGTCTCACCGGCGGCCATGCGCTCCACGGCGACATGGGCGCGGACCAGCTCTTCTCGCTGCGCCCGGTCCGGGGGTACGCCGACTACCGGACGCCCCTGCCCGGCCTGTACCTCTGCGGAGCCGGGACGCACCCCGGGGGCGGCGTCACCGGGGCGAACGGTCGCAACTGCGCGCGCGAGGTGCTGCGCGACCTCCGCGCTCAGCGTGCCGGCGGCCGGGCTCGCGCTGCTCTGGCCACTGTCAGGAGTAAACTGTCGACATGAGACCGATCCAGGCACCGCGCCCCCTCGCGGAGGACGCCGCCGACCGGATCCGCGACGAGATCCTCTCGGGGCGCCTGACCCGCGGCGAGCGGCTCGTCGAGGCGAAGATCGCCGCCGCGCTCCACGTGAGCCGCGGCCCCGTGCGCGAGGCGTTCAAGCTGCTCCGGGCGGAGGGATTGCTCCAGGAGGAGCCCCGCCGCGGCACCTACGTCGTGAGCCTGAGCCCCGACGACGTGCGCGAGCTCTACGACCTGCGCGCCGCGGTCGAGGCCCGGGCGGCGAAGCTCGTCGCCCGGTCGCGCGACGAGCGTGACCTGGCGCTGCTCCGAAGCCGGCTCGACACGCTGGCACGGGCGGCCTCGGAGGGAGACGTGCGAGCCGTTTCGCGCGCCGACCTCGAGTTCCACGAGGCCGTCGCCCGGTGCAGCGGGAACGGGCGGCTCCTGGCCGTCTTCCAGCGCTCGGCACCGCTCCTGAAGACGCTCCTCGCCCTCGACGAGCACCTGTACGCCTCCCTGGACGAGGTCGCCGACGAGCACCGGCCGATGCTGGAAGCCATCGAGCTCGGCGACGGCGACCTGGCGTCGCGGCGCTTCGAGGAGCACGTCGAGCGCGCGGGCGCGCTGGTGGCCGAGTACCTCGACGCTCGCGCCCATACTGCAAACGGTTGACAGTCGACCGTTGCTCTGGTAGCGTCAGCGACCAAGCGGCCAGGGAGGACCGATGCGCTCGAGACTGATCTCGATGGGGATCGCGGCGCTCGCCGTCGCGGCGGGTTGCGGCGGCGGGGAGTCGGGCGGAGGGGGGGCCGGCGGAGGCGCTGGATCGACCGGCGCAACCCAGCCGGCGGTCGTCTCGGGGCAGCTGCGGCTCTTCGCGTATTCGGACGGCTTCGCGAACGCGCTGATCAAGCCGTTCGAGGACGCAAACCCGCAGGTCTCGCTCAAGACGACGCCGTTCGACAGCGTCGCCTCCGCCACGGCCAAGCTGCGGGCCGGCTACCACACGGACGTCATCAACACCTGCGTCGAGGAGGGCGCCGCGACCCAGGTCAAGCTCGGCCTGCTGGCACCGCTCGACACGTCCCGCATCCCGGGGTGGAGCCACGTCTTTCCGACGTTCAAGAAGCTCCCGGGCGTGATCGTCGACGGAAAGGTCTACATGATCCCGATCGACTCGGGCGTCACGGGGATCATGTACGACTCGACCAAGATCACCACACCGCCGGACTCGTGGGCCGACCTGTTCGACCCGGCCTACAAGAACCAGGTGTCGATGGAGGACAACCCCGAGGTGGCGATGCAGGTCGGCGCCCTCGCGCTCGGCATCACCGACCCGGTCCACCTGACCGAGGACCAGATCACCCAGGTCAAGGACTTCCTGATCGCCCATCGCGACAGCTTCCGCACCTACTGGAACAGCGACGCGGACATCAACGACCTCATGGCCACGGGCGAGGTCACGATCGCCGAGGGCTATCCCGGAAACGTGCTCGACATGCAGCGAAACGGCGCGTCGAACATCAAGTTCGCGCTCGCCAAGGAGGGGCAGATCGTGTGGACATGCGGCTACGGGATCAGCCCCGACTCCGACAACGTCGACGCGGCCTACGCGCTCCTCAACTACTACCTGACGCCGAGCGCACAGCTCATCGAGGCGCGTCACTGGAACTACATCATGACGAACGAGGAGACGCTGAAGGCCGCTCCGCCGGCGCTGGTCACGCGGGCCCAGCTCGACCTGCCGCTGCACTTCGAGAACATCGTCCCGGCGTCGCCGCCGCCCGACTACGACAAGTGGATCCAGGCGTGGAACGAGGTCAAGGCGGCCGGATGACGGTGCCGGCCGAGCCCTCCGCGGCCGCGGCAGACTCGGTCGGATACGAGGTCGTCGCCCCACCCCGCCCGGCCACGGCTCCGCGGTCCGAGCGCGCCCGGCGGGCGGTCCCTGTGGTGCTCTCGGTCGGCATCGCCCTGCTCATGATCGTGCTGCTCTACGGCCCGCTGATCCTGCTCGCCGTGTTCTCGTTCAACAACTCCGACATCCTCACGCTGCCGCTGCGCGGGTTCACCACGCGCTGGTACAGCCATGCGTTCGCCGACCCGCGCATGCGCGAGGGGCTCCGGAACTCGATCGTCATCGCCACGATCATCACGCCCATCTGCCTCGTCCTGGGCACCCTCACGGCGTACGCGCTCACCCGGATGCGGTTCGTCATGCGCGGCGGCGTGGCGCTGCTCGTCGGCGCCGCGCTGGTGGTGCCGTGGCTCGTGATCGGGATCAGCGCGCTGCTCTTCTTCAACGACGCGCTGCCGCTCGTGGGCCGCACCGAGCTCTCGCTGCGGACGATCGGCCTCATGCACGTCGTCTGCACGTTCCCGCTGGTTGCCGCGATCGTCGCGGCCCGGCTGGCGCGGTTCGACCGCACGCAGGAGGAGGCCGCGGTCGACCTCGGAGCGACCCAGCTCCAGATGCTCCGCCGGGTGGTGCTCCCGCACCTCGTCCCCGCTCTGGTCGCCTCGGCGATCTTCGCCTACATGTGGTCGTTCAACAACTTCGAGATCAGCTACTTCGTGGGCGGCTCCGACTACACGTTCCCGGTCTGGGCGTTCTCGACCCTGCGCCACAGCCAGAACCTGCCGGTCGTGAACGCCATCTCGACCGTGATCTCGGCCGTGCAGGTGCTGCTGGTGATCGTGGCCTGGCGCGTCCTTCGGCCGTCGGCGGACGATCCCGACGCCGGCGGGCTCATCCCGATGGTGGGGCGATGACCGCCCCGGCCGTCGCCGCCCGGCCGCCGGCCCGGCTCTCCGCCCGGTTTCGGCGGCGCCTCGGCGTGCTCGGCTTCCTGTTCTCGCCCGTCGGGCTGCTCCTGCTCTTCTTCGTCGCCCCGATGGCGATCATGCTCCAGGTCAGCTTCGAGCACAGCTCGGCGTACAGCCTCGAGACCGGGTACACGCTCGACAACTACCGCGAGATCCTGACCAACCCGCTCTACCGCGACGTGGCCAGGGACACCCTGGTCATCGCGACCGCGGCGATGGCCGTCCAGTTCCTGCTGGCGGTGCCGCTCGCCTACGTGATGGCGTTCCGGGCCGGACGGTTCGAGCTGCCGCTGCTCCTGGCCCTCGTGCTCGCCGACGAGCTGAACCCGATCGTCCGCATCTACGCCTGGCGCGAGCTGCTCGGCCGCCAGGGCCTGATCAACGACGCCCTGCACTGGATGGGGCTGATCGACAAGCCGCTCGACTGGCTCCTCTTCAGCAAGTTCGCGGTCGTGACGGTGCTGTCGACGAGCTGGCTCACGTACACCGTGATCCCCATCTATGCGGCCATGAAGGCGATCGACGCCGGCGTCTTCGAGGCGGCGCTCGACCTCGGGGCGGGGTGGTTCACGACCTTTCGCCGGATCCTCATCCCGCTGGCGGCGCCGGGCGTCTTCGTGGCCGTGATCCTGGTCTACATCCCGCTCTTCAGCGAGTTCGCGACGCCGGCGCTGGTGGGCGGCAGGAGCGGGTACATGCTGGGGTCGATCGCCAACAGCCTGATCCTGGAGGAGGGGGACTGGGGCGCGGGCGCCGCGCTCAACTTCCTGCTGCTCCTGGCCTCCGGCCTCGTCTCCGTCCTCGCCTACTACCTGTCCAAGCTGAACCAGATCGACCGATAGGAGCACGCATGCCCGAACGCGTCATCGCCGCCGTCACCGCCCGCGAGGTGCTCGACTGCCGCGGCCTTCCCACCGTCCAGGTGGACGTCAAGCTCTCGGACGGCACGCTCGGACGCGCCGACGTCCCGGCCGGCCGCTCGACCGGCTCGGGCGAGGCCCGCGAGCTGCGCGACGGCGGCACCAGGTTCGGAGGGTTCGGCGTGCTCGGTGCGGTCGGAAACGTCCGCGACCGGATCGGCCCCGCGCTCGCCGGAATGCCCGTGTCGTCACAGCTCGAGGTCGACGCGGCGCTGCTGGCCCTGGACGGGACCGACGACAAGTCGGGCCTGGGCGCGAACGCGATCCTGGGCGTGTCTCTGGCCGCGGCCCGCGCCGCCGCGGCGGCCGCGGGCGAGCCGCTCTACCGGCACCTGCGCCGCAACGCGCACGTCGTTCCCGTTCCGCTCGTGAACCTCATAAACGGCGGCCGGCACGCGTCGAACGACCTCGACTTCCAGGAGTTCATCGTGCTGCCGGTCGGCGCAGGCTCGCTGATGGAGGCGCTCCAGATCTCGACCGAGATCAACCTTGCGCTGGGCGAGATCCTGCTCGCGCAGTTCGGGAAGGTCGCGCTCAACACGGGCGACGAGGGCGGCTACGCGCCGCCGATGTCGAACCCGGACGACGCCCTCGGCTTCCTGCACGAGGCGGCGTCACGGGCCGGTTACGGCGGCGACGTCGTCTACGGGCTCGACTGCGCGGCCACACACCTCTACGACTCCGCCGCCGGCACGTACACGGTCGACGGAGAGCGGTATGACCGGGCCGGGATGATCGACCTCTATCAGCGCCTGATCCGCGAGTACGACATCGTGACGATCGAGGATCCGCTCCACGAGGACGACTTCGAGGGCTTCGCCGAGCTGACCGCGGCGACCGGGATCCAGATCGTGGGCGACGACCTGTTCGTGACCAACCCGGCCAGGGTGGCCGAGGGCGTCGCCGCGGGCGCGGCCAACGCCCTCCTCTGGAAGGTGAACCAGATCGGGACGCTCAGCGAGGCCCTGGATGCGGCCGACCTGGCGCTCCGCTCCGGCTACCGCGTCGTCGTCTCGGAGCGCTCGGGCGAGACCGAGGACGCCATCATCGCCGACCTGGCGGTGGCCCTCGACGCCGGCCAGATCAAGACCGGCGCCCCGGTCCGCGGCGAGCGCACGAGCAAGTACAACCGCCTGATCGCGATCGAGGAGGAGCTCGGCTCCACGGCGGTCTACCCCGGCCGCGGCGTCGTCCGCGGCCCGGAGCTGGTTGCGTGAGCACGACCCGGCCGGGCGGCGTCGTGAACCGCGACGCGCTGCTCTCGCACGGCGCTGTCGAGCTGCGGGCGGCCGTCCTTCACGTCGTCGAGGCGGGCCTCGCGGCCTGCGACCCGGGGGACGCGGTCGAGCGGCTCGTCTCGATGGACGGCGACGCCGTCACGGTGGACGGCGTCCAGTACCCGCTCGGGGACGGCCGCCTGATCGTCCTCGGCGCCGGGAAGGCGACGCTCTCGGCGGCCGCGGCACTGGAGCGCGCGATCGGCGACCGGATCGACACCGGGCTGATCGTCGTGCAGCGCGGGGTGGAACATGGGCTGGGCCGGATCGAGGTCGTCGAGGCCGATCACCCGCTCCCCACCGAGGCGAGCCGTGCGGCGGCCGGGCGGCTGGTCGAGACCGCCCGTGCGGTGGGGCCCGGCGACCTCGTGCTGTGCTGCTTCACCGGCGGCTCCTCCGCGCTGGCGTGCCTGCCCGCCGACGGCGTCACGCTCGAGGAGAAGCGCGACCTGCACCGGCTGCTCCTGCGCTCGGGCGCCACCATCGCGGAGGTGAACGCCGTCAGAAAGCACGTCTCCGCCCTCAAAGGCGGGCGCCTCGCCCAGGCCATGGGCGCCGGCCGCATCGTGAACCTCACCGTGTCGGACGTGCCCGGGGACGCGCTCGACGCGATCACCGATCCCACGGTGGCCGACACGACCACGGCGGCCGACGCGATCGCGGTGCTCCGGGCGCATGGCCTCTGGGAGGAGGTCGCGGAGTCGGTCCGCCGCCATCTCGGGTCCCCGGCGGCGGAGTCGCCCGCGCTGGCCGGTGCCGCGATCCGGACGGTGGTGCTCGTGCACGGCGAGACCGCCTGCACCGCGATGGCCGCCCGCGCCTCCGACCTCGGCCTGCGCCCGATCGTGCTCTCGACGAGACTCGAGGGGGAGAGCCGAGAGGTGGGGGCGACGCTGGTCGATCTGGGTCGCGAATCGGCCCGCACGGGCCGGCCGTTCGCCGCCCCGTGCATGCTGATCGGGTGCGGCGGCGAGACGACGGTGACGATCCGGAACGGCGCCCCGTTCGGCGCGGGAGGTCCCAACCAGGAGGCCGCGCTCGGTGCGGCGCTCAGGCTGCGCGGGGAGGCGGCGATCGCGGCGGCGTTCCTCGACACCGACGGGGCCGACGGCGGCTCCGCGGCGGCGGGCGCGCTCGTCGACGGGCAGACCGCGGTTCGCGCGGCGAGCGCCGGCATCGACCTGCGCGCCGCGCTGCTCGAGCACGCGTCGGGGTCGGTCCTGCGGGAGCTCGACGACCTGATCGTCACCGGGCCGACCGGCACCAACGTCAACGACATGTTCGCGATCGGCGTCATGAATGGAGGCGAGCGGCCATGACCGAGCGTCCGCACGAGGGCGAGATCAGGCTCGAGCGGGTGACGAAGCGGTTCGGGCCCGTCGTCGCGGTGAACGACGTCTCGTTCACCATCCGCGGCGGTGAGTTCTTCTCGATGCTCGGCCCGTCCGGCTGCGGGAAGACGACCTCCCTGCGGATGATGGCCGGGTTCGAGCAGCCGGACGCCGGGCGGGTGCTGATCCAGGGCGACGACGTGACCTGGGTCTCGCCGCGCAAGCGGAACGTCAACATGGTGTTCCAGGCCTACGGGCTCTTCCCGCACATGACGGTCGCCGAGAACGTCGCGTTCGGGCTCGAGATCAAGCGCGTGCCGAAGGCCGAGCGGGAGGCCCGGGTCGCCGAGATGCTCCGGGTCGTCCGCCTCGAGGAGTACGCCCGCCGGCGGCCGGGCCAGCTCTCCGGCGGCCAGCAGCAGCGAGTGGCGCTGGGCCGCGCGCTCGTCAACCGGCCGGCGGCGCTCCTCCTCGACGAGCCGCTCGGAGCGCTCGACCTGAAGCTCCGCAGGGAGATGCAGCTCGAGCTGAAGGCCGTGCAGGCCGAGACGGAGACCACGTTCGTGTACGTCACGCACGACCAGGAGGAGGCGCTCACGATGAGCGACCGGATCGCCGTCATGCAGGGCGGCGTGGTCGAGCAGCTGGCGGGCCCGCGCGAGCTCTACGAGCGCCCGGCGACGTCGTTCGTGGCCGGGTTCATCGGCACGTCGAACCTGCTCACGCTGCGGATCGACAGCCGCGCGGGCGGCCTCGCACACATGAACCTCGGCGAGGCCGGCCATATCGTCGCCGCCGACCCGGCCGCGAGCGGGCCGTCGCTTCAGATCACCGTCCGGCCGGAGAAGATCAAGCTCGAGCCCGTCGCAGGCGAGTCGTGCCGCGTGCGCGGCACGGTTGTCGACGTCGTCTATCTCGGCTCGACGACCCAGCTCATCGTCGCCCTCCCCACCGGCGAGCGGCTCGCGGTGCACCGCCTGAACGACGACACCGCCGGCCCCGACCCGGCGCACGGCGATTCGGTGACGCTGCACTGGGCGGCCGAGCACAGCTTCGTGATCGGCGGGCGCGCACCGGTCCCGTCCGCGGACGAGGCTGCGGTCCGGTGACCGGGCCGCGCAGCCGCGAGCTGCTCGACCGCGCCCGGCGCACGCTCTACGCCGGGACGGCGGGTGGGCTCGCGCCGTTCGTGCTCGGGCGCAAGGCGGGCCACACGATCGAGGACGTCGACGGCAACGTCTACCTCGATCTGATCTCGGCGTCGGCGTCCGTCCCGCTCGGCGCCTGCCGCGAGGACATCCTGGAGCCGGCGATCGAGGCCCTCCGCCGGTACGGCAACGAGGACAGCCACACGATGGCGAGCGAGCCGATGATCGACCTCGCCGAGCGGCTGCTTGCGATCGCGCCGGAGGGGCTGACGCGGGTCGACCTGGCGCTGAACGGCACCGAGGCGGTCGAGACGGCGATCAAGATGATGCGCCGCGCGACCGGGCGTCCGGTGGTCATCGGCTTCTTCTCCCAGTACCACGGCGAGTCCACCACGACCGCCACCCTCGGAGCCGAGCAGAGCGACATCAGCCGCGGCATGCGCACGTTCGCACCCGGCTTCGTCCACGCCCCCTACCCGCACCCGTACCGGTCGCCGTTCGGGCCTCCCCGGCCGGGCGGCAGCGGCGACGCGACCGTGGACTACATCCGCGACCAGCTCCTGTTCCACGCCGTCCATCCCGGCGAGGTCGCGGGCGTCGTCGTCGAGCCCGTCGTGGGCTCGGGCGGCGTGCTGGTGCCGCCCGACGCGTTCTGGCCGGCGCTCGCGGGCCTCTGCCGCGAGCACGGCTGGCTCCTGTGCGCAGACGAGGTGAAGACCGGCTTCGGGCGGACGGGCCGCATGTTCGCGGTCGAGCACTGGGACGTGCGCCCCGATCTCATGTGCCTCGGCAAGGGCATGGGCGGAGGCGTGATGCCGATCGGCGCGGTGCTCGGCACCGAGCGGGCGATGGACTTCGACGACGTCCCCACGGGCAGCACCTGGGCATGGCTGCCCGCAGCCTGCGTCGCCGCCCTGCGGACGATCGACCTGTTCGCGTCCGGGGAGGTGCTGGAGAACGTGCGCCGCCTCGAGCAGGTCGGGCTGGATGAGCTCGGGAGGCTGGCCGAGCGGCACGAGCGGATCGGCGACGTCCGCGTGCGGGGCTGCTTCCAGGCGATCGAGTTCGTCCGCGACCGGACGACGAAGGAGCGCGACCCGGAGCTCCTGGAGCGGGTTGCCGAGGAGGCGCTCCGGCGCGGGGTGCTCGCGGACCCGAGCACCACGTCGTACAACATCCAGCCGTCCCTCGTGATGCCGCCCGAGGAGCTCAGGCACGCGCTCCGGCTCGTCGGCGAGGCCGTCGACGCGGCCGCCGGGGACCGGAGTCGCGGTGCGCCTGCGCAGTAGCCGCTCGGCCGGCGGTCGCGACGTCATCGTCGTGGGCGGCGGGCACAACGGTCTCGTCGCCGCGTTCTACCTGGCGCGCGCGGGGCTCCGGACGCTCGTTCTCGAGCGGCGCGGGATCGTGGGCGGGGCGTGCGTCACCGAGGAGTTCGCGCCCGGGTTCCGGGCGTCGCCGGGTGCGTATGTCCTGAGCGCGCTGCGACCGGCCGTCTGGCGGGACATGCGCCTGGCCGAGCGCGGCCTTCGGGTGAGCCCGGCCGGCCCGTCGCTCAACCTGTTCGCCGACGGCAGGTCGTTCGTGCTCCACAACACCGACGCCGCCACCGTGCGCGAGATCGCCGCCTTCTCGGAGGCGGACGCGCGCGCGTTCCCCGCGTTCAAGCGGGAGATGGCCGAGATCGGCGCGCTGCTCCTGCCGGCGATGGACCACCCGCCCGGCCCGGTCAGGGCCGGGCTGCGCGCGGCTCGCCGGCGCACTGCGGCCGAGCGGGCGGTCGAGCTGCTCGCAACCTCGGCGAGCCGGTACCTGGACGCGCGGTTCGAGTCTGAGCACATAAAGGCCGCGCTCGGCTGGGACTCGATCTCGAACACGCTTGCCGGCCCCTCGGACGCCGGCACCGCGCTGGCGCTCGTGCACGAGCACGCCTCGGATCCGTCCGGGGCGGTGCCGTGGGGGTTCGTCGCAGGCGGGATGGGCGAGGTCACGCGGATGATGGCCGACGCCGCCCGGGAGGAGGGCGTCGAGATCCGCACGGACGCCGAGGTCGAGCGGATCGTCGTCGCCGGCGGCCGCGCCCGCGGCGTGGAGCTGGCCGGCGGAGGCGCCGAGCACGCGCGGGCGGTCGTCTCGAACGCGGATCCCAAGCGGACGTTCCTCCGGCTGTGCGCGGCGGAGCATCTGCCGCCGCGGTTCGCCCGGGCCATCGCCGCCTACCGCTGCGAGGGTGCGAGCCTCAAGATCAACCTCGCGCTGGGCGGGCTGCCGGCGGTCGCCGGGGCCCCTGAGCCAAACGGCGCCCACCGCGGCCTCATCCAGGTCACGCTCCCGCTCGCCGAGATGGACCGCCACCAGCAGGACGCGCGCCGGGGGATCCCCGCGATCGACCCGCACCTCGAGGTCTGCTTCCCCACGGTGCACGATCCCTCGCTCGCGCCGGCGGGTCGCCACATCGCCACCGTCGGCGTCCGGTCGCAGCCCTACCGGCTCGAGAGCGGGAGCTGGGACGAGCTCGGCGACCGCGTCGCGGACCGCGTCGTCGAGCAGCTCGGCCGCCACTTCCCCGAGCTTCCGGGCATGGTCCTCGACCGCGAGGTGCTCTCCCCGCTCGACCTCGAGCGGCGACTGGCCCTGACGGGCGGGCACCACCTCCACGGCGACATGCTGCCCGACCAGCTCTTCCTCTTCCGCCCGGTGCGCGGGGCCGCGGGCTACCGGTCCCCCGTCCGCGGGCTCTACCTGTGCGGCGCGGGCACGCACCCGGGCGGCGGCGTCACCGGTGCCAACGGACGCAACTGCGCCCGGGTCGTCGTGCGCGACCTGCGGCGCCGTCGGGTGAGAGGATCGAGCGATGCCTGAGCTCCGCGCCGGCCCGTTCGCGATCCTCGCCGAGGACCTCGACCACCCCGAGGGCGTGGCCTGGTCGCCGGACGGCGTGCTCTTCGCGGGCGGCGAGGCCGGCCAGATCTACGAGGTGACGCTCGATGGCGACGTACGCCAGGTCGCGACCACGTCCGGGAGCCTGCTCGGCCTGGCGCTGGACGGCGACGGGCGCATCTACGCGTGCGACTGCGACCGCTGCGAGGTCGTGCGCGTCGACCTGCGGACGGGCGCGGCCGAGCGGTACTCGTCGCTGCCGATGACGCTGCCGAACGCCGCGGCCTTCGACGCCGCCGGGAACCTCTACGTGACCGACTCGGGCGACACGAAGGCGGACGACGGCCGGATCCTCAGGATCGCACCCGGCGGCGAGACGACGGTGTGGTGCGAGGCCGCACCCCGCTACCCGAACGGGATCTGCCTGGCGGCCGGCGGCGGCGAGCTGCTCGTCGTCGAGTCCTACCTGCCGGGCGTCACGGCGATTCCGATCCTGGCCGACGGCTCCGCGGGCGATCCGCGCACGGTGCTCGATCTCCCCGGCACCGTCCCCGACGGCATCGCGCTCGACGCCGAGGGGGCCGTGTACGTGGCCTGCTACCGGCCGGACAGGATCCTCCGGGCCGCTCCGGGCGGCGATGTCGAGGTGCTCGCCGACGACTGGGAGGGGATCGTCCTGAACGCGCCGACCAACCTGGCGTTTGCCGGACCCGGGTTGGACGTCCTGGTCTCGACCAGCGTGGGCGAGACTCAGCTCGCCTGGGCGCCGGCCGGCGTCCCCGGACTGCCGCTCGCGCGGCCGCGGGTGCCGTGAGCGGACGCTTTGCCGGCCGCGGGGTCGTCGTCACCGGAGCCGCGCGCGGCATCGGCCGCGCGATCGTCTCGGCCTTCCTGGGGGAGGGGGCAACGGTCGTGGCGGTGGACGTCCACCCCTCGGTGGCCGACGTGCCCGGCGCCGAGCCGCTGGTCACCGACCTGGCGGAGCCCGGGGCGGCGTCGAGGATGGTGGCCCGCGCGGCGGACATGCTCGGGCGCATCGACGTCCTCGTGAACAACGCCGCCGTCATGCCCGACGGGCCGATCCTGGACGTCACGGAGCAGGAGTGGGACCGGACGTTCGCGGTCAACGTGCGGGCGGTCTTCTTCGCAAGCCAGGCGGCGGCGCGCCACATGGCCGAGCACGGCGGCGGCGCCATCGTCAACCTGTCGTCGGCAAACGCCGTTCGCAACGAGTCCCCGGAGGCGCCCTACAACGCGTCGAAGGCGGCGGTCATCGCGATGACCCGCAGCTTCGCGCACGAGCTCGGGCACCTGGGCGTGCGGGCGAACTGCGTCGCGCCGGGGGAGACGCTCACCCCGGAGGAGGCCGCCGCGATGAGCCCCGCCGACCGGGCGGCCGAGCGGGAGTACGTGCGCCGCATTCCCCTGCGGCGGCTCGGCCGGCCCGCCGAGCAGGCGGCCGCGGTGCTGTTCCTGGCGTCCGACGAGGCCTCGTTCGTGACCGGCGAGACGCTGGTGGTCGACGGCGGCGAGCTGGCCGGGGACTGGTTTGACCGGTCGGAGGCCCCGCCGCTTCCCGACCGCGTCGACGGGCTCGATCCCTGACCGTCAGCGGTCGAGGACGCTGAACTCCGGCGGCGGCGCCGCCGCCACCTCGGCCACGGCCTCGCAGACCTGCGCGCACGACCACGCGAAGAGCTCGGGGGGCATGTTCAGCGCCGGGTGCAGCCGGTAGATCCACTTACCCCACTGCGTCATCCCCAGCACTCCGCGCCGCACCAGCGCCTGGTGCACGGCGTGGTGGAACGCCGGCGCGGGGGTGATCGACCGCTTGTCGGTGACGAACTCGATCCCGACCATGGCGCCGACGACGCGAACGTCTCCCACCTGCTCGTGGCGCTCGACCAGCGGGACGAGCTCGCGGCGGCCGATGGCCTCGAGCTCGGCGACGTTCTCGAGCACCCCGCCGCCCGCGATCAGCTCGAGGTTGGCGAGCGCCCCCGCACACGCCGCCGGCACCCATGCGAAGGTGCCGCCGGCCCCGCCGTCGGCGGAGGCCAGCACCTCCTCGGTGCCGAGCACCGCCGCGATGGGCTGGCCGCCTCCGGCGAAGCCCTTGCCGAGCAGGAGCAGGTCGGGCTCGAGCCCGTGCAGCTCCGCCCCGAACATGGTGCCGCAGCGGCCGATCCCGGTCTGCACCTCGTCCAGGATCAGGAGCCACCCGTACCGGCGCCGCAGCCGTTCCAGCCGCGCCCAGAACTCGGGCGAAGGCGAGATGATCCCGCCCTCGGTCAGCACCGGCTCGATCAGGACGCCCGCGATCTGCTCGGGCTCGACCTGGTGGACGAGGATCCACTGCTCGACGTAGTCGAGCGCGAGCGTGTCGTCGAACGGGCCGGGGCCGCGATGAAACGGCATCCGGAAGCGATTCGGGAACGGCGCGAACACGAGCCCCGGCACGAACTGCGCGCTGCCGGTCGCGACCTCCGAGAGATCCGTGCTCTGCGCCGCCGTCAGATAGGTGCCCTCACCGTGGTACTCGCCGAGGAACCCGAGGATGATCGGGCGGCCGGTGGCCCGCCGCGCGAAGCGGACACCGGCCTCCACCACGAGCGTCCCGCTCATGCTCGGGGCGTACCGCGTGAGGCCGGGCGGGGCGAGCTCGATCAGGCGCTCCGCCAGCTCGACCATCGGCGGGCTCGGGATGTAATTCGAGATCTCGAGCCCGTAGCGCCGGTGGGCATCGCTCACCGCCTCGAGCACCGGCTCGGGCGTCGCCCCGAGCGGGGTGGCGCCCCAGCCGCTCACATGGTCGGCGAACGTGTTGCCGTCCACGTCCTCGATGATCGAGCCGCGCTTGGCGGCCATGACGAAGGGCACCTCGGCGTGGGAGTCGCGCAGCGCGGCGTACCCGAGCCGGTCGCGGGCCGCGAGCAGCGGCGCGCTTCGCGGCCCCGGGAGCGAGGTCGAGACGGCCGGGGTCTCCATGTTGAGCGCCGACCCTATAGCCAGCCCTTCTCCCACGGGCCGGTGATGGCGTACGTCTTGCCCGGATACTGGAGATGGACGAAGAGCCAGCGTCCGTCGGGGCTGTAGCAGGCGCCCGACCACTCGCTGCGGCCGATCGCGCCGAGCGGCGCCTCGTCGTCCCACTGGTGCAGGTCGAGCGGTGCGTCGCAGCGGGCGAAGGTCTCGATCCGCCCCGCCGGCGTCAGGCAGCGGAGGAAATTCGTGCCGCCGTTCACGTCCTCGCCGTCGCCGTCCTCGCACACGACCACCCCGCCGCGCGGGCTGACCGCGAGGCTGTCGGGCTCGTCGAGCACGCTCGTCGAGCGCGACTCGTACAGCAGGACGAGCGTGCCCCCGTCGGCGCCGTTCGGTGTGTAGCGCCAGATCTGGCCGGCGTCGTTGTCGCCCGCCTCGCTGGCGACGAAGTAGACGCTGCCGCGCGACCAGTGGGCGCCCTCGAGGCCCATGAACCTGGCCGCGCCCTTGGCGGCGCCCTGCTCGAACACGGCGTCGGGATGCTGCTCGGCGTCGCTCGGGTCGGGATCCTCGATGCCGACCCACTCGCAGCGGAGCTTCCGCCCGACCTTCTGGTGCTTGTAGGTGACGTAGCCGGACCGGCCCTCGACGGCGAGCATCTGGAGCTTCCCGCCCCGGTGCAGCCTGCCCGGGTGGTCCGGCAGGTAGCGGTAGAAGCCGTCGGCCGGGTCGCCGTTGTCCTCGGTCATGTAGACGATGCCGGTGCGCGGGTCGACGGCGCAGGCCTCGTGCTCGAACCGCCCCATCGCCTTGATCGGCACCGGGTCGACCGGCTCGCGGCTCGCGAACGGCACCTCGAAGACGTAGCCGTGCTTCTTCTCGTACCCCTCCTGGGGGCCGACCGTCGACTCCTCGCACGAGAGCCAGCTCCCCCAGGGGGTCGGGCCGCCGTTGCAGTTGTTGTCGGTCCCGTTCAGGACGAGGGCGCTCTCGACGAGCACCCCGAGGCGGGTGTCGAAGAGCGAGGTCGTGACGCCGCCCTGGGCGACGCGGTCGTAGGCCTTCCGCGGTCCGAGCGACCGGCCCAGGTCGTAGCCCTCGTGGTTTCGCAGGAGCCGGAAGCGCCCGTGGCCGGCGCCCACGCATGTCGTGCCGTCGTGACACGGCGGGGTCGGGAGGCCGTCGGACATCGGCGAGCCGGCTGCGCCGAAGCTCGTGACGTGAAACCCCTTGGGCAGGGACATCTCGCCGGTGTGCTGGACGAGCGGACCGTAGCCGGGCTTGTGCACCCGGCCGGCGGCGTCACGCACCTGTGACGCGAGGGCCGTGTCCGCCCCGGTCGCCGCCATCACCTGCGACCCGACGCCGAGCCCCGCGATCAGCTCGGCGCCGCGGTGGAGCGCGCGGCGGCGGGTCATTCCGGTCGGGGTCTCCAGGTGGTCGTCGGGGAGTCGCATCCGGGCCATGACGTCTCACTCCTTCCAGGTTGCCAACGGTCGGTCTCGGGAGCCGCCGGGAAGGGCCCCGAGCAGGGTGGTCTCGGCGTCGAGCAGGTGGTGCCGCAGAAGGTCGACGGCCAGCGCGCTGTCGCGGGCGACGATCGCGGCCAGGAGCTCGCGGTGCTCCCGCGCCACCTGCTCGGGCCGGTCGTAGTGGGGTCGAAGCTGCACGAGGCAGTAGGCGATCTCGGCCTGGATCGCCGCATAGGTGCGGGCCAGGCGCGCGCTTCCCGCTGCGTCCACGAGCGCCCGGTGGAACCGCAGGTCGGGTTCCACCACCTCGTGCCAGCCCGCGGAGCTGCCGAGCGCGTCGAGCTCCTCGACCGCCCGCGTCGCGGCGAGGGGCACGTCGCCGGCGATCGCGATCTCCTCGATCGCGTCGAGCTCGATCAGGCGGCGCAGGCGGAAGACGTCGCGGACGTCGTCGGGCGTCAGGATCGGGACGTGGACACCGCGATGCGGCTCGTGCCGGAGCACGCCCTCGGAGACCAGCAGGCGAAGGGCGGCCCGCAGCGTGTGCCGGGAGACGCCGAGCTCGGCTGAGGTTCGCTCCTCGGGAAGCCGCGCACCGGGGCCAATGACGCCGTCCAGGATCCGCCTCCGGAGGACGGATGCCGCCGCGTCGATGGTCGACGTGTGCCGCACGGCGGCGATTGTTCCACAACTCTGTGGCGCAATCAAGTCGCGAGATCCCGCGGCGTCGGCTTCCCGAGCTCTGAGCCGGTCAGATCCGCGACTTCAGCTTGAGGATCCGCGCGTACGACGCCCTCAGGTTCGCAAGCGGGATCGCGCCCGAGCGCGCCGCGCTCAGCACCGCGTCGTAGGCCGCGCGGGAGGTCGAGGCAGGCCCGGTCACCAGGAGCAGGTCGACTCCGACCTTGGCGCTCTTCAACGCCAGCACGCCTGCGGTCGTGTGGCGGACCGCGGCGGCGGATGTGAGCGAGTCGGTGATCGTCGTGCCCCTGAACCCGAGGTCGTGCCGAAGCAGCGTGCCCGCGATCGCCTTCGACCAGGCCGCGGCCCTGGGGGAGTACGCCGGATAGACGGCCGTCGAGAGCATGACGACCGGGTGGAGCGACCGGCGCCGGGCGACCTGGTAGGGCAGGAGCCCGTTCACGATCTGCCTGCGGCTCGCCCCGATCATGACGAGGCCGTCGTCGGTCGAGACCGCGCCCGCCCGGCCGAGGCCGGGGAAGTGCTTCATGACCGGCTGGACGCGCCCCGCCTCGAGCCCCTGCGCGAAGGCGGCCGCGTCCGTCGCGACCGTGAAGCGGCTGGTGGAGAAGGCCCGGTGCTGGGTCCGGAGGAAGTTCGACGGCGAGCTCGGGACGTCGGCCACCGGCGCCAGGTCGAGGTTGACGCCGGCGGCGCGGAGCGCGGACCCCGCCCTGTGGCCGACCGCCTGGACGTGGGCTGCGCTCGTCGCTCCGAGCTGCTGCGCCGACGCCTTCGGCGGCGCCCACGGCAGCCTGCGGACGAGGCCGCCCTCCTGGTCGGTCGCGATCAGAAGCCGTGGCCGGCCGCCGGCCCGGGCCGCCCTCTGGAGCCGGGCGGTCAGGCGGCGGAGCTGTGCGGCGCTCTTGATGTTGCCGCCGAACAGGATGACGCCGCCGACCTGGCCCGCGCGGATGCGGGCGAGCAGCGGCGGCTTCGCCGTCGTGCCGCTGAACGCGACGATCAACCGCTGTCCGGCCATCTGCGCCGTCGTCGGCGTTGCGGCCGCCTGCGACGCGCCGGCGGTCCCGCCCGCCAGGAGGAACGAGCCGAGGAGCGCAAGGACGGCGGCCCCGGATCGGGCGAGCGCGCGGCTAGACATCGATCCCGATCTTGCGCAGGTCGAGGATCGCCGTCCGGCGCCAGCGCGTCGTGCCGGGGGAGAACGGCAGCGTCACGGGCATGCCGTTCGCCTTCCGGAGCGGCTTCCCGTCGCGGAACACGTGGTAGTGGCCCGGCGTCGCCTCGACCGTCAGCCCCACGGCCTCGAGGCGGCGGATGAATTCGCGGACGTCCTTTCGCATCGAGATGCATCGTTGCACGCGCCCCAGCGGGAGCCCGCTGATCCTCTAGGCTCGCCCTCAGTGTCCGGCCCCTCGATCCTCGCCGCCATCGGCAACACCCCGCTCGTGCCCCTCCGCGTGGTCGCGCCGGCAGGCGGCGCCGAGGTGTGGGTGAAGCTCGAGTACCTGAACCCGACGGGCTCGATGAAGGACCGGATGGCGCTCGCGATGATCGAGGGCGCCGAGCGCGACGGCCTCCTCGAGCCCGGAACGACCGTGGTCGAGTACACGGGCGGCAGCACCGGCCCCGCGCTCGCGCTCGTCTGCGCAGCCAAGGGCTACCGGCTCCGGATCGTGATCTCCGCCTGCTTCAGCGAGGAGCGCCTCCAGCTGATGCGCGCGCTCGGCGCGGAACTCGAGGTCATCCCCGCGGTCGAGAAGCCGGGCCGGGTAACCGCGCAGGACATCCAGAACATGGTGGATCGGGCGGCCGAGCTGGCCGCCGAGCCCGGGATGTACGCGACCGACCAGTTCCGGAACCCGTACGTCGCGGCCGGGTTCCGCGACACGCTCGGACGCGAGATCTGGGACCAGACGGGCGGGCGCGTCACCGCGTTCTGCCACGGCGTCGGCACGTCGGGCTCGCTCATGGGCGTTTCGGAGGCGCTGCGGGCGCACGATCCGGGCGTGCGGATCGTCGCGCTCGAGCCGGCAGGGTCGGCCGCCATCACGGGCGGCCCGGCCGGAACGTTTGCGATGCAGGGCTGGGTGGGAAGCATCCCGCCGCAGTTCGACCGGTCCGCGGTCGACGACGTGTGGACGATCGAGGACGACGACGCGATCGGGATGACGGCCCGCCTGGCCCGGGAGGAGGGCATCTTCGCGGGCATCTCGAGCGGCGCCAACGTGGTCGGCGCGCTCCGGCTCGCCGGGCAGCTCGGCCCGGACGCCGTCGTGGCGACGCTCGCCGTCGACAGCGGCTTCAAGTACATGACCGCACCGCCGTACGCCGCCGCGTAGCGGTGCGTCTCCGGGCGCGTCGCGCCTGCGGCCGCGGGCGACGGCCGGTAACCGGACGGCTCGGCACGGCGCGATCAGGCTTCGCGCGGCGGGTCGGCGGGGATGAGCGCCCGCGCGCCGAGGGCGATGAACACGAGGAGCGCTCCCGCGCCGATCGCGTGCGTCCAGCCGGCCTCGCCGATGACGAGGAGGCCGGCGCCGCCCAGCAGGCAGGCCACGGCCGCGCGGCCCACGGCGCCGGGGGCGGCGGCCGTCCCGCCGCCCGCCCGCTCCGGAGAGGGAGTCCCGCCGGGCCGGAGAGCGCCGCCGAGGGCGAGCCGGAAGAGCAGCGCGAGCGCCGGGAAGACGACGACGCCGCCGGCGACGACGGCGATCGTGAGCGCAACCAGCGTGTCTCGCGGCGCCGCCGCCTGCTCGATGGTGAGGCCCGGGAGGAGCAGCGGCTCCTGCGCCAGGCCCCATCCCGCCACGACCGCCGCCACGGCGGCCGCCGCCGAGTAGCGGGCGGGCTCGTACCGGTGCCGGGAGACCAGCACGAGCGTTGCGATGCCCGCAGCGGCCGAGACCGCGAGGGCCGGCAGCGCCCGCCCGCCGACGAGCTCGGCGTAGAGGTGCGGGGCGTCGCTGCGCATGACGGCGATCCCCGCGGCCGCGGCGGCCCCGGCGACGGCGCCGGCTCCGAGCGCCCGCGCCCGGAACCGCGCCTCGAGGTCGCCGTCGCCGCGGCGGGCGGCGTCACCGCTCAGGAAGACCGCAGCGAGGTACCCGGAGAAGGCGACGGCGATCATCGCGACCAGGATCGGAAGCGGGGAGAGCCAGCTCGTCACGAGGTCGCCGGCGGCGTTGCCGGCGGGTACCCGCCCGGCGGCGATCGCCCCGACGACGAGCCCCATCGCGGCGGGGGTCAGGATCGACGAGACCGCGAGCGTGGTCTCCTGGGCGCGCCGCTCCCGCGGGCTGCGCGTGCCCGACCGCAGGGCGTAGGCCCCGCCCCGGAGCACGATTCCCACGGCGGCGACGAAGAAGGGAATCGACAGTGTCGAGGCAATTGACCCGAACATGCGCGGGTAGCCCGTCCAAAGGACGGTGAGGGCGAAGATGAGCCACACGTGATTGGCCTCCCACACCGGCCCCATCGAGTGGTGGGCGTGGTCGCGGATGCGCTCCGCCGCCTCGCCACGGCCGGCGGTGAGCTGCCACAGCCCCGCGCCGAAGTCGGCTCCTCCGAGCACGACATAGAACACGAGCCCGGTCAGCACGAACACCATGGGCAGCGTCTGGAGCGTCGTCACGACGACTCCAGGGGCGCGCGGGCCAGCCGCACCAGGACGAACGCCACGGCGGCCGCCAGGGCGACGTACACGGCGGCGAGCGTGCCGTACCCCACCGGGATGCCGCTCGCCCGTGTCACCGCCTCGGACGTGCGCATGACGCGGTAGACGACCCAGGGCTGGCGCCCCACCTCGGTGGTGACCCACCCGGCGATGAGCGCGACGAGCGACAGCGGCCCGGCGACGACCACCCCCCGGTGAAACCAGGCCGAATCGGGCAGCCGTCCGCGACGGATGCGCACGCCGAGGAGCATGGCCGCGAAGAGGACGAGGAGCGTCCCGATCCCCACCATCGTCTGGAACGCGAACCGCACCGCGTTCACCGGCGGGCGGTCGTTCGCCGGGACGGTGTCGAGCCCCGTGACCCGCGCATCCGGGTCGTGGTAGGCGAGCAGCGAGAGCATGTCCGGGAGCGGGATCCCGTACTTGACCTTGCCGTCCTCGTAGAGCCCGAGGATGTGGACCGGCGCTCCGCGCGTGGTATGGCCGAGGCCCTCGAACGCGGCCAGCTTGACCGGCTGGTTCCGGGCGACCACCCGTCCGGCCCAGTCCCCGACCGGGGCCTGCACGAGTGTCGCCAGCGCCGCGATCGTGAGGGGGATCGCCAGCGCCGTCCGCTCGTAGCGGCCGCGGCGGCCGCGGAGGTGGGCGACCGAATAGCAGCCGGCGACGAGGAACCCCGCCACCATGTACCCGGCCACGTACATGTGCACCAGCTCGTGCCAGAAGTTCGCGTTGGCGAAGAGCGCGTCGAACGGGTGCACGTCCACGGCTCGGCCGCCGACGAGCCGGAACCCCTCGGGATGGTTCATCCAGCCGTTGACGGAGATCACCATGAGCGACCCGAGCAGGCCGGCCGCCACGACCGGCAGGCCGCTCGCCAGATGCCACCGCGGCGAAAGCCGATCCCACCCGTAGGCGTAGATGCCGATGAAGATCGCCTCCACGAAGAACGAGAATCCCTCGACGGCGAAGCCGAGGCCGAACACCCCGCCGAAGACGCTCGTGAACTCGGGCCAGAGCAGGCCCATCTCGAACGACAGCACGGTGCCGGTCACCACCCCGGCGGCGAACAGTGTGACCATGACGCGCGTCCACCGGCGCGCCAGGGTGCGGTAGACGGGATCGCCGGTTCGAAGGTGCAGCCACTCGGCGGTCATGACCATCGCCGGGAACGCGATGCCGAAGCAGACCAGGGGGATGTGCACCGCAAACGACATCGCCTGCATCTGCCGCGCCTCGGCCAGGTAGTGCTGCCCCTGTATGGCGAGCTCGGTCACGCCCGGTGAGCGTACTCGGCGCCGGGCGCTATATCATCGCAGCCCGTGGGAGCCGTTCGGTGACCCGGGCTCTGTACACCGTCGGGCGAACGTGCGTCCGGCTACGGTGGTTCGTGATTGCGGCCTGGGCCATCGCCGCGGTCGTGCTCCACCTGTGGGCCGCATCTCTGGGGCAGCAGTTCAACGACAACCTGAGCCTCCCGGGCACCGGGTCGACCAAGGCCACGGACCTGCTTCAGGAGAAGCTCCCGCAGAAGGCCTACGGCAGCATCCCGCTCACGCTTCGCGACCCGAACGGGTCGATCGGCGACGCGAGCAGCACCAGGGCCATCGACGCGACGGTCTCGGGCCTGAAGGCGGTGCCGCACGTGTCCGGCGTCGTCAGCCCGCTCGACCAGAACGCGGGCGGGCTCGTCAGCCGGGACCGCAAGATCGCCTACATCTCGGTCACCCTGAACATCGGATCGGGCGCCACCACCACGGACGAGGCGCAGAAGATCCTGGACGCCGCCGAGCCGGCCGCCAAGGCCGGACTGCACCCGGCCGTGGGCGGATACGTGGGGCAGAAGCTCTCACGTCCGTCCACGGAGAGCAGCGAGGCGGTCGGCATCGGAGCTGCGATCGTGATCCTGGTGATCGCGTTCGGAAGCGTGACAGCGATGACCATCCCGATCGTGACCGCGATCCTCGGCCTCCTGATCACGCTCGCGCTGATCACGGCCGTCGGCCACATCACGTCGGTCCCGACCGTCGCGCCGACCCTGGCGACCATGATCGGGCTCGGCGTCGGGATCGACTACGCCCTCTTCATCGTCACCAAGCACAAGCTCCAGCTGGCCGAGGGCGTCGAGGTGCACGAATCGGCCGCGCGGGCCGCCGCGACAGCGGGAGGGGCCGTGGTGTTCGCCGGGACGACGGTCGTCATCGCGCTCTGCTCGCTCGTCGTGGCGGGGATCCCGCTGGTGTCGACGCTCGGATTCACCGCGGCGATCGCAGTCGGAGTGTCGGTCCTGGCGGCGGCGACGCTCCTGCCGGCCGTGCTCGGGGCGCTGGGCGACCGCGTCAACTCGCTGCGGGTGCACATCGGGCGCACGCACCCCGACGACCAGGAGCCGCACGGATGGGCGCGGATGGCCCGGGCGGTGGGGCGGCGGCCGTGGCCGTATCTGATCGTGAGCGCCGTCATCCTGCTCGTCCTGGCATTCCCGCTCCTGCACCTGCGGCTCGGGCAGTCGGATCAGAGCGTCATGCCCAAATCGACCACATCCCGGCAGTCGTACGACGCGCTCACCCAGGGGTTCGGCGCCGGTGCCAACGGCCCGCTGCTGATCGCCGTCGAGTTGGGAACTCCCGCGCAGCCGGCCCAGCCGGGCGGCGATCCGTCCACCGATCCGCGCCTCACGGCGCTCACCCAGGCGGTCAGCACGACGCCGGGCGTGAAGAGCGTCACCCCGCCGACGATCGCACCGAGCGGCACGGCGGCGGTGTTCACGGCGGTCGCCACGACCGCGCCGTCGGCCAACCAGACCGAGGACCTGGTGAGCCACCTGCGCGACACGGTGATCCCCAAGGCTGTCGCGGGCACCGACGCGAACGCGTTCGTCGGTGGGCAGACCGCCGGGTACATCGACCTGGCCGAGAAGATCGGCGCCAAGCTCCCGGAGATGATCGCGGTGGTGGTCGGGCTGACCTTCCTGGTGCTGATGCTCGCATTCCGCTCGCTCCTGATCCCGGTCAAGGCCGCGGCGATGAACCTGCTGTCGGTGGGAGCGGCCTACGGGATCGTGACGTTCATCTTCCAGGAGGGCCACGCGATCGGCATCGTCGGCCTGCCGCACGCCATCCCCATCGTCAGCTTCGCGCCGCTCTTCATGTTCGCGATCCTGTTCGGCCTCTCCATGGACTACGAGGTCTTTCTGGTGAGCCAGATCCAGGAGCACTACCACGCCTCCGGCGACGCCCGCGAGGCGGTCGTCGAGGGCCTGGCGACGACCGGCCGGGTCATCACCTCGGCCGCGCTCGTCATGGTGTTCGTCTTCTCGAGCTTCGTGCTGAACGGCGATCCCGTGGTGAAGCAGTTCGGCATCGGCCTGGCGGTCGCCATCGCGCTCGATGCGACGGTCGTCAGGTGCGTGCTCGTGCCCTCGGTCATGGAGCTGCTCGGCAGGGCGAGCTGGTGGCTCCCGGTCTGGCTGGCGCGGCTCCTGCCGGACCTGAACGTCGAGGGCGCGGGAGTATTCGACGACGCCCGCGACGCCCAGGCGGGCCCGGCTTCGGCCGTCTGAGCGGCGCCCCCGGGGCCGATGGGACAGGCGCTCCTGGTTGCGATCGGCTCGCCCGGAGCGAGCGTGCTCGCGGCGGCGGTCTCGCGGTCCCACCTGCGGTCGCTCGTGTTCGTGCTGTTCGCATCCATGATGGGTGCCGTGCTGGCACGGCTGTACCACCGGCTCGTCCTCCCGACCGTGGTGGTCGAGATCGTGCTCGGGATGGTGATCGGCCCGTCCGTCCTCGACCTCGCGGATGTGAACGCGTACGTGACCGTCTTCTCGGACTTCGGGCTCGGGTTCCTCTTCTTCGTCGCCGGGATCGAGGTGATCCAGACCCGGGTCTCGCGAGGGCTGATGCAGGCCGGCACGGCCGGATGGCTGATGTGCCTCGCGCTCTCTCTCGTGACCGGCTGGGCGCTCGAGCAGGCCGGGCTCGACGCCCGCTGGTGGCTCCTCGGCGTCGCGCTCTCCACCACGGCGCTCGGCATGCTCGTGCCGATCCTGTCGGATGCCGAGCTGCTCCCCACCCAGCTCGGCTCGGCGATCCTTGGCGTCGGGATGGCCGGCGAGTTCTGGCCGGTCGTCTTCATCTCGATCTTCCTCACCGGCGCATATGGCGCCTGGGAGGAGGTCCTGCTCCTGCTGCTGTTCGGCGTGGTGGTCCTCCTGGCGGCGATCGCCGTCCTGAGCGCTCGTCCGCCGGCGGTCGTGCGCATTCTCCAGGAGACCGTCTACACCAGCGGCCAGGCCGCCGTGCGGGCGTCGCTCTTCGTGCTGGCGCTGCTCGTGCTCCTCGCCGCGCACGCCGGCTTCGACTTCGTCCTGGGGGCGTTTGCGGCCGGGTTGGTCGTCGGCCTGGCACTGGATTCGCCCGAGGGCCGGACGGTGCGGCTGCGACTGGAGGGCATCGGCTTCGGCCTCCTGATCCCGATCTACTTCGTCCAGACGGGCATGAGCTTCGACCTCGATGCCCTGATCACGCCGTCGGGCCTCGGCCTGAGCGCCGGCTTCCTCGTCCTGCTCGTGCTGCTCCACCTCCCGGCCCTCGCGCTCTGGCGCGGCCGGCTCGACGCGCGCGAGCTCGCCGGTCTCGCGCTGTGCAGCGCCACCGGCCTCCCGCTCGTCGTCGCGATCGTCGGGATCGGCGTCGAGCGGGGCGGCATCTCGACCGGCGTCGGCGCGTCGCTCATCGCCGCCGGCATGATCTCCGTCCTCCTGTTCCCCTGGCTCACGGCGACGATCGTCGGCCCTCCCGAGCAGCCGGTCGCGTCGTAGATCTCTCCGCCGCTACCCGGCGAAGAGATTCCGCAGCAGGAAGAGCAGGTTCGCGGGCCTCTCCGCCAGGCGGCGCATGAGATACGGGTACCACTCGGGGCCGTACGGCGTCGCCACGAGCACCTTGAAGCCGCGCGCCACCAGGTCGCGCTGGAGCTGCGGGCGCACGCCGTAGAGCATCTGGAACTCGAACCGGTCGCGCCCGATGCCGTGCGAGTCGGTGAACCGGATCGTGTGCGCGATCAGCGTCTCGTCGTGGGTCGCGACGGCGAGGTACGCGCCGCCCTGAAGGGCCCGCTCGAGCAGCCGCCGGTAGGCGGCGTCCACGTCGTCCTTCCGCGGGTACGCGATGCCGGGCGGCTCCAGATAGGCGCCCTTCACCAGGCGCAGGTTCGGCCGGAGCGGGAGCAGCGCCTCCAGATCCTCGGGAGTGCGGTAGAGGTAGGACTGAAGCACGCAGCCCACGTTCTCGCGGCCCTCGTCGCGCAGGCGCCGGTAGATGCGAAGCGTCGCGTCAACCACGCCCGAGTGCTCCATGTCGATGCGGACGAAATTGCCGCGTTCGGCCGCGTGGGCCGTGAGGGCGGCGACGTTGGCATACGCCAGCTCCTCGTCGATCAGGAGGCCCATGTGGGTCAGCTTGACGGCCAGGTTGGCCCTGAGCTCCCGCTCGCCGATCCGGTCGAGGATCTTCGTGAACTCGGCCAGCACCTGTTCGGCCTCGGCCCGCGACTCGACGTCCTCGCCGAGCAGGGTCGTGTTGGCGTGGAGGCCGGCCCCGTTCAGGCGCGCGAGCACGTCGAGGCACTGCGGCAGCGTCTCGCCGGCGACGAACCGGCCGGCGCCGAGGCGCATTCCGTAGCGGTCCATGAACGCGCGCGGTGCGCGGTGCGTCGCGCCGGCCAGAATCGCCTTGCGCGGAAGGTTCGAGAGCTGAAGATCCGGCACCGAGGCGCCTATCTTGACGCACGCCGCCGGTTGGCGGCACGCGGCTCCCGCGGTGCTACCGCCGCCGGCGGGACGGGCGGTGCTGCACCTGGGCCCGGCGGAACGTGGGTGCGGAACCGCGTGGCTCGCGCGGCGCGTCCTCGCCGCCGTTCATTCCGGGTGCGGTGATGTGGATCCCGACGAGCGGACGGCGCTCGTCGCGGACGTTGTGCAGCGCCTCGTCCGCAGTGTCGGCCTCGGTCGACATCACGGTCGACGAGCCGCTGCGGTAGCGCAGTTCGACAGTGAACTCCATCAGTCGCGCTCCTTCGCGTTGTCGGGATTGCCGCCCCGCTTGGCGTTTGGGTCGCGGAATCCCGCGGCCGAGAGGACGGCCCGCAGCTTTCGCAGGTCCGACAGTTCGCGCCGTCCGTAGGCGTACGCCACGGACTCACGCATCGCGCGCTCGAGGGTCGTGTTGCGCTCGAGCGCCTGGCGCAGCTGCATGCGGAGGTCGTACTCGGTGCGGACGCCGCTCGTGGCTGCCCGCGCCCCTGTCCCCTCCCCCGAGGCGGGACTGCCGTCGTGTTCGGGGTTCGTGCCCATTCGCTCCTTTCGAATCGTCCTCCCGGGCACCTCCGGCCCGGTTGGAGCGGCGGTCGGCCGTGCGAAGGGTTCCCTCTCACGGCCGAGCCGCCTACGACCTACGAGACCGGGACGACGTTCGTTGCCTCGGGGCCCTTCGCGCCCTCGCGGCTCTCGTACTCGACCTTCGCGCCTTCGACGAGCGACTTGAAGCCTTCGCCGGCGATCGAGGAGTGATGGACGAAGAGATCCTTCGACCCCTCGTCCGGCGCGATGAAGCCGTAGCCCTTCGCGTCGTTGAACCACTTCACGGTTCCAGTTGACATAAACACCTCCCCCACACTGAATGAACGAGTAAGGAAGAGCGGTATGCGCAACCGAACAAGCGTTCTTGACACAGACATCGTAGCACCATGCCTGCGACGTTGGGCCTTCGACGGCAACCGGAGGAGCCGGGACGCTACCGGGCGGGTACGAGCCCGGCGAGCCGCTCGCTCAGCTCGCGAAGGCGCCCGCGCGCGTCCGGGTCGTAGGCCTGCGGCCGTGCCCGCGACTCCGCGATCCGGTCGAAGTAGCGGCCGGTCGCGCCGTCGAGCTCCGGTCCGGCGATCAGCCGCAGCGTCGCGCGAACGCCCGTCTCGAGCGAGTCGAAGGGCTCGACGCCCGCGGCGAGCACCATCTTGGTCGGCATGTACGTGCCGGGGTGGAGTGCTGTCGCCGTCACGCCATGCCCCGCGAGCCGCTCGGCCAGGTCGAACGTCCAGGTGATCATTGCCAGCTTGCTCTGGCTGTACGCCCGCCCCCCGTCGTAGTCGCGCTCGAGCATGACGTCGTCGAAGTCGATCGGCGCCTGGCCTGCCGACGCGACGTTCACGATCCGGGCCGGCGCCGACGCGACGAGCAGCGGTTCGAGCAGGCGCGTCAGGAGGAACGGCGCGAGGTAGTTGACGGCGAAGCGCAGCTCGTACCCGTCGGCGCTCTCGACCCTCCGGCCGCCGCCGGGCTCGGCCGAGCCGATGCCGGCGTTGTTCACGAGCACGTCGAGCCGGTCGGCGCTCGCCGTCACGCTCTCGGCCAGAGAACGGACCTGTGCGAGCGACGCGAGGTCGCCCGCACAGGTCCGCAGAAGCTCGCTGCCCGACGCGGCCCGGATGTCGGTCGCCGCCGCCTCGGCGCGCTCGGGGCTGCGCCCGTGCACCAGGACGGCCGCCCCGGCCCGGGCCAGCTCGATCGAGACCGCCTTTCCGAGGCCGTCGGTCGCTCCGGTGACGAGCACCGTCGCGGTCACGCGGCCTCCACCTCCGGCCGGCCCGCGATCAGCGCCGTGAGCCGTGCCCGGACGCGGTCGGCCTCCCGGCCGTGCTCGTCGATCTCGGCCGCCGTCGCCCCGCGCTGCGCGAGCAGATCGCGCACCAGCACGAGCCCGCGCAGGCGCAGCAACAGGTCGTCGATCTCGCGCCCGAGCAGGACCTCGCGGTCGGCGGAGCTCTCGGGCAGGTGCATCAGGTTCATCAGGCCGCCTCCTCGAGCGGTGCTCGGTTGTCGGTGAAGCGCTCGACCTCCGCCGGCTTCGGCGGGGCGAGCAGTGCCGCCGCGATCACGGCGCCCGCGAGGGCGATCGCGGACAGGACGAGGAACCCGGTCTGGAAGCCCTGCGTCAGGCCGTCGCTCACGGCGGCAGGCGATCCGGTCGTCGCGTAGGACGAGACGATCGTCGAGACCGCCGCCAGCCCCACGGCGCCGCCGACCTGGCGGCTCGTGTTGATCAGGCCCGAGGCCACGCCGGCGTCGGCCCGGCTCACGCCGGTCAGCCCGGCGATCGTGACGGGCACGAACGACAACGCCAGCCCGACGCCGCCGATCAGCATGCCCGGGAACAGGTTCCAGAAGTAGCGCCCGTCGACCGGGAGCTGCGTGAAGAGCGCGAGCGAGACCGAGTCGAGGAAGAGCCCGGTCGCAAGGACGGTGCGCACGCCGATCCGGGTGACGAGCCGCTGGGCCACGTTCGAGAACACGATGATCGTGAACGTGACGGTGGCGAAGCCGACGCCGGTGCGGATCGCCGAGTAGCCGAGCACGTCCTGCATGTAGAGGGTCTGGAGGAAGAACTGCGAGAACGCGATCCCGCCGATCACGACGGCGGTGGCGTTCGCCGCCGAGAGCGACCGCAGCCGGAAGATCCGAAGCGGCAGGAGCGGCGCCGGCGAGCGCAGCTCGATCGCGAGGAACGCGGCGATCAGCGCGGCCGAGCCGCCGAGCAGCGACAGCGTGGCCGTGCTCCCCCAGCCTTCCTGGGTCGCGCGGGTCATGGCGTACACGAGCATCATCACGCCGGCGGTGACCGAGGCGGCCCCGGCGACGTCGAAGTGGCGATGGTCGTTCTGGCCCCGGCTCTCGCCGAGGACGAACGGCGCGGCCGCGATCACGGCCAGGCCGACCGGCACGTTGATGAAGAAGACCCACGGCCAGCTGAGATAGGACGTGAGGAAGCCGCCGAGGAGGACGCCGGCAGCGCCGCCGCTCCCCGAGGCCGCGCCCCAGATTCCGAGCGCGCGGTTTCGCTCCGCGCCCTCGGCGAACGTGGTCATGAGGATCGACAGGGTGGCGGGTGCGAGCAGCGCGCCGCCGAGCCCCTGGAGGGCGCGGAAGCCGATCAGCGAGCCCTCCGACCAGGAGAGCCCGCAGAGCAGCGAGGCGCCCGAGAAGAGGCCGAGGCCGATCATGAAGAGCCGCCGCCGGCCGAAGATGTCGGCGAGGCGGCCGCCCAGGAGCAGCGCGCCGCCGAAGAGGATGGCGTAGGCGCTGATCACCCACTGGAGGTTCTCCTCGGCGAAGTGCAGGTCGGTCTTGATCGAGGGGAGCGCAACGTTCACGATGGCGATGTCGAGCACCACCATGAACTGCGCCGCCACGATCACCGCGAGCGCAAGCCACTTGCGCGTACCTTCTTGCCGTGTGATCGAGGGGAGTGTCATCTATTGCTCCAATAAATCGTGGACGAACACAACGATAGCACACAAGAACGCTTGGACGCGCTACACTTCTAAGTGGTGAACGCGACAGAACCCCAGATCGTGAGAATTCCGGGTGTCGCCGGTCCGCCGAAGGAGCTGCTTTCCAGCACGACGTTCCTCCTGAAGCGGGTGGGCTTCGCTGCCAAGGACCGGACGCACGTGGCGTTCGAGGGCACCGGCCTGAGCCCGTTCCACTACGCCGTGCTCGCCCTGCTCGAGGAGGACGCGCGCGAGACGCAGGCGGCGATCGCCGACGCGCTCGGCTACGACCGAAGCCACATCGTGCGGCTGCTCGACGAGCTCGAGGAGCGCGACCTGGTCGTGCGAAAGCGCGATCCCGAGGACCGGCGCCGGCACGTGGTCAAGATGACGCCGGAGGGCAGGAAGACGCTCGCGAAGCTGCGCGCGATCATCCAGCGGCTCGAGGCGGAGTTCCTCCAGCCGCTTGACGCCGGCGAACGGGCGGCGCTTCATGCACTGCTCTCGCGCCTCGCCGCGCACCACGACCCACGCTGCACCCCGCGCGACCCCGCGCCGGCCGCCTGAGGCGTTTGCGCGCCCGCCACGACCGGGTACGGACCCTCGTTCTGAGCCAACGAGGAGGTCCACGATGGGCGGCTACACCAAGCACAACCTGATCGAGGTTGAGAACCAGGCCCCCCGCTTCGGCATGCCCGACGATCTCGAGGCCCGGTTCGCGCGGAGCGCGATCGAGGGCGAGGAGCTGGGGCTGAGCCTCTTCCGGCTGGGGCCCAACTTCCGGATCCCCTTCGGCCACAAGCACGCCGGCCAGGAGGAGGTCTACGTCGTGACGAGGGGCTCCGGCCGCATCAAGGTCGAGGACGAGATCGTCGAGCTTCGCCAGTGGGACGCCATCCGGATCGACAAGGACACGATGCGCGACGTCGAGGCCGGCCCGGACGGCGTCGAGTACCTGGCCTTCGGCGCCGGCGACGACCCGAGCGAGGTCGAGATGGCCCAGGGCTGGTGGAGCAGCTGACCGCCGCCTGACTCACGGTTCGCGCCCCACCCGCCGATGGATGTGTGGGGCACGACGTGAGCGATGTGACTGAACTGGCGTTCGGCGGCATCCTTGCCGCTGCGAGGCTCGGCGAGGAGTGGGCCGTCGCCGCGCTGTGGCGCGACGTCCACCCGCGCCTCATGCGGTACCTGCGGGTTGCGATGCCCGCGGGAGACGCCGAGGATGTGGCCTCGGATGTCTGGATCGAGCTCGCGGCCGGCCTCGGGCGCTTCGAGGGCGACCGGCAGTCGTTCTTGCGCTTCACGTTCACGATCTGCCGCCGGCGGGTGATCGACGCGGGCCGGCGGGAGAGGCGTCGGCGCACCGAACCTTTCTCCCCGGAGGTGCTCGCAACCCGCGGGCCGGCGAGCGCCGGCGACGTCGACGCCCGCCTCGCCCTGAACGCGGCCCTGGAGCGGCTCTCGGGGCTCCCGCGGGACCAGGCGGAGGTGATCCTGCTGCGGGTGGTCGCTGGGCTCGACGCCGACAGCGTCGGCGAGATCCTCGGCAAGCGGCCCGGCACCGTCCGTGTGCTTCAGCATCGCGGCCTCGAGCGCCTGGCGGAGGCCCTGGCCGAGGAGCGGCGTGTAACGAATCCCGCGGGTCACACGATCTTGGAGGCGGATGAGCCACTTTCCGCGTAATCCCTGGGGAGGGGAGCGCCTGCCGGATTCGACCGAGCCGGCAGGCGCAGACCCCCTCGCCGAGCTGCTCGACGCGCTGCGCCGGCCCGGACTGGGTGACGAGCTTGCGAGCGAGGAGCGGTCGGTGGCCCGGATCGCGGCCGCGGTTCGCGCGGCCGGCACCGTCGACCACCACAGGAGGGGTGCGATGGCATCTCGTCGTTTCCGTCTTTCTCTTGGCGCCGCATTCGCGGGCGCTGTGCTCGTCGCCATGAGCGGCCTGGCGTACGCGGGCGCGCTTCCCGGCTCGGCGCAGGGCGTCGCGTCGGACGTCCTCGGCAAGGTGGGCGTCACGGCGCCCGCGGCGCACGACGCCGCCACCGCCGACGAGGGCACGGGCGCCGGAGCGCCGTCCACCGGTGATCCGTCGGGCGACACCGGGGCCACCGAGGACACCGGCGGCACGACCGGCGACGAGCCGGGCGACACTGGCGATACCGGCGGCGGCGCAGACAAGGGCTCCGGCTCGTCGGGCTCCGCCGATCCCGGCAAGGGCAAGATGATCTCCGAGCTGGCTCACAACACACCTGCGCCGGGCAAGGGCAAGATCATCGCCCCTGTCGCGAGCGGGGGCAAGAGCCATGCCGGGAACCCGCCGGGCCAGGCCAAGAAGGGCGGCGACTCCGGTGCGTCGCACAAGCCGGATCATCCGGACCACCCGAGCCACGGCGGCGGTAACGGCCACGAGCACGGCGGCTCTGGGCACGGCGGCTCGTAGGCACAGGATCTGCGAGACGCAACGCGGGCGGTGAGGGCTACGACCTCACCGCCCGGGTCCGCGGCGCCCTGACCCTGCAATTGCGCCGGGGTACGATCGCCGGGTGGCGGCGCCGACGGACTCCGGACTTCCCTGGCACGTGCCCGTGATGCAGGCGCCGATCGGGCCGGCGGCGACGCCGGCCCTGGCGGCCGCGGTGTCGGAGGCGGGAGGGATCGGGTCGCTCGGGGCGTCGTGGACCGAGCCGGAGGCGCTGCGTTCGCAGCTCCGGGAGATCCGCAGCCTCACCGAGCGGCCGGTCTGCGTGAACCTCGTGCTCGCGTTCGAGCAGGAGGAGCGGCTGGAGGTCGCCCTCGCGGAGGGTGTCGAGCTCATCTCCTTCTCTTGGGGCGCCGACACCCGGCTGTCCGCTCGCGCCCGCGCCGCCGGCGCCGTCGTGGCAGTCCAGGCCGGATCCCCCGCCGAGGCGCGCGCCGCCGTCGACGCCGGTTGCGACGTCGTCGTGGCACAGGGCGTCGAGGCCGGCGGCCACGTCCAGGGCGAGATCGGCATCCTGGCGCTCGTCGGCGAGCTCTCGCGCATGCTCCCGGTTCCGGTGCTCGCCTCGGGGGGCATCGCCGATGCCCGCGGCGTGCGTGCCGCGACGGCCGCGGGTGCGGCCGGGGCGGTGATCGGCACGCGGTTCCTGGCGACGCCGGAGGCCGACGTCCACCCCGACTGGACGGCGCGCCTGCTTGCGGCCTCGGCCGCCGACACCGTGCTCACCGGCCTCTTCGACGGCGGCTGGCCCGGGGCGCCGCATCGCGTGCTTCGCAACAGCACGTTTCGCCGCTGGGACGAGGCGGGGCGGCCCGCGGCTGGGTCGCGGCCCGGCGAGGGCGAGGTGGTGGCCCGCCACCGCGACGCGGAGATCCGGCGGTACGCGGCCGACGAGCCGCGCCGCCAGACCACCGGCGACCTCGAGGCGATGTGCCTCTACGCCGGCCAGGGCGTCGGGCTCGTCACCGCGATCGAGCCCGCCGCCGAGGTCGTCAGCCGGATCGCGGCTGAGCTTGCCGAACCGCGGTAGGTCCTCAGTAGGCCGTGGCCGGCCGGCCCGACGGTGCGAGCGCCGCGCCGGGCGCGACGGCCCCGGCCTCCACCGCAACCGCCCCGAGCTTCTCCATCGGGATGCTGTCGAGCGCGGCGCGCAGCGCCGGCACGTCGTCCCATCTCAGCGACCCGAGCCGGGCGACGACGACGAGGCCGTCGGCCAGGTCGGCGACCGCCGCCACGGCGTCCGACTCCACCGCCGGCGGACAGGCCACCAGGATGAGGTCGGAGTCGCGCCGCAGGCGGCGGAAGACGTCGCGCAGCGCCGGCGAGGACAGGAGATCCCACAGGCTGCCGTCGAGCACGCCGGCCGGTAGGAGGCTCACGCATCCGGCTGCGAACGGCGGCTCGGGCACGTGATCGCCGTGGTCGTCGAACATGACCAGCCCGTCGTCGAGCCGGATCCGGCCGGCGACGATGTCCGCCGCCCCGGGAGAGCCGTCGACGCCCAGATGGCGGTGCAGCCTCGGCCGGGCCACGTCGAGGTCGACGACGGCCACCCTGCGGCCCTGGCGTGCGATTGCAAGCGCCAGCCCGACGACGGTCTCGGCCGTCGAGTCTTCATGTCCCGCCCCGGAGACGGCGATGGCCGCGGGCCGCGGGAGGTTCCCGGCGGCGATCCTGGCCCGCACGTGGCCGATGCCGTCCCATGCGTCCGAGGCCGTCCCGGTGAGCGTGCCGAGCACCGGCAGGCGCAGCGCGCGGCCGAGGTCGCGGGCCGATCGGGTGCGTGCGCGCCCCGGCCGGGCCGTGGCGACGAGCAGAACGAGGGCGATGAGGCCGCCCGCGAGGGCGCCCAGGATCCCGTAGCGCAGAAGGTGCTGGTTCTCCGCCCTGGCCGGGCCGGCAGCTCCGATCACCTGCACGCCGCCCATCGCGAGCGAGGTGCGTGTGTCGATTGCCTGCCACAGGCGGACGAGCGTGTTGTGCTGTGCGCGCATCAGAAGCCGGTCAGAGCCCTGCGCAGCCTTGAGGCCGCGGTCGGCCTGCACGAGCTCGCGGTGCAGGCGCGCCTTCGTCCGGCGGGCGCCGTCGGCGATCTGCTGCCTGCGGGCCGCGACCAGCGTCTGCGCGTAGGCGTTGGCGAGCCGGCGGGCGCGCGGGCCGTTCGCGTCGGTGACGCGTACGACCGCGACGCCCGAGGACGCATCCACGCCGATCGCCGTGTGGTCGAGAAGGTCGCGCCCCGGCATGCCGGTGATGCCGGCGCGGTGCATCGCCCTGCGGGCCATGCCCGGGGTCAGCGCGGCGCTTGCCTGCGCTGGGACGTTCGCCGTGCCGTACCCGACGTGCGCCGACGCGGCGTAGACGGGGGCTTGCGCGGACGCGGCCGCGGCGGCCGCGGCGCCCGCGGCGACGGCGGCCAGAGCAGCGAGCCACAGCCGCCGCCGGGCTGCTGCGATCCTCGCCATGACTGGGGTTCCGTGATCGGACATTGGCCTCACCTCACTCGACGAATACGAGTGCTATGCAAGAACGTCAATAGCTGCCTGGGCATTGACCTCGTGCAAAGTCGGCGTACAGTCACCACAGGAAGACCCTGGAATTCTCGGTGAGGGGCGGTGGACCGCATGGAAGACATCCACGAAATCAGGAACCGGACGTTCTCGTTCGGCGCGCACGGCTACAACCAGGACGACGTGGATCGCTATCTCCGCGAGCTGGCCGACCGGATCGAGGCGGGCGACGCGGAATGGGACGCCGAGCTCGATCGATTCGAGCAGCGGTCGTTCGCAGTCGTCTCGCTCGGCTACTGGAGGCCCGACGTGGACTCCTACATGGCCGAGCTGGGCGCGTGGCTTTCCGATCGGGCAGGTGCCCGCACGGCGGAGAGCCAGGCACCGGAGGAGGAGCCGGAGCCCGTCGAGGAGCCCGAGGCCGAGAGCACCGCGGCGGCGATGCCGAGTGGATGGACCCAGGGCATCGTCGAGCGCCTGCGTCGAGTCACCGAGGCGTCGACCGCGCCGACGACGCTCGCCGATGTTGCCCAGGAGTCCCCGGAGGCCGAGGAGGCCGAGCAGACCGAGGAGGCGGTGCCCGAGATCGTCGCGGCGGCGCCGCTTCGGCTCGCGGACGACGCCGAGGACGCACCGGACACCGGCCGCGACTACGAGGCACACGAGCCTCTCGACCGCGAGCCCGACCGCGCACGCCTCTTCCGCATGGCGATGGCGCTCGGAGTCGAGGACGCGATCTCGATGACCGCGGCCGAGCTCGTCGCGGCGATCGACCGGGCGGACGGCGGCGAGGAGCCGGAGGCTCCGGAGCCCGCCGGCGAGCCGGCCGAGGATGCGAACGCGGCGCTTGTCAGGACGAAGGCCACGCTGGCGTCCTTCGAGCGCATGCTCGCCGACCAGGTGTCGCAGGTGACTGCGGCCGCGCGCCTCGAGCGCGAGTCCGCCGCCCGCGAGGCCGAGGAGATGCTGCACGAGGCCGAGCGCCGCGCGAGCCAGATCCTGGCCGCGGCCGAGCGCGAGGGCGACGCCCTCGGCGAGCGCGCCCAGCGCTACTCGGAGCGCGTGCGCCGGCTGGCCGACCGCGACGTGCTGCGCAAGGCCGCCGCGGCCGAGCCGGTCGCCCCGGTGGCGGTGGCGGAGCTCGAGCCCGAGCCCGAGGCCGTCGAGTCCGAGCCGGAGCCCGAGGCCGTCGAGCCGGAGCCGGAGCCCGAGGCCGTCGAGCCGGAGCCGGAGCCCGAGGCCGTCGAGCCGGAGCCGGAGCCCGAGGCCGTCGAGCCGGAGCCGGAGCCCGAGGCCGTCGAGCCGGAGCCGGAGCCCGAGGTCGTCGAGCCGGAGCCCGAGGCCGAGATGGAGGCCGGCGACCCCGAGACGGCCGCCGCGGCCGACGCGGAGCAGGCCGACGTGGAACTTGCCGCCGAGGCTCGGCCCGAGCCCGCCTCGGCGTGGGGACGATTCCGCCGCATGCTCGGCTGAGCGCGGGCGGGCCTCAGCCGGGCGTGTGCGCTGCGAGGAAGGCGAGCACCCGCCTCCAGGCGTCCGCAGACGCCTCGGCAAAGTCCGCCTGCTTCCGGTCGAAGAAGCTGTGCGGCGCCCCCTCGTAGGTCACCACCTCGTGCTCGACACCCGCGGTGGCGAGGGCCGCCTCGAAGGCGGCGACGTCGTCGGCGGTGATCGCCTGGTCGGCGCCGCCCATCAGCGCCAGGACGGGCGCGCGGAATTCGGCCGCCCGCTGGATCGGGCCGTCCTCGCCGTTCCGCGGGCCGGTGGAGCCGTAGAAGCCGACGGCGCCGGCGAGCCCGTGGCCGCACGCGGTCGAGAGCCAGGAGTGGCGGCCGCCGAAGCAGAAGCCGATCGTGAACACCGCGGAGACGCCCTCGCGTGAGCGGAGATGGGCGACCGCGGCGGCGACGTCGGCCTGGATGCCCGCCGCGGTCGTCCGCGGGACGTGATCCTTGTAGGGGAAGTCCTCGCCGCGCTTGCCGGCGCCGGCGGTCCGGCCGAAGTAGTCGATCGCCACGGCGGCCACGCCCTGCTCGCCCAGGCGCAGCGCCAGCTCCTCGTAGAAGGGGTGCAGGCCGCGGACGTCCGGGAGGACGACGGCGCCGCACCGGGCCGGCGTGTCAGGCCCTGCGGCGAACGCCGCGAACCGGTTGCCGCCGGCCGACTCGAGGACCAGGTCGTCGTGCGAGACGGCCGCGCCGGCGAGCGCCTGGATCGGCGGGCCGGAACCGGGGTCGTGACACACGAGCCCGACTCTACCCCGGCGCCGGCTACGCCCGCGGCCGCGGCAGCGGCGACGGGTCGCCCTCGTGCATGCGGATGCGGGTGACGACGACGTCGAGGTCACCGGCCGCGGCCGGCTCCTCGTCGCGGTCGAGGTCGAGCATGCCGGGGAGCAGGAGCGCCGACGCGGTCACGACCGCGCCGATGACGCCGGCCGCGACGAGCGTCGTTCGCGCCCCGAGCAGGGCGACCGCGGGGGCGGTCAGCGCGAACGACAGCGGCAGGAGGCCGATCGAGATCAGCCAGTCGAGGCTCGAGACGCGGCCGAGCAGCTCGGCGGGCACGTGCGTCTGCTTGAGCGTGGCCCAGACGATCGTGCCCGCGGTCTCGAGGACGTTGAAGGCCAGGCAGGCGAGCATGAGCTGCCAGGTGGCGGTGGCGAGGCCGTACCCGGCGACAGCCACGGTCGCGAGCGTCCACGTGACGTAGATGAACGCGATCCCGCGACGCGGCTGTCCGCGCTGGCCCATGGCGAGCGCACAGCCGATGGCGCCGAGCCCGCCCGCCGCGAACACCAGCCCGAGCGACTCGGCCGATCCGTGGACGACGTTCTTCACCATGTACGGGAGCAGCACCTCCGTCGGCCCGAGGAAGACCAGGTAGGCGACGGCCGCGGAGAGCAGCGTGCCCCACAGCCACACGCGCCGGCGGATGAAGTCGAAGCCCTGGCGCACGTCCTCGACGGCCGAGGGGCTCGGCCCCCGGCGGGGGCGGGGCGTCCTTCCGATCGCGATCAGCGCGGCGGCCGAGACACCGAAGGTCGCGGCGTCGACGGCGAAGGCCGGCCCCAGCCCGACGGCCGCGATCAGCCAGCCCGCCGCGGCAGGCCCCGCGAGCCGCAGCGCAAGCGGGCGGACGAACTGGTCGAGCGAGTTGGCCGCGGCGAGCTCGCCGGCGGGCAGGATGTCGGGGACGATTGCGTCGAACGCCGGGTTGAAGAACGCGGTGCCGGCGCCGTAGACCGCGCACAACACGGCCAGCTCCCACAGCGTCAGCGCGCCCGTCGCGGAGAGGAGCGCGAGCAGGCCGATGACTGCCGCCCGCAGCCCGTCGGCCGCGAGCATGACCGTGCGGCGGTCGAGGCGGTCGCTGACGACGCCGCCCGGGAGAAGGCACGCGATGGTCGGCACCGTCATCGCGATGCCGATCACCGAGAGGGCGGCCGGCGCGTTCCAGAGCTCGTACACCTGCCACGCCATGGCGACGAGGAAGATCCCGTCGCCGAACAGCGACACCGTCATCCCGCTCCAGAGGAGCAGGAACCGCCGGTGGCGCAGCGGGTGGAGCAGGTTCACACGCGAGAACCCGCCCGGGCGGTCGAGCGCCTCGTAACTATGCTGCATCGCGCTCGGGGCGGTCGATCTCGCCGGCCGGCGGCTCGTCTGCCGCCGCCGATTCGAGGTACTCCACCACCGAGGGAAGCGGCATCGCCTTTGCGAACAGGAAGCCCTGGCCGAGCTCGCAGCCGAGGCTGAGCAGCGACGACAGCTGCTCGGGCATCTCGATGCCCTCGGCGACGACCTGGAGCTGAAGCGTCTCGCCGAGGCTGACGATTGCCGCGGCGAGGCCCGAGTCGGCCTTGCCCGCCTGGAGGAACGACCGGTCCATCTTGAGGACGTCGATCGGGAACCTGTCCAGATAGCTGAGCGACGAGTAGCCCGTGCCGAAGTCGTCCAGAGCGACCCGGACGCCGAGGGTCTTGAGCGCCTTCAGCCGCTCGACGGCCAGATCCGCGTCTGCCATCATCACCGACTCGGTGATCTCGAGCACGAGGTTGTCGGGTGTCAGCGCCGACTCCGCGAGCGCCGACTCCACGTCGGCGATGATCGTGTCCGACTGGAGCTGCTTCACCGACAGGTTCACGCTCATCATCAGGCGCTGTCCGCCGCCGACCGCCTTCTGGAGGGCCGCGCCCTGCTTGCAGGCCTCACGGAGCACCCAGCGGCCGATCGGGATGATGAGCCCTGTCTCCTCGGCCAGCGGGATGAACTGCATCGGCGAGATCGTGCCCCTCGTCGGGTGCTGCCAGCGCAGGAGCGCCTCGAGACCGTTCACCGACCCGCCGTCGAGCCGCACGACCGGCTGGTAGTGCACCTCGAGCTGGCGCTCGTCGATCGCGCGCTGGAGGTCCGCGCGCAGCTCGAGCCGTTCGACCACGCTCTCGTGCATCGCCGGCTCGAACATGCGGTAGCTGCCCTTGATGTCGCGCTTGGCCATGTACATCGCCACGTCGGCGTTTCTGAGCAGATCCTCGGGGCTCGCCGTCTCGCCCGGCCGCGTCAGGCAGATGCCGATGCTGGCGCGGACGAAGAGCTCCTTGCCCTCCGCCTTCACCGGCCGCTCGATCGCCTCCTTGAGCCGCTCGGCGATGTCGGCCGCGTGCTGGGTGCCCTCGATGTCCTCGAGCAGGACGGCGAACTCGTCGCCACCGAACCGGGCCGCCGTGTCGGTCGGACGCAGCGCCCCCAGGAGCCGCTCGCCGACCTGGCGCAGCACCGAGTCGCCGACGGGATGCCCGAGGCTGTCGTTGATCGTCTTGAAGTCGTCGAGGTCGATGAACATGACCCCGAGCGGCGTTCGCTCCTCGGAGCGCCGCGACAGGGCGTGAGCGACGCGGTCGGCGAAGAGCGCCCGGTTGGCGAGGCCGGTGACCGAGTCGTGGAAGGCCTGGTGGGCAAGCTGGCGCTCGAACGTCTTGCGCTCGCTGATGTCGCGGGAGTTGAGCACGATGCCACGGATGTGCTCGTCGTCGAGCAGGTTCGAATGACGGATCTCGAACTCGAGCGCCGTGCCGTCGCGGTGGATGAGGTTGCACTCCAGCGTGTGGTTTTCGACCTCGACGCCCGACGGCTCCAGGATGTGGGCGATACGGCTGCGGTCGGCCGGGGCCACGAGCGTCAGGAAGTTCGTCCCGCTCAGCTCGTCGGGCGCGTAGCCGAGCAGCCGCTCGACGGACGGGCTGAGGTAGCCGATCTCGCCGCCGGCGTCGAGCACCGTGATGAGGTCGCTCGAGTGGGCGACGAGCGAACGGAATCGGGCCTCGCTCTGGCGGCGGTGCAGGTCCTCGGAGAGGAGCGCGCTCGACACCGCAAGCGCGACCTGCGAGCCCAGCGCCTCGAGAGCGGGCGTGAGCTGGGCGACGTCGGACTTCCCGACCGCCGCGATGACATACCCCTGCACCTCGCCGCGACCGGAGAGCGCGGAGAGCACGAGCCGGTCGTCCTCGTAGACGGCATCCTCGGCGATGCCGAGCGCGGTCCGGAGCTCGGGCGGGGCCTCGGCAAGCGGGGCGCAGCCGGAGGCGGCGCGGCGCGCGATCCAGGCGGCTGCGAGCACGTCGAGGACGCCGGTCTCGGGGCGGGTGCCGGCCGACGCGGCGACGACGCGGCAGCCGTCCTCCTGCACGTCGGCGACCCAGACGGCGACGGGTCTTCCGACCAGCGATTGAACCGCCTCCATCGTCGCGGCGTAGATCTTGTCGAGGCCGGTCGCCCCGACCAGCGCGAGCCCGGCGTGGCGCAGGGCGCGCTCGCGGGCGACGACCCGCTCCTCCTGGCGCACGAGCCCGGCCATGCGTGCGACGACGAGCAGGAAGAGCACGATCGACCCGCAGGTGATGACGAACATCTCGGCCGTCCGCTGCTCCTGGACGATGCGGATCGCCGGCACGATCAGCCACGCGATGGCGAGCAGCGCCAGGCGCACGCGTGTGAGGCGGACGCGCCGGTCGGGCGCGGGCTGCTCGAGCGTGCGCATCGACGGGTGCAGCGCCGCGGCGCCCCACAGCAGGTAGTACGAGATCCAGCCGACGTCCAGCAGCACCTGGCCGGTGTAGGTGCCCTTGAGCAGCATGTAGTTGTAGACCGAGTCCGTCACCAGCAGCGCGACGATGCTCGATGCGAGCAGGTAGAACGCCGGCTGGCGCCGGCCGGAGTCGACCGCGAGCCGGATGGCCGCAGCGAGAAGCAGGACGTCGCCGAGCGGGTACGCCATCGCCACGCCCTTCGCCAGGCCCGACATGCCGCTCGCGTTGATGTACGGCGCGACCAGGAAGACCCACGACAAGAGGCCGATGCCCAGCGTGAGGATGAGCGAGTCGATCAGGCCGGCCCTGTCCGAGAACGGGTTGCGGCGGCGGACGAGAAGGACGAGGCCACCCATGAGCGCCGGGTAGACCGTCAGGTAGAGCGCGTCGCCGAACGACGGGAACGGCACGTCGACGTTGAAGAGCCGCGGATAGCTGTAGGTGTAAAGGTCGCCGAGGAAGAACAGCAGCTGCCCGACAAGGAACAGGATCCAGACGACCTTGTACCGGGGCTGGTGGACGCGGATGCCGAGGACGATCGCGATCGACGACGAGAGGCCGAGCGCGTTGATGACCGGGCCGCTGCCGGCCAACGGGGGCACCAGGGCGTAGAACGTCGTGAAGAGCGCGCCCACGGCGAGGTACCAGGCCCAGGCGGTGCGCCGCGAGAACCTCGCGGAGTCGATGGCACGCGCGACGGTCACGCCGCCTCCCGGGCCGCCTCTGCCTCGGAGCGGAGCCGCAGCCTGCCCGCTGCGGCCAGCTCCGCGATGACGCCTGTGAGATGCTCGATCTCGGCGTCGGTGTTGGCGGCGGTCACCTGGACGCGGAAGCCGACCTCGTGCTTGGGCACGAGCGGGTAGGCGGCCAGTGTGACGTACACGCCGCGGTCGAACAGGAAGCGGCCCACCTCACCGATCTCCTCGTGGCGCCTGAGCGGCACCTCGACGATCGGGTATCCGGAATGGTTTGGCGTGTAGACGTCGAGCGCGGCGAGCCGCTTGAGGACGGCCTCCGTCTTGCGCCAGAGCGCGAAGCGCAGCTGCTCTCCGCGGGCCTCGTTCACGTCGAACCCTGCGAGCACGGTCGCGAGCGACGCGACCGGCGAGGGGCCCGAGTAGAGGTAGGGCGGCGCCGCCGTCTTGAGCAGGTCCTTGAGCTCGGCCGGGCAGGCGATGAACGCCGCCAGCGACGAGTACGCCTTCGAGAACCCGGCGACGAGCACGATGCCGTCGTACGACTCGCCGAAGTGCCTGACGATGCTGTTGCCGCGCAGGCCATACGGCGAGGCCTCGCCGTCGCCGCGCTGGCCGATCACGCCGAAGCCGTGGGCGTCGTCGACATAGAGGAGCGCGCCGTGGTCGCGGGCCACGCGGGCGAACGCGGGCAGGTCGGGCGCGTTGCCGGTGATGCTGTTCACGCCGTCCATGCAGACGATGCGCGTATGGGAGCGGTCGTCGCGGAGCTGGCGGTCCAGGTCGTCGGCATCCTCGAACGCGAACCGCTTCACCGTGGCCCCGCGGGCCCGGGCCACCTGGCAGCCGTCGTAGATCGTCTTGTGGGCCCGGCTGTCGAGGAAGATCGTCCCGCCTGCGGCGAGCACCGGGATCACCGACATGTGGATGTGGGTGATCGTGGGCAGGATCAGCGAGTCCTCGCACCCGAGGAGCTCCGTCAGCCGGCCCTCGATCTGCTCGTAGAGGACCGGGCTCCCGAGGAGCCGCGACCAGCTGGGATGCGTGCCCCAGCGGCGCAGGTACTCCGGTATCGCCTCGATGATCTCGCTGTCGAGATCGAAGCCCAGGTAGTTGCACGAGGCGAAGTCGGCGAGCCACCTGTCACCGATCCGGATCATGCGCCCGTCGATCTCGTCGATCACCGCGTCGGTCATCGGGTTCGAGCGCTTCAGCTCTGCCAGGTCGGCGCAGGCCGCCAGCCAGCGGTCGATCCACCGATCGCTGCGCGCAGCGTCGCGCGGCCGGGATTCGCGGAGGGGGTCCACGAGGAAGGAAATCGGCATGCGCGCGCGCGGTCTTTAGCCTGGAAAGCGCGGGGGAACGAGTGGCGGAGCGTTTGTGACGCTCCGGCGAAGCCTCGCCCTGGCAACACGCCCCAAGTTGCTCCCTCGGGGAGGAGTAGGATTCGGGCCCGGCTCCCTACCCGCGGAGGTGTGCCATGGACGTCGATCCTCGCAAGACTGCGCTGGTCTTGATCGAATACCAGAACGACTTCACCACGGAGGGCGGATCCCTCCACGACGCGGTGAAGGAGGTCATGGACGAGACCGGGATGCTCGAGAACACGAAGCGCCTGGTCGACGAGGCGCGCAGGGCCGGAGCGACGATCGTCCACGCGCCGATCTCCTTCGCGCCGGGTTACGGCGAGCTGGGCGATCCCGACAAGGCCTACGGGATCCTGAAGGGCGTCATCGACTCCAACTCGTTCGTCAAGGGCACCTGGGGCGTCGAGATCTGCGACGACCTCACGCCGCACGAGGGCGACATCGTCGTCGAGGGCAAGCGCGGGCTCGACACGTTCGCGACCACGAACCTCGATTTCGTCCTGCGAAGCCGCGAGATCGACACCGTCATCCTGGGCGGCTTCCTCACCAACTGCTGCGTCGAGTCGACGATGCGCACGGCGTACGAGAAGGGGTATGACGTCATCACGCTCACCGACTGCACGGCCGCGACGAGCGGCGAGGAGCAGCGCGTCGCGACCGCGCGCGACTACCCGATGTTCTCGCAGCCGATGACGAGCACCGAGGTGACCGAGGCGCTCCACGGCGCCGCGGTGACCTGAGTCAGGCGCCGTCCGAGGCCAGAACGGTCGCGAGGTCGTCGGGGCTGGGACGGAGCACGAGCGTCTCGACCGGGGCATGCGTGAGGATCCACGCCAGATCCTTCGGCGTGAAGCCGCCGCTGTGGTCGGTGGGCGCGGGGGCGATGATGCGGTCGAACCGCTCGACCTCCCAGATCCGGCGCAACGCATGGGTCGGCGTGCGTCCCTTCTCGATTCTGGCGTCGACCGGGATGCCGGCCCGGAGCGCCGCGTGCTCCACCGCCTCGAGCAGCGGGAGCGCGACATGCACATCGCTCTGCATCGGGGCGTCCTCGGCCAGCCGCAGCGGCACGATGACGAGGTACGCCGGAACCAGAGTCGCGTTCTCTGCCCGGCTGACGCGGATCGCGGCGGCGAGCACGCGCGGGTCGAGCTCGGTGCCGGTGAACGGGACGAGGATGCGCCGCGTGCCCGCGGGGAGCGGCCGGGCGGGCGCCCGGCGGTGTGCCACGAGAAACGCGGCGACGGCCGCCGCCGCGGCGAGAAGCGAGATGGCGATCGCGAGGGCGTTTGCGTTCACGGCCTCACCCTGCGGTCGGCCCGGTTCGCAACCACACGGATGTCGACGCCCGGCAGCTCGCGGATCAGCGCCGTGACCAGCGAGCCGCGCAGGATCTCGGTGCGGCGGCGCTCGTCGGGCGTGCCGAGGAAGACGTAGGTGGTGCCGCGCTCGTCGGCGACGCGCCGCACCGTCTCGACGAGCCCGCCCTCCTCCTCGATGAAATGGCCGCCCAGGATCACGACGAGCCGTCGCAGCGCGGCGAGCGCCGTCTCCTCGTCGTCGGTGAGCCCGCGGCCCGGCCTTCGCACCCACAGCACGTCGAGGTCGGCGTTCAGCCGCTGGGCCGACCGCCACGCCCGCCGCACGATCCGCTGCGATCGCGGGTCGGGCGTGGCCAGGACGAGGGTGCGTTCACGCACCGCCCGGCGGCTGAGATCGTCGAGCATCCCCACACGCGCGGCGCGCTCCTCCACGTCCTCGGCCACCTCGCGGAGCGCCAGCTCGCGGAGCCCGCTCAGGTTGTCGGACCGGAAGAAGTTCGAGAGCGCCGTCTCGATGCGGTCGGGCCTGTAGACCTTGCCGGCCTGGATCCGCTGCTGGAGCCCCTCCGGCGTGATGTCGACCAGGACGACCTCGTCGGCCTCGTCGAGGATCCGGTCGGGGAATGTCTCTCGGACGCGCACGCCGGTCATCTCGGCGATCGTGTCGTTCAGGCTCTCGAGGTGCTGGATGTTGACCGTCGAGATGACGTCGGAGCCCGCCTCGAGAATCTCCTCGATGTCCTCGTAGCGCTTTCCGTTCCGCATGCCCGGGGCGTTCGTATGGGCCAGCTCGTCGACCAGCGCGAGCTCCGGACGGCGGGCGAGCACGGCGTCGAGATCCATGTCCTCGATCGCCAGGTCGCTGCGCTCGTACCGCCGCCGGGGCACCTGCTCCACGCCGTCCGCGATCGCCGCGGTCTCGGGACGGTCGTGCGGCTCCAGGTAGCCGATCACGACGTCACGGCCGTCGGTCTGCGCCTGCCGGCCCTCCTGGAGCATCCGGTAGGTCTTCCCGACGCCGGCGGCCATCCCGAGCAGGATCCGGTAGTGACCCCGCAATCATGCCCCGAGCAGGTTGTGCACCACGAGGTCGATCAGCTTGATCGCGACGAACGGCAGGAGCACGCCGCCGCCCCCGTAGATGACGAGGTTGCGGCGAAGGAGCGCCGTCGCCCCGATCGCGCGGTAGCGCACGCCCCGAAGCGCGAGCGGGACGAGCGCCGGGATGATGAGCGCGTTGAAGACGATCGCCGAGATGATCGCACTCTTGGGGGTGCCGAGGTGCATGACGTTCAGCGAGTCGAGCGGCCCGCGCTCACCGGGCTTGGCGGCGTAGGTGAACGCGAACATCGCCGGCAGGATTGCGAAGTACTTGGCGACGTCGTTTGCGATCGAGAACGTCGTGAGCGACCCGCGGGTGATCAGGAGCTGCTTTCCCACCTCGACGATCTCGATCAGCTTGGTCGGGTTGGAGTCGAGGTCGACCATGTTGCCGGCCTCCTTGGCGGCTGACGTGCCGGTGTTCATCGCGACTCCGACGTCGGCCTGGGCCAGCGCCGGGGCGTCGTTCGTCCCGTCGCCGGTCATCGCGACCATCCGGCCCTTGGCCTGCTCCTCCTTGATCAGCGCCATCTTGGCCTCGGGCGTCGCTTCGGCCAGGAAGTCGTCGACGCCTGCCTCCTCGGCGATCACGGCGGCCGTCACCCGGTTGTCGCCCGTGATCATGATCGTGCGGATGCCCATGCGGCGGAGCTCGTCGAACCGCTCGCGCATGCCGCCCTTGACGATGTCCTTGAGATGGATGACGCCGAGCACGTAGTTGTCCTGGGCGACGACGAGCGGGGTGCCGCCGGCGCGGGCGATCTTGTCGACCTCCTCGTCGAGCCGTGCCGGTGTGGTTCCGCCCTGCTCCGCGACGAAGCGCTTCACCGCGTCGGCGGCGCCCTTGCGCAGGCGGCGGCCGTCCAGGTCGACGCCGCTCATCCGGGTCGTCGCCGAGAACGGGATGAACGTCGTCTCGGTCGTCGAGAGCTCACGCTCGCGCAGGCCGTACCGCTCCTTCGCGAGCACGACGATCGAGCGGCCCTCGGGCGTCTCGTCGGCGAGCGACGAGAGCTGCGCGGCCTCGGCCAGCTCGCGCTCCTCGACCCCGTCGACGGCCACGAACTCGGCAGCCTGGCGGTTGCCGAGCGTGATCGTGCCGGTCTTGTCGAGCAGGAGGACGTCCACGTCGCCGGAGGCCTCGACCGAGCGACCCGACATCGCGAGCACGTTTCGCTGCACGAGCCGGTCCATCCCCGCGATGCCGATCGCAGAGAGCAGCGCACCGATGGTCGTCGGGATGAGCGCGACCAGGAGGGCGATCAGCACCGTCTGCGACGTCGGCGTACCCGCGTAGATCGCGAACGGGCGGAGCGTCACCACCGCTGCCAGGAAGGTGATGGTCAGTCCGGCAAGGAGGATGTTGAGCGCGATCTCGTTGGGCGTCTTTCGCCGCTCGGCGCCCTCGACGAGGGCGATCATGCGGTCGAGGAACGACTGGCCCGGCTCCTGCGTCACCTCCACGACGAGCATGTCAGAGAGCAGGCGCGTGCCGCCCGTGACCGCCGAGCGGTCGCCGCCGGCCTCGCGGATCACCGGGGCGGACTCGCCCGTGATCGCGGATTCGTCGACCGAGCCGACGCCCTGGATCACGTCGCCGTCGGCGGGGATCACCTCGCCGGCGTGCACCACGACGACGTCGCCGCGGAGGAGCTCGGGAGCGGGCACCTCCTCGATCGAGTCGTCGAGGCCGCGGCGGTGGGCCGTGGTGGTTGTGCGGGTGGCGCGAAGCGCGCTCGCCTGGGCCTTGCCGCGGCCCTCCGCGATCGCCTCTGCGAAGTTCGCGAAGAGCACGGTCAGCCACAGCCAGAAGGCGATGACGCCGACGAACCACAGGCTGCCGGTGTGGCCACGCGCGAGGTCGAGCAGGAAGATGCCGGTCGTGATGACGCTTCCGACCTCGACGATGAACATGACCGGGTTTCGGATCTGCTGCCGCGGGTTGAGCTTCGGGAACGAGTCCTTGATTGCGGCGATCACGAGGTCCCGCGAGAAGATGCTGTTCGAAGCGCGCGCCACCTACTGGCCTTTCTGCTGGTCGAGGGCGAGGTTGAGCTCGAGCACGTTCACGCCCGGCTCACCCAGGAATCCGAGGCTGCGCCCGTCCGTCGAGTCGGATATCAGCTGCTCGACGGTGGCGAGCGGGATCCCGCGCACCGCCGCGATGCGGCGGGCCTGGAGCCGGGCGTACGCCGGCGAGATGTCGGGGTCGATGCCCGACCCGCTGGTCGTCACGGCGTCAACGGGGATGTCGGCGACGGTGAGGCCCGGGTTGTACGGCCCCTCGAGCTTCATGATCGCGGCGGTCTGCTTCTTCACCTGGTCCGTGAGCTCGGGGCTGGTGGGCCCGAAGTTCGAGAACGTGGTGCCGGCGGCGTTGTACGCCGGTGCGGTCGCCGACGGCCGCTCGTGGAAGTACCGCGGCTTCGTGAACTCCTGCGCGGCGAGCTTCGAGCCGACGACGCGGCCGTTCACCGTGATCAGGCTGCCGTTCGCCTTGTCGCTGAAGGCGAGCTGGGCGAACCCGGTCATGACGACGGGGTAGACGAGGCCGAAGGCGACCGTGAGGACGGCGACGCCGACGATGGTGCGGGCGATGGTGCGGATCACGAGAGCGCCTCCACGATCGGGCCGAGCGTGAGCGCCGGGAGGATCATGAGCCCGGCGGTCAGGACGATGATTGCGACGAGCAGGAACGCGAAGGTCGGTCCGTCGGTGCGGAACGTCCCGGCCGACTCCGGATGCGTCCGCTTGGCCGCCACAGTTCCGCCGATCGCCAGCGCGGCCAGGAGCGGCACGAAGCGCCCGAGATAGAGGGCCACGCTGCCGAGGTTCGCGGCGAACGGCAGGCCGCCGTAGCCGGCGAAGGCGCTGCCGTTGTTGTTCGACTGCGACGTGTAGGCGTAGAGCGCCTCGGAGAAGCCGTGGGCCCCGCTGTTGTAGACGGACGCGAGGCCGGAGTGCGTGACCACCGAGATACCGGTCAGCACGAGCACCATCGTCGGCACGAAGAGCGCGCCGAGGGCCGCGAGCTTGATCTCGCGCGCCTCGACCTTCTTCCCGAGGTACTCGGGCGTACGCCCGACCATGAGCCCGGCGACGAAGACGGCGATCAGGATGTAGAAGAACATCCCGTAGAGGCCGGAGCCCACGCCACCCCAGATGACCTCGCCGAAGAAGATGTTGACGAGTGGCACCGACCCGCCGAGGGCGGTGAAGGCGTCGTGGCCGCCGTCGACCGAGCCGTTCGAGGCGTCGGTTGTGACGGTCGCCCAGAGCGCGGTGTCGGCGATGCCGAACCGCACCTCCTTGTCCTGCATGTTCCCCCCGCTCTGCTGCGAGCCGGCGGTGATGTTCACGCCGGAGTCGCGCAACACCTGCGAGCCGTGCTGCTCCGCCGGATATGCGATGGCGACGCCCGCGGCCATCAGCACGAACATCGCGCCCCAGATCGCCCAGGCCTGGCGCATGCGGCCGATCATCCGGCCGAACATGAACACCTGCGCCATCGGGATGAGCAGGATCGCGATGGTTTCGAGGAAGTTCGTGAAGCCGTTGGGGTTCTCGAACGGGACGGAGGAGTTCGAGTTGTAGAACCCGCCGCCGTTCGTCCCGAGCTGCTTGATGGCGACCTGCGACGCGACCGGCCCGCGGGCGATCGACTGGTGGGCGCCCTGGACCGTGCTGACGGTCGCATGGCCGTCGAACGTCTGCGGCACGCCCTGGCTGATGAGCAGGACGCCGAGGATGACCGCCAGCGGGAGCAGGATGTAGGCGAGCGACCGGTAGAGGTCGCGCCAGAAGATCCCGATCCCGCTGGTCGTGCGGCGGGCGAACCCGCGGATCACGGCCGCGAGGACGGCCATGCCGACCGCGGCCGAGACGAAGTTCTGCACGGCCAGGCCGGCCATCTGCGAGAGGTAGGACATCGTTGTCTCGCCGCCGTAGTACTGCCAGTTCGTGTTCGTGACGAAGCTGGCGGTCGTGTTGAGCGCGATCGGCGCCGACACGCCGGGCAGGTTGTCGGGGTTGAGCGGCAGGTGCCCCTGCGACCGAAGCAGCAGGTAGAGCAGCACCACGAAGACCCCGCTGAAGATGAGCACCGATGCCGCGTACTGCTTCCAGTTCTGCTCGCGCTCCTGGTCGGCGCCGACGAGCCTGAGAAACGCGCGCTCACCGGCGCCGAGGCGGCCGGTGACAAAGCCGAACTTGCCCTCGTACACCCGCGCCATGTAGATCCCGAGCGGATACGCGAGCGCCGTCAGGACGACGGCGTAGATCACCAGCTGGAAGAGCCCCTGGCCGGTCATCTAGAGCTGCTCCCCACGGAAGAGGGCGAAGAGGAGATACGCGAAGATCGCGATCGACACGATCAGGCCGAAGACGTCACCGGCGGACATCAGATCCGCTCCAGGACGTATCGGAGCGCGAAGGAGAAGCCGAAGCATCCAACGCTGATGAGCACTGCATAGATGTCCTGCATGGACGCCACGCTAGGGGCGGCCGGCTGCGGAAGGGCTCAAGGTGTGCCACGACGATCTGAAGATCCCCTGAACCCGAGCCTGTCCGTGATGCGGCCTTCAGGCGAGGGCGCTCCACCTTCACGGTTCGCGCAGGCGGCGGCCCCTACCCTGGCAACATGAGCGCAGTCACCACCGCCTCCGCCGCCTACCGGCTGGTCGTTGCCGCGGGGCCCGCGGTGCCCGCCGAGGTTGTCGGCGACGCCGTTGCTCGGACCGTGCGCGACGGCACGCCGGTCGCGGTTGTGATTCCGGCCGTCCTTCCCGCCACACTGCCGCTGTGGGCCGCTCCACAGCGGTTGCTCGAGCGTGTGAGTCGCCAGCAGCGCGCCGCCCGGGAGCGGATGGAGTCGCTCGGGCTCACGGGTACCGTCGACGTGGTGCCCTGCCGGAGCGTGACGGCGGCGATCGCCTCGCTGTGCTCGGAGCGTCCGCCCGCCGAGATCGTCGTCGCCGGCCCCGCCTCGTGGCGGCTCCGGCGCGCACTTCGGGCTATCGGCTCGGGTTGACCAGCCGGTAGCCCGCGCCCGGCGCCGTGAGCAGGTAGCGCGGCCGGGCGGGATCGGGCTCGATCTTGCGACGGAGCTGGGAGATGTGCACATGGAGCAGGTTCGACTCGCTCCCGTATCCCGGCCCCCACACCTCCCGGAGGATCGAGCGGTGCGTCATCAGCTTGCCCTCGTTCTTGGCGAGGACGCGCAGGATGTCGAACTGGTGCGGGGTGAGGTGGACCTCCTCGCCCGAGAGTGTGACGAGCCGCTTCTCGAGGTCGACCATCAGGTCGCCGATCTCGATCACGGGCTCGCCGCTCGGCGCGGTCCGGCGAAGGCTGGCCCGAAGGCGCGCCAGGAGCTCGTCGATGCCGACCGGCTTCGTCACGTAGTCGTCGGCGCCCGCGTCGAGCGCGGCGATCTTCTCGTGCTCGTCGCCGACCGCCGACAGCACGATCACGGGCGCCGAGCTCCACGTGCGCAGCTCGCGGCACACCTCCGTGCCTGTCCCGTCCGGCAGGACGAGGTCGAGGATCACGGCGTCGGGCGGTCGCATCGCCGCTTCGGAGAGCGCCGCCTGGGCCGTCTCGGCGGTCTCGACGACGTACCCCGCCGCGCGCAGGCTCGTGCGCAGCGCGCGCAGGATCTGGGGCTCGTCGTCCACCACCAGGATGCGGGCGCCCGTGCTCATGCCACCGCCTCGACCGCCGCCGTGACCACCGGAAGGGCGAGGACGAACGTGGCCCCCTGACCGACGCGCGACTCCGCCCACACGCGGCCACCGTTGGCCTCGGCGAATCCGCGCGCGATCGCCAGCCCGAGGCCCGCGCCTCCGGCCGTTCCTGATGACGACCCGCGCTCGAACGGCTCGAAGATGGTGGACAGCTCCGAGGCCGGGATGCCGCGTCCGCGGTCGATCACGCGCACCACGACCTCTCCCGCCGTCGTCGTCACGCGGACGCCGACCCGGCGGTCCTCGGGCGAGTACTTGAGCGCGTTCTCCATCAGGTTGACGAGCGCCCGCCCGATCTGGTGGAAGTCGGCCCGCACCGGCGGCGACTCCTCGGGGAGCGACACGTCGATCCGCGCTCCCGCGTCTCCCAGCTCGCCGAGCGCGTGGCCGACGATGTCCTCCATCGCGCACAGGTCAGGCTCGGGGCGGGCCGCTCCCGCCTGAAGCCGGGACAGGTCGAGCAGGTTGGCGACGAGCCGGTCAAGCCGGGCCGCCTCCGCCGAGATCGTGGTCAGGAGCTCCCTGCGGTCGTCGGGGTCGAGCGCGAGGTCGTCGCGCGCCAGGGCCGACGCCGACGTCAGGATCGCCATGAGCGGCGAGCGCAGGTCGTGGCTCACCGCGCGCAGGAGCGCCGTCTTCATGGCATCCGCTCGCCGCAGAGCCTCCGCATCGAGCGCCTCGCGCGCGAGCCGTTCCCGGTCTGCGGCGACGCCCAGGAGCGAGGCGAGCGCGGGGATCAACCGCCGCCGCGCGGCCGTTCCCCGCGGGCGGGGCGCGTCGAGGTGGATGACGCCCACGTGCCGGGTGCCGGCGACGAGCGCGTATGCGGCCGGATCGCTGGAGGCCGGCTCACCGAGCTCGATCCTGGCCCGGTCGGCCTGGAGCACGCGCGCGACCTCGCCGGCGATCCGGTCGAGCTCGCCACGCACCTCGCCGTGGGCGAGAAGCGACGTCGCGATGCCGGCGAGGAGGGCCGACTCCGTGGCCCGCCGCCGCGACCGCGCCGCCAGCTCGCTCACCACGACAGCCGTGACCACGAAGACCGCGAGGGCCAGCCAGTTGCGCGAGTCCGCCAGCGTGAAGGTGTGCACGGGCGGCAGGAAGAGCCAGTTGAACGCCAGCATGGAGGCGATCGCGACGCCGATCCCGAACGCCGTGCCCCACAGCACGGCGACGGGGAGGACGGCGAAGATGTAGAGCGCGCCGAGGCTGAGGACGGGGACGGCGAGCTTCAGGAGCTCGATCGCGCCGGTGACCGCCGCCACCGCCACGATGCTCGCCACGACGCCCACCCCGCGGCGGCGGTCGGCGGCGTCGTCGAGCAGGGCGGCGATCCGCTCCATGTGCCCACGGTAGACGACGGCGAGGCCGCCTGCCGGTGGGGGGTCGCATAGGCATTGCCTATGCGTTAGGGTGGGCCCCGATGCCCAAGCTCATCCCGATCGGCGAGGCGGCCCAGGCGCTCGGCGTCAGCCTGGACACGCTGCGCCGGTGGGACCGTGAGGGTCGCCTGCGGACGGAGCGCGACGCCCGCGGGCGCCGGCTGGTGTCGGTCGACGAGGTGCAGCGGCTCGGCGGCCACCTGCCGACGCGTGCCGGCGACGCGTTCTCGGCCCGAAACCGGTTCGAGGGCATCGTCGAGTCGGTGGAGGTGACGGGCGTCGTCGCCCAGGTCGTGATCCTGGCCGGCCCCTACCAGGTCGTCTCGATCGTGACCCGCGACGCCGTCGAGGAGCTGGGGCTGGCCCCGGGCGTGCCGGCCGTGGCGACGGTGAAGGCGACGTCCGTGATGATCGGACGGACGTGAGGATGCGCGGAAGCACGATGCTGGGGGTGCTGCTCGCGGCCGTGCTGGCGGCGGCGGGATGCGGGGGCGGTGATTCGCCGGGCGGCGGCTCGGGCGGCTCGCCCGGGGGCGGGACGCTCAACGTGTTCGCGGCCGCCTCGCTCACCGAGGCGTTCACGCAGCTTGCCCGCACGTACGAGTCGGCCCATCCGGGCTGGACGGTGAAGCTGTACTTCGGCGGCTCCGACCAGCTCGCCGCCCAGATCGAGCAGGGCGTGCCCGCCGACGTCTACGCGGCCGCGAGCCCGAAGTACCCGCAGGAGCTCCGGGCCAAGGACCTGATCCGCGACACGACGAACTTCGCCACCAACTCGCTGATCCTGATCGTGCCGGCCTCGAATCCCGCGCACATCACCTCGGTCGGCGACCTGAAGAAGGGCGCCAAGCTCGTGGTCGGCGATCCCGCCGTCCCGGTCGGCTCGTACACGGAGACCGTCCTCGGCAACCTGGGGATCTCCGACTCCGACCTCAACATCGTGAGCAAGGAGCAGGACGTGAAGAGCGTGCTGTCGAAGGTCGAGCTGGGCGAGGCCGACGCCGGCTTCGTCTACGTCACGGATGCCCACGTGGCCGGCGACAAGGTGAAGGAGCTCGAGCTTCCGGCGGCGGCCGAGGCGACCGCGGTGTATCCGATCGGGATCGTGTCGAGCAGCAACCAGACGGAGGCAGCCCAACAGTGGATCGACCTCGTAACGGGGCCGGACGGCCAGAAGGTGCTTCGGGATCTCGACTTCGGGCCTCCGCCTTCCACGTAGCGACCGCGGTCGCGGTCGTCGTCGCGGTCGCGTTCTTCCTGCTTCCGATGATCGGCATCCTGCGCCAGGGCGACCTGGGGTCTGGCCTCAGCTCGCCCCTGGCGACCGATGCCCTGCGGATCTCGCTTGAGCTCTCGGCGGTGTCGCTGGCGGCGATGGTTGTGGTGGGCACGCCCGTCGGCTATTGGATGGCGACGCACGACTTCCACGGCAAGGCGGTGCTCTCGACCATGTTCGAGCTGCCCCTCGTCCTGCCCCCGGCGGTGGCCGGCCTCGGCCTCTTCGCCGCCTTCGGCCGCACCGGGATGCTGAGCTCCGAGCTCGACGCACTCGGGCTCCAGCTGCCGTTCACGCCCGCGGCGGTCGTGATGGCGATGACGTTCGTCGCCGGGCCGTTCTACCTGCGCCAGGCCGAGGCGGCGTTCTCGGCCGTCGACCGCGACCTCCTCGCCGCCGCCCGCACCCTTGGCGCGGGGCCCGCGAAGGTGTTTCTGCGCGTTGCGGTGCCGCTCGCGTCCGCCGGCCTGGGGGCGGGCGCCGCCCTGGGATGGGCCCGGGCGCTGGGCGAGTTCGGCGCCACGATCATGTTCGCCGGCAGCCTCCAGGGGGTCACGCAGACCGCGCCGATCGCGATCTACCTCGGTTTCGAGCGGGGCAGCTTCGACGAGGTGTACGGCCTCGGCGCCGTCCTGATCGCCATCAGCGCCGTCGTGCTCCTGGCCGCCAAGCTGCTCGCCCGCGGGAGGCTGCCGCGCTTCGCGCCCAGCTGACCCATCCTCTCCGCGACTTCACGCTCGACGCCGAGATCGAGGTCGAGCGGACGCTCGCCGTGATCGGCCCGTCGGGGGCGGGAAAGACCACCCTGCTGCGCCTGATCGCAGGGCTCGAGCACCCGCAGACCGGCGTCGTGGAGTGCCGCGGCGAGCGCTGGCTCGGCGACGGGACGTGGGTGCCGCCCGAGGCGCGCCGCGTCGGCTTCGTGTTCCAGGACTACGCCCTCTTCCCGCACATGTCGGTGCACGCGAACGTGGCGTTCGAGGCCCGGGTCGATGTCGAGGAGCTGCTCGAGCGGCTGCGGATCGGGCACCTGGCCGCGGCCCGGCCGGGCCGGCTCTCGGGCGGCGAGCGCCAGCGCGTTGCGCTCGCGCGGGCGCTCGCGATCGGCCCGCGCGCGCTCCTCCTCGACGAGCCGCTGGCCGCACTCGACCCGTCGACCCGGTCGGCCGTCGCGGCCGAGCTGGCGCAGGTGATCGACGAGGCCGCCGTGCCGACCATCGTGGTGACGCACTCCTACGAAGAGGCGGTGATGTTCGCCGACCGGGTGGCGGTCATGGACCGCGGGACGATCGTCCAGCACGGGCGGGCGGCCGAGGTGGTCGAGGCGCCGGCGTCGGCGTTCGTCGCCGAGTTCGCCGGCATCAACTACCTGCTCGGCACCGCCTCCGGGACGACCGTGCGCCTGGACGGCGGCGAGACCGTGCGCACGACCGACCCGGCCGAGGGGCGGGTGGCGGTCCTGGTCGCCCCGTGGGAGATCACGCTTGCGCTGGCCGGCTCCGGCGGCGACGGCGACTCGGCGCTGAACCGGATCCCGGCCCGGGTCGACCGGGTCGTGGTGGTTGGAAACCGGGCCCGGGTGACGCTCGGCAAGGTGGTCGCCGAGGTGACGCCCGAGTCGGTCGAACGGCTCTCGATCCGGCCCGGGCTCGACGTCGTCGCGGTGTGGAAGGCGACGGCGACGAGGGTCGTTCCCGCGCGCTCGGCCACCTAGTTGCGTTTCCGGTGCGCCGTCGTATCCTGGACGTGGTCTGGTGCGATTCCGCTTGGAGGCGGGGAAGGGGGCGGCGATGCGGTACGGCCGTATGCGAAGGATGCTCGGCGCCGGTGGAGCGGTGCTGGTGCTCGGGATGCTGTCCGGGCCGGCCGCCCAAGCAGCGCGCCCCGGCACGGTCGTCGCCTGGGGCGACAACGCAGACGGACAGCTCGGGAACGGCACCTTCACGGCCCACACCACGGCGCAGGCGGTCCACAACCTCACGGGCGTCCGCGAGCTTCGGGGCGGCCGTGAGCACGCGATCGCGCTTCGCCGAAACGGCACCGTCTGGGGCTGGGGCCACAACAACTACGGGCAGGTCGGCGACGGCACCACGACCAACCGCAACGTGCCCGTCCAGGTGTCCGGCCTGACCGGCGTGAAGCAGATCTCGACCGGCCACTACCACAGCATGGCGCTCAAGACGAACGGCACGGTCTGGAGCTGGGGCTTTAACCACTTCGGCCAGCTCGGCGACGGGACGACCGCGAGCCGCCACGTCCCTGTCCGGGTGGCAAACCTGACCGGCGTCGTCCAGATCGCCGGCGCGCGCGACCACGCGCTCGCACTCAGGTCAGACGGCACGGTCTGGGCCTGGGGCGACAACGAGTTCGGGAACCTCGGCAACGACTCGCACACGCAGAGCAGCGTCCCGGTGCGCGTGAGCGGCTTGAAGCACGTCGTCGCCATCGCCGGCGGCCGCGACCACTCGCTGGCCGTCAAGGCCAACGGCAGCGTCTGGGCGTGGGGCTGGAACCGCTACGGGCAGCTCGGCGACGGCACCACGACGAACCGGTCCGTCCCGGTGCGCGTGGCGCTGCCGACGACCCTGAGGATCGTCGCGGTCTCGGCCGGCGCCGACCACAGCGTCGCGCTGAGCGCGGCCGGCCACGTCTGGTCGTGGGGCCAGAACTCGTTCGGCCAGGTCGGAGACGGCACGGGCGTCGAGCGGCGCAGGCCGGTCCGGCTCGGCTCGATCGCCAACATCGTCGCCATCGGCACCGGCCGCCTGCACACGCTGGCCGTCGGCTCGGGCGGCGGTGTGTGGGCGTGGGGCGACAATGATTTCGGCCAGCTCGGCGACGGGACGAAGATGAACCGGCGGGCTCCGGTCAGGGTCGCGGGCGTCACCACCGGCGAGGAGGTCGCGGGCGGCCGCGACTACAGCGTCGCGCTCGTCCGGTGACGCGAGGCTAGAAGTCGCCCGTGGCCGACGGAGTGCAGTTGCCGCCGCCCGTGTTCGAGCTGCACGCGTGGAACGAGCCCGTCTGCGAGAGCAGCCCCGTGGCGGTCGTCGTCGGCGTGTAGACAGCCGTGCCCGAGACCCGGACGTTCTGGCCGGCCGAGCGCGCGTCGATCGTCACCGTCAGGACGGTGTTGCCGGCCGACCACGCGTAGGACGCGTCGAATCTCGCGGCGCGATTGACCGAGAGCCCGGTCAGCGTCCCGACAGTCGTCGCCGAGGTCGTCGGGCACGAGGTGCCGGACCCGGTGACGCCGAGCATGACGGTGCCGTTCGTGTTGGTGCAGATGGAGTTCGACGCGATCGGCCCGCTCGCGGGCGAGATCGGCTGGTTGAAGACGATGGTGATGGTGTCGCCCGGATCGATGCGCCCGGTGCGCCTACCGTCCTGAAGGTCTGCCGACACCGCCACGACGCCGAGCCGCACCGCGAGCGTCGGGTTCCCGGCCTGGCTCGACCACGTGCCGTAGGTGGTTGTGACGCGGTAGCACTCGACCGTGCCCTGGGGCGTGAACCGGCCCGTGTCGATGACGCTCGTGCCCGCGGTCGTGGTGAGCGCGGAGTACGACGCCGCGGTGCAGTTGGTGGACGTGCCGTTCGCCGCCGCGGCGATCGCGTAGCCACTGCCGTTCGACCCGGCCGTCCACGACAGGTTGACGTCGTGCCCGGACGCGGCCCCGGTCAGGCCGCTCGCCGGCCCGAGGGTGCGGCTCGAGACCGTCTGCGCCGCCGCCGCCGTTCTTGAGAATGCGGCGAACGCGGTGGCCGACCCGGCGACCACGACGGCGCACGCGACTGCGAGGGCGACCGCCCAGGGCCTCATGCGCCCGCCTCCTCCGGCGTCTCCGGCCGCCAGATCGAGTGCAGCGCGGCGGCGGCGAGCAGGAGCGGGACGAGCAGGACGGCCACGAGGTGCACCCAGGGCTCGCGAAGCGTGCGGATCAGCCGCGCCGGCATGCGGGACGACGGCCACCATCCGCCAGGCGGTCGCGCCGTGCAGGCGGGCGCGCCAGGGGTCGGGGGCCGCGTTCGCGTCGCCCTTCGTGACGATGACGGGGTGGAGGCCGGGGTTGATGACGCGGACGACCCGGTGAGTCTCGACCCGGTGGTCGGGCGTCGGCGCGTGGAAGCTCAGGACCTGGCCGGCGCGCACGGCGCTGAGCGGCTCCGGAACGACGACCAGCAGGTCGCCGGGCTCGAAGACGGGCTGCATGCTGCCCGAGAGGACCGTCTCGACCTGGAAGAGGCCGAGCCGTGGCCCGAGCGTCACGGTTGCGAGCGCGGCGACGGCCAGCCCGAGGACGATCCACGTGACGAGCGCGGCGGCGGCGCGGAGCGCTCGCCGCGAGGCCGGCGTCCGCTCGGCGGCTGCCGGTACGGCCGGGGCCGGCACGTCGATGACGACGGCGGCCTGGGTGCCTGACTGGGTGCGGGGGGTGTCGGTGTGCACGGCGCGGGGGCTCACCGGGAGGCGTGGCGGCCGCGGCCGCCACGCCTCGAGGTCGGTGCTACCTGCCTACCTGTTCGTGCCGGCGCGCTGCGTGCCGGTGAACGTGTACTGGATCGTCGACGACTGGTTCTGGAACGAGTTCGGGGCCGCCGACGGGAAGCTCAGCGTGACGCGGAGATGGTCGGTCACGCCGTTCGTGAGCGCCGTCAGGTTGCTCAGCGTCAGGTTCGAGCCGACGACCGCGCGGCTGGCGAGGACGGTCGACGTCGTGCCGGAGCACGTGTACGTATAGGCCGGCGCGGTGCCGCCCTCCGTCCACGCGTTCGAGCAGCGGTCGATGACCATCTGGAGGCCGTTGGTCGCGTCGGTGTCGAGCAGCGAGCTGGTCGTGGCGCTGGTGGTCAGCGTGATGCCGGCCAGGTCGATCGAGCCGGAGTTCAAGAGGTCGACGCTGCGCTGGATGGTGTCGCCGGGCGCGATGTTCGAGGCGCCGACGGTCAGGCGGTTGGTCGCCGCGCCGGTGGCACCGAGCGCGATGGTGACGGTGCCCGACGAGACGCTCTGGCTGGCGCTGGTCGAGCTGGTGAAGGTCGCGAACGTGCCGAGGCCGGCGATGCTGGCCGCGGCGGCGACGATCGCAAGCGAAACGAGCAGCTTGCGGCGCTGGGCAGACGCCCAGCCGGGACGACGGGTCATGATGTCTCCTGGGGTGGAACGACGAGGAAGCGGTGGGGGCCGCTCTGCCGTTCCCTATCGGCCGCCTTCTGGGTAGGCGCCGCTCCCCCGAACGAGGGATCCGTGCCCGCGTTTCAGGCGTCGTGGCCGTGCGATGCGGGGAGGCCGAGCCGCTCGACCGTGTCCGGGCCGCAGTCGTACTGGACGAACACGGCCGCCTCGTCGCCCACCACCCAGCCGTCGTGGCCCGGCACGACGATCACCGCCGCCGGGGCCTCGAACTCCTCCCGGCACCCGTCGGGGTACTCCACGGCAATCCGGCCCTGCACGAGCATCCCGGCGTGTGCGTGCATGCACAGCTCGCCGCCCGTGACCGGCCGCATGTGGGTCGACCAGCGCCAGCCGGGCGGATAGACGACGCGCTTCAGGTGCCCGCCCGCACCGACGGGGACGTCGTCGACGGTCAGACCGCCGACCTCGGATCGCACGGCGCCCCTGATCGGCTCCTCGAGGATGCTCATGCGCGGATTGTTGCACGCGGTCTCTACCATCGCCCGATGGCGAGCATGCACGAGCTGCCCGACGGGGCCCGGCTGGCGTACGACGATCTCGGCGCCGGCCGTCCGGTCGTGCTGATCCACGGCGTCTCGATGTCGCGGCGGTTCTTCGACCGGAACGCCGCCCCGCTCGCCGAGCGCTTCCGCGTGATCAACGTCGACCTGCGCGGGCACGGCGAATCGCCGGCGCACGAGGGCGGCCACACGGTGGCGCAGTACGCCCGCGACGTGAAGCACCTGCTCGGCGTGCTCGAACTCGACGGCGCCGTCCTCGTGGGCTGGTCGATGGGGTCGCTCGTGGTGTGGGACCTGATCCGCCGGCACGGCACGGCCGGGCTCGCCGGCCACGTCGTGGTGTCGCAGGGGCCTTCGGATCTGAAACAGCCGGACTGGGAGCTCGGCGGGTTCACGGTCGAGGAGCTCCACGGGACGCTGGCCGCGGCGCAGGCCGGGTACCGCGACGTGATGGAGCGGCTCGTCCTGGCAATGCTCCGGGACGAGCCGCCGGCGGACGAGATGGACATGCTCGTCGGCGAGACGCTCCGCGTCGGGGCGAACGCCGGCACCTGCATCCTGCTTGACCAGTCGCTCCAGGACTACCGCGACGTGATCGGCTCCTACGAGCTGCCGACGCTGCTCACCTGGGGCCGCGACGAGAAGCTGATCCCGGTGGCGAGCGGCGAGTGGCTGGCCGAGCGGATCCCCGCCGACCTCGTGATCTTCGAGCGCTCCGGGCACTGCCCGATGTGGGAGGAGCCCGAGCGGTGGAACCAGGTCGTCGCCGACTGGATCTCGGCTCTCTAAGGTTCCAGGCGTCGCCCTAGCGTTCTGCACGAACCACAAGTACGCTCGAATCAGCGAGTGCCGGACGCCACTCTCAGGAGACGCTGGATGTACCGCCGATTGTTCGCGATCGCCGCGGGGATGCTGCTTGTCGGCGCCTCGCCGGCGGCCGCGGTGAACACCGCCCAGCCGGGCATCGTGTCGAACGAGCCCGTCCAGGGCACGCCTGCCGTGCTCGACGGCGTCGTGAACGCGGTTGCCGAGGTCGGCGGGAAGGTCGTCGTCGGCGGGAGCTTCACGCGGGTGATGGAGCCGGGCGGTCACGTCGTCCAGCGCACCGGGATCTTCTCGTTCGATCCCGGCACCGGCCTCGTGGACCCGGCGTTCGACCCGACGCTCGCAAACGGACTCGTGAGCACGCTCTCGGCCGGGCCCGACGGGCAGTCGGTGTTCGCGGGCGGGACGTTCGACACGGTGAACGGCCAGCCCGAGAAGCGGCTCGTCAAGCTGAACCTCGCCGACGGCTCCATCGTGCCCGCCTTCGACGCCGCGCTCATGGGGAGCTGGGTCGAGGACTCCGACGTGCGCGGGAACACGCTCTACATCGGCGGGGCAATCACCTCGGTGAACGGCGTCGCCCGGGGCCGGTTCGCGGCTCTCGACGCGACCACCGGCGCCGTCGACCCGAACGTGGCGCTCGACTTCACGGACAAGCGCCTGGGCAAGCTGCGGGTCGCCCACTTCGACATCAGCCCCGACGGGACAAAGCTCGTCGCGACGGGGACCTTCACCAAGGTGGACGGCCTCGACCGGCCCCAGATCGCGATGATCGACCTCTCGACGACGCCGGCCTCGGTCTCGTCATGGCAGACCGACGCGTTCGCGCCGATGTGTGCGACCCGCTTTGACACCTATGTCCGCGACGTCAGCTTCGCGCCCGACGGCTCCTACTTCGTCGTCGCGAACACCGGGGCGTACTTCGGCGGCCCGAAGGCGGGCGTCCTCTGCGACTCGGTGCAGCGCTGGGAGACCGGTGCGACCGGCCCCGGCCAGAAGCCGACCTGGGTCGACTACACGGGCGGCGACAGCCTGACTCAGGTGGCTGCCACCGGTGCGGCCATCTACGTCGGCGGTCACCAGCGCTACCTGAACAACCCGTTCCGGGCCGACGCACCCGGCGCCGGCGCCGTGTCGCGCATGGGCATCGCCGCGCTCGATCCGGTGAACGGCCTGCCGTACACCTGGAACCCGGGCCGCTACCCGCGCGGGTCGGGGGTGTGGGCGTTCCTCGGGACGGCGGACGGCCTCTGGGTCGGAAGCGACACCGACTACGTCGACTTCGCCTACCGGCCGAGGCTGGCCTTCCTCCCCGTCGCCGGCGGCAAGAGCATCGTGCCCGCCGCGGCCGGGACGCTGCCGGGCGACCTGTACACCGTCGGCGGCGGCGTGACGCCGGAGAAGCGGGCCTTCGACGGGACCACGGCCGGAGCTCCCGCGCCGGTCACGGGCGCCGGCCTGGCCTCCGCTCACATCAGGGGTGCGTTCATGCTCTCGGGGCATCTCTACCTGGCGTGGCGCGACGGGCACATGGACGTGCGCCCGTTCGACGGCGCGGTCGCCGGGGGGACGACGAAGATCGCCCTGCACGGGCTGAGCGCCGCCCAGTTCCCCGTGGCGAAGCTGACCGGGATGTTCTTCGCCGACGGCCGCCTGTACTACACGGTCAAGGGCGACCGGCAGCTGTTCTGGCGGTGGTTCGAGCCGCAGAGCCGGATCGTGGGGGCGCAGCGGTTCATCGCCTCGGGGAACGGCGACGGCCTCGACTGGAGCACGACGCGCGGCATCACGATGGCCTCCGGCCGGCTGTACTACAGGCGCTCCGGCACGCTCTACGCGACGGACTTCGCCGCGGGTGCCCCGGTGGCGGGCACCACGACGGCGATCAGCGGCGTCGCCACCGGCGACGGCCGGGTCTGGAGCGGGCGCGGCATGTTCGTGGACGCTCCGTAGCGCCCTCGATCGCTAGAGCCGCGAGCGGATCGCCCACAGGTCGGGGAAGGCCGGGTGGAAGAGCGTCGAGCGCAGGTAGGCCACCCCGGCCGAGCCGCCCGTGCCCGGCTGCTCGCCGATCGTGCGCTCGACCATCTTCACGTGCCGGTAGCGCCACTCCTGGATGCCCTCGTCGATGTCGACCATCCGCTCGCACACCTGTGCCCGGGCCGGGTCGGTGCGGTAGAGGTCGACCAGCCCGTCGCGGATCGCCGCCTGCGGCTGCCCGGTGAGGCCCGTGTACGCGAGGAAGGAGTCGTACAGGCTGGGCCGCTCCATCGCCGCGGCGATCCGGTCGCGCGCGGGGCCGGGCGGGTGGTCGGCGAGGACGCCCCGGTCGCGGCGGCCGAGCACCGCCTCGAGCTCGCGGAACTGGGCCGACTGGAAGCCGCTCGCGCGCTCGAGGCGGCCGCGGAAGCTCGCGAAGGCGAGCGGCGTCATCGTCTCGAGCACGTCCACCTGGGCGACCACCGTCTTCAGGATCGTGAGGATCCGCTTCATCGTCGCGAGCGCGGTCGCCGTGTCGCCGGACTCGAGCGCCCGCTGGAGGTGTCCGGCCTCGTGCAGGAGCACCGTGAACCAGAGCTCGTACACCTGGTGGATGACGATGAAGAGCAGCTCGTCGTGCTCCGGCCCCTCCGACAGGGGCTCCTGGCACGCCAGGAGCTCGTCCAGGTGCAGGTACGACGTGTAGGTGAGCGCCGGGTGCTCCACGGACGCCCGCACCATAGTGGTTAACTCCTGCGCGTGACCGACGCGCGGAGAGCCCTCGTCACCGGCGCCGGCACCGGGATCGGCGCGGCGACCGCGAGCCGGCTGGCGACCGGGGGACACGCGGTCGCGCTCGTCGGCCGGCGCCCCGAGCCGCTGCGCGCGACGGCCGCCGCGATTGAGGCCGAGGGCGGCCGCGCGGTGCCGCTCCCGGCGGACGTGGGCGACCCCGTGCAGGCCGCCGCCGCGGTGGCGGACGCCGTCGCGGCGCTCGGCGGCCTCGACGTGCTCGTCCTCGCCCACGGCGTCGGCGGCTCCGCTCCGGTCGCCGACGACACGCCGGAGCGATGGGACGAGGTCGTCCGCATCAACCTGACGGGGGCCTTCCTCGTGGCGCGGGCCGCACTCCCCCACCTCGAGGCGGGCGGCGGCGCGATCGTGACCGTCGCCTCGACGAACGCCTGGGTCGCCGGGCCGGGCTGGGCGTCCTACTGCGCGTCGAAGGCCGGCCTCGCCATGCTGACGGCGAGCATCGCCAACGACTACGGCCCGCGCGGCGTCCGCGCGAACTGCGTCTGCCCCGGCTGGGTGAGAACCCCGATGGCCGATGAGGACATGGACGAGATCGCCGTCCGGCGGGGAACGACCCGCGACGAGGCCTACCGCCTGACCAGCTCCTCGACGCCGCTCCGGCGGCCCGCCGAGGCGGCCGAGATCGCCGCGGTCATCGCATTCCTGGCCGGTCCGGACGCGAGCTATGTGAACGGCGCGACGATCGCCGTCGACGGCGGTGCGACCATCGTGGACGGCACATCGGTGCCGTACCAGGCCGGGGCCTTGATTCCGTCCTCCCCGTAGCGGAGAATCACCGGCAGCGTGAGGGTCTTCTTCGCGACGGACATCCACGGCTCCGAGACGTGCTGGCGCAAGTTCCTGAACTCCGGCACGCACTACGAGGCCGACGTGATGATCCTGGGCGGTGACATGACGGGCAAGGCGCTCGTGCCGGTGATCCACGACGGGGGCGAGCGCTGGCACGGGACGCTTCAGGAGCAGCGCCGCGACCTCTCGGGCGACGACGCCGTCGTGGCGTTCGAGCAGGACGTGATCCGGCGCGGCTACTACCCGTTCCGCACGACGCCCGACGAGCTGGCGGAGCTCGAGGCCGACTCCGAGCGGCTCGACGACCTCTTCCACAAGGAGATGCTCGGGACCGTCGAGCGGTGGATGTCGATGGCCGAGGAGAAGCTCGCCGGCCATCCGCAGCGCGTGTTCGTCTGTCCCGGAAACGACGACCAGTTCGAGGTGGACGAGATCCTGGGCGCGGCGAAGCGCGTCGAGCTGGCGGAGGGGCGGGTCGTCGATGTCGGCGACTACCAGATGGCGTCGACGGGATGGTCGAACCCGACCCCGTGGAACACCTACCGCGAGGAGCCCGAGGACGTTCTGCTCGAGCGGATCCGCGGCGTGACGCGGCGGCTCACCAACCCGCCGGAGCGGGTCATCCTGAACCTGCACTGCCCGCCCTACGCGTCGGGGCTCGACGACGCGCCCGGCCTGAACGAGGACATGACGCCGAAGCACGGCGGCCACGCGCCGGAGCCGGTCGGCTCGAAGGCCGTGCGGAAGGCGATCGAGGAGACGAAGCCTGCGCTCGCGCTGCACGGCCACATCCACGAGGCCCGCGGCCACACGCGGATCGGCGACACCCTGTGCATCAATCCCGGCAGCGCCTACGAGCAGGGGGAGCTGCTCGGCGCGCTGATCGAGCTCAACGGCAAGAAGGTCAAGAAGTTCATGCTCACGTCCGGCTAGGAAAGGAGGGGCTTTGGCAAGTGCAGACATGCCCGTCGAGCGCACGATGTTCGTGCGCAAGGCGACGGGCCTGGTCAAGGGGTGGTCGGTCTTCGACGCCTTCATCTATTCCGCCTTCGCCATCAACCTGATGGCGCTCGGCTTCGGCTACGCCTTCACGACGACCGCATTTCTTCCCAAGGGCGCGCTGATCGCGGCCATCATCCTGTCCGGCCTGTTCATCATCTTCGAGGTGCTCGTCTACGCCTCGATGATCGCGGTCATGCCACGCGCCGGCGGCGACTACGTCTGGCAGACTCGAGTCTTCGGGGGCGGCTTCGGCTTCGTGCTCGCGGCCACCGGCTGGTGGTTCATCCTGTGGCACTGGGTCCCGATCTATGCCCAGATCCTTGCGGTCGAGGTGCTCCAGCCGCTCCTCACGATCCTCGGCTTCACCGGCACGAGCGCCTTCCACGCCGACTGGTGGCCGTACTCCGCCTCCAACGGCAACGGCATCTTCGTCGCCTCGCTCATCACTGCCGGCATCGCCACCGGCGTCGTCGCGATGGGGATGCGGACGTACGCGCGGGTGCAGAAGTGGTGCTTCTACGGCGGCATGCTGGGCCTCGTGATCATGCTCGGGATCTTCCTGACGCACACGAAGTCCGACTTCATCGCCGCGTACAACACGAGCGCTCACAACCTCTACGGCGTGAACGGCGACGCCTACCACGGCCTGATCTCGGCGAGCGACAAGGCCGGGACGTCCACGTATCCGGGCTTCGGCGCCTTCCCGTTCAAGGAGACGTTCCTCCTCCTGCCGTTCATGGTCTTCTACAACCTGTGGCCGAACTGGGGCGCGACGCTCTACGGCGAGGTGCGGGGCGCGTCGGACTTCCGCAAGAACATCTACGCGATGGGTGGGGCGCTCGTCTTCACCACCGTCGTCGTCGTCCTCACGTTTGCGGCGATGGCGCACGCCATCGGCTTCGAGACGTACGGCATCATGAGCTCGGCCTACTGGGCGTACTTCACGGCCCCGCTCGCCGTCTTCCCCTATCCGGGGACGATCGCGGCCTTCTTCTATCAGTCCGAGCTCGTGCAGGTGATCCTGATCCTGCTTCTGTCGCTGTGGTTCTTCGGATGGGCCGGGAGCGTCTTCCTGAGCTCGACGAGGATGATCTTCGCCGCGGCGTTCGACCGCGTGCTTCCCGAGTGGGCCGCGAAGGTCGACGACCGCACGCACGCGCCGCTCGGCGCCCTGGCGCTCATGCTGGTGCCGGCGATCCCGATCAGCGCGCTCTACGCCTACAGCACCAAGTTCTACTCCTATACCCTCGATGCGACACTCGTCATCGCGATCACCTATTTCGGTACGACGCTCGCTGCGATCGCGCTTCCGTGGCGGAAGCCCGAGATCTACCGGGCCTCGCCGATCGCCAAATACGAGGTGGCGGGCATCCCGCTCGTCACGCTCTCGGGGCTGGTGTTCGGCGGGTTCCTGGCGTTCTGCATCTTCAAGTGGTTCTTCGACGACGCCTACTTCGTGAACAACTACGACTCGAAGATCTACATGCTCGCCCTGTACGTGCTGGCGCTGGCGGTGTACGTGATCTCGCGGGTCATGCGGCGGCGCGAGGGCATCGACCTCGCGCGGATCAATTCGGAGATCCCGGTCGAATAGCACTGCACCGGGCCGGTCCGGCGGCGCGCCCGCCGGACCGGCCCGGGACGGCGAGGCGGGCGGATTCGCCTATCCTTCGCCGCCGTGAGCCAGGCCTACATCTACTCCATGTACCGGGTGCAGAAGTTCCACGGCCCGGACCGCCAGGTGTTGCGCGACATCTCGCTCTCGTTCCTGCCCGGCGCCAAGATCGGCGTGCTCGGCCCGAACGGGGCCGGCAAGTCGACGCTGCTTCGCATCATGGCCGGGCTCGACGAGCCGTCGTCCGGCGACGCCAGGCTGGCCCCGGGCGCGACCGCCGGCCTCCTGTCGCAGGAGCCCGAGCTCGACCCCGGGAAGGACGTGCGCGGCAACGTCGAGGACGGCGTCGCCGAGAAGCGCGACCTCCTGAGGCGGTTCGAGGAGCTCTCGGCCCGGTTCGCCGAGCCGATGTCGGACGAGGAGATGGCCGCGCTGCTCGACGAGCAGGGCGAGGTGCAGGACCGGATCGAGCGCACAGGCGCCTGGAACCTCGACCAGGTGCTCGACACGGCGATGGACGCTTTGCGCTGCCCGCCGGGCGACGCCGGGGTGGCGACGCTCTCCGGCGGCGAGCGGCGCCGGGTCGCGCTGTGCCGCGAGCTGCTCTCGTCCCCCGACCTGCTGCTGCTCGACGAGCCGACGAACCACCTCGACGCCGAGTCGGTCGCCTGGCTCGAGCGCTTCCTCGCCGAGTACCCGGGCACCGTCCTCGCGGTGACGCACGACCGCTACTTCCTCGACAACGTGGCCGGGTGGATCCTCGAGCTCGACCGCGGCCACGGCATCCCCTTCCAGGGCAACTACTCCTCGTGGCTCGAGCAGAAGCAGGCCCGGCTGGCAGCGGAGGAGAAGCAGGAGTCGGCCCGGCGGCGGACGCTGGCGCGCGAGCTTGAGTGGGTGCGGATGGCCCCGCGGGCCCGGCACGCGAAGTCGAAGGCCCGCCTCGCGTCCTACGAGCAGCTGCTTGCCGAGGAGGCGAACGTCAAGCTCGACCGCGTCGAGATCCACATCCCGGCGGGGCCGCGGCTCGGCGACGTCGTCGTCGAGGCCCGCGACGTCGCCAAGGGCTACGACGACCGGCTGCTGTTCGACGGCCTCTCGTTCTCGCTTCCGCCCGGCGGCATCGTCGGCGTCATCGGTGCCAACGGCGCGGGCAAGACGACGCTGTTTCGCATGATCGCGGGCGAGGAGTCGCCCGACGCCGGCGAGCTCACGATCGGCCCCTCCGTCGAGCTGGCCTATGTCGACCAGGCCCGGGCCGACCTCGACCCCGCCGTGACCGTGTGGAAGGAGATCTCGGGCGGCAAGGACACGATCGCCCTCGGGCCGCGCGAGGTCAACTCGCGCGCCTACGCCGCGTCGTTCAACTTCCGCGGCGGCGACCAGCAGAAGCGCGTCGGCGACCTCTCGGGCGGCGAGCGAAACCGGCTCCATCTGGCGAAGCTCCTGCGCTCCGGCGGCAACGTGCTCCTGCTCGACGAGCCCACCAACGATCTCGACGTCGACACGCTCCGAGCGCTGGAGGACGCGCTGGTCGACTTCGCGGGGTGCGCCGTCGTGATCTCGCACGACCGCTGGTTCCTCGACCGGATCGCGACCCACATGCTCGCGTTCGAGGGCGACTCGCAGGTCGAGTGGTTCGAGGGCACCTACGACGAATACGAGCACAACCGGCGGTCCAGGCTGGGTGCCGAGGCCGACCAGCCACATCGGCTCAAGTACAAGCCGCTTTTGCGCCGCTAGCCGCATGGTTTGACCCGTTCGGGGGACGCCTTCGCAGTTCGCAAAGAGCGATGATGGGTCTCCGTCCGTTTTCCAACCCCTGGCGGCTCCCCCCGTGAAACGGCTCCTCGCCCTCCTCGCCCTCGTCATCGTCCTGCTCGGTGCCTCTCCGGCCGCGGCCGGGCTCCTGCCGAAGCAGTACGGTGGCCAGACAAAGCTCGGAAGGTTCACGACGTCCCGGAGCCACGGCGGTTCGTGCTCTGCCTCGACGGGGCTCGTGACCGACGTCGTCCTGCGCTGCCGATCGTCGAAGGGCAACGCCCGGGCGAGGTACCTGTTCACGCTCCGCAAGCATCCCGGAAGCGTCACGACGCAGGTGAACTTTCTCGGCAGCCATCGCGGCGCCGTCGTCAGCACGAAGCGCGTCTCGGACACGCAGTTCCGCGTGGACGTCACGCTTCACTCCGCAGGCCGGGCCGACATCGAGTCGGTCATGATCGAGTACTACTGCCACTGAGGGCGCCGGGAGTGGAGCCCACGTCCCCGAGGATGCGCGAGACCGGGCGCCGTGCGCGGTTCGCCATCGTGGGGGCGACGACCCTGGCGCTGGGCTTGCTGGCCGGATTCGGTGGATGGGCGGCCCTCTCGACCGACGCCTCCACCGGGTCGGCCGCGCGCGAGAGCCAGCTCAGCGAGGCCTACGGCAAGGCCCGGTACGCGGTTGCGAAGCTCGAGCTGGCGGTGCGCGAGGACCAGCTGGAGCCGATCCCGGCCAACCACCGTCGCGTGAACGCGGCCGTCGCAGCGCTGCGCGGGACGCTCCCGGACATCGCTCGGAACGGCGCCGCCCGCGACAGAGCGCTGGTGTCGGACCTCCGCGCCCAGATCGACGCCACCACGATCGGCCTGGGCCGGCTGATGGAGGCCTCCGAGTCGTTCGACCTCGTCGAGGCGAAGCGGCTGAACCGCGTGCGCGTCGCCCCGCACCTCGACCGCATCGAGGCGACGGTGGACGCCGCGGCGGTCGCGCATCACGCCGGGTTCACGGCCGGGCTCTCGAGCGCCCGCCGCTCGCAGAGCGTGGCGCTCGGCGCGACGCTCGTGATGTTCCTCCTGGCCCTCCTGCTGGTCGCCGCCGTCGTGGCGGTCCTGCGGTTCAAGCGGCACCTCGACGCCGTCCGCCGGGCCGAGATCGACCGGCTCCGGGACACGGCGACGCGCGACAGCCTGACGGGCCTCGCCAACCATCGCGCCTTCCACGAGCGGCTTGACGGCCTGGTCGCGGCCGACGCCGGGTTCGCGCTCGCGATCGTCGATCTGGACGGCCTCAAGCGCACGAACGACACCTACGGCCACCAGGCCGGCGACGAGCTGCTCGAGGCGCTGGCGCGGGCACTGGCCGCCGTCTCGCCGGAGCGCTCTGCCTACCGCATCGGCGGCGACGAGTTCGCGGTCGTGATCGAGGGCGGCACGGCGATCGACGCCTTCGGCCTCGCCCAGGGCCTGCGCCGCCATATCGCCGGCGCGACGACGGGCATCGCCGACCGCGGCGCCGGCGAGGACAAGCACGCGCTCATCCGGCGCGCCGACCTCGCCCTGCTCGCCGCCAAGCGCACGCACCGCGAGGTGCTCGTGTACTCGGCCGACATGGAGCTCGCCGCGGGCATCGACGTCCCGCCCGACGAGCGCCATCTGGGCACGCTCGCCACGGCGCTCGCGCGGGCGGTCGACGCCAAGGACTCCTACACCCGCAGCCACTGCGAGACGGTGGCCGAGCTGTGCGTCCTCGTGGCGGGCGAGCTCGGCCTCGACGCCGACCGTCTGGCGCGAGTCCGCCTCGCGGGCCTGCTGCACGACGTGGGCAAGATCGGCATCTCCGACGCGATCCTCCAGAAGCCGGCCCCGCTCACGCCCGACGAGGCGGCCGTGATGCGCACGCACCCGGACCTCGGCGCGCACATCGTCTCGGCCGCCGAGCTGTACGAGGAGGCCGAGTGGATCCTGCACCACCACGAGCGCCTCGACGGCCACGGCTATCCGGACGGGCTGCTCGGGGAGGAGGTGCCGATCGAGTCGCGCATCATCATGGTCGCCGATGCGTTCGAGGCGATGACGTCCGACCGCCCGTACCGGCCGCGGCGCCCCGTCGAGGAGGCGCTCGCCGAGCTCGACCGGCATGCGGGCACCCAGTTCGACCCGCGCTGCGTCGCGGCGCTGCGGAGCGTCCTTCGGCCCGCATTGGCGCCGAGCGCGGCCCCGCCGGCGCTCACGGCCGCCGCCTGATCCTCAGGTCGCGTCCTCCCAGTCACCGGCCGATGCCGCGTAGATGTGGTGGCTCGTCGTGAGCCCGGTCGGCTCGTCGACGCTGCCGGCGGCGATCGAGATCGTCTCCCGTCCCCGGTCCCAGAAGAGCCGTGAGCCGCAGACGGCGCAGAACCCGCGCCGCGCGCCGTCGTGCTCGTGCCAGCGCAGGTCGCCGCCGGTCAGGAGCTCGAGCCGCTCACGCGGGCAGGCCGTGTAGGCGGCCGGCGCGCCGTGGGTCCGGCGGCACACGCCGCAGTGGCAGACGATCACGTCGCGCAGCGGGCCGGTGACGCGGTAGCGGACGGCGCCGCACAGGCACCCGCCCAGATGCTCCTCGGGCATGCCCGCAGGGTAGAGGGTCAGGCGGCCATGCGCTCGACCGCCCGCAGGCGGTTCATCGCGTCGAGCGCGGCGACCTTGTACGACTCGGCCAGCGTCGGGTAGTTGAAGATCGTGTCGACGAGCACCTCGACCGTCCCGCCCGTCGTCATCAGAAGCTGGCCGATGTGGACGAGCTCGGTTGCGCCCGTGCCGAAGGCGTGGACGCCGAGCAGCGTGTGGTCGGTCGCCGAGATGAGCAGCTTCAGCATCCCGTGCGTGTCGCCCAGGATCTGGCCGCGGGCGAGCTCCCGGTAGCGGGCGATCCCGATCTCGTACGGCACGGCGGCGTCGGTCAGCTCCTCCTCGGTGCGGCCCACGAAGCTGATCTCCGGGATGGTGTAGATCCCGATCGGGAGCACCTTGCCCATGGTCTGGCCCGTGACGCCGAACGCGTCGCAGGCGGCCAGGCGGCCCTGCTCCATCGAGGTCGCGGCGAGGCTGGGGAAGCCGATGACGTCGCCGACCGCGTAGATGTGCTTCACGGCGGTGCGGTAGCGGTCGTTCACGGAGATCCGGCCGCGCTCGTCGGCTTCGAGGCCCGCGTTCTCGAGGGCGAGCGCGTCGGTCGCTCCCTGGCGCCCGGTCGAGTAGAGGACCGCGTCGGCGGGGATCAGCTTGCCGCTCGCCAGGTGCGTGACGGCGCCGTCGCCGCGCTTCTCGACCGCGGTCACCTTCTCGTCGAAGCGGAAGATGACGTTCAGGTCGCGCAGGTGGTACTGGAGCGCCTCGATCACCTGCGAGTCGCAGAACTCAAGGAGACGGCGGCGCTGCTCGACGACCGTCACCTTGCATCCGAGCGCGGCGAACATCGAGGCGTACTCGATGCCGATCACGCCGGCGCCGACGACGACCAGCGAGTTTGGCAGCCAGTCGAGGTTCAGGAGGTCGTCGGACGAGAGCACGCGGTGGCCGTCGAACGCGACCGTCGGCGGCTTCGCCGGGCGCGTGCCGACCGCGATCACGATGCGCGCCGCCGAGGCCCGCCGCTCCTCGCCGGAGGCCGCCGTGACCGAGAGCGTGTGCGGGTCGAGGAAGCCGGCGTGGCCGTTCAGGAGGGCGACGTGATTTCGGGCGAGCTGGGCGCGCACGACGTCGATCTCGCGCTGCACGACGTGCTGGGTGCGGTGGAAGACGTCCTGCGAGGAGATCTCGTCCTTCACCCGGTAGCTCTGGCCGTAGATCCCGCGCTCGCTCATTCCGGTCAGGTACAGGACGGCCTCGCGGAGCGTCTTCGAGGGGATCGTGCCGGTGTTCGTGCAGACGCCGCCGACCATCTCGCGGCGGTCGACGACCGCCGCGCGCTTGCCCAGCTTCGCGGCCTGGATCGCCGCCTTCTGGCCGCCGGGCCCGGAACCGATCACCAGGAGGTCGTAGTCGTAGGGCATCCGCCGGGTAATCGACAGGCGCTAGGGTGGATTGATGGCGGTCTACGACCGGATCGGCGTCACCTACGCCCAGACCCGGCGTCCCGACCCGCGGATCGACGCGGCGATCCGGCGGGCGCTCGGCGGCGCCGGGTCGGTGGTGAACGTCGGCGCCGGGTCGGGGTCCTACGAGCCGCCCGAGACCGTGCTGGCGGTGGAGCCGTCGGCCGTCATGATCGGCCAGCGCCCGCCGGGGCTCGCGCCGGCCGTCCAGGCGACGGCCGAGGCGATCCCGCTCGCCGACGGGGAGGTTGACGCGGCGCTCGCGGTCCTCACCGTCCACCACTGGCCGGACCTCGCACGCGGGTTCGCCGAGATGCGCCGGGTCGCGCGCCGCATCGTCGTCCTCACCTGGGACCCGGGCATGGCGCGGTCGTTCTGGCTCTCCGCCGAGTACCTGCCCGACGAGGCGGTCGAGTGGGACGTCGCCCGCTGCCCGCCGCTCGACCTCGTCGCCGGCCTGATCGGCGATGGGGTCGAGGTGACGCCCGTCCCGGTGCCGCACGACTGCACCGACGGCTTCTTCGGCGCGTTCTGGCGGCGTCCGGACGCCTACCTCGACCCGGTCGTACGGGCCGGCATCTCGAACCTGGCCCACTTCGGCGACGCGCTCCTGCCCGCGTTCGACCGCCTCGCGGCCGACCTGGAGTCGGGCGAATGGCACCGCCGGCACGCCGATCTGCTCGAGCGTTCCGAGCTCGACCTCGGCTACCGGATCGTGGCGGGACCGGCGTAGACTTCGCCGGGATGGCCGAGTACCGCGTCACCCGATGGGCCGAGATCCCGTCCCTCGTCACCGCCCGCGACGACGCCGGCGGCACGGCGAAGGTGGAGCTGCCCGCACGGTTCCAGGAGGCGATCGACGACGCGGCGATGCGGCGCGGGATGGCCGGCTCCGACGCCTATCTCGAGCAGTGGCAGCACGACGAGTGGCGCGACGCGGAGGGCAGCGCCGACGAGGTCGCAGGCCGGGTCGCGGCCGAGCTTGACGAGGCGCACCCGCCCGAGCGGCTCGAGGGGATGCTGGGCGGATGAGCGGGCGCGGCGCGGAGCTGTTCGAGCTGCTCGACCGGGGCGGCGTCGTCCTCGGGGACGGGGCCATGGGCACGCTGCTCCAGACGCGCGGCATCGAGCCGGGCGGCGCGGCCGAGCTCTGGAACGTCGAGCACGCCGACACGATCGCCGCCATCCACACCGAGTACGCCGAGGCCGGCGCCCGGCTGGTCACCACGAACACGTTCGGGGGCACGAGCGCGCGGCTCGCTCTCCACGGCCTCCAGGACCGCGTGCACGAGCTGAACCTGGCCGGCGCGCGGATCGCCCGCGAGGTCGCCGACAGGTTCGACGGCTGGGTGCTCGGCGACGTCGGCCCGACCGGCGAGCTGATCGCGCCGCTCGGCGTCATGGAGCCCGGCGAGGTGAAGGCGATGTTCGCCGAGCAGATCGCGGCGCTCGTCGAGGGCGGCGCCGACGTCATCCTCGTCGAGACGATGAGCGACCTGGCCGAGGTCGAGGCCGCGGTGGGTGCCGCCGCCGAGGTGGCGCCCGGCCTGCCGGTCGCCGCCACCCTCACGTTCGACACCCACGGCCACACGATGATGGGCGTGAGCCCCGAGCGCGCCGCCGAGGCGCTCGCCTCCCTCGGCGCCCGCATCGTCGGCGGCAACTGCGGCAACGGCCCGCACGAGATCGGCCCCGTGATGAGTCAGATGGCCCAGCGCCGCCCCTCCGGCGTCCACCTGATCGCCCAGAGCAACGCGGGCATGCCCCGCCTGACCGGCGCCGACTTCCACTACGACGGCACGCCCGAGGTCATGGCCGAGTACGCCCTCCAGATGCGGGAGCTCGGAGTCGGCGTGATCGGCGCCTGCTGCGGCTCGACCCCCGCCCACGTCGCCGCGATGCGGGCGGCGCTCGACCTCGCACCTGCGGGCAGCAGCTGAAACACCGGGGCCTGTCGCCGGTGTTTCACAGTGCGACGGCGTTCGTGTGAACTCGCGACGCATTCGTATCGCGGCGGTCGTTTGCGCGTGACATGCCGCGGCGTAGCGTCGGCAACATGCCGAAGGGACGTCGTGTGCAGCTTGCCGACTGCCTCTACCACGTGACGACTCGCGGGAACCTCCGCGCTCCGATCTTTCTGAGCGACGAGGGCCGGGGACGCTTCCTCGGTCTTCTCGAGCGCGCTTGTGATCGAGATGGGTTGGTTTGCCACGCCTACTGCCTGATGGGAAACCACTATCACCTTTTCGTCGAGACTCCGCGCGCGAACCTCGGCCAGGCGATGCATCGAATCAACTCGGGCTACGTGCAGTGGTTCAACCTTCGATACGGCTCGGAGGGTCATCTCTTCGAGCGGCGGTACCGCTCGTGGATCACGCGTGGTGAGGGGCGACAGATGGAGACCGTCAGGTACATCGTTCGCAACCCCGTACGGGCGGGGCTCTGCCAAACTCCAGAAGAGTGGCCTTGGTCGAGCCACCGTGCGACGGCGGGGCTGAGCCTCAGTCCGGAGTTCCTCACCGTTGACAGGGTCAGGAGCTGGTTCGGCCGTGGGCCCGATGCTCCTGAGCGCTATCGCCGTTTCGTGGATGAAGGCGTCGATGAGCCGCACGTTCGCCCATCGCTTGAGTCGCTCCTCGCGCGAGGGTCGCTCGGAGAGATCGCGACCGCGAACCGGGAGTATCGGTACTCCCTCCGCGAGATCGCCTCCGTCGTGGGCATGTCGGCTGCGACGCTCAGCAGGCGGCTTCGCGGTGAAACACCGGCGACAGGCCCCGGTGTTTCAGAGGCGCAGGGCGGGTTCGTGCGCGACGCGGCTGCTACTGAGCCGTGAACCGGTACTCGATCGTCGTTCGCCGGCCGGCTTGGGGCGCGGTGGCGTTCGGCGGGAGCTGGAGCGACACCCGGAGGTACTCCGACGACTTCGACCGGAGCGCACCGAGCTGCCAGGGGGATCGGCTGGCGGCGAGGGGGCGCCAGCCGACGACTTTGGACACACGGCCGGCGCACCGAAGCGCCCTGCCCGTGCCCGCCTTCCATGCGGTCGAGCAGCGGTCGACCCGGATCCGGAGCCCCGAGCCGCCCGCGACGTCGACCGTGAGGGCGATCGCGCCGAGGGCGCCCTTGCCGCGGTTGGCGAGCGTCGCCGTGCGCGCGACGACGTCGCCGGGCGCGATGTCGGAAGCGGCGGCGCCCAGCCCGAGCGCGCCCGCCGTCGAGACATGGAGCGAGCCCGGCGGCCCGGCCTTCGGATGGCCGCCGTGAGCGTACGCCGCCGCGGCGTAGAACACGCCGAGCGCGGCAACCACCGCGAGTGATCGAGCGGCGGCGCGCATGCGCCGCCCACGCTGGGTCCTTCCCTGGCCCATCGAGCTCCCTCCATGGAAATCGTGTGCGCGCGGGTCGAGCGCGCGCGTCCCCAGAGATCGGCGGGCGCCGTCCGGAATTCTGCGCAAATGGGTGAAATTTCCAGCGGTCAGGCGACCGGCGTGACCGGCGCCGACCCGCTCAGCACCGCCGCGACGTTCTCGGCTGCCAGCACGCCCATCGCCGTCCGCGTCTCGACGGTCGCCGAGCCGAGGTGCGGGATGAGGACGACGTTCTCGAGCTCGAGGAGGCCGGCGTTCACCTCGGGCTCGCGCTCGAAGACGTCGAGTCCGGCGCCCGCGATCGTGCCGGCCCGAAGCGCCTCGGCCAGCGCGGCTTCGTCGACGACCGGGCCGCGAGTCGTGTTGACGAGGAACGCCGACGGCTTCATCCGCCCCAGCGCCTCCGCGTCGACCAGGTGGCGCGTCTCGGCGCTGAGTGGGCAGTGAAGCGACACGACGTCGGCCGTCGCCAGCAGCTCGTCGAGCGCGACGAACCGCGCCCCCAGCTCGGCCTCGACGTCCGCCGCCGCCCGCCGCCGGCCCGCGTAGGCGATCTCCATCCCGAACGCCCGCGCCCGGCGCGCCGTCGCCTGGCCGATCTTGCCGAGCCCGACGATCCCGAGCGTCTTTCCCTGGACGCCCGTCCCCAGCATGAAGAACATGCTCCACGACCACGGCCTGCCCGACCGGATCAGCCGCTCGCCCTCGCCCAGCCGCCGGGTCGCCATCAGGACGAGCGCGAAGGCGATGTCGGCGGTCGCCTCGGTCAGGACGCCCGGCGTGTTCGACACGATGACCCCGCGCCGGGCGCAGGCCGGCACGTCGACGTTGTCGTAGCCGACCGCGACGTTCGCGACGATGCGGAGCCCCGGCCCGGCGGCATCCAGGAACGCGTCGTCGACCCGGTCGTGGAGGAGCGTGACCGCGGCGTCTGCCCCCGCCACCGCCTCGTGCAGCTCGTCGGTCGCAAGCGGGCGGTCGTGGGGCGAGACCCAGACGTCGCCGGCGCTCCGCAGAAGCTCGATCGCCGGCTCGGGAATCCGGCGCGTGACGACGATCCGCGCCGCCACGCCTAGACCGCGACGGCCTCGAGCAGGCCGCTCATCTGCTCCAGCGCCTCCTGGATGTGGTCGAGCGAGTTCGCGTAGGAGAGCCGGATGTGCCCCGCGCCGTACTCGCCGAAGTCGGTCCCGGCGAGCACCGCCACCCCGGCCTCGTCGAGGAGGCGCGTCGCGAGCGTCCGCTCGTCGATCCCGGTCGCCGTGACGTTCGGGAAGGCGTAGAACGCCCCGCGCGGCATGACGCACGAGACCCCGGGCAGCGCGTTCAGCCCCTCGACCAGCACCTCGCGGCGGCGGACGAACTCGGCCACCATCGCGTCGATCGCGTCGTGCGGGCCGGTCAATGCCGCCACCCCGGCCAGCTGTACCGCCGGCGCGGTGCACGCGACGGAGTTGATGAGGAACCGCGAGAGCGGCTCGATCAGCGCCGGAGGCACGGCCGCATACCCCAGCCGCCAGCCGGTCATCGCGTAGGTCTTCGAGAAGCCGTCCAGGAGGATGGTGCGGTCGAGCAGCCCGTGCGAGGTGATCGAGTCGTGCACGCCCTCGTACAGGAGCTCGGAGTAGATCTCGTCGCTCAGGATCCAGCAGTCGTGGCCGGCGAGGATCTCGGCGATCTCGGAGTTCAGCGCGCGGTCGAGCGCGCCGCCGGTCGGGTTCGCGGGCGAGTTCAGGATGACCATCCGCGTCCGCGGCGTCAGCCGGTCGGCCAGGTCGGACGCCGTGAACGCGAACCCCGTCTCCTCGGTGATCGGGAGCGGCACGGCCGTCGCGCCCGACCAGTTGATCGCCGACTCGTAGATCGGGTAGCCCGGGTTCGGGTAGATGACCTCGTCGCCCTCGCCGGCGACCGCGAGCACGCCGAAGAAGAGGAACCACTTGGCTCCCGGCGCGACCAGCACCCGGGCCGGGTCGACCGCCACGGCGCGCGTCTTCGAGAGATGCTCCGCCGCCGCCTCGCGCAGCTCGGGCAGGCCCGGCGCCGGGCAGTAGTGGGTGTGCCCCTCGCGGAGCGCCCGCACGCCGGCCTCGACGACATGCGGCGGCGTGTCGAAGTCGGGCTCGCCGATCTCAAGATGGATGACCTTCCGGCCCTGCGCCTCCAGCGCCCGCGCCCGCGCGAGCACCTCGAACGCCCGCTCCGTCCCCAGCCGCTCGTAGTGCCCGGCGAGTCGCATGCTCCCTCCAGTCCTAGTCGCCGAGCTCCGCGCGACGGCGGGTGACGTAGGCGTCAAGCTCGGCCCGGATACCCTCGTCGAGGGGCGGCTGCTCGTACTCGTCGAGCGTCTTGCGCCAGAGCTCGCCGGCCCGTTCGGTCGCGTCGCGCGCGCCGAGCCGGTTCCAGCGCTCGAAGTTCTCGGTGGAGGACAGGAGCGGCCGGTAGAAGCAGTCGCGGAACCGCTCCAGCGTATGGGCGGCGCCCAGGAAGTGGCCGCCCGCGCCCACCTCGACGTGGGCGTCGAAGGCGAGGCTGGCCTCGTCGATCTCAAGCGGCGTGAACTCCTCCTGGAGCATCCGCAGGATCTCGATGTCGACGACGAACTTCTCGTAGCACGAGACGAGCCCCGACTCGAGCCAGCCGGCCGAGTGCATGACCCAGTTCGCCCCGGCCAGGAACGTCGGAACCATCGTCATCATCGCCTCGTAGGCGGCCTGGGCGTCGACGGTCTGGCTGGCGGTCAGCCCGCCGCCCGAGCGAAACGGCAGCCCGAAGCTGCGCGCGATCTGGCCGGTGCAGAAGAGGCCGATCGCCGACTCGGGCGTGCCGAAGCTCGGCGATCCCGACTGCATGTCGGTGTTCGAGAGGAACGACCCGAAGACGACCGGGCACCCCGGCCGCAGGAGCTGCGCCAGCGCGATCCCGGCGAGCCCCTCGGCCATCTGCTGCACGAGCGAGGCGGGAACCGAGACCGGGGACATCGCGCCCATGAGCAGGAACGGCGTGATCACGACCGGCTGGCCGGCGCGGACGTACTCGAACATCGCGGCCAGCATGCGGTCGTCGTAGCGAAGCGGCGAGTTGACGTTGATGAGCGAGATGACCGCCGGTGTCTCCTCGATCGCCTCGCGGCCGCCGAACAGGATCTCGGTCATCGCGATCGTGTCGGCGGCGTTCGGGCCCGACGTCACCGAGCCCATGTACGGCTTGTCGGTGAGCGTCTGGAGCGCGAGCACCATGTCGAGGTGGCGCGAGTCGAGCGGCACGTCGTTGGGCTCGCAGATCGTCCCGCCCGCCGAGTCGAGCTGCGGGAAGGACTGGGAGAGGCGGCAGAAGTTCTCGAAGTCGGCCATCGTCGCCTCTCGGCGGACGTCACCCTCGCGCACGAACGGCGGGCCGTACACCGAGCCGAAGGCCATCGCCTGGCCGCCGACGTGGAGGCTCTGCACCGGGTTTCGGGCCTGGAGGTCGAACTCGCGCGGGGCCTTGGCGACCTGCTCCATCACGAAGTCGGGGTCGAGCCAGACCTTCGCATCCTCGGTCTTCTGGCCGGCCGCGGCGAACACCTCGACCGCCTCCGGCAGGATGAACTCGACCCCGATCTCCGACACGATCCGGCGCCATCCGCGGTCGAGTGTGGCCATCGCCTCCTCGGAGAGGATCTCGTACCGCGGCATCTTGTTGACGAACATCCCCGCGCTCCCCTAAGATTCCTGTATGTGGAACGAGTGTTTCACAGTACGGTGCGAAATGCAATGACCGGCACCCAGTCGATCGACCGTGCCGCGCAGCTGCTCGTGCTCGTCGTCGAGGGCGACGGCGCGACCAGCGTGGGCGAGCTCGCGCAGCGTAGCGGCCTCCCCAAGAGCACCGTCTCCCGGGCCGTCTCGGCGCTCGAGCGGCGCGGCCTGCTCCAGCGCGACGCCGGCCGCCGCGGCGTCAGGCCGGGCCCGGTCCTGCTCGGCCTGGCCCGCAGGGGCGTGCCCGACGCCGACCTCGTCGAGTTCGCGGGCCCGATCATCGAGACCCTGGGCGAGGCCAGCGGCGAGACCATCAATCTGGCGGTGCCGACGCCGCTCGGCGTCGAGCACCTGGCGCAGGTCGACAGCAGCCACTTCATCGGCAGCACCAACTGGCTGGGACGCAGGGTCGAGTACTCGACAACTGCGGTCGGAAAGGTGTTCGCCGCGTTCGGCGCGACGCCCCGGGGCTCGATCATGCCCTCACCGAGGCGCAGCTCGACGCCGTTCGCGCGCGCGGCTTCGCCACGGCCGTCGGCGAGCTCGAGCCCGGCCTCGCGGCCATGGCGGCCCCGGTCCGCGATGCCGGCGGCGAGACGGTCGCCGCGCTCTCGATCTCGGGCCCGGACCACCGACTCACCACAGCTCGCATCGCAGAGCTGGCCCCGGTGCTGGTCGCCGGGGCGGACGGACTCTCGGCCCGGCTCGGCTACCGGGCCACGACCCAAGGAGCAGCATGACGCACGACGAGATCCTTCAGGGCCTGTACGACGACACGCTGGTGGGGAACGCGCCATCGGTGAAGGAGCTCACCGAGCGCGGCCTCGCCGACGGGATGGATCCCGAGTCCCTGCTCTACGACGCCCTCATCCCGTCGCTCGAGGAGGTCGGCGCCCGGTTCGAGCGCGGCGACTTCTTCGTGCCCGAGATGCTGATCGCGGCCCGGGCCATGCAGGGCGCGCTCGACATCCTGCGGCCGCTCCTGGCCGAGACCGGCGCCAAGCCGATCGGCACCTTCGTCATGGGCACTGTCAAGGGCGACGTCCACGACATCGGCAAGAACCTCGTGAACATCATGCTCGAGGGGGCCGGCTTCACGGTCTTCGACCTGGGCGTGAACGTCGCGCCGGAGAAGTTCGTCGAGCAGATCCAGGAGCACGAGCCCGACATCGTCGGCTTCTCGGCCTTCCTCACGACCACGATGCCGATGTTCAAGGCCAACATCAACGCGATCGAGAAGGCCGGCCTGCGCGAGAAGGTGATCGTGATGGTCGGCGGCGCGCCGGTGACGCAGGAGTACGCCAACGCGGTGGGCGCCGACGGGTACGCCGCCGACGCGTCGACGGCGGTGCGCCTCGCCAAGGAGCTGATCGAGCATCGGCGGGAACTGGCCGCGGTCTGATGGGAGGAGTGGTCGCGGGCGTCGAGGCGGTCCTCAAGCGGCCGGTCTTCGGATGCCGGATGTGCGGCCAGTGCGTGCTGCACTCGACGGGCATGACGTGCCCGATGACCTGCCCGAAGACGCTCCGCAACGGGCCGTGCGGCGGCGTCCGCGCCGACGGCGGGTGCGAGGTGAAGCCCGAGATGCGCTGCGTGTGGCTCAAGGGCTACGAGCGCTCCCTGGGGCTGCCGTTCCTGCCGCGCTCCTGGCGGGAGGAGTTCAACCACCTGCGCCCGCCGGTGGACAACCGGCTCCAGGGGACGTCGTCGTGGCTCAACCTCGTGACCGGGCGCGACCGCGAGCGGCCGGCCGGCTGGACGGCCGCGGAGCGATGAGCCGGCTCGCCGACTCGCTGGCGGCCGGGCGCTTCGTCGTCACGGCCGAGATGCCGACGATCGACGGCGGCGGCCTCGAGGAGGTGCGCCGCCAGCTCGACCCGATGCGCGACTACCTCGACGCCGCCAACGCGACCGACAACACGGCCGCCCACGCGCACGCGTCGCCGCTGGCAGTTGCGATCGCCCTGCGCGACGAGGGCGTCGAGCCGATCATGCAGCTCGTCTGCCGCGACCGGAACCGGCTCGCCCTCGAGGCCGAGATCGTCGGCGCCTCGATGCACGGGATCGAGAACGTCTGCTGCCTCACCGGCGACGACGTGACCGCCGGCGACGAGCCCGAGGCGCGGCGGGTGTTCGACCTCGACAGCCCCACCCTGATCGCCACGGCGAGGGGGATCGCCCACGGCCGCTACCTGTCGGGCCGGGCGATCGAGCCGGCGCCGCGGCTCTTCATCGGGTGCGTCGAGAATCCCGGCGCGCCGCCGTACGAGTACCGCGTCGCGCGGGCACACAAGAAGGCTGCCGCCGGCGCGCGGTTCGTCCAGCTCCAGATCTCGTTCGAGCCCGAGCGGCTCGATGCGTTCGTGGCCGAGGCGGTCCGCACCGGCCTCACCGAGCGGCTCGCGGTCATCCCGTCGATCACGATCCTGCGCTCGGCGTCGGCGTTTCGGTTCATCGACCGGAAGGTGCCCGGAATCTCCGTGCCGGCGGCGGTGGTCGAGCGCATCGAGCGCGCCGGCGACCCGCTCGCCGCCTGCCTCGACCTGGCCCACGAGCAGGCGGCCCACGCCATGTCGCTCCCCGGGGTCGCAGGGCTCCACTTCATCAGCTTCAGGAAGGACGCCGGCATCGCCAAGACCTGCCGTCGCCTTGGCATCCCGACGTACGCCGAAAGGGTTGAGCATGGATACGGTTCTCCAGTCGCGGTCTAGGACGGTCACCATCGGGGCGGGGAGGCCGTTCTGCGTGATCGGCGAGCGCATCAACCCGACCGGCCGCAAGGCGTTCCAGGCCCAGCTCCAGGCGGGCGACCTCTCGCAGCTCGACGACGACGTGGCGCGAGCAGGTCGCCGGCGGCGCCGACATGCTCGACGTGAACGTCGGCGACCCGCTGGCCGACGAGATCGCGCTCATGCGGGCCGCCGTGGCGCGCGTCCAGGAGCTGACCGAGCTGCCGCTCGTCATCGACTCGTCGATCATCGAGGCGCTGGAGGCCGGCCTTGAGGCCTACGAGGGCAAGGCGCTCGTCAACTCGGTGACGGGCGAGGACGAGCGCTCTGGAGGCGATCCTGCCGATCGTCGCCCGCCACGGGGCGGCGGTCATCGGGCTTGCGAACGACGACGAGATCCCGATGGAGCCGGAGCGGCGGCTCGAGGTGGCCCGCAAGATCGTGTCGGTCGCCGGCGACCACGGCATCCCGCCCGAGGACGTCGTGATCGACCCGCTCGCGATGCCGGTCGGCGCCGAGCCCCGCGCGGTGACGCTCTTCATCGAGACGCTCCGCCTGCTGCGCGAGAACCTCGGCGTGAACACGACCTGCGGCGCGTCGAACACCTCGTTCGGGCTTCCCGGCCGGCACGTCCTGGGCGCGGGCTTCCTGGCCATCGCCGCAAGCCACGGGCTCACGAGCGCGATCATGGATGCCCGTTCGCCGGTGTGTGTCGAGGGCGTTCGCGCGGCCGACTTCCTGCTCGGGCACGACGAGTGGGGCGGCCGCTGGATCGCGGCGCACAGGGCCAAGCAGGCGGCGGCGCAGGCGTGACCGACGCCGCCGTCGAGTCGGGGACGGGCCGCGTCCGTCTCAGCTTCCGGCCCGAGGGCGGCGAGGTGCGCGTGCCCGCCGGGACGACGGTCTTCGACGCCGCATCCTGGAACGGCATCGCGATCGACTCCACCTGCGGCGGGCACGGAACCTGCCGCAAGTGCAAGGTGCGGGTCGCGTCGGGCGAGGTCCCGATCGACGCAGTCGACCCGCGCGCGTTCAGCCCCGACGAGCTGCGCGACGGCTGGCGGCTGGCGTGCCGGGCGGCCGCGGCGGAGGACCTCGAGATCGACGTCCCCCCGCTCCAGACCCGGCCCAAGGCGGCGCTGGTCGGCGTCGGCCGGCACGTCATCCTGCGGCCGTCGGTGCAGAAGCGCCACATCGTGATGGAGGAACCGTCGCTCGAGGATCAGGCGTCCGACCTCGAGCGGATCGCGGCGGCCGTCGACGACATCGCCCTCACGTTCCACCCGGCCGCGGTGCGCACGATCGGCAGGACGCTCAGGCAGTCGAACTTCGACGTGACGGTCGTGGTCTGCGACGAGCTCGTGATCGACGTCGAGCCGGGCGACACGACCGACCGCCGCCACGCGATCTCGTTCGACCTCGGCACGACGACGGTCGTCGCAACGCTGCTCGACCTGAACACCGGCCAGCCGCTCGCGGTGCGCTCGGTGCTGAACCGCCAGCAGCCGTTCGGGGCCGACGTGATCTCGCGCGTTTCGGCCACGATGATGGATCCCGACGCGCTCGAGACGCTCCAGGCCCGGGCCGCCGAGACGCTGAACCTGCTCGCGGGCGAGGTGTGCGACGAGGCGGGCGTCGAGCCGGCCGGCGTCTACGAGATGGTCGTGTGCGGCAACGTCACGATGACCCAGATCGCGCTCGGCATCGACCCCGAGCCCCTCGCGGTGGCGCCGTTCATCGTGGCGGCGCGCCGGCTCCCGCCCGTCACGGCGGCCGACTTCGGCGTCCACGTCCACCCGCGGGCGCCCGCCTTCGTCTTCCCGGCCCTCGGCGCCTACGTCGGCGGCGACATCGTCGCCGGCATGCTCGCGACGGGCCTCACCCGCGACCGCCGCCTGCGGCTCTTCATCGACGTCGGCACGAACTCCGAGATCGCGCTCGGCTCGAACGAGCGCGTCGTCGCGACCGCCGCGCCGGCCGGGCCGGCGTTCGAGGCGGCCCAGATCCGGTGCGGGATGCGCGCGGCCGAGGGTGCGATCGAGGGGGTCAAGATCGCGGGCGACGACCTCGATCTCGAGGTGATCGGCGACGCGGCCCCCGTCGGCATGTGCGGGTCGGGCCTGGTCGACGCCGTCGCCCAGCTCGTCTCGGCCGGCCTCCTCGACCACTCCGGCCGCTTCGTGCCCGACGAGCAGGCCGCCGAGGCCCATCCCGGCCTTGCGGCGCGGCTCGTCAAGGTCGGGGAGGAGCGGGTGTTCGTACTCGCATGGCGCGGCGACGACCCGGCCAACGCCGTCTACCTCTCCCAGCGCGACGTGCGCGAGCTCCAGTTCGCCAAGGCCTCGATCGCCACCGGCTGGCATATCCTCCTGAGCGAGCTGGGCGTGACCGAGTCCGACATCTCGCAGGTGCTCCTGGCCGGGAGCTTCGGCTCCTATCTCTCGCCCGCGAGCGCGGTCCGCATCGGGCTGGTGCCGCGGCTGCCGCTGCCGCGCATCATCTCGGCCGGGAACGTGGCCGGCGAGGGGGCCAAGATGGCGGCGCTCTCGCTGCGCGAGCGGTCGGCCGCCGACGCGATCCTCGACGAGGTCGAGTACGTCGAGCTCTCGGGCCGGTCGGACTTCAACGACATGTTCGTCGACCAGCTGGCGTTCCCGGGGTGAGGCGGGTCGGCGTCATCGCCTGCGGCGCCCTCGCCCTGCACGTGAAGGCGATCGCCCGCCGCCGCGGCTGGCCGGTCGACGTCCATCCGCTTCCGCCCGAGCTGCACAACCGGCCCGAGCGGATCGCTCCGGCCGTCGCGGAGCTCGCCGAAGAGCTGGACGGCGAGTACGAGCGCGTCGTCGTCGCCTACGCCGACTGCGGCAGCCGCGGCGCCGTCGACGGGGTCGGCTTGCCGCGCCTCCGCGGCGGCCACTGCTACGACATCTTCGCGGAGGCCGAGGTGCGCAGCGCCATGGAGGAGGAGCCCGGCACCTACTTCCTCACCGACTTCCTGGCGCGGACGTTCGACCGCACCGTGTGGCGCTCGCTCGGCCTCGACCGCCATCCGGAGCTGCGCGACGACTACTTCCGCCACTACCGCCGGGTCGTCTACCTGGCCCAGCGGCCGACGGCGGAGCTGCGCGCCGCCGCTGCCGAGGCCGCGACCAGGCTCGGCCTGCCGCTCGAGGAGCGCCCGGTGGGCGAGGACGGGCTCGAGCAGCGGCTCGAGGAGCTGGTGGAGGGGGCGGCGCGTGGCTGAGACGGTCACGACGCGCGCGGCGCTTCTGCCCGCGGCCGGCACGCCGCTGCGCGTGGTGGAGCTCGAGCTGGCGCCGCCCGGCCCGGGCGAGGTGCGCGTGCGCCTGCACGCGAGCGGTGTCTGCAGCGACGACCTGAACGCCATCGACGGCTCGGTCGAGATCCCCTGTCCGGTGGTCCCCGGACACGAGGGCGCCGGCGTGGTCGAGGAGGTCGGCGACGGCGTGCGCGGCCTGGCCGTCGGCGACCATGTCGCCCTCTCGTGGGCGCCCTATTGCGGCACCTGCGAGCAGTGCCTGCGCGACCTCCCGCACCTGTGCGGCACGGCGTGGCCGCTGATGCTCGCCGGAGGGATGCTCGACGGCACGACCCGGCTCTCGTTCGGCGGCGCGACGGTGCACCACTACTGCTTCCTCTCGTCCTTCGCCGAGCGCGCCGTCGTGCCCGAGCGCTCGTGTGTACGCATCCCCGAGGAGGTGCCGTTCGAGATCGCGGCCCTGGTCGGGTGCGCCGTCACCTCGGGCGTCGGCGCGGTGTGGCGGACCGCCGGCGTGCGACCCGGGGAGCGCGTCGCCGTGTTCGGGCTGGGCGGCACAGGCATGGCGGCCATCCTCGGAGCCGTCGTCGCCGGAGCGTCGCAGATCGTGGCCGTCGACGCCTGGCCGGAGCGGCTCGAGCAGGCTCGCGAGGCGGGAGCGACGGCGGCGGTCGCGTTTGCCGGCGCCCCGGAGGAGGTCGCGGCGGCCGTGCTCGATGCGAGCCGCGGCGGTGTCGACTACGCCTTCGAGTCACGCGGCCGGCCTGCCGCGGTGCGCGCGGCCTTCCTCTCGACCCGGGCCCGCGGCGCGGTCGTGATGATGGGCGTCCCGCGCGGGGACGCCGAGATCGCGCTCCCGGGCATCACCATCCCGCGCATGGAGCGGCGCCTCCTGGGTTCGATCTACGGCTCGTCGCGGCCCGACCGCGACTTCCCCGAGATCCTCGACATGTATCTGCGCGGACGGCTGCCGCTCGAGCGGCTGATCTCGCACCGCATGCCGCTGGACGAGGCCGACGCCGCCGTGGCCGCCGTGCGATCGGACGAGGCCACCCGCGCGGTCCTCGAACTCGCGTAGCGAGACTACGCGCCGTGGATACGCGGATGCCGTCCGACCGCGAGGTTCTGGCCCTCGCGCTTCCGGCCCTGGGCGCGCTCGTGGCGGAGCCGCTCTACGTGCTGGGCGACACCGCCATCATCGGCCACCTCGGCACCGTGCCGCTGGCCGGCCTCGCGCTGGCGGGACTCCTGCTGGCGGAGATCCTCGGGTTCTGCACGTTCCTCGAATACGGCACCACCGCCCGCGCGGCGCGGCTCTACGGCGCCGGCCGGCTCGACGCCGCGCTCGACGCAGGCGTGCAGGCCACCTGGCTGGCGCTCGGGATGGGCGCCGTGCTGGTGGCGGCGGTCGAGCTCGCCGCCGCGCCGGCGCTGCACGCCATGGCCGGCGGGTCGACGCCGGCCGCCGCCCAGGGGATCGAGTGGATCCGGATCGCGGCGCTGGGCGCGCCGTTCGTGCTCGTCACCGCGGCCGCTCAGGGGTGGATGCGCGGCTTCCAGGACACGCGCACGCCGCTCTACGTGATCGGCGCCGCGAACGTCGCCTCGATCGGGCTCTCGGCGCTGCTCGTCTTCGGGCTCGACCTCGGGATCCGCGGCTCGGCGATCGCCAACGTCGCCGCCCAGACGGCGTCGGGCGCGGTCTTCCTCGTCCTCCTCGTGCGGCGGGGGGCGCCGCTTGCCCCGTCGTGGCAGCGGATCCGCCGCCAGCTTGCGTCGGCCCGCGACCTGGGCCTGCGCACGGTCGCGTTCTTCATCGCGTTCACGATTGCGGCGTCGGTCGCGGCCCGGACGGGCGATGCGGCGCTGGCGGCGCATCAGATCGGCGCCCAGATCTGGTTCTTCACGGCGCTCTTCCTCGACGCGACCGCGATCGCCGCCCAGGCGCTGATCGGCCGCCTTCTGGGGGCGGGCGCGACCGGCGTCGCCCACGCGCTCGCGCACCGGCTGCTGTGGGCGGGCACGATCCTCGGCGTCGCGTTCGCGGCGATCCTCGGCGCCGGCTACGAGGTCATCCCGGCCCTCTTCACGTCCGACGCGCCGGTGGTGGACCAGGCCCACGTCCTGTGGCCGTGGCTCGTCCTCATGATGCCGCTCAACGGCTGGCTCTTCGCTCTCGACGGCGTGCTGTTCGGCGCCGGCGACCTGCGGTTCATGCGCAACGTGACGGTGCTGGCCGCGCTCGGCGGCTATGTCCCGATCGCGCTCCTCACGGCGCGGGAAGGCTGGGGGCTGGCCGGCATCTGGATCGGCCTCTCGTCGTTCATCTGCATCCGCGCGGCCGTCGGCGCGGTGCGCTACCGCGGCCGGCAGTGGCTGGTGGGCGGGGCGGCGCTGGCGGACGAGGCGACCTAGATGAGTGATTCCACGCCCCCGCACGTCTGGACGTCCGTGCTGTGGCGGGTCGCCGTCTTGCGGGTGGGGCTGCGGCTGCGAACCGTCGCCTCGCGGCGTCCTCGGTCGGGCCAATATCACCCAATATTGGCCCTCCCTGCGTCCTTGCGAGACTCGGTTCTCGCCGCCCAGAACATCACGGCGGCGTGGAATCACTCATCCAGCGGTGCTAGATCGCTTCGACCTTCTCGACGTACCAGACGATCCAGGCGCCCTCGGTGCGCTCGGCCTGGACGACGCGGGCGTCCCTCGGAAGCGGCACCTGGCAGAACTCGCGCGACATGCCGCGCACCTCGCTGATCGCTTCCTTCTGCACCGCCGTCAGGGGGACGACGATCCGGGCGAGGACCGGCATGTTGGTTGCCTGACTCAGGTCGACCTGTTGCTCCATGCCGAGAGGTTCGGCGCCGCGGCCCGGACCCCTTCCGTCAACCCAGCGGCAGCGCGGCGAGCGGGATCAGCATCTCGGCGGGCGAGAGGCCGCCGTGGTGGCCGCGGAAGCGCTGGTCGAAGCGGCCCGGCTCGCGCCACCAGACGGTGCCGCCCGGCCCGGGCAGGACGACGAGGTCGCCGATCCGCTCGAGCAGCCTGGGGCCGGCGGCTCCGAAGACGCCTTCGGCCACGAGCTCGCCGGTGGGGCGGACCTCCGCCGTATCCTCCAGGAGGTCTTCGAGCAGCCGTTCCACGTCGTCGAGGTGGCCCGGGAGGACGTGCAGGAAGAGGTCGCGGGCCGATCCGGCCGGCGCCAGGGGGCGCCCGTCGCGGCCGTGGCGCAGGTGGCGTGCGAGCTCGGGCAGGCGCTCGTTCACGAACACGGTCGTCGCCGGGTGCACCCGCGTCTGGCCGTGGTCGGCCGTGACGAGGAGGAGCGTCTCGCCGTCGGCCGGCAGGAGCCGGGCGAGGCGGGCCAGCCCGTCCAGGACGCCCGTCGCCGCCGCGGCGTGCTCGGCGGAGTCCGGGCCGTGCTCGTGCCCGGCGGCATCGACGTCGTCCACGTAGACCACGACGTAGCCGGCCCCGGCCCCGGCGGCCGCCGCCTCGCCCACCCAGCCGTCCCCGGCCCCGAACGGCCGCACCACCGCCCCGCGCAGCATCGCGCGGCTGAACGTGGTGCCGGCGATGGCGGTGTGCTGGATCGCGTGCGAGCCGATGCCCGCCGCGCCCAGCCGCTCGTAGATCGTCTCCGCCGGGTAGAGCGCGGCCGGGTCGAGTGCGCCCGCGAGTGTCTCGCGCTCGCCGTCGCCGGCATAGGAGAAGAGCAGCGGCGCGATCAGGCGGTCGAGCGCCGGCTCGTACTGGAACCACTCGTGGATCCCGCTCTCGCCGACCGGGACGCCGGTGTGGAGGGTGGTCATGTGGGCCGACGTCGTCGACGGGAACTGGGACGTGAGCTGGACCAGCGCGCCGTCGGCCGCGACACGGCGCAGGAACGGATGGTCGGCGTGCCGCTCGGCGACGGTCCAGCCGAGGGCGTCGACGACGACCAGCACGACCCGCGCCCAGCGCCGGTCGAGCCCGCCGAGGACGCCCGCGTCGAGACCGGCGCCGGCCTCGCCTGTCAGCAGGCGGACGACGGTCGCCGGGATGCCGGCGAACGAGCGGCCGGCGCCCGCCGGGCGGACCTCGTCCACGGCGGCTACTGCGAGCCGGCGCCGGTGCGGGGCCGGCGCCCGCGCGAGCCCGGGAGTGACCGGGCGAACCGGCGCGTGGCCCGCTCGTCGACGAACATGACGATCGGCCCGTGCGCGATCAGGCCCTCGGGCGCGCGCTCCTTGAGGAGGTCGGGCAGGAAGTTCTCGACCAGCCACTCACGCCCGTGGGCGACGCTGGCGTGGACGAGCACGCGCACGAGGTCGTCGTCGAGCGCCTCGACCTCCGTCACCTCGGGCCGGCGCACGAACCGCGTGGGCCCCGCAGGGACGATCCGGGCCACCTCCTCGACGACCCGGCGGCACTCGTCGGCGTCGGTCGCCATCATCTCGACCTCCACCTCGCGCACGCCCTTCGGCAGCACCCGGACGGCGTAGATCGACGAGTTGTTCACCCGGACCGTCTCGCCCGTCACGGCACGGAGCGTCGTCGAGCGCAGAGACATCTCCTCGACCACGCCCGACAGCGACCACGGCTCGACGGTGATCGTGTCGCCGACCGAGAACCAGCCCTCGAAGAACATGAGGAATCCGGCCAGGATGTCGGTCAGGAACCGCTGCCCGGCGAAGCCGATCAGGACGACGATCAGCGAGGCGCCGGCCAGCGCCGTGACGCGCGAGAAGCCCGAGACCTGGACGAACGAGAAGACGAGCGCGAGACCGAAGGCGACGTACCGCACGGTGGTGCGGACGAGCGAGACCGCGGTGTCGCGGCGCTTCAGGCCGCGCAGCGCGGCGGTGTCGTCGGGCGACGGGCCGGTCTCGCCGTGGCGGCGCTCCCACCAGCGGGTCACGATCTCGGCGACGCGGCCGGACGCCTTGGCGACGACCCACGCCACCAGGAACGCGCCGACGATGAGCGCAGCCGTGCGCCAGTTCCCGCTCAGCGGGACGGAGTTCTGGAGCGCACCGATCATCTACGCGATCGTGACGTCCTCGCAGAGATAGACGTCCTGGATCGCGTTCAGGAGCGCGACGCCCTCCTCCGTCGGCCGCTGGAACGCCTTGCGGCCGCTGATCATCCCCATTCCGCCGGCCCGCTTGTTGACGACCGCGGTGAAGACGGCGTCGTGCATGTCGCTCGCCCCCGACGAGGCACCGCCCGAGTTGATGAGGCCGGCACGGCCCATGTAGCAGCTGGCCACCTGGTAGCGGGTCATGTCGATCGGGTGGTCGGTCATGAGCTGGGAGTAGACGCGCTTGTCGGTCTTGCCGAACTTCAGGTCGAGGAAGCCCGGGGCGGCGGTCTCCGGCGCCTTCTGCTTGATGATGTCGGCCTCGATCGTGACGCCGAGGTGGTTGGCCTGGCCGGTCAGGTCGGCGGCGGCGTGATAGTCGTGGCCGCCGCCGTTCGAGGTCGTCTTGAAGGCGGAGTTGCGCAGGTAGCACCAGAGGACGGTCGCCATCCCGAGCTCGTGCGCCGCCTGGAAGGCCGCCGAGACCTCCTGGATCTGGCGCCGGGACTCCGGCGAGCCGAAGTAGATCGTCGCGCCGACCGCGACGCAGCCCTGTTCTCGGGCCTGCTTCACCGACGCGAACATGATCTGGTCATACGCGTTCGGGTACGACAGGAACTCGTTGTGGTTCAGCTTGAGGAGGAACGGGATCCGGTGGGCGTACCGGCGCGCGGTCGCGCCGAGCGCGCCGAGGGTCGTCGCCACGGCGTTGCACCCGCCCTCGATGGCGAGCTGGACGATCCGCTCGGGATCGAAGTAGGCGGGGTTCTTGGCGAACGAGGCGCCGGCCGAGTGCTCGATGCCCTGGTCGACGGGGAGGATCGAGAGATAGCCCGTGCCCGCCAGGCGCCCGCTTGCGAAGAGCGTCTGGAGCGAGCGCAGCACGGGCGTCGGCCGGTCGCTCGCGGCGACGATGCGATCGACGAAGTCCGGCCCGGGGAGATGCAGCCGTTCGGCGGCGATGGTGGTGCACTCGTGCGAGAGCAGTGACTCCGCGTCGTCAGCGAGGATCGACTCGATGGCGGCGAGGTCGGATGAGGAGGCGATTGCCATGTGCCCGGCTCCTTTCAGCGCGGAGAGACCTGCAGCATACGTCGGGAGCGGCGCGCCCGGAACCGGCAGCTCGTGAAACAACGGGGCCTGGCCCCTGTGTTTCAGCCACGGTCGGGTGGACTCGTGAAACAACGGGGCCTGGCCCCTGTGTTTCAGCCGCGGTCGGTGGGCTCGAGGGCGTTGCGGCGAAGGACGCGCTCGTCTCCGACCCGGCGGGTGACCCCGCGGGCGTCGAGCGCCTCGAGCAGGGCCTGCGCGAACTTGCGCGAGATGCCGAGCCGGTCGCGCAGCTGGGCCAGGGTGACGCGCCCGCTGCCGGCCGCGAGCTCGACGACCGCCGCCTGCGCCGTGGCCAGGGCGTCGGCCGTGAACGCCAGGTCGCGGCCGGCCCGCACCGCGCGGCCGGTCTCGATCAGGTGCGCGAGCGGCCGCTCGTCGGCGGGCCCGAGCGCCGGCGGAGTGAGCGGTGCCGCCGCCAGCCGGGCGTGGAGCTCCTCGGCGCCCTCGGCCGATGCCGGCTCCGGAGGGCGCGCGGGCCGGGGCCGGGCGGCGGGCTGCGGGTCGGCCCGGCGCACGCGCGGCGGGCTCGGGTCGGCCACCGTGCCGCCGGCGACGGTGATCGCGGGGCCGGTCAGCCGCACGACCACGTGGTCGCCGGCGGCCGCAACGGTCCGGCCCCGCAGGCGAAGCTGCACCCGGCCGCCCGCCCCGGGCGCGAGCTCGCCGCCGCCCGGAACCGCGATCCGGGCGGGGATCTCGGCGGTGCCGTGGTGCACCATGACCGGCTCGCCGTTTCGCAGCGCGCGCGGCGCCGAGGCCAGGACGTGCAGGTCGCTGTCGAGCCGGTAGGACTCGGCGAAGCTCCCCGGCGTGGCCACGACGTGGCCACGCCGCACCTGCGTCCGCTCGACGCCCACAAGCGCGAGCGCGACACGCTGCCCGGCGGCGGCCCGCTCGGCCGGCCGGTCGTGCACCTGGAGGCTCCGCACCCGCACCTCGCGGCCGCCCGGCTGGATCGCCAGCCGGTCGCCGGCCGCGACGGTGCCCGACCAGAGCGTCCCGGTGACCACGGTGCCGATGCCGCGCAGCGAGAACGAGCGGTCGACGGGCAGCCGCACGGGACCGTCCGAGGGGCGGCTCGCCGCGGCGCCCGCGACCCGGTCGAGCGCCGCGCGCAGCTCGTCCAGCCCGAGGCCCGTGCGGGCGGAGACCTCGACCACGTCCGCGCCGGCGTACGGCCCGCCGTCGAGGAGCTCGGCGATCTCGATCCGGGCCAGCTCGGCGCCGTCGCCGTCGACCAGGTCGCGCTTCGTGAGGGCGACGACGCCAGCCGGGATGCCGAGCAGGCGGACGATGGCGGCGTGCTCGCGGGTCTGGGGCATCACGCCGTCGTCGGCCGCGACGACGAGCAGGAAGAGGTCGATCCCCGTCGCACCCGCCACCATGGCGCGGATGAACCGCTCATGGCCGGGGACGTCGACCACCGACAGGCGCCTGCCGGACGGCAGCGCGAGCGGCGCGTAGCCGAGCTCGATCGAGATCCCGCGCGCCTTCTCCTGGGGCAGCCGGTCGGTGTCGACGCCTGTCAGCGCAGCGACGACGGCGGTCTTGCCGTGGTCGATGTGGCCGGCCGTGCCGAGCGTCAGAGGCTGATCCGCTGGCACTCCTCGTCCGTGAGCGTGCGGCAGTCGAGGAGCACGCGCCCCTCCTGGACGCGCGCCACGACGGGCGGCTCGGCGGCGCGAAGCGCCGCGGCGAGCGCATCGCCGCCGTCGAGGGCGCACGCGAAGCTCTCGAGCTCGAGCAGCGGCACCGCCCCGCCGCCGACCCGGGCCCGCGTGGGGACGACCGCGCCGCCCAGCCTGGCCGCCAGGCGCTCGGCGCGCTCCCGCACCGCGGCCGCCGGCTCGGCGATCGCGCGCAGCACCGGGACATCGCGCAGGGCGCGGCCCGGGTCGCGGTAGAGCTCGAGCGTCGCCTCGAGCGCCGCCAGCGAGAGCTTGTCGATGCGCACCGCGCGCGCGAGCGGGTGGCGCCGGATCCGGGCGATCGCATCGGCCGTCCCCACGATGATGCCGGCCTGCGGCCCGCCGAGCAGCTTGTCGCCCGAGAAGCAGACGGCGGCGGCGCCGGCCGCGACGCTCGATCCGGCGGTGGGCTCGTCGGCGAGGTCGGGCAGGTCGACCAGCTGCCCCGATCCGAGGTCGTCGATCACCGGGACGCCGTGCTCGGCCGCGAGCGCGCACAGCTCGCGCAGCGACGGCGCCTCGGTGAACCCGACGATGCGGAAGTTCGACTGGTGGACGCGAAGGACGGCGCCGGTCTCGGGCCCGAGGGCGCGGGCGTAGTCGCCGATGCGGGTGCGGTTGGTGGAGCCGACCTCGACCAGCCGCGCGCCCGATTGTGCGAGCACCTCCGGGATGCGGAAGCCGTCGCCGATCTCGATCAGCTCGCCGCGGCTGATGGGCACCTCGCGGCCGGCGGCGAGCGCCGCCAGTGCGAGCATGACCGCGGCGGCGTTGTTGTTCACGGCCATCCCGTCCTCGGCCCCGGTCAGCTCGGCGAGGATCGCGCCGAGATGCGTATGGCGCGAGCCACGCGCTCCCGTCTCGAGGTCGTACTCCAGGTTCGAGTAGCCCGCCGCGACCGCGGCGACGCGCTCGATCGCGGCCGCTGCGAGCGGCGCCCGGCCCAGGTTGGTGTGCACGATGACCCCCGTCGCGTTCAGGGCCGGCCGGAGGCTGGGCGGGCGGCCGAGCAGGCGGCCGGCCTCCGCCAGGAGCGACTCCGCATCCTCGGCGGCGCCTCGCCCACGGGCGCGCGGCGAGCGCCGCCCGGAGGGCGGCGACGGTCGCGGGCCTGCCGTATCGCTCGACGAGCGCGGCGGTGCGCTCCTCGCCGAGGAGGGCGTCCACCGACGGCAGGCGTCGCAGCGGGTGATCGGCCATGGTGCAATTCTATGTGCAGGTGCCGAGGCAGAGACGTCCGACCCTCTATGCGATGCAGTCGTTCGGCCGCCGCCAGCGGCCGCGGCGGCTCCCGCCCGTGCGGCCGCTGGCCGCGATCGCGGTGGTCGTGGTGTCGGCGCTGCTTGCGACCACGGCCTTCGTCGTGCACCGCCTGTGGCCGCTCACCGACCGCGCGGCCGGGGCGATCGACGCGCCGGAGCTTACGGCTCCGGCCGGGGGAGGCCCGGGGAGCACTCCCTCCGTGGAGCTCGTGCCCGGCGACCCGGCGGGGACGCCGAAGCGCGTACGCGCCCGGGCCGCCATCGTCGTCGATCGCATGACCGGGCGGGTGCTGTGGCAGAAGGCCGCGCACCGGCCGCTTCCGATCGCGAGCCTGACGAAGATGATGACGGCGCTCGTGGCCGCGGGCGGCAGGCTCGACGCGCCGTTCCAGGTGACCCGGGCGATGACCGGACTCCCGGGCTACACCCTCGGCCTGCGCGCCGGCCAGCGCGTCACCGAGCGGCGGATGCTCGCCGCGGCCCTGATCGCCTCGGCCAACGACGCCGCCAACGCGCTGGCGGTCCACGACAGCGGCTCGGTCGCCCGGTTCGTGGTCGGGATGAACGCTCGCGCGCGCGCGCTCGGCCTGTCGGATACCCACTACTCCAACCCGTCGGGGATCTACGACGCCGGCAACCGGTCGTCGGCCTGGGACCAGGCGACGCTCTCGCTGCGCCTGCTCGACCAGCCGCTCCTGCGGCGGATGGTGGCCGCGAAGTCCTACACCGCCGGCCCCACCTCGTCGTACGTGAGCCGCAACACCCTGCTCTGGGACTACCGTGGCGCGATCGGGATCAAGACAGGCCAGACGACCGCGGCGGGCAACTGCATCGCCGCCGCCGCCAGCCGCAGGGGCCGGTCGGTCGTCGTCGTGCTGCTCCACGTGGAAGGCGACGAGTTCGCGACTGCGGGGCGGCTGCTCGACTGGGGGTTCCGCCACGCCGGCTGAGGCCCCGGCGCTGCTCGCCCAGCTGACCGACCTCCACATCGAGGTCGGCCCCGGCGACGGCGCGGCAGCCCGCGCGACCGCGGCGGCCGTCGCCGCCGTCGCCGCGCTCAGTCCGGCCCCGCACGCCGTGCTCGTCACCGGGGACGTCGCGGAGTCGGCCGCCGCGCGCGAGTACGAACGGGCACGCGAGCTCCTCGCGCCGCTTCGGATGCCGGTCCACGCGCTCCCCGGAAACCACGACGATCCGGACGCCCTCCGTGCCCACCTCGGCGGCGACTGGTCGCACGGCTTCTCGTTCCGCGCCGGCTCCATCCGCGTCGTCGGCATGGACAGCACGCGGCCCGGGCATGACGACGGCCGCCTCTCCGACGAGCGGATCGTCTGGCTGGAGGCCGAGCTCGCCGCCGATCCGGCCACGCCGACCGTGGTGGCGATGCACCACCCGCCGCTCCTCACGGGAATGCCGTCGCTCGACCGGATCGGGATCCCCGCCGGCGAGCGGGCGGAGCTCGCGTCGGTGCTGGCCGCCAACCCGCAGGTGCTCCGCGTGGTCGCCGGGCACGTCCACCGGGCGGCGTTCGGGATGCTCGGACGCTGCGGGGTGGTCGCCGCGCCGGCGGCGTACCTCGAGGCCCGGCTCGAGATCGGCGGCACGATCCTCGACCTCGCCGAGGCGGCACCGGGATACGCGCTCCACGTCGCCCTCGGCGACGGGTGCGCCTCGCACGTTCAGCGGGTCACGACGGCGGTGTGACGTACGCCGCGTGCATGCCGACGACCAGCGCGGCCGCCAGCCCCAGGTAGATCGCGGCGACCGCGGTCCGCTGCGGCCAGGTGACGCTGTGGTAGGCGCGGAACTCCGGCTCGTTGCGCCGGTTCCAGCGCCGGTAGAGCTCGTAGCCGCCCAGGAGCAGGACGAGGAGCGCGAAGAAGTTGTGGTAGGCGAAGAAGAAGAGCGCCACCATGAACAGGCCCAGGAACCAGAAGGCGGGATGCAGCGCCGAGACGGCCCGCCCGCCGTCGAAGGGCACGACCGGCACCAGGTTGAACAGGTTGAGGAGAAAGCCGACGTAGGCCAGGCCGCGCAGCAGGTTCGAGTCGGTCTGCTCGGCCCAGACGAGCACGGCCAGCGCGCCCGCACTTCCCAGCACCGGGCCGGCGAGGCCCACCTTGGCCTCGGTCCAGGCGTTCCCGGGCATCTCCTTCATCGCGACCATGGCGCCGAGGAAGGGCACGAACATCGGCGCCGAGGCCTCGATCCCCTCCCGCCGGAGCTGGATGACGTGCCCCATCTCGTGCACCAGGAGCAGCAGCACGAAGCCCACGCCGAACCCCCAGCCCCAGGCCCAGGCATAGAGCGCGGCCGAGATCAGGAAGCTGAACAGGAACTTGAACTTGAAGAGGAACGCGAGGTTCCCGACGAGCTTGAGCAGGAGCACGCCGCCGCCGGCGATCCCCGCGCCCGCGCGGCGCAGAAGACCGCGGTGTTCCTGGACCGGGCTCTGGAACGGGGGGTCGTCGGGCGCGGCCGGAGGCAGCGTCGCCGACTGCGCCTCGCGCGGCTCCCAGGGGTCGTACGTCATGGTCTCAGAGTAGCCGCCGGGGCTGGGATGTCCATGTGCGCGCCGGTCACGCCCCCTCCCGCCCGATCCACTCCTCGCCGCCCTCGAAGACCTCCTTCTTCCAGATCGGCACGGTCTGCTTCAGCGTGTCGATCGCCTCGCGGCAGGCGTCCATCGCCGCCCCGCGGTGGGCGGCCGAGACGGCGATGACGACGCTCGCCTCGCCGAGTGGCACATGGCCGGTGCGGTGGGCCATCGCGACGTGCAGGACGTCGTGGCCGGCTCTCACGGCGTCGGCGATCCGCGCCATCTCGGCCTCGGCCATCTCGGGGTAGGCGTCGTATTCGAGGTGCGTCACGGTGCGGCCGCGGCTGTGCAGGCGGGTGATGCCGACGAACGTCGCGATCGCGCCGGCCCCGGGGTCGGCCACCTCGGCGGCGACGGCGTCGAGGTCGAGCGGGCCGTCCTTCACCCGGAACGCCCCGCCCGACACGGGCGGGATGACGGCCAGCTCGTCACCGGCGGCCAGTGCGTCGCCGCGGCCGGCGTATTCGCGATTTCGCGCGTAGGCGAGGCCGGGCGGCTCGTCGCCCAGACCGAGCCGCGGAAAGACGTCGCCGACCGCGGCGCCGTCGGGCACCTCGACCTCGCGCTCCGACCAGCCGGCCCGCTCGCGCAGCGCGGCGAACAGCCTCACGGTGATCCGCATCGTCGCAGCGTATCGGCGCTCGCGGCTCTCCGGCCGCGACCCGCCCTCTATCGTTCCCGGCCATGACGAAGCCCGTCTACGGCCCCGACGACGCCCCGGCCGAGCGCCCGCCGCCCGGCGAGTTCCCCTATACCCGCGGGATCCGGCCGGAGGGGTACAGCAGGCGGCCGTGGACGATGCGCCAGTACGCCGGCTTCTCGTCAGCGGAGGACACCAACCGCCGCTTCCGGCTCCTGCTCGACCGCGGGCAGACCGGGCTCTCGGTGGCCTTCGACCTGCCGACCCAGCTCGGGCTCGACTCCGACGACGAGCTGGCGCTCGGCGAGGTCGGGCGCACCGGCGTCGCGATCGACTCGCTCGCCGACATGCGGCTTCTGCTCGAGGGCATCCCCCTGGGTGAGGTGTCGACCTCGATGACGATCAACGCGCCGGCGTCGCTCCTGCTCCTGCTCTACGAGCTCGTCGCGGAGGAGCAGGGCGTCGGCCCCGAGGCGCTCTCGGGCACGATCCAGAACGACATCCTGAAGGAGTACATCGCCCGCGGGAACTACATCTTCCCGGCCCGGCCGAGCATGCGGCTCACGGTCGACACGTTCCGCTACTGCACCGAGCGGCTGCCGCGCTGGAACACCATCTCGATCTCGGGCTACCACATCCGCGAGGCGGGCTCGACCGCGGCCCAGGAGCTGGCGTTCACGCTCGCAAACGGGATCTCCTACGTTCAGGCGGCCGTCGATGCGGGCCTGGAGGTCGACGCGTTCGCGCGCCGGCTCTCGTTCTTCTTCAACGCCCACAACGACTTCTTCACCGAGGTGGCCAAGTTCCGGGCGGCGCGGGCGCTCTGGGCCGAGGTCATGCGCGACCGCTTCGGCGCCCGCGACCCGCGCTCGCAGATGCTGCGGTTCCACGCCCAGACCGGCGGCTCGACGCTCACCGCCCAGCAGGCCGAGAACAACATCGTGCGCGTCGCGGTGCAGGCGCTCTCGGCGGTGTGCGGCGGCGCCCAGAGCCTGCATACGAACGGCTACGACGAGGCGCTCGCGCTCCCCACCGAGCGCTCCGCCACGATCGCGCTTCGCACCCAGCAGATCCTGGCCACGGAGGCCGGCGCCACCGCGACGGCCGATCCGCTCGGCGGGAGCTACTACATCGAGGCGCTGACCGACGGGCTCGCCGCCGAGGCCCGGCGGCTGATCGAGGAGATCGACCGGCTGGGCGGCGCCGTCGCCGCGGTCGAGGCGGGCTGGGTGCAGGATGCGATCGACCAGAGCGCCTTCGAGGCTCACCGCCGCGTCCAGGCCGGTGAGGACGTGATCGTCGGCGTGAACCGCTATCGCAGCGGCGAGTCCGAGCCGATCGAGCTCCAGCGCATCGACCCCGGCGCCGAGCGCCGCCAGGTGGAGCGCACGGAGCGGGTGCGGGCCGAGCGCGACGCGGCCGCCTGGGAGGCGGCCGTCGTCGAAGTCAGGCAGGCCGCCGGCTCCGACGCCAACATCCTCCCGTCCATGCGCGAGGCGCTCCGGGTGGGCGCGACGATCGGCGAGCTGTGCGGCGTCCTGCGCGAGGCGTGGGGCGTGTACGACGCCGTCCGCGCACGGCCGTAGCCAGGCCGGCGCGCGGCGCCTCTAGACGGCGCCGCGAGTCTTGCCCATCAGCGCCGGAACGGTGCGCATGATGAGCTTGATGTCGCCCCAAAGACTCCAGTTCGTCACGTAGAGGTAGTCCAGGACGAGCATCTGCGAAAAGGTGACCTCGCTTCGCCCGCACACCTGCCAGAGGCCGGTGAGGCCCGGCGTCAGGTCGAGCCGGCGCAGGCCCCAGTCGTTCACGAACTGGTGCTCGTGAGGGATCAGCGGCCGCGGGCCGACGAGGCTCATCTGACCGCGCAAGACGTTCCAGAGCTGCGGGAACTCGTCGATCGAGTACTTGCGCAGGAACCGGCCGACGCTCGTGACGCGGGGGTCGTCGGGGATCTTGAACATCCGCGCGTCGCCATTGTCGCGGTGCGCGTTCAGGTGGGCGACCTCGGCCTTCCGGTCCTCGGCGTCGCGCACCATCGTGCGGAACTTGATGATCGTGAACGGCTGCTGGCCCCGGCCGATGCGCGTCTGGCGGAAGAGGATCGGGCCGGAGCTGTTCATCCGGATTGCGATCGCGGTCGCGAGGAAGATCGGCGAGAGCACGACCAGGCCGAACACGGCGCCGGCGACGTCCATCGTCCGCTTCGCAAGCCGGTGCGACGCGCCGAGCTCGGGCGGCGTCAGGCCCAGGAGCGGCGTGCCCTCGAGCGAGTAGACGCCGGCGCGGCTGCCGACGACCTCGAACAGGCGCGGCACGATGTCGACCTGGACGCCGAGCTCGTTGCAGACGCGGACGACGTCGAGCCCGGCCTCGTGGTCGGCGGTGAATGCCAGCACCACGTGGTCGATGTCGTGCGTCTGGAGGATCACGCCGAGCTCGTTCGTGGAGCCCAGGATCGGCACGTCGGCCAGCTCGTCGTGCAGCGGCAGCGGGTTCTGGTCGACAAAGCCGACCAGGTCGAGGCCGTAGTTCGGCGAGCGCCGGATCTTGCGCGCGATCTCCTGGCCCACGAGGCCGGCGCCGACCACGACCGCGTTCTGCTTGAGCGCGAGCTGGCGGCGCAGCACCGAGCGCGAGAGGCTGCGGTACGCGGGGATGGCGACCGCCGCGACCGCCCAGAAGGCGATCACCCGGCCGCCGTGAAGCGACGTCGGCGACACGACCTGCACCACCGCGAAGACCGTCCAGGACGCGACGGTGACGCAGTGGAAGATCGGCCAGACCTCGTCGAGGGTGGCGTTGTCGGCGCCGACCCGGTCGCGCCGGTAGAGGCCGTAGAACCCGGCCAGCACGGCCCACGCCGGCAGCACGATCAGGAGCGCGTCGAGCGTCGTGCCGCCGCTCGTCAGGAAGTAGGCGCCGGCAAGCGCGGTGACAAGCCCTGCCAGGTCGGCCAGGCCCAGCGCATAGCGCACCATGCCCCGCCGGACGCGGCCCGTGGGGCGCGCCGAGCGCGGCAGCTGATGGACGGTCGCGGTCTGGCGCGGTGCGCTGACCACGCCTGCCTGGACCGCATCCGGGTCCAACCTTACGGCCGTTCTCGTCTCCGCTCGAACCTGCTCGCCCACAGGGTGCCCACCCTTCTCGGTTTTCTGCCTCGCCGAGTCGAACGTACCCGTCTCATTGCGCCGAGTCAAGATGGATCTTCACCAATTCGTTGCATTTGGACGCCTTTCTGCCCCCGGCTCGTCCTCCGCGGCATCCTACCGCTCCTGGAGGACTTCGGTAGGCTGCCGCCGCGATGACGCCCCGAACCACCCGTGAGCGGATCGAGGCGGTCGAGCGGCTGCGGGAGGAGGCGGCGCACGCAGGCTCGTCCGCAGCGGTCGACCGCCAGCGCGAGCGTGGCAAGCTCCTGGCCCGCGAGCGGATCGAGCTCCTGCTCGACCCCGGCTCGTTCACCGAGCTCGACGCGTTCGTCCAGCACCGAAACCCCAACTTCGGGATGATGGAGAACCGGCCGTACGGCGACGGGGTCGTCACCGGGCACGGGACCGTCGAGGGCCGGCGGGTGTTCGTGTTCTCGCAGGACTTCACCGTATTCGGCGGCTCCCTGGGAGAGGCCTTCGCCGAGAAGATCGTGAAGGTGATGGACATGGCCGTCCGGTTCGGCTGCCCGATCGTCGGCATCAACGACTCCGGCGGCGCGCGCATCCAGGAGGGCGTCGTGTCGCTGGCGGGCTACGCCGACATCTTCCTGCGCAACGTGAACGCGTCCGGCGTCATCCCGCAGATCTCGCTCGTCATGGGCCCGTGCGCCGGCGGGGCGGTCTATTCGCCGGCCATCACCGACTTCGTGATGATGGTCGAGGAGACGTCGCACATGTTCATCACCGGGCCCGAGGTGGTGAAGACCGTGACCGGCGAGGAGGTCAGCTTCGAGGAGCTGGGCGGCGCCGCCACCCATGCCGCGCGGTCGGGGGTGGCCCACTTCACGGCGCCCGACGAGCGCGCGCTCATCGACGACTGCCGCTACCTGCTCTCGTTCCTGCCGTCGTCCAACGCCGAGCCTGCTCCCTGGGAGCCGCCGTCCGACCCCGCCGGCCGGGAGGATGCGGAGCTCGACGAGCTCATCCCCGACGACGCCGCCAAGCCCTACGACATGCACCAGGTCATCCGGCGGGTCGTCGACGACGCGGAGTTTCTCGAGGTGCAGGCGCGGTGGGCCGAGAATCTGATCTGCGGATTCGCCAGGCTTGGAGGCTACCCGGTTGGCGTCGTCGCAAACCAGCCGCGGGCGCTGGCGGGCGTGCTCGACATCTCGAGCTCGGTGAAGGGCGCCCGGTTCGTGCGCACGTGCGACGCCTTCAACCTGCCGCTCGTCACGTTCGTCGACGTGCCCGGGTTCCTGCCGGGGACAGACCAGGAGTGGGGCGGCATCATCCGGCACGGCGCCAAGCTGCTCTATGCCTACTGCGAGGCGACCGTGCCGAAGCTGGCTGTCATCACCCGCAAGGCGTACGGCGGCGCCTACGACGTCATGAGCTCGAAGCACGTCGGGGCCGACTTCAACTTCGCCTGGCCGAGCGCCGAGGTGGCGGTCATGGGCCCGGACGGCGCGGTCAACATCGTGTTCCGCAAGGAGCTCGAGGCGGCCGACGACCCGGAGGCGCGCCGGGCCGAGCTCGTCGAGGAGTACCGCGACCAGTTCGCCAATCCGTTCACGGCGGCCGAGCGCGGCTACGTCGACGACGTGATCGTCCCCCGGCGCACCCGGCCCGTGCTCATCACCGCGCTCGAGGCCAGCGCCGGCAAGCGGGTCGATCCGCCCCGGCGGAAGCACGGCAACATCCCGCTGTGAGCGGCGAGCGCATCGACATCACCCCCGAGCCCACGCCGGCCGAGGCCGAGGCGATCCGCCGCGCGCTCGAGGCGCTGGGCCTGGTCGAGCCGTCGGCGGCGGACGCCGAGGCCGGCACGGGGTCAGACCCCGAACGGTCCGCGTGACACTTCCGTGACGGGTTCGATGCCATACCTGGTACCCGACCCGTACGATCGCCGCGTGTTCACCAAGGTGCTCGTGGCCAACCGGGGCGAGATCGCCGTGCGCGTGTTCCGGACGCTGCGCGAGATGGGGATCGGCTCGGTGGCGGTCTACTCCGACGCCGACCGCGGGCTGCCGTTCGTCGCCTATGCCGACGAGGCGTACCGGATCGGCGCCGGGCCGGCGGCCGAGAGCTACCTGCGGGGCGAGACGATCATCCGCACGGCGAGTCGGGCCGGCGCCGAGGCGATCCACCCGGGCTTCGGATTCCTGGCCGAGAACCCGGAGTTCGCGCGCGCCTGCGCCGCCGCCGGCCTGACCTTCATCGGCCCCTCGCCCGAGGCGATGGAGGCGATGGGGTCGAAGACGGCCGCGCGGGCGGCGATGGCGGCGGCCGGCGTGCCGATCGTCCCCGGCGCGACCGAGCCCGTTGCCACACTCGAAGACGCGCGCGCTGCGGCCGAGGAAATCGGCTACCCGGTGGCCGTCAAGGCGGCAGCGGGGGGAGGCGGCAAGGGGATCAAGGCCGCCGCGGGCCCGGAGGAGCTCGAGCGGGCCTTCGAGTCCGCCCGGCGCGAGGGCAAGGCCTACTTCGCCGACGACGCCGTCTACCTCGAGCGCTACCTCGAGCGGCCGCGCCACGTCGAGGTGCAGGTGCTGGCCGACCTGCACGGGCACGTCATCCACCTGGGCGAGCGCGACTGTTCCGTCCAGCGTCGCCACCAGAAGATCATCGAGGAGACGCCGTCGCCCGCCGTCTCGCCTGAGCTGCGCGAGCGGATCGGGCAGATCGCCGTCGACGCGGCCCGCGCCGTCGGTTACACGAACGCCGGCACGGTCGAGGGGCTGCTCGACGCCGACGGCTCGTACTACTTCCTCGAGATGAACACCCGGCTTCAGGTGGAGCACACCGTGACCGAGATGGTGACCGGCCTCGACCTCGTGCGCGAGCAGGTGTGGATCGCCGGCGGCCGGCCGCTCGGATGGACGCAGTCCGACGTGCGCCTGCACGGCCACTCGATCCAGTGCCGGATCAACGCCGAGGATCCGGCGGCCGGCTTCGTGCCCACCCCGGGCACGATCACCCGCTACCGCGAGCCCGCCGGGCCCGGCGTAAGGGTCGACTCCGGCGTCACGGAGGGCTCCGAGATCTCGGGCCTCTACGACCCGATGATCGCCAAGCTCGTCGTGTGGGACGAGGACCGCGAGCTGGCCCGGCACCGGATGCTGCGGGCCCTGTCCGAGTTCGAGATCGAGGGGCCGGCGACGCTCATCCCGCTTCACCGCCAGATCCTGGAGCACCCCGACTTCGTCTCCGGCGGCCTCGTGCACGAATTCGTGGAGGCGGGCGGAGTGATGGTAGGCGAGGAACCACCGGGGCCAGACCCCGCCCCGCGGAGCCCGGCCCCAGGGGTTGGCGAGGTCCGCACGTTGCCCGTCGAGGTCGACGGCAAGCGCTTCGACGTCACCGTCACCGTGCCCGAGCATCCCGGCCGCACCCGGCTTCGCACCCGCCGCGCCGCGATCGCCGAGCGCGAGCGCACCGCGCACGGCGCCGCCGACGTGGTGCGAAGCCCAATGCAGGGCACGGTGCTCACGGTCGGCGTGGCCGCGGGCGAGACGGTCGCCGCCGGCGACGTCCTGGTCGTCGTCGAGGCGATGAAGATGGAGAACGAGATCGTGGCCCACGGCCCCGGCGTGGTCGAGGCGGTCGAGGTGGCCGCCGGCGACCAGGTCGCAAACGGCCAGGCGCTCGTCCGGCTCGGCGCCGTCTAGGACCAATTGCCCTGGCGAGATCCGCCCGGCGGCCGAGGCGGCCGCGCCGCACCGTGCCTACCGTGAAGGCATGGAACCCACTCGCACCGCCATCGTCACCGGGGCCTCCCGCGGCCTCGGCCTCGCGCTCGCCCGCGACCTCGCCGCACGTGGCTGGAACCTCGTCGTCGACGCCCGCGACGCCGAGGCGCTCGCCGCCGCCCACGCAACGTTCGCCGTCGAGGGCCGCACGGTCGCCCTCCCCGGCGACGTGACCGACCCCGCCCATCGCGAGGCGCTGATCGCCGCCGCCTGGGACATGGGCGGGCTCGACCTGCTCGTGAACAACGCGAGCGCCCTCGGCCCCTCGCCGCTGCCGCCGCTCGCCGCGATCGACCTCGCCGCCTTCGAGGCGATCCTCGCGGCGAACACCGTTGCGCCGCTGGGGCTGATCCAGGAGGCGCTCCCGCTGCTCGAGGCGACCTCCGGCCGTATCGTGAACGTGACCTCCGACGCCGCGGTCGAGGGCTACGACGGCTGGGGCGGCTACGGTGCGTCCAAGGCGGCGCTCGAGCAGCTCTCGAACGTGCTCGCGGCCGAGCGCCCCGGCCTGCGGGTCTACTGGGTCGACCCGGGCGACATGCGAACCCGGATGCAGCAGGACGCCTTCCCGGGCGAGGACATCTCCGACCGGCCGCCGCCCGAGGAGAGCGTCCCCGGCCTGATCGAGCTGATCGACGGCGACCGCCCGAGCGGCCGCTACCAGGCCCGCGCGCTGGCCGGGGCCGGAGTCGCCGGATGAGCACCCCCGCCCTGCAAGCGTTCGACCTCGGCCCCGAGCTCGAGGCGGCCGCGCCGCCCGAGGAGCGCGGGATCGGGCGGGACGGCGTCCGCATGCTGGTGGCCCACCGGTCGGCCGGCGCCGTCGAGCACTCCCGGTTCGACCGGATCGCCGGGCACCTCGCCGCCGGCGACGCGATCGTCGTGAACGTCTCCCGCACCCTCCCTGCGGCCGTCACCGCGATCTCGCCGCGCGGCGAGGAGCTCGTGCTGCACTTCTCCTCGCCGTTCCCCGACGACGGGCGGCTGTGGGTCGTCGAGCCCCGCCTCCCGGCCGGCGCCGGCACCGCCCCCTTTCGCGGGCTCCGGGCAGGCGACCGGCTGGCCCTGCCCGGCGGCGCGTCGATCGATCTGCGTGCGCCGTACCTGGGCGAGCGCCTGTGGGTCGCCCGGCCGAGGCTGGCCGGCTCGGTCGAGAGCTACCTCGGCCGCCGCGGCGGCCCGATCCGCTACGCCCACACCGCGGGCGAGTGGGACATCGCCGCCTACCAGACCATCTTCGGCGTGGAGCCCGGCAGCGCCGAGATGCCGAGCGCGGCGCGCCCGTTCACCGCCCGCACGCTCGCCGCGCTGGCGGCGCGTGGAGTCCAGGTCGTGCCCGTCGTGCTGCACTGCGGCGTCTCCTCGCTCGAGGCCGGCGAGCGCCCGCTTCCGGAGCGCTTCGCGGTGTCGCAGGCGGCCGCGGCCCGCGTGAACGTCGTCCGCGGCTCAGGCGGCCGGGTGGTCGCGATCGGGACGACGGCGGTGCGCGCGCTGGAGTCGGCGGCGGACGCCGACGGCCGGGTGCACGCGGCGGCGGGCTGGACGGAGGTCGTCATCGGACCCGGCCGGCCGGTCACGGCGGTCGACGGCCTCCTCACCGGCTGGCACGAGCCCGGCGCCAGTCACCTCGACCTGATCGAGGCGGTCGCCGGCCGCCCGCTCGCCGCCCGCTCCTACGCGGCGGCGGTCGCCTGCGGCTACCTGTGGCACGAGTTCGGCGACGTGCATCTGATCCTGCCGTAACCTCTGGCGATGTCCGACACCGGGCTGCGCTCCGTGACCGACGTGCTTCTGGCGGTGGCGGCCGAGCGGTCCACCGGCCGGCGCCTGCACATGCTGGTCGACGCCGCCCGCGACCAGGTCGCCGCCCGCTACGGGGCGATCGGCGTGCCCGACGGCGAGGGCGGCTTCGCCCGCTTCGTGACGTCGGGCATGAGCGAGGAGGAGATCGCCGCCATCGGCCCGCTCCCGCGAACCCACGGCCTCCTGGCGGCGATGCTGGAGTCGCCCGCGCCGGAGCGGATGCCCGACGTCCGCCGCGACCCGCGCTACGGCTGGTGGCCGTCCGCCCATCCCGTCATGACGTCGTTCCTGGGCGTGCCGATCGTCGCCGGGGGCGAGATCGTGGGCGCCTTCTACCTCGTGAACAAGGACGGCGGCGGCGAGTTCTCGCAGGAGGACGAGGACGCGATCGCGCTCCTCGCGGCCCATGCCGCGATCGCCATCCAGCACGCGGCGGCGGGCGAGCGGTCGCGCGAGCTGTCGGTGGTCGAGGAGCGAACCCGGCTCGCGCGCGAGCTCCACGACTCCGTGAACCAGACGCTGTGGGCAGCCGTGGCCACGGCGGAGGCGGCCACCGAGCGCCTGGGCTCGGACCCGGCCGCCGCCGCGCTCGAGGTCGCGCAGGTGCGCGAGCTGGCCGGCTCGGCGCTCGAGCAGCTGCGGGCGCTCGTCTTCGAGCTGCGCCCGGCCGACGTCGCCGCCGACGGGCTGGCCGGCGCGCTCCAGAAGCACGTCGACGTCCTGCGCCAGGTGCACGGGGCGGCGATCGGCTACACGCCGCCGCCCGAGCCGGTGCTGCGGGCCGGGGCCAAGCGCCAGGTGCTCCGGATCGCGCAGGAGGCGCTCGCGAATGCCGTCCGCCACTCCGGCGCCGAGACGATCGACGTGCGGCTCTCCGACCACGACGGCGTACTCGAGCTGGAGGTGGCCGACGACGGCGCCGGCTTCGACGCCGCGGCGCCGGCGCTCCGCGGCCGGCATCTCGGCCTGACGTCGATGGACGAGCGGGCGGCCCTGCTCGACGCGACGCTCCAGGTGCGCTCGCAGCCAGGCGCGGGGACGACGGTGTCGCTGCGCGTCCCGGCCGCCCGCCACCGGCCGCGCGGCGGGGAGGAGGCGTGACACCCGCGATCCGCGTCCTTCTCGTCGACGACCACCCCGTCGTCCGCCAGGGCCTGCGGGCGCTGCTCTCGACCCAGGACGGGATCGAGGTGGTGGGCGAGGCCGGCGACGGCGGGGCGGGGGTGGACGCGGCCGGGCGGCTCTCGCCGGACGTGGTCCTGATGGACGTCGTCATGCCGAAGATGGACGGGGTCGAGGCGCTGCGCCGGATCTGCGAGCGCCACGCCCAGATCCGCGTCGTCATGCTGACGAGCTACGCCGACGAGCGCCGGGCGATGGAGGCCGTGGACGCCGGGGCGAGCGGCTTTCTCCTGAAGGACGCCTCGCCGCGCGACGTCGCCGCCGCGATCAGGGCGGCCCACCGCGGGGAGGCGGTGCTCCACCCGGCCGTGGCGGCGAAGCTCCTGGCCGAGCGGCGCCGCCCGCCCGCCGCCCACACCGACCTGACCGCGCGCGAGCTCGAGGTGCTGCGCCTCATCGCGCGCGGCCTTCAGAACAAGCAGATCGCCGCGGAGCTCCGCCTGTCCGAGAAGACCGTGAAGACGCACGTGTCGGCGATCCTGCGAAAGCTCGGCGTGGCCGACCGCACCCAGGCGGCGATGTACGCGGTCAGGGAGCGGCTGGCCGAGCCGGGCTGACCGGCCGAACCGGCGGGGTCGCCCCGCATGGGCATCACGAGCCGTGGCAGCGCTTGAACTTCTTGCCCGAACCGCACGGGCAGGGATCGTTGCGGCCGACCTTGGCGCCGCCGAACCGGGCACCGAGCGACGGCAGCGCCTCGACGGGCGTTGAGGGCTCGCCGACGTCGCGGGCCATCCGCACCCGCTCCAGCTCGCGCACCTCGTCGTGGTCGAGTGTGAGGACGAGCTCGACCGGCTCGGGATCCGCCACCGGCCGGGGTGGGTCGCCCTCCACGAGGCCGAGGTCGGTGAGGAGTGCATTGCAGTCGTCAGGCGTGAGGCCGTCGGCGCTCGCCGGGACGTCGATCCGCGAGGGCGCGGCCAGCGCGAAGCGGTCCCAGCGCTCGCGGGCGGCGGCGTCCGGCCCCTCGGCCAGCCGCCGGGCGAAGGCCCGCCGGCCGGCGGCGTTGGCGTCGAGTGCCTCAAACGCGGCGATCAGCTCCGCCGGGAGCCACGCCGCCCATCCCGAGTCGATCAAGCCGGCCACGGACGCAGGCTACCGCCGCCGGGGCTACCAGGGGTCGCCGGGCCGCCAGTCACAGACGAGCAGCGAGTCCCGGCCGGCCTCCAGCGTCCCCGCCGGGTGCCGAACGAGCACGTTTCCGTCCTCCTCGGGCGTGAGCCGCACGCCGGCCGGCTCCCGCACTCCGGTCCGGCCCGGCCACAACACCCAGCCGAGGCGCTCGTAGAACCCGGGGATCTCCGTGTTCAGCGCGCCCAGCTCGAAGCCGCCGTCGACGAGCGCGTTCACCGTCCGCATCACCTCCGAGGCGTGCCCCGCGCCCTGCCGGCCGGGGAGCGTGGCCACGGCCTCGACGAAGCCCGTACGGAGCGGCGTTCCGTCCAGCTCGAAGCGGCGTTCGATCACCGACGCGTGCGAGACGACCGCGCCTCGATCCTCGACGAGGACGTGGGTGCCGCCCAGGCACGACCGCCAGTCCTCCTCGTCGAAGTCGCCGCCCTTCGCCATCCACGCGTGTTCGCACAGCGACCGGAGCTCTCGCGCCCGCTCGGCGGTCAGCTCGGCCGACCGGACGCGGATCACGCGCGCGTCAGGCAAGCTCACCCATCCTGACGGCCCACACCTCGAGCGCGAGCTCGACGCGGGTCTGGGGCAGGTCGGGGTCGAGCCCGTGCCGCGCTTTGAGCGCCGCGATCCGCTCGTAGAGCGCCTGGCGCGAGATGCGAAGCCGGCGGGCGGCGGCCGCCTTCGACCACCCGGTCGCAACCAGCGCCTCGACCAGCGCGAGCCCGGCCGTGTCGAGGCGCGGCTCGACCCGCTCGCCCGCCAGGACGTCGCGCGCGATGCCGCCCAGCGCACCGAGCTCCGACCCGCGCCGGACGGCCGGGCCGGCCGCCTCGGCGACCAGGCAGGCCCGCTCGGCGCCGGCCAAGGCGTCGCGCACCTGCCACGGCTCGTTTCCGCGGCTGTCGTAGCCGACGGCGGTGACGTCGCGCCGGGCCAGGTCGCGCGCCAGCGCGGCCGGGTCGAGGTCGCCGCGGACGGCGACGAGCGCGCGCGGCCCGTCGACGAGCGCGTCGAGGCCCATCCGCTCGAGCCGGCCGAGGCCCCCGCGGCCGTGGAATGCCCACAGCGTCGCCCGCGAGAAGTCGATCCCCACGGAGCGCGCCCTGCGGACGATGTCGGCGCCCGCCCCGGCCCGGCCCTCGGCCAGCCGCTGGAGGAGGCGCGCCCGCTCGGCCGACGGCACCTCCTCGCGCGGCGGCTGGGCGGCCATGGCGACCGAGAGCAGGAAGGCCGCCTCGTCGACGGCGAGCAGGTCGAGCTCGTCGCCGCGGCGGGGAAGGACGTTGAGGCGCGCAGCCGGATTGACCGGCCGGGAGTGAAGCGGTGTCGGCAGCCGCTGGCGGTGGCGGTCGAGCGCGTCCATGAAGGCCACGTCGAGGCCGTCCTCCGGCGACGAGGCGATCGGCGTGCGGTCGGCCCGCTCGAGCAGCACCTGCGCCTCCAGCACGTCGCCCAGCGCCGCGACCAGACCGGCCGGGCCGAGCCCCTCGCGGGCCGCCTCGCGGAGCTGCGCCTGGAGGCCGACCGCCCGCCGCAGGGTCGCGAGCTCCGACGAGACCAGCCGCTCGTGCACGACGTGGGTGATCTCGACGAAGCGGATGTCCTTCCCGAAGACGAGCAGCGGCAGCTCGTGGCGGCGGCAGGGCTCGACGAGCGTGGCGGCCGGGGCGTGGGTCGGCTCGAACCCGATCCCGGCGGCGCCGGCCCGGGCCAGCTGGGCGACGAGCGCCTCGACCTCGACCGCGCGCATACCCGCCAGGCCGATCCCGGTGGTGAGCAGGAACTCGCCGCCGCGGATCACCCCGGCCACGAACGGCGTCTCGAAGACGTGCACCCATTCGACCCGGTTCCCGAGCCGGTGCCCGGCGGCAGCCACCGAGACCGCCGCCTGGAGGAACTCCTCGAGGCTCAGCAGGTCGCCCACCGTGAGGACAGACTGTCGGGATTCGGCCGCTTCCATGGACACAGTGTAAGGTGGCGGCGGGGACGGCGGGCGGCTTGAATGCAGCCATGTCCACGCACACCGACACCCGTCTGCTCTCGAACTACATCGGCGGCCGCTGGGTCGCCTCGACGTCGACCGACCAGCTGGACGTCCAGAACCCCGCCACGGGCGAGACCCTGGCCCGCGTGCCGCTGTCGGGCGCCTCCGACGTCGACGCCGCCGTGAAGGCCGCCCGGGCCGCGTTTCCCGAGTGGCGCCGCCGCCCCACCATCGAGCGCGCCCGCTGGCTCTTCGGCTTCCGCCAGGTGATCGAGGCCCACGCCGACGAGCTGGCCCGCTCCGTCACCCGCGAGATGGGAAAGACGCTCCCCGACGCGCGTGCCGAGGTGGGCCGCGCCATCGAGATGGTCGAGGCCGCCTCCGCGATTCCGCAGACGATGCAGGGCCGGATTCTCGAGAACGTCGCCACCGGCGTCGACTGCGAGACGATCCGCCAGCCGGTCGGCGTGTGCGCGGCGGTCGTGCCGTTCAACTTCCCGGCGATGGTGCCGTTCTGGTTCCTGCCGTTCGCCATCGCCTGCGGGAACACGTTCGTCCTGAAGCCCTCGGAGCAGGTGCCGCTCACGCAGGAGCTGGTCTTCAACCTGATCGACGAGGCCGGCGGGCTCCCCGACGGCGTCGTCAACCTGGTCAACGGCTCGGCGGATGTCGTGAACGGGCTCCTCGACCACCCGGAGGTCGACGCGATCTCGTTCGTCGGGTCGGCCAGGGTCGCCAAGTACGTCTACGAGCGCGCCGCCGCGAACGGCAAGCGCGTGCAGGCGCTGGGCGGCGCCAAGAACTTCATGGTCGTCATGCCCGACGCGGTCATGCCGAAGACCGTCTCGAACATCATCGGGTCGGCCTTCGGCGCCGCCGGCCAGCGCTGCATGGCCGGCTCCGTCGTCGTCGCGGTGGGCGACGCCAAGCGGCCGCTCCTCGACGAGCTCGTCGCGCGCACCGAGAAGCTCTCGGTCGGCGACGGCCTCGATCAGGGCACCGACGTCGGCCCCGTCGTCTCGTGTGCGGCCCGCGACCGCGTCGTCGAGTGGATCGACCGCGGCCTCGAGGGCGGCGCCACGCTGGCGGTCGACGGCCGCCGGCCCGACGCCAACCCCGACGGCGCCTTCGTCGGCCCGACGATCCTCGACGGCGTGACGGCCGACATGGACGTCGCCCGCGAGGAGATCTTCGGCCCGGTCCTGTCGGTCATCCACGCCGCGTCGCTGGACGAGGCGATCGACATCGTGAACGGCTCGGCCTACGGCAACGGGACGTCGATCTTCACCGAATCGGGCGCGGCCGTGCGCCGCTACCGGCACGACGTCGAGGTGGGGATGGTCGGCGTGAACGTCGGCGTCGCGGCGCCGGTCGCGTTCTTCCCGTTCTCAGGCTGGAAGGGCTCGTTCTTCGGCGACCTGCACGCCCACGGCGGCGACGCGGTCGAGTTCTACACGCGCAAGAAGACCATCACGTCGCGCTACTTCTCGGGCGGCGAGACCGGCAAGTTCTTCGTGGAAGGGGAATAGGTGTCCGTCGTCGACCGGCCGCTCTTGAACACGGACCTCGACGCCGTCTTCGACCCGCGCTCGGTCGCGATCTACGGCATCTCCGAGCGGACGTCGGTCCGGATCGCCGAGAACATGACCAGGCCGGGCGTGCCGTTCTACGGAATCAACCCGACCAAGACCGAGGCCTGCGGCGTGCCGTGCTATCCGTCGATGGCCGACTGCCCGGCGGTGCCGGAGATGGTCGTGATGGGCGTCGGCCACGGCCGCATCGAGACGGCGATCGACGACGTCCTCTCGGTGGACGGGGTGAAGGCGATCATCACGCCGGGCCTCGGGAACGAGGCCGGCCGCGACGGCCCGCCGATCTCCGAGCGCATCTCGGCCAAGGTGCGCGATGCCGGCATCGCGATGGTCGGGCCGAACTGCATGGGGATCGCAACCCCGGGCGCGCCGTCCCCGTGGATCGGGAGCCTGCACCCGACGTTCGTGCCCGGGCCGGTGGCGACGCTCGCCCACTCCGGCTCGATCGGCGAGATCCTGGTGTCGCTCGGCCCCCGGGTCGGATTCCGCACCATGGTCTCGTCGGGGAACGAGACCGTGGTGGACGCTGCCGACTTCGTGGCCTGGTTCGCGCAGGACCCCGGCACGCGCGTGATCGGGCTCTTCCTCGAGGCCGTGCGCCGGCCGGAGGCGTTCGAGGAGGCGCTGCGGCGCGTCTCGGAGGCCGGCAAGGTCGCGATCGTGATGAAGGTCGGCACGTCCGAGATGGGCGCCACCGCGGCGCTCGCGCACACCGGCGCCCTGGTCGGCTCCGACCGCAGCTTCTCGGCCATGCTCCGCCATTACAACGCGATCCGGGTCGACGACTTCGGCGACTGGGTCGAGCACCTCGAGGTGTTCGGCCGCGAGAAGCCGCCCCGCGGCCGCCGGATCGGCATCGTCACGAACTCGGGCGGCGAGGGCGAGTACGTCGCCGACAAGGCCGAGCAGGCCGGCATCCCGCTCTCGCTCTTTTCGGACGGCCTGCGGGCGGCGATCATGGACGAGTTCCCGAACTTCGTTCACGTCGGAAACCCGGTGGACTGCTGGGCCATCGACGACGACCGCGTCGTCTTCCCGCGCATCTTCCAGCTGCTGGCCGAGTCGGGCGAGTTCGACGTCCTGATCTCGGCGATCGACCACTCCTACTGGCTCAGGGGGACCGAGCGCCACCTGGCGACCGCGATCGCCGACGACCTGCGAAAGGCGGTCGACGGCACCGACATCTTCCCGGCCGTCATCGGCGTCACGACGTGCGACCCGCCGGTCGAGGACCTGGAATGGGCGCGCCGCCACGACATCCCGATGCTGAAGGGGAGCCTGCCCGGCCTGCGCGCGATCGCGGCCCGTCTCAACCACGCCCCGTACACGCCGCCACCGCGCGCGGTGCCCGCCGACGCGCCGCTCGAGGGCGCGGGCGCGCTGTCCGAGGTCGAGTCGGCGGCGATCCTGGCAGAGCACGGCGTCCCCTACGTCAGGGCCGAGCGCTGCGCATCGGCGGACGAAGCCGCCGCGGCGGCCGAACGGATCGGCTACCCGGTCGTCTGCAAGGTCGACAACGTCGCCCACAAGGCCCGTGTGGGCGGGGTGGCGCTGCACCTGGCCGACGCCGGGTCCGTGCGCGCCGCCGCCGAGCGGATGGGCGGCAGCGTGGTGGTGGCCGAGCAGGCCTCGGGGGGCGTGGAGGTGCTGATCGGCGCCGTGCGCGATCCCGAGTACGGCGCGACCGTCGCGGTCGGGATCGGGGGCGGGCTGGCAGAGCAGCTCGATCTGGTGACCGCGGCTCTCGCGCCGCTCGACGACGCGGGCGCACGGCGCCTGGTCGACTCGCTCCCGGTGCTCGGCCGCATGCTGGGCGGCCACGTGCCCCAGGGCCTGATCGACGCCATCGTGGCGGCGTCCGAGATGGTCGCCGAACATCCCGAGGTGGTCGAGGTCGACGTCAACCCCCTCCTCGTCACCCCGGAGCGCGCCGTCGCGCTCGACTGCCTGATCGTCATCAAGGAGCCCGCATGAGCGAACCCGTCCTGTACGAGACCCGCGGCCCGGCCGCGTGGATCACCCTGAACCGGCCCGAGAAGCTGAACGCGCTGAACGGCGCCGTGCTCGAGGGCCTGCACTCCGCGCTCGACAGGGCCGTCGCCGACGACGAGGTCAGGGTCGTGGTGCTGACCGGGGCGGGCGAGCGGGCGTTCTCGTCCGGCTACGACCTGTCGGCGGAGGCCGCCCACTCCGAGATCCCGGCCCACACCTGGCACGAGGTGCTCGGCATCGACGTCGACGCGACCATGCGGGTCTGGTCGCTGCCCAAGCCGACCATCGCCGCGGTGCACGGCTACTGCCTGGCCGGAGGCTGCGAGCTGGCGATGGCCTGCGACATGATCATCACCGGCGAGAGCGGCCGGTTCGGCGAGCCGGAGATCCGGTACGGCTCCGGGCCGGTCACGCTGCTCATGCCCTACATCCTCGGGCAGAAGAAGACCAACGAGCTGCTCTTCACCGGCGATATGATCGACGCCGCGGCGGCGGAGCGGGCGGGGCTCGTGAACCGGGTCGTGCCCGACGACCAGGTGGAGTCGGAGGTCGAGGGCCTCGTGCGGAAGATCGCGCCGACGCCGCTGCCGGTCCTGCGGCTCACGAAGATCGCCTTGAACCGCGCGTACGAGGCGATGGGGCTCCAGGAGGCCGTCAAGATGAATCTCGACCTGTCGGCGATGCTGAACGCCGCTGACACCCCGGAGCAGAGAGAGTTCATGGACATCGTCAAGTCACAGGGCCTGAAGGCCGCCCTCGCCTGGCGCGACGCGCGCTACGGCGAGGTTCTGGGAGGTGCGAACGCATGAGCGTCAAGGAGACCACGATCGATCCCACCCGCCTCGCGCGCCTGATCGAGACGGAGGAGGCCGAGTTCAACGCCCGGCACAAGGAGTCGCGGGCGATGACCGAGCGGGCCAGCCGCGCGCTGGCCGGCGGCGTCGCGTCGAGCTGGCAGGCGACCGACCCGCACCCGATCTACCTGGTCGACGGCCACGGCTCGAAGGTCGTCGACGTCGACGGCAACGAGTACGTCGACTTCCACAACGGCTACGGCGCGATGGCCGTGGGCCACGCCCATCCGAAGATCGCCGAGGTCGTCTCCGACCGCGTGCGCCGCGGCACCCACTTCGCCCAGCCGACCGAGGACTCCGTCGTCGTCGGCGAGCACCTCTCCGAGCGCTTCGGTCTGCCGCTGTGGCGGTTCGCCAACTCCGGCACCGAGGCCACGATGGACGCCGTGCGGCTGATGCGGGCGGTGACCGGGCGCGACGTCCTGCTCAAGATCGAGGGCTCCTACCACGGCCACGGCGACGCGGTCATGGTGTCGGTGGCGCCTCCGGGCGACTCGATCGGCGACTACGAGAACCCGGTCTCGGTGCCGCAGACCATCGGCCTTCCCGACGCGGTCGTCGAGCTCACCCGGGTCGTGCCGTTCAACGACCTCGACGCGCTCGAGCGGACGCTGCACCGCCACCAGGGGCAGGTCGCCGGCATGATCGTCGAGCCGACCATGATGAACGCGGGCATGATCCTGCCGGAGGAGGGCTACCTGGCCGGCGTGAAGGAGCTCCTGCACGGCGCGGGCGCCCTGCTCGCCTTCGACGAGGTGAAGACCGGTGCCACGATCGCCTACGGCGGCGCGACGAAGCGCTTCGGCGTCACCCCGGACATCATCTGCCTGGCCAAGTCGACCGGCGGCGGCCTGCCGTGCGGCGCCATCGGCGGCACCGAGGAGGTCATGGGCTGGATCGCCGACGGCCGCATCGACCAGGTCGGCACGTTCAACGGCAACCCGCTCACGATGGCCGCAATGCGGACGACGCTGACCGAGATCCTGACGCCCGACGTCTACACCGAATTCGACCGGCTGGCGGAGATCCTCCAGACCGGCTGCGACGCGGTCATCGAGCACACCGGCATCGGCGGCTACACGACCGTCATGTCGGCCCGCGGCGCGGTCACCTACCGCGGCGAGCGGGTGCGCAACTACCGCGACTACCTCGAGGTGTCCGACGAGCTGGCCTACATCAACTGGCTCGTCCAGTTCAACCGCGGCGTCTTCATGGCCCCGTGGGGCAAGTCCGAGAACTGGACGCTCTCGGTGCAGCACTCCGAGGAGGACGTGCGCCGCTACGTCTCCAACTTCGAGTTCCTCGGCAAGGCGATCACCGCATGAAGGCGGTCGTCTTCGAGGAGCACGGCGGCCCGGACGTCCTCCAGTACACCGACATCCCGGAGCCGGAGCCGAAGCCGTTCGAGGTCCTGATCGAGGTCAAGGCCGCGGGCGCCAACTTCAACGACATCTGGGCCCGGCGCGGCATGCCGGGCATGAAGGTCATCTTCCCGCACGTCGCCGGGTCGGACGTCTCCGGCGTTGTGCGGGCGGTCGGCTCCGAGGTGTCGGGCACCGGCTTCGGCTCGGCCCAGGTCGAGGTGGGCGACGAGGTCGTCGTCCATCCGGGCCTCTCGTGCCGCACGTGCGAGATGTGCACGTCGGGCCAGGAGTTCTTCTGCCGCCAGTTCCTGATCTGGGGCTTCCAGACCGGGCCCAACGACGGCGGGCACTCCGAGTACGTCACCATGCCCGCCGCCAACGTGCTCCCGAAGCCGGCCAACCTGACCCACGAGGAGGCGGCCTCGATGCCGCTCGTCCTCGAGACGGCGTGGCGGATGCTCGTGACGCGGGCCCGGATCCAGGCCGGCGAGAACGTCCTCATCTGGGGCGGCGTCGGCGGGCTCGGCGTCATGGCGATCCAGATCTGCCGTCTCTTCGGGGCCAACCCCATTCCGGTCGTGGGCGGCGCCGAGAAGGTGGCCAAGGCGCACGAGATCGGCGCGACCGACGTCATCGACCGCAAGAACGAGGACGTGGCCGCCCGGGTGCGCGAGATCACGAAGAAGGTCGGCGCCGACATCGTCTTCGAGCACTCCGGCCAGGAGACGTGGCCGACGTCGGTCGCCGCCCTGCGCTGGGGCGGCCGGCTGGTCGTGTGCGGCGCGTCGACCGGGTACGAGGCGGTGACCGACCTGCGCTTCCTCTGGAACAAGCAGCAGAACCTGCTCGGCTCGCACCTGTCCTCGAAGGCCGAGCTGGCCGCGGCGCTGCGGGCCGTCGAGGCCGGCCACATCAAGCCCGTGATCGACCACGTCTTCCCGCTCGCCGAGGTGCCGAAGGCCCAGGCGCTCATGGAGGACCTGAAGGTGCAGGGCAAGCTCGTCTACGTGCCTTAGGCGCGGGGGAACCCAGGGTTCCCCCGCGGGCCCCCTCCTTCACCGGTGGCGCGGCGTTGGGGGCGCGCCGGCGACGAGCGCGGTCGTCGCCGGCGCCACGAGCGTCTGGGCGAGAACGAACAACCGGGGCCAGGCCCCATGGGATGCCGCGCGTACCATTGTGCGCATGCGGCTCGCGGTGATCGGCCATGTGGAGTGGGTGACGTTCGCGCGGGCGCCGTTCGTGCCCGCGGCGGGCGAGATCGTGCATCTGGAGGAGCCCTTCTCGCAGCCGGGCGGGGGCGGAGCGGTCACCGCCGTCGCCCTGGCGCGGATGGGCGCCGAGGTCACCTTCTACACGGCGCTCGGAAGCGACGGCCGCTCGCAGGCGGTGCTCGAGGCGTACGGCGTGCGGGTCGCGGCGGCGAACCGCGACGCGCCGCAGACCGAGGTGCTGGCGCTGCTCGACCCGGCGGGCGAGCGGACGCTCTTCGTCGTGGGTGAGAACGACGCGCCCGTGGCCGCCGACCCGCTGCCGTGGGACGAGATCGCGGCCGGCGCCGGCTGCTACTTCACCGGCTATGACCCCGAGACGCTCCGGCTCGGCCGCCGGGCGCCGGTGCTCGTCGTCACCGCACGCCGGTTCGAGGCGCTCGTGGCGAGCGGCGTGCGCGCCGACGCGCTGGTGGGCAGCGGCCGCGACCGCGGCGAGCGGTTCGACCTCGGCCGCCTGGCCGAGCCGCCCGGCCACGTGATCGTGACCGACGGCGCTCACGGCGGGTCGGGCTACGACGCGGCGCCGGTTCCCGGGCCGGTCGTCGACACCTACGGCGCGGGCGACACCTTCGTCGCGGGCGTGCTCTTCGGGCTCGCGTCGGGCTGGGCGCTCGACCGCACGCTGGCCTTCGCCGCCGAGCGCGCCGCCGAGGCGCTGACCTGGCGCGGGGCGCTGCCGCCGCTCCCATGAATCCCGCCCGGCCGCTTGCTAATGTCCCCGCCGTGCGCCGGCCAGCCGTCCTGATCGCCGTGCTCCTCGTGGCCGGAGCGGCCGCCGGCTGCGGCGGGACCGGCGTCTCCGCGGCGGGTGACGCCGACCTCGCAAACGGCAAGACGCAGTTCCAGGCGAAGTGCGGCGGCTGCCACGTCCTTGAGGACGCGGGGACGCAGGGCACCGTCGGCCCGAACCTCGACGATGCCGCCGTCGGCGACCGGATCGCGGGCCTCAAGGTGTCGTCGTTCGAGGCGCTCGTCCGCCAGCAGATCGACGAGGCCGACCCGCCGATGCCGCGCGGCCTCGTCAAGGGCGACGACGCCCGCGATGTCGCCGCCTATGTGGCGAGCGTGGCCGGCGTGAAGCTGGCGAAGGAGAACAACCCCGGCTCGACGCCCCAGTAGCGGCGGGCGGTTAACCGCACCATCGCCCTCGCCGTAGCCGTATTGCACCGGCAGGAAACGGCTGCCAGACTGGGACCGTTACCAAGCCCGCGTCTCCTGGAGGGTCAATGGCCACCACCCCGCGAGCGGCCGCGCCGCTCGATCCGACCGAACTGCGCGCCCGCGTCACGGGCGAGATCGTCCTGCCCGGCGACGCCGGCTGGGACGCCGCCCGGCTCGCGTGGAACCTCGCCGTCGACCAGCACCCCGCCATGGTCGCCCTCCCCGAGACGGCCGAGGACGTCGCGGCGGTCGTGTCGTATGCGGCCGCGGCCGGCCTGCGCGTCGCCGTGCAGGGCACGGGCCATGGCGCCGGCGCCCGCGGCGGCGATCTGGCCGACGCGGTGCTCGTGAAGATGGAGCGCATGCGCGGCGTCGAGATCGATGCGGCCAACCGCAAGGCCCGCGTCGAGGCCGGCGTCGTCTGGGCCGAGGTGGCCGAGGCCGCGGCCGAGCACGGGCTGGCCGCGCTGGCCGGCTCCTCTCCCGACGTCGGCGTCGTCGGCTACACGCTGGGCGGCGGCCTGAGCTGGCTGGGGCGCCGCTACGGCCTGGCGTCGTCAAACGTCATTGCCGTCGAGATCGTGACGGCCGACGGCGGGCTCCGCCGGATCGATGCCGAAACCAACGAGGACCTCTTCTGGGCGGTGCGCGGCGGCGGCGGCAGCTTCGGCGCCGTGACCGCGGTCGAGTTCGCCCTCTTCCCGGTCGCACAGGTCTATGCGGGCGTCATGCTCTGGCCGATCGAGCGGGCCGGCGAGATCCTCCACGCCTGGCGCGAGTGGACGGCAGACATGCCCGACGAGATGACCACCGTCGGCCGGCTGCTCCAGCTGCCGCCGATCCCCGACATCCCGGAGCCGCTTCGCGGCCGCTCGTTCGTTGCCGTGCAGGCGTTCTACCTCGGCGGAGAGGCGGAGGGCGCCGAGCTCGTCGCGCCGATCCGGGCGCTCGGGCCCGAGATCGACACCGTCGCGACCATCTCGACGGCGGCGCTCCAGCACGTCCACATGGACCCGGAGCACCCGGTTCCGGGGGTCGGCGACGGCATGCTCCTCGACGAGCTCCCGCCCGCGGGCATCGACGCCCTCGTCGCTGCGGCCGGGCCCGGCTCGGGCTCGCCGCTGCTCTCGCTCGAGGTCCGCCAGCTCGGTGGAGCGCTCGGCAGGCCCGCGGACGGCGGCGGTGCCGTGTCGCACCTCGACGCCGACTTCGCGGTCTTCGGGGTCGGGATCGCGATGTCGCCGGAGATGGGCGGAGCGGTCGCCGGGCACCTGGACGTCATCCGCGAGGCGCTCGCGCCGTGGGAGGCCGAGACGGCCTACCTCAACTTCGCCGAGCGCGACATCCCCGGCGAGCGCATCTTCGGCCCGTACGCCCACCACCGCCTGCGCGCCGTGAAGACGGCCTTCGACCCGGCGGATCTCTTCCGCTCGAACCACCCGGTCGCGCCGGCCGCCTAGTCGCGGATTCCGATGCCGGCCCGGGCCGATGGCTCGGGCCGGCATCGTGCCGTTAAAGCCCGACGACCCGCGGGACGGGTCGTCGGAGGAGGCAGGTAGCTGCGAAGTGTGGGCACGTTCGGTCGCAGCGTCCAGAGGCGATTGTCAACGCGAGGTGTTCGAAACTCGTGATGAAATAGTTAGCGATTCGTAAGGGCGCCAGGATCCCTAACAGGACTCGCACACACGATGCGGAGCGCCGGGCGCGGGCCCGTCACTAGACTGCCGCGCCGGTGGACCTCTACGAGTACCAGGGCAAGCAGCTCTTCGCGCGCTACGGCATCCCGGTCTCGGAGGGGGTCGTGGCGGTGACGCCGGCCGAGGCCCGGGCGGCCGCCGAGCGGATCGCGGCACCGGTGGTGGTGAAGGCGCAGGTGCTCGTCGGAGGGCGCGGCAAGGCCGGCGGGATCAAGCTGGCCGCCGACCCGGACGAGGCCGAGCGGCACGCCGCCGACATCCTCGGGATGGCCATCAAGGGCCACATCGTGCACCGGGTGTGGGTCGAGCGCAGCTCCGACATCGCGCGCGAGTACTACTTCTCGATCACGTTCGACCGCGGGGCCAAGCGGCCGCTCCTCATGCTGACGACCGCCGGCGGGATCGACATCGAGGAGGTCGCCGAGAAGACACCCGACCGCCTGGCCCGGCTGCACGTCGACCCGCTCATCGGCTTCCAGCCCTTCCACGCCCGCCGGCTGTGCTTCGCCGCCGGCCTGCCGGCCGAGGAGATGCGCCAGGCCGGCGAGATCATGGCCGCCGCCTACCGGGCGTTCATCGAGACCGACGCCATGCTGGTCGAGATCAACCCGCTGATCGTGACTCCGGAGGGGAAGCTCCACGCGCTCGACTCGAAGTACACCATCGACGACAACGCGCTCTTCCGCCATTCCGACATCGCCGAGATGCGCGACCTCGAGGCGCTGCCGCCCGAGGAGCGGATGGCGCGCGAGCGCGCCGTCACCTACGTCAAGCTCGACGGCTACGTCGGCATCATCGGAAACGGGGCGGGGCTCGTGATGTCGACGCTCGACGTCGTCGCCGGCGCCGGCGGCAGGCCCGCGAACTTCCTCGACGTGGGCGGCGGGGCGCAGGCCGACGAGATCGTGACCGCCATGGAGGTGCTGCTCTCGGACCCCGACGTGCGGGCCGTGCTCTTCAACGTCTTCGGCGGCATCACCCGCTGCGACGAGGTCGCGCGCGGCATCCTGACCGCGCTCGAGCGGCTCGACGTGCGGGTGCCGATGGTCGTGCGGCTGGACGGCACGAACGACGTGGAGGGCCGGCAGCTCCTGGCCGACGCCGCCCCGCCGAACGTCCATGTCGAGGAGACGATGCTCGGCGCGGCCGAGCGGGTGGTCGCGCTCGCGGGGGGCGGCGGCTGATGGCGATCGTCGTGAACGCCGAGACCCGGCTCGTCGTCCAGGGGATCACCGGCCGTGAGGGCTCGTTCCACACCCTGCGAAACCGCGAGTACGGCACGAACGTCGTCGCCGGCGTCACCCCCGGCAAGGGCGGCCAGGACGTCGACGGCATCCCGGTGTTCGACACCGTCCACGACGCCGTGCGGAAGGAGGGTGCGAACACCGCGATGGTCTTCGTCCCGCCGCGCTTCGCGGCCGACGCGATCCTCGAGGCCGCCGATGCGGGGGTGGCGACCATCGTCTGCATCACCGAGGGCATCCCGGCCCACGACATGCTGCGGATCTACAACCACGTCCGCCCGCGCGGCGTCACGCTGCTCGGCCCGAACTGCCCGGGCGCCCTCTCGCCGGGGCTCGCCAACGTCGGGATCATCCCGGCCCAGGTCTTCGCCCGCGGCCGGATCGGGCTCGTGTCACGGTCGGGCACCCTCACCTATCAGATCGGCAAGGAGCTCGCCGACCTCGGGCTCGGCAACTCGACCATCGTCGGGATCGGCGGCGACCCCGTCGTCGGGCTCTCGTTCATCGACGCGCTCGACCTGTTCGAGGCCGACGCGGCCACCGACCTGGTCGTGATGGTCGGCGAGATCGGCGGCGACGAGGAGGAGAAGGCGGCGACGTTCATCAGCGAGCGCATGCGCACGCCCGTGGTCGCCTACATCGCCGGCTTCCAGGCGCCGCCGGGCCGGACGATGGGCCACGCGGGCGCGATCATCTCGGGAAGCGCCGGCACGGCCCAGGCCAAGAAGTCGGCCCTCGAGGCCCACGGCGTGCGTGTCGGCGCCAGCCCGACCGAGGCCGCCCGGCTCGCGGCCGAGGCCTTCGCCGCGCTCGGGTAGGCGGTGGGCGGGGCGCGCCCGCCGCTCCGGCCGGTACCCTGCAATTGCTGTGCCCGACCAGATCCCGTTCACGCGCGGTGTCCCCTCGGCCGACCTCCTGCCGATCGCCGACCTGCGCGCGGCGGCGGTCGCGGCGTTCGAGACCGACCCGGCGGCCGTGCTCTCGTATGCGCCCGCCGGCTACCCGCCGCTGCGACGCTGGATCGCCGAGCGCCACGGCACGACGCCCGACCGCGTCGTCGTCGTGAACGGCTCGCTCGAAGGGGTCGACTTCCTGGCCCGCCACCTGTTCGGCGACGGGCAGGGGACGGCGATTGTCGAGGAGCCGACCTACGACCGCACCATCAAGGTGCTGCGCGCTCACGGGGCCCGGCTCGAGCCGCTGCCGCTCGCCGACGACGGCCCCGACATCGACCGCCTGGCCGAGCTCCTGGCGGCGACCCCCCGCCCGCGGGCGGTCTACCTGATCCCGACCTACCAGAACCCGTCGGGCCTGTGTACGTCGCTCGCGAAGCGACGGGCCATCGTCGAGCTGGCGCGCGAGCGGGGCGTCCTCGTGATCGAGGACGACCCGTACGGCATGCTGCGGTTCGAGGGCGAGCGGCTGCCGTCGCTGCACGAGCTCGACGGCGGCGAGAACGTCGTCCACTCGTCGTCGTTCACAAAGACGATCGCCCCCGGTGTCCGCACGGGCTACCTGCTCCTGCCCGAGCGCCTGGTCGAGCCGATGCGGCTGCTCTCGACCGACACCACCATCGCGCCGAACACGCTCGCGGCCGCGGTGGTGGCCGCCTACTGCGAGGCGGGCCGGTTCGAGCCGAACGTCGCCTGGGTCACCGAGCGGCTGCGCGAGCGCCGCGACGCGATGGACGAGGCCCTGCGCGAGAGCTTCCCGGCCGCGGCCAGGTGGACCACGCCCGCGGGCGGCTACTTCTTCTGGGTCGAGCTCCCGGGGATCGACACGGCCGCGGCGCTCCCGGCTGCTGCCGAGCGCGGCGTGGCCTACGTCAGGGGGGCCGACTTCTGCGCCTCCGGCGGCGGCCGGTCGGCCCTGCGCCTCGCCTTCAGCGCCTGCGGTCCCGACGCGATCCGCGAGGGCATCGCCCGGCTGGGCGCCGTGCTCGAGACAGAGCGCGCTCCGGCCGCGGCGCTGACCGACTGAGGGCCGGCGCACGTAACGCCGGACGGCCTGAGCGATACGGTGGCGGGGTGGAGCGCGTCCGCCGCCTTCTCGCCGACCCGCACGGCCCTCCGGGCTGGGCTCGCGTCGCGCTGCTTGCACGGCTCGCGGCGGGCGCCGTCTTCCTCGGGTTCTCGATCGGCAAGTTCACCCGCCACGGCGCCGAGGCCGACGCGCTCGACCGTTACGGCCTGCCGTTCCCGGACGCCTTCACCTACGGCGTGGGATTCGTCGAGCTGATCGGCGGCGCCATGCTCGTCGTCGGCCTGGGGACGCGGCTCGCGGCGCTGGCGCTGGCATGCGACATGGGCGGCGCGATCGCGACGGCGGGACGGATCGAGGGCGGCCCGGTGCACCTCGGCCTCGCCCCCACGTTGCTCGTGATGATGCTGCTCGTGCTCTGGATAGGCCCCGGAGACCGCTCGCTCGACCGCCGGCTCCTCGCGCGCTGACGGGACGCGCCGCGGCCTCGCCGCCGTAGTCGCGGTACGCGAAGGAGGTCGAGCATGAGGATCCGGACAGCAGTGGTGGCAGTGGCGGCGGCGGTGCTCGCCGGCGGAGGGACGGCCTACGGGGACGGCGCGCCCGTGGCCGGCGTCACGGTTGGAGGCCAGGGCGTGTCCTGGGGCTCGCTGCGCTACGTCGCCCTCCCGGCACCGGGTGGTACGGCGGTCGCCCAGATCGACGAGTCGAGCGGGACGGTGGACGGGTTCGTCTCGCTGCGCGGATCCTGGGGCATCCCGCAGGTGGCATTCGACGGAGCGACCGCCGGGATCAGCGCGGGCGGGCAGACGCTCGTGCTGGGCCGCAACGCGACGACGCTCTACGCGAAGCGGACGCGGTTTGCGCTCGTGAACCCGGTGAAGATGCGTCTCAGGCGCATCGTCAGCCTGCCCGGGGCCTTCTTCTTCGACGCGATCTCACCGGACGGCGGCACGATGTACCTGATCCAGCTCACATCCCGGCGGAATCTCCTGCGCTACGCGGTCCGGGCCTACGACCTGGGCCGTGACCGGCTCGTCCCCGGCGCCGTCGTCGACAAGACCGAGCCCGACGAGCGCATGGCGGGCGTGCCGATGGCGCGCGCGGCGAGCAGCGACGGCGTATGGGCCTACACCCTCTACTACAAGCGGTCGGGCGGGCTCTTCGTCCACGCGCTGAACACCCAGGCCGGCGTCGCTCGCTGCATCGACCTGCCGCCGCTCTCGGCGCAGGACACGCCGCAGCTCGCCGTCGACGGCGGCCGGCTCGACGTCGTCTCGGAGGGTCAGGTGCTCGCCGCCGTGAACCGCACGACCTTTGCGGTCACGAGGTCACCGGCGCCGGTCCCCCATCGATCGCCGACCCCGGCGAAACGCCGGCCGGCGGCCGGGCGGTCGTCAGGCGGCGCTCCGGTCTGGGCGGCGATCCCCGCGGGGCTCGTCCTGGCCGGGCTCGCGATCCTCGCCGTCAGACGGCGGCGGCCAGCCCGGGGCGGGCGATCAGGCGGGGCTGCGGCGGGGGCACCATCTGGCCCTTGAGCATCGGCCGGAAGGTCGGACACGGGTCCGAAAGGCGCAGTGCGCACAGGTTCGTCTTGCGGAAGTAGCAATCGTCGCACGTGACGCAGCGCGCCTTGGATGCCACAGTCGATTTCCCCCTTGTTGACGGTTTCCGGAGCGGCGCAGTCTACGCAGCCGGGCACCCCGATTCCACCGTTGTCCGGACTGAATTCCCGCTAAATCGGGGAACATTCGCTCGGCGGGCTCGGCGGGTCAGACGGGCGGGAGGCCCCGCACGGCGGCGAGCGCCTGCTGGAACGTCCTGACTCCGATGACCCGCAGCCGGCCGCCGGCCGCCTTGCGCGCCGCGGCCACGTTGTCAACGGGGACAATAAACGTGTCGGCGCCCGCCTCGACGGCTCCGAGCGCCTTCTGCTTGGCGCCGCCGATGGTCTCGACGTCGCCGGCCAGGTCGAGCTCGCCGGTCGCCACCACGCGGTGGCCGTCGAGCAGCGTACGGCCGCTCAGGCTGTCGTAGATCTCGAGCGCGAACGCCAGGCCCGCGGACGGGCCGCCGATCCCGTTGATCGTGTAGCGGACGCGGATCGGGATGCGCTCGATCCGGACGGCGTCGCCGATGGTTACCCCGATGATCGCTCGGTGCTTGCCGTCGGTCGACGCCACGGTGCGGATCGTCTTCGGGCCGGCGTCGCGGAAGGTGTACTCGGCCGTGTCGCCCGGCGCGAGCCGTTGTGCGAGCCGGATCAGGTCGCTCTCGCTCCGGACCGCGTGGCCGTTGAAGCCGGTGATGACGTCACCGGGCTGGACGCCCGCCTTCGCCGCCGGCAGGCCGCCGGCGACGCCGTAGATGAGGGCGCCGAGCCGGGCCAGCTTGACCGGCTTGCCGAGCGCCTGCTCGGCGACCACCTCGGCCGTCCGCTGCGAATCGGCCATCGCCTGGTAGTCGTGGTGCACTCGCTGGCTCTCGCTCACCCCGGGCGCGCGCAGGTCGCGGACCGGGATCAGGTCGGCGCCGTCCTGGAGGTGGCGGCCCCAGAACTCCTCGAGCTTGTTGGCGGCGAGCTCGTGGACGTCGACGAAGTAGAAGCCGCTCTTGCCGGCCGGCCGTTCGCCGCCGGGGATATGCAGGTAGTCGACCGCCGGATGGGCCTCGTCGGGCCAGAAGACGTAGTAGCCCGACGGCGTCGTGACGGCCCAGGCGAACCCCGCCAGAAGCAGGACCAGGACGGCGGCGAGCGCCGCCGTGAGGCGGCGGCGAAGGAAGCTCACCCGGCCACCGCCAGAGCCCCGACCAGCGACCCGACGCCGACCGCGAGGACGCCCAGCGCCGGGAGGACGCCGACCTTCCCGTAGGCCAGGTGCCCGCGGCCGTAGCCGGAGAGCGCGAACGCCACCAGGCCGCCGCCGATCAGCCCGCCGACGTGGCCGCCGATCGAGATGCCGGGGATGCCGAACGTGATGAGCAGGTTGATGACGATGAGCCCGCCGATCGAGCCGCCGAGAAGCGCCATCCCGCGCTGGCGCTCGAACACGAAGAGCGCGCCCATCAGGCCGAAGATCGCGCCCGACGCCCCGACCGTGTGGGCGTGGGGGGAGACGAGGAGCGCGCCGAAGCTGCCTGCGAGCGCCGAGACGAGGTAGACGACGAGGAAGCGCGCCGACCCGACGTAGCGCTCGAAGATCCCGCCGATCAGGTACAGCGCGTACATGTTGAGCGCCAGGTGGAGCAGGCCGTAGTGGACGAACGCGGCGCTGATGAGGCGGTAGTCCTCGCCGTTTGCCACGGCCGGTCCGTAGAGGGCCAGGTCGTTCCCGAGCGGCTTCAGCGCTCCGCCGCCGAGCCCGAAGCCGCCGCCGACCTGGTTGGTGAGCGGCAGCATCGCGACGTTCAGGGCGATCAGGAGGTACGTGACGTACGGGTCGCGCGCCATCAGGAACCCCGGGCGGCGCATCCGCGCCCGGCCGCCGCACTCCGGGCAGCGCACGCCGACGGGCGTCGACACCATGCAGTCCGGGCAGATCGGCCGCCCGCAGTTCTGGCAGTGGACGGCCGTCTCACGGTCGTGGTGTCGGTAGCAGGTCTCCACGCCCGAATGCTAGGCGGGGTCGGTGTGCCGGCAGTGTGACTACCAGACGCCGCGCAGGGCGCCGCCGTCGACCGGCAGGACGACGCCCGAGATGTACCCGGCCCGCTCCGAGCAGAGGAACGCGACAGCGGCCGCGATCTCGTCCGGCCGGCCCATCCGCCCAACCGGGATCGACGCGATGTCCTCGGCCTCGGCGGCCGCCGGGTCGGGTCGCGACTCCCACAGCTCCTGCATGCGCCCGGTCGCCACCTTGCCGGGCGCGATCGTGTTCACGGTGATGCCGTCGCGCCCGACCTCGTGGGCGAGCGACTTCGCCCAGCCGACGACCCCGGGGCGGATGGCGTTCGAGAGGATGAGGTTCGGGATCGGCTCGCGCACCGACCACGACGTGATGTTGACGACCCGGCCGCGGCCGCTTCTGCGCAGGTGCGGGAGGGCGAGCCGCGTGAGGCGAACGACGGAGCGCAGCGAGAGCTCGAACGCGTCGGCCCAGGCCTCGTCGGCGGTCGACTCGAACGTGCCGGCCGGCGGCCCCCCGGCGTTGTTGACGACGATGTCGAGCCGGCCGCGCGCCGTCATGGTGCCGTCCACCAGCCGCTCGAGCACCGCCGGGTCGCGGACGTCGCCCGCGACCGCGATTGCGCCGGAGATGCGGGCCGCCGACTCCTCGAGCCGGTCCTCGCCGCGGGCGCACATCGTGACGGCGCAACCCTCCGCCGCGAGCGCCTCGGCGATCGCAAATCCCATCCCGGCGGACGCGCCGCCGACGATCGCCGCGGTGCCTTCGAGCCCCAGGTCCATGCGCGGCACCGTACTCCATCACCCGCGGCCCGGTGCTCGCCCCGCCGGTACGATCCCGGGCGTGGGACACACCTCCGTGCGCCTCCGCCGCCGGGCCCGCCTTGCGACGGCGGGCGCCCGCCGCCTGCCCGACTTCCTGGTGATCGGCGCCCAGCGGGCGGGGTCGACGTCGCTCTTCGCCCAGCTCTGCGCCCACCCGGGCGTGGCTCCTCCGAGCCACAAGGAGATCCACTACTTCGACCTCCAGAGCTTCCGCAGCCTGCGCTGGTACCGAAGCCACTTCCCGCCGGCCGCGGCGGCACGCGGGCGGATCACGGGCGAGGCGAGTCCCTACTACCTGTTCCACCCGGCGGCGCCGGCCCGCGTCGCCAAAGCGCTGCCCGACGTCCGCCTGGTGGCGATCGTGCGCGACCCGGTCGCGCGCGCCTACTCGCACCACCAGCTGTCGGTGCGCGACGGCCGCGAGCAGCTCGGGTTCGAGGAGGCGCTGCGAGCCGAACCGGCGCGGCTGGCCGGCGAGGAGGCGCGCCTGCTCACCGACCGGGCCTATCGAAGTCACCCCCACCGGCACCAGTCCTACGCCGCGCGCGGCCTCTACGCCGAGCAGCTGCGACGCTGGCACGAGCACGTCGCGCCGGAGCGGCTGCTCGTCGTCTCGAGCGAAGAGCTGTTCGCCGACCCGTTCGCGACCGGAGCGACCGTGCTCGAGTTCCTGGGCCTCGACGCCGCCGAGGTGCCGCCGCTCCCGGTGCGAAACCAGCGCCCGTACCCGCCGATGAGCGACGCCGCCCGGACGCTGCTCGAGGCTCGCTTCGAGGTACCCAACCGCGAGCTCCAGGAGCTGCTCGGGCGCGACCTGGGCTGGGCGATCCCACGGCCGGTGGCGGCCCCGTGAACGTCCTCTGGGTGATCGTGGACTGCCTGCGGGCGGACATGCTGGCGCGCCCACGTGACGAGTGGCCGGTCGCGTCGCGGCTGGCCGAGGAGGGGGCGGCATTCACCGCCTGCTACTCGACCTGCCCGACGACGACGCCTGCCTTCACGTCGATGTTCACGGGCCGCTATCCGACATCGCACGGTGTCCGCGGCCTGCGCGGCACCCGCCTCGCCGAGACGATGCCGACCGTGGCCGAGCGGCTCTCGGCCGCGGGGTACGCGACCTGGTGCTCGGCCACCGGCCCGCTGCTCCAGACGGTCGGGACGTTCCGCGGGTTCGAGGACGTCGAGTACCGCGAGGCCGGCGACCGGTCGGTGCACTCCGAGTTCGGGACGCGGGCCCTGGCCAGGGTCGCTGAGCTCGAGACGGCGGAGCGGCCCTACCTGGCCGTGCTGCACATCTGGGACGTCCACATGCCCCGGCGCTATCCGCCGGCGTTCGACCATCGCCGCTACGGGCGCGACGCCTACGAGCGCGCGCTGGCGGGCCTTGACCCCTGGCTCGGCACGCTGCTCTCGGTCGTCGGCGACTCGACGCTCGTCGTCTTCACTGGCGACCACGGCGAGAACACGCGCCTCGAGCCGCGGACGCTGCGGACGCAGGAGCTCCACCGGCGGGCGGTGCGGCGGCTGCCGGTCATCCCCTGGGCCCAGTGGGCGCTGACGCGCGGGGCGCGATCCGACTCGAAGCGGCTTCTGCACCTGGCCCCGCGGCACCTGTGGGGCCACGGCCAGACGCTCTTCGAGCCGCTGGTCCGGGTGCCGCTCGTCTTCCGGGGGGCGGGCGCCGCGGCCGGAGAGCGGCGGACGCCCGTGAGCCACGTCGATCTGGCGCCGACGATCCTCGATCTGGCCGGCGCGGACGCCGGAGGCGGCTGGCAGGGCCGGAGCCTGGCCGCATCGGTGCGGGGCGGCGGCGAGCCGGCGGCGCGGCCGGTGGCGATGGAGATCGCCGGCGAGCCGAAGATGCCGCCGGTCAGGCAGCGGGCGATCCGCGACGGGCGCCACAAGCTGATCACGTCGTTCGACGACGCCCGCTGGGCGGAGGCGCTCTACGACCTCGAGGCCGACCCGGGCGAGCGCACGAACCTGGCCCGGCGCATGCCGGAGACGGCCGACGACCTCCGCGCCAAGCTGCGGGCGCTCGTCGCCGACGAGGCCGAGACGGTCGCGATCGCGGGCGACGAGGACGAGGAGATCGCCGACCGGCTGCGGGAGCTGGGCTATCTCTAGAGGGTCGATGCTGCTAGGGTGTGAGGGAGCCCGGAATCGACCGAAGGAGGCGGACAGATGATGACGACCGATCGAGCAGCCTCCCGGCGCCACACCGCCTGACTCCGGTTCCACGCACCACTCTCCCGTCGAGTCGGGCCCGCCGGCGCCCGTAGCGCTGTCATTCCCGACTCAGGAGATCCCGCGTTGAACATCGCATCTCTCGGCTGGGGCGACGCCCTCGCCGACACGTTCCAGCCGCACGCCGACGCCGGCCTACGCCCCGGCCGCGTCGCGATCCAGCACCGGGGCGCATACGTGCTCCTCACCGAGGAGGGCGAGGTGTGGACCGGCGTCCGCGGCCGGCTCCGGCATGCCGCCGACGGCGGCGGCGACGTCCCTGCCGTCGGCGACTGGGTGGCCTACGAGCGCCCCGACGGCGCCGAGCGCGGCACCATCGAGGCGATCCTGCCCCGCCGCTCCGCCTTCCGGCGAAAGCAGGCCGGCCACGAGACTGCTGAGCAGGTCGTGGCCGCCAACGTCGACGTGCTGTTCCTCGTCACGTCGCTGAATCACGACCTGAACGTCCGCCGCATCGAGCGGTACATGACGCTGGCCTGGGAGAGCGGCGCCGACCCGGTGGTCGTCCTCACGAAGGCCGACCTGTGCGCCGACGTCGGTACCGCGGTGGCACTCGTCGAGACGGTCACCTTCGGCGTCCCGGCCCATGTCACGTCGGCGCCCACGGGCGAGGGCTTCGAGGCCCTTCGGGCGCATCTCGACGGCGGCCGCACGGGCGCGGCGGTCGGCTCGTCGGGCGTCGGCAAGTCGACGCTCATCAACCACCTGGCCGGCGAGGAGCGGCTCGCCACGCAGGGGCTCCGCGACGACGGCCGCGGCCGGCACACGACGACCCACCGCGAGCTGATCGTCCTGCCGGGGACGGGCTGCGTCATCGACACGCCCGGCATGCGCGAGCTCCAGCTGTGGGACTCGGCCGAGGGGCTCGAGCGGGCGTTCGAGGACGTGGAGACGCTCATCGCCGAATGCCGCTTCTCGGACTGCGCGCACGACACCGAGCCCGGGTGCGCGGTTCGCTCCGCGCTCGCCGACGGCAGGCTCGACGCGGAGCGGTTCGAGAGCTACCGGAAGCTCCAGCGCGAGCTGCACTGGCTTGAGATCCGCCACGACTCCCGCGCCCGCTCCGAGGAGCGAAAGCGCTGGCGGGCCCTGAACAAGGAGGCCAGGGCGCGGGCCCGGCCGTAGAGCGACGAGGAGGGGGAGATGGAGGACTACGACCCGGCGAAGAGCTTCCTCGGTGAGGCGGCCGAGCAGTACGACCGGAACCCTCGCGGCGACGAGGCCGACGCCGTGGCGTTCCTGGCGGATCTCGCGGGCGACGGCCCGGCGCTTGAGCTCGCGATCGGCACCGGCCGGATCGGCCTGCCGCTCGCCGGGCGGGGCGTCGCGGTCGAGGGCATCGACCTCTCGCCCGACATGGTCGCGCAGCTCCGCACGAAGCCCGGCGGGGAGGACATCCCCGTCACGATCGGCGACTTCTCCGAGGTGCCCGTCTCGGGGAGCTACCGGCTGGTCTACATCGTCTTCAACACGTTCTTCAACCTGCTGCACCAGGACGAGCAGGTGCGCTGCTTCGAGAACGTGGCGGCGCACCTGGCCGAGGACGGAGCCTTCGTCATCGAGGCCCGCGTCCCGGCGCACATCCATGCCCTGCCCGAGAACCAGTACGTGCACGCCGAGGAGGTCGGCGTGGACGAGGTGTGGCTCGACGTCGCGAAGTACGACCCGGTGACGCAGCGGCTGGAGGAGACGCACGTGCGGCTGCGCGAGGGCGGCGTCGGCCTCTTCCCGATCGTCACCCGCTACTGCTATCCGAGCGAGCTCGACCTGATGGCGCGCATCGCCGGCCTCCGGCTCAGGGAGCGGTGGGGCGGCTGGAAGCGCGAGCCGTTCGACGGGCGCAGCGAGCTGGCGGTGTCGGTGTACGTGCGCTAGGCCGGCTCAGCCGTGCCGTCGGGGAGATCGGTCTCCCACCGCGACATCTGCCACGGAGCTCCCGCGCGGCCTCCGACGGCGAGGATCGACGTGCCGTCGGCCGTCGCACGGGCGCTTCGGATCAGCGCGGGGTCGCGCACGAACACGAGCGTGCCGGCCGGTGCGTCGACGGCCTCGCCGTCCACGGTGAAGACGCGTGCCCGCCCATCACCGCGAACAGCTCCTGGTGGCCGTCGGTCCGGTTGTCCTCGTCGTCGCGCTCGTGATGCGGCTCCACCATCTCGTCGCCGGCGTTCCCCGTGATCCCGTTCACCCCGAACGACCGGATGTCGAAGTGGCGCCTGACGAGGTGGAAGTCCCCGTCGGTGGCGTCCGGATAGTTCGGGTCGACGTCGGTCGCCACGGCGACGTCGGCAAGGCGCACGGCACCGAACGGCGCGCTCCGCGGGTCGGCCATGCGGGCAACCCTATACGCTGGGCGTAACCCCGAACGAGGAGTCGCGATGCCCGCGAAGGGCCTCCATCACATCGATCTCGCGGTCAGCGACGTCGAGCGGTCGCTGGCCTTCTACCTCGACCTGCTCGGTCCGCTCGGCTGGCATGTGACCCGGAGATATCCGACGTACCGGGGAACCGAGGAGGTCGTCTACCTCGGTACGGCCGAGCCGTACGCGGCCTACGACCCGGGCGGTCTCGGGCTGCGGCCGGCGGACGGTGGCTCGCACCAGTACTACGGCGTCGGCGTCGAGCACATCGCCTTCGAGGTGGACACGCAAGCCGAAGTCGAGGCGGCGCATGCCCGTGCGCAAGCAGCCGGCGCGGCGATCCACTTCCCGCCCGAGGATGACCGCGACGAGCCGGGATACCACGCGTTCTTCGTCTTCGATCCGGACGGCATCCGGATCGAGGTGTTCTCGTGGACGCCTGCGCAGGCATAGGAGCTCGGAGCCGTGGAGACCGACTGCATAGTTTGCCGGCGGGGCGGACCGCTCGATGTCATCGGTGAGCTCTCAACGGTCTGGGTGACCGCTCCGGCCAAGGCGCCGCTCCCGTGGTACATGTGCGTGATCGCGAAGCGGCATGTCGTCGAGCCGTTCGAGCTCGATGAGCCGGAGATGTCCGCATTCTGGTCTGAGTCCATGTCGGTCGCCGCCGCGCTCAACGAGCTCGTACGGCCGTTGAAGATGAACTACGAGATCCACGGCAACACGCTTCCTCACCTGCATCTCCACCTGTTCCCGCGCTTGGCCGGAGATCCGTTCGAGGGGCGGCCGATCGACGGACGAAGCTCGGCGTTCGAGCGTTCGATCGAGGACATCGAGCGCCTGCGGGCTGCGGTGGCGCGTCTCAGGTAAATGCCGCCGCTCCCCCCAGAGATGCCGGATAGGGTGGTGGGCACCCCACTACGGAGGATCGCGTCATGAGCATCGTTGTCCGATTCCACCCGGCGAACCTGACCACCGCGCAGTACGAGGACGTGGTGCGGCGCGAGAAAGGTGCCGGAGGCACGTTTCCGCCGGACGGCAGGGAATACCACGTCTGCTTCGGAACCGAAGGAGACCTTCAGGTCAGTGAAATCTGGGACTCCCAGGGGCAGCTCCAGGCGTACGGCGAAGTCTTGATGCCGATCCTGGCGGACGTCGGAATCCAGTTTTCGGCCGAGCCAGAGGTCTTCGAGGTTCACAGCATCACCCAGCGCTAGGAATTACGACCTCGGTCGTTGGCAGTCGTTTCTCCGGCCGGGACGGGAGGGAACCATTCCGGGCCGTGAGTGCGACTTGGTCACACCGGCGCCTCCTCCTCCTGCTCGACCTCGAGCTCCACGGCCTCCTCGACGCGCTTGCCCTTCCGCGGCCGGCGCATGTCGGCGAGCATCTGGCCGATCCGGTGGCGCTCGCCGCGGCTGAGGACGCCCGCCGCTGCGAGCGCGAGCGGGAAGCCGAGGAGGAGCGCGACCCGGGCGGGGATCCCGACCCAGCCCGTCGCGGGCACCACCTCGGCGGAGAGGAGCAGGAACGCTGCGGCGACCCCGGCCGTGCGGAAGACGCGGCTCCAGTCGTGCGAGACCGGGTAGCCGGCCTGGGCGTTTGCGAAGCCGAGCCCCGCGAGGGCGACGTACCCGACGACGGTCGAGACACCCGCGCCGACGATCCCCCAGGCCGGGATCAGGAGAAAGTTGAGACCGACGTTGATCCCGGCGGCGGTCGCGTTCACGACCGGCGTGAGCTTCGTCCGCTTGGAGCGGTTGACGCCGATCGAGAGGATCATGTAGGCCCCGTACAGGGCAGAGCCGGCCGTGAGCAGCGGCACGACCGGCGCGGCCCCCCACCAGTCGCGCGGCATGAGCAGGTGGATGTAGGGCGGCGCGAAGAGGCTCAGTGCCACGACTGCCCACGCGATCAGCGCCGACCAGTACGAGAAGACCGCCCTGTAGGTGCGCTTGGCCTCGTCCTCGTCGGTGAACGAGTTCGCCCACGGCACCCAGGCGGTCTGGAACGCGGCGATCGGGAGCATGATCCCGAGCGAGATCTTGGAGGCCGCCGAGTAGGAGCCAAGTTCGGACGGCGAGGCCAGGTTGATCACCTGGAAGCGGTCGGCGAGGTTGAGCGCCCACAGCGCCAGGCCGGCCGGCATGAGCGGGAGCGAGAAGTCGAGCATGCGGCGCAGGAGCGGCCGGTCGAGCCGGAGCCCCACCGTCTCGCGGCGCGCATACAGCAGGAGCGCGTAGGTGATGTACGTCCCCGAGAAGTTGCCGAGCATGATCCCGGCCCCGCCCTGGTCGAGCGGGATCACGAGGACGATCGAGACGACGACCGTGATCGCGACGTTGATCAGCGAGTAGACGACGAACGCCGTCGGCCGCTGCTCGATCCGGTAGATCCCGGCCAGGATGTCGAAGTTCATCGACACCCACAGCCCGAACGCGCCGATCAGGACGAGCTCGCGGCTCGAGCTGAGCGCGTCGGAGAGCGGGTTGATGGCAAGCAGGCACAGCACGAGGCCCACGGTCGACATTGCCAGGACGGCGGTGAACGCCGTGCGGATCGTGTTGGCGCGCGCGCCGGGCTCGCGGTGGTCCCAGCAGAACCGGAACATGGCGGTCACGAGCCCCATCCGCAGGACGACCGCCGCGACGGCCACGAACGCCATCACCTGCTCGACCTCGCCGAACTGGGCCTTGTCGACCCGGTGCGTGTAGATCGGCAGCAGGAAGATGCCGACGAGCTTCGAGACCAGCCCGCCCAGGCCGTACACGAACGAGTGCCGGGCCAGCTGGCGCAGCCGCCCGCCGGTCCCCGTCACGCGCTCGTCACCCATCTGTCACGCGGACCGTACGGGGTCTGACCCCGTCACAGCCCCATGACGGCGATCAGCTCGCGGACGGCGGCTGCCGAGCGCTCCAGCTCGGCCCGCTCCTCGGACGAGAGCTCGATCTGGACGACCTCCTCCAGGCCGCCCGCGCCGAGCCGGCACGGCACGCCCATGAAGAGGCCGTCGAGCCCGTACTCGCCGGAGAGCAGCGCCGCGCACGGCAGCACGCGCTTCTGGTCGTGGACGATCGAGTCGACCATCTCGCAGATCGAGGCCGACGGTGCGTAGTAGGCGGAGCCCGACTTGAGCAGCTTCACGACCTCGGCGCCGCCGTCGCGGGTGCGCTGCACGATCTCCTGGAGCCGCGCCGCCGGGATGAGGTCGGTGACCGGGATGCCCGCGACGTTCGTGTACGACGCCACCGGCACCATCTGGTCGCCGTGGCCGCCGAGCACGAAGCCGGTGACGTCGCGCACCGACACGCCGAGCTCCCACGCCAGAAACGTCCTGAACCGGGCCGTGTCGAGGACGCCGGCCATCCCGAACACCCGCTCGCGCGGGAAGCCCGACTCGGCCGCGGCCACCTGGCACATCGCGTCGAGCGGGTTCGTGACGACGATCAGGATCGTGTCGGGCGAGTGCTGGACGAGGTTCTTGGTGACGTCGGCGACGATGGCCTGGTTCGTCCGCAGGAGGTCGTCGCGGCTCATGCCCGGCGTGCGGGCCCGGCCCGACGTCACGATGCAGATGCTCGACCCGGCGGTCTCCTCGTAGCCGTTCGTGCCGACGACCGTCGGCTCGTAGCCGATCACCGGGCCGGACTGGTTCAGGTCGAGCGCCTTGCCCTGAGGCAGGCCCTCGACGATGTCGACGAGCACGACGTCGGCGTAGTCGCGCTCGGCCAGCCGCTGCGCCGTCGTCGCTCCGACGTTCCCGGCGCCGACGACGGTGATCTTCGTGCGGCTCATGCGTCCCCCAGCTTCTCGATGATGGCGTCCGCCACCTGCGACGTGCCGACCGCTGTCGGGTCGCCGGGCGACGGCTTCATGTCATAGGTCACCGACCGGCCCTCCTCGATCACGGCCGCGATCGCGGCCTCCAGCCGGCCGGCGGCGCCGGCCTCCTCGAGGTGGCGCAGCATCATGACGCCGGACAGCATCATCGCGATCGGGTTCACGCGGTTCTGGCCGGCGTACTTCGGCGCGGAGCCATGGGTCGGCTCGAACACCGCGGCGTCGATCCCGAAGTTCCCTCCCGGGGCGACACCGAGGCCGCCGACGAGGCCGGCCCCCAGGTCGGAGACGATGTCGCCGTACAGGTTGGAGAGCACCAGGACGTCGTACAGCTCGGGCTTCTGCACGAGCTGCATGCACATGTTGTCGACGATCCGGTCCTCGAACTCGATGTCGGTGTTCTCGGCCGCCACCTGGCGCGACACCTCGAGCCACAGGCCGTCGGTGTGCTTCATGATGTTGGCCTTGTGCACCGAGGTGACCTTGCGCCGGCCGTTGCGGCGGGCGTAGTCGAAGGCGAACTGGACGACCCTGCGGGTGCCCATCTCGGAGATGGGCTTGATCGAGATGCCGGCGTCCTCACGCAGCTGCACGCCGGCCGCCCGCTCGATCGCCGCCGCGATCTGGAGCGCACCGTCGGAGCCGCGCTCGAATTCGATGCCGGCGTAGAGATCCTCGGTGTTCTCGCGCACGATCACGAGGTCGACCCTGGTGTCGGCGTATCGGGTGCGCACGCCGGGGTAGAGCTTGCACGGCCGCACCTGCGCGTACATGTCGAGCGACTTGCGAAGCCCGACGTTCACGGACCGGAAGCCCGAGCCCACGGGGGTCGTGATCGGGCCCTTGATCGCGGTGCCGTTTCGGCGGATCGACTCGATCACGGCCTCGGGCAGCGGGTTCCCGCCGTGCTTTTCCATGACGTCGGCGCCGGCCTCCTGGACGTCCCACTCGAACGCGACGCCGGTGGCCTCGAGCACCCGCCGGGTGGCCTCCGCGATCTCCGGCCCCGTGCCGTCGCCCGGTATCAGGGTCACTGCATGCGACACAGTGGCGCAGCGTACAAGACAGCTTGATCTAGGATGCCGGTATGGCCGACAGGGGCGGACTTGAAGGCGTGGTCGTCGCGCGCAGCAGGCTCTGCTCCATCGACGGTCAGAAGGGCGTGCTCATCTACGGCGGGTACGACGTCGGCGACCTCGCCGAGCACTCCTCCTACGAGGAGGTGTGCTTCCTGACCCTGTACGGCGAGCTGCCCACGAAGGAGCAGTTCGACGCGTTCCTCTCCGACCTCTCCGACCACCGCGAGCTGTCCGAGGAGACCGCCAAGGTCGTCGACATGCTTGCGTCGCACGCCGCTCCGATGGAGATGCTGCGGACGGCGGTTTCGTCGGACAGCTTCGACGACCCCGACAAGGATTCGAACGACCCGGAGGCCAACCGCCGGAAGGCCATGCGGCTCATCGCCAAGATGCCGACGATGGTCGCCCGCTACGCGCGCCGCCGCGCCGGCCACGATCCGATCGCGTCCGACCCGGCGCTCGGCCACGCGGCCAACTTCCTCCACATGCTGACGGGCGAGCGGCCGTCGCCGGCCGCGACCAAGACCTTCGACGTCGCGCTCATCCTGCACGCCGACCATGAGATGAACGCCTCCACGTTCACCGCCCGCGTGATCGCCTCGACGCTCTCCGACATGCACTCGGCCATCACCGGCGCCATCGGCGCGCTCAAGGGCCCGCTGCACGGCGGCGCCAACGAGCAGGTGATGCACCTGCTCGAGGCCATCCCCGACGGCGCTTCCGTCGAGGACGAGATCCGGGGCCGGCTCGAGCGCAGGGAGCGGATCATGGGCTTCGGCCACCGGGTCTACAAGACCTGGGACCCGCGCGCGGTCATCCTGAAGCGCTTCTCCCGCCAGCTCGCCGACGAGTCCTCCGAGCCGCGCTGGTTCGAGATGTCCGAGGCGATCGAGCAGACGGTGGTCTCGGACAAGGGCCTCTACCCGAACGTCGACTTCTACTCGGCCTCGACCTATCACTACCTCGGGATCGAGACCGGGCTCTTCACGCCGATCTTCGCCATGAGCCGCGTGGTCGGCTGGGCGGCGCACGTCATCGAGCAGCATTCCGACAACCGGCTGATCCGGCCCAGCTCGGAGTACGTCGGCCCCGCCATGCGCACCTACGAGCCGATCGAGCGCCGCTCCCAGGCGGCCTGACCCGCCGCCGGCCTACCTCGCCTGCCTCAGGCGCATCGTCTGCCCGCGAGCGTGGCGGAAGCCGACCGACTCGTAGGCCCGCACCGCGGGAACGTTGCGCGGGTCGACCTCCAGCATGATCTCCTCGACCCCGAGCCGCTCGAACGCGTAGCGGCACAGCATGGCCGTCGCCTCACGACCCTGGCCGGACCCGCGGTGGTCGGCCTCGCCGATCAGGATCGAGAACCGCGCCCGGCCGCGGGAGAGCAGCTGAAGCCGGGCGTTGCCGATGACCGTCCCGCCGGCCGCCTCCTCGATCCCGACGACGAGCATCCACGGGTCGGCCAGCGCCCGCCGGCCCCAGGTGCGAAGCTCGGGCTCGGTCGAGGGCGCCGGCGGCGGTCCCCGGCGCCCGTACAGGTAGCGGGTCGTGTCGGGGTCGCGGAGCCAGCGTGCCCAGGCGGATGCGTCGGACACGTCGAGCGAGGTGAGCGCAACCAGCGCACCCTCGATCCTCTCGCCGACCGTCACGCGGCGAGCATACCCCCGTCTCTCAGGCGGTCTTGCGCCGCGAGCCGGCCGCCGCCTTCGGGCGCGACCGGGACGACGACTTGGTGCTCGAGCTGCTCTTGCTCCTGGCCGCCGGCTTCTTGTCCTTGCGGGCCTGGTCGAGCGACGCCGTGAGCGCGGCCATGAGATCGGGCGGCTTCTCCTCGGTCGAGACGGCCTTGGGCTTGGTCGTCTTGCCCTGGCGCTTGCGGTCGATCACCTCGAGCAGCCGGTCGCGGTACGTGTCGCGGTACTTCGCGATGTCGAACTGCTCGTTCGTGTAGGCGCCGATCAGGTCGCGGGCCATCTCGAGCTGGCGCTTGTCGACCTTCGCGCCCGCGGGAGCGATGCCGTCGATCGAGCGCACCTCGTCGTCGAAGAACATCCGCTCGAGCGTGATCACGCCGTCGCGGACGCGCAGGCAGGCCAGGTTCTCGCGGTCGGAGCGCACGTAGGTCGCGACGGCGGCCAGGCCGGAGTCGGCCATCGCCTTGGCGAGGAGCGCATAGATCGCCTCGCCGGCGCCCTCCTCGGGCCCGAGGTAGTAGGTCCGCTCGAAGTAGATCGGGTCGATCTGATCGACCGGGACGAAGTCGTGGATCGTGATGGAGTGGCCGCCCTCGGCGCGGGCGGCCTCGAAGTCCTCGTCGGTCAGCGTGATGAACTCGCCCTTCGAGACCTCGAAGGCCTTCACGATCTCGTCGTTCGGGACCTCCTTGCCGTCGACCTTGCACGTCTTGACATAGCCGATCCGGCCGTTGTCGGGCTCGTGCAGCAGGTTGAAGCGGATGTCCTTCTCGCTGATCGCCGTGTACATGCGGACGGGCGCGTTCACGAGGCCGAACGAGATCGAGCCGGTCCAGACTGCGCGCGGGGTGTTCGCTTGAGGCATTGGTGGCAAATCGCTTTCGGAGGGTGCGGCGGGTCTTAAACATACCCTGCCGGGCCCAAATTCCCTCCCTGAGCGGGAATTACTCGCCCGGGAGGAGCGAAAAGACGCGCACGTCGTGGATCCGCCACGCTCCGTGCAGCTCGAGCCACAGGAGCTCGACCACGCGGCTGTCGCCGTCGTCCAGGTCGAGGTGCAACAACGTCCGGTTTCCGACGGTGCCGATCAGCTCGGCGCCTGTCGTGCGCTCGAGCAGCGGCCCGAGGTCGGTGTCCCGGTCGGCGAATTCTGCCGAGAGGTGGGCGCGGCAGCCCTCCAGGTCGCCGGCGTTCAGCGACCGCTCGAACGTGCGCGCAACGCGCTGCACCTGGAGCTTCACCGACGCCGCCTCCACGAGGCGGAACGCTACTTCACCGATTCGACGATCTCGGCAGACAGGCTGTCGTAGCCCGCCAGGTACGCGGCCCGCTCGGCCTTGAGCCGCCGCACCCTGTCGGCGTACTCGGCCTCGCGGCCCTGCGCCGCGTAGAGCAGCCCCGGCTGGAGGATGTCGCGGTCGGCGTCGTCGATCCCCGGAACGTTGCGGGCGACGCGGTAGCCGAAGTCGGGGTCGGCCTCCCATTCGATCGTGCCCTCCGCGATGCCCTTGACGATGGCCGAGGAGTGCGGGATCAGCACCTTCTTGGAGCGCTGGTCGCCGTCACCGCCGCCGACGCGGCCCGTGTTCATCAGGTAGACGTCGATGGGATGCATCGCGAGCAGCTCGAGGAAGCGGTTCCCCTGGAGGTCGTGCGAGAGCGGGAAGAAGGGGTTCGTGCCCGGCACGCGCAGGAACTTGCCCTCCTCGTCGGCGCCGCCGGCCGAGGTGCCGGTGGTCTCGCCGAGCATGAAGAACGCCGCCGCCTGCGGGCCTTCCAGCCTGGCGACCGCCGGGATGATGTTCTCGTTCTTGTTCAGGATGAGCAGGAAGTCGGCCTTGTGGATGTCGGACGCGTCGGCCGCCTCGATGTCGGCGAACGCGAAGACGGCGCGGCCGTTTTTCGTGTAGGCCTGGTCGAAGAAGTCGACCTCGCCCGCGTCGGACTGGCTCACGTTCTCGAGGTAGGCGTTCGGGCGCGTGACGGCGCCGTAGATCGTGGGCTCGTCCTTGGGGTTGAGCGCGAACGTCTTGGCGAAGCACCCGGCCTCGGTAGCCGAGATCGAGCCGTCGGGCCACCAGGCGAGGAAGTCGTCCTGCACCGGCAGCGAGTTGTTCTGGCGGGTGAACGTCGTGGTCGTCTTGCCCGTGCCCGAGAGCCCCACGATGAGGCCGATGCGGTCGCCGCGAGGCGTCGGGATGACCTTGCAGCCGGCGTGGAGAGCCAGGCCGCCGCGCTCGTGGACGAGCTCGTTCCACATCCGAAGGCCGCCCTTCTTGGACTCGCCGAAATAGTCGGAGCTGAAGATGCGGGTGACGTGCAGGTCGAGGTTGACCGCGATCAGGCGGTCGTCGGGGTAGCCGGCGGCCGCGAGGCCGGGCGTGTAGACGACGACCAGCTCCGGCTCGAACTCGGCGGCCGGATCGTGGAAGTAGAGGACGTCCTGCATCCCGGCGATGTTCGCGAAGGCCGCCTCGACGAAGAGCCGGGTCGGGACGCGGTGGTCGGGATCGTTCCCGATGAACCCGTCGACCTGGATCATGTCGGTCTCGGCGATGTAGGCGTCCTGGCGCGCCGACATCCGCTCCCACTCGTCGCGGTCGATCGCGTTGTGCGGGTAGGTGTCGGGTTCGTCGGCGACGATGAACGTCGAGCCCTTCGACCGGGCGAGGACGCGCGTCTGGACGTTGACCGCGCCGTAGCCCGTCTCGCGGGCGTTCGGCATGGCCTTGGCCAGCACATGCAACTCGGCCTGGGTCGGGTTCTTCAGCACCGACCGGGCCGCCGGCAGTGCAAACGCCATCTTCGCCACCGAGCCTCCCTGAGTCACAAGATGCCGCGTGCGCCGTGCGGCCATAGACCAGTTTACCGCACTTTCGCCGCGTTCCAACCCCTCACAAGACTGTTACAAAGTGACCCCGAGAGGTGCTCTGGTACGCTGCCTCGGCATGGTTCGACACGACGTCGTTGTGGTCGGTGCCGGGGTCGCCGGGATGCGCGCCGCAATCGAGGCCTCGCGGTACGGCGCCGACGTCGCCGTCGTCTCGAAGCTGCATCCCACGCGCAGCCATTCGGGCGCCGCGGAGGGCGGCATCAACGCCGCGCTCGGCAACGCGTCGGAGGACTCGCCCGAGCAGCACACGTTCTTCACCGTCAAGGGCTCCGACTACCTGGGCGACCAGGATGCGATCGCCGTCATGTGCGAGGAGGGGCCCGGCGATATCTACGAGCTCGAGCACATGGGCTGCATCTTCTCGCGCACGCCCGACGGCAGGATCGCCCAGCGCCCGTTCGGGGCCGGCGGCGCCCCGCGCACGTGCTACGCGGCCGACATCACCGGCCACGTGCTCCTGCACGTCCTCTACGAGCAGCTCGTGAAGTCGCAGGTCACGGTCTACGAGGAGTGGTTCGCGCTCGACCTCGTGATGGACGGCGACCGCTGCGTCGGCCTCACCGCCTGGGACCTCGTCCACGGCGGCGTCGAGGGCGTCGAGGCGGGTGCGGTCGTCCTGGCGACGGGGGGCCTCGGGCGCATGTACCGCGGCACGACGAACGCGTACGCATGCACCGGCGACGGCATGTCGATGGCGTGGCGGGCAGGCGTGCCGCTGAAGGACATGGAGTTCATGCAGTTTCACCCGACGACGCTCAAGGCCAACGGCGTCCTCATCACCGAGGGCTGCCGCGGTGAGGGCGGCTACCTGCGAAACGCCGAGGGCGACCGGTTCATGTTCAAGTACGCCCCGAACGCGGGCGAGCTGGCCTCGCGCGACGTCGTCTCGCGCTCGGAGCAGACCGAGATCGACGAGGGCCGCGGCGTCGACGGCTGCGTCCTGCTCGACCTCACCCACCTCGGCGCCAAGAAGATCAACACGGTCCTTCACGGCTCCCGCGAGCTGGCGATGGACTACGCGGGCGTCGACCCGATCGAGGAGCCGATCCCGGTCCGGCCCGGGTCGCACTACCACATGGGCGGCGTCGACACCGACGTCTGGGGCCGCACCGTCATGCCGGGCCTCTACGCGGCCGGCGAGTGCGCGTGCGTCTCGGTGCACGGCGCGAACCGCCTGGGCGGGAACTCGCTCCTGGAGACGGTCGTGTTCGGCCGCCGGGCGGGCGCCGCGGCCGCCCAGGATGTGCGCTCCAACGGCTCGGGCGCCGTCTTCTCGCCGTCGGCCGTGCGCGTCGCCGAGCGCCGCATCGCCCAGCTCCTCTACAACTTCGACGGCGTGCGCCCGCACGTGATCCGCGACCGGCTGGCCGACACGATGTACGACAACGCCGGGATCTTCCGTACCGCGGAGGGGCTCGAGACCTGCGCCGCCGACATCGCCGAGCTGCGCGAGGGCTACCGCGACGGCCTCGGAGTGGTGATCCAGGACAAGTCGCGCACGTTCAACTCCGACCTGATCCAGGCCCTCGAGCTGGGCTCGATGCTCGAGATGGCCGACTGCCTCGTGACCGGCGCGGTCGCCCGCACCGAGAGCCGGGGCGCGCACTCCCGGCTCGACCATCCCGACCGCGACGACGAGACCTGGCTGCGCCATACGCTCACCACCTACGACGACGGCCAGGTGGCGCTCGACTACAAGCCCGTCACGATCACCGAGTTCGAGCCCGCCGTCCGCACCTACTGACCGGAGCCGCATGGAGTTCACTCTCAAGATCGAGCGCTACGACCCCGACACCGGCCAGGGCCGGCTCCAGGAGTTCACCGTCGACGCGCCCGAGACGGCAACGCTGCTCGACGTCCTCGACGTCGTGAAGGACACGGTCGACGGCTCGGTCACCTACCGCAAGAGCTGCCGGATGGCGGTGTGCGGGTCGTGCGGGATGCGGATGGACGGCGCGGCGGTGCTGGCCTGCAAGACGCCGATGGCGCCGATCGCCGAGGAGGGCCGCGTTCCGGTCATCTCGCCGATGGGGAACCTTCCCGTGATCAAGGACCTGGTCGTCGACATGGCTCCGTTCTGGGACAAGTTCAAGGCCGTGAAGCCGTGGCTCGAGGAGGACGACGCCCCGCCGGTCAAGGAGTGGCGCGTCCAGCAGGAGGAGCTCGACCGGATCATGAAGGAGGCGCTCTGCATCCAGTGCGGGTGCTGCGTCTCGGAGTGCAACTCGATGGAGTCCGACCCCGACTTCCTCGGCCCGGCCGCCCTCGCCAAGGCGCAGCGGTTCGTCGGCGACGTGCGCGACCGCGACCGCAGCGAGCGGCTGCGGACGCTGAACGGGCCGCACGGCGTGTGGGACTGCACCCGCTGCTACTTCTGCAACCAGCGCTGCCCGAAGGGGGTCGACCCGCGCGACGCGATCGCCAAGCTGGGGGCCGAGATCTACTCGGAGGGGATGCTCTCCGACAAGGGTGCCCGCCACGCGCAGGTGTTCGACATGTCGACCCGCGCGACCGGGTATCTGCTCGAGACCGCGCTCGTGCCGTACACCGACCCGCTGAAGGCGATGGACGTCAAGTTCGCGCTCAACCTCGCCCGTGCCGGCAAGGTGCCGAATCCGCTGAAACCGCACCGGGCCAAGAAGCTCGGCGAGGTGCGAAAGCTGCACAAGCTCCTGAAGACCCAGGAGGCCGAGGCCCGCGACCAGCGCCGGGCGGGCGTCTCCCTCGACCGTGAGGAGTCCACCGAGTGAAGTCGAGCTACGCCTACTACCCCGGCTGCCTGGCCAGCCTGTCGCAGAAGGAGCTCGACACCTCGACGCGGGCGATCGCCGCGAAGCTCGGGTTCGAGCTGGTCGACATCCCCGGGTTCACGTGCTGCGGCGCCGGCGACGTCCACGAGGCCCGGCCCGAGTACTACCTGCACCTGAACGCTCGCATCCTCGGCCAGGCCGAGCAGCTCGAGCAGGACACGCTGCTCACGATCTGCAACGTCTGCACGCTCAACCTGCGCCAGGCCGACCTCAAGCTGAAGGCCGACGCCGACCTGCGCGAGCGGGTCAACAAGAACCTGCGCGACGTCGGGGCGGCCTCGTACGAGGGCGGCGTCGAGGTGCGCCACCTGCTGTGGGAGATCGCCGAGGGCGACGGCTACGAGAAGCTGAAGCAGATCGCCGAGAAGCCGCTCACCGGCGTCAAGATCGCCCCGTTCTACGGCTGCCAGATCCTGCGGCCGTCGAAGCTGCTCGGGTTCGAGGACCCCGACCGGCCGCAGTCGCTCGAGCGGATCATCGAGGCGTGCGGAGCCGAGCCGGTCGACTACCCGTCCAAGATCAAGTGCTGCGGCTTCCCGATCGTGCTCGCCCGCGAGGAGGTCGCCCTGGGCGAGCTGATCCAGCCGCTGGCCGAGGCCAAGGACGCCGGGGCCGACGCGATGGTGACGCCCTGCCCGCTGTGCCACCTGTCGCTCGACGCCTGGCAGGGCAAGGCGAGCCGCGAGGCCGACATGGAGTTCGACATGCCGATCTTCCACCTCGCGCAGCTGGTCGGCGCGGCGGCCGGGCTCACCTACGACGAGCTGCTCTTCAAGCGCCACGTCACGAAGACCTACCCGGCGACCGACAAGATCTACGCCGCGGGAGACTAGGGGGATGCGGGGACAGACCCCGAACGCTTGACGTCGCAGTCTCGTAACGCCTCCGTGACGCCCAGCTACGCCGCCCTCTTCCGCGCGCCGCACACCGCGCTCATGATCGCCGCGCTCGGGGCGACCTTCCTGGGCTCGCTCGACGCGCTGATGGTGACCACGGCGCTGCCGTCGGCCGCGCAGGACATCGGCGGCGTCGACCTCATCGCGGTGACCGTCGGCGCCACGACGGTCGCGGTGGCGATGACGTTCCCGGTCGCCGGCGCGGTGATCGACCGCGAGGGCGTGGGCCGCTCCTTTGCCATCGCCTGCTCGCTCTTCGCCGTGGCGAACGTGCTCGGCGGGCTCGCGCCGTCGATGGCGGTGGTGGCGGCCTCGCGGGCGATCCTCGGCCTGGGCGCCGGCTTCATGTTCGCCGTCCCGCTCGGGCTCTTCGCGGTCTCGATCCCCGACGAGCTGCGCCCGCGGGCCTTCGGCATCAACGCCGCGATGTGGGGCGTCTCCGCGCTGATCGGCCCGGCCCTCGGAGCCGCACTCACGGCCACGATCGGCTGGCGGTGGGTCTTCTGGATCAACCTGCCGCTGATCGCGATCGTCGCCTGGTCGGCGGCGCGGGCGCTGCGCGGCATCGAGGTCCGCGAGCGGCGGGCGCACGACCTGCGCCTGAACGTCGCCGGGCCGGCGCTGCTCGGGCTGGTCGTGGCGGTGCTTCTCATGCTCACCAAGCACTGGCTCTCGCCGTTCCTGCTCGCACCGGTCGCGATCGTCCCGGCCGTGGCGTTCTACCTGCACGAGCGCCGGACCGCCCAGCCCGTCTTCACCCACACCGCCAACTCGATCGCCGCGAACCTCGCGGCCTTCGGAGCAGGCGTCGCGTTCCTGGGAGCCGAGACCTACCTGCCGCTCCAGCTCCAGGTCGGCTTCGACGACGGCGTGCGCGTCGTCGGCGCCGCGCTCCTGCTCTGCACGCTTGGGTGGGCGACCGGGTCGATGACGGCCGCCAGGATCGGGGCCCGGCCCAAGAACCAGATCGCGCTCGGGACGACCCTCACCGTGGCGGCGACCTTCGTGATGGCCGTCCCGGCCGGCGGCGCGGCGCTGCCCATCGCCGCCTACACGCTGTCGGGCCTCGGCATGGGGATCGCAAGCCCGGCGCTCTTCGCCGCGGTGCTCGCCGACGGCGCCGAGGGCCGCGAGGGCCGGTCGACGTCGAGCATCCCGCTGGCGCGCCAGGTGGGGTCCGGCATGGGGGCGGCGGTCGCGGGCATCGTCTTCGCCGCGACGCTGACGTCGGCCCAGGTGACCGCCGCCGAGCGGACGGGCGCGCACGTCCCGGCTGTCATCGACGCGGCCCGGCTCACGTACCTGGCGGCCGCGGTGGTCGGGCTCTTCGGCGTGGCGGCCTGCCTGTGGCTGCGCGGCGACGTCCGCAAGGTGCGGGCGGAGCACTCCATGGTCGAGCCCGAGGCCGTGGCGTAGGCGCGGTCCGGCGCGTCTGAGACACTGCCTCTGTGGGCGTGGTCGAGACCGACATCGCCGCCGACCTGCGGCGGCTCTTCGGACACCCCGAGTTCCGTCCGGGCCAGCGCGAGGCGGTCGAGGCGTTTCTCGGCGGCCGCGACGTGCTCGCGGTCATGCCGACGGGCTCCGGAAAGTCGCTCTGCTACCAGCTTCCGGCGCTGGTCGCGCCCGGGGTGACGCTCGTCGTCTCGCCGCTGATCGCGCTCATGCAGGACCAGCACGGCGCGCTCCGAAACCGCGGCATCGAAGGGGTCGAGATGCTGACCTCGGCGATGTCGCAGGACGCGGTCAGCGCCGCGCTCGACCGCATCCGGGCGGGGGATGCGCGCCTGGTCTATGTGGCTCCGGAGCGGTTTACGAGCGCCCGGTTTCTCGCCGCGATCGCCGAGGCCGGGGTGGCTCGGCTGGCGGTCGACGAGGCCCATTGCCTCTCCGAGTGGGGTCACGACTTCCGGCCCGACTACCTGCGCCTCGCCGACGTCCGCGAGCGGCTCGGATCGCCGCCGACCATGGCGCTCACGGCCACCGCGACTCCGCGGGTTGCGGCCGACATCGCCGCGGCCCTGGAGCTGCGCGACCCCGTCATGCCGCGCACGGGGTTCGACCGGCCGAATCTGATGCTCGCGGTCGTCCCGGTTGCCGGCGACCGTGACAAGCCGGCGGTGCTGGCCTCGCTCCTGCACGCTCCCGACGCGCTCCCGGCGGTCGTCTACTGCGGCCGCCGGCGCACGTGCGAGGAGGTCGCCGACACCCTCTCGGCCGGCGGGCTGCGCGCGGCCGCCTACCACGCCGGCCTCGACGGCGAGCGCCGCTCGGCGACGCTCGCGGCGTTTCTCGGCGGCGAGCTCGACGTCGTCTGCGCGACGACCGCGTTCGGCATGGGCATCGACAAGCCCGATGTCCGGTCGGTGGTGCACTGGGGAATTCCGTCGTCGCCGGAGGAGTACTACCAGCAGGCCGGCCGCGCCGGCCGCGACGGGCTCCCGGCCCGCTGCACGCTCCTCTACGCGCGCCGCGACAAGGGGCTCGTCGTCCACTTCATCCAGCGCGCCCGTCTGGCCGCGTCCGATCTCGCCGCCGTCCACACGGCGGCGGCCGCCCGGGCCGACGCGAGCGGCGTCTTTCGCCTCCGCGAGAGCGAGCTGCGCATCGACGAGCCGCGCGTCGCGCTGGCCGCGCTCGAGCGGGCGGGCGCGCTCGAGCTGTTTCCGGCCCCCAGCGGGTCGTTCGCCGGCCGCGTCGCCGACCCGAGCCTCTCGAAGCGCCATCTGGCCGCCGCCGTCATCGCCGGCCGGCGGGTCGAGCGGCGCCGGTGGGACCGGCTCGCAGCAATCGACGCGTACGCCACCGGGACCTCCTGCCGTCGAGCCGCCCTTCTGGGCTATTTCTCGGGCGAGGGGTCGAGCGTGCCGGCCGAGCGCTGCTGCGACGTCTGCGGCGCCGCGGTCGTCCGCCTGCCCGAGGCCGAGGCGCCGCTCCCGGCGCAACTCGCCGGCGTCGATCCCGCGACCGCCGTGCTGCACGCGGTCGACGAGACGGACGGCCGGGTTGGCCGCACCCGCATCGTCCAGATCCTGCGTGGCTCCCGCGGCCGGGCGCTCGTCGCCGCCGGCCACGACCGCCTGGAATCCTACGGAGCACTCCCAGCTCTCTCGGCCGACCAGGTGCTGGCGGCCGTCGACTCGCTCATCGACGCCGGTGCGCTCGAGCTCACCGGCGGGCCGTATCCGCTCGTCAGGCGGGCGGCCGGCTCCAGGGCGGCGACCGCACGCGATGCGGAGTTGCGCGCGCAGGTGCGGGCGCTCGGCACTCCGGGCGCCGAGGAGGGCGTGGCGTTCCTGGCGCGCGTCCTCTCAGCCGCCGACGATCCCGAGCTGCGGGCGCTGGCCGCCGAGTCGCTCGAGCGGATCGGGGGCGAGCGGGCCGCGGCGGCCCTCGCCGGGGCCTAAGGACGCGCCAACCGACCCCCGCTAGCCTGGGCGCGGTGCGTCGCAGGTGCAGATCGCTCTCGGTCGAGCCGCCGGTCGTGGTCGCGGCCGGGGCGCTCGTCGTTGCGGTCGTCGACATCATCTCGGCGGTGACCCCAGTGCTCACCGACCGCGTTGACCTCTTCCGCGCGATGCTGCCGACGGGAGCCCACGATGTGGCCCGCTCGCTGACGTTTGCCTCGGGCATCGCTCTCATCTGGCTCTCCGGCGGGCTCGCCCGGCGCAAGCACCGGGCGTGGCTCGCCGCGCTCGGCGTCGTCGCGTTCGCGGCCGCCGCCCACCTCGCCAAGGGGTTCGACGTCGAGGAGGCGCTCGGAAGCCTGGCGCTCGTCTTCGCGCTTCTGCGGTTGCGGCGGTGGTTCGACGTGCCCGGCGACCCCACGAGCCTGCGCCCGCTCGTCACCGCCCTCGCCGTCGCCCTGGCCGCCTGGGCCGTGGTCGGGTCGACGTCGGACGCCGGCACGAACCGGATCACGGATCTCGGCTTCGAGGTGGTGCTCGCCGCGGGGGCGTTCTGGGCGCTGCACCAGTGGCTGCGCGCCCACCGCGAGCCCCAGGAACAGACTGACGCCGACCATGAGCGGGCCCGCCGCCTCGTCGCCGAGCACGGTGACGACAGCCTGTCGTTCTTCGCCCTGCGCCGCGACCGCCGGTACGTGTTCTCGCGGGCCGGAAACGCGTTCCTGGCCTACAGGGTCGTCGCCGGGTGCGCCCTGGCGGCCGGCGATCCGATCGGCGCCGCCGACGAGGTGCCGGGGCTCGTCGACGACTTTCGCGCCGTGTGCCGCGAGCGCGGCTGGCGGTTCGTCGTCCTGCATGCCTCCGAGCGCTGGGTCACGCTCTACCGCGACCGTGGGATGCGCGCCTTCCCGAGCGGCGACGAGGCCGTGCTCGACCCGGCCGGCTTCTCGCTCGACGGACGCGCCGTTCGCAAGGTGCGCCAGTCGGTGGCCCGGCTCGAGCGGGCGGGCTTCGCGTTCCGAGTGGCGGCTCCGGAGGAGCTCGCCGAGCACGAGCGCGCCGACATCGACGCCGTGACCCGCGAGTGGCTCGGCGGCACCGTCGACCGCGGCTTCTCGATGGCGATGGACGACCTGCACGGCCATCCGCAGGCCCGGTTCGTGCTTGCGACCGACGGCGCGGGCCGCCTGCGCGGCTATCTCCACCTCGTGCCCTCGGGGCGCGGCTACTCGCTCTCGGCGATGCGGCGCGGCCGGGCGACGCCGAACGGCCTCATGGAGTACCTGATCGCCAACACCGCCCTCTGGGCCGCGCGCAGCGGCGTCGAGGAGCTCTCGCTCAACTTCGCCGTGTTCGCCGACGTGCTCCGCGCCGGCGACACCGCGCCGGTGCACATGCGCCTCGGCCGGGCGATGCTGCTGCGCGTCGACCGCTTCTTCCAGCTGGAGCGGCTCTTCAGCTTCAACCGCAAGTTCCACCCGCGGTGGCGCACCCGCTACATCTGCTACGAGCGCGCGATCGACGTCCCGGTCCTCAGCCTGGCGACGTTGCACGTCGAACGGCTCATCGGCCCCCCGGCCAGGCTCGCCGTTCGCCGCCGCGCCGTTCGCTAGGCCGCCGCGACCTCGCCGATCCGGTCGAGTCCGAGCTCGATGACTGCCGCCGAGCTGGGCGCGAGCTCGACCGCGGCCCGGTCGGTCGAGAACACGATGAGCTGGCGCTCGCCCGCCAGCTCCGCCAGATAGGCGAGCGTGCGCCGCACCCGCTCGGCGTCGACGTGCGCGAACGGATCGTCGAGGAGCACGGGCGGCGTCGCCCCGGCCGGGCACATCAGCCGCACGAGCTCCAGCCGCTCGACCAGGTAGACCTGCCGCTGCGTCCCGTGGGAGAGCGTCTCCAGGTCGACCACCTCGCCGCGCTCGGGCGTCTCGAGCCGTACGCCGAGGTCGTCGCCGACGAAAGCGGTCGAGTAGCGCCCGGCGGTGAGCCGCGCGATCGGCCCCGCCAGGGCCGTCCCCAGGAGCGGGGCGATGTCGCGGTAGGTCTCGTCGGCTGCCGTCTGGAGCTCGGTCTCGGCGAGCCGCAGGACGGCGTCGGTGTGCTCGAGGCGCTCGACGAGCTCGGCCGCCGCCTCGAGCGCCTCGTGCAGCTCGGCGACCGGCGGCGCCGCGCGCTGCCGCTCGGCGAGCTGGGCGTCGAGGCCTGCGGCGGCAACCGCGGCGCGGTCGCGCTCGGCCCCGGCGGCCGCCCGCTCTGCCTCGACCGCCGCCAGGTCGCGCCCCTCGGCGGGCACCGCGTGGCCGTCGTGCCGGGACTCGATTTCGGCCAGGCGGCGACGGGCCTCGTCGAGCGGCTCGTCGCCCAGCAGCCGCTCGAGCTCGGCCGCCTTCTCACGCCGTGTCGCCGCGGCCTCGACGAGCCGGGCGTGGCCGGCGGCGGCAGCGTCGTAGCGGCGCAGGCTCTCGTCGAGATCGGCGTCGTCGAACCCGGACCGGGTGAGCTCGGCGCGGATGCGCTCGGTCACCCGATGCCGCTCGCGCTCGATCTGGTCGAGCGCCGCAAGGTCGGCCCGAAGGCCCGCATAGCTCACCTGGACGCGGCTCAGCTCGCGCTCGGCCCGGTCGAGCTCGCGCTCGGCCGCGCACGCCTCGCGGAACGCCGCCAGGCGGGCCTCCACCGGCCCGTCGCCGGGGAGAACCTGGTCGAGCTCGGAGGCCGCAGGCGGGCGGCGGCGGGCCGCGAGCCCGAGCGCCGCCAGCCCGGCCGCGGCGACCACGATGGCCACCGCCGCCCGGCCGGTCGCCAGCGCCGCCACGGCGGCGACGAGGACGAGCGCGCCGGCGGCGGCCGGCACCCGCCCGCGACCGGAGCCGGCGTGGGTCGCCGCCAGTGCGAGCGCGTCGATCTCGGGGGCCCGCGCGCTCGCGCCGCGGTGGGGCGAGAGGGCATCGACCCGGCCGGCCAGCGCCGCCTGCTCGCGCTCGATCTCGGCCAGGCGCTGCGTGTCGAGCGTGCGCTCGTCCGAGCGGCGGTCACGCTCGGCCTCGAGGTCCGAAAGCCGGTGGCGCAGCGTTCCGATCTCGGACGAGGGCGCGAATCCGGCGTGCTCGGCCTCGTGATCGAGGACAGCCCTTGCCCCCTCGACCGCCCGGTGCGCCTCCTCCGCCCACTCGATGCGCCTCGTGAGCTCCCGCGCACGCAGGTGCGCGGCGGCGCCGTCGAGCGCGTGGACGCGGCGCTCGGCCGCCGCGACGGCCGCCCGCGCCGAGTCGCGCTCGGCGGCCAGCTCGTCGACTCCGGCCCGCCCGGCCATGGCGTCGGCCACCGCCCCGACGAGCCGGTCACGCTCGGCGCGGGCCTTCGCAAGCGGCTTGGTGGCGGCCGAGTTCAGGCCGACCAGCCGCGAGCGCCGGTCCTTGAGCGCGGCGACCGCCAGCTGCGCGGGCGAATCGGCGGCGCCCTGTCCGACGACCGCCTCGATGGCGTGGCGCACGCCGGACGGGTCGACGATGCGCGCGAGCTCGGCCTGCTCGACGTGGCCGAGGCGGAGATAGACGCTCCGCTCCACGCCCCACACCGCGCGCACGAGCGCGTCGGGATCGCCGCCGCCGAACTCGCGCGTGACGTCGGCGCCGGAGGCCGCGTCGACGACGGCGACCCGGCCGCGATCGAAGTCCCACTCGATCCGAAGCCGCCGGCCGCCGTCGGTGACGACGTCGGCGGTGGCGGCGTAGCGCCCGCCGTCCCACGGGCGGAAGCGCTCGATCCGGGCGGTGTCGTCGCGCTTCCGGCGCCCGCTTCCGACCAGGCCGAAGAGCCCCGCCGAGACGGCCGCATGGAGCGTGCTCTTGCCGGCCTCGTTGGGGCCGTGGACGACCGTCAACCCCGGGGCGAACCGGAACGTGCGCCCGGTGAGGCGGCCGAAGCCGTGCAGATGAACCGACTCAACGTGCACCGAGCACCTCCGTGTGGCCGTCGAGGGCGCGCAGGCCGGCGAGCGCCGCCTCGCCCGCCAGCGGATCGTCGCTCCGGAGCATCCGCTCGACGAAGCGGCCGCGCACCGACCGTTCGCGGGCGATCGCCTGGAGGTCGTACGCGGGCCGGGTGCGGTCGGCGATGACGAGCTCCTCGACCCCCGCGCCCAGCCGCTCGGCCAGCGCGCCGGCGTCGACGGCGCAGCCGGGGGCGATCTCGCCATCGAGAACGAGCCGCAGGCAGGCGCCCGGCTCGCGGGCCACCTCGGCGGCCGCCAGCGCCTCGACGTCGGCCGAGCTCGCCGCACCGGTGAGCGACAGGGTTCGCTCGACGTAGCGGCGGGTCGCCAGCGGGATGTGGTGCGCGGTCACCCGGTCGCCGGTGACCGAGACGATCGATGCGCCGTGGTCGCCGTGGCGCTCGCCCCAGCCGAGCGGCTCGGGGCTGCCCGGGTAGCAGAGCAGGCCGTCGTCGTAGCCGTCGTGGAAATGGCCCAGGAGCACGCGCGCCGCGTTGGTCGCCGCGAGCTGGGCCCGCGTGACCGACCGGTGGCGGCCCTCGTCAACCCAGCGCTCGCCCGTGAGGGCCGCGTGCAGCGCCAGGAGGTGGATGCGGCCGTCGGCGGGTGCGGTGAAGCCGTCGGGGACGCCGGCCGGGGCCGTCGGGGCGCAGAACGCCGCCCCCCAGACCACAACGCCCTCGCCCAGCTCGAACGGCTCGACGCGGTCGGTCGCGAACACGTGGACGTTGGCGGGCCAGGCGGCGAGCTGCCAGGCCGAGCCCGGGACGTAGGGGTCGTGGTTGCCGGGCGTGACGAGCACCGGAACGCCGGTGCGCTCGAACTCGCCCGCGAGGAACGCGACGGTGTCGGCGGTGACGGAGGCGTGCTCGTAGACGTCGCCCGCGAGGACGACGGCGTGGATGCCCTCGGCGCGCCCCGCCGCCAGCCCTCGCGCGAGCGCGTCGCGCAGGCCCGCCCGCCGCCGGGCGGCGTCGGGCCGGTCGTCGGCGGCGCCGAAGACGCGGTCGAGATGGGTGTCTGCGAGGTGAAGGATCCGCATCGAGCCGGACCCCCCACTGTAGGGAGGCGACCGGACGGAGTCGGTTCCGTGCGCCTCCTGGAGCGAAACCGCAACAGGTCGTGACCCATCCGCCACACCTCGCCCCGTAGCGTCGGCCCATGCGTTCGGCGAGCATCCGGATCGGGGCCCTGGTGGCCGTGGCCGCCGTTGCAGGCGTCGTCTGGGTGCGCGGCTCCGGCGAGCCGCCGGTCGCCGCCGGCACCGTCGTACGGGTCGTCGACGGCGACACGATCTTCGTGCGCGGCCCCGGCGGCCGCACCGAGGACGTCCGCCTGATCGGGATCGACACGCCCGAGACCGTCGACCCGCGCCGGCCGGTGGGCTGCTTCGGCCCCGAGGCGTCGGCCTATGCCAAGCACCTCCTCACCGGCCGCAGGGTGTTCCTGCGCTACGACCAGGAGCTCCGCGACCGCTACGGCCGCTTCCTCGCCTACGTCTGGCTGGCGGGGCGCCCAGGCGGCTTCGTGAACGCCCGGCTCGTCCAGCTCGGCTACGCACGGGCCTACCCGTTCCCGCCCAACACCGCGCACGAGGCGCTCTTCGCCGCCCTCGAGCGCCGGGCGGCGATCGCAGGCAGGGGCCTCTGGAGCGCATGCGGGTAGAATCCCCGCATGCGCTGGATTCTCGCCCTCGTGCTCGGTGCCGCGGCCGCCGCGGCGGCCGCGGCGTACGTCGCCAACCGGGGGGAGCCCATCGCCGCGTCCGGCAACGGCCATTCCGGCGACGAGGACCGCCGGAGCATGCTGCGCGAGCGCATCGCGAGCGCCACGGGCCGTCTGCGCGACGAGCTCGATTCCGTGCGTGGCGACTAGGTCCCGGGCGTTGCGGGCCCTGGTCGCGGCCGGGGCGGGCGCCGCCGCATGGGGGCTCTTCGAGTCGCAGTGGGTGGAGCGGCGCAGGCTCGACGTCGAGGTGAGCGGTCTGCCCGCCGTGCTGGAGGGCCTCACAGTCCTGCATGTGAGCGACCTGCATGCGGGCACGCCGTCGCTCAACATGCGCGCGTTCCGGAAGGCGGTCGACTTCGGCGCGGAGGTCGAGCCCGACCTCGTGGCGCTGACGGGCGACATCGTCAGCCACCCCCGCGCGTCGCTGCCTGTCGTCGCCGAGCTGGAGCGGCTGCGGCCGCCGCTCGGGATCGTGGCGGTCCTCGGAAACCACGACGTCGGCGCCAGCAACGATCCGTTCTCGCGGGGGGCGATCATCGAGGACTGGGGCGAGGCTCCCGTCACGCTCCTGCGCGGCGAGACCCATGCGATCGAGGCCCGAGGCGTGCGGATCGAGGTCGGTGGTCTCGACGCCGCCGGCTGGCTGGGGGGCCGGGCCGGCCCGCCCGGCGAGCTCTTTTCGGATGCGGCCGATCTGCGCCTGCTCCTGGCCCACTTCCCGGAGGCCGCCGAGGACCTGGCCCCCGGCTCCGCGGACCTCGTCCTGTGCGGGCACCTGCACGGCGGCCAGATCTGCCTGCCGACGCCGTGGGGGAAGCTGCGCCTGGCGCACGGCGTGCACCGCTTCCGCGAGGGCATCTACCGCGACGGCGCCACGACGGTGGTCGTCACGCGTGGGCTCGGGACGACCCTCGTGCCCTTCCGCGTGGCCGCTCGCCCCGAGGTGAGCCTGCTGCGGCTCCGGCGGGCATGAGGGGCTGCCGCCGTATACTCGGCCGATGAGCGACGCGTCCGGAGGGGCCCCGGCCGAGTCGGTGCATTCGGCCGGCGTCGCGGCACACATCTCGCATGCCGTCATCGCGACCTATGCGGCGGCCGCGGCGCGCGAGGTGGAGGGCGTGCATGCGCTCGCGGCCAGCGGGTTCGGGCCGCTCGAGCGGCGCACCGACCCCGAACGCGCGGGTGTGCGGGTCTCGGCTGGCCCGGAGGGCCTCGAGGTCGAGCTGCACCTCGTGACCGCCTGGGGCGCCCCCATCCCGGCCGTTGCGGCCCAGGTCGAGACCGCCGTACGCGGCTACCTGGGGTCGATGGTGGCGCTCGAGGTCGCGGTCGTGTCGGTGCACGTCGACGACGTCGCCCTTCCATGAGCGGCGCGGGCGTCGACCACCTGACCGGCGCGACCGTCTCCGACGCGCCCGTGCCGTGCCGCGAGTGCATGTGGTGGCAGACCCGTCCCGGCCGCGACCCCGGCGAGAAGCGGCGCTGGATCGAGGAGGCCGAGGACGAGTTCGGGCCGTGGGGGAAGGTCTACCGCGGCGACGGCGGCCGCGTGATCGGCCTCGTCCAGTACGGCCCGGCGGACGCGTTCCCCCGCGCGCACACGATGCCGGCCGGGCCGCCGAGCCGCGACGCCGCGATCGTCACCTGCGCCTACCTGATCGAGGCGGGCAGCCCCTGGGCGCTCCAGAGCCTGATCCTGGCGGCGATCGGCGAGTGCCGCGACCGCGGCCTCGCCGCGCTCGAGGCGTACGCCTACCGGTACGGCTCCGACGCCGCCTTCCCGGAGCGGTTCGTGCGCCACCGGACGATCTTCCCGGCCGACTTCCTGCGCGACTTCGGCTTCCACACCCGCCGGTCGGCCGGCAGAATCGAGCTGATGCGCCTCGACCTGCGTGCGATCGTGCCGGCCCGTGAGCCCGGGCGGCTCGAGCGGCTCCGCGCCCGCCTCCAGGTCGTCGACCCCTCGCCGGCGGCGGTGCGGTGAACCGTTCCGCGAGAGCGTGCGAATGACTCCCGAGCAGGACGACAGGGAAGGACGCGTGGAGCATCTCTCCGACCACGGTCTCCTGGCGCTCGTCGGCCGCGGTGACCGGGAGGCATTCGCCCGCCTGTACGACATGTACGGCGGCGCGGCGTACTCGCTTGCGCTGCGCGTCGTCCGCGACCGTGACCTCGCCGCGGACGTCGTGCAGAACACGTTCCTGGCCGTCTGGACGCAGGCCCGGACGTTCGACCCGTCGCGGGGTCAGCCCTCGACGTGGATCTTGACCATGACACATCACAAGGCGGTCGACATGGTGCGGCGGGAGGAGCGGCGCCGGACGGAGCCGCTCGACGAGGCGCCGGCCGCTCCCGATCCTGAGCCCGCGGTCGAGCATCAGGCCTGGCTGGGCGTCGCCCGCGAGCAGATCGCGAGCGCCCTCGCGCGCCTGCCCGACCCGCATCGCGAGGTGATCGAGCTGGCCTACTTCGCCGGGTACACCCAATCGGAGCTCGCCGAACGGCTGGCCGTGCCGATCGGCACCGTGAAGAGCCGGACGTTCGCCGCGATGAATGCGCTTCGCGACGCGCTGGCGGCCGCCGGCATGCGGCCGGAGGACGAGTGGAACACGTCGACGAGCTGATCGCGGGCCACGCCCTGCGCGCGCTCTCCTCCGAGGACGAGGAGCGCGTCGTCGTGCACCTCGCGGAGTGCGAGCGCTGCCGCCGGAGGCTGCGCGAGACCGAGGCCGTCGCGGCATCGCTCGCCTACGGTGTGCCCCAGGTCGCCCCGCCGCCCGAGCTGCGAGGCCGGGTGCTTGCGATCGCAGAGCCCGTCGTCGCCGGGCCCGCGGCCGAGGCCCCCGCCGCCGAGCGCCCCGCCAGGCCGGCACGGCGGGGATGGTGGCCGCGGTTCTCGATCGTCGCCGTCCCGGCGATGGCCGTGGCGCTCGCCGCGATGCTGGCGTGGAACGTCTCGCTTCGGAACGACCTCAGCACGAACCGCAGCGATCTGGCGAACGGCGCAGCGGTGACGCTGCCCGGCGTCGGAAACGTCGTCGCCCAGACGGACGGCAACGCCACCCTCTTCGCCCACCTGCGCCCGGCGCCCGCGGGGAAGACGTACGAGGCCTGGGTGATCCGCGGCAGCGTCGCCCTGCCCGCCGGTGTCTTCAAGGGCGGCGGCACGGTCGAGCTGAAGCTGACGCAGGCCGCGAAGCCGGGCGACAGGATCGCCGTCACGATCGAGCGGGCGGGCGGCTCCAGGAAGCCGACGACGACGCCGATCGCCACCAGCCAGACCGTGTGACCACGGGGGCCAGGCCCCATTGGGGTTCGCCCGGTGATCGCGGCGAGATCTAGCGCACCAGGAACGCGAGCGTCGCGGCCATCACGCCGGCGCCGGCCACGAGCCGGGCCGTGCGGGCCGCATCCGGCCAGGGCAGCGACTGGAGCTCGATCACCTGCGCATCGCGGCGGGCGCGCTTCCGGCGCGCGAGCCGCGAGCGGTGGAGCGCCGCCTCGCGCTGCGCCGTCGGCCCGAGCAGCTCGTCGACCCGGTAGGGGCCGTGCCCGCCGTGCGCGTGGCCGTGCTCGACGCAGTGGAAGCCGAGCCGGCCCAGGGCCACCTCGCCCAGGCAGCGCGGGCAGGCATGCACCAGCGGCTCGAACGGCTGGCGGATGAGCGTGGCCGCCGCCCGGCGGCGGTCGTCGCGGGTGAGGAGCTGATGCGGCTCCCACGGTCCGTGCTCGTGGCACCGTCCGGAGCCCGCCGGGCGCAGGCACACCGGACAGAGCCGGCCCCCTCGGTCCGGCGTCGCCATCAGGCGGCCGCCCGGCCGGGGACACGGATGAGGTCGCGCTCGACGAGCAGCTCCGCGATCTGGACGCCGTTCGTGGCCGCGCCCTTGCGGAGGTTGTCGGCCACGATCCAGAGCGCGAGCCCGTTCCGGCGCGACGGGTCGCGGCGGATGCGGCCGACCAGCACGTCGTCGGTGTCCGCCGCGTCGGAGGCGAGCGGGTACTCGCCGAGGCCGGGATCGTCGACGACCCTGACGCCCGGCGCGGCCCTCAGGATCGCACGCGCCTCGTCAGCCTCGAGCGGCGCGCGGGTCTCGATCCAGACCGCCTCGGAGTGCCCGCGCCACACGGGCACGCGGACGCAGGTCGCATGGATGCCGATGCTGTCGTCGTCGAGGATCTTCTGCGACTCGAGCACGAGCTTCGTCTCCTCCAACGTGCTATCCCCCTCGAAGCTGTCGCACTGCGGTAACGCGTTGAACGCGATTGGATGAGGGTACACGACCGGGTCGGCCGTGTCTCCGGCAAGCACCGCCTGGGACTGCACGCGCAGCTCCTCGACCGCCTTTGCGCCCGTGCCGGACACCGCCTGGTACGTCGCGATCGTGACGTGGTCGAGCCCCGCGGCCGCGTGCAGCGGGGCGAGGGCGCACACGAGCTGGATCGTGGAGCAGTTCGGGTTCGAGACGATGCCCTGGTGGGCCGCGGCGGCATCGCCGTTCACCTCGGGGACGACCAGCGGAACCGCCGGGTCGAGCCGGAAGGCGCTCGACTTGTCGACGACGACGCATCCGCGCGCGACGGCCTCCGGCGCGAACGTGCGCGACGTCGAGCCGCCCGCCGAGAAGAGCGCGAGGTCGAAGCCCTCGAGCGCGTCGGCCGTGAGCTCGCGCACCTCGAGCTCCTCGCCGGCGTAGGCCACGCGCGTGCCGGCGGAGCGGGCCGAGGCAAACGCGGCCACCTCGGAGGCGGGGAAACCGCGCTCGTGCAGCACGTCGAGCACGACCGGCCCGACCGCTCCCGTCGCTCCGACCACGGCGACCCGCGGGCTACGCATCGATCTCGCCCCCGTCCGCCTCGGCCAGCTCGGCCTCGAACGCCCCGTGCAGGGCGGCGACGGCCTCGCCGACCCGGTCGCGGGAGACGACGCACGACACCTTGATCGGCGAGGTGGCGATCATCCGCACGTTGATCCCGAGCTCGGCCAGCACCTGGAACATCTTCGCGGCCACGCCCGGGTGGCTCTTCATCCCGGCGCCGATCAGGCTCACCTTGGCGGCCGTATCGTCAACCCGCCAGTGCAGGCCCAGGTCGCGGCACAGGCCCTCGATCGTGTTCGTCATGAGCGGCAGGTCGTCGAGCGGCACCGAGAACGTGACGTCGGCGTCGCCGTGGGTGACGGCGTTCTGGATGATGGTGTCGACGTTGATGTTGGCCTCGGCGACAGCGTTGAAGATGCTCGCGGCGGTCCCCGGCTTGTCGGGGACGTCGGTCAGCGTGACGTAGGCCTCGTCCGTGGTGTGGGCGATGCCCGAGATGATCGGGGCCTCCATGCCCGTATCTTCCCGGATCCAGGTGCCCTCCGCGTCGGTGAAGGTCGAGCGCACGTGCAGCGGCACCGCATGGTTTCGGGCGAACTCCACCGACCGCAGCTGGAGCACGCGCGCTCCCGACCCGGCCATCTCGAGCATCTCCAGCGGCGAGACGGTGCCGAGCTTCCGGGCGTGCGGGACGATGCGCGGGTCGGCGGTGAAGACGCCGGCGACGTCGGTGTAGATCTCGCAGTCGCCGTCGAGGGCGGCCGCCAGCGCGACGGCGGTCGTGTCGGAGCCGCCGCGGCCGAGGGTCGTCACGTCGTAGGCGGTCGAGACGCCCTGGAACCCGGCCACGAGCACGATCTCGCCCCGGTCGAGCGCCTCGGAGATGCGGCGTGGGCGGATCTCGAGGATCTTGGCCTTGGTGTGGACGGTGTCGGTGACGATCCCCGCCTGGGAGCCGGTGAGCGACACCGCATGGGCGCCGAGGTCGTTGATCGCCATCGCGCACAGGGCCGCCGTGATCCGCTCGCCGGTCGAGAGCAGCATGTCCATCTCGCGCGGATGCGACCGCGGCGAGACGCCTCGGGCCAGCTCGACGAGCTGGTCGGTGGTCTGGCCCATCGCCGAGACGACGCCGACCACCCGCCGGCCCGCCGTTTGCGCGGCGACCAGGCGCGCGGCGACGCGCCGGATCTTGTCGGCATCGGCGACGGACGTGCCCCCGAACTTCATCACGAGCACGCGGCCGGCGATGGGCTGGGGTGCGGCCTCGGCCATCGCGGCAGTGTACCGACCGCGGTCACCGGCGCACCCCGCGCCGGCGTGTGCGAGAACACCGCCATGCGGGCGTCGCGCTGGTCGATCCGCTCCGAGAGCTCCGTGCTCTCGATCGCCTCGAAGGGCTCCGTGCTCTCGATCGGGTCGGTGGGCTCGTTCCTGTCGATCGGATCGGTCGGGAGCGCCTGCTCGCTGTTCTCGGCCGGCTCGTTCGCGTCGGTCGGCTCGGCGCTCTCGTCGCGGTCGCGCTGGTCGCTCATGTCCGACCGCTCGTACGACGCGGTCATGGGCGCCCGCAGGGCCGGCGTCCGGGCCGGGCCGTTCGGGGCCACCGCGGTCGTCGCAGCGGTCGCGCTGGCGGCCCTTGCCGGGCGCGCGATCGAGGCGCGCCGGCGAACTGCCTAGGCCATCGTGTCGAGGATCGCCGCGATGTCCGCGATCGTCGTTCGCGGGTTCACGATCGCAAACCGGGTGACGGTCTCGCCCGCGAACGTCGTCGGCGTGACGAACGCGACGCCTTCGGCCAGGAGCCGCTCGGTCCACGCCGTGTAGTCGGCCGGCCCCCAGCCGGTGCGGCGGAGCACGAGCACGGTGAGCTCCGGGTCGTTCAGAAGCTCGACGTACGGCCGGGAGCGGATCTCGCCGGCGGCCTCGCGGGCGACATCGAGTGTGTGCTCGATCGCCTCGGAGTAGGCCCGCGTGCCGTGCGCGGCGAGCGAGAACCAGAAGGGCAGCCCGCGTGCCCGCCGGCTCAGGTGGACGGCGTAGTCGGAGGGATTGAGCTCGCTCCCCTGGACGTGCTCGAGGTAGCCGGCCTGCTGGGTGTGCGCCGCCCGGGCCAGCTCGGGGTTGCGGTAGAGCAGGGCGCAGGAGTCGAACGGCGCGAAGAGCCACTTGTGCGGGTCGACGATGAACGAGTCGGCGTTCTCGATCCCGGCGAACCGGTCGCGCACCGAGGGCGCCGCGAGCGCCGCTCCGCCGTAGGCGCCGTCGACGTGCATCCACAGGCCGTGCTCGCGGCACACCGCGGCGATGCCGTCCAGGTCGTCGATGGCGCCGGCGTTGGTCGTCCCGGCCGTCGCCGCGACGGCAAAGAGCCCGCCCGCCCCCTGCTGCTCGATCGCCACCGCCAGCGCCTCGCCGGTCATCCGGCCGCGGATGTCGGGGGCGATCCGGAGCAGGCCGACGTCCATCACCGCCGCCGCCGTCGCCACCGACGAGTGCGTCTCGTCGGTGCACACCACCCGTAGCCGACGGCCGTCGTCGCCGCGGGCGGTGCGATGGGCGTGCCGGGCGGCGACAAGCGCCGAGAGGTTGCCGATCGTCCCGCCCTGGACGAAGCAGCCCGCAGCCTGCTCCGGCATCCCCGCGAGCCCGGCGAGCCATTCCAGCGCCTGGTTCTCGGCGTAGACGGCGCCCGAGGCTTCCATCCATGTTCCGGCGTAGATCGACGAGGCGCCGACGACGAGGTCGAACATCATCGAGAGCTCGGTCGGCGCGGCCGGGATGAACGCCAGGAAGCGCGGGTTGTCGATCGAGATGATGGCCGGTGCGAGCACGTCGGCGAAGAGCCGCATCGCCGCCTCGCCGCCGAGCCCGTCCTCGGTGACCGTCGCACCGGCCAGCTCGGTCAGCTCCTCGGCGGTCCTGGGGCCGTCGAGCGGCACCGGGTGCAGGCGCAGGCGGTCGCGGGCGTAGCCCAGGGCGGCCCGGGCGACCCGCTCGGTCTCGTCGGTGTAGCGGTGCATCGAGGTGGGGTCGACGACGTGCCGCGCCATCACATCTCCCGCCGCCCGGCGAGCGCGCGGCCGAGCGTGACCTCGTCGGCGTACTCCAGGTCGCCGCCGACGGGGAGGCCGCTCGCGAGCCGTGTAACCCGGCAGCGGCCGCGCAGGCGGTCGGCCAGATAGGCGGCGGTCGCCTCGCCCGTCATCGTCGGGTTGGTCGCCAGCAGCACCTCGGCGACGTCGCTTCGCTCGACCCGCTGGAGCAGCTCGGCAATCCGCAGGTGTTCGGGATCGACGCCGTCGATCGGCGAGAGGGCGCCGCCGAGCACGTGGTAGAGGCCCCGGTACTCGTGGGTGCGCTCGAGCGCGACCACGTCCGACGGATCCTCGACGACGCAGATCAGCGAGCCGTCACGGCGTGCGTCGGCGCAGATCTCGCACAGCTCGTCCTCGGCCAGGTTGAAGCAGCGCGAGCACGGCCGGATCCGCTCCTTCACCTCGCGGATCGCGTCGGCCAGCGCGTTCGCATCGCCGTCCGACGCCTTGAGGAGGTGGAACGCCAGTCGCTGCGCCGTGCGCCGGCCGACGCCGGGCAGGCGGGCGAGCTGAGCGATCAGGTTGTCGACCGAGGGGGCGTACACGCAGGGACGCTAAAGCCCGGGGATGCCGAGGCCCCCGAGCCCGCCGAGCTGCCCCATCATCTTCTGCTGCTGGAGGTTCTGGGCCGCGCTGATGGCGCCGTTCACGGCCGAGACGAGCAGGTCCTGGAGCATCTCGGGGTCGTCGGGGTCGATGGCCTCGGGCTTGATCGTGATGTCGGTGATCTCGATCGCGCCGGACGCCTTGACGGTGACCGCGCCGCCGCCGGCGGAGTGCTCGACGTAGGCGGTCTTCAACTCCTCCTGGGCCTGGGCCATCTGCTCCTGCATCTTGCCGAGCTGGGCCATCATCTTGTTCGGGTCCATCTTGGTCATGCGCGCTCCTCGATCTCGCGGGCGTCGAACTTCTCCTTGAGCTCGGTCAGGAGGGCGGCCTCGTCGAGCCGCTCAGGCTCGAGCGGCTCCGCCTCCGGTTCCCCGGCCTCGCCCTCGGCCACCTCCATGCGCACCCGCACCGGCCCGCCGACGGCCTGCTCGAGCACCGACTCGATGAGCGCGCGGTTCTGGGGCGTGTCGGCGGTCGCCTTGGCGAACGTCTGCGAGCGCGGGAACGCCAGGACGACGTCGCCCGACCCGGCGTCGGGAACGGCGTGCTCGATGAGGGAGCCGAGCGCGGCCGAGCGGCGGCTCACCTCGGGCACGACCGCCTCGTGCCAGCGGTCCGCCAGCCGGGCCGGGTCGCCGGCCGGCGGCGGTGAGAGGGGCGGCGCCGCGGCCTCGGCCGCCGGCGCGGTCTCCGGGGCCGGCGCGGCCTGGGGCGATTCTGCGGGCGGCGCGGCGGGCGGCGGGGGAGCGGCGGCCGCGGTGGCAGGCGGCGGAGTGCCGCCCTGGAGGGCAGCCTCGATCCGCGAGAGGCGCTGGTCGAAGGCCTCGGCGGTCAGGTCGCCGGCCGGCCGGCACGTCCTGACGAGCGCCAGCTCGAGCGGCAGCCGCGGGTCGGCGCCGTCGCGGACGTCGTCGAGGACGTCGCGCAGGAGGTCGATGAGCCGGTGGACGGTCGCCGGCTCGATCCGCTCGGCCTGGCTTGCGATCCGGGCCCGCTCGTCGTCGGTCACGGCCGCCTCGGCCGGGAGCGCGCCGAGCTGCTGCTGGAGGAAGAGCAGCCGCAGGTGCGCGAGCACGTCCGTCACGAGCGTGCCGAGGTCGGCGCCGGCGTCGGCCTGGGCGTCGATCGCCTGAAGGCAGCCGGCGGCGTCGGCCGCGGCGACCCGGTCGAGCAGGTCGAACAGGATGCCGGCGTCGGTCGTGCCGAGGAGGGCGCGGACGTCGTCGACGGCGATCGGGCCGCTGCACGCCGTCGCCAGCTGGTCGAGCGCCGAGACGGCGTCGCGGAAGCTCCCCGACGCGGCCCTGGCGACGAGCGAGACGGCGGCCGCGTCGATCTCGATCGACTCCGCCGCGGCGATGCGGTGAAGCAGGGTGGAGATCTCGGGCAGGCCCGGCCGGAAGAACGCGAACCGCTGGCAGCGGCTGCGGATCGTCGGCAGCATCGCGCCCATCTCGGTGGTGCAGAGCACGAAGACGACGTGGTCGGGCGGCTCCTCGAGCGTCTTCAGGACGGCGTTCGAGGCCTCCTTGGTCAGCATGTGGGCCTCGTCGACGATGTAGACCTTCTTGCGGCCGTGCACGGGCCGGAGCGCCACCCGGTCGCGGATCTCGCGGATGTCGTCGATGCCGCGGTGGCTGGCCGCGTCGAGCTCGATCACGTCGACCGACGTGGCGTCGTGGATCGAGCGGCACGACTCGCACTCCTTGCACGGCGTCGGCGTCGGGCCGTTGACGCAGTTCAGCGCCTTGGCCAGGATCTTGGCCATCGACGTCTTGCCCGTGCCGCGCGGCCCGGCGAACAGGTAGGCGTGCGCGACCCGGTCGAGCTCGACGGCGTTCCGGAGCGTGCGCACGACGTGCTCCTGACCGACGACCTGGTCGAAGTCCTGCGGCCGGTGGGTGCGGTAGAGGGCGGACACCTGGTGCAGCTTAACTGTGACCCTGACGGCGGTGGAGATGGAGCAGTTCTGGGGACAGGCTGAAGCCTGTCCCCCGGTGGTGGATCGGCCACCGCCGGGGGGAAGCCTTAGCGACCGTGCACCCGCCTTCGAAGTGTCGGACCCGGGCGGTGCCAGCGCTGCTCGCTCCCGCCAGGCTTGCCCACGGCACCCGGGTGACGTTGCTTAGCGCTGCTTCCTTCCGGACCTGACGCGGTTCACAAGCCTCCGTTGCGTGGGACCTGGCGATCGACGCGGAGCGCGCCGGCCCTGATCCCGAACCCGGCACCCCTCAGGACGGGGATTCGGCCCGGCTAGAGCGGATTGCCGGAGGAGGGTACCGCTAGCTCCCCGCTTAGCACGGTCGGGGTGATCGTATCAGGCAGGCGCCGACGAGCGTTCCTCGGCCTCGCGCAGGCGGCGGGCCAGGATCTTGGCGATCTTGATGGCGATCGACGGGTGCTGCTCGAGAAGCGGCGTGAACTGCCACGCGGTGATGCCGAACACCCGAAGCGGCGACTCGGCGACCACGCTCGCGGTGCGGCGGCCACCCTCGTCGAGGAGCGCGACCTCGCCGAACGAGGCGCCCGGGCCGATGGTGCCGCGGCGCTCGCCGGCCACCTCCACGCGGGCCGTCCCGTCGGCGACGACGAAGAACCCCACGCCGCCCTCACCTTCGCCGACGACGGTGTCGCCGGTGTCGAACCGGCGCTCCTTCGAGGCGTTGGCGACCGCCTCGAGCTCACGGTCGGACAGATCGTCGAAGAGCGCCACGCGCCGCAGGATCTCGATTCGCTCGTCGGGCATTCCCAGTCCTCGTCGTCGGGTTGAACGTGCCGGCGCGAGCCTACCACCCCGCTGCCTTTCCCGGTGAGCACGGTGGCATACTCCAACAGCCCGGAGAGGTGTCCGAGTTGGCTTAAGGAGCGCGACTGGAAATCGCGTAACGGGGGGTTTCCTCGTTCGCGGGTTCGAATCCCGCCCTCTCCGCTGATGCTCGTCCTGTCGAGGCGCGACGTCGAAGCTGCACTGGATCCCGACCGGCTGGTCGACGCCGTCGCGGCCGCGATGGCCGACGTGAGCGCCGGGAACGGCTCGTTCCCGAACCGCACCGCCGCCGACGTGGCCGCCGTCGGCGGCGTGCTGATCGCGATGCCCGCCCACCTGGCCGGTGCCGGCGCACTGGCCGCCAAGCTCGTCGCGATGTTCCCCCGGAACGCCGCCCGCGGCCTCCCGACGCATAGGGCCATCGTCGCCGCCTTCGACCCCGAGACCGGAACCCCCGAGGCCGTGATGGACGGCGAGGTCGTGACCGCGATGCGGACGGCCGCCTGCTCGGCCCTCTCGGCCAGGCTTCTGGCCCGCGAGGACGCCTCGGTGCTCGCGGTCCTCGGCACGGGTGTCCAGGCCCGCGCCCACGCCGAGTTCGTCCGCCGGGTGCGGCCGATCGGCGAGGTGCGGATCGCCGGGCGCGACCCCGCCAGGGCTTCCGCGCTCGCCGACGAGCTGGGAGGCGTCGTCGCCGGGTCGTTCGAGGAGGCGGTCTCGGGCGCCGACATCGTCTGCGCGTGCACCCACTCGCCCGAGCCGGTCGTGCGCGGGGGATGGCTGCGGCCGGGGACGCACGTGACGTCGGTCGGCTTCAACCCCGACGGCCGCGAGGTCGACGCCGAGGCGCTGGCGGCGGCGCTCGTCGTGGTCGAGTCGCGTGCCGCCGCGCTCGCCCCCTACCCGGCCGGCTCGAACGACCTGCTCTGGCCGATCCGCGACGGGGTCTTCGGGCCCGACCACATCCACGCCGAGATCGGCGAGCTCGTCTCCGGGGCGAGGCCGGGCCGGACGAGCCCCGACCAGATCACGATCTACAAGTCGGTCGGCGTCGCCGCGCAGGACGCCGCCGCGGCGGCGCTGGTGCTCGAGACGGCCCGCGAGCGCGGGCTGGGCACCGAGATCGAGATCTGAGGCTCGGATTCCGCCGGGCGGTGGGCCGAATCCCCGTCCCGGCGTATCGCCGCGATCCTCCGATCTGCCGATGGAACACCAGACGCAGCCCGGACGCTGCGGATCGACTCCACGGACGAAGAAGGGCCCGCGATGCACGCATACGCACCGTCGAAGCACCACCACACGCCCCACGCCGGCTGGAGCCCGCTCATGTCGCGCTCGAAGCGGCCTCGCATCGTGGTCGCAGGCGACGACATGCGCCTCCTGCGCCTCATGCACCACAAGCTCGGGCGGGCCGGCTACCACGTCCTGCCCGCGGGCGACGGCGAGGTCGCACTCGACCTGATCTACGGCTACGACCCCCGCCTCTGCCTGCTCGACGCGACGCTTCCGCTGCGCGGCGGCTGGGAGATCGTGCGCGAGCTGCGTGACGCCGGCCGGCACGACCTGAAGGTGGTCGTGATGACCGCCAGGTCCGCCGAGGCGGGGATTGCGGACGTGCGCAGGTTCGGGGCGGCGGGCTGCCTGGCGAAGCCGTTCAGCGTCCCCGAGCTCCTGCACCACGTGCGCGCCCACATCGGCCATCGGCCCGGCGCGACCCGGTAGACTGCCCTTCCCCAGGGCGCATAGCTCAGCTGGGAGAGCGTCCGCTTCACGCGCGGAAGGTCACAGGTTCGAGCCCTGTTGCGCCCATCGGATGTCCCGGAAGCATGCGGAATCCGCCTGATTACGTCTGTAATGCGTGCCGCGAAAGCCGGCCGCGTTCGCCACGTGCCCCCCTCGGTGGCCCCTCGCGACGAAGTTCGAGGGCCGGCCTAACGCTGGAAGGCCGAACGGAACCGGCGTCCTTACTCGTCAGGCGCGGTCGGGATCGAATAGCGCGTCCCGCGCCGCTCACCTTCTCGGTGGAGTCGTCCCCGGTGAACCAATGAGCTGAGAATCGCGAGGACCTCCTGTCGGCCTAGCCCCGTGGCTTTTCGGACGTCTGCATTTGAAATCGCGGCTCGCTCGCTGGCCAGTCTGATTACAAGGTTCTCAAGAGCTTCCGTTGACAATCTGAGGCCAGCTGGGGGCTGAAGCGAGTCGGCCAGAACGTATTGCGTACCTCCGCGCTCCCCTTGCTGGACGACCAAGCCGGCATCGCGCAGGCGGTGGAGTGTCGCCCGCGCTTCGTGCGAATCGACGCCAAGCAAACTCCTTACCCGGTTGTTCGTGAGGGGATTGCCTCGCGCGGCGTCGATCAGCGCAAAGCGATCCGCGGGCTCGATTAGCCCCCGTGTCTCGACTTCGCGAATCCAGGCTCGTTCGGTCGGGGCCACGGCACTGCGCACGGGCAGAGTCACGATCACCGAATGCCCGGTGTCGTCGAACCCGGGAGCCTCCAGCAACTCCTGCCGCATCGAGTCGAGGATGACATCAATCCCACGGCCGGCGTCCTCTGCCAAGCCGAACCGACGCAGTGCCGTGATTGTGTGAAGGTTGCGCGCGGCTTGAGCCTCTCGCATGTTCTCAACTGTGACCGGTTCGGGGAGTCCGCCAGGCGACTCAATCGTCACCGCGTGCGTTCTCAACTCGATTCGCACCGACGTGCCGGAGTACTCGTACGATCGGTGGGCCAGGGCGTTAGCGATCGCCTCTCTCAGGACGACTCGGGGCAGCCGCGGCAGCTCGTGGCGTCGAACGCCGAGAACAACAAGCTCGCTTCCGAGCTCGTCGCTCACCGCATCGACAGCGGCAGTGAGAAGCCTCGGTAGCGGCCCTCGGAGTTCCGTGCGGCGGTCATACTCGGAACTGCCGTCTGGAAATCGGAGGATCTCAATCAAGGCCTTGCCTAGAACCGTGCTCGGGTCATCAAGCAGATAGAGGGCCCCGGCGACAGTGAGTCGGTCTTCTTGGTTGGGCAGCGTGAATCCGTGGTCGACAAGACGCTCCGAGTTGGAGTCCCACCCGCCAAAGGCTTCCGCGAGCTCGGCGAGTAGATCTTGGTTAGCGTCTCGGATCGAGACCCCGCAGGCCGTGTCCTCGAAGCGCTGCAGCGAGCGGCCGCTCAGAAACTGGGTCAGCTCTGACCCAAATAGCGGCATCTTCAGTGTCCCGCGTCGAACCACAACCTTGCCCGAGGAGGTCTGCGAGAAGCCTTCGATCCGCTTCGCGACAGAGACTACGGTGATGGGAGTGGTTTCCACCATCAGAGAGTGGATCGAGTACCTCCCTGGGCTGTGAACCTCCCTCACACCGTGTGGATATCGTCCAGGACCCCCGCGGTCATCTCCCGTCCGACCACGGTGCCATCGTCCTGAACTCCGATCAGGATGACGCCGCCGTCGACGTTAGAGAAGGCGACGATCGCGTCCTGCAACGGCCTCTGGCTCGTGCCAGTCTTGAGTTCGACGTAATCGCTTTCGCAGGAAAAAGGGCTCGGAACTGCTCCGTGGTTACGACGGCAGGCAGCGTTTCCGTCGACGACGGGTGGAATGGCGGATATGGTGGACTTGAAATCGAGCTTGAAGGCACGAAAGAAGTCTGCCATATTCCACGCTCGCCGCGCCTTTGGCGTGATTAACGGCCTAGAACCGTGCTAACGACGGGCTTTGTCGGCTCTTTTCTGACCCGCGCTAGACAGTCCATCTGGGGACCGGGCCTACGTATTCGGCTTCCCGAGCGGAAATCCGACCGATTATGGCTCGTTTTGCGGTGGTTATGACGGCCATGGCGATCCGTGGCGAGTTTCCTGGGCCCAAAAACATCTGAGCGGATCCGGCCATCTTTTGGCTACTAGATTTTCCAGGCATGAGCTCCGACCAGCCTAGGACGCTGATCCGTGGGATGCGGGCCAGCTTCGAGCGACTCGAACAAATGGTCGCCGGCCTCCATCCGACCGACGAGGCAGACCCGGCCAAGGCCGAGCTAATCGCCGGCCTGAAGCGCGAGCTCGAATCCATGCGAGGCGGTCTCGAGCAGCTCGAGCGTGTACGGGTCGTGTCCCCCTCGGTGGCCCCTCCAGCGCTCGAACCTGTCGACTAACAGGGGAGTTCGAGCCCTGTTGCGCCGATTCCATTCGGTCTCTGGGCGGATTGGAAACGGGCGTCCGGCTCGTCAGACGGCATCTCCCTGGTCAGCCGGAGCCGCTCCCCCCATACTGGGACAGTGGAGGGAGGAACGCTGCTGGGCTTCGCGGTCGCCGGCGCAGCCGGGCTGCTGGTCGCCGCAGGTTCGGCGCTGGCCCGGGGCCGCCGCCCCGCCTCCGACCTCTGGCGCGTGATCGGCATAACGCTGCTGATCGCGCTCGCCACGGCGGTGTGTGGCGTCTTCGTCGTTGGCGCCGGAACCGATGCCTGGCTGAACGCGACAGCCCCGAGCTGCCCATACAGCGGGGAAGGGGAAGGCTCCTGTGTCGCGCTCGACAACCTCGGGAAGCAGGCGGCCGCGATGGGGCTCCTCGGAGGGATCTGCACGGGCGTTCTCGCCGGCCTCATCACCGCCTGGACGACGTCACGGTCGCTGCGGCTCGTGCTGGGCGGGCTGATTGCGACGCTGGGGGCCACTGTGCTTCTCGCCGAGTCGTTCGTGGTCATCGCGCTCTGGGCGGCATGAGAAGGCTCGTCGCATATGGGCCTGGTTCAGATCGCTTCGGGCCGGCGCACCATGGCAACCACACCCATCGTCGTCGAGGCGAGTCGATCCCCGTGGGCCGGGCCCCGGACAGGGCCGGGCCCCGGTGGTGGCCTCGTCGCGTTCAGGCCGGGCTCGGGCGGCGGCCGTCCGTCCGAGCGATGAGCGGCAGGCTGACGAGCGTGAGGAGCACGAGGGCACCGGCCGAGCCGATCAGGGAGCGAGCAATGGTGCGGCCGAGCAGCTTGTCCGGCTCGTTCTGGCAGAGCGTGTAGGCGCGATGGGCACCGCTCGCGGGGTCATACGACCTGACCGGATAGCAGGCGCGGTGTTCGGGAGGATGCCGGTAGGCGTACATCCCCGTCCCGACCATCACCACAGCTGCGGCGACGCCCGCCAGCAAGCCGATCCGCCACCGCCGGCCGGGGCGCGCGTGCATCCGCAGGAGCGGCACCGCTGCCAGACAGACCGCGCCGATCGCGAGGCACCCGAACAGCACGCGGGCGTTCGGCGAGTACGGCCGGAGGTAGTACGGCCTCTGAAGGGCATCCCAGAACCCCATCGCCGGATCCGGCCGCGCCGTGTACACGTGGGCGATCCCGCTCACGAACGCGGCGCTCGCCAGCGTACCGACCAACGCAGTCAGCCTCCAAGCCATCCGTTCGAGCCTACCTGCGGCGTGTCGCCCCGTACAGCGTCAGCGGCCGAAGAAGGCCATCTCGCCCGCGCTTCGGTACGCGTCGAGCGCGGCCTGCGACGAGTCGGCCCGGTAGTCGCCGCCGCTCGTCGGGGAGTTCGTCCACAGGACGACGCCGACGTTCCAGCGCTGGAACGTCTCGGCGGCGGACGTGATCCAGGCGGCCTTCGCCGTCGCGTCGGACGGGCTCTCCTCGCAGCCGATCTCGCCGATGAAGAGCCGCGACCCGCGCTTGGCGGCGAAGCGGTGGGCCGCGCCGAAGATCTGCGCGGGCGTGCGCCACTGGCCCGCCCGGTTGTAGCCGTCCACGCCGATCATGTCGTAGCGCCGGGGGAGGAAGTGCTCCACGCTTGCGGGATGCTGCTTGAAGTAGCTCGCCGCGAACACCACCACCCAGCGCGCGTTCGTCACGTGCTCGCTCCTGAAGATGCGCCGGATGTGCTTGTAGCTCGCGCGGTACTCGGCCGCCGTCCCGGTCCGGCAGCTGTTCTCCATCTCGTGGTTCCACGTGAAGTAGACCCGGTAGCGGTAGCCGCGCACCGCGCGGGCGATGACGTGGAAGCGGCGGTCGTAGCGGCCGGCGGTCACGCTGCGCCAGGGGATGCAGCGGCCGCGGAACTGCGCCGTGATGTTCAGGTAGACCGGCTGGCCGCGGCGCCGCATCGCGTCGGCGATGCTGCTTCCGAGGTCGCCGTTGTCGATCGGCCGGTAGAAGCGGTAGGCGTGGAACCGGCGGCCGACAGTCGACTCGAACGACGTCAGCGCGCCGAGCGGCGACTCGCCCGACGGCGGTGACACGTACGTGCCCCAGTACGCTCCCTTGTTGGCGTTTGCGGGCACCACAAGGAGCGCGAAGAGAAGCACCGTCGCGAAAACGGTCGGCGCGGGGCGGATGCGCACGCGGGCACCATCTCCGCCTGACGTAAAGATGATGTAAAGGCGGGCGAAAGATCGTGCAAAGGCGGACGGCTATGCCCGGGGCGGCCGCCACCAGTCCGACTCGGGGTAGAAGGCGTTCGCCGTGCGCTCCGTGCGGGCGCGGACGCGCGCGATCTCCTCGGCCGTCAGGCGCTCGTGCCAGGTGCGCACGCTGGCGGCGCTGTGGCGGTGGAGGGCGTGCACGACGCCCTCGCCCGCCTCGGCCGGGTTCGACGCCGAGGTGGTCTCGGCCACGAAGCGGGCCACGCCCGCCGAGTACTCGATGCCGAGCCGGCCGCACATCGACTCGAACCCCGCCGCAGGGGAGATGGACAGATCCTCGTGGCGGACGTAGATCCAGTCCGGATGGGCGGCCCGGTAGCGGTCGACGACGGTGTAGACGACCTCCCAGAGCAGCGCCGCCTGGTCGACGACGTCCGGCGGCCGCCGCGCGAACTCCTCGATGTCGGCCCGGAGCTCCGGTACGAGGTCTTCGACGAGGCCCGGCTGGTCGAGGAAGTGCGAGAAGTCGTGCGTCCAGTTGAGGCGGCGCAGGCTGGCGGCGTAGGCGCCGGGGTGGCGGATCATCACCACCACCTGCATCCCGAACTCGCGCGCGAGCCAGGGCGCCGCGAGCACCGCGATCGGGTCCTTCATGAGCGGCCGTGCGCCGCGGGCGCGGTGGGCGGCGAAGCGGGCGGCGTCACGGCCCATCCGGCCGGCGTCGCGCAGCGAGCGCACCCGGCGGAGCTCGGCGGCGTAGGAGTACCGGAACCCGAGGGTCCGCCTCAGGCCGGCGGCGAGCCCGGGTGGCGGGGCGCCGCCGGCGTAGGTGAACCAGTGCGGCACCTCCGCGCGAAAGATGCCGCGCCGGTGGCCGGGGTTGAACGGCTCGTAGATCATGCCGACTCCGGGTGCGTGCGCCAGCGCCCGGCCGACCCAGGTCGTCCCCGACCGGTTGATCCCCGTGACGAGGATCGGCGCGCGTCCGGCGGCGCTCACCAGTCCTCGGGCCCGTACATCCCGTCCGCGATCGCGGCGGTGCCGGCGTGGATGCGCTCGATCTCCTCGCCGCTCAGGCGCTTCTTCCAGTTCCACACGTGCGCGGCGCTGTCGCGCCGGATCGAGTCGGCCGTGCCGGCCTCGGCGGGGTTCGAGGCGTCGGAGGTCTCGGCGATCAGCGCGTCCACCCCTGCGTCGCGGGGCAGCGAGAGCCGGTCGAAGAGGGCATGGAACTCCTCGGCCGGGCGGCGCGATACGTCCTCGAGCCGCAGGAACGGCCAGTCCGGGTGGCGCTCCCGGTAGGCCGCGAGTGCGTGGTGGATCACGTTCCACAGCAGGATCGCCTGGTCGACGATCTCGTGCTCGGCGCGCGCGAACGCCTCGATCTCGGCGCGGTACGGGCCGAGCCAGTCCCGCATCATGAGCGGCTGGGCGAGGAAGTCGCCGAACGGGTGGCGCAGGTGGAGCCGCTTCACGCTCGCCGCGAACGCGGCCGGGTGGCGGACGAGGAGCACGGGCCGGGTGCCGAACGCGGCGTGGAGCCACTCGGCCGAGAAGACCGCGATCGGGTCCTTGAGGAGCGGGATCGCAGCCGCGCGCCGGTAGCGGGCAAACCGCGCGGCGTCGCGCACCATCCGGGCGGCGTCCTTCGGCGAGCGCAGGCTGCGGAGCTCCGCGCCGGCCGCGTAGCGCCAGCGCAGCATGTCGGCCACCGGGCCGCGCACCCCGGACTCGTTCTCCTCGCACACGTACGGGAACCAGTGCGGGAACCGAGCGGCGCACGTGCCGGGGCGGTGCAGGACGCTGAAGGGCTCCCACACGTAGCCCACCGCCTCCGGCGAGGCCGCGAGCACCTGGCCCACCCAGCCGGTGCCGGAGCGGTGCGAGCCCGTCACGAGGATGCTCTGCATCGCGGCAGTATCACGCGCCGGCGGCGCGGCTCGCGTTGACACTCCGCGGCCTCGCACCGATACTCGAGTGGGCATGGCGACGCTCTCGCAACTGATCGCACGTCACGCCGGGGTGAAGCAGCGTGCGGTCGTCCCGGCCTACCGCGCCATGGCGCGCGCGAACGTCTTCCTGCCCGGGCCGCGGGTGTTCGCAAACAGCTTCCCCAAGGGCGGGACGCACCTCCTCTCTGCGCTCCTCGGCGAGCTGCCCCGCATGATGTTCTCGGGCGTCCACTGCGCCGCCGGCGACTTCACGGCCGGCGCTCCGCGGGCCGACGCCGCCAACATGGACTGGGACGCGCTGCGGCGCACCCTGGGCCGCGTGAACCGCGGCCAGTTCATGACCGCGCACTTCCCGTACGTGGAGGGCCTCGATCGGGAGCTCGACACGCTCGGCTACCGATCGCTTCTCATCCTGCGCGACCCGCGCGACGTCGTCGTCTCGGCCCAGCACTACGTCACGAAGATGGACTCGCACGACCTGCACCGGCGGTTCACCGAGCAGTACCGGACGCCAGGCGAGCGGATCACCGCGACGATCGAGGGCTTCGCGGCGGACGAGCACGGCCGCGGCCAGGACTCGATCGGCGAGCGGCTCGGCCGCTACCTGCCGTGGCTCTCGATGCCCGAGGTGCTGGTCGTCCGGTTCGAGGACCTGATCGGCCGGGCCGGCGGCGGCAGCAGCGAGCGCCAGGACGAGCTCGTCGAGGCGATCGCGCGCCACGTCGGCCGCCCGCTCTCGCCGGAGCGCATCCGCGCCGTGGCCGGCCGGGTGTGGTCGGACAGGAGCTCCACCTTCCGGCAGGGCCGGGCCGGCGGCTGGCGCGACGAGCTGACCCCCGACCACATCGCCCTCTTCAAGGCGGTGGCCGGTGATCAGCTGATCGCGCTCGGCTACGAAGCCGATCTCGACTGGTCTTAGAAACAGGTTCTTAGCGCGCGGCCGAACGCGTCGCAGCCGACCCGGTGGCGGTCATCTGGTCGTGGATCCACCGGTAGGTGCGCTCCATCCCGTCGCGCAGGGTGATGGACGGCTCCCAGTCCAGCCGCTCGAGGATCAGCGTGTTGTCGCTGTTTCGCCCGCGCACGCCCTGGGGCGCGTCGAGCTTGTAGTTGCGCTTGAGCTCGACGCCGGCAATCTCCTCGACGATCGAGACGAGCTGGTTGATCGTCACGAGCTCGGAGCTGCCGACGTTGATCGGCTCGACCACGTCGCTGTCCATGAGGTGCTGCGTGCCGTAGACGCAGTCGTCCACGTACATGAAGCTCCGCGTCTGCTCGCCGTCGCCCCAGATCTCGATCTCGTTCGAGCCCGAGAGCTGGGCCGCGAGGACCTTGCGGCAGATGGCGGCGGGCGCCTTCTCGCGGCCGCCGTCGTACGTCCCGTAGGGGCCGTAGACGTTGTGGTAGCGGGCGACGCGGGTCTGGAACCCGAAGTCCTCGAGGAAGTGCCGGCACATCCGCTCGCTGAAGAGCTTCTCCCAGCCGTAGCCGTCCTCGGGCATCGCCGGGTAGGCGTCGCCCTCGGCCAGCGCCGTGACGTCGGGCGAGGTCTGGTGTTCGGCGGCGTAGACGCACGCCGACGACGAGAAGAAGAACCGGTCGGCGCCGGCCTCGCGGGCCGCCATCAGCATGTGGGTGTTGATGAGCACCGACAGCATGCAGAGCGCCTTGTTGGCCTCGATGAAGCCCATGCCGCCCATGTCGGCGGCCAGGTTGAAGACGCGCGATGCTCCGGCCACGGCCTGTTCGCACGCATCGCGCTCGGACAGGTCGAGGACCAGGGACTCCGCGTCGGGCGACACCTGGTACCAGGCGTCGATCGGCTTCATGTCGACGGCGCGGACCCGGAGGCCCTTGCCGACGAGGTCGCGCACGAGGTGGCCTCCGATGAAGCCACCGCCGCCTGTGACGACGACGACGTCGCCCATCACGCCACCGCCTCGTCGCTGCCGATGGTCCCGGCCGCGGCCTTGTGCGGGTCGGGAAGATGGCGGTTGAGCGCCGAGGCGATCCGCAGCTCGCCGTCGGCGTAGTCGATGACCGTCGCCGATCCCGTCGGCAGCTTGAACTGCCAGTCGCCGATCGTCGGGCCGGCAATGCGAAGCACGGCCAGGCGCACCATGGCGCCGTGGCTCACGGCCGCGATCGACTGGCGCGGATGCCGGCGGCAGATGTCGTAGAGCGCCTCGACCATGCGGTCGGCGGCGTGTGCCAGGCCCTCGCCCTCAGGGCAGGCGGCCTGTTCGGGCGCCTCGGCGTAGAGGCGGAACGCGTCCGCGTCGTGCGCGGCGCACTCCTCCTTGGTGAGCCCCTCCCAGGCGCCGTAGTCGATGTTGTTCAGCCCCTCGTGGTCGTCGACCGCGTCCAGGTGCGCGGCGGCGGCGACGGCCATCGCCACCTCGCGGGCACGGGTCAGGGGGCTCGTGTACACGGCGCTGAGATCAGCGCCGGAGAGCTGCCGGGCGGTCGCCAGGGCCTCGGCTCGGCCCACCGCGTCGAGCGGGACCTCGAGCCGGCCGCGGAACCGGACCTCGGCGTTCATCACTGTCCGCCCGTGGCGGACCAGATACAACCGGCAACCGTCGTCCGCGCTCACGCCGGCATGCGCAACCGTCATGTTCCCTCCCACACTTCTGCTTGACGGTTCAAGTGTCCCACGCTCGCAGGGCCTGTCAAGCCTTTCCGCTTCGAGCATTGCGGCTCCCGGCGGTGCAGGAGCCGGTCCGTTCGCAGTTCTGCCGCCGCCGCCGCGCGCTCACTCGGCCACGACTTGGCCGGAGAGTACCTGGAAGAGCGATCGGCCCGCCACGATCGCTACGGCGCCGTCAGGGGAGTGACGGGCATCCCCGAAGCGTGTACGCTCGATTTCGTGGATCGTCGCGTCAACCATCGTCCGCGGCGCCGGCCGGCGCCGCTCCGCCGCCCGGGCCGAGCTGCGGCCTGCTGACGTCAAGAAGGCTCATGGGCGGACCCGAGAGGCGTGAACGGTGGGCGTGAGCCCTGCGACGAAGGAGATGGACCCGCCCACGGCGGCGGCCGCCGCGATCCGTCGGCGGCTGCTGCGCGGATCGGTGACCGTGTTCTTCGGCATGGCCGCCGGAACCGTGCTGACGCTGGTCTTCAACGCACTGCTGGCACGCATGCTGGGGCACGGCACGCTTGGCGCGTACTTCCTCGTCTTCAGCATGGTGACGCTCGGGACGACTGTCGCCCAACTCGGACTCGACCGGGCGGTCATCCGCCTTGTGGCGGCAGCCAGGGCGACAGGAAACACGGGCCGTGCGCGGCGGGCCATCCGGACCGTGTTCACGATCGGCCTCGTGTCGTCCGTCACGCTGGCCGCGATCGTGGTTCTCGGCCTCGGAGACTTCCTCGCGGTGCACGTCTACCACTCACGCGCGGTCGCCGGAGTCGTCGGCCTGGCGGCGGTGTGGCTGATCGTGAACGCGCTTCTCTCGCTCACCGCAGAGACGTTCCGTGCGCTCAAGCGGTTCTGGCCGGCGACGCTCTTCAGCGGCCTGGCGGTGGACGTGCTCCTTGTGGCAGCGTTCGGGAGCCTCTGGATCGCCGGAGCCCGGCTCAGCCTGGGGCAGGCCGTGGCCCTGACAGCCGGAGCCACCGCGACCGCGCTCGTTGCGGGGGCCGTGGCGCTGCGGCGGCGAGTCGCCCGCCTTCAGGGAGACGAGCCCATCCGCGTCCGTGAGGTGGCCGCGATCTCGATCCCGCTGGTGATCACGAGCATCGCGAGCTTCGGTGTCGGCACGGGCGTCGACCTCTGGGTCGTCGGACATTTCAGCTCGGAGTCCGACGTCGCCCTGTACGGCGCGGCATCGCGGCTGGTGTTCTTCGTTGCGACGCCGCTGATCATCGTCTCGCAGGTCGTGCCGCCGATCATCGCCGAGCTCCATGCGCGCGGGGAGCGGGAGCAGCTCGAGCGGGCGCTCAGGAGCGTCTCGACCGTCGCCGGCATCCCGGCCGCGCTCGTGCTCGGCACGTTCGTCGTCGCCGGCGGCGCCATCATGTCGCTCGTCTACGGATCGTATTTCAGGCAGGGCGCGACCGTCCTGGTCATCCTCAGCTGTGCCCGGCTGGTCGCCGTTTGCACCGGGTCGAGCGGCGTCACGCTCATGATGACCGGCAACCAGCGGACGATGATGACGCTCACCATCGCAACCAGCGTCATGAGCGTGACCGCCGAGATCCTCCTGGCCCCCAGATACGGGATCACCGGGGTGGCCGCCGCGACATGCGCCGCGCAGACCCTTCAGAACGCCCTCCAACTCGTGTTCGCACGCATTCGGGTGGGCATCTGGACGCATGCCCGCCTGTCGTTCGAGCCAATCCGGGAGCTGGTACGGGGATGATGCACCGCGACCGCGCACGCGTTCTGCGCTGGGCCGCCATGACCCGCCGGCGCCACCTGGCGGCGGGAGCCGTGCTCCGGGCAGTCGCGCCCGTACTCCCGCGGGTTCGCCCGCCGGAGGCGCCCGTCTTCATCCTCGGCTCGCCGCGTTCCGGCACGACCATGCTCTTCCAGCTCCTGGACCGTTCGCGGCGGCTGGCGTCCCTCGGATACGGCAGCCAGTTCCTGTGGGAGATGTACCGGCCGCGCGAGATCGTTCCGGGCCGGTCCCACGCGGCCGGGCCGGCCGACATCACCGAGCACGAGCGGCGGGTGCTGGCCTGGGCGATCGACCGGGTCGCCGGGCCGACGACGTACCTGGACAAGTTCCCCCGCATGGTGCTTCGGGCCGAGTTCCTCCATGCGCTGTATCCCGATGCCCGTTTCGTCTACATCGCCCGAGACGGCCGGGCGGCGGTGTCGTCGCTGATCACGGGCTGGCGCACCGAGGGGAAGTTCGGCCGAGGCACGCGCCTGCCGGTCCCGCTCGACATCCGCGACCATCCGGCCGCCGTCTGGAAGTTCCTCCTCCCGCCGGGGTGGGAGGAGTACGCCTCGGGACGGACTCTCGCCGAGGTGTGCGCGTTCCAGTGGATGGAGGGCAACCGCGCGGTGCTCGACGCTCGCGAGCGGATCGGACGGGATCGGTTCATCGACGTGCGGTACGAGGAGCTCGTGGAGTCGCCCATGGAGACGACCGCGGCGATGCTCGACGCGCTCGGACTTGCGGGCGACCCGGACGTCCTCGATCACGCGGGCGCGCTCGACCGGAAGGTCACGCATACGGCGGTGACGCCGCCGCAAAGGGATAAGTGGCGGCACGAGAATCCGGCTGAGATCGAGAGCATCCTCCCGATGATCGCGCCGATGATGCAGCGTCTCGGCTATCCCGCCGGCTGATCACCCGCGACGGGGGCGCCGGTGAGCGAGGTATAGAGCCGGCTCGCCTCCGCGCGCAGTGCCGCCAGCCGGGGATCGGCGAGGCGGTGGCGCATCGCCTCCTTGGCGCGCTCCCGTTCGGGGGTCGGCCGCCCGAAATGCAGGTCAGGGCGGCCCTGCTTGAGATGCCGCTGCCACATCTCGTCCTGCACGCGCTTGTCGAACTCGTCCGTCCGGGGAGGCGGCACGTACGTCGTGCCGAAGCGGTCGTTGAGCCGCCGGATCACGTCGCCCGGATCCCGGTCGAGCTGCTCGACGGTGACCACGACGACGTCCCGGGAGACCCGGGCCACGCCGCGGTGAAACCGGATCCACGCCCGGAGGATCGTCTGGGGCTTGAGCCCGGGATGGCGGACCATGTGCGACACCGCCACGTCGTCGGGCTTCTTCACGATGACGATGGTCGGGAGGTGGAGCCGAGCCGCCTTGACGACCAGCGCGGAGGCGTGCGTGTGGTGGGCCGACCGCACCGGACGGTCCTGCGAGAGCTCCAGACACGCGACGGCGTACGAGGAGGCCGAACGGCCGAAGCCCTCGATCACGACCTCCGTGTCGGGCTGGATGAACCGGTCGGGCTTCGAGCCGTGCTTCCACTCGATCAGCCGCAGATACGGCCGGTAGCCGTTCAGGCGGTAGCGCAGCCAGTAGCGGGCGTTCGTCGACCTGCTGACGCGGGGGGCCTCACCGCTCCCAGGCAGCGATTGTTGCGACCGTATCTCCACGGATGATCGGTGAACCGTACCTACCGGCCGGAGCCTAGTGGCACGTGTCCGATCCGGAGTCGCCGCTCCCGCCGGCGACCAGCTTGTAGTCCCACGAGTAGGAGCCGGTGCCGAGCGTCAGCGAGAGGATGCCGTAGCCGGTCTTCCGGACCTGCGAGCCCGCGAGCGGCGTCTTGGATCCGAACGATCCCTGGCTCTCGCCGCCGATCCCGGCGATGATCTCGCGCATCCCGGTCCCGTCGGCGACCGGCTGGCCGCCGGCGTTCAGGTCGGCGAACCGCTCGTAGTGGTGGTAGTGGCCTGCCAGAACCAGCTCGGCTCCGGCATTGGCGAGCGTCGCCCACATCGGGCGCGTCTCGGCGACACCGCCGTCGCCTGTCGTGGACCATGAGGCCTGGTGCCAGTAGGCGAGCGTGCAGGCGTTCGGGTGCGCGGCCAGGTCGTCCTGAAGCCAGTTCATCTGCGGTGAGCCGTTCTCGCAGCCGCCGGCCTGGCTGCAGTTCGCGTTGAGCGCAATGACGTGCCAGCTGCCGAGGTCGTAGCTGTAGTAGCCCTTCCCGTTCACCCCGTCCGCCTCGGGGACGCCGTGGTTCTCGAAGTACGTGAAGTAGCCGGAGCCCTTCGGGAGGCACGACTCGCCGTAGGCGCTCTGGCCCTTGACGTCGTGGTTGCCCAGGACCGGCTCGGTCTTTCCCACGAACTGTCCCCAGGTGGCGTCGTAGCTGGCGTTGAACGCGGCCAGCGAGCCGCAGTCGTACTGGAGGTCGCCGAGCGCCAGCACCTTGGCGTAGGAGCCCGCGAGCACCAGATCGGCGGTCGCCTTCTGCATGCACTCCCCGTCGGCCCCGTTGCCGTTGTTGTAGTTCGGCTCCGCCGGGTTGCAGGCGATGTCGCCGGCCGCGGCGATCGTGACGCTGCCGCCTCCGCCGGTGGTGGCTGCGGAGGCCTGGTTGGACGGGTCGGACTCGTCGTTCTGGTCGAAGGCCGTCACGGTGTAGGAGTACGTCGTCCCCGGGTTGAGGCCGGTGTCGGCGTAGGCCGTGTCGGGGGCGTTCACCGTCGCGACCGGCGTGCCGCCGCCGTTTCGGTAGACGTGGTAGCCGGTGACGGTTCCCGTGGTCGACGCGTCCCAGGTGAGGTCGATCTCGTCGGCCGAGATGCCGGTGGCGTTCAGGTTGGACGGCGCGTCGATGGTCGAGACGGTCCCGGTGGAGAGCGTGAGGTTGTCGACCGTCAGCGTGTTGCCGGAGACGGCGTTCTTCTGGATCACCGAGAACGTGAGCGAGTCGCCGTCGGCGAGCGCCGTGTAGTCGAGCGTCGGCAGCGTCTGCCAGCTGCCGCTCGCGTTGACGCACGACGTCGTGGTCTTCGACACGGTGCCGGCCTCGGCGAGCTTGAGGCAGATCGGCTTCCCGCTCACGCCGGTCGCGCGGCCGTTGGCCATGTAGACGGTGCCGGCGACCGTGTTCGTCACGGGCGGCGTCGGCTTGGTGATGATGCCGTAGATCGTCGCGCTGCCGGTCCTGCTCGAACGCGCCCCGAACCCGCCGCCGTCGCCTGCCACGAGTGACAGCGACGCGCTCTGGCCCTTCCAGCCGGTGAGCGACCCGCTGCCGGAGCCCTCGAACGTGCCGTTCGGCAGCAGATCGCCGCCGCCCCCGCCTCCGCCGGTGGTGGCTGCGGAGGCCTGGTTGGACGGGTCGGACTCGTCGTTCTGGTCGAAGGCGGTCACGGTGTAGGTGTACGTCGTCCCCGGCGTTGAGGCCGGTGTCGGCGTAGGCCGTGTCGGGGGCGTTCACCGTCGCGACCGGCGTGCCGCCGCCGTTTCGGTAGACGTGGTAGCCGGTGATGCCGGCGGTCTGGGATGCGTCCCAGGTGAGGTCGATCTCGTCGGCCGAGATGCCGGTGGCGTTCAGGTTGGACGGCGCGTCGATGGTGGAGATCGCCCCGGTGGTCAGCGTGAGGTTGTCGACCGTCAGCGTGTTGCCGGAGACGGCGTTCTTCTGGATCACCCAGAAGACGAGCGAGTCGCCGTCGGCGAGCGCCGTGTAGTCGAGCGTCGGCAGCGTCTGCCAGCTGCCGCTCGCGTTGACGCACGACGTCTTGGTGGCCGTCCTGGAGCCGGCCTCCTTGATCTTGAGGCAGATCGACTTCCCGCTCACGCCGATGGCGCGGCCGTCCGCGGTGTAGACCGTGCCGGCGACCGTGTTCGTCACGGGCGGCGTCGGCTTCGTGATGACCCCGTACGTTGTCGCGGACCCTGTGCGGGCCGCGCTCGCCGCGAACCCGCCGCCGTCGCCTGCCACGAGCGACAGCGACGCGCTCTGGCCCTTCCAGCCCGTGAGCGACCCGCTGCCGGAGCCCTCGAACGTACCGTTCGGCAGCAGGTTCGTTCCGGCTCCCAGGGCCGACGACCCCAGCACCACGAGCGACGCCAGGAGCGTCGCCAAGACGATTCGCGTGCGCATTCCGTCCCCCTCAGTCTTCGTGAGGGGACGGACATCGCCGTCCCCTCGGCGCAGGTCTACCCGGCCTTGCGCACCTCTCGGCAAGGGTACGACCGCTGGAGGAACATGTCAATTATCCGCCACGGCGCCGTCGCCGTGCGGCCGGGTGGAACGCGGCTGAACCGGCAGCCGACTCAGTGGCACGTGTCCGATCCGGAATCGCCGCTTCCGCCGGCGACGAGCTTGTAGTCCCACGAGTAGCTTCCGGTGCCGAGTGTCAGAGCCAGGATGCCGTAGCCGGTCTTCCGGACCTGCGAGCCGGCTGCGGGCGTCTGGTTCTTGCCGAATGAGCCCTGGCTCTCCCCCCCGATACCGGCGATGATCTCGCGCATCCCGGCTCCGTTGGCGACCGGCTGGCCGTTGGCGTTCAGGTCGGCGAACCGCTCGTAGTGGTGGAAGTGCCCGTTCAGGACGAGCTCGGCTCCCGCGCTGGCGAGCGCCGCCCACATCGGGCGCGTCTCGGCGACGCCGCCGCCGCCGGTCGTCGACCACGAGGCCTGGTGCCAGAAGGCGAGCGTGCAGGCGTTCGGGTGCGCGGCCAGGTCGTTCTGAAGCCAGTTCATCTGCGGTGAGCCGTTCTCGCAGCCCCCGGCGTTCGAGCAGTTCGCGTTCAGGGCGATGACGTGCCAGCTGCCGAGGTCGAAGCTGTAGTAGCCCTTGCCGTTCACGCCGTGGGCCTCGGGAACCCCGTGGTTCTCGAAGTACGTGTAGTAGCCCGACCCGCGCGGCAGGCACGACTCGCCCCAGTCGCTCGAGGACTGAACCTCGTGGTTGCCGATCGCGGGCTCCGTCTTCGAGGCGAACTGTCCCCACGAGGCGTCGTAGCTGGCGTTGAACGCGGCCAGCGAGCCGCAGTCGTACTGGAGGTCGCCGAGCGCCAGCACCTTCGCGTAGGAGCCGGCGAGCACCAGATCGGCGGTCGCCTTCTGCATGCACTGGTTGTTGGCGCCGTTGCCGTTGTTGTAGTTCGGCTCCGACGGGTTGCAGGCGATGTCGCCGGCCGCGGCGATCGTGACGCTGCCGCCTCCGCCGGAGGTGGCTGCGGAGGCCTGGTTGGACGGGCCGGACTCGCCGTTCTGGTCGAAGGCGGCCACGGTGTAGGTGTAGGTGGTGCCGGCGTTCAGGCCTGTGTCGGCGTAGGCCGTGTCAGGGGCGTTCACCGTCGCGACCGGCGTGCCGCCGCCGTTTCGGTAGACGTGGTAGCCGGTGATGCCGGCGGTCTGGGACGCGTCCCAGGTGAGATCGATCTCGTCGGCCGAGATGCCGGTGGCGTTCAGGTTGGACGGCGGGTCGATGGCGGAGACGGTCCCGGTGGAGAGCGTGAGGTTGTCGACCGTCAGCGTGTTGCCGGAGACGGCCTTCTTCTGGATGACCCAGAGGGTGAGCGAGTCGCCGTCGGCGAGGGCGGTGTAGTCGAGCTCGGGCAGCGTCTGCCAGCTGCCGCTCGCGTTGACGCACGACGTCTTGGTGGCCGTCCTGGAGCCGGCCTCCTTGATCTTGAGGCAGATCGACTTCCCGCTCACGCCGATCGCGCGGCCGTTGGCCATGTAGACGGTGCCGCCGACCGTGTTGGTCACAGGAAGCGTCGGCTTGGTGATGATGCCGTACGTCGCCGCCGAGCCCGTGCGGGCTGAGCGCGCCGCGAACCCGCCGCCGTCGCCGGCCACGAGCGACAGCGACGCGCTCTGGCCCTTCCAGCCCGTGAGCGACCCGCTGCCGGAGCCCTCGAACGTGCCGTTCGGCAGCAGATTGCCGCCGGCTCCCAGGGCCGACGATCCCAGCACCACGAGCGACGCCAGGAGCGTCGCCAAGACGATTCGTGTGCGCATCTACCCGTCTCCCTCGGTCAGTCGTTCGTGTCGGGACAGGCTCGGCCGGTCCCTTCGGCGCAGGTCTACCGCCGTGCCCTTGCGCACGTGACGGCAAGGGTACGGTGCCTGGGAGAACCTGTCAAGCTCCCCCGTCCTCGGCGTACAGGTCGCGCACCTCGGGCTTGATGCGGCGTTTGATCGCCGACGGCCACGTGTAGGTGAGCCGGCCCCAGGTTCGGTAGCGGTGGTTGGCGCGCGTGAACCGTTCGAGCTCCTCGGCGAAGCCGGGCTCGGCGGCGATGCGGGCGTCCATCGCCCGCATGGCGTACTCGTAGAGCTCCATGTCGAGCCGGTTGGCGCGCTCGAGAAGGTCGCGCTGGGCCGGAGTCAACTCGGCGCGCGTGCGCGACACGTTGCGGCTCACGTAGCGCACGTCGCGCCAGTCGAACGTCCGCCGAAGCAGGATCAGGGACTCGTCGAACCGCTCGGTGATGCCGAACCACGAGAAGTGCTCGTCGAGGTTGCGTTTCGCGAGCTCGAGCATCTCGTCGGTGCACTCGCCGACGGGCGTGCCCAGGTCGCCGGCGATCGCCCGTGTCTGGCTGTTGTCCATCTCGAACGAGATCCTGCTGGCGACGTACTCCTCGAGCGTGAGGTCCTTCACGGCCTCGTGGTGGTGGTGGGACGGGACCCGCTGGACGTAGCGGTACTGCGAGAAGGCGAGCTTCACCGGGTGGCGCAGCATCGTGACGTAGGTGCAGGGGCGCGGCACGCCCTCGTGCAGGCCGTACACGGTGTGGCCCATGATCAGCCTGGGCCGCAGCCGGTCCTCCTCGGGGAGGCGCGCGAAGTCGGCGATCGTGTCGGTGCGCGGCCGCCGCCGGGCGCGCACCGTCAGCACCTGCGACGACGGGAACTGGCGCTTCAGCACCTGGCGCAGCGTCGACCCGGCGGTCTTGCCGATATGCAGGAAGATCACTGTGCGGTCGTCGGTCATCCGCCCGACGCCGGGTTCGGGTGCGAGGGCGAGCCGGCCATCTCCGGTGCCCGCGGAGCGCTCAGGTTCCAAGGGGTCCTCCTGTGGGTGTACCCATACAGTCTGCGGGCGGCATCGGAAGCCAGCAAGGCCCCCCCGGTGCGAATCGACGAAAGCTCGCGCTCGACCTCGGCCGGGTCGTAGCCCATCGCGGCGAGCCGGTCCGGCCCCACGAACCGCAGGTACCCGGCGCACCAGCGCTTCCGAAGCGGGTTGCGCATGGTCTCGCGCCAGCGGCTGACCGATTCCTCGGTCACCCTGTCGTAGCGCTTGCGTCCGGTCCGGTCGCCCATCCGCCCGGCCAGGTCGATCTCGGTGAACCGGGTGGCCGCGTCGCCGGCGGGCGGGAGGCCGAGGAACTCGAAGATGCCTGCGGTCGTCGCCTCCGGGCCGGCGACGAGATCCTCGTAGCGGATCGAGCACGCGCGCGGGTCGTTTCGCGCCTGGGCGGCGACGAGCCGGTCGAGCCCGCCGTAGAGGTCGATCCCGTAGCGGTCGAGGTTCCAGTGCCCGCTCCCGAACGACTCGATCACCGACGCCGCAACGGCGAGCGGGTGGCGCCACAGGAAGACGAACCGGGCGTCGGGGAAGAGCTCCATGATCTCGTCGACGACGAGGTGGTAGCGGGGCGTCTTGTCGACGAACCACGTCGCGCCGCCGGCGGCCTGCTCGTAGAGCGCCAGCACCGTCCGGCGCACCTCCTCCAGGTAGGCGGCCCGGCCGCCGGGGAGCACGTCGCAGAAGTCGTGCAGTGCCCGGGCGGCGGTGCGATGGCCGTACTCGGCCTGCGCGTCATACGGCCGCAGTGCGTAGAGCTGCGGGAGGAGGATCCACGGCTCCGACGAGGTCGCCACGTCGGGATGGGTCGCCAGCATCCGCTGGAGCAGCGTCGAGCCGCTCCGGGGCAGCGACAGCACGAAAAGCGGGCGAACGCTCATGCCCCCGCCGGGTAGCACGCGGCACGCACGCGCTGCCAGTCGCGCGCGGCGTCGTCCGACCGAAACCAGCGCAGGTCGGCGCCGTGCACGCGCTTGCCGCGCGCCTGGCGCCCGTACGCGCCGTCGGTCAGCTTGAGGACGCCGTGTGCGATGTGGCCGGCCCGGCGCATGCGCATCGCGCCGTAGCGGTCGCGCACCATGTCGTACTCGCGCCCGAATCCGTCCTCCCGGTTCAGGCGCTGGAAGAAGCCGCGCCGCTCGGTCGCGGTCACCCGTGTGTCGTGGGCCCGGAAGACGCCGATCGGCGCCTCGACGTAGCGGAAGGCTGCGCCCTCGCGCAGGAGGCGGAGGTAGAGGTCCCAGTCCATCATCCGCCGCATCTCGACGTCGATGGGGTCGCTGCCGAGCGCCGACGTGCGGACGATCGACGAGACGGTGCTGATGAAGCACCCGTACGAGCGCAGCACGAACGGCGAGAACCGGTGCTGCGGCAGAAGGCGCGTGAGCCGCCCGTCGCCGTCGGAGAAGAGCGTGTCGCCGTAGATGACGTCCGCCCCGGTGCTGTCACCCTCGCGCACGAGCGCGGCGAGGCCGTCCGGCAGATAGAACTCGTCGGCGTTCAGCCACGCGATCCAGCGCCCGCGGGCCCGTGAGATCCCGCGGTTCAGGGCGTCGGACTGGCCCTCGTCCGGCTCGGACGCCCAGTCGACGAGGTCGCCCAGCTCGCGCAGGAGCTCGACCGTGCCGTCGGTCGATCCGCCGTCCTGGATCACGTGCTCCACGGCGACGCCGCGCTGCTCGGCCACGCTCTGGACGGCGTCGCGCAGGTAGTGGGCGTAGCCGTACGAGGGTGTGACCACGCTGACGTCGGGCACCGGCTGCCCGTCGGATGGCATCGGAACGGTCAGCGGGCCGGGTCCGTGGTGAGAGATGACCGCCAGCCGGGCGGGTAGGCCATCGCGATCAGGCTGAAGATCAGGATGCCCTTCTCCCAGGTGCTGAATGCCCATGGGTAGACGGTGCAGATGACGACGAAGTTCCCGAGCAGGAAGGCCCCGCCCCCGAAGGCGAGGAGGTCCGAGACCCGGCCCCGCCGCCGGCGCCGCCAGATGTCGCGGAAGAGGACGAAGTACGTCGCGAAGAAGATGATGAGGCCGAGGATGCCGAACTTGATCCAGATCTCGATCGGGGCGTTGTGCACCATCCCCGCGTCGCCCTTCCAGGTCGCCGTTCTGACCGGGTGGTAGAGGACGCCGACGCCGAGGCCCGTGACGGGATTGGCGCGGACCTGGTCCCAGCCGTCGAGGATGTCGTCGATGTGGCCCTGGTTCGTCGTCGCGTAGACGTTGTCCGCGCGGGTCTGGGTGGGATCGAGGCTGGCGAGGCGGCTGCCCCAGTCGAGCGCCGACCAGGTCAGGGCGACCGTGACGACGCCCACGGCGCCGACGGCGGCGATCGAGACGAGGTAGCGCCGGCGGCTCGCGCCCGACAGCATGACGAACGCCCCGAACACGGTCGCGAGCTCGACCCAGGCGTACCGGCGGAACGCGAGGATGACCACCGCCGTCCCGATGACGATGCCGGCCGTCCACAGGAACCGGGTCCGCCGCGTCCGCAGCATCGCCATCGAGATCCCGACGGCGGCGACCATGAACTCCAGCGTCGCGTGGTCGCCGCTGGTCGTCCTGCCGTAGAAGGCGATCTCGCCGCCGCCCTTCGCGTAGTTCATGAGCTGGTCGACGCCGTAGACCGCCATGATTGCGACGAAGATCTGCGCGAACCGGAAGCAGTCGCGTTCCGTCTGGAGGATCGTCGACCAGAGCCCGAAGGCGAAGAGCAGGCCGATCGCCAGGTAGCGCCAGTCGCCGAACGGGCTGGGCGTGGAGTTGAGTAGCCCCACGGCGACGCCGATCGTCACGGCCACGACCCCGAGCCCGATCAGCCAGGCCGTCCGCGTGTGCAGCTGCATGCGGCGCGACGAGAGCCGCGCGATCACGCCGATGTAGGCGAATCCGATCACCGCCAGGTCGCCGGGGGTGAACTGGCCGAACTTCTGCTGGTCCCACCATGACGGCCCGTAGTTCGTGATCGTGCCGTTTCGGATTGCGAACCGCACGCCGGGGTCGGCGGTCCGCGAATGGAAGTAGATCGCCGTGAAGACGACGAACGCCGCGAAGCACCAGCCCGCGAATCGGGCGATGTCGGCGGGCTCGGTCCTCGCCGCGACGGGGCGGCTGCCGGGACGGCGCTGGAGGGCGACGCTCATTCGGGCGCTCCCGCCGGGACCGGGACCCCGGCCTGCCGCTCGGCGCGGGCCGGCGCGTAGATCTCCAGCAGCCGCTCCACCGTCGCGCGCGGCGTCAGGTTGCGCTCGTACTCGCGGCGGGCCAGCTCGCCGAGCCGGCGGACCTCCGCGGGGTCGCCGGCCAGGGAGCGCAGGGCCAGCGCGAGCCCGTCTGCGTCCTCCGGCTCGAAGAGAATGCCCGTCTCGCCGTCGTGGACGATCTCGGCCAGGCTTCCCAGCCGCGAGGCGACCACCGGGATCCCGAGCGCGTAGGCCTCTGCCACGATGCGCGGAAAGACCTCGTACCACCGGGACGGGACGATGAGGGCCCGGGCCTCGCTCAGGATGCGAAGCCCCTCGGCGCGCGGGAGCTGCCCGGTGAACTCGACGCCCGCCAGCGGCTCGGCGCGCCGGCGCAGCTCGGTCTCGAGCTCGCCGGAGCCGACGATCCGCAGGCGCTCGCCGCCGCCGGGGAAGGCCCGCTCCCACGCGTCGAGCAAGAGGTCGACGCCCTTCTCCGGGTAGAGCCGGGACAGGCACAGGAAGCCGCCGCCGTACGCGGGACGCGGCGTCCCGGGATCGGGCGCCGTGTTGTACTTGACCGCAATGCGCTCGGCGGGCCAGCCGGCCTTGACGTAGCGACTGCGCGCGAACTCCGACGGCGTGATGTACGTGTCGACGGCCGAGCTCCACGTGCCGATCGCGGAGTGAAGCGCGTCCTTCACCGCGACCGGGAACGTGGCCGCCCGCGAGCCGCGGTAGCAGCCGTGCACGACGGCGGGGACGGGCACCCGCCCGAGGCAGTCCTCGCACACGCGCCCGTCGCGCAGGAACGTCGCCGCCGGGCACAGCGGCCGGAAGTTGTGCAGCGTCTGGACCACGCGCACCCCCTCGCCGTGCGCGGCCCGAAGGGCCGCCGGGCTGAGGAGCGGGAAGGTGTTGTGGAAGTGCACCACGTCGGGCCGGAAGCCTCTGACCGCGCGCCGGACCGTCCGCGCGCCGTCGCGCGACCACACGACCCGGGCCGGCAGCGTCGCGCGCTTCACGGCCGGCCAGCCGGCGATGTCATCGCTCTCGGCGGTCAGGAGCTCGACCACGGCTCCGGCGTCGCGAAGGAGCGCGGTCTCCTCCTCGACGACGGCGTTCTCACCGCTCGGCTGGGCGCTCCTGTAGCGGTTGTGCACGACGAGGACGCGCATGCATCACCGGGACGGCCGGGCGGCGCCGACCGTGTCGCGTGTCACCTCGGCGATCGTGCTGGCGATGAAGATCGTATTCGCCGCCGCATACCTTGGCGCGAGCTTGAGCGGGTCCTGCACCATGCGGTGCATCCACTCGAGCCCCGACTCCTGCATCCACATCGGGGCGCGCGGCCGGTTGCCCGAGATGAAGTCGAACGCCGCGCCGACGCCCATCGCCAGCACGCCGCCCAGGTCGGGCGAGAGCCGGTGCATCCACAGGTCCTGTTTCGGCGTCCCGAGGCCGACCCAGACGATGTGCGGCGAAACCGCCGAGATGGCGGCCACCGCGTCACGCTCCTCCGGCGCGTTCATCGCCCGGAAGGGCGGCGAGGCCGTGCCGACGATCAGTGCGCCCGGGAACCGTTCCAGCAGGTTGGCCTCCAGCCGCTCCAGCACGGCGGGCGTCGCGCCGAAGAGGTAGTGGCGCAGGCCGTGCTCGCGCCCGCGGTCGAAGACGAGCGGCATCAGGTCGGGGCCGGCGATCCGCCGGGCGTTCGGGGTTCCGCTGCGACGCTGGCGCCATGCCACCGGGGCACCGTCGGGGAAGTTCACCCACGCCTCGCGCAGCGCGTGGAGCAGGCCGGGGTCGCGCTGCGAGAGGGTCAGGCCGTGGACGCCCGTAAGCGACGCGTACCCGCCCCGGCCGGAGAGCGCACGCTCGATGACCGCCTGGGACGCGGCGTCGAGGTCGCCGGCGAAGAGCTCGGTACCCATCACGATGCACGTCGGATGCCGGTGGTCGGTGCCGCTCATCCGACCGATCATCGACTGGCGCGCGTCTTGGTCGCCTGGTCCGCGGGTGTGCCGTATCCGCCGTAGCCGTATCCGCCGCCGTACCCGTAGCCCGACTCCGACTCGGCGTCGGTCACGACCACGCCGAGCCCGAGGGCGCGAGACGTCCCGAGCTCGCGCCGCATCTCGTGCAGCATCGGCCTGCGGATGAGGTCGAGCTTGGAGACGACGACGTAGGCATCGGCCTGCGAGGTGAGGCCCATCGTGTCGGCGACGGGCAGCACGGGCGGGGTGTCGATCACGATCGTCTCCGCGCGGTCGCGGAGCTCGGCGAGCAGCGTCGCAAGCGCCTTCGAGGCAAGCAGTGCAGAGGGGTCGGACGGCGGCTCGCCTGCGACCAGCACGTGGAGCAGCGATCCCGTCGCCGAGTGGCCGTGGCCGTTCCGGCGTGCGCCCGGATCGGGAGCGCCGGGCACGACGACCGGCACGAGCGCCTCGTCGAGCGTCGCGTTCCCGAGCACGACGTCGGTGACGCCCGGCCGGCCGGTGAGGCCGAAGAAGCGGTCGAGGTACGGCGCCCGCAGGTCGAGGTCGACCAGGATGACGTTCTTGCCCGATGCCGCCATCGCCACCGCGAGGTTGGCGGCGGTCGTCGACTTGCCCTCCTGCGCCACCGCGCTCGTGACGAGGATCATCTGGGCCTGCGGGTCGAGATTCGCGAATTCGAGGCTCACCCGGAGCTTCTTGTAGGCCTCGCTGTGGATCCCGTGGGGGTCGGCGAGCAGGGTCAGCTGGTCGTGCCGGCGCATGTCCTTGTCGGGGCGGGGCAGGCGGCCGAAGAGCGGGAGGCCGAGCTCCGATGAAACCTGCTCGGCCGAGCGGACGCGGGTGTCGAAGGCCTCACGGGCGAAGATCAGGCCGATGCCGAGGACGAAGCCGAGGATGATCCCGACCGCCGTGTTGCGCTTGGTGTTCGGCGCGAGCTGCGCTGCGCCCGAGGCCTGGCTCTGGACGCGGCTCTGGCCGAGGTTGTTCTGCGTGCTGGCCTTGAGCTCGGTGAGGTTCAGCTCGGCCTGCTGCTGCTTGCGCGTCAGCGAGCGGTAGGTGACGAAGTCGTCGCCGGTCGGGTTGCCGAGCGACTTGTCCGTCTGGATCTGCTGCTTCGCGTCATCGACCTGTGCGCTGAGATCGTCGACCTGCTGTTGAGCGACCGAGATCCGGTGCGCGGTCTGCCTTCGGATCTCGTCGTGCGTGTAGGTCGCAAACGCCCTTGCGTACGCATTGGTCAGCGCCACGGCGCCGGCTCTCGTGTGATAGCTGACGCTGAACGAGACGACCGTCGCAACGGGATCTGCGGTGATGTTGGACGCCTTCAAGAGCTTGCCCGGCGTCATGTCCTTGATCTGCGGCACCAGCGCGAGCGCGGCGCCCGCCACCTGCGGGCTCTGCGCGATCGAGGCCTGCGTGTTGACGTACTGGGTGATCGAGCTCGACGACAACTTCTGGCTCGGGTCGAACGTCGGCGCGACGATCAGGTCGTCGGCGGTCGCCTGGAACTTCGGCTGCTGCCGCGAGGAGAAGGCGTACGTGGCCGCCGCCACGACGAGGACGGTCGCGACCACGATCCACCATCCCTTGCGGATGGTGCGCGCATAGTCGGCCATGGGGCGGCCCGGGCGCCCAATATCATCGATCACGCGACCTTCCTCCCTGAAAAAGGCTGAGCGGCGGGACGAATGGTACCCGCTTGCCAGGGATACCTCAGCATCCGGACCGTGTCAAGCGAGACATGCGGTTCGCCTGTCGGTTTCTCATCTGGCTCACACAGCGGCGATCGCGGCGCCTGCGCCCGAGCTCCCGAAGCGGCGCGAGCGGGTCGCGGCCGTCCCCATGGAGCAGCACCATCGAGTGGAACCACAGGTCGGCGACCTCCGACACGAGGTGGTCGCTCCCCGGCTCGGCGAGAACTGTCTCGACAGCTTCCTCGCCGACCTTCCGCTGGCGCCCCTCGCGGGCGCCGGCCAGGAGGCCGGCGACGTAGGAGGCGGGGTCGCCCGAGGCCCCGCGCTCCGCGATGGTCTCCGCCAGGTCGCACAGGACGGGAGCGGCGCCGTCGAAGCACGACTCGGCGCCCGTGTGGCAGGTCGGGCCGGCCGGCAGCGCCAGCATGAGGATGGCGTCGCCGTCGCAGTCGGGCACGAGCGAGACGACCCGGAGGACGTTGCCCGACGTCTCGCCCTTCTTCCAGAGCCGGCCGCGCGAGCGGGAGTGGAAGTGGCCGTAGCCGGTCGCGACGGTCGCGTCGAGCGCCTCGGCATCCATGTGGGCGAGCATCAGCACGCGGCCGGTGTCGGCGTGCTGGACGACGCACGGCACGAGGGCGCCGTCCGGGATGCTCACGCGCGGACGGGCAGGCCGCACGCGGCCACCTCCTGCTTCACGTCGGCCATCGACGCCTCGCCGTCGTGGAAGATCGAGGCCGCGAGCGCCGCCTGCGCGCCGGCGGCGAGCGCCGCCGCCATGTCGGCCGGGCCGCCCGCCCCGCCCGAGGCGACCACCGGCACGCGCACGGCTCCCGAGATCGCGGCGACGAGGTCGAGGTCGTAGCCGGCATGGCCGCCGTCGGCGTCGATGCTCGTGACGAGGAGCTCGCCGGCGCCCCGCTCGACGACCTCGCGCGACCACGCAATCGCGTCGCGTCCCGTGGGGCGGCGACCGGCCGAGGCGTGCGCCTCCCAGCTCCCGTCCCTTCGGGCCGCGTCGACGGCGACGACAACGCACTGCGAGCCCAGCCGCTCGGCCAGCTCGGAGACGAGCTCCGGACGGTCGAGGGCGGCGGTGTTCACGCTCACCTTGTCGGCCCCGGCCAGGAGCAGGTCGCGCGCGCGCTCGAACCCGTCGACGCCGCCGCCCACGCACAGCGGCACGTCCACCCGCCGCGCGGCCCGCTCGACGGCGTGCAGGAGCTCCGCCCAGGCCTCCTCGCCCGCCGAGATGTTGAGCCACACGATCTCGTCGGCGCCCGACTCGGCGTACCGGGCGGCCGCGTCGACCGGGTCGCCGCAGTCGCGCAGATCGCGGAAGCGGACGCCCTTCACGAGTCTTCCGCGGCGGACGTCGAGGCAGGGGATGATCCGCCTACGCAGCATCGCCCGTCCTGCGCAAGAGCGCGGCGAGGAGCGCGCGCCCGGCCGGGCCGCTCCGCTCCGGGTGAAACTGCACCGCCGCGACGCGGCCCCGGGCGACGGCCGACGCGAACGGGCGCCCGTCGAGATCGGTGGTGGCGACGACGTCGCATCCGTCCGCCGGCTCGGCCACGAAGGTGTGGGCGAAGTAGCAGACCGCCGGCAGCACGCCGGCGAGCGCGTCGCCGCCGGCCGGGGTGACGTCGTTCCATCCCATGTGCGGCACGGTGCCGGCCCAGTCGATGCGGCGGACGACCCCCGGCAGGAGCCCGAGGCACTCGGTGTCGCCCTCCTCGCTCCGGTCGAAGAGGAGCTGGAGGCCGAGGCAGATGCCGACGACGTGCGTGCCCCGCCCGGCCGCGCTCCGGATCGCGTCGGCCAGGCCGGCGGCGCGCAGCCGCTGCATCGCCGGCCCGGCCGCGCCGACGCCGGGGACGACGACGACCCCCGCCGTCTCGACGTCGTCCGGCTCGGAGGTGACGGTGACGCTGGTGCCGAGGCGCTCGAACGCCGCCCGCAGGCTGCGCAGGTTGCCGGCGCCGTAGTCGACCACGGTCACGGCGCTCACAGGCTGCCCTTCGTCGACGGGACCGTCCCGGCGCGCCTGGGGTCCTCGGCCACAGCCACCCGCAGCGCAAGAGCCAGCGCCTTGAAGGCCGCCTCGAGCAGGTGGTGGTCGTCGCCGCCCGCCGCGGAGATGTGGATGCCGAGCCGGCCGTTCCGCGCAAGCGTGTCGAAGAAGTGCGGAACGAGGCTCCCGGGCAGGACGCCGATTCGGTCGGACGCGAACGGCAGGTCGATCGCCGCGACGCCGCGGCCGCCCAGGTCGACCGTCGCGTGGGCCAGCGCCTCGTCGAGCGGCGCGCGGGCGTCGCCGAACCGGGCGATCCCGGTCCGGTCGCCCAGCGCCGCGTCGAGCGCCTGCCCGAGTGCGATCGCCACGTCCTCGACCGTGTGGTGCTCGTCGACCCACAGGTCGCCGGTGCAGTGGAGCTCGATGTCGATCAGGGAATGGGCGGCGAGGGCGGTCAGCATGTGGTCGAGCATGCCGATGCCGGTCGCCACGGCGGCCCGGCCGGCTCCGTCGAGGACGACCCGGCAGCGGATGTCGGTCTCGGCCGTGCGCCGCTCCGAGGTCGCGGTGCGAGCGTCCGCGGCAAGCGCGGCCGGCGCCGCCCCGGCGCCCAGCGCCGCGAGCAGGACGTCGTCGTCGGCGGGGGTGGCGGGGCTGGCGCGGATCTGCGTCGCAAGCAGCGGATCGGCGAACGTGCGCACCACGAGGCCCTGGTCGAGCAGGCGCTTCGAGACCGGAGCCGCGGGCTCGCCCATGTCGATGAGCAGGAAGTTCGCGCACGACTCCGCGACGGCCAGGCCGGCCGCCCGCAGCGCTGCGGCCATCCGGTCGCGCTCGGCGACGGTGGCGGCGGCGCGGGCCCGCATCTCGCCCGCCTCACGCAGCGCCATTCCGGCCAGCGCCACCGAGAACGACGAGATCGACGCCGGCGGGCGGATGGCGTCGAGCCGGCGGGCGATCGCCGGCGGGGCCAGGATGTAGCCGATCCGCGCCCCGGCGAGCGCGAAGGCCTTCGAGAACGTGCGCAGGACGACCGTGTTCGGGCGCTCGCGCGCCAGGCTCGACAGGTCGCGCCCGCCGAACTCCACGTACGCCTGGTCGATCACCACGAGGCCGTCGCGCTCGGCGAGGTCGTCGTCCGACGCGTCGGCGCCCGTCGGGTTGTGGGGCACGCACGACCACCACAGCCGCACGCGCGGCGACGGCTCGTGCACGAGCGCCGCGCCGGCCAGCCGCGTCACGTTCGCATACCAGGAGTAGAACGGGCGGCGCACGTACGCCTCGTCGCCGGGCCGAAGCGCCAGGAGCGCGCACAGGAGCGCCGCCTCGTCGGCGCCGCCGGTCAGGACGACGCACTCGGGGTCGAAGCCGGTGTGCTCGCCGATCGCCCGCCTGAGGCCGGCGTACGTCGCGTCGGGGTAGTTCTGGACGGCGACCCGTCCCAGGGTCGCGACCGCGCGGCCGTACCAGGCGGGCGGGACCGGCGAGAGGTTCATGTCGAACCGGCGCAGCCGCCCCTCGGGCAGTCCCTCCTCCCAGTGGTAGGGCTCGGCGTCGAGCAGGTCGGCGCGGATCGGCAGCCACGCAACATTGGGGTCTGACCCCGATGTTGCGTTCATGGGATGAGGTTCTGGATCGGCAGCACGAGCAGGGAGCGGGCGCCGGCGGCCCGGAGCGGGGCGAGCAGGTCGGCGACGGCGTCGGCGTCGACCACGGCATGGACAGCGTGCAGGCCGCCGCGGGCCAGCGGCAGCACCGTCGGCGAGTCCAGCCCGGGCAGGAGCGCGATCACGTCGTCGAGCGCGTCGTCGGGCGCGTTCAGCATCAGGTAGCGCTTGCCGCGCGCGGCAACGACGCTCTCGATCACCGTGGCGAGCTCGTCGGCCACGGCCCTGGCCGGGCCGTCGAGGCCGCGCCGGGAGACGAGCGTCGCCTGCGACTCGAGCACCGTCGCGATCGGGCGCAGGCCGTTCTGGCGCAGCGTGTCGCCGCTCGACACGAGGTCGACGATGCCGTCGGCCGCGTCAAGGCGCGGTGCCAGCTCGACCGAGCCGCGGATCGGCACCGTCTCGACCGCCAGCCCGCGGGCGGCGAAGTAGGCGGCGGCCGTGCGCGGGTGGGCCGTCGCCACCCGGCCGCCGTCGAGCGCGCCGACGTCGTCGACGCCTCCGCCCGCGGGCACGGCCACCTCGAGCGCGCAGCGCCCGAACCCGAGCGGCACGAGCTCGTCGACCTCGGCCCCCGACTCGACGATCTGGTCGTGGCCGGCGACGGCGGCATCGACCGCGCCGTCGGCCGTCCACGCCGGGATGTCGTCGGCGCGGGCGAACAGCACCTCGATGTCCCAGCGCGAGCAGTGGGCGTGAAGCGCCCGCCCGTTCACGTCGACCTCGACCCCTGCCGCCCGGGCGAGCTCGAGCGCCGGGGCGTGCAGCCGCCCCTTGGACGGCAGCGCGAGCCGGAACGGCCGCGTCACGGCCGCCTCGTGGAGCGGCCGCGGCGGTCGAGCACGAGCCGGTAGCCGCCCTCGCCGTGGCGCAGCCAGTGGGCGACGCGCGTGACGGTGGCGGTGGAGCCGTGCACGGTGCGGGCCACCTCGGCGTAGGGGATGCCGCGGTCGAGAAGCTGCGCCGCGTGCCAGCGGTGGGCCAGCACCTCGAGCTCGTGGAGCGTGCACACGTCGCGCAGGAAGGCCGCCGCCTCGTCGCGGTCTCGCAGGGCGGCGATCGCGTCGCACAGGTCGTCCACCTCGGGGGTCCGCCATTCGCTCATCGTGATAGCATTTTAGCATGCTAAAACGATGGGGCAAGCACGCCGTGCCGGCGATCGACCTCCTCGGCGGCCGGGTCGTGCGGCTCCACCAGGGCCGCTACGACCGCGCGACCGTCTACGCCGACGACCCGGTCGCGGTCGCCGGCGAGCTGGCGGCCGCCGGTGCGGCGCGCCTCCACGTCGTCGACCTGGACGCCGCCCGCGACGGCGAGCGCTCCAGGGCGCACGCCCGCATCCTGGCCGAGATCGCCGCGCTGCCGGGCGTGCGGTTCCACCTCGGCGGCGGCATCCGCACCGAGGCCGACGTCGCCGCGGCGATCGAGGCGGGCGCGTGGCGGGTGGTCGTCGGCACGCTCGCGGCCGAGAATCCAGAGGCGGCCGGCCGCCTGGCCCGCGAGACCGGGCGGATCGTGGCGGCCGTCGACTGCCGGGAGGGAAGCGTGCGCGTGCGCGGGTGGGAGACCGACTCGGGCGCCGACCCGCGCGACCTGATCTCCCGGCTCGTCGAGGCCGGCGTACGCGACGTCGCGGTGACGGCGATCGAGCGCGACGGGACCGGTGGCGGTCCCGACGTCCGGCTCATCAGCCGCCTGCGACCCTGCGTGCCCGGCGAGCTGATCGCCGCGGGAGGCGTCTACGCGCCGGTCGACGTGACCGCGGCCGTGGGCGCGGGCGCCGACGCTGTGGTGGTGGGGCGGGCGCTCTACGAGGCCGGGCGGTTCACGATTGCATGATCATGCATGTGCAGGTATTCTCATGCGTTCATGCCCGATCGCCGCCAGCTCATCGCCTCCCTGCTCGACCGTCACCCGGTCACGTCGCAGCCGCAGCTCGTCGAGCTGCTCGCCACGAACGGCGTGCACGTGACCCAGGCGACCGTGTCGCGCGACCTCGAGCGGCTGGGCGCGGTGCGCGTCCGCAAGGGCGGCCACCTGGTCTACGCCCTGCCGGCCGAGGACGAGCCCGTCGAGCCGCTCGAGCGGCTGCGCGAGGCGCTCGTGCTCGTGCGGTCGATGGAGCCGTCGGGCAACCTGCTCGTGCTGAAGACGGCGCCGGCCAACGCGATGCCGGTCGCGCGCGCGTTCGACGTCTCCGAGCTGACCGAGGTCGCCGGCACCGTGGCGGGCGACGACGTGATCCTCGTGGTCGCGCGCGAACCGCACACCGGCGCCGACGTGGCGACGCTGTGCGCCGAGGTCCAGGCGGGGGCACGTGCCTGAGCCGGCCCTCGTCGACGAGCGCCCGGCGCTCGGCGGCCTCTGCGGCCGCGACCTGCTCAGGATCGACGACCTCTCGGTCGCCGAGCTTCACGCCCTGCTCGATCTGGCCGACCGGCTGAAGGCGCTCCAGCGCGAGCGGGTGCCGCACCCGATCCTCGCGGGCCGGACGCTGGCGATGATCTTCGAGAAGCCCTCGACGCGCACGCGCGTCTCGTTCGAGGTCGGGATGGTGCAGCTGGGCGGCCACGCCGTCCACCTGGCGACCGCCGAGAGCCAGCTCGGCCGCGGCGAGCCGATCGCCGACACGGGCGCCGTTCTCTCCCGGTACGCCGACGCCATCATGATCCGCACCCACGCCCATTCCCGGGCCGAGCAGCTGGCAGCGGCGGCGTCCGTCCCGGTGGTGAACGGCCTCACCGACGAGCACCACCCGTGCCAGGCGCTGGCCGACCTCATGGTGCTGCGCGAGCGCCTGGGCGACCTCGAAGGGCGCCGGCTGGCGTGGGTCGGCGACGGCCGAAACAACGTCTGCCACTCGCTTCTCACGGCTGCGGCGACGGCCGGGATGGAGGTCGTCGTGGCCTCGCCGGATGGCTACGAGCCCGACCCGCAGGTCGTGGCCGCCGCCGCCGCGCCGGTGACGGTGCTCGCCGATCCGCGTGCGGCGGTCGAAGACGCCGACGCGGTCGTGACCGACACCTGGGCGAGCATGGGGCAGGAGGACGAGCGCGAGCGGCGCCTGCGCGACCTGGCCGCATACCAGGTGAACGCGGAGCTGCTCGAGCGCGCTGCGCCGGGCCATGTCGTCCTTCACTGCCTCCCCGCCCACTGCGGCGAGGAGATTACCGAGGACGTGTTGTGGGGGCCGAGCTCGGCCGCCTGGGACGAGGCCGAGAACCGGCTCCATGCCCAGAAGGCGCTCCTGGCCATGATCGTGGAATGACAATGGGGGTGTTTGGTGTCTGAGACCATCGTGCTCGCCTACTCGGGCGGGCTGGACACGTCGGTCGCGCTTCGCTGGCTGGCCGAGGAGTACGGCGCGGAGGTCGTGGCGCTGCTCGTCGACGTCGGCCAGGGGGTCGACCGCGAGGCCGTGACGACGCGCGCGCTGGCCGCCGGTGCGGCCGACGTCGTGGTGGCCGACGCGCGCGAGGAGTTCGCGCGCGAGTTCGTGCTGCCCGTCCTCCAGGCCGGCGCCCTCTACGAGGGCCGCTACCCGCTGGTCTCGGCGCTCTCGCGCCCGCTCATCGCCCGCCATCTGGTGGCCGTCGCCCGCGAGTCCGGGGCCACCGCGGTCGCCCACGGCTGCACGGGCAAGGGCAACGACCAGGTGCGGTTCGAGACGGCTGTCGCGGCGCTCGCCCCCGACCTGGCCGTGCTCGCGCCCGTGCGCGACTGGGGCATGACCCGCGAGCAGGAGATCGCCTACGCCGAGCTCCACGGCATCGAGGTGCCGGTGAAGCGCGGCGCCGCCTACTCCATCGACCAGAACCTGTGGGGGCGCTCGATCGAGGCCGGCCCGCTGGAGGATCCGTGGACGGCGCCGCCCGAGGAGGCCTACGCGCTCACGCTCTCCCCCGAGCGCGCATTCCATGCCTCCCAGGAGGTCGAGATCGAGTTCGAGGCCGGCGTGCCCGTGGCCGTCGACGGCGAGGAGCTGGGACTGGTCGAGCTGATCGGGCGGGCCGCCGCGCTGGCCGGCGCGCACGGGGTCGGGCGGATCGACATGATCGAGAACCGGCTGGTCGGCATCAAGTCGCGCGAGGTCTACGAGACGCCGGCGGCGGCGCTGCTCCTGACCGCCTACGCCGGCGTCGAGGAGCTCGTCTGCGACCGCGACCTGGCCCACATGAAGTCCGAGCTGGCCGCGCGCTACGCGACGCTCGTCTACAACGGGCTCTGGTTCTCGCCGCTGCGCTCGGCGCTCGACGCCTTCATGGCCCAGACGTCGGCCGCCGTGACGGGCACCGCGCGCGTGAAGCTCTACCGCGGCTCGTGCGCCATCACGGGCCGGCGGGCCGAGGCGGCGCTCTACGACCACGGCCTCGCCACCTACGAGCAGGGCGACGTCTTCCAGCACGGGGCCGCCGCCGGCTTCATCCACATCTGGTCGCTCCCGTCCAAGACGTGGTCGGCCGCGGCCCGGTCGAAGGAGACCGCGCCCGCATGACGACCGCGCTCTGGTCCGGCCGGCTCCCCGGCGGGCTCGACCCCGACGTGAAGGCCTTCACCGCCTCGCTCGCGGTCGACCGCCGGCTCCTGCCGTACGACCTGCGCGCGAGCGCCGCGCATGCACGCATGCTGGCGGCGCAGGGCATCCTCGACGCCGGGCTGGCGGAGCGGATCTGCGCCGCGCTCGAGGGCGTCGAGATCGAGGCCGACGCCTCCGACGAGGACGTCCACTCCGCCATCGAGCGCGAGCTGGGCGAGCTCGGCCGGTGGGTGCACGCCGGCCGCAGCCGAAACGACCAGGTGCAGACCGCCATGCGGATGTGGGTCAAGGACGCCTGCGGCGAGCTCCAGGCGGGCATCCGCGGGCTGGCCGGGGCGCTGCTCGACCGGGCCGAGCTGGACGGCACGGCCGTCCTGCCCGGCTACACGCACGGCCAGCGCGCCCAGCCTGTGTGGCTCGGCCAGCACCTGGCCGCCCACGTGTGGGCGCTCACCCGCGACATCGATCGCTTTCACGCTGTCCACCGCCGCGCCGATGCCTGCCCCTCAGGAGCCGGCGCGCTGGCCGGGTCGAGCCTGCCGCTCGACCCGGCGGCGGTGGCGTCGGAGCTCGGCTTCGCGGCCGTGCACGAGAACCCGATGGACGCCGTCTCCGACCGCGACTACTGCGTCGAGCTCGTGTTCGCGTGCGCGCTCGCCTTCTCGCACCTGTCGCGCATCGCCGAGGAGCTCGTGCTGTGGACGTCGGCGGAGTACGGGTTCGCCGAGCTCGACGACGCCGCGGCGACCGGCTCGTCGATGATGCCGCAGAAGAAGAACCCCGACGCGGCCGAGCTGGTGCGAGGCCGTGCGGGGACGGCGGCCGGGCGGCTGGCCGGGCTGCTCGCGACGCTGAAGGGGCTGCCGCTCGCCTACAACCGCGATCTCCAGGAGGACAAGCGGGCGTCGTTCGAGGCGGTCGACGACCTGGCCGGGGCGCTGCGGGCGCTCACGGTGTGCGTCCGCGGGCTCAGGTTCCACCCGGAGCGGATGGCGGCGGCCGCGGGCGACGGCTGGTGCGTGGCCACGGACGTCGCCGAGGCGATGGTGCGCGAGGGCACGCCCTTTCGGGCGGCGCATTCCGAGGTCGCGGGCCGCGTCGCAGCCGGCGAGCGGTTCACCTCTCCGGCGCCGGCCGAGGCCGCCGCGGCCCGCCAGCCGCCGGAGGCGCTTCGCACCCAGCTCGCCCGGGCCCGGGCCGCGGTGGACGATGGCTAGCAGGCGCCCGGGCCTGCGCCGGATCGTCGTCGTCAAGGTCGGATCGAGCACGATCGTCGACGGCGGCGGCCGCGCGCGGACCGATGTCTTCGAGCGTCTCGCCGGCGAGTGCGCCGGGCTCCAGGCGGTCGGCGTCCCGATCGTCCTGGTGAGCTCGGGCGCGGTGGCGCTCGGAGTCGGCGAGCTCGACGGCCGCGCCCGCCGTCGTGGCGTGGGCGACCTCCAGGCGGCCTCGGCGGTCGGCCAGACGCTGCTCCAGGATCACTGGCGGGCGGCGTTCGCGGCCCACGGCGTCCGCAGCGCGCAGGTGCTTCTCACCGAGGCCGACGTCCATCGCCGCATTTCGTACGTGAACGCACGCCGGACGCTGCGGCGCCTGATCGGCTGGGACGTCGTGGCGGTCGTGAACGAGAACGACTCGACGGCGACCGACGAGATCACATTCGGCGACAACGACGCGCTTGCGGCCCAGGTCGCCATCATGCTCCAGGCTCGTACGCTCGTCCTGCTCACCGACATCGACGGCGTCTACGACCGCGACCCCGCCCTGCCCGGCGCCCGGAGGATTGCGCAGGTGGACGACGGCGCCGTGGTCGCGGCGGCCGGCGCGGGCGGCCGGCTCTCGCGCTGGGGCACCGGCGGCATCGCCAGCAAGGTGGCGGCGGCGCGCACGGCCGGCGCGGGCGGCGTCGAGGCCGTCATCGCCTCCGGCTTCGAGGCCGGGGCGGTGGCCGCCGCGGCCGAGGGGGCCACCGGCACGCGGTTCCCGGCGGCGGCGTCCCTGCCGTCGGCCTACAAGCTGTGGCTGCGCCACGGCACGCCGGTGCGCGGCCGGCTCGTCGTCGACGACGGCGCCCGGCGGGCGGTGGCCGAGCGCGGCACGAGCCTCCTGCCGGTTGGGCTCGTGGAGGTGGACGGTGCGTTCGACGCGGGCGACGCCGTCGAGCTGGTCGGTCCCGACGGGAGCAGGTTCGCGATCGGCGTGAGCCGCTACCAGGCCCGCGAGCTGGCCGGCCTGGCCGGCCGCCGGGGCCTGCCCGAGGCCGTGCGCCGCGACGACCTGGTGCTGGTGTGAGCGCGACCGGGATCGCCAAGTCGCCGGGAGCACGCGCGCGCGGGGCGTCCCGCGCCCTGGCGGCGCTCGACGGCGGCGCCCGCGACGCCGCGCTCGCCGCGATCGCTGCGGCCCTCGATCGGCGGGCCGGCGAGGTGCTCGACGCGAACGCGGCAGACGTCGCCCAGGCGGCCGGGCAGACCTCGGCGATCGTCGACCGCCTGCGCCTCGACCCGGGCCGGGTCTCGGCCATCGCCGCGGGCGTGCGCGCGATCGCCGGGCTCCCGGATCCGATCGGCGCCGTGCTGCGCGACTTCACGCTCGAGAACGGGATCCGGGTGCGCAAGCTGCGCGTTCCGCTCGGGGTCGTGATGGTCGTCTTCGAGGCCCGCCCGAACGTCGCCGTCGATGCGGCGGCGCTCTGCGTCAAGTCGGGCAACGCCTGCATCCTGCGCGGCTCGCGGCTCGCCGCGCGCACGAACGCGGTGCTCGTCGACATCGTCCGCGACTCGCTCGATGCGTTGGGGATCCCGGCCGACGCGGTGGTGGCTGTCGGCGGTGGCCACGAGGCGCTCGACGACCTCCTGGCCGACCCGGCGACCGCCGACGTCGTCATCCCGCGCGGCGGCGAGGAGCTGAAGAAGCGGCTCTTGCGCGACTCACGGATCCCGGTGCTGGCGGCGGCGGGCGGGAATTGCCACATCTATGTCGACGCGTCGGCCGATGCGGACGCCGCGGTCGCGATCGCGGTCAACGCGAAGACGCAGCGTCCCGGCGTGTGCAACGCCGCCGAGACGCTCCTCGTCCACCGCGACCGCCCGGAGCTGCGCGAGCAGGTCTGCGCGGCGCTCCGGGCGGCCGGCGTCGAGCTCCTCGAGGGCGAGGAGGCCTGGGAGACCGAGTTCCTCGACCTGCGGATGGCCGTCCGGACGGTCGACTCGCTCGAGGAGGCGATCGAGCACGTGAACCGCTACGGCACCGGCCACTCCGAGGCGATCGTGACCGGCGACGCGGAGGCCGCCGCCCGGTTCACGAACGAGGTCGACGCCGCCGCCGTCTACGTCAACGCCTCGACCCGCTTCACCGACGGCGGCGAGTACGGGATGGGCGCCGAGATCGGGATCTCGACCTCGCGCCTGCACGCGCGCGGCCCGATCGGCCTCGAGGAGCTGACGACGACGAAGTACGTCGCCTGGGGCGACGGCCAGATCCGCGGGGGAACCCAGGGTTCCCCCGCGAGCCCCCTCCTTAAGGGCTAGCGCAGCGTCTGCCGCGCTCCGGCGAAGAACGCGGTCTTCGCCGGAGCCACCGGCGTGGGGTGCTTGTGCCCGGCGGGACGCGCTGTACGTGGCGAGCGGACAGCCGCACGGGGCCTCGCGGCGCCGATCTGTGTCGAATCAGCCACGTTCGTCACGCCGCAGTCACAAATCGCGCCGGCAGCCGGCCCGGGGTCAGACCCCTGGTTCGCCGCCGCGGAGATCCGACACGATCTTGCGGCACGTAGCGACGGCGACGGCACATGCACTCGACGATCGTGGCGCCGGCGAAGACCGCGCTCTTCGCCGGCGCTCCCAGGCAGCGGCCAGCCCTGAAGGAGGGGGCCCGCGGGGGAACCATGGGTTCCCCCGCGATCGCTATTCGTACTGAAGGGCTTCGAGGACGTTCAGCTTGGCGGCGCGGCGGGCCGGCAGGATCGCCGCCAGGATGCCGAACAGGGTCGCGACGATCAGGAAGCCGACCAGCTGGCCGTACGGCACGACGAACACGAGGCCTTGGTCGGACAGGCCCTGGGCGACGATCCAGCCGAACACGAGGCCGACGACGATCCCCAGGAGCCCCCCGATGATCGCCGTGATCGTGGACTCGTAGCGGATCACCCGCCGCAGCTGGCGGCGGGTCATGCCCACGGCCCGGAGCATGCCGATCTCGCGCGTCCGCTCGAACACCGACAGCGCCAGCGTGTTCACGATCCCGATGAGGCTGATGATCAGGCACATCGCGAGCAGGACGTAGAGGAACTGGAGGAGGCCGTTCACGAAGTCCTCGGCGTCCTTCTTGTACTGCGCATTGGTCTGCACCTTGGCCGCCGGGAACGAGTTCAGCGCCTGCCGGATCGACCGCTCCGCCTGTGCGCCCGCAGGGCCGCTGTCGAAGGACACCAGCACGATCTGCGGATCCTTGCTGCCCGGCGAGAAGGTGGTGAGCGTCTTCGCCGGGATGATCAGGCCGGTCATCAGGCTCGGATCCTTGTACTCGCCGGCCACTTTCAGGTGGAGCTTGTTGCCGTCGATGCTGGTGATGTTGAAGCTGTCGCCGGGATTCAGATCGTGCGACTTCGCGAACTGCTCCTCGATCAGGGCCTGCTGCGGCGTCAGGTTCCGCAGGAGCGTGTTCGAGCCGCCCTTCAGCCAGTCGAACCGGTAGACGTTCGCGAACGTGGCCGGGTCGACGCCGTTCACCGTGTCGATGCCGCCGTTTCCGATCTTGGCGTCGGCGAACTGGATGCCCGAGGCGGTTGCGACCCCGGGCACCCTGGCCGCGGCATTCACCACGGGCGCCGGGATGGACTGGAAGCTCTGCCCCTGGATGATCATGTCGCTCGTGATCGAGCGGTCGATCGCGCCCAGGAACGACTCCTTGAACCCGTTCACGAAGACGGCCACGAACACGATCAGCGCCACGCCGATCATGAGCGCGGCCGACGTGACGGCCGTGCGGTTGGGGTTGCGCGAGGTGTTCTCGCGGGCGAGCACACCGGCCGTTGGCGAGGACGCGTCCCACGGCCACTCCCGCAGCCGGCGCCTCCACGCGAGGAGGAAGAGGCCTCCGCCGATCGCCAGCACGATGACGGCGCCGATCGCGGTTCCGGCCGAGAGGCCGCCCCGGAGCACCGTGAGCAGGATCAGTGCGGTGATGATGCCGGCCCAGACGTAGCCCAGCGTGAGCCCGTAGCCGACCCGGCGTACCAGCCGGCCGAGCACGGGGATGCGGTCGCGGACGCCGCCCAGGAACCGCGAGACGCGGAGCGCCGTCTCGAGGGCCACCCCGAGCACGGCCGCGATCGGCACGATCAGAAGCTGCGAGAGCATGCTCATCCCGAGGAACGCGATGATCGCCCCGGCGGCCATGGTCAGGAGGACGCGGGAGCCGCCGCCACCCGCGCGAATGGCGAAGGCGATCACGCCGACGCCGAGGGCCGCCCCCGCGATGCCGATGTACGGGATGTAGGGCGCAAGCACGCCGCGAGGCAGCGAGAAGCCCTCGCGCAGCGCGGCGATCGGCGGCACACGCGTTGCCTTGAAGGCCGGCGCGACCGACGCCACGAGCGCGGCGCCGAGGCCGACGGCGAGCGGGAGCAGAACACTCCACACGATCGGGATCGAGAGCGCCGCGGTCGGCAGGTCGACGCCGACCGCCTTGAAGAGCGCGTTCAGCCCGATGGCGAGCAGGATGCCGAACCCGATGCCGATGAGCGATGCCACGAGCCCCATCAGCGCCGCCTCGAGCAGCACCGAGCGCATCACCTGCCGCCGGCTGGCGCCGAGCGTGCGCAGCATCGCGAACTCACGCATCCGTTGCGCGACGGTGATCGAGTACGTGTTGAAGATGATGAACAGGCCGACGAACACCGCGGCGCCCGCGAACGCAAGCAGGATGTAGGTCAGGAAGCTGGTCGCGCCCTCGACGTCGCTGGTCTGCTGGTCCGCGTTCTCCTGCCCGGTCTCCACCTTGACGTCGTTCGCCACGACCGCCTCGACGTTCTTCTTCAGCTCCGCCGGAGAGACGCCGGACTGCGCCGACAGGTAGACGACCGACGTCTTGCCGACGCGGTCGTACCACTGCTGGGCGTTGTGGAACGTCGGGACCACGAGCGTCGCGCCGCCGATCGACGACACGCCGGCGAGCTTGAAGACGCCGGAAATCGTGACCGGCACCTCGCCGGTGTCGGTGGCCAGTTTGACGTGGTCGCCGGTCTTCAGGTGCTCGTCGTTCGCGAGCTTCTGGTTGATGGCGACGGTGTTGTCCGTCGGCGGGCCGCCTGCGGTGAACTGCGAGTTCGAGAACGGCTCGGTGACGTAGGAGAAGACGAGGTTGGGCGCACCGCCGCTGCCGGTGACGTACTTGCCGTCGACGACGATCGAGCCGGTGGCCTGGATCTGGCCCTCGACCTTGTCGACGCCGTCCGCCGTCTTCGCCGTGGCGATCGCCGACTCGGGCAGCGGCCCTGCGACCGTCCCGTTGTCGGACGTGAACGCGGTCTTCTTGGAGAGCACCACGTCGATGCCCTTGTTGCTCTCGTGGAAGATGTCCGAGAACGCGTTGTTGATCTGGTCGCGGAGGATGAAGGTGCCGGTGATCATCGCCGTACCGAGGACGATCGAGAGCGCCGTCAGCACGGTGCGGAGCTTGCGGCCCCACAGCCCGCGGATCGCGACCTGCATCAACGCGCGCTCACCTCCGCTATCGCAGCCAGCACCTCCGACGCGTCGGAGCGGCCCTGGTCGCGCACGATCTGGCCGTCCGCGAGGAACAGCACCCGGTCGGCCATCGCCGCCGCGTTCGCGTCATGCGTGACCATCACCATGGTCTGCCCGTGCTGGGTCACCATCTCGCGCAACAGGTGGAGGATCTCGCCGCTGGTCGTCGAGTCGAGGTTGCCGGTCGGCTCGTCCGCGAACAGGACGGCCGGCCGCGAGGCCAGGGCGCGGGCGATCGCCACGCGCTGCTGCTGGCCGCCCGACAGCTCCGCCGGCCGGTGCTTGCGCCGGTCGGAGAGGCCGACCTGGTCGATGATCTGGTCGGCCCACGTGCGGTCGATGTTCTCGCCTGCCAGCCGCAGCGGCAGCAGGATGTTCTCCTCGGCCGTCAGCATCGGCAGCAGGTTGAAGAACTGGAAGATGAACCCCACCTGATGGCGCCGGAGCAGCGTCAGGCGGCTGTCGGAGAGGTTCGTGATGTCGGTTCCGGCGATCTCGACGACGCCGTGGGTCGGCTTGTCGAGGCCGGCGAGGATGTGCATGAGCGTGGACTTCCCCGACCCGGACGGGCCCATGACGGCCGCGAACTGGCCGGGGACGATGTCGAGCGTGACGCCGCGAAGGGCGTCGACCGCGGCGTCGCCCTCGCCGTAGCGGCGGGTGACTTCGCGGGCGGAGACGACCGCGGCCGTGGTGGCGGTGTCGGTCACGGGTTAGCAGCCTCCCGTGTGCAGAGGGACAGGATGACGCCGTACAGCTCGCGCAGGCCCTCGTCGGAGAGGGGGCCTCCGTTGGACCGGAGCACAGCAGCGATGACCTGCTCCTCGCGGCCGGAGTCGAACACCTCGTAGCCCTGGGCGCGCTTGTGCCCATGCAGCTCTGCGACGAGCGCGGCACGCCGGTTCACGGCCGCGACGATGTCGGCGTCGGCGGCGGTGATGCGGGCCCGGAGGTCGTCCACGATCTGGTCCTGGGCGGCGTTCGGCATCCAAACAGTCTAAGGGGGCCCTTCCGAGCACGCGAAGCTCACACGGTCACGAACGCGACGACGAGCGCCAGGGCGTTGAACGCCATGTGCACCCCCATCCCGGGCAGCACCGACGCCGTGCGCCGCCGGATCTCCGCCAGGACGAGCCCGGCCACGGCCACCTCGACCAGAAGCGAGGGCAGGCCGTGGGCGATCGCGAAGAGGAGCGAGGTCACGGGCACGGCGACCGACCCGAGCGCGGCGAACCCCAGGCCGCGGAAGATGAGCTCCTCGGCGGCGGGCGCCACGAGCACCAGCATGACCGCGGCCACGGCGACGGCCACCCACTGGTGCGTCGTCGCGGGGGTGTGCGTCGGCTCGATGCCCTGCTGGGCGCCGCCGTTGAAGATCGGGTCGAGGATCGCCTCGGAGGCCAGGATGACGGCCAGCCCCGCGCCGGCGACGGAGAGGGCGCGGCGGAGCGGCACCCGCCGGACGGCCAGCGTCTCGCCGACCGGCCCTCCGGAGAACCCGGCGGCGAGGACGGCGTAGCCGGCGAGCGCCGCCTCGATCGCACCGGACGCGACCATGGTCGGGATGTCGTAGACCGTGTTCGAGCGGCTCGCGCCGCCGTCGGCCAGACCGCCCACGAAGTTCAGGACGAACAGGATCGCCGGGAGCAGCATCCACCACGGCGACACCCGCCGCCCGGGGTTCACCGAAGCGCCTGGTCGAGGTCCTCGATCAGGTCGTCCGCGTCCTCGATCCCGACGGTGAGGCGGAGGTCGCCCGGCCGGATCCCGGCCGCCACGAGCTCCTCCTCGGACAGCTGGCGGTGGCTGGTCGAGGCGGGATGCGAGACGCACGTCTCGGCGCCGCCGAGGCTGGTCGCACGCAGGCACAGCCGCACGCGGTCCATCACGGCCTCGCCCGCCGCCCGGCCGCCGCCGGCCTCGAAGGCCAGCATCGCCCCGAAGCCGTCCAGGATCCGGCACGCCACGTCATGGGCCGGGTGCGACGGCAGGCCGGGATAGACGACACGCGTCACGCGCGGGTGGGCCTCCAGGAACTGCGCGATCCGCATCGCGTTCTGGCAGGCCCGCTCGACCCGCAGGTGGAGCGTGCGGATGCCGCGGCGGACGAGCCACGCGGAGTCGGGCGAGAGGGTGGCGCCCAGCTCGAGCTCGAGCGTCCGCACCGGCGCCATCAGCTCCTCCGAGCCCGCGGCAACGCCGGCCAGGACGTCGGAGTGGCCGTTCAGGTACTTGGTCGCCGAGTGCATCACCATGTCCGCGCCCCACTCGATCGGGCGGCAGTTGATCGGGGTCGCCACGGTGTTGTCGACGAGCACGCGCGCGCCGGCGGCGTGGGCCGCCTCGCAGATCGCGGGCAGGTCGGCCACCGCCAGGTTGGGGTTGGAGAGCGTCTCGACGACGACGAGCGCCGCGCCGGCGGCCGCCGCGCGCAGCCCGTCGAGGTCGGCGACGTCCACCAGCGTGCCGTCGGGCCGCGAGCTCACCATGTGGTGCGTCTGCCCGTAGATCTGCTTGGCAGCGACGACGCCCGCCCCGGGCGGCGCCAGCACCGCGACCGCCGCCGTCAGGGCGCCCATCCCGGACGCGAAGCAGTGGGCGGACTCGGCCCCCTCCAGCTCGGCGACGACGGCCGCCAGCTCGTCGGTCGAGGGATTGCGGATGCGCGTGTAGAGGTACCCGCGCCGGTCGTCGTCCATGATCTCGCCGAACTGCGCGGCCGAGTCGAACTCGTAGATGACCGAGCGGTGCACCGGCGCGACCACCGGGACGCCCGGCAGGCTCGGCACGCGGCCGGCGTGGACGGCGGCCGTCCCGATCCGGCGCTCGGTCACAGGAGTTCCAGCACGTCGGTCAACGCGGCGATGGTATCCGGCCCGCCGCGCTCCCCGGCGCGATCCAGGATGCGGACGTCGATGCCCGCGGCGGCAGCGCCGGCGCCGTCGGCGTCGCTACTGTCGCCCACATGGAGCGCTGCGCCCGGCCCGACTCCCAGCCGTCCCAGCGCCTCGGCGAAGATGCGCGGGTCGGGCTTTCGGACGCCCGTCTCGCCGCACGTGACGACGGCGTCGGGGTCGATGCCGAGCCCGGCCAGCGTCCGCCGCAGGGAGTAGTCCCAGTTCGAGACGACGGCCGCCGGGACGGACCGCTCCGCGAGCCCCGCGAAGAGCTCCTCCGCGCCCGGCAGGAGGCGGAAGGCGACGGCGTCGGCGAGGACGCGCCCGGCCGCCTCCTGGTCCGCCTCGATCTCGAGCTCGGCCAGAAGCACCCGCGCGCACTCGGCCCGGAGCGCAGCCAGGCTCTCCGCGTCGGCCGCGACGTGGCAGCGGTCGGAATAGAAGCGCATCTCGAAGCGGAATGCCCGCTCGGCGGTGGCCGGGTCGATCTCGACGCCGAGGTGGCGCGAGACCGCCGCCCGCAGGCGCTCGAACGGGTCGTCGAGCTCGACCAGCGTGCCGTACGCGTCGAGCAGCACAGCCTCGTATCTACCCACCGAGCGGCGCCGACGGGTGAAGGACGTGGGCGATCTGGCGGAGCGTGGCGACGACGTGCGGGCCGCGATCGGTGAGCGCCGTGGCGTCGATGAGGAGGAACCGCCCGGAACGAACCGCGGGCAGCCGCTTCGTCGCGTTGCTCGTCCGCAGGCCGGCCAGCGTCGTCCCGCGGCCCGCGACAGCCAGGTAGGCCTGCGGCTTCGCCTCGCGGAGCTTCGAGAGCGGGTAGGGCTTGCCCGGCTCGGCGTCGGCCGCGACGTCGATCCCGCCCGCGAGCGTGATCAGGTCACCCGCCGGGCCGGTCGGGTCGATCGTGTAGAAGAATCCGTTGTCGACGAAGACGCGCACGGGCGGCTCGGCGTCGACGGCGTGGCGGATCGCGGCGACCCGCTCCTGCATGTTCTGGACGAGCGTCCGGCCGCGCACGGCGAAGCCCGTCACGACGCCCACCTGCGCCACGTCGTGCTCGATGCCGCGCAGCGTCCCATCGCCGCCGACGTAGACCGGGACATGGAGCTGCGCGGCGAGGTCGGTGGCCTCGCCCGCCAGCGACGCCGGGGCGAGCAGCAGGTCGGGGTGGAGGCGGCGGATGCGACCCGCCTCGGGCCGCCCGCTGCTGTCGAGCGCGACCGGGAGCCGGCGCGCGGCGGGCGGGTAGCCCTCGTCGCCGCTCGCCGCCACGATGCCGGCGCCGGCGCCGACGGCGAACGCGGTCTCGGTCAGCCCGGGGTCGAGTGACACGATGCGGCCCGGCTGGGCCTCGACCGTGACGGAGCGGCCCTGGCCGTCCTGCACCGTGCGGGGGAACGACGGGAGGACGCCCACCGGCTCGGACTTGAAGCCGCATGCCGGCGCCGCCAGCGCGAGCGCGGCCAGCGGCACGGCGAGGCGCAGGCGAGGAGAGCGCATCTTCGCGGCGATTCTAGACTTCGCCCATGCCGAGGAGGGGCAGCCTGTTCTGGGCGGTCGTCGCCGTGCTGGTCGCGGCGGCGTTCGTCTACGGGCCGGCCGAGCTGGCGCGCCGCTCCACCGGCCAGGGCGAGCCGGTGGACTTCCTGACCCATCCCCAGGAGGGGTGGCACTTCGTCGCCGACGCGCTGCGCGAGATCGGCTCGGCGCGGGCCGGCTCGCCGTCGGAGGCCGGGGCGCTGGCCGCCCGCGCCTTCTCGGGGACGGCGGTCCAGCCGGTGCGGGTCGACCTGCTCTACGTGCCCAGCCTGCGCGTGCCGCTGGGCGCAGGGAGCGACGAGGCGACGGCGAAGGGACGGCTAGTGTGGAGAGTGTCGGGCCGCACCAGCCCGGGCGGCCCGGTGCACACCGTCGGGCTGATCGACTTCGCCACCGGGGAGCTGACCTACGACGTGAGGACCGCGCCGTGACCCGCCATCAGGAGATCGTGATCGGCGGCCTCGTTGTGCTGCTCGTCGTCATCGTGGCCCTCGACCGGCTCGTCCTCGACCGGTTCGGCGCGCGCGTCCTCGACCGCCTGCCGGAGGCCGACCGGGCGGTCTTCAAGACCCGCTACGGGCTCCTGCGCCGCATCGTCGAGGCCGTCATCGTCTTCATCGGGCTCGTCGCGGCCCTGTTCTCGTTCGACCAGACCCGCGCCGCCGCCCAGACCGTGCTGGCGTCGTCGGCGCTGCTCGGGCTCGTGGTCGGGTTCGCCGCCCGCTCGACGCTCGCGAACTTCGTCGCCGGCGTGATGATCGCCGTGAACCAGCCGGTACGGCTCGGCGACCGGGTCGTGATCGGCGACGCCGAGGGCATCGTGGAGGACGTCGGCCTCACATACACGCGCCTCAGGACGCCCGACAATAGGCGCGTGCTCATCCCCAACGAGGAGCTCGCCAACTCGCGGGTCGCGAACATGACGCTGATCGACCCGGTGAGCCTGGCCCAGGCGCGCGTCACGGTGCCCGTCACCGCCGACGGGGTGCGCGTGCGCGAGGTGCTCTCCGAGCTGGCCGCGGCCGCGCCCGGCGCGCTGGCCGACCGGCCCGGGCCGGGCGTGAGCGTCGCCGAGCTGACCGCCACAGGCGCCGTGTTCACGGTCGGCGTCTGGGCGCCCGACGCGGTGCAGGCCGCCCAGACGGCGGCGTGGCTGCGCGAGCGGGCGCTGGCGCGCCTCAACGACGAGGGCGTGCTCGCCGTGCTCGAGCCGGAGACGGCTGGATGAGCCCTCCGGACCGGAGCCGGCGCGCATATGACGACGTCCTGGGCCACGTCGCGGCCCGGAGGCGCAGGCGGCGGGCCGTGGCCCGCAGGCGCGGCCGGCGATCGGCGGCAGCGACCGCCCTCGTGGCGGTCGCGATCGCCGTCACGGCGGTCGTGGCCTCCGGCGGCGTCGGCGCGACGCTCTACGTGAGCGACCTGCTCAAGGGCTATGACCTGAAGACCCTGAAGCCGCACTACCCGGGCGTCACCACCCGCATCTACGACCGTAACGGCAACCTGCTCGCTCTCATCCCGTCGGTGCAGAACCGCACCCCCGTCAAGTCGAGCGACATGGCGGACGTGCTCAAGAAGGCCACGGTCGACATCGAGGACAAGCGCTTCTACGACCACGGCGGCGTCGACTACCAGGGCGTGCTCCGCGCCGCGTACCAGGACGTCACGGCCGGCGGGGTCGTCCAGGGCGCCTCGACGATCGAGCAGCAGCTGGTGCGAAACGTCTACCTGTCCGACGAGCAGTCGGTCACGAGGAAGATCCGCGAGGCGTACCTGGCGACGCAGATGGCGAACGAGTGGTCGAAGGACAAGATCCTGACGACCTACCTGAACACGATCCCGTACGGGCCTGTGACCTACGGCTGCGAGGCCGCGGCCGCCGCGTTCTTCAACACCCACTGCTCGAAGCTGAACCTGATCCAGGCCGCGTTGATCGCCGGGCTCCCGCAGTCGCCCACCGACTACAACCCGCGCCTGCATCCGGCCGCCGCGAAGGCGCGCCGGAACCAGGTGCTGGCCGCGATGCTCTCGGCCGGCCACATCACGACGCAGCAGTTCAACACCGCGGTCGCCAAGCCGCTCAAGCTCAAGAAGCCGACCAAGTCGACCCGCATCCGCCAGCCCTACTTCGTCGAGTACGTCCGCCAGCTCCTGAAGCGCAGGTACGGGAAGTTTGCGGTGAAGCGGGGCGGCCTCCAGGTGCGGACGACGCTCGACCCGGTGCTCCAGGAGGACGCGCGCCAGGCGATCTCGAACACGATGAACTTCACGAACGCGCCGGCGGCGGCGATGGTCGCGCTCGACCCGCGCACGGGCGAGATCCTGGCGATGCAGTCCTCGACGGACTACACCAAGAGCAAGTTCAACCTGGCGGTCGACGCCAAGCGCCAGGCGGGCTCGACGTTCAAGACGTACGGGCTCCTGGCGGGAATGGTCGACTTCGGGATCGACCCGTACACCACGACGTACTCCACCCAGCCGCTCCAGAACTACCCGCTCGTTCCCGGCGCCACCGACCCCAACGAGCTGTGGACCGTGAACAACGCCGAGTCGGCCAGCTCGGCCGTGCTCCCTCTGGACTCGGCGCTGGAGCAGTCGGTGAACGCCGTCTTCGCCCGGCTCTCGATCGACATCGGCGCGTTCAACGTCGCCGACATGGCCTACAAGCTCGGCATCCCGAAGTCCGACCATCTGCCCGAGGTGCCGTCGGTCATCCTCGGCTCGGGCGCGGTCTCGCCGCTCGACATGACCCACGCCTACTCGACCGTCGCCGCCAACGGCGTCCGCCGGCCGCTCCTGGCCTTCACCAAGGTCGAGAAGTACGGCGGCGGGGTCACCAAGTTCAAGCCGGGGAAGGGCGTGCCCGTCATCCCCGACGGCGCGACCTCCGTCGTCACGAAGTTCCTCGATGCGAACGTCCACTCGTGCTGCACCGGCCTGAACGCCCAGGTCTCCCCGTACCGCGCCCAGGCCGGCAAGACCGGCACGACCGACGACCACACCGACGCCTGGTTCTGCGGCTACACGCCCAACCTGGCGGCGTGCGTGTGGGTCGGCTACCCGCAGGGCGAGATCGCGATGAACCTGGGCGGCCCGATCCCCGGCCCGGCGTTCGGCGGCGGCTACCCGGCCACCATCTGGAGCCGGTTCGCGACGGCCGCCTTCGCGTCCGAGCCGACCAAGTTCCCGCCCACGCCGTGGCCGGTGCCCAAGCACTTCCTCACGTTCAAGCCGTGGCACTCGCCCAACTTCACGCTGCCGCCGCCGACGTCGACCAAGAAGGGCGGCAAGCCCACGTCCGGAACGGGCGGCGGAGGATCGAGCGGCGGCGGCACGGGCACCGGCGGCCCGCCGACCTCCACGCGATGAGGGTGGGCCGGCAGTGCTGAGCCCCGCCGAGGCGCTGGCCCAGATCCTCGAACGCGTGCCGCGGCTCGGTGACGAGGACGCGGCCGTCTCGCCGGCGCTCGCCGGGCGGGTGCTGGCGGCAGACGTCACGGCGGCGGTGAGCCTGCCGCCCTTTGCCACCTCGGCGATGGACGGCTACGCGGTGCGCGCGGCCGAGCTCGGCGACGGGCCGGTGCCGGTCGCCTTCCGGCTGGCGGCCGGCGATCCGCCGCGGCCGCTTCCGGCGGGCGCGGCGGCCGGGATCGCAACCGGCGCGCCGATGCCGCCCGGAGCCGACGCGGTCGTCCCGGTCGAGGACGCCGAGGAGGCCGGCGGGGCGCTGCGGGCCGGCCGTCCCAAGCCCGGCGCCCACATCCGGCCGGCGGGCGGCGACGTCGAGTCGGGCCGGGTCGTTGCCACCGCGGGCCGGGTGCTGACGCCCGCGCTCCTCGCCGCCGTCGCCGCGGTGGGAGCCGCGACGGTGCGGGTGGCGCGGCGGCCGCGCCTGGCGGCGATCGCCACGGGCAGCGAGCTGGTGCGTGCCGGGACGCCGCTTCGGCCCGGCCAGATCTACGAGTCGAACCTGACCGCGATCGTCGCCCAGTCCGAACGGGCCGGCGCCGAGGTTGTGGCCGCCGGGATCGTGCGCGACGACCGGGCCGCGACCGAGGCGGCGTTCGCGGCCGCGCTCGAGGCCGACGTCGTCGTCTCGTCGGGCGGCGTCTCCGTCGGCCCCCACGACCACGTGAAGGGCGCGCTCGACGCGCTCGGCGTCCGCGAGGTCTTCTGGCGCGTCGCCCACAAGCCGGGGAAGCCGCTGTGGTTCGGCGTGGCTCCGGCCGGCGCGCTCGTCTTCGGCGTCCCCGGGAATCCCGTCTCGAGCCTCGTGTGCTTCGAGCTCTTCGTCCGCCCGGCGCTGCGGGCGCTCCAGGGCGCGGCGCAGGAGCCGCGCCCGGTTGCGCGCCTGGCGGCGCCGATCGCCCGGCTCGAGACCCGCGACCACGCCGTCCGCTGCCGGCTTCGGCCCGGCCCCGACGGGATGCAGCTCGAGCCCGGCGGGCCGCAGGACTCCCACCTGATCGTGCACGCCTCCGGCGCCGACGCGGTCGCGCTGGTGGCGGCCGGGACGGGCGAGGTGCCGGCCGGCACGCTGGTCGAGTACGTCCCGCTCTAAGAAAGCACACGGAGCGCGGTGAGCGCGTAGACCTCCGCAGAGCGCTCGAGCGCGGCCAGGTCGACCTGCTCGCCGGAGCCGTGCGAGACCTCCAGCCGGCCCGGGCCGTAGCAGTAGGCCGGCATCCCGAGCCCGGCGTAGAACCGGATCTCGAGCAGCCCGGGGCAGAGCTCGAAGCGGAGCTCGCGGCCCTCGACCTCGCCGACCGCCTCGGCGAGCGCGCGGCCCACGTCCGTCTCGGCCGGGACCCCGGCCGCGGGCTCCTCCTGGAGGATGTCGACCTCGATGTCGTACCCCTCGCCGCGCAGCCGGTCGACCAGGCCGAGCAGCCGGTCGCGCTCCTCGGCGAGGTCCTCCTCGGGGTTGATGCGGCGGTCGACGGTGAACGAGCACCGCTCCGGCACGACGTTGAAGTTCGCGCCCGACTCGGCCTGGCCGCCGAGCAGGAGGATCGACGCCCGGGCGGCGTCGGGCTCGATGGAGTAGGCCGTCCGCCGCCCGCCCACCTCGGCCGCCAGCTCCCGCAGCGCCCCGGCCACGTCGAGCATGGAGGTGAACGCGTTCACGCCGGTGTGGCTCAGGCCGACGTGCGCGCTTCGCCCGCGCACGGTCACGCGCAGGGAGACCGCTCCGCGGCAGGCGTTCCAGGCGGTCCCGCCGGTCGGCTCCGGGCTCACCATCCCGATCCCGTCCTCGCCCAGGAGCCCGGCCCGGACGAGCGCCGCCGAGCCGCCGGCGCCGCCGGTCTCCTCGTCGGGCACGAACATGAGGCCGACCCGGCCGCGGAGCGGCGCGCCGGAGTCGCGGATCGCGCGGGCCGCGAGGATCATGGCCGCGAGGCCGCCCTTCATGTCGGCGCTGCCGCGGCCGGTCAGGACGCCGTCGCGCACCTCGGGCGCGAAGAGGCCGGCGTGCTGGGCGGGGACGACGTCGTAGTGGCCGTGGAACCACAGCGCCGGGCCGCTGCCGGCGAGGCTGCGGACGGCGGCCCGCGGCTCGCCGCCGAGCGGCGGCAGATCCACCACGTCGGCCGGGAGCCCGGCCTCCTCGAGCAGCGCGACGAGGGTGGCGACGCACTCGGGGTACGCGCGCCCGGGCGGGTTCTCCGTCGGGATCTCGACCAGCCGGCGGGTCGCCTCGACGAGGCCGGCCCGGCCTGCGGCGATCCGGGCGCGGACGTCGCCCGCCGTGGCCGGCGTCACGTCCGGGCGATCGCGATCGGATCGCCGCCGCGCGGCGTCTCGGAGATCGCCCGCGCGAACACCACCCAGCGGTGCGACGCCGAGTAGAGCGGGTGGCAGGCCGAGAGCACGAGCCGGTCGTAGCCCTGCTGGCGGATGATGCGCCAGTCGTCGCTCTTCACCACCCGGTGGTACTGCACCCGGTAGCGGAACGTGGCATACGGCATCTGAAGGATGATCGGGTCGCCGGGCCGCAGCGAGTCGATGTTGCGAAACCACGCGCCGAACGTCGTTCGGTGGCCCGCGATTGCGACCGTACGGCCGAGCCCCGGCACGGTCGTCTGCGTGTAGTGGCCGGGCCCCTTCGAGAGGTCGTTCAACCAGTCGGTGCCCTGGACGACGATCACGCTCAGCCCCATCCGCGGGATGGTGAGCCGCCCGAACGGATGGCTGTCCCGCAGGCGAGCCGCGTCGCGGTGGGCGTCGGCCCGGATGTGGGCGATCCCGGCGCTGGGATCGGGCGGCGCGGGCGCGGTCGGCCAGGCCCTGAGCTCGCGGTCGAACGATTGTGCCAGCTGGTGCTGCTCGTAGCGCGCGTAGAGCGCCGTGATCGGGTCGCCCCAGAACCAGACAACCGCGGCGTATGCCACCAGGAGCACGCCAAAGCCGATCAGCGCCGTGCCGGCGCGGTGCACCCAGGTGCGGCGCGCGCGCTCGGGCTTCGCGGCCGCTCCGGCCTGCGCCTCGGCGTCCGCCGGGATCGTCGTGCCCATGATCGAGTTATACCGGCGGATGCGGTGGGCCGTACCTGCCGAGCACCAGCGCGCCGATCTGCGCGGCCGCCGCCGCGGCCAGGCACAGGCAGGCCGAGACCACCGGCGACAGATAGCCGCTCGCAATCATCGCCACCAGGGCCCGGGGAGCGTCCGAGCCCAGGCCCTGCGGGCCCGCCAGCTCCCAGAGGATCGCGGCGAGACCGGCGAACCCGGCGGCATAGCAGGCCAGCATCCCGCGCCTCCCGAGCCGCGACGAGGCGGGGATCCACAGCCACAGGTGCGCCGCCGGGAGCAGCACGATCAGGGTGAACGGGTCGACCGCGGTGAGGAGGACGGTGGCGAAGAGCATGCCGGCGAGCCCGCCCGCGAGCCCGCTCGTGCGGTCGGAGCCGGTGACGCCGGACTCGCGCAGGAGCCGCGGCCGGCTTCCGAAGCGCCAGACGAGGAGGCCGGCGCCGGCCGCGAGCAGGATGCCGGCGGTGGTGGCGCCGGTCTCGCCGGGGAGCGGCGCCGTGTCGAACTTCGGCATGAGCCCACCCGGCACGATCGCCTCGACCCAGAGCGCGGCGAGGGCGGTGAACCAGGCGGCGAACCGCCACGCCAGCGCGCGGATCGCCGGCGCGAGCGCGATCCGGCGCCGCCGCAGCCGGGCGACCACGTCGAGCACGCAGACGACGAACGGCACGAGCAGGAGCGCGACCGTGACCTGCGCCAGCCAGCCGCGCAGCACCTTGCCCGAGAGGAAGAGCGCCGGCTCGCCGCCGGTCTCGACGGTGGCGGCGGAGTTGAGCTCGGCGACGATGTTGGCCGCGGCCACTCCGGCGCGGCCGAGCTGCGCGGCGTCGAGACCCCGGAGGGGGACGTGGTCGCCGGCATCGCCCGCCGTGAGCGTGAGCGCCGGGACGCCGCGCGCGATCAGCGGCCCCTGCTCCCGTGCCGTGTAGGGGATGGCGTAGCCGGCGACCTGGTCGTAGAAGCCGGGCTCGCGGGCGGGTGTCCGGTAGAAGGCGTCGACGCCGTCGCGGGCCGTCGAGTAGAGCGTCGGCGACGTGCCGCGGGTGGTGTCGGATCGAACCACGATCCGAAGCGCCGTCCCGGAGGGTGCGGCGACGCGATCGAGCACGACCGCCGCGACGATCCGCGAGCGGAGCGCCCAGGTGCCGCCGAACGCGGCGGCGCCCTGGCCGCCGGTCGTCCCACCGTCGGTCGAGACGAGCACGAGGCCGCGGTCGCGGGGCATGTCGGCGAAGGTGCGCGCGAGCTGGATCAGGAGGCCCGTGCCGGCAGCGTCGCCGCCGGTCGAGCCGTCGCGGTGGACGATCACGGCGATGATCTGCGGGGAGCGGCCGGGCCGGTAGGCGATCACGTTCGACATCGCCACCGGTGCCGGCTCGCCGGGGACGCGGGCCGCGAACCGCGCCTGCGCCGGGCCCTGGTCGAGCACCCGCAGCTTGCGTACCACCCAGTTCGCGCCGTCCAGCTCGCCGCCGGTTCCGGGCGCGCAGCACGCCTGGCCGTTCAGGTGCTCGGCGGCGGTGAAGGCCGCGGCGGCGTTCACGGCCGCCTTGCCGTCGAACTCGAGCGGAGGCAGCGGGTGCTGGGGGATGGCCGGCTGGCGGAGCGTCAGGAGCGCGAACAGCGGCGGAAGGAGCGCAACGACGGCCAGCACGCGATACAGCGGCCACGAGACCACGACGGCACGCGTCCGCCCGCGCCGGCTGCGAGATTGAGTCGCCACGGGAGGCGCGGTTATAGCACACGGAACGGCGCACTAAACTTCGCGATCATGACGGGCGAAGCGACCATCATGCTGGTCGACGACGAGGAGTCGATCCAGAAGCTCCTCACCTATCCGCTCGAACGCGAGGGCTACACCGTCGTCCAGGCCCGCGACGGCGAGGAGGCCCTGCGGCGGTTCGCCGAGCAGCCGATCGACCTCGTCGTGCTCGACGTCATGCTGCCGCGGCTCGACGGTCTCGAGGTGTGCCGGCGGCTGCGGACCGGCTCGGCCGTCCCGATCATCATGCTGACCGCGCGCGACGACGAGGTCGACAAGGTGCTCGGTCTCGAGCTCGGCGCCGACGACTACATCACGAAGCCGTTCTCGATCCGCGAGTTCCGAAGCCGCATCCGCGCCGTGCTGCGGCGGTCCGGGCTCAAGGCCGACCGCGCATCCGACGGCACCATCGAGGCCGGCGCGCTCGCGATCGACCCGGCCAAACGGGCGGTCACCGTCGCCGGGGAGCGGGCCCAGCTCACCTACGTCGAGTTCGAGGTGCTGCACACGCTCGCCAGCCACCCCGGGCGGGTCTACAGCCGCCAGGCGCTCCTCGAGGCGGTGTGGGGCGACTCCGCCTACCGGGAGCCGCGCACCATCGACGTCCACATCCGCCACCTGCGCGAGAAGATCGAGCCCGACCCACGCGAGCCGGCGTACATCTTCACGGTGCGCGGCGTCGGGTACCGCTTCCGCGACGCCGTTCCGTAGGCCGTGCCCAGTCTCCGCTCGCTGCGCTTCCGGCTGATCGTGATGTTCGGCGCGGTCGTGGCGACGGCCATGGGCGTGCTCTTCCTGTACGTCGTCCCCAGCCTCCGCGACGACCTCGTGTCCGACCGGCTCGACCGGCTCGAGCAGGTGGCCCACGCCCAGCAGAAGGCGACCGGGCTCCAGCGGGCGATGCAGACGGGCAAGCACATGCGCCGCCCGCTCATCCGCACGCAGCGGCTGGCGAACGCGACGGTGACGGGGTACCGGCTCGTGGACGGAAGCCTCGAGCCGCTCGCGTTCGCCCCGCCGATCCTGTCGCGCAGGAGCCCGCTCGCCAAGGCCGCGCTGCGAAACGGCGTCGCCCGCGGCCGCACCTCGAGCGGCGGGGTGGTCGTCGCCTTCACCGTCTCGGGCGGCCTGCTCTTCCTGTCGCAGGGGCTCTCCGACGTCAACGCCGCGGCGTCGCTCGTCGAGCGGCAGATCCTGATCGCCACGCTCGTGGCGGTCGCGGTGGCCGTCGTCGTCGGCTGGGGCGCCGCGCTTGCGATCTCGGTCCGGCTGGAGCGGCTGAAGGAGGCGGCGAGCCGCATCGCCGCCGGGACGTTCGACCAGCCGATCGGCGACACCTCGCCCGACGAGCTCGGGCAGGTGGCGCGGTCGTTCGACCTCATGCAGACCCGGCTCGCGCAGGTCGACCGGGCCCGCAAGGACTTCATCGCGAACGCCTCGCACGAGCTGCGCACGCCGCTCTTCTCGCTGGCCGGGTTTCTCGAGCTCCTGGCCGAGGAGGATCTCGATCCCGAGACGCGGGCCGAGTTCGTGCAGTCGACGCGGGAGCAGGTGACACGGCTCACGAAGCTGGCCGGCGACCTGCTCGACCTGAGCCGGCTCGACTCCGGCGCGGTCGGCCTCGTCCGCGAGCCGGTCGACCTGGCGGCCACGGCCCGCTCGCTCGTGCGCGAGTTTCGCGGGCTCGGCGCCCGGCACGGAAGCCGGATCGTCCTCGCCCGGCCGCCGGCGGCGGCGCCGCGTGCGATCGGCGACGAGGACCGCGTCCAGCAGATCGGCCGCGCCCTGCTCGACAACGCCGTCCGCCACACGCCGCGAGGGACGAACGTCCGGGTCGCGGTGCAGTCCGAGGACGGCGTCGTCCGGCTCGAGGTGTCAGACGACGGGCCGGGGATCGACCCCCGCGTGCGCGACCACCTGTTCGAGCGCTTTTCGCGCGGGCCGGAGACGACGGCGGCCGGAAGCGGGCTCGGCCTCGCCATCGCCGACGAGCTGGCCCAGCGCATGGGCGGCTCGATCCTGGTCGACTCCGAGAGCGGCGCGACGCGGTTCGCGCTCGTGCTTCCCGCCGAGCCCGCGGGGTGACGCGTGGCGGCAACGCCGGCCGGGTTGGCTAACCTCCGCGGGCGATGCAGCGCGTCAACGTCGGACACAAGGCGCTGGCCGATTACAACTCGCTCATCGGCCGGGCGCTCGCGGAGGAGATCCGCACCCTGGCCGAGCCGCTCAAGGGCAAGCGCATGCTCCACCTCTCGGCGACCGCGTTCGGCGGCGGCGTCGCCGAGATCCAGTACACGCTGATCCCGCTCATGATCGACGCCGGGATCGACGCCGAGTGGCGCGTGATCCAGGGCCAGGAGGAGTTCTACGACGTCACGAAGACGATCCACAACGCGCTCCAGGGCGACGAGCGCAGCCTCAGCGACGGCCAGCGGGCGATCTTCGACGGCTACAACAAGCTGAACGCCGACTCGCTGACCGACGCCGACGAGTGGGACGTCATCGTCGTGCACGACCCCCAGCCGGCCGCGGTCCCGGAGTTCCTTCAGACGACCCGGCCGCGCTGGGTCTGGCGCTGCCACATCGACCTGTCGACGCCGAACCCCGAGGTGCTCGACTTCCTCGCCCCGCGGCTCGCCCGCTACGACGCCTGCATCTTCCACATGCCGACCTATGTGCCCCGCGGCGCCGGGCTGAACGAGGCCGTGATCTGGCCGCCCGCGATCGATCCGCTCGCGCCCAAGAACATGGCGCTCGCGCCCGACGACGCGGCCTACATCGTCGACCAGTTCGGCGTGGACGTCAGCCGCCCGCTCATGCTCCAGGTGTCGCGCTTCGACCCGTGGAAGGACCCGCTCGGGGTGATCGACGCCTACCGGGAGGTGAAGCGCGTCCACCCGGGCATGCAGCTCGCCCTGGTCGGGTCGATGGCGCATGACGATCCCGAGGGCTGGGAATACTGGAACCGGACGCAGGACTACTGCAACGAGGATCCCGACATCTTCATGTTCTCCAACCTGAACAACGTGGGCGCCGTCGAGGTGAACGCGTTCCAGGTGCAGGCCGCCGTCTGCATCCAGAAGTCGATCCGGGAGGGGTTCGGCCTGACCGTGTCGGAGGCGCTCTGGAAAAGCCGCCCGACGATCGGCGGCCGCGTGGGCGGCATCGTCGCCCAGATCGAGGACGGCGAGACCGGCTACCTCGTCGACTCCGCCGAGGAGTGCGCCCGGCGCACGCTCGACATCCTCGCCGACCCCGGCGCGACCCGCGACATGACGCGGCGGGCCAAGGAGCACGTGCGGCGCAGGTTCCTGATGCCGCGCCTGCTCCGCGACTGGCTCGCGCTGATGCACCGCATGGCCGGCGAGACCGTCGAGCTCGAGGTGGTGGCCGGGGACTGAGGCACCGCCTCTCGACCGCCCCGACGATGGACGAGCAGCAGCAGCTTCTGATCGTGTCGAATCGAGGGCCGCTCCGGTTCTCGGTCGCCTCCGACGGCGAGGTCACCGCCCGGCGCGGCGGCGGCGGCCTGGTGACGGGGCTCTCGGCGCTCGCGGCCACGCGGCCGCTGACGTGGGTGGCGAGCGCGCTCTCCGACGACGACGCCGCGGTCGCAGAGCAGGGCGCCTACCGCGACGGCAACCTGACGCTCAGGCTCGTCCAGCACGACCGCGAGGAGTACGACCGCTACTACAACGTCTTCGCCAACCCCACGCTGTGGTTCATCCACCACTACCTGTGGAGCCTGGCGCTCGAGCCGTCGGTCGACCGCAATGTGCGGCTCGCCTGGGAGGCGGGGTACGTCCCCGTCAACGAGCGTTTCGCCGATGCGGCGGCCGGCGAGCTGGCCGGGGCCGGGCCGCACCCGCTCGTCATGGTGCACGACTACCAGCTCTTCATGGTGCCGGGATTCCTGAGGGCACGCGTGCCCGGCGCGATCATCCACCACTTCACGCACGTCCCCTGGCCGCAGCCCGACTACTGGCGCATCCTCCCCCTCGACGTCCGCACGGCGATCCATGAGTCGATGCTGGCGTGCGACCTGGTCGGCCTGCATACCCCGCGCTACGTGCGGTCGTTCCTCCAGTGCTGCGAGCGGTTCGTCCCGAACGCCCAGGTGGACGTGCGCGGCGGCGAGGCGGAGATCGACGGCCGCCGGGTGCGGGTGCGCGCCTATCCGATCTCGGTCGACCCGGCGGAGTTCGAGCGGCTGGCGGCGCAGCCCGAGGTGGTCGACGCAGAGCCGAAGGTGCTCGAGGCGAGGCCCGAGAAGCTGATCCTCCGCGTCGACCGCACCGACCCCTCGAAGAACGTGGTGCGAGGGTTCTCGGCGTTCGACGTCTTTCTGTCCGACCATCCCGAGTGGGAGGGCCGGGTCACGATGCTGGCGCTCCTCGACCCGTCGCGGCCGGAGATCCCCGAGTACGCCGAGTACGTCGGCGCGATCCAGCGCGCCGCCCGGGCCGTCAACGACCGCTACTACACGGGCGACTGGATGCCGATCGACCTGCGGATCTCCGACAACTTCCCGGAGGCGGTGGCGGCGTACAAGCACTACGACGTCCTGCTCGTGAACGCGATCTTCGACGGGATGAACCTGATCGCAAAGGAGGCTCCCCTCATCAACGAGCGCGACGGCGTCCTGATCCTGAGCGAGAACACGGGCGCGCACGTGGAGCTCGGCAAGTACGCGCTCACGGTGAACCCGTTCGACATCCAGGCGACGGCCGACGCGATCCACGAGGCGCTCGTGATGCCCCAGGGCGATCGGCACGAGAGGATCGAGGGCATCCGCCGCCAGGTGCGCGAGCATGACAACGACCGCTGGATTCAGGATCAGCTCGACGACCTCGCCGAGGTGGTCGGGGCCGACGCGCCGGAGGCGCTCCGGTGAGCCGCCGGCCGCTCGTCCTCGCTCCGTGGTCGAGCCGGTTCCATGGGCCGGGGATGGAGGAGGGGCCCGACGCGGTGGCCGATGCGCTCGGTGCGGACGGCGGCGGCGAGCGCGTGTCTTTCGACCTCGCCTCCCCGCCGGAGCAGGGGCTCTCGCAGGGGCTGCCGGCGCTGACGGCGGCGGTGGCGGCCGCGTCCGGCCCGCTCGCGCTCCTCGGCGAGTGCACGCTTGCGCCGTCGGTGGTGGCCGGGCTGCGCTCGGCGCATCCCGGCCTGGCGCTCGTCTGGATCGACGCCCACGGCGACCTGAACACACCCGAGACGACGCCGAGCGGCTTCCTGGGCGGCATGCCGTTCGCGATCCTGCTCGGCTGGTGCCACGACGAGCTGCGGGTCGCGGCCGGGCTCGACCCGCCGCTCCCCGAGGAGCGAGCCGCGCTCGTGGGAGCGCGCGACCTCGATCCCGGAGAGCGGGACGCGATCGCCGGCTCGCGCCTGGTCGTGGCCGGCGACGCCGCGGGCGCGCTGGCCGGCCTTCCGGCCGATGCGCCCCTGCACGTCCACCTCGACGGCGACGTGCTCGACCCCGAGGACTCGCCCGGCGTCGACTTCCCCGCGCCGGGCGGCTGGCGCCTCCCGCACCTGGTCGACGAGATGGCGGTGCTCGCCGCCACCGGCCGCGTGGTCGGCGTGAGCCTGTGCTGCGGGAACCCGCGCCGCGACCCGGACGGCCGCTCGGCCGCCGCCTACGTGCAGGCGCTCGCGCCGCTGCTCGACGCGTAGCCGTCACGGGGGCGCAACGATCGTGCAACGCGCGAAGGGGCCTAGCCTGGTCACGGGCCCGGCGCCGTGACGCTTTCGCGCGTCTTCCGTCACGCCGCGCAGGCTCGATTCCCGGGGTTCTCGGCGAATGTGTGCCAAGAGCGTGTCACCGCAGGGTGCGTTACCTGGTAACCAACCCCGTACACTTCGCGCGCATGGGCGAGATCCGGATGATCGACGTGGGCGGGAAGCCCGCGACCCGGCGCCGGGCCGTCGCCCGCGGGCGGGTCGTGCTGGCCGGGCACGTGCGCGAGCGGATCGCCGCCGGGACGCTGCCCAAGGGCGACGTGCTGGCGGCCGCCCGGCTGGCCGGCATCATGGCCGCCAAGCGGACGCCCGACATCGTGCCGCTGTGCCATCCGCTGCCGCTGACGATGGTCGAGGTCGAGCCGGTGCTCGACGACCGGGGGGTGACCGTCACGGCCGCCGCCGAGACGACCGCCCAGACCGGCGTCGAGATGGAGGCGCTGACGGCCGTCGCCGCCGCCGCCCTGACGGTCTATGACATGACGAAGGGGCTCGACCCGACGTCCTCGATCGACGAGATCCTGCTCGTCGAGAAGTCGGGCGGTAAGAGCGGCGACTGGCGCAGGGAGGGGGCGTGAGGGCGGCAGTCCTCACCGTCTCCGACGGCGTCTCCGCGGGGACGCGCGAGGACCTGAGCGGCGACGTCCTCGCCGAGCGCCTGGCCGGGGCCGGGTTCGAGCTCGCCGAGCGCCGCACCGTCCCCGACGACGCCGACGCGATCGAGGAGGCGCTCCGCGAGCTGGCCGGCGCGGCCGAGCTCGTCCTCTCCACCGGCGGCACCGGCTTTGCCCCGCGCGACGTGACTCCCGAGGCCACCGCCCGCGTCGTCGAGCGGGCGACGCCGGGCCTCGACGAGCACATGCGCGCCGTCTCGATCGCCGTCTCGCCCCACGGCATGCTCTCGCGCGGCCGAAGCGGCATCGCCGGCTCGGCGCTCATCGTCAACTTCCCGGGAAGCCCGCGGGCCTGTGCCGAGCTCTTCGACGCCGTCGCCCCGGCGCTCGGCCACGGCCTCCGGCTCCTGCTCGACCTCCCAACGGCGCATTGACGGCGACCCCCGTCTACGCCCGCCGCTTCATCTCGCTCGTGAAGCTCGAGCACACCGTCTTCGCGCTCCCGTACGCCTACGCGGGCGCGGTGCTCGCCGAGGGCGAGGTGCCCGGGCTCCAGCGGCTCCTGTGGATCACCGTCGCGATGGCCGGGGCCCGCAGCCTGGCGATGGCCCTGAACCGGCTGATCGACGCGGGCATCGACGCGCGCAACCCCCGCACCGCCCGCCGCGAGCTTCCGGCCGGCCTGCTCAGCCCGGCCCAGGTCGCGGGCTTCGCCGCCGCCTCGCTGGCGGTGTTCCTGGTCGCGGTCTGGCAGCTTCCGTCGGTGACCCACCTCCTGTGGCCGATCCCGGTCGCGGGCTTCGTCATCTACCCCTACCTGAAGCGCTTCACCTGGCTCTGCCACCCCTTCCTCGGCGCCGTGGACGGGCTGGCCCCGGTGGGCGGCTGGGTGGCCGTGACCGGGACGGTCGATTGGCAGCCGTTCCTGCTCGGCGGCGCCGTCGCGCTCTGGATCGGGGGTTTCGACATCATCTACGCGACGATGGATCTCGATGTCGACCGCCGCCAGGGCCTGCACTCGATCCCGCGCCGGTTCGGGGTCGGCCGGGCGCTGCTCGCCACGCGCGCCGCTCACGCCGGGTCGGTGGCGCTTCTCGTCTGGATGGGGATCGAGCTCTCGCTCGGCCCGTTCTACTGGCTTGGGCTGGCCGTCGTCGCCGGGCTCCTCGCGTACGAGAACTCGATCGTTTCGGAGGACGACCTGTCGCGGGTCGACATGGCCTTCCTCCAGATGAACGGCGTGATCGCGATCGTGTTCCTGGCCGGGGTGCTGGCCGATGCGCTCGCCTGAGGCGATCGTCTGCGACGGCCTCGGACGCCGGTTCGGCGAGCGCGACGCCCTCGCCGGGCTCGACCTCGCCGTGAGCGCCGGCGAGACGGTGCTGATCACGGGCCCGAACGGCGCCGGGAAGACGACGCTCCTTCGCATCCTCGCGACCGTGCTTCGGCCGAGCTCCGGCCGCGTCGAGGTCGCGGGAAGCGAGCTTCCGGCGCGCGCCGCCGACGTCCGCCGCGAGGTCGGCTACGCCGGCCACGACCCGCTCGCCTATCCCGACCTCACCGCGCGCGAGAACCTCGAGCTCTACGCCGCGCTCTACTCGGTGCCCGGGGCCCGCGTCGCCGAGGAGCTCGACCGGGTCGGGCTCGGCGGCCGCCGCGGAGACCGGGCGGCCGAGCTCTCGCGCGGGATGCTCCAGCGGCTGGCGCTGGCCCGCGTGGGCCTCCACCGGCCCTCGATCGTGCTGCTCGACGAGCCGACCGCCGGGCTCGACGCCGAAGGCCGCGAGGTGCTGCGCCGCTTCCTCGCAGAGCCGGGCCGCACGATCGTCGTCGCCACGCACGAGCCGGAGTGGTTCGACGGGCTCGGCGGCCGCGTCGTCGCGATGGCCGCGGGCCGGGTGGCGGCATGAACGCCCGCGCGCTGCGGGCCCTCGTCCGCAAGGACATGCTCGTGGAGCTGCGCGGCCGCGAGGTCGTGCCGTCGATGGCGGTCTTCGTCGGCGCGGCGTTCGTGCTCTTCCGGTTCGGCCTGGGCGGCACCGACCTCGCCGGCGGCACCCGCGCCGCGACCGGGATGCTCTGGGTCGCGATCGTCTTCACCGCGCTCGTCGGCCTCTCACGGTCCTTCGCCCACGAGCGCGAGGGGCGCACCTGGGACGGGCTGCTCGCGGCGCCCGTCGACCGGGCGCTCTTCTGGGCGGCCCGCACCTGCTCCACATTCCTCTTCCTCGTCGCGGTCCAGGCCGTGGCCCTGCCTGCCTTCTGGCTCTTCTTCCTCCAGGAGCGGGCCGGCCCGTCGTACCCGGTGCTCGTCGCGGCCGTCGTCCTGGCCGACGTCGGCATCGCCTGCCTCGGCTCGCTCCTGGCCGGGCTGGCGTCGTCGCTTCGGGCCCGGGAGGTGCTGCTGCCGGCCCTCTACCTGCCGTTCTCGATCCCGCTCGTGCTCACCGCCGTCCGTGTGACGACCGACACGATTCCCCCGCAAACAAGCGGGTCGGAGACCCTCCAGCGACTGGGATTCCTGGCTCTCTATGATACGGTTTTTGCGCTCTTGGGGTGGGCGCTTTTCGAGTACGTCGTGGAGGATTGATGCCGCATATCGCCCGCCTCGACCGGGCCACCGCCGCCACGCTGGTCGCCGCGGCGCTCATGCCTGCGGCCGTCGCGCTGATCTTCTTCTACGTCCCGAGCGACGTCGACCAGGGCTACTCCCAGCGCATCTTCTACTTCCACGTCCCGATCGCGATCACGACGTATACGCTCTTCGCCTGGGGCGCCCTGAACGCCGCCCGCTACCTGTGGACCGGCCGGGAGGAGCTCGACCTCCAGAGCTACGTGCCGATGCACCTCGGCGTCATCTTCGGCTCGCTCACGCTCGTCACCGGGTCGATCTGGGCCCACATCTCGTGGGGTACGTGGTGGGACTGGGGCAGCCGGGAGCTGAACACGTTCCTCATCATCTTCCTCTTCTACTGCGCATACTTCATGCTCCGGTTCTCGGTCGAGCCGGGCGCCCGCCGATCCCGCTACTCGGCCGTGTACGCGCTCCTCGGCGTCGGCCTGATCCCGCTCTCGGTGCTCGCGGTGCGCATCGCCCAGGATGCGCTGCATCCCATCGTCTTCCGATCGAACGGCGTCAACATGGACGCCAGCATGTTCTTCACCTTCTGCGTGGCGCTGGCGGCGATGCTCAGCCTGGCCGTGTCGATGTACCTGGTCGAGATGCGCGGCAAGCGGGTCGACGAGCGGCTCGCGCACCTGCGCCGGCTGGCCCGGGGGCCGGCGTGATCGACGAGTCGGCCGTCCGCTCGGTCGCCGCCGTCTACGGCATCGCCTGGGTTGCGACCCTGGCGTACGTCGTCATCCTGAACGCCAAGCTGGGCCGGATCGAGCGCCAGCTCGACGAGCTGGCCGGGCTGCTCGAGGCGCGGAGCGGCGATGGCTAGCGCGGCGCAGCTCGTCCTCGTCGGCACGAACCACACCCGCGCCCCGCTCGCCGTGCGCGAGCGGCTGGCCGCACACGACCACGGTCGCGAGCTGCTCCAGCACCTGACCCGGTCGGCCGATGTCGCCGAGGCGGTCGGCCTCTCGACCTGCAACCGCTGCGAGCTCTACATGGTCGGGGCCGACGCCGCCGCGATGCGGGCCGCCGCCGTCGAGGGCCTCGGCGCGCTCTCGGGCCACGCCGCCGAGCGGCTCGAGCCGATGCTCTACGTCCACCACGGCGAGCCGGCCGCCCGCCACCTCTTCGGTGTCGCGGGCGGGCTCGACTCGATGGTTCCCGGCGAGGCCCAGATCCTGGCGCAGATCCGCGAGGCCTACGAGTCGGCGTGCGAGTGGGACACGACCGGCCCGGTCACGAACCGGCTCTTCCACCAGGCGCTCGAGGCGGGAAAGCGCGTCCGCCACGAGACGGCGATCGGCGAGGGCGGCGCCTCGCCCGCCTCGGTGGCCGCCGAGCTCGCCGCCGACCGGCTCGGCCCGGAGCTCGCCTCCGCGCAGGTGCTGCTCGTCGGCGCCGGCCGGGTCGCCGAGCTCGTCGCCGCCAACCTGTCCGCACGCGGCGTCGCCTCGATCGTCGTCGCCAACCGCGATCCGGACCGGGCCGCGGCGCTCGCGTCGCGCTTCGGCGGCCGGCCCGTCGACCTCGCGGAGCTGCGCGGCGCCATCGCGGCCGCCGATGTGGTCGTGGCGTCGACGTCCTCGCCCTCGCCGCTCATCGGCCCCGCCGACGTGCCGCCCGGGACGGCGCGTCCTCATCGACCTCGCCGTGCCGCGCGACATCGACCCGGCGGTGGCCGCCGTCGAGGGCGCCTCGCTGCACACGATCGACGACCTGGAGGCGGTGGTCGCGCGCACGATCTCGCTGCGCCAGGGTGAGGCCGACCGCGGCCGCGAGCTCGTCGCCGGGCATGCGGTCACCTTCCGCGACTGGATGGCGGCGCTCGAGGTGGTGCCCGCGATCACCTCGCTTCGGGCCCACGCCGAGCGGATCAGGCTCGCCGAGCTCGACCGGGCCCGGCTGGGCGACCTGTCTCCGGCCGAGCGCGAGCGCCTCGACGCGCTCACCCGCGGCATCGTGAACAAGCTCCTTCACCGGCCGACGGTCAGGCTGAAGCAGCTCGCGGCCGAGGACGAGTCGGGACCGTATGCCGACGCGGTCACCGAGCTCTTCGGGCTGGCCGCCGTCGAATGATCCGGCTCGGGACGCGCCGCAGCCGGCTGGCGACGGCGCAGGCCCGGATCGTCGCCGACCGCCTGGGAAGCGCCGAGCTCGTGCCCATCTCGACCGAGGGCGACCGCGACGGCGCCCGGCGCTTCGAGGAGATCGGCTCCGGCCGCGGCGTCTTCACCCGCGACATCGAGCACGCGCTCCTGCGCGGCGCGGTGGACGCCGCCGTGCACAGCGCCAAGGACCTGACCGGCGAGATGCCGGACGGGCTTGCCATCGGAGCGATCCTCGAGCGCGGCGATCCCCGCGACGCGGTGTGCGGGCCGTACGCCTCGCTGGAGGAGATCCCCGCCGGTGCCCGGGTCGGCACGTCGTCGGCGCGCCGCGCCGGGCTCCTCGCCGAGCTCCGGCCCGACGTGCTCGTCGTCTCCCTGCGCGGCAACGTCGACACCCGCCTCGCCAAGCTCGACGCCGGCGAGGCCGACGCGATCGTGCTGGCCGCCGCGGGCCTGGAGCGGCTCGGACTGGCCGGGAGGATCGCCTTCCTGCTCGACCCGCGCGAATTCGTGCCCGAGGCCGGCCAGGGTGCGATCGCCGTCCAGGTGCGGGAGGGAGAGGAGCGGATCGTCGCCGCGCTCGACCACGCCCCGACCCGAGCCGCCGTCGAGGCGGAGCGGGACTGCGTGCGGAGGCTGGGCGGGGGCTGCACGGCGGCGGTCGCCGCGCACGCCTGGCACGAGGACGGCGAGCTGCGGCTGCGGCACTGGGCGGCGGCATGACGGTCTACCTCGTCGGCGCGGGCCCTGGCGACCCCGGGCTCCTGACCGTGCGCGGCCGCGAGCTCGTGCAGAGCTGCGACGCAATCGTGTACGACCGGCTCGCCGATCCGCGCATCGTCGCGCTCGCGCCCGAGGCCGCCGACCGGGTGTACGCCGGCAAGCGGCCCGGGGAGCACGCCATGACCCAGGAGCGGCTGAGCGCCCTCCTGGTCGAGCTCGGCGCGCGGCTGGGCCACGTGGTCAGGCTGAAGGGCGGCGATCCGTTCGTGTTCGGTCGCGGCGGCGAGGAGGCGCTCGCGCTCGAGGCGGCCGGGATCCCCTTCGAGGTCGTGCCCGGCGTGAGCTCGGCCTACGCCGTTCCGGCCTACGCCGGCATCCCGGTCACGCAACGCGGCATGGCGGCGCAGGTCACGTTCGTGACCGGCCACGAGGACCCGGCCAAGCCGGAGAGCGCCCTCGACTGGAGCTCCCTCGCGGCGACGCCGGGCACGCTCGTCTTCCTGATGGGCGTCGGCGCGCTCGAGGAGAACGCCCGCCGGCTGATCGCCCACGGGATGGCGGCCGACACGCCGGCGGCGGTGATCTCGCACGGGACCCGTCCCGACCAGCGCACCGTGACGGCGCCCCTGGCGCGGATCGCCGAGGCGTCCGCGGGGCTGGCCGCGCCCGCGATCACCGTCGTCGGCGAGGTCGCGCGGCTGCGCGAGCATCTGGCCTGGTTCGAGCACCGGCCGCTGCACGGCCGCCGGGTGGCCGTCACCCGCGCCCGGGCGCAGGCCAGCGTCCTGCGGGCCCGGCTCGAGGAGCTCGGAGCCGCCGTCGTCGAGGCGCCCGCGATCCGGATCGAGCCGCTCCCGTTCGACCCGCCCGACCTGGCGAGGTTCGACATCCTCGTCCTGACGAGCGCCAACGGCGTCGAACGCGTGCTGCCCGCCGACGTGCGCGCGCTGGCCGGCGTGACCGTCGCCGCGATCGGGGCCGCGACCGCCGAAGCGCTCGCGGCCCGCGGGCTCGTCGCCGACGTCGTCCCCGAGCGGGCGGTGGGTGAGGCGCTGGTCGAAGCGCTCGGAGACGTGGCCGGGAAGCGCGTCCTCGTGGCCGCGGCCGAGAGCGCCCGGGACGTCATCCCCGACGGGCTCGCGGCCGGCCGGGCCGACGTGACGGTGCTTCGCACCTACCGGACGGTGCCCGAGCCCGTCGACGCCGAGGCGGTGCTCGCCGCCGACGTGGTCACGTTCACGTCGTCGTCCACGGTCGCAAACCTCATCCGGGCGATGGGCGGGGGCGACCTTTCGGGCCTGCGCGCCGTGTCGATCGGCCCGGTGACGAGCGCCAGCCTGCGAGAGGCTGGCATCGAGCCGGTGGCGGAGGCCGAGCCGCACGACGTGTCCGGGCTCGTCCAGGCGGTCGTCGAGGCCGCGGGTAGAGTCCCGGCATGGTGAGCCCGGCGCGCTACGACGGCCTGGCCGACTGGTACGACACCTGGTCGGAGCGACCGGCTGTGGCGAGCTTCTCCGGCGATGCCGCGGCGGCCGTGCTGCGGCTGCTCGGCCCGGGCCCGGGCCGCTGCCTGGACGTCGGCTGCGGCGGCGGCCGGCTGCTCGTGGAGCTCCTGGAGGCGGGCTGGACTCCGTCCGGCGCCGACGTGTCCGGCGACCAGCTCCGGGTCGCCGCGGGCCGCGCCGGCGAGGTCGCCGAGGCGCTCGTCCGCGCCGACGCGGTGGCCCTGCCGTTCGCCGACGGCGAGTTCGACGCCGTCGTCTCGACCTTCACGCACACCGACCTCGACGCCCCCGGCGACGCGTTCCGGGAGTGCGCCCGCGTGCTCCGCGCGCGCGGCCGGTTCGTCTACGCCGGCACCCACCCATGCTTCGTCGGGCCGTATGCCCACGCGACCCCCGACGGCGTGCTCGTGCCGCCCGGGTACTGGGACGACCGGCTGCGCTTCGACGCGCCCGGCTTCGGCGACGGAGTGCGCCGCCTGGCCGGCGCCCGGCACGTGCCGCTCGCGGCGCTCCTGAACCACGTATGCGCCGCCGGCCTCATGCTCGACCGAGTCGAGGAGCTGCGCGGCGACCCGCCCGGGATCATCGCCTTCCGGGCGGTCAGGACATGACCGTCGTCACGTTCCTCTCCGACTTCGGCACGGCCGACGACTTCGTCGGCATCTGCCACGGCGTCATCCTGCGGGCCTGCCCGGACGCCCAGGTGGTGCACGTCACCCACGGCATCCGCGCGCAGGCGATCGGCCACGGCGCGCGCGTCCTGGCCGGCGCGGTCCCGTACCTCCCGGTCGGGGTGCACCTGGCCGTCGTCGACCCTGGCGTCGGGTCGGGCCGGCGGGCGGTGGCGCTCAGGTCCGCCGACGGCCGGATCTTCGTCGGACCCGACAACGGCCTTCTGATTCCCGCGGCCGAGGCGTGCGGCGGGATCGTGGAGGCGCACGAGATCGCAAACCCCGACGTGATGCTCCACCCGGTGTCGCGCACCTTCCACGCCCGTGACATCTTCGCGCCCGCCGCCGGCCGGCTTGCGGGAGGGATGCCCCTCTCTGGCCTCGGCCCGGCGCTCGACCCCGACGACCTGGTGCGCCGTGTCGGTCTCGACCACGTGGTCGACGGCACCCTCCTACGGGCCTCGGTGCAGCACGTCGACCGGTTCGGCAACATCCAGCTCGCCGTCTTTGCCGCCGAGATCGACGGGCTTTTCGAGCCGGGCCGGCTGGCCGAGGTCGTGACCCCGGACGACCGCTACTACGTCCGCTGTGCCGAGACGTTCGCCGACGTCGACCCGGGCGAGCTCGTCATCTACATGGACTCGTCCGGGCTGATCTCGGTCGCGGTGAACCAGGGCAGCGCCGCCGAGCTCACCGCCGCGGAGGTCGGCGGGCAGATCGGCGTGGAGTTCTCTCCGAGCCGCCGCGGACGCGGAGCTTGACCGGGCGCCGCCGGTGTGCTGGAATCCGGGGTAGTCGAACGGCCTCCGAGGAGCGGTAGCACCGTCCCGGAGGCCGTTCGTTTGTCGCACGGATACACTCCCGGTTCGCGGCGAGGTAGCTCAGTTGGTAGAGCACGCGACTGAAAATCGCGGTGTCGCTGGTTCGATCCCGGCCCTCGCCATCACGCGAAGCTCCGCGCCGGGTGGACCCGGGGACGAGACCCGCCGCCCCGGCGGAATTGCCGCTGGCACGCCGCGAGGATCGGATGGTCGACGATCACCTGACCGTAGGCGGCACTCGTCAGCGGGCTTCGGCCTCACCAGCGCCTCCTCCGATGCCGGCCTCCCGCACCATCCGTAGGTGCGTCAAGAGTCCGGCGAACGTCACGTTGGCACGCGCGGGCTCCGTGCCCGAGGCGGCGTACTCGTCCAGCATTCCGAGCAGCGCCAGGTAGATCTCCGCGGGGTGTGCGGCACGGGAGTACGCGCCTGACGCCGACCCCCGGGGGAACCGGGACAGCGTGGCGAGGAGCGTCGCGAGCGCTTCCCAGGCAGCGTCGTCCTCGGGCCACTCGTCCCAGAGCAGGATCAGATCGCGGAGGAGGTCCTCGCGAGGCGAAGACGGGTGGCCGCCGGACGCGAGCCACTCGGCGACCGCGCTGCGATTCGCCTCCCAGCGGGGATCACGGGCGAGTCGATCCTGTTGGTCCAATGCGGCGTTCGAATCGTCTGGGCCTGAGAATTCCGATGCGACCTCGGCGTCGCGATCCGGCGGGGTCGCAAGGAGAGAGTACCCGACCAAGCGCGGGAGGGTCCGGCCGACTACGCGGGCCGTGCGGTCCGCGCGTCGGTGCCGCGCTTGGTCGCTTCCGGGCGCGACCCGACGTAGAGCTTCTCGAAGACCGACGCTGCATGGGCCCGCGCCGCAGGTCGGGACATGTGCAACTCGTTGCCGATCTCCCGGAGCGTGAGATCGGTGCTCATGTACCTGAGGATGCGCAGCTCGACCGGTGTGAGCGCGTTCCCTGCGGTGACGACGTGGAGATCGCGGATCGACACGCGTCCAGCGTGACACCGCCGCGGCGTCCGGAGGCAATAAGGAGCGAAATCACCTGGGTGATTGCGAATGCGCCAGCAGGTTCATCGAGGTCGCGCGAGCGACGGCTTCGGTGCGGGACTGCGCTCCCAGCTTGCGGTAGATCGAACGTATGTGGGAGCGGACGGTATTCGGCGAGAGAAAGAGCTCACCGGCGATCTCCCGCGCCGAGAGGTCGGTGATGAGGAACCGCAGCACCGCCATCTCGGCGTCGGTCGGAAGCGCAAGCACTTCGCCGTCCGCGACGCGTCCCCGGCGGCGCTCGAGCTCGTCCTGCACGGCCTCGCCGAGCGGGGCGAGGATTCCGACGTCCGGCAAGCCGGCGATCACGATCCGCGCCTGGTCCAGTGTCCGGGCCGCGTCATCGAGGCGCCCCCGGCGGGAGCGGGTCAGCGCGAGGAGGAGGAGCAGCCACGCGTGGTGGACCGTGGGCACGTCGTCTCGGAAGAACCGCTCGGCTTGCGCGAAGTGTCGTTCGGCCGCGGCATGGTCGCCCTCCTCGCGGAGGACGATTCCCGTCGCGACCGCGGCGTTCGCCCCGAGCCACGAGCGGCTGTTGCCGACGGTGCCCATGATCGACCTCGCCTTCTCGGCGTGTGCACGGCTCCACGCGAGCTGGCCCCGCTCGGCGGCGACGAGGGCCAGCGTCGATCGCGCGAACGCATGTCCCGGCGGCCGCCGGTCGGCATCCGGATGCTCGACGGCGCGCAGCGCCGCGTCCCACGCGTCGGCCATCTCGCCCGCGAAGAAGAGCGCACGCGCGAGACCTCCGAGGGCGGCAACGAGGGTGGCGTCAGCTTCGCGCTCTGCGATCGCGACAGCTTGCCGCCCCTCGATCACCGCGGCGTTCACCCCTCCATCCAGGGACGCGGCGCGTACCATCGCCGCCGTCGCAGTGGTGTACGGGCTCACGGCGGCGGGCCGCCTGGCCTGCGCCCAGTCGGCGAGTTGGAGAAACCGCCGGAGCTGGATGGTGCGCCCACCGATGATGGCGGCAGCGGTGGCGGCCGCCGTTGCGATATCGGGGCGGCCAATGATCTCGTCGTCGGGAAGGCGCTCGGCCCACCGAAGGATGGTGCGCGCGCGACCTGCCCGGATCAGGGCCAGATGCTGCTCGGCCAGGATGTCTGCGACGAGCGCATTGTCGTCGGCCTGCGCCGCGTGCTCCAGCGCGGCGATCGGGAGCCTCCGGTCGCGGAACCAGCGCGCGGCGCTGCGGTGGATCCGTTGCACGCCGTGTGAGTCGTCGGCGGCGAGCTGCGCCCGCGTGAACTCTGCCAAGAGCGGGTGGACGCGATACCAGCCTCCGCTATCGAGTGGCGTGATGAACGCGTTCACACGCGCCAGCCCCGAGAGCATCTCGTTGGAATCGCCGCGGTTGAGGACATCGTCGCACAGGGCCGGGTGGACACGGCCGAGGACGGCGACCCGCTCGAGGAACTGCCTCTGGTCGGGACCCAGTGCGGCAAGCACCTCTTCGCTCAGGTACTGGGCGATGAGGCGGTGGCCGCCGCCGAACCGGCGGAGCGCGGCGTGCCGGTCGCCTTCCATACTTCGGAGCCAACCGACCGCAAGGGCGAGGCCCGCCGGCCAGCCCTGGGTGCGCTGCCAGAGCGACTCGACATCCAGAGCTGTGAGGTCCTCGAGCCCGGCGGCCTTCTCGACGAGCCGCCGTGTCTCTGCGAGGGTGAACGCAAGCTCGGCTTCCCGGAGCTCGGCCAGCGCGCCGCGAACGCGCAGGCGCGCGAGCCGAAGCCCGGCGTCGGCGCGTGACACCACGACGATCCGCGCGTTGGCCGGCAGCCTTTTGAGTGCATGGTCAATCGATGTCAGGCTCTCCGAATCGGTGACCTCGTGGTAGTCGTCGAGAACGAAGACGAGCTCGCCGCCGAGCTCGGCGGTTCGCCGCCAGAGCTCGTCGATCGAGGCCTCGATCGCCCCGCCCGCCATCTCGAGCCAGCGCGATGCCCCGACGCCGAGCCCGGGCCGGAGGCGCTCCGCGGCAGTCGAGACGCATGACCAGAGCCGGAACGGATCGTTATCGGAGTCGTCCAGGGACACCCAGACGAACGGCGTCTGGCGCAGCTCGCACCAGGCACGCACCGCCGTCGTCTTGCCGTAGCCGGCCGGCGCCGCGACGAGCGTCAAAGCCCCCGGCCGCCCGGCGTCGAGAGCACGCATCACCCGCGGCCGCGTCACGGACTCGGGCGGGAGCGACGGCGGCGCGAGCTTTCCGGCGCTCATGCGGTCGAGGCCCATACAGCCACTCTAGGCGAACACCTGCGGGGAGATCCCGTGGGCGAGCCTACGCGGCGGCGACCATCCCCACGCCGGTCAGGGCCAGGGCGACCCCGAGGACCTGCGGCGGGCTGATCCGCTCCCGCAGGAAGACATGGGCCAGTATGACCGTGGCGACCGGGTATTCCGAGCCCAGCACAGAGACGACCGTGATGTAGCCGTGCTGGATGGCGACGGCGAAGAGGCCGTTCGCCGCCGTGTCGAGGAGGCCGATCAGCGCGACCGTCGGGATCTCCGCGACGGGGATCGCGATCGAGCTGCGGGTGACGAGGACGCCCAGGCCCAGGAGCGTGATCGAGCCCAGGCGCGCGCCGAGCAGCGCCGACAGGGTGTGGCCGCCGTCGGCCGCGCGCCCCAGGAACCACAGGAACCCCCCGATCCCGAGCGCGGCCAGGAGCGCGAGACCGATCGAGCTGCGGGCCGCCGGGTGCTCGCCCCGGATCTCGTGTACCGACGCGAGGACGGCGCCCGCGAGACCGACGGCCGACCCGGCCAGCGCCAGCGCGCCGGGCCGCTCCCCGGTCGCGAGCGCCAGCCCGACCGGGACCAGCGCGCTGCAGGCGCTGACCGGCGAGACGATGCTGATCGTCCCGGTGGCGAGCGCGCGGTAGAAGGACGAGAGGCCGACCGCGCCGCAGGCTCCCGCCGCGAGGCCGATCGCGACCGGCTCCCGCTCCAGGCCGCCGATGGAGGCGGCGGCGACGAGCAGCGCCGCGAGCCCGGCGACCTGCGACCCGACGGTGACGGACGCCAGCGTCAGCCGGCGCGTGAAGATCCCGCCGAGGAAGTCGGCGGTGCCCCAGACCAGGCTCGACGCGAGCCCCAAGGCGAGTCCCATCGCGGCATCGTAGGGCCGGTGCCGGGTCAGGCTGCGGCGCTGGAGGAGCGCTCGCGCAGGACGCGCGCGAGGGCCGCGACGGCGTCGCCGTCGTAGACCGTGCCCGAGCGCTGCTCGAGCTGCTCGATGGCCGCGTGGGCCTCGAGCCGGTTGCGATACGGCCGGTCCTCCGTCATCGCCACGTACGACTCGACGACCAGCAGGATCCGCGCGCCGGTCGGGATCTCGGCGCCGGCCCGGCCGTTGGGATAGCCGGTGCCGTCGAGGTGCTCGTGGTTCGCGCGGATGATCTCCCGGGCCGCGTCGAACGCGGGCCCGGCGCCCAGCATCTCGGCGGAGCGCTCCGGGTGGCTGCGGACGACGGCCCACTCGTCGTCGTCGAGCGGGCCGAGTTTGGTGATGATCTCGTCGGGGACGGTCGCCATCCCGAGGTCGCGGAACCTCGCCGCCGTGGCGAGGTCGTTCAGGCCGGCCGGGGAGAGGCCCATCTCGGCTCCGACGCGGCCGGCGAGGACCTCGACGGCGCTGTCCTCGTCGACGTCGTCCAGAAGGTGAACCTGGGCCGGCGCCGGGTCGGGCTCGATCGCCTCGCCCTCCGCGGCGATCCCCAGCCGCTGGAGCCTCCCGAGGACGAACGTGCACGGCACCCACTCGTGGTCACGCTGGGCGACGTAGGCGAAGCGCAGGATGCCACCGCCGTCAAGGACGAAGACGCCCCCGCGGCGGCGCACGCGGCCGATGCCGCGCTCGACCAGGCCGAGAGCCGCGAACGCGTTCGCGGCGGGGTCGGTCATGCAGAGGGCGAGCGCCTCGGCCTCGAGCGTCTTTGCGATCGCGGACTCCGACGGCGTCACGACGACGAGCTGGGCGCCGGAGCCGCGCAGGCGGCGGCCGAGCTCACGCAGCATGTCGAGCCGCGGCCCCGGCTCGGGCTCGGCCTCGAGCAGGGCCAGCACGACGGGTGCGCCGGCCGCGAGCGCGTCCAGGTCGACGGACGCGCCCCCGGCGGCGGTCAGGCGCAGCGATTCGAGCTTGGCATCAAGCCGCGGCATCCGTCGCGTCCCGGACCTCGTCGGCCTCCGGGTCGGCGGGCTGCTCGGGCTGGAAGCTCGGCGACTCGATGGGGCGCACCTCGGCGGTTGCCGGGGCCTCGGCGGGGATGCCGAGCGTCGCCCGGGCGGACTCGAGCTGGCCGAGCACCTGGGCCTGGACGCGCGCGGCGGCGGCCACCATCTCGTCGGCCTGGCCCTTGCGCTCCTCGGCGGCGGCCACGATCTGGGCGGCCTCCTGCTCGGCCTCGGCCCGAAGCTGCCTGGCGACGTCGTCGGCGCGGGCCTTGGCCTCGTCGAGGTGGGCACGGGCGGCGTCGGCCGCCTCGTCGAGCAGTCGCTCGCGCTCGCGGTGGATCTCCTCGACCTCGAGGTCGGAGGCGGCGCGCACGGCGGCGAGCTCGTTCTGGACGAAGGCGTCGAGGGCGCCGATCGTGCGGTCGATGGCGCCGGAGAGGCCGTCGAGATCCGAATCGGGCCGTGCGGCCGGGATCGGCGGGAGCGACGGCGGGGCCGGCGGACCGGCTTCGACGGAAACGGGCTGGGTCTCGATGGACACCGGCTGCGCCTCGAGCTGATCCGCGAGGTCCGCGAGGAACCGGTCCACCTCTTCCGGGTTGTAGCCGGTGGGGGTCAGCGAAAACGAGGCGTTACGGATGCTCGCCAGATCGATCATTGCGGAAGTCCTCCCGAAGGCGCGAAGAAGCAGGACGAAGAACAGGGGGTTGATCCCCTTATCGGGCGATCCCGCCATCACCTTTAGCCCTTCGGCGGCACGCCTTTCCGGCCCGGATGGAGCTCCGAGATCGCGATCGCGGCGAGCACGGTGCCGGCCCCGGCCCATGCCGGCGCGGAAAGGCGCTCGCCGAGCCAGAGCGCCGAGACGAGCGCCGCCACGAGCGCCTCGGCCGCGAGCAGGATCGACGCGCGCACGGGGCTCAGCGACCGCTGCGCCATCACCTGAACCGAGAAGGCGATTCCCGAGCCCAGGACGCCGGTCAGCACGAAGATCCACCAGAGCGACGCCACCTCGCCGGCCTGGGTTCCGGCGGGGATGGCGATTGCCGCCGTCAGGGTCGCCGAGGCGGCCATCTGGGCGAGCGCAAGGGGGCCGGCGGGGAAGCGGTCGACCAGCACGTCGACGGCGACGATGTGGCACGCGAACGCCCCGGCGCTTGCGAGGACGATGAGATCGCCCGCCCGGAGCGAGCCGCCGCGGATCGAGAGAAGCGCGAGGCCGCCCAGCGCCAGGCCGAGGCAGAGGACGTCGATCCGGTCGGGCGTATGCCGGCCGATCAGTGCGGCACCCGCCGGGGCCAGCACCACGTAGAGGACGGTGATGAAGCCGGCGTTCGTGGCGGTCGTGTGGTTGATCCCGACGGTCTGGAGGACATAGCCGGCTGTCATCAACGCGCCGAGGAGCGCGCCGGCAGGCACGAGCCCGCGCGTCCACTCCTCCCGCGGCGGCCGCCAGATCAGGAGCACGGCGGCGATCGCCACGAGGCCCAGAACACGGCTCCAGGCCACGAACGTCCACGGCGAGACGTGCCGCAGCGCGACCTTGGCGGCCGGGAAGGTCGTCCCCCAGATCACTGGGGTCAGGAGGAGCAGGAGGCCGGCGGCGCGCGCACGGGCGAGACGGTCGGGCACCGTGCAATCATCTACGCTCTCGCGGCTGTGTCCGCGCACTCCGAACCGAAGGCACCCATCGCTGTCATCGGCGCCGCGCTCGACCTGGGGTCGGGCCGGCGCGGGGTCGACATGGGGCCGTCGGCCGTCCGCTACGCGCAGCTCGCTGAGCGGATCGGCGCGCTGGGCTACGAGATTGACGACCGCGGCAACGTGGGTGCGGGGATGGTGGAGGCGCTCGACGTCGGCGACCCCGCAGCGCGCTACTGGGACGCGATCAAGCGCACGTGCGAGGAGCTCGCGGGTGAGGTCGCGGGCGCCGTCCGAAACCGCCGCGTCCCGCTCGTCATCGGCGGTGACCATGCGATCGCGATCGGCACGCTCGGCGGCCTGGCCCAGGCGCACGGCGGCCCCGGCGGCGTTATCTGGTTCGACGCCCACACCGACATCAACACGCCCACGACGTCACCCTCGGGGAACGTCCACGGCATGCCGCTTGCGATCGCGCTCGGGCTGGCCGACGAGGAGCGGTTCAGGAGCGACCGCTGGCCGCTTCCGATGATCGCCGAGGGCGCGACCGTGCTGATCGGCGTGCGGTCGGTGGACGACGGCGAGCGGCGGCGGATGGCCGAGCTCGGCCTCAAGGTCTTCACGATGCACGACATCGACCGTTACGGCATGCACCGCGTGGTCGAGGAGGCGATCGAGCTCACCTCGGCCGGGCCGTTTGTCCACATCTCGTTCGACATGGACGTCGTCGACCCCGACCAGGCGCCCGGAGTGGGGACGCCGGTGCGGGGCGGCATCACCTACCGCGAGGCGCACCTGGCGATGGAGCTCGTCGCCAAGCACGGCATCCTCACGTCGCTCGAGCTCGTCGAGGTGAACCCGGTGCTCGACGAGCACAACCAGACCGCCAGCCTGGCCGTCGAGCTGGCCTGCTCGGCGCTCGGCGCGCGGATCCTCTAGCCATCGTCCGTGCGTCAATCGTGGCGGGCGGCGGTCCGCAAGTGGCCCAGGGCGGCCGCAAGGTCGTCGAGCCGTTGCCGCAGCATGCGCTCGGCGTCGGCGTCGAGCGGTCGGCCGGCCGGAGACGCGCTCGCCACCGCGAGCGCCGAGCGGGCGGACCCCGCGGCCTCGAGTGCGCCCTGCGCCGCCTGCCGGGCGTCCTCGTCCGGGGGAGAGGCCGCCAGCTCCTGAAGCGACGCGGCAACCCGGTCGGCGTGGCTTGCGACGGCCGACCACCGCTCTGGGCGGTTCGCGGTCGTCGCCGCGATGAGCTCGCCGAGCGCGGCGTCGTGGAAGGCGGTCCCATCGGCCGCCGTCTGGAACGCCGACGCCCTCCACTCCCTGCCCGGCGCGCCGCGCCGGCCCAGCGCCCAGCCGACGGCGGCCACGAGGGCTGCCACAAGGAGCGCCGCGAGCGCGATCCAACCCCACGGAATGTCGTCTCCCGAGCTTGCCTCCGCCGTCGAGGCGGGAGCGGCGGTGACCGTCGCGGTCGCGGTCGAGGTCGTGGCGGTCTGGGTCGACGGCGTTGCGGGTGGATTTGTCGTCCGAGTGCCCGAGAACGAGCCCCCGAGGGAACTCGGGAGCGAGCTTGGCAGCGAGCCGGACAGGCTGCCGGCGCCGCCGCAACCGCCGAGCGCCAGCCCCACAACGAGGGCGGGTGCTGCGATGGCCCACCACCAGCTGGACCTCTGCGGCCGGGAGCGCATCGCCGAAGTCCAACTCCGGGCCAGCGGGGCAGCATCGCCCCCACAGGATGATGCGCCCCGGACCCGGAGCGGCTTTCATCGCGTGTGGTGCGCGGCGAGCTCGCTGCTCGGAGGCGGAACCCGTGACGTCGAGGCCGGCTTGCTCCACGATCCCGCGCCGGCGACGAACGCCCCCGGGCCGGGGGCTTGCGAGGGCGCGATCCTCGGGCTGTGCGCCGCCCCTGCGACCTCCGCGGTGGTGCAGCGCCGGAACTTCTAGGGCGCGTCCTCGGGGTAGTAGCGCGTCCCGGCCAGCTCGTCGGGGAGGTACTGCTGCGCGGCTGCCTCCTCCGGATGGTCGTGCGGGTAGACGTAGCCGGCGCCGTGCCCCAGGCGCTTGGCACCCGCGTACGACGTGTCGCGCAGGTGCGGCGGCGGGCGCAGGTTTCCGCGCTCGCGGACGTCGCGCATCGCGGCCGCGATGGCGACGTACGAGGCGTTCGACTTCGGCGCCCGGGCCAGGTAGGCGGCGGCCTGGCTCAGGTTGATGCGGCATTCCGGCATCCCCACGAACTCGACCGCCCGGGCGGCCGCGACCGCCACCTCGATCGCGCGCGGGTCGGCGTTCCCGACGTCCTCCGACGCGAAGACGACCATCCGCCGGGCGACGAAGCGGGGATCCTCGCCGCCCGCCAGCATGACCGCCAGGTAGTAGACGGCCGCGTCGGTGTCGGAGCCGCGCATGCTCTTGATGAAGGCCGAGATGACGTCGTAGTGCTGGTCGCCGCCCTTGTCGTAGAGGAGCGGACGCTTGCGGGCGGCGTCGCGGACGTGCTCGGGGGTGACCGGGCCGTCGCCGGCCGCACCGACCGCCGCCTCGAGGATGTTGAGCGCGTTTCGGGCGTCGCCGCCCGCGGAGTGGACGGCCGCCTCGCGCGCCTCGGCCGAGAGGCCGACGCCGAGCGCCGCCTCGCCGCGGCTGACGATCGCCGAGAGGTCGTCCTCGGTCAGGAGGTCGAGCTGGAAGAGCTGGCAGCGCGAGAGGAGGGCCGAGTTCACCTCGAAGTAGGGGTTCTCGGTGGTCGCGCCGATCAGCGTGACCAGGCCGGACTCGACCGCCGGCAGGAGCGCGTCCTGCTGGCCCTTGTTGAAGCGGTGGATCTCGTCGAGGAAGAGGATCGTCCGCTGCCCGTTCGCGCCGAGCCGGTCGCGCGCCTCGCCGAGCACGCGGCGGACGTCGGCCACGCCCACCTGCACCGCCGAGAGCTCCTCGAAGTGGGCCTCGGTCGTGTGGGCCACGATCCGGGCGAGCGTCGTCTTGCCGCTGCCCGGCGGGCCGTAGAAGATCATCGACGGGACGCGGTCGGAGGCGATCGCCCGCCGCAGCGCGCTGCCCTCGCCGACGACCCCGGCCTGGCCCACGAACTCGCCGATCGTGCCGGGGCGCAGCCGCTGTGCGAGCGGCGCCACGCGCTCGAGGCGCGACTCCGCCGAATGCGAGAAGAGATCTCCGGCCATGCCTGAGCAGCCTATCGGGCACCATCGTGTACCGTGCGGACGATGATCGCGGCCGACGTGCGCACGGAGACCAGCCGCCTCCTCGCCGAGTTGATCCGGCTCGACACGACGAACCCGCCGGGCAACGAGACGATCGCGGCCGAGCACCTGGCCGCGTACCTCGCCACGGCCGGCGTCGAGGCCCAGATCGTCGGCCGGGAGCCGGGCCGGGGATGCCTCGTGGCCCGCATACCGGGGACGGGCGACGGCCCCTCGCTGATGCTGCTGGGCCACACCGACGTCGTGGGCGCCGATGCCGACGAGTGGTCGGTGCCGCCGTTCTCGGGACTGGATCGGGATGGCTTTGTGTGGGGTCGCGGCGCGCTCGACATGAAGGGCCAGGTGGCCGCCGAGACGGTCGCGGTGGCGACGCTGGCGCGCGAAGGGTGGCGCGGGGCGGGTGACCTGATCCTGTGCGCCGTGGCCGACGAGGAGGTGGGCGACGGCTGGGGGCTCTCCTGGCTCGTCGAAGAGCACCCCGACCTCGTGCGCGCCGACTACGTCGTGAACGAGGGCGGGGGCGAGCGGCTCGAGCACCGCGGCCGGGTGGCATACACCGTCGGCGTCGGGGAGAAGCGGTGCGCAGGGTTTGCGATCACGGTTCGCGGAAAGAGCGGCCATGCCTCGACTCCCGGCGCGGCAGACAACGCGCTCGTCAAGCTGGCGCCCGTGATCGACCGGATCGAGCGCATGCGGCGGCCGGCCGCGGATCTTCCTGCGCTCCACGCCTTCCTCGCCGCCGTCGGAGAGGACGGCGCCGACCCCGCTGAGGTCGTGGCCCGCTGCCGAGCCGAGAACCCCATCCTCGCCGCCGCGGTCGAGCCGATGCTGGGCGCGACCATCGCTCCGACCAAGAGCGAGGCGTCCACAGCGCTCAACATCATCCCCGGCCGCGCCCGGCTCACGTGCGACTGCCGCATCCTGCCCGGCATGACGACGGCCGAGATCGAGGGCGCCGTCCGCACCGCCCTGGCGGGCATCGACCACGAGTTCGAGTTCGTCGAGAACGTGGGCGGCACGCTCTCGCCGCCCGATACGCCGCTCTATCGCGTGCTCGAGGCGTTCGCGCCCGAGATCGAGCCCGGGGCCACGCTGGCGCCGATGGTGAATGCGGGCTTCACCGACAGCCATTTCATGCGCGAGGCGTTCGGATCCGTCGCCTACGGCTTCATGCCCATGCGGATGGACCCGCTGCTCGCCGGCGGGCTCGTGCACTCCGCCGACGAGCGGGCGGCGATGGACGACCTCGAGCTGGGCGCCCGCTGCTTCCTCCATGTCGCCCGCACGATGTGGGGGACGACGTGAGCGCGGCGCCGGTCCGGCTCGGCGGGATGGCGCTCCGAAACGGGATCATGGTGCACAGCCTCGACCACTGGGCCGCGGCGGTGCGCACCGGCGACGGCGAGATCAGGCTGGCGTCGGGGCGGAAGCCCGACATGCCCGACGCCGTGGCCCGCACGCCGCTCCTGCGCGGCGTCGCCCGCATGGCCGAGGCCGCCTGGCTGCTCCCCGTCGTGCGCAGGCGGCTGCCGGAGGCCCGGCTTCCCATCGAGGGCACAGGGATGGGAGCCGCGCTCGCGGGTTCTGCGATCCTCGCCCAGGCTGTCCGCCGGAGCCGCCTGCATCCGTTCGTCGCGGAGTCGCTCGCCGCGGCGGCCGCGCTCGCTCCGGCGATGATGGCGCTGCGCGGGTCGGAGATCGCCGGCTACCACGGAGCCGAGCACAAGGCGATCGGAGCCTACGAGAAGGGCACCGACGCCGTCGACGCCACGAAGGAGCACGAGCGGTGCGGGTCGCACATGGTCGGGCCGATCATCGTGCTGACCGCGGCCGGCAACGCCCTCGCGAGCCGCCTTCCCGAGTCGCGCCGCGGGCCGGCCCGCCTGGCGGTGGGCCTGACCGCGCTCGGCGCCGCCACCGAGGCGTTCGGCTGGATGGGCCGCCACCGCGACCACCCCGTCGCGCGTGCCCTGCGCCGGCCGGGGTTCGAGCTCCAGCGGGTCGCCGCGACCCGCGAGCCGACCGCCGCCGAGCTCGAGGTCGCCGAGACGGCGCTCGGCGAGGTGCTGCGCCTTGAGGGCGCGGCGACGGCGGCCTAGGCAGAGGCGCGCCCGGCACGTACGCTGGGACGGTGGACGTCCTCTTCACGATGCCGTCGGCGCATGCCCTCCTGGACACGCTCCGGGACCTGCTCTCCGCGCTCGCGCAGCTCGCGATCGCGTGGATGATCCCGATCCTCTTCGCGCTTCTCGTCTACATCAGCTGGCGGATGCTGCGGATGATGCCGAACACGAAGCCGCAGGAGATCACAGCGCGCTCGGACTCGGCGGTGGGATGGGACGACGTGGCCGGCGTCGACGAGGCGCGCGCGGAGCTCCAGGAGGTCGTCGAGTTCCTGCGCCACCCCGACCGCTTCGAGAAGCTCGGGGCGCGCGTGCCGCACGGCGTGCTCCTGTACGGGCCGCCGGGGACCGGGAAGACGATGATGGCCAAGGCCATCGCGCACGAGTCCGGCGCGACGTTCTACTTCCAGAGCGCGTCGGCGTTCGTGGAGATGTTCGTGGGCGTGGGCGCCGCCCGCATCCGCCGCCTCTTCTCGGAGGCGCGCAAGCACCAGCCGGCCATCATCTTCATCGACGAGCTCGACGCCGTCGGCAGCCAGCGCTCCGGCGGTCCCTCGACCCAGGAGCACAACCAGACGCTGAACCAGCTCCTGGTCGAGCTGGACGGCTTCGACGAGAGCGAGCGGCTGGTCGTGATCGCGGCATCGAACCGGCTCCAGGACCTCGACCCGGCGCTGCTTCGCCCCGGCCGCTTCGACCGCCACGTCGGCGTCGCCCCGCCCGACCTGCGCGGCCGCGAGCAGATCCTGGCGGTGCACACCCGCGGGAAGCCGCTCGGCGCCGGCGTCGACATGCACGCGATCGCCCGGCAGACGTCCGGGCTGACCGGCGCCGACCTCGCCAACCTGGCCAACGAGGCGGCGATCTTCGCCGGCCGGGCCGGCCGCGAGGAGATCACACGTGCCGACTTCGACGACGCGCTCGACCGCGTCGTGGCCGGGCTCCAGCAGCGCAAGCTCATCACCGACAAGGAGAAGCGCGTCATCGCCTTCCACGAGGCCGGCCACGCGCTCGTCGCCCGGCTCATGGGCGACGCGATGCAGCTCCACAAGGTGACGATCGTTCCGCGCGGCCAGGCGCTGGGCTACACGATGAACCTGCCCGAGGAGGACCGCTACCTCCAGTCGACCGACGAGCTCCGCGACTGGCTCAAGGTCATCCTGGCCGGGCGGGCCGCCGAGCAGGTCGTCTTCGGCCGGATCACGAACGGCGCCGCGAACGACCTCGACCGTGCAACCCAGATCGCGCGGGCGATGGTGTTCGAGTGGGGCATGGGCGCGAGCGTGCCGCACCTCCAGGTGCGCGCCGACAACTACGCGCTCTCGGAGGAGACCAAGCGCGTGCGCGACGCCGAGCAGCTCGCGATCACCGACGCCGCCTACCGCGACGCGCTCGAGCTGGTCGAGCGGCACCGCCCGTATCTCGACAAGCTGGCCCAGGCGCTCCTGGCCCAGGAGACGCTCGAGCGGGCCGAGATCGACCGGCTGCTCGATGGCCTCGAGCCCGAGTCGAACTCGGCGCTCGACATCGGCGTCGAGCTCGCGCCGCCCGAGGCCAACGGCCACGGGCGCCTGGCCGCCCGGTAGCTACTCGGCCGGCGGCGGAGGCGGGGGCGGCGGCTCAGACGAAGCCGGCTCCGAGGAGGCCGCCGGTTCCGAGACCTCCTCGGCCGAGCCCTCGACGGTGTCGGCCGCGTCCTCGCCCTTCACGTCGGCGATCTCCTGCTCCTTGGCCGCGACCTGCGACTGGAGGTCGGCGATCCGCGCCGCTCCCGACGCCAGCTCGCCCGACCGCTCGGCCAGCGCGCCGTCGCGGTGCAGGCCGTACGCCTGGCGGCCGAAGTCGGCGTACGCCTCCTTCTCCTCGCCCTTGAGGCTTCGGAGCTGCATCTGGAGCTGGCCGGCCTTGGCCGTCTCCTGCGTCTTCTCGGCGACCGTCGATGCGACGTCGGTGGCCTGCTGCTTGATCTTGTCGAGAAACCCCATCGGTGCCCCCTGAGGGTTGGTGTCTCCTAGGATGGGGCGCGCCATGCACCCCCGCGAAATCCATCATATCGGTCACGCGGTCTCCGACATCGATGCCGCCGTCGCGGCGTACGAGCGGATCTTCGGCGCAACCGTCGAGCATCGCGAGACCGTGCCGCAGCAGGGGGTCGAGGCCGTGTCGCTGCGGGTGGGGGCGGATCGAGTCGAGCTCCTGCGCCCGCTCGGCGAGGACACGCCCGTCGGGCGGTTCATGGCGAGCCGCGGGCCCGGCATGCACCACGTCGCGTTCACGGTCGCCGACATCCGGGCGGCGCTCCGGAGCGCATCGGCCGCCGGTGCGGAGCTGATCGACGAGGAGCCGCACGCCGGCCTCTTCGGGCTCCAGGTGGCGTTCATCCATCCGTCCAGCGTCGCCGGCGTGCTGGTCGAATACGTCGAACTCGAAGGAGCGGTCGATGGCTGATGATCTGTCACGGGTCGAGCTGGGCTTCGACAGCGGGCTGATCGTGATCACCAAGCTGGAGGGCGGCGAGTGGGCGAAGCTCGAGGCGGCGCTCGAAGCCGGCAAGGGCGTCGTCAGGCTCGCGGCGCCCGACGACACCACCTACCACGTCGACGTCTCGAAGGTGGACTACGTGAAGCGCGAGGCGCACGTCGGCCGCGTCGGCTTCTAGCGAGTGGAGCGGTCGTGGCTGGATCGGGCGGTCGTCGCCTACACGACCGCCGGCAACTACGGGATCGGATGGGTCGCCGCCGGCGTGCTCGCCGGCGCGCCCGCCCGGGTCGCCGCGACCGTGTGGGGCACGCTCGGCGTGAACTACGCAGTGAAGCTGGCCGTGGGCCGCGAGCGGCCGGCGCCGGCCGGCGCGCTCATCCGGCCGCCGTCGTCGAGCTCCTTCCCGTCGAGCCACGCGGCGATGTCGGTCGCGGCCGCGTTCGCGCTCAGCCGCGCCAGGCCGGAGCTGGCCCCTGTCTGGTGGACGGCGGCCGCCGCGATGGCGGCGAGCCGCGTCTACGTCGGCGCGCACAGGCCGGGTGACGTCGTCGCCGGCGCCGCGCTCGGCGCGGTGACCGGCGCCGCGGCGGGGGCGGTCTGATGTCGAGTCTCGAGGCCGGCCTCGTCGGCCTTCCCAACAGCGGAAAGACGACGGTCTTCAACGCGCTCACCGGCGCCGGCGCGACCGTCGCGCCGCACATGTTCTCAACCGTCGAGACCAACAGCGCGGAGGCCGAGGTGCGCGACCCGCGCCTGGCCGACCTCGCGCGGCTCTCCGAGTCGGCCAGGATCGTGCCGGCGACGCTCCGGGTCGTCGACATCGCCGGGCTCGTCCGCGGCGCGTCGCGGGGCGAGGGGCTCGGGAACCAGTTCCTCGGCCAGATCCGCACGACCGATGCCGTGATCCACGTCGTCCGCTGCTTCCGCGACGAGGCCGTGGCCCACCCGAGCGGGAGCGTCGACCCGGTCGGCGACGTCGAGACCGTCGAGCTCGAGCTGGCGTTCGCCGACCTGGCCGCGATCGAGCGCCGCCATGAGCGCGCCGCCAAGACGGCCAAGGGCGGCGATCGGGATGCGGTTCTCGAGGTCGAGGCGCTCGACGCGCTGCGGGCGGCGCTCGAGGCGGGCCGGCCGGCCCGGTCGGCGGGCGTCGAGATCCCCGCCACGCTCGACCTGCTCACCGCCAAGCCGACGCTCTATCTCGCCAACGTCGACGACTCGGGGAACGCCGGCGACGTGGCGGCGGTGGAGGCGTTCGCCGCCGAGCACGGCGCGGCCTGCGTCGCCGTGAACGCCAAGATCGAGGCCGAGCTGCGCGAGCTGCCCGAGGACGAGGCGGGAGCGTTCCTCGAGGACCTCGGGATCGAGTCGCCCGCCCTCGATCGCGTCACCCTGGCGGCCTATGCCCTCCTCGACCTGATCCCGTTCTTCACGACCGGACCCAAGGAGACCCGGGCCTGGACGATCCGCCGCGGGCAGAACGCCCAGACGGCGGCGGGCCGGATCCACACCGACCTGGCCCGCGGGTTCATCCGCGCCGAGGTGATCGAGTGGAACCGGCTGCTCGAGGCCGGGTCGGAGGTCGAGGCCAAGCGCCACGGCTGGGTGCGCGTCGAGGGCCGCGACTACGTCGTGAAGGACGGCGACGTCCTGAACGTCCGGTTCAACGTGTGACGCCGCCGGCCTCGAGGCCGCGGGCGAGATGCTCGATCAGGCCGACGGCCACCGGGTCGGCCTGGGCGGACACCAGCCGCCCGCGCGAGTCGAGGACGACCTCGATGCGGTAGCGGCGGTCCGGCGCGGCGGCAGGGGCCGCCTCGGCCTCGGGCTCGAAGATGTCGTAGAAGGCAATGCTCATGGGCAGAGCGTACGGGCGCGGCCGCCGCCGATCCGCGGAGGTATCCCGAGACCGGCGTGCGGTTAACCCCCGAGGGATTCGCCGAGGCGGGCGTCGAGCGTGTTGGCGTGGTACAGGGCGACCGCCTCGGCGGTCTCGAGCCGGCGCCCCTCGAGCGGGCCGTGGTGGCCTGCGACCGCGTTCAGGAGCGGCAGCAGCACCTCATCGCCCAGCCCGGAGGCGCGGGCCGCCGCGTCGATGATGCGCACCCCCGCCAGCACGTGGCCGAGCATCCGGCCCTCGTCCGAGACCGCGATGGTGACCCCCGGCCGGAACGTCTCGGTGCGGCCGACGTCGTGCAGGAGCGCCGCGGCGAGCAGGACGTCGGAGTTGAGCTTGGGGTGAAGCTGGGCCGCCTCGCGGCACAGCGTCGCGACCGCCACGGTGTGCTCGAGCAGGCCGCCGGCGTAGTCGTGGTGGGTCTCCGACGCCGGCGCGGTGCGCAGCCGCTCGCGGGTGCGCGGGTCGTCGAGGACGCGGCTCACCAGCGTTCGCAGGCCGTCGTGGTGGATCTCGCCGGCCAGGAACTCGAGGAACCCCTCCAGCGTCTCGGCGTCGCGTCTCGATCCCGGGACGAGCTCCAGCGGGTCGCCGCCCTCGATCCGCTCGAGGTCGCGAACGGAGATCTGGAGCCGGCCCGCGTACTGCTCGACCTTGCCGAGCACGCGCACCGTGTCGCCCTGGTCGAACCGGGCACCCAGGAGGTTGACGTCGTTCCAGACGACGCCGGCGACGCGGCCGGTGCGGTCGGCCAGCTCGACCGCCAGGAAGGGGTCGCCGTTTCGGGTCGTGCGCCGGGCCTTGCGCTGCACCGCGAACGTCGCATCGACCACCGCCCCCTCGGACAAGTCGGCGACGTAGGTGCTCCCGGCCATCCGGAACGAGTCTATTAGACTGGCGCGGATGGCATCGACCCCGGCCACGCGCTCCGCGCTCGAGCCGCTGCGGGCGTTGCGCTACAACCCGGAGTTCGTCGAGCTCGGCGACGTCGTCGCCCCTCCGTACGACGTCATCTCCCCCGCCGACCGCGACGCGTACATCCGGCGGAGCCCGCACTCGATCGTGCGCCTGCTCCTCCCCGAGGCCGCCGGCCAGGCCGGCAAGCTGCTCGGAGAATGGCGCCGCGAGGGCGCGCTCCTGCGCGATACCGAGCCGTCGCTGTGGTGGCACACCCAGACGTATCTCGGACCCGACGGCGGCGAGGTCGAGCGGTCCGGGTTCCTGGCCGCGATCCGCCTGGCGCCCTACAGCGAGGGCCGCGTGCGCCCGCATGAGCGCACCCATGCCGGGACGCGCGAGGGCCGGCTCGAGCTGATCCGCGCGGTCAAGGCCAACCTCTCGCCGGTCTTCGGCCTCTACGACGACCCGGAGGGCGGGCCGCGCGAGGCGCTCCTGCCGCACGTGTTGGGCTCGCCGGCGATGGAGATAACCGACGCCGACGCGACCGTGCACCGCTTCTGGCAGGTCACCGACGCCGCGGCCATCGAGGCGGTTCAGGAGGCCATGGCCGACCGCACCATCCTGATCGCCGACGGCCACCACCGCTACGAGACCGCTCTCGCCTACCGGGACGAGGTGCGCGCCCGCGAGGGCGGTCCCGCGGGCGACCTGCCGGCCGACTTCGTGCTCATGCACCTCGTGAACATGCACGGCGAGGGCCTGGTCGTGTACCCGACCCATCGCGTCGTGCCCGGGAAACGGGACGTGACGCCCGACCTGCTGTCGCACTTCACCGTCCGCGAGATCGAGGCGACGCCGCTCGACGTCGAGCGGGAGCTGAACACGATCCCGGCCGACACCGTCGCGTTCGCCGTCTGGCACGGCGCCGGGCGCCCGGCGCTTCTCTGCACGCTGCGCGACCGGGCCGCGATCTCGATGGCGATGCCCGGTGTGCCGGCGGCGGTGAAGAAGGTCGACGCGGCCGTGCTGGAGGCCGCCATCCTCCAGCCGATGCTCGGCCTGCTCGACGCCGAGCAGTTCGCGGCGAGCAACGCCGTCCAGTACGTGCGCGAGCTCGGCGCGGCCACGGCGCCGGTCGAGCGCGGCGAGGCCGCCGCCGCGTTCCTGCTGCGGGCGCCGACGCTGGATCAGGTGCGCGCGGTGGCCGAGTCCGGCGCCGTGATGCCCCAGAAGTCAACCTACTTCTTCCCCAAGCTGTGGAGCGGGTTCCTGGTGAACCCGCTGGAGACCTGATCGACCAGCGCTGGCTCGGCTTCTGCCGCCAGGTGGCCCACGACGTGGCCGCGGCCCTCGCCGCGCTCCCGACCCGCGACCTGCGCGAGCCGGTCGTCGGCCAGGGGGAGGGCGGTGACGACACGACGGTCATCGACCGAGATGCCGAGGCTGTGGTGGTGCGGCGCCTGGAGGAGCTGCACGCGCGTGGCATCGACTTCCGGCTCGTCTCCGAGGAGCTGGGCGAGCGCAGGTTCGGCGGCGAGAGCCCGTGGGTGGTCGTGGTCGACCCGATCGACGGCTCGCTGAACGCGAAGCGCTGCCTGCCGTTCTGGTGCATCTCGCTGGCCTTCGCCGACGGGCCGACGCTCGACGACGTCCGCTTCGGCTACATCCGCGACTTCGGGACCGGGGAGGAGTGGGTCGCCCAGCGCGGGCTCGGCGCGACGGTGGACGGGCGGGCGCTGGGCGGCGTCAGGCCCAAGGAGCGGCTGGGCGTGGTCGACCTCGAGGCGACGAACGCCGGGCTCGTCGCCGCGGCGGCCTCCCGGCTCGACGGGCACGTCGGCCGGATCCGGGTCATGGGCGCGCTCGCGCTCGCCCTGTGCCAGCTCGCCGACGGCCGGGTGGACGGCGTGGCGACGCTCAAGCCGAGCAGGTCGGTCGACCTGGCGGCGGCCGCGCTGATCGTCCGCGAGGCCGGCTCGGCGCTCGTCACGTGGGACACCGAGGCGCTCGATCTGGGGCTCGACGGCCGCACGCGCGCGGTGGGCGCGCGCGACGAGTACTGGTGCCGCACGCTCGGCGACCTCGTGTACAGCTGACGGCGGTCCGGGCCGTTCGGCCTACACTGCGACCATGATCGCCGAGCAGTCGATCCGGGAGGCGCTCCGTGCCGTCATCGACCCGGAGATCCGCCGAAGCGTCGTCGAGCTTGAGATGGTGCGCGGCGTCGACGTGCGCGGCGACCACGTCGACGTGACGATCGCCCTCACCGTCGCCGGCTGTCCGATGAAATCCGACCTCGAAGGCCAGGTGCGACACCACGTCGGATCGGTCGAGGGTGTCTCCTCGGTCGGCGTCGCCTTCGACGTGATGAGTCCGCAGGAGAAGACCGCCCTTCGCCAGCGGCTCCAGCCAGGCGGAAACGGTGGCGACCAGAAGTCGATCTCGCTCAGCCAGCGGACGCGCGTGGTCGCTCTGGCCTCGGGCAAGGGCGGCGTCGGCAAGTCCACGCTCTCGGTCAACCTCGCCGCCGCGCTGGCCGCGGGCGGCGCCGAGGTCGGAGTCGTCGACGCCGACATCTACGGCTACTCGATCCCGCGCATGCTCGGAGTGAGCCGCCGGCCGGTGGTGGTCGACAAGATGATCGTGCCGCCGGTCGCGCACGGTCTTCGGGTGATGTCGATCGGGTTCTTCCTCGACACCGAGCAGGCGGTCGTGTGGCGCGGGCCGATGCTCCACCGGGCCCTTGAGCAGTTCCTGACCGACGTCCACTGGGGCGAGCTCGACTACCTCGTCGTCGACATGCCCCCGGGCACCGGCGACGTCGCCATATCGCTAGGCCAGCTCCTGCCGGAGCCCGACCTCGTCGTCGTGACGACGCCGCAGCCGGCCGCCCAGCGCGTCGCGGCCCGAACGGCCGACGTCGCGGCCAAGACCGGCATGCGGGTGGCCGGGATCGTCGAGAACATGAGCTTCGTGCGCTGCGCATGCTGCGGCGAGGTGTCGCACCCGTTCGGCCGCGGGGGCGGCCGCGCGCTGGCCGACGAGCTGGGCGCGCCGCTGCTTGCCGAGATCCCGCTCGACGAGCCGCTGCGCGAGGCGGCCGACGGCGGGACGCCGCTCGTGGTCTCGACGCCCGAGGCCGAGTCGGCCCAGGCGATCGCGGCGCTGGCGGAGGCGCTACCGGGAGCGCTCCGCCCCCGGTCGGGGGCGGAGCGGATCTCCCAGCGGCTCGGCGTGCTCTCCTAGCCCAGGCAGAGCCCGTCGGGGTGCGACGTGCTGCAGTCGTTGCCGGAGAAGCGCGTTCCCCGACCCCGTGCCGTCGTACTTCAGGTCCTTCGACAGGTTGTCGTGGACGAAGTTGCCGGTCACGACGTTGTCGGTCGGGTCGGCGCCGGCCACGATGCCGGCCGAGTGCACCACGATGCCGCCGGTCACGAAGCTCGGGCCGGACGGCTGATTCTTCGTCACGCGGTTCCCCCACACGTTGGCGTGGGTCGTCCCGAGGAGCAGGATCCCGATGCCGGAGAGGGCCGGCCCCTCGCCGGGCGGGCAGGCCTTCTGGTTGTGGAAGACGCGGTTCTGCCGGATCTCGACGAACCCCTCGGCTCCCGGCGCGCCGGTGTCGAGGGTCATGATCCCGACGCAGTTGCCCTTCGCAAAGTTGCGCGCGAAGAGTCCGTGCTGGGAGTCGCGGAAGAAGAACCCGAACAGGTTCCCACTGGCGGTGTTGTGCGTCACGACCGCCTCGGCGTCGGGCGAGTCGCCGATGTAGAAGCCGGCCTCCTCGCTCCCGGTCGCCACGTTGTGCGTGTACGTGATGTGGTCGTTGACGAACGCGGCGATCCCGTACTCGGCGTTCCCGATCGTCCGGTTCCCGGAGACGACCGTGTGCGCGTCGTTGAAGAAGGTGATCCCTGAGGCCGAGAAGCCGACGACGCGGAAGCCGTGGACCGTCGTGCCGTCGATCGGCGCGGCCGGATCGCCGGTGGCCGGATCGAACCGGCCGACCGCACAGATGCCGTTCACGCTGACGAGGCTGCCGTCGCGGCTCGTGCACGGGCTGCCGATCGGGTGCCTGCGCGGCTTCAGGACCGTCCCGTGCCGGCCGCCCCCGGCGCCCCACAGCGTGATGTGGTCCGTCGTGATCGTCAGGTTCTGGTGGTAGACGCCGGCCGCGACCTTGACCGTGTCGCCCGGGTGGGAGGCGTCGATGGCCGACTGGATCGACTGGCCGGGATGGACGTGCCGCACGGTTGCGAACGCGGGCGCTGCCAGTACCAGTATGCCGAGCGCCGCCGCCGCCAGTGCCGAAACGCGAAGTGGCCTTCGCATGTTCCCCCTCTCGTCGGTTGCGAGCCGGACGCTAGGAGGTGGTGCTCAATGCGTCAAGTCGCGTCGCGCAGCGCGCGCAGGAGCACGGGATCGATGCGCCCCTCGCGCAGCCGCTCTTCCAGGTTCTCCCGGCCCGCCCACGCCCGGAGCGCCTCGTCGACCGGGCCGTCGAAGCCGAGCTTGGCGAGCCGCTCGGTCACCTCGGCGCCGACCTCCTCGAGCGGGATCATCCTGTCCTCGGGCGTCTGGCCGAAGAGGAGGTCGTGGATCGCATAGATCCGCTGGAGCTCTCCCACCGGGTCGGCGTGGTCGTCCACGCGCAGGTCGATCAGGATGTCGTTCGTGCCGCCGTAGCCACCGCCCGTGCGGCGGACGATCACGCACGCCGACTGGCGCCCGCGACGGTCGCCGCCGGCGGCGTCCGCGGCCGCGAGAGCTGCCAGCAGGCGCTCGGCCAGCGGCCCCTCCGTCGCGGTGAACGTGTCGGCGAGCGCATCGACGACCTGGGGGCCGGCGAGGATGTTGCCCTGGGCGGCGTAGGACGGGCCGGTGCGCCCGCCGGCCCACTCGAAGCAGCCGCTCCCGGTGAAGGTGGCCGAGCCCCCGTGCGCGTCGACGATCCCGGCCTGGCGCTGGTCGCGGCCGTCGTCGGCGGCGACCAGCCGGTCGAGCGCCGACTGCGCGTCGGCGCCGCCCGCGAGGAGGGCGAGGCCGTTCGGGCCGTAGGTCACGTTGGCGTAGCTCTGGGTCGCGATCGCGCCGACGTCGCCCTGCGCCCACGGCACGACGGCGCCGACGGCCAGGAACTTCGACGCGACCGACACTCCCCACTCGCCGGCGTCGAGGTCGCACGCGACCAGCGAGAAGGTCATTCGATGGTGCCGCCGCCGGGCTCGGTGTCGAGCACCTCGACATCGTCGAGGCCGCGCTTCGCGAGCTCTTCGCGCAGCGCGTCGGGGGTGCCCGGGAGGAGTGGGAACGTCCCCCAGTGCATCGGTACGACCTTCTTCACGCCGAGCAGCTCGACGGCCTTGGCCGCCTCGAACGGCCCCATGGTGAAGAAGTCGCCGATGGGCAGCATCGCGACGTCGGGCGCATAGAGCTCGCCGATCAGGGCCATGTCGCCGAACACGGTGGTGTCGCCTGCGAAGTAGAGCTTGAAGCCGTTTTCCAGCGTGACGATGATGCCGGCCGGCTCGCCCGTGTAGACGATCGTCCCGTCGGCCTCGCCGAAGCTCGACGAATGGTGGGCGTGCGTCAACGTGATCCGGAGCCCCTCGACCTCGGTCGAGCCGCCCTTGTTCATCCCGACCCCGTTCTCGACGCCCTGGCCCTCGAAATAGTCCATGAGCTCGATCATGCCGACGACGGCCTTCGGCTGCTTCTCCTTCGCCAGCCGGACCAGATCGGCCGTGTGGTCGGAGTGGCCGTGGGACAGCAGGATGACGTCGATCTGGCCGAGATCCGGGTTCTCCGGAGCCTTCGGATTGCCGGTGAACCACGGGTCAAAAAGGACGCGCTTCCCGCCCGGTGTCTCGAGCAGCCATGTCGCGTGACCGAACCAGGTCAGCCGTGCGCCGTTCAGGGACATGCAATCACCCTCCTTGCCTCGCCTGGCGAGCAGAGTAGTCGCTGGCAGGAGGCCGGGGCGCGGCAGCGAACGTCGGGATGTGGCCCCCGTCACTCCCAACTGGATCGCGCTCGCCGGCGCGTGCACGGCGGTCGTCGCGGGGTCGCTGCCGCCCGCGGCCGCCGTCTACCTCACGACGCTGTCGGTGGCCGCCCTGATGGGCGCGGCGTTCCTCGCATATCTCGTTGCGGTCGACGATCCACGGCCCGTCCGGTTGTGCGAGGCGGGCGTGTGCGCAGTCGCCGGCGCGTTCCTGCTGGGCGACCTGGCCGTTCGGGTTCCCGGCGTCGTCTCGGCCACGGCGCCGGCCGGCGCCGCCAAGCTCGCGCTCGTCGCGCTGGCGCTCGTGGTGGCGACGCTGGTCGCTCCGATGGTGCCGTGGCCGCGGCTCCAGGCGAGCGCCGGCCGGGGGCTGCGCGAGCTGCTTCAGCGGTAGCGCCCACTCGGCCGCCGGAGGCTCCTGGGGGAGGGCGTGTTGCCGTCGGGGTCGCGGAACCACGCGCCGATGTCGGCGACGACCGATCCGAGCACGGTGTACCCGGCGGCGACGGACCCGTCGACGCGGGTCACGCGGAGCGGGGTGCCGCCGGCGTCGTAGACGTTCGCGACGTCGGTCCGCTCGACGAGAGGGAGCCCGAGCACAGCGCGCAGAGGCCGGGGCCCGGCCGGGGTTGGCTGCGGCCACGAAGGCCACGGTCTGTGCGCCGTCGAGCATCGCGCGAGGGTGGTGGGCGGTGGCGGTGGTGGGCGCCAAGTGGCGTTCGTGCGCGGCGGAGAGTGTCGCTTGCTGGGTAGGGCAAGTGGCGGTTCGGGTGGCGGCGACAGCCGGCGGGCGGGGCGGGCGCCAGGTGCCGGGTCGGAGTGCGGCCTGTGTCGCTCGGTCAGACCGCCAAGTGTCGTTCGTCCGCGGCGGAGAGTGTCGCTTGCTGGGTAGGGCAAGTGGCGGTCGGGGGGCGCGGCAGCCGGCGGCGCGACGGGCGCCAAGTCGGTTCGAAGTCCGGCCTGTGTCGCGCGGTCAAACCGTCGAGTGTCGTTCGCCCGCACATGGAGAGTGGCGCGCTCGCCGGCGGTCGAGGGCCGCGGAGAGTGGGGTTCGCCGGTCGCGCCGAGCGTCGTTCACCCGACCACCGAGAGCGGCGTTCCGTTCGGCGTCGAGGAGGCGGGCGACCGCGACGCCGACCGCCGTCGCGACCCCTCGACCGCACTCGGGCGGCCGGATTCTGGCGCTGCGGGCGGCGCAGTAATATGCTCGTGGGCATACGCGATTCGGGGTCAGCTGTGCAGGTGTGCGCGAGTTGCGGGCAGAGCATGTCCGGCCGCTACCGGTTCTGCCCGTGGTGCGCCGCGCCGTTGCGGTCGAAGCTGGTCGAGTTCTTCCATCCGCATCCCGCCTTCGAGGGCGAGGGCGGCCGGGCGCTGCGGGTCTCGCGCTACCTGAGCGGCGACGGCGACGAGCGGCACGTGCGCCTCAGCATCTGGGACGACGAGAGCACGGCCGAGTCGGTCATCCCGCTCGAGGAGGCCGAGGCCGAGCGACTCGCCCGCTTCCTGCTCGAACCGGCCGGCCGCGGCCGGCCGCGCTCCGTCTGGGGCCGGCTGGGCGGGCTGCTCCGCTAGCGGCTCAGGCGGCCAGGCGCGCGCGTGACGGGACGACCGGCAGGCCGCCGTGCGCCCGCACCAGGTCCTGGACGAGCTGGCTCGTGCGCGCGCCGGCGGCCGAGGCGTACGAACTGGAGTACAACGTGCCGTAGCGCTTCACGAGATCGGGCCGGTAGCGGGCGAGCCAGGGCATGAAGACCTCGCGCACGCCCGGGCGCAGGTGAAGCAGGATCGGCGTGACCGAGACGGCGCCGGCGGCGAGGACAGCCTCGACGGTCGCCTCGATCCGGTCGGGGTCGTCGGAGATACCCGGCAGGATCGGCGCGACCAGGACGCCGCAGGGGATGCCGGCCTCGTTCAGGCGCCGGACGGCGTCGAGCCGCTGTCGCGGCGGCGGCGTCCCCGGCTCGCTCGCCCGCCAGACGTCCTCGTCGACCGTCCCGATCGAGAGGTTGCAGCGCACGTGCGTCCGCTCGGCCGCGGCGGCGAGCACGTCGAGGTCGCGCACGATCATCGGCGACTTGGTGAGGATCGAGAACTCGTTTCGGGCCTCGCCGAGCACCTCGACGATTCCGCGCGTGAGCTTGTAGCGGCCCTCGGCAGGCTGGTACGGATCGGTGTTCGTGCCCATCGCGATGTGGTCGCCGGCCCAGCGCGGGTCGCGCAGCTCGCGGCGCAGCTTCTCGACCGCGTTCACCTTGACGACGATCCGGCGCTCGAAGTCGTCGCCCGCGTTCATGCCGAGAAACTCGTGCGTGGGCCGGGCGAAGCAGTACGTGCAGGCGTGCGCGCAGCCGCGGTAGGCGTTGATCGTGAACCGGAACGGCATGCGCGACGCCTCGGGCACGCGGTTCACGATCCGCTTGGCCCGCACGTGGATGTACTCGACGTCGTGCAGGCTGCGCCCGTCGCCCCATCCGTCGGGCTCCGGGAAGAGCGTCGGCTGCTCGGTGTCCATGCCGGGAAGTGTATCGAACATATGTTCGATGCGCGAGCCCGTGTTTGGATGCGCACGGTGCTCGGGTAGCCGCAGCGCTGAGAGGAGTGGTGCGGATGGCGGTCGATGAGCCGGCGGTGCTCGAGCGGGACGGATGGGATGCGCTCTCGACGAGCGGCGAGGCGGCGCGGGCCTTCTACGAGCGCGTGCTCGATGAGCGGGTGGTCATGCTGCTGCCGGGCGGCGCCGTCCTCGACGACCGCGACGCCATCGTCGACTCGATGTCCGGGCAGCCGTGGTCGGGCTTCTCCCTGGACGACGTGCGCTCGCTGCCGCTCACGGCCGACACCGGCGTGGTGACCTACGGCGTCGTCGCCACGCGAGACGGACAGGAGTACTCCGCGCTCATGAGCAGCCTGTACGTCCGGCGCGCGGACGGATGGAAGCTGGCGTTCCACCAGCAGACGCCGCGCTGAGCACGACTCGCTAGGTTGAGGGCATGCTCTTCCCGAAGCGGCTCTGGGCGGGGATCTCCGACGGATCGGTCACGCTCGCCTTTCGCCGCTGGGAGCGGCCGCGGGCCCGGCCCGGCGCCCGCCACCGGACGCCGGCGGGCGTGATCGAGATCGACTCCGTAAAGGCGGTCGACCCGGACCGGATCAGCGATCGCGACGCCCGCCGCGCCGGCGCCACGTCCGCGGCCGAGATCCGGTCGATCCTGTCCCGCCGTTCGGGGACGCACTACCGGATCGCCTTCCACCACGCGGGGACCGACCCCCGGATCGAGCTGCGCGGCGCCGGCCGGCTGCCCGACGCCGCCTGGGCGACGATCGCCGCCGAGCTCGAGCGGATCGACCGGGCGGCGAAACGGGGGCCGTGGACGGTCGCGACGCTGGAGCTCATCCGCGACCGGCCCGAGGTGGCGGCGGCCGACCTGGCCGCCGCGGTCGGCCGCGAGCGGCTGCCCTTCAAGGCCGACGTGCGCCGGTTGAAGGAGCTGGGCCTCACCGAGAGCCTGCGGCCCGGCTACCGGCTCTCGCCGCGCGGCGCCGGCCTCCTCGACTATCTCAGCCGAAGAGCGACGAGCTCGCCGTCCGGGCGAGGTCGATCAGCGGCGAGGGGACGATCCCCAGGCCGATGACGGCGAGCGCGGTTGCCACCGACACGGCCGCGTTCAGCGGGAAGTTGGCCGACGAGACGGCGGCCGGCACGGCCGCGTCGCGGTCGAAGAGCGCGAACGGCACGCGCAGGTAGTAGACGAGCCCGACTGCGGTCGCGATCGCGCCGGCGATGGCGAGGTAGGTCTGGCCGTTTGCGACCGCGGCGCTCCAGATGTAGAGCTTGCCGAGGAAGCCGCCGGTCGGCGGGAACCCGGCCAGCGACAGCATGAAGACGACCATCGCGATCGAGAGCACCGGGCGGCTGTAGCCCCAGCCGGCGAAGTCGGCCACCTCGACGGGGCGGCCGATCTCGCGCTCGCGGATGGCGACGATGGCGAACGCCCCGACGTTCATCGCCGCGTAGATCGTGAGGTAGTAGAGGAGCGCGCGTCCGCCGAGCGCGCTGTGCGCCGCGACGGCGGTCAGCAGGAAGCCCGAGTGGGCGACCGTCGAGTAGGCCAGCATGCGCTTCACGTTGGCCTGCCGCAGCGCGCCGAGGTTGCCGGCGATGAAGCAGGCGAAGACCAGGCCGGCGACGCCGATCTCCCACACGTCCGACTGGCGCGGGAAGGCGGTCACGAGCACCCGGAGCGAGATCACGAGCGCGACCACCTTGGTGGCCGCCGACATGAACGCGGTCACCGGAGTGGGGGCGCCCTCGTAGGCGTCGGGCGTCCACATGTGGAACGGCGCCGCGTTCGCCTTGAAGCCGAGGCCGACCAGCACGAACGCGATCCCGGCGAGGAGCAGGACGCCGTGCGGGTCGCCGTGGGCGAGCGCCGCCCGGATGCGGTCGAACTCGAGCGCGCCGGTGGCGCCGTAGACGAGGGCGCCGCCGTAGAGCAGGAACGCCGCGCCGATGGAGCCGATGATCAGGTACTTGAGGCCCCCCTCCAGCGAGAGCAGGTCGTCGGTCTCGATCGCGACCAGCACGTAGAGGCAGATCGAGAAGAGCTCGAGCGCCACGAACGTCGTGACGAAGCTGTTGGCGACCGCCAGGAGCGACATGCCCGCGCAGGCCGAGAGCAGGAGCGCGTGGTACTCGACTCCCCGCTCGCGCAGGTCGCGCATGCCGAAGGCGACGCACACGGCCAGGAGCCCCGAGACGAAGATCAGCATCCGCGCGCCCTGGCCGAACGCGTCGATCCGCAGGGTGTGATCGAACGCGTATCGGGCGGTGTCCTCGAACTGGGTTGCCGAGACTGCGGCGGCGGCCCCGAGCGCGATCACCGCCGCGGCCGCCGAGAGCCGGCGGGCGAGCTCGCCCGGCAGGAAGACGCCGACCGTGAGCAGCACCGACGCCGCCGAGAGGAGCACGATCTCGGGCGCGATGGCCGAGAACGAGATCGGGATCTGGATGGCGTCGGTCACGTGATCCGGTCCATGACGCCGAACGGGTAGGCGGTGAGCGCGAGCAGGATCAGGATCAGCGGAACCGCGATCGCAAGCTCACCCGGCCGGAGGTCGGGCATGCCCTGCGGCACGCGCTCGCCGTCGTCCTCGTGGGCGAGCGCCGAGTACCAGCGCAGCATGTACATGGCGGCGAGCACGATGCCGAGCGCGGCCGCCGCGCCGAGCAGCGCCGCCTGCTGGAAGGCGCCGATCAGGATGTAGAGCTCCGAGACGAAGACGCTCGAGCCGGGCACCGCGAGCGCCCACAGGGCCGCGATCAGGAAGACCGTCGAGAACATCGGCCGGCCGTTGGCGAGACCGCCGAGCGACGCGAAGAGGTCGGTGCCCGTGCGGGCCTCGACGATCCCGATCAGGAGGAACGCCGCGAGCGACACCACGCCGTGGTTCACCATCTGGAAGATCGCGCCGGTCGAGCCGTTGGCGTTGAACGCGAAGATGCCGATCACGATCAGGTTCATCTGGCCGAGGCTGGAATACGCGATGACGCCGCGCGCGTCGGGCTGGCGGAACGCCACCAGCGAGCCGTACAGCAGCCCGGCCAGGGCGAGACCCAGGAGCAGCCAGCGCCAGTCGTGGGCCGTGCCCGGGAAGAGCGGCACGGCGAAGCGCAGGAGGCCGTACGCGCCGGCCTTCGAGACGACCCCCGAGAGGAGGGCCGCCACCTCGGGCGACGACTCGCGGTATGCCGACGGCAGCCAGCCGTGCAGCGGAAAGAGCGGCGCCTTGATGCAGAACGCCGCGGCGAAGGCCAGGAAGAGCCATGTGGACTCGTGCGGATCGGCGACGAGCGCCGGGAGGTCGAACGTGTGGGCCGTCACGCCCAGCGTCGCGATCGCGACCAGCATGAGCAGCGACCCGACCAGGGTGTAGACCACGAACTGGATCGTCGCCGCCCGCCGGCCCGGCCCGCCCCAGACGCCCATGAGGACGTAGAGCGGGATCATCATGATCTCCCAGCCCACGTAGAAGAGCACCAGGTCCTGCGCGGTGAAGAGCAGGACGAGCGCCGCCTCGAGCAGGAGGAGCAGGGCGAAGTAGGCCCGCGGCCGCTCGCGCCCCATCCGGATCGCGGCGCCGGCGGCGGCGGCGATCCCGACAGCGGTCAGGAGCACCATGAAGAGCGACAGCCCGTCCATCGAGACGTGGTAGCGGACGGCCGCGTTCAGGCCGAAGTCCGAGATCCACTCGCGGTTTGCAACGTACTGCTGGCCGCCGCCTGCGTCGAAGCCGATCAGCGCTGCCGCGCCGAGGGCGCACTCGGCGAGCGCCACGAGCAGGGCCAGCCCCTCGACGATCCGTCGCTCGAGCGGCAGGAGCGCAACGACCAGCGCGCCGGCGAGCGGGAGGAAGATCAGCGCGCTCGTCACAGCGTCGCCCGTCCCAGGAAGTAGGCGGCCAGCACCGCCGCGCCCGCGACGAATGCCGTCGCGTACATGCGCACGACGCCGGTCTGCGCGGCGGTGGCGGCGCGGCTGAAGGCGCGCACGACATAGGCGACGAGGCCGACCGTCCCCCAGATGATCCAGCGCTCGAACCAGCGGTAGAGGGCCGTGGCGGTCGCGGCGGCGGGCAGGTAGGCGATCCAGCGGTAGGCGGCGTCCCAGTAGAACAGGTGCTCGGCGACGACGGCGCCGCCGCCGAGCGGCCGCCGGAGCGCCGCCAGCCGCTCGGGCCGTGCGTAGGCCCACCACACGAGCGCCGCCCCGGCCAGGCCGAGGCCCCATGCGATCGCGGTCGTTACGACGTCGTTGCCGGTCGTGGCCTCGATCGCCGGGGCGACGAACTGGAGCCAGCTCGCGAGCTCGTCACGGGTGCCGAAGCCGATCGCGAGGAAGCCCGACAGGATCGCCCCGGCCGCGAGCGCCGTCACCGTCCAGAACATCGTCCACGGCGCCTCTCCGTGCGAGGTGTCGTGCAGGTGTACGTCGGCGTAGGTGGAGCGCGGGCCGTAGAAGGTGAGCCGCATGAGCCGGGTCGCGTAGATCCCGGTGAGGAACGCGCCGATCAGGCCGCCGACCCAGACGATCGTCGCGGTCGTCCCGCCCTTCTCCAGCTCCGCCGCCAGGATGCCGTCCTTCGAGAGCGGCCAGAAGCCGATGAGCGCGATGGTGCCGATCCACATGAGGCCGGTCGTGCGCGGGAGCGCCGAGGCCAGCCCGCCCATCCGGCGCACGTCCTGCTCGCCGGAGAGCGCGTGGATCACGATGCCCGCGCCGAGGAAGAGCAGCGCCTTGAAGAAGGCGTGGGTCAGGAGGTGGTACATGCCGTTCGAGTACGCGCCGATCCCCACCGCCGCGAACATGTACCCGATCTGGCTCATCGTCGAGTAGGCGATGATCCGTTTGATGTCGGTTTGGACGAGCGCGATCACGCCCGCCATGAGCAGGGTCGCGACGCCGATCAGGGCGGCGAGCGACTGGATGTCGGGCGCGTTCTCGAAGAGGACGTGCGTGCGCGCGACGAGGTAGACGCCGGCCGTCACCATCGTCGCCGCGTGGATCAGGGCCGAGACGGGGGTCGGGCCCTCCATCGCGTCGGGAAGCCAGGTGTGGAGCGGGATCTGGGCCGACTTGGCGACCGCCCCGACCAGGAGCAGGAACGCGATCCAGTTGGCCGTGCTCGAGCCCTGCGCCCAGCGCGAGCCGGCCTGGTCGAAGACGCCCTGGAACTCGACCGTGCCCAGGTCGCGCACCATGAAGAAGATCGCGATCGCGATCCCGACGTCGCCGACGGCGTTCATCACGAAGGCCTTCTTGGCGGCGTCGACCGGCGCCTTGCGCTCGTGCCAGAACCCGATCAGGAGGTAGGACGAGAGCCCGACCAGGCCCCAGCCGGCGAGGAGGAGCGCGAAGTTCGCCGACATCACGAGCAGGAGCATCGAGAACAGGAACAGGTCGAGGTAGACGAAGAAGCGCCGCTCCTTGACGTCGCCGTGCATGTAGCCGATCGAGTACGCCACGATCAGGGTGCCGACGCCCGAGACGATGAGCATCTCGACGATCGAGAGCGGGTCGATGAGGACGTCGAGCGGGACGCGGAAGCTGCCCGACGTCGCCCACGTGTAGAGCGTGTAGACGTGCTCGCGGGCGCCGTGGTGGTGGAACTTGGGCTCGTGGTGGAGCTTGTAGGCGGCCACGAGCGCGGCGAGGAAGCTGGCGAGCGAGAAGAGCGTGCCCGCCCACGCGGCGGTCTGGCGGGAGATCCGCGAGCCGGCGAGCGTGAGGACGACCGCCCCGGCGAGCGGGGCCAGCAGGCAGATCCAGCTCAGCGCCTCGAGCGACGACATCAGTTGCGAAGCCCCGTCAGCGAGTCGACGTCGAGGTCGGCGCGGCGGCGGGCCATCGCCACGACGAGCCCGAGCCCGACGACGACCTCCGACGCGGCGACGGCCATGACGACGAGCGCGAACACCTGCCCGGCCTGGTCGCCCCAGTAGCGGGCGACCGAGATCAGGGCCAGGTTCGACGCGTTCAGCATGATCTCGACGGAGAGCAGGAGGATGATCGGGCTGCGGCGGGTGAAGACGCCGAAGAGGCCGATCCCGAAGAGCACGGCGGAGACCCCCAGGAACCAGGCGACCCCGACGTGCATCAGCCGGCCTCTCCGTCCTCGCCGTGCGCCCGGCCGGCGCGGACGACGTCGAAGCGGGTCTCGGCGTCGATCACCTCGGCCTGGAGGGTGAGGGCCGGCTCCGGCCGCTCGGCCTCGAAGGCGCCCACGACGCCGGCCTCGCGCGGCTCGGGCCGGCGGGCCGCCAGGGTGACTCCGCCGACGGCCGCGATCAGGAGCAGCACCGACGTCGCCTCGAACGTCAGCACGTAGCGGCCGAGGAAGCTCGCCGCGATGGCCTGCGGCGCGCCGAAGAGGTCGCTCACCTGCGCGCCGTCGCCGAAGGTCTGCTCCTCGATCGCGAAGCCGAGCTCGGCGACCACGGCGATGGCGGCCACGGCCGCCGCGAGCGTCTGCCACCAGGGCCGCGCGCGGACGGGCTCGCTCGCCCGGCCGCCGAGGTAGGCGATCACGAACAGGAACATGATCATCACCGCCCCGGCGTAGACGATCACCTGCGCCGCGGCGAGGAAGTCGGACTGGAGCAGCAGGTACATCGCGGCCAGCGCGACCAGGTTCCCGATCAGCGAGAGCGCCGAGTGGAACGGGTTGGCGGAGAGGACGACGCCGAGCGCCGAGGCGATCGCGAGCACCGAGGCGACGACGAAGACGACGTCGTAGGTCATCCCGCCGCCTCGTTCACGGCGCGGGCTCCACGACGTCGAACGGGTCGGCCGGGGCGACCGGGGTCGTCCGGCTCGGGTGCATCGGCTCGAGCAGCATCTCCTTCGTGTAGACCATGGCGTCGCGGCTCATCTCCGCGAGCTCGTAGTCGTGGCCGAGGGTGATCGCGTCGAACGGGCAGGCCAGCTCGCAGTAGCCGCAGAAGATGCAGCGGCTCATGTTGATCTCGTAGATGCGGGCGTAGCGCTCGCCCGCCGAGTAGCGCTCCTCGTCGGTGTTCTCGTCCGCGACGACGCGGATGCAGTCGGCCGGACAGGCGGCCGCGCACAGCGAGCAGCCGATGCACTTCTCGAGCCCGTTCGGGTGCCGGTGCAGGCGGTGCCGGCCGCGGAAGCGCGGGTAGACGGGGCGCTTGTACTCCGGGTACTGCTGCGTCACGGGCTTCCGGAACAGGTGCCGGAAGGTGACGCCGAAGCCCTTGACCGAGTCGACCACTGCCATGCGCTCGCTCCTAGGCCCGCCAGGCCACGACGGCCGACGTGACGAGCAGGTTGAGGGTGGCGGCCGGGAGCAGCACCTTCCAGCCGATGGCCATCAGCTTGTCGTAGCGGATGCGCGGCAGCGTCGCCCGCACCCACATCGCGATCAGGATGAAGAACGACATCTTGATCAGCATCCAGGCCGGCCCCGGCAGCCACGGCCCCTCGTAGCCGCCGAAGAAGAGGATCGAGGCCACCGCCGAGAATGCGATGAGCGCCACGTACTCCGCGTTCTGGAACATCGCAAAGCGCATGCCGCCGTACTCGGTGTGGTAGCCGGCGACGAGCTCGCCCTCCGCCTCGGGGAGGTCGAACGGGATGCGGCTCACCTCGGCCGTCGACGCGACCACGTAGACGACGAAGCCGAGGAACTGGGGAAAGACGTACCACAGGCCGTCGCGGCTCTGGGCCTCGGCGATCCCGGTGAGCGAGAGCGACTGCGCCATCATCACGACTCCCGTCACGGCGAGCGCCAGGCTCACCTCGTAGGAGATGAGCTGGCTGACCGCGCGCATCGAGCCGTAGAGGCTGTACTTGGAGCTCGACGACCAGCCGCCGACCAGGAAGCCGTAGAAGCTGATCGAGCCGAGCGCGAAGACGACGAGGAGCGCCACGCTGGGATTCGAGATCCAGAGGAAGATCTTCCAGTCGGTTCCCGGGATCGTCGCCTGCTCGCCGAACGGGATCACGGCGAACACCGCGAGCGAGGCGAAGAGCGACACCGCCGGCGCGGCGATGTAGAGCACCGGCGAGATGCCCTCCGGCAGGATGCTCTCCTTGCGGATCAGCTTCACGAGGTCGGCGATCGGCTGGAGCAGTCCGAACGGCCCGACGCGGTTCGGGCCCAGGCGCACCTGGAAGCGCCCGAGCAGCCGCCGCTCGAGCCACGTCAGGAACGCGAACACCAGCATCACGAGGTTCGCGAGCACCAGCGCCTTCACGAACGTGAGGATGAAGCCGTCAGGCATCGCCGGCCTCCGGCTCGGCCGCCGCCACCGTCCCCGAGCCCAGGTACGGCCGGCGCGTTGCGATCCGGATGACGCCGGGACGCAGCCGCCGCAGGACGACGGCGGCGCCCACGTGCTCCCCGCCCTCGTAGGTGACGCGCACCCGGTCGCCGGCCTTCACGCCGAGCGCCTGGGCGTCGTCATGCGAGAGCTCGACGCCGGTCCTCCGCTGGAAGTGGAGCGCCGGGCTGTGGTCGACGGCCGCGCCCGACATCAACTCGCGGTAGCCGACGACGACCGTCCCGGACGGGCCCTCGGACGGGGTCGCGTGCGGGGCCGCGGGCGGCGCGGCGGCCGCCGGCCGTTCCCGCAGCGGTGCGCGCTCGCCGAGCTCCGACCAGCCGAGGCCTGCGAACGCCGGCCGGCGGCGGGCCATGTCGGCAAAGGCCGACGACGGGTCGTGCGGAAGCTCCACGCCCAGCCGCTCGGCCACGCCCGCCGCGAGCGCGTAGCCGTCGAGGACGCCGGCGGGCACGCTCGCCGCCGCCCGGATCCGTTGGGTGCGCCCCTCGAGGTTCGTGAGCGTGCCGTCCTGCTCGAGGATCGACGCGGCCGGCATGATCGTGGTCGCCCAGCCGCTGGAGTCGTTCTGCACCGCCGTCACCTGGAGGGCAAAGAACGAGCGGCCGAGCGCGGCGCGCCAGCGCTCGCCGTTGTGCCAGTCGCCGACCGGATCGGCGCCGAGGAGCACGATCGCCCTGATGCGGCCCTCCTCGGCCGCGGCCAGCGCCTCGTCGGGCGTGGCCGTCCCCAGCCCGGCCGCCGGGCTGCCAAGCTCGTTCGCCGCCCGCGGGGTTCGCAGGACGCTCCATCCGCGCGAGTGGGCCAGGTGCGCGAGGACGGCGGCGATCGCCGGGCGCATCGGCCCGGCCCAGATCACGACCGCCGCGGCGTCGCCGACCGCGGCGGACACCTCGCCGTCGCCGGCGGCGGCGCTCAGAAGCTCGAGGTGGGCGGTGCCGGGGGCCGCAGAGACGTGGTGGGCGCCGCGCAGCGTCTCAAGCCGGGTGCCGCCCGCGCCGACCGTCACCACCCGCACGCCGGCCTGGACCGCCTTCCGGATCCGGAGCTCGACGACAGGAGCCCGCTGCGCCAGGTCGGTGTCGCCGGCGACGACGACGGCGCCGGCGGATGCCACGTCGGCGATCGACGCCGCGTACGGGTCGAGCGCGTCCCAGCCGGCGCCGCCCTCCGGGCCGCACACCGAGATCCCGCCGCCCAGCCCCTCGTCGAGCAGCCGCGTCCAGGCGTGGGCCTCCTCGTTGGTCTGCTCGCCCGAGGCGAGGACGGCGACCGACCCCGGCCCGAACCGCTCGACGGTGGCCCGCAGCCGGTCGGCGACGTGGTCGAGCGCGTCCGCCGTGCCGACCTCCTCGAGGCCGCGCCCGCCGCGGATCAGGCCCTTCGTGATGCGCTGGTCGCTCGCCAGGAGCCCGAAGGCGTAGCGGCCCTTGTCGCACAGCCAGCCCTCGTCGATCTCCGGGTGGTTGCGCGAGAGCACCCTGACGACGTGGCCCTCGCGGATGTTGACGGCGGTGTTGCAGCCGACGGCGCAGAGGCCGCAGACGCTCGGGATCTGCTGGATCTCCCATGGCCGGCCGCGGAACCGGTAGGGGGTCGACGTGAGCGCGCCGACCGGACAGAGCTCGGTGACGTTTCCGGAGAACTCGTTCGTGTAGGGGCGGCCTTCAAACGTCGTGATGATCGAGCTCGCGCCCCGGTACTCCGGGACGAGCTGCATGTCGCCCGAGATCTCCTCCGAGAACCGCGTGCACCGGTAGCAGAGGATGCAGCGCTCGCGGTCGAGCTTGATGAGCGGCGAGATCGGCACGGGCTTCTCGAGCGTGCGCTTGGGAATGCGCATGCGCGTCACGCCCGGGCCGTAGCGGAACGTCAGGTCCTGGAGCGGGCACTCGCCGCCCTTGTCGCACACGGGGCAGTCGAGCGGGTGGTTCAGGAGCAGGAACTCGAGCACGGCGTCCTGGCCCTCGCGGGCCCGCTCCGAGAGCGAGTTCACGATCATGCCGTCGCCGGCCGGCGTGGTGCATGCGGTCTGGAGCTTGGGCATGCCCTCGATCTCGCACAGGCACATGCGGCAGGCTCCGATGCCCGCGCCCAGGCGCGGCTCGTAGCAGAAGACCGGGATCTCGACGCCGGCCTCGGCGGCCGCCTCGACCAGCGAGAGGCCCTTGGCGACGGTGACCTCGCGGCCGTTCACGGTCAGGGTGACGGTGGCGGTCTCGACGGTGGCCATCAGCCCGGCTCCTCGTCCTTGTCCTCGTCCTCGTAGAGGCCCTGCGCGAGCTCGATCTCGTCCGCCGCCTCGGCGAGCTTCAGGAGCGCGGGCACGATCTGCTCCGCGTCGGCCCCGGACTCGATCCGGCGGCGGGCGTCGAGGAACGCGTCGTGGAACGTGTTCACGCAGGCACCCCGGCGTGGTCGTGGTAGAGCGAGGCGATCGGGCTGGAGCCGGCGAACGGGCAGCCGCCCTCGTCGATGTGGCGCTGGAACTCCTCGCGGAAGCGGGTGACGTAGCTCGCGACGGGCATCGCCATCGCGTCGCCGAGCGGGCACAGGCACTTGCCGAGGATGCGGTCGCACACGTTCAGGAGCAGGTCGAGGTCGCCCTGGGCCGCCTCGCCCATCTCGATGCGGCGGATGATGTCGACGCCCCAGCGCGTGCCCTCCCGGCACGGCGTGCACTTGCCGCAGCTCTCGTGCTTGTAGAACTCCGCGACGCGCAGGGCGAGCTGCACCATGCAGGTGCGGTCGTCGATCACCACGATCGCGCCCGAGCCCGCCATCGACCCCGCCGCGGCGATCGACTCGTAGTCGATGCCGGTGTCGAGCTGGTCGGGGAGCAGGATCGGCGTCGAGGAGCCGCCGGGGATGATCGCCTTGATCGTGCGGCCCTCCGGTGCGCCGCCGCCGTGGCCCTCGATCAGGTCGCGGAGCGTCGCGGTGAGCGGCAGCTCGTAGTTCCCCGGGCGGCGCACGTTCCCCGACAGCGAGAAGACCCGCGTGCCCTTTGACCGCTCCGTGCCGAGCGCGGCGTACGCCTCGGGGCCCATCTCGAGGATGAACGGCACCGAGGCCAGCGTCTCGACGTTGTTGACGAGGGTCGGCGCGGCGTAGAGGCCGGCGACGGCCGGGAACGGCGGCTTGGAGCGCGGCTGGCCGCGCTCGCCCTCGAGCGAGGACAGGAGCGCCGTCTCCTCGCCGCAGATGTAGGCGCCCGCTCCGCGGTGGAGCACGACCGTCGCGTTGTAGCCTGACCCGAGCACGTTCAGCCCGACGTACCCGCGGCTGTGGGCGTCCTCGAGCGCCCGCCGCAGCACCTCGAACTCGGTGCGGTACTCGCCGCGGATGTAGATGAACGCCGAGGTGGCGCCGATGGCGAAGCTCATGATGAGGACGCCCTCGATCAGCGCGTGCGGGTTTCGGAGCATGATCTCGCGGTCCTTGAACGTGCCCGGCTCCGACTCGTCGGCGTTCACGCACAGGTACGCGGGCCGCTTGTCCTTCGGCAGGAACGACGCCTTCCGGCCCGTCGGGAAGCCCGCGCCGCCGCGGCCGCGCAGGCCGGAGGCGTCGACCTGGCCGACGACGTCGGCTGGCTCCATCCCGAGCGCCTTTCGCAGGGACGCGTAGCCGCCGGCCTGTTCGTAGGCGTGGACGTCGCGGCGGTCGCCCTCGAAGTCGAGCAGGATCCGGGTCGTGTCGCTCATGCAGGGTCGCCCCTCAGCTCGGCGAGGATGCCCGCGACCTGCTCGGGCCCGCACGGCTCGTGGTAGCGCTCGTCGACCGACACGACCGGGCCCCAGCCGCAGCCGCCGTAGCACTCGACCGTGCGCAGGGTGACGGTACCGTCGGGGGTGGTCTGGCCGGCGTGGATGCCGAGCTGCCGTTCGAGCTCGCGCAGCGTGTCGCCGGCGCCCACGAGCGCGCACGACACGTTCGTGCAGACGCAGATCTCGTGCACCCCGGCCTCCGTCAGCCGGAACATGTCGTAGAACGACGCCACCGACTTGGCGAGGGCCGGCGTGAACCCGGTCGCGTCGGCGACCGCCTCGAGCGCCTCGGTCGAGAGCCAGCCGTACTCCTCCTGGGCGAGCCGCAGGGCGGGGATGATCGCCGAGCGCGGCTCCGGGTAGAGCGCCATCACGTCGAGGATCCGCTCCCGAAGCGGCTTCTCGGGGGCGGCGTCGTGCGCCGGGGCCGGCATCTGCGGGCGCGTCTCGCGCGCCCCGGCCAGGGTCTGCTCGGTCGCCGGATCGCTCACCTGTCGGCCTCTCCCATGACGCCGTCGAGGGAGCCGACGACAACGATCATGTCGCCGACATAGCGGTTGACCGACATCATCGCCGTCGCCTGGAGGCTCACGAAGCTCGGCGCGCGGAAGTGCGCCCGCCACGGCTTCGTGCCGCCGTCGGACACCAGGTAGCAGCCGAACTCCCCGCGCGGCGACTCGACAGGGTGGTAGACCTGGCCCGCCGGCACCCGGAAGCCCTCGGTGACGAGCTTGAAGTGGTGGATCAGCGACTCCATCGACGTGTGCAGCTCGTGCCGGGGCGGCAGCACGAACTTGCGGTCGTCCGACATCACCGGCCCCGGCGGCATCGAGTCCAGGCACTGCTCGACGATCTTCACCGACTCGTACATCTCGAGCGTCCGGCACATGAAGCGCGCATAGGCGTCGCCCTTCTCGCGCGTGATGACGTCGAACTGCACCTGGTCGTAGGCCAGGTACGGCTCGAGGCGGCGCAGGTCGTACGGCACGCCGGAGGCGCGCAGGTTGGGGCCGGAGAGGCCCATCGCGACGGCCGTCTCGGCGTCGATCGTGCCGATGCCCTGGTAGCGCGACTTCCAGACCGGGTTTCCCGCCAGGAGATCGAGGTACTCGTCGATCCGCTTGGGCATCTCGGCGCAGAAGCGGCGGCACTCGGCGTAGAAGCCCTTGGGCAGGTCCTCGGCCACGCCGCCGAACTGCGGGTAGCGGTCGTGCATGCGAACGCCGGTCGCCATCTCGAACAGGTCGAGGACGCTGTCGCGCTCGCGCAGGCAGTAGAAGAAGACCGAGAGCGCGCCCATCTCGACGGCCGACGTGCCCAGGTAGATCAGGTGGCTGTGGATGCGGTTCAGCTCGGCGAAGAGCATGCGGATCCACTGGGCCCGCGGTGGCACGTCGATCTCGATCAGCCTCTCGACCGCGCCCACGTAGGCCAGCTCGTTGGCGAAGAAGGCGACGTAGTCCATCCGCGGCGAGTAGGGGATGCCCTTCCAGTAGGTCTTCTGCTCGAAGTTCTTCTCGAAGCCGGTATGGACGTAGCCGATGTCCGCGTCGAGCCCGACGACGACCTCGCCGTCGAGCGTCACGATGAGGCGCAGCACGCCGTGCGTCGACGGGTGGTTGGGCCCGAAGTTGACGGTGATGAGGTCGGTCCCGGCCGGCGGGTCGACCTTCGACGGGGCACCGGCGGGGATCCTGGCCGGCTCGTAGAGCGGCAGCACCGGGGCGGGCGGGCGTTCGATGGCGCTCATACGGCGTCCGTGAACTGCACCGGCTCTCCGCCGATCGGGTAGTCCTTGCGCAGCGGGTGCCCGGCCCAGTCGGTCGGCATGATCAGCCGCTTCAGGTTCGGGTGGCCGGCGAAGCGGATCCCCATCAGGTCGTACTGCTCCCGCTCGTGCCAGTCGGCGGTCGGCCACACGCCGACCACGCTCGCCACCTCCTCGCCGTCGTCGAGCCACACCTGGAGGCGCACCCGCTCGGGCGGCTCGGCGCCGACGTGGGCCAGGTGGTAGCGGACGGCGAAGCGCTTGGGCGGCGCCGGGACGGTCATCGGCGCGCCCCAGCTTCCGGGAGAGTTCACGTCGCGGCCGCGCTCGGTACCGAAGTAGCCGGCCACGTCGTCGCCGTAGCCGAGGTGGTCGACGGCCGACACGGCCGAGAGGAAGTTCTTGCCCTGCGTGTCGCGCAGGTAGGTGGCGACCTCGATCAGCTTGCCCGCCGCCACGGTGAGGGTGGGCATGTCGAGCCCGTCCTCGTGCGCCGTCAAGGATTCGGGCACGGCCTTGGTGACCGCCGCCGCCAGCTCGTCGGCCGTCACGCCTTCGACTTCTCCAGCTCGTAGGCGGGCGGGATCCCGGCCCGGATCTTCTTCTGGATCAGGCGGAAGCCGTCGAGCACGGCCTCGGGCCGCGGCGGGCACCCCGGCACGTGCACGTCGACGGGCACGATCTTGTCGACCCCCTGGAGGATCGCGTAGTTGGCGAACATCCCGCCGGAGCTCGAGCAGGCCCCCATCGCCATGACCCACTTGGGCACGAGCATCTGGTCGTAGACCTGGCGCAGCGGCGGGGCCATCTTGTGGCTGACCCGCCCGGAGACGATCAGGAGGTCGGACTGGCGCGGCGAGGAGCGGAAGACCTCGGCGCCGAAGCGGGCGATGTCGTAGCGCGGCGAGGGCAGCGCCATCATCTCGATCGCGCAGCAGGCGAGGCCGAAGCCGGCGGGCCAGATCGAGTTTGACTGCGCCCAGGCGAGCGCCTTCTCGACGGTCGTCAGCATCACGTACTGCTCGAGATCCTCCGAGCGCACCGCGCGCGAGATCGAGACCGGCCTCACCGCCATTCGAGCGCACCCCGCTTCCAGACGTAGACGTAGGCGACGGCCAGGAGCACGACGAAGGTCACCATCTCGACGAACCCGTAGGTCTTGAGCGCGTGGAGCTTCACCGCGAGCGGGTAGAGGAACACGACCTCGATGTCGAACACGATGAAGAGCATCGCCGTCAGGTAGTACGAGATCGTGAACCGGCCCGGCGTGAACATGTGCGCCGAGACGCCGGACTCGAACGGGATCTCCTTGTCGCCCGCGCGGCGCGGCACCCTCGTCGAGAGGAGGAATGTCGCAGCGACCAGGCTCGCCGGAATCATCAGCGCGATCGCTGCGAATACGAGCAGGGCTGCCCAGTCGCCGAGCACTGGAATGCGACTATAGCACCGGGCACAAGCGACTCCCGGCGACCGTGCGAAACCCGCTTCGGAGGCGGGAATCGGCCGCGGTATCCGGTGTTACAATCGCGCGGTTGGCGGCGGTGGCTAAACCTTCCGGGCGCTGGGTACGATGATGACCGCATGGTCACGATCACCGAGCGCGCCGCCGCCAAGGTGCGAGAGCTCCTGAACGCCGAGGGCGATCCGGCGCTGACCGCCCTGCGCGTGGCGGTGGAGGGCGGCGGCTGCTCCGGCTTCCAGTACGCGCTCGGCTTCGACTCCGGGCCCGAGGACGGCGACTCCGTGGCCGAGCTGCACGGCGTCAGCATCGTGGTCGATCCGTACAGCCTGCCCTACGTCGACGGCGCCGACGTGGACTACGTCGACGGCCTGGTCGACGCGGGCTTTCGGATCACGAACCCGAACGTCGAGGCCGCCTGCGGCTGCGGCAGCTCGTTCCAGGCCAAGAACGCCGGCTGAACGGCGCGGGAGGGGCGGGGACAGTCCCTGCTCGGAAAGCGTCACGCCGGTGTCACGCCCGCCGATGCGGGGTCTGACCCCAGGGGGTTGCGCCAGGGCCAGCGGCCGGCCCAGCTGGTGGATCGGCTGGCCGGGGTCAGACCCCGCTTCAACATGGTCACGCGCGTGTCACGCCCGCCGATGCGGGGTCTGACCCCAGGGGTTCGGGCCGCCGCGACGGCCGGAAAAGTAGAATCCATCCGGTCTGAGCCGGATCGCTCCCGCGTGAGCTCCGGCTAGGGTTTGGATCCAAACTCATGGACGAGCATATCGTCGACATCACGATCATCGGCGGCGGGCCGACCGGCCTCGCCGCGGCCTACTACGGCGCGCACCGTGACGCCTCGGTCCGGATCGTGGAGAGCCTCGAGCAGCTGGGCGGCCAGGTGGCGGCGGTCTACCCCGAGAAGCACATCTTCGACGTCGCCGGCTACCCCAAGGTGAACGGCCAGGAGCTGATCGACCGGCTCACCGAGCAGGCGATGCAGTACGAGCCCGAGGTGCGGCTGGGCGAGGTGGTCGAGTCGATCTCCCACCGCGACGACGAGGTGATCGAGCTCCACACCGAGCGGGGCGAGACGCTGCTCACGCGCACGATGATCATCACCGCGGGCCATGGGGCGTTCAACCCGCGCAAGCTCGACCTCCCCGATCTCGACCGGTGGGAGGGGAACGGGCTGCACTACTTCGTGAAGAAGAAGGACGTCTTCGCGGGGAGGCGGGTGGCGCTCGTCGGCGGCGGCGACTCGGCGCTTGACTGGGCGATGGGCCTCCAGGACACGGCGGCGCTTCCGATCTCGCTGATCCACCGCCGCGAGCGGTTCCGCGGGCTGGAGTCGTCCTACAACGAGGTCTGCCGGCTGGCCGAGGCCGGAGCCGTCGAGATCCTGGTGCCCTGCGAGGTGCGCGGCGCGTCGGGAAACGGCCGCCTCGAGGCGATCACGGTCGAGAACACCGCCACGGGCGAGCTGCGCGAGGTGGCCTGCGACGAGCTCGTCACACTGCTCGGGTTCGTCTCCCATCTGGGCCCGATCGCGAACTGGGGGCTCGAGTTCGAGAACAAGCGCCAGATCAGGGTCAACCAGATCGGCGAGACGAACCTGCCCGGCGTCTTCGCCGCGGGCGACGTGGCCGGCTACGACGGCAAGATCACGCTGATCACGGTCGGCTTCTCGGAGGCCGCCCTGGCCGCGAACCACGCGGTCGCGCGGATCCGCGGCGAGAAGGCCCAGCCGAAGTACTCGACCGAGTAGCGGTGCCGCGGGTCACGGCGTTCAACCTCCGGCCGGGCGACGACCTCGCCGCGCTGGAGGACGCGATCCGTGCCGCCCTCACGAGCCTGCCCGAACTGGCGATCGACCCGGCCGCCGTCGATCTCGTGCCGATGGTCGCGCCTCCCGGCTACGAGCCCGCGGTCGCCCGGATCGACGTCGACCTCTTCGAACGGGCGGAGGGGACGAAGCCGCGCCTCCAGGAGCTCGGCGAGCGCATCGCCGCGGCCTTCCAGGAGGTGACCGGCACCGACCGCCGGGTCAAGGTCGTGCTGCGGCCGTACGCGCTCGAATCGAGCGGCTGGGTCGAGCGCTCGGGTGGGTCAGCCGGCTGACTCGTCGGACTGCATGAGCCCGAAGCGGTTGCCCTCGGTGTCGGTGAAGGCGGCGAACCAGCCGACACCGGGGATCGGCATCCGGTCCTGGATGATCTCGCCGCCGGACTCACGAATCCCGGCCATCGCGTCGTCGAGCGAGTCGACACCGATCGTGTTGGTCGTCGCCGGCGCGTCTCCCTCGGAGCGCCGGCTGAGGCCGCCGTTGATGCCCGGCTCAGACTCGCCGGTCTCGATCAGCCAGTAGTCCATCGGCCCGCCGCCGCCCCAGTGGGTGAGCTTCCACCCGAACGCCTTCTCGTAGAAGGCGACGGCGCGCTCCGGGTCGTCGGCCGTGATGTCGAAGTGCACTGGACGCGGCATTGGCCCTCCCTCGATCGTCGGCTCTCCGTGCTCGGAGGGTAGCTACTTGACATTGAGGGTCAGGCGGAGCATCGTCGTATGCGCCGCCGTGACGACCGCCCCCGTCAGCGGGTAGAGGTCGGGGCCGCTGCGCACGCGGAACCGATATCGACCCGGGGCCACCGAGAGCCGGAAGCGGCCATGCTCGTCCGTCCTGACGCGCGCGACCAGCCGCGTACCCGCCAGCACCTCGATCTCGTCGCCCTTCAACCGTCGATGGCCCGGCGCCGGGCCGCCCACCATCCGCACCGTCGCCTCGATCGTCCCGCGTGGCGTTCCGACACTCGCGTCGCGGCCCGACCAGCTCATGCACCCGGACGCCGCGAGCGCGAGGAGGATCGGAATGGCGAGGGTTCGTCGCATCACCCCTTCGACCGCGGAAAGGGCCGCGCGGTTCCCCACGGCCGGGCGGATTTCACCGAGGAGGGGTGGGTCGTGGGGTTGGGCGGCGGCCGGCGCGCCCCGTGTGGGCGCTGGCCTGGGCGGCGTCGGAGCGGCTGGGAGGGGTGCTCGCTCGTCCAGGGGCCGGTGGTCGGCGCTGCTCGGGGGGCGTCACTGGTCGGTGGGGTGTGACGACAATCGGTGTTCTCCGGCACCGACTCGTGACCGGTCGTTACCCACCCATGACGCTTTTCCGGGCAGAGTGGCGGGCGTGTCCAGCGGCGCTCTGCCCACTCTGTATAAGGCGCGTGGCCTGCATACCAAGCTGCCGGTGTGCGCGATCTGTGTGGAGCGAACCAGGGGCAGGACGCAGAAGGTGACGCTGGGCTACGGCGTCGCGGTGTGGCTGTGCGCGGGCCACGCCGGCCAGGACTTCCAGACCCGGCGGAGCGGCAGAGACTTCGTGCGGACATTGTCGGGCATCTGGAAGGCAAACGGGTGTCTCACCTCGGCTCGGAGCCGCGCCCTTCACGCCCACCTGGCCAGTCTGCAAGCTCGGCCTCGACGCCCCCGGCCGGGAAGCTACGCCTGGCCCGAGCTTCGCCGGCAGGCGGAGGCCGCCTACGCCGACGGCGTGCGCCCCAAGGACCTGGCCGACACGATCCACACCACCTACGCCACCTGCCCCGCCCACCCACCCAGCCGCCGCACCCTGGAACGCTGGGCCGCCCAACGCCGCTGGCTCACGCGAAGGCCGCCCTAGCTAGCCCCGGCTACCATCCCGCGCCCTGGAGACGCACCGCCTCGACGAGCACGGGAGCTTCGCCTGGCTCGCCCATCCGGACGAGTTCCTGCGGCGAGCGGCGAGCGCGATCCGGCTGGACGAGGGATGGCTCCTCGCCGACCCCGTCGATACGCCGGACCTCGACGCGGCGCTCGCGGCCGAAGCACCGGTCGTCGGCGTGACGACGCTCATGGATCGCCACCGCCGCGACGCCGCCGCGATCGCAGCCCGCCACGGGGTCGCGGTGAACGGGCCGCTGCCGCCGGCCGTCGAGGTCCGCCGCGTCGTCCGCTTCCCCGGCTGGCACGAGATCGCGTTGTGGCTCCCCGGCCGCCGCCTCCTCGTCTGCGCCGACGTCCTCGGCACCGCCGGCTACTTCCTCGCGGGCGACGGCGAGCCGATCGGCGTGCACCCCCTCGTCCGCCCCTTCCCGCCCAAGCGGGCCCTCGGCGGCCTGGCCCCCGCCGCCATCGCCGTCGGCCACGGCGCCCCCGTGACCGCGAACGCGACCGAGGCCCTCCACGAAGCCCTCCGCACCGCCCGTCGCCGCCTCCCGGCGGCCTACCGCCACGCCTGGCGAATGTCGCGGCGAGCTCGAGCGCGAGACTAGTCTGCACCGCGTGACCGAGACGACCGGGCAGACCGAGCTCTGGGGCGCCGAGACCCGAAAGGCGGTCGAGAACTTCCCCGTCTCCGGCGAGCCCATCCCGGCCAAGGTCATCCACTGGCTCGGCCGGATCAAGGCCGCCGCGGCGCACGTGAACGCCGAGCTCGGCCTGCTCGACTCCGCCGTCGCCGATCGCATCGCATCCGCCGCCGACGAGGTCGGCGAGGGCCGCCACGACAACCAGTTCCCGATCGACGTTTTCCAGACAGGTTCGGGCACGTCGTCGAACATGAACGCCAACGAGGTCATCGCGAACCTCGCCGGCGAGGGCGTCCACCCCAACGACCACGTGAACATGGGCCAGTCGTCGAACGACGTCTTCCCGTCGGCCGTCCACCTGGCCGCCCTCGACTCCGCGACGAACGAGCTCCTGCCCGCCCTCGACCGGCTCGCTTCGGCCCTCGCGGCGAAGTCCGGCGAGTTCGCCGACATCGTGAAGACCGGCCGCACGCACCTGATGGACGCCGTCCCGGTGACGCTCGGCCAGGAGTTCGGCGGCTACGCCGCCCAGGTGCGTGAGGGCAGGGCCCGCGTCGAGTCGGCACTTCCGCGACTCGGGCAGATCCCGCTCGGCGGGACCGCGACCGGCACCGGCCTGAACACGCATCCCGAGTTCGCCGCCCGCGTCCGCGACCGACTCTCGTCGGCGACCGGCCTCACGATCTCACCTCCGGCCGACCCCTTCGAGTCGCAGGCCGCCCGCGACGGCCTGGTCGAGGCATCCGGCGCGCTCAAGACCGTCGCCGTCTCGCTCACCAAGATCGCAAACGACATCCGCTGGATGGGGTCGGGCCCGCGCACGGGCCTCGCCGAGATCGTCATCCCGGAGCTCCAGAAGGGCTCCTCGATCATGCCGGGCAAGGTGAACCCGGTCATCCCCGAGGTGGTCTGCCAGGTCTCGGCGCAGGTGATCGGGAACGACACCGCGATAACGGTCGGCGGGATGCAGGGCAATTTCGAGCTGAACGTGCAGATCCCGCTCATGGCCCGAAACCTGCTCCAGTCGATCGAGCTCCTGGCCGCGGCGAGCCGGCTCTTCGCCGACCGGTGCGTCGACGGGATCGAGGCGAACCGGGAGCGGAACGAGCACTACGCCGAGGTGTCGCTGACCGTCGCGACCGCACTCAACCCGCACATCGGCTACGACGCGGCTGCGGCGATTGTGAAGGACGCCGCCGCCTCGGGCCGGTCGCTGCGAGAGGTCGCCCGCGAGCACGGAGTCGACGATGCGGTGCTCGACAAGGCGCTCGACCTGCGCGGCATGGCGCGCGGCGGGAACCGGTAGGCTCGTCCGCCGATGGACGTCCTCGTCCTCCAGCACATCGCCTGCGAGCCGCCCGGAGCGTTCGAGGACGTGCTCGTCGCCGCCGGCGCCGAGATCCACCGGGTCGAGCTCGACGAGGGCGACGCGCTCCCGCCCTGGCAGGACTTCGTCGCCATCGTCGCCATGGGCGGGCCTATGAGTGTGAACGACGACGCCGAGCTGCCGTGGCTGACCGCCGAGAAGCAGGCGATCGCCGAAGCTGTCCGGGCGGGCGTCCCGTACTGGGGATCGTGCCTGGGCGTGCAGCTCCTGGCCGCGGCGCTCGGCGCCCGTGTCTACGCGGGCACCCAGCCCGAGGTCGGCGTCCTTCCGGTGGCGCTCACCGAGGAGGGCCGGGCCGACCCCGTCTTCGCCGGGCTCCCGGCCGAGTTCCAGACCCTCCAGTGGCACGGCGACACGTTCGACGTGCCCGAGGGCGGCGTGCTGCTCGCGTCGTCGCCCGCCTTCCCCAACCAGGCGTTCCGGGTCGGCCGGGCGGCCTACGGCGTGCAGTTCCACGTCGAGGTGACCGAGCAGATGGCGCGCGAGTGGGCCGAGGTGCCGGCATACGCGGAGTACGCCGACCGCGTGCTCGGCGCCGGCGGCATCGACCGGCTGATGTCCGACTTCGACGCGGCCCGCGAGCGGATGCTCGACGTCGGCCGGCGCATGTTCGAGCGCTGGGTCGAGATTGCCGTCGCCGTCCCCCGATAGCCGCTTCCTCGCGCTCCGGTTCGCCGCCCAGGAGGCGACGGATTTCGGCATGAACGACGACGCGGTGCGCCGCTTCGCCGAGCTGCGCGACCGGGGAGCGTCCGACGCCGAGATCGCCGGGGAGCTGCGCGTCCCCGACGACGTCGTGGCCGCGCTCGTGAAGGCCGACGCGGCGCAGGCGCTGGCGCGCCGGATCGCCGCCGGCGAGGAGCCGATGTATCCCGTGCCCGAGCCCGAACACCGCGTGTTCGACACCCGCTCGGGCTCCTCCGCCGTGCCGCTGGCCGTGCTGATCGCCGTCCTCGCCGGGACGATCGTCTACGCGCTCCTGCGGTGAGCGGCGGCTACTCGACCGCCTTCGACATCTCGATGGCCATCTCCTCGAACCCCAGCGAGAGGTAGAGGGCGCGGGCCACCGCGTTTCGCGCGAACACGTTCAGCTTGATCCGCCGCCGCCCCAGCCGGCGCGCCTCCTGCTCTGCGAGCAGCATCGTGTCGCGGCCCAGCCCGCGGCCGCGGTGCTCGGGGTCGATCTCGATGTCGTACACCCACAGGCTTCCGGCCTCGCCGTCGAACGGCTCGCCCAGCCACAGGACCCCGACCCGGGTCCCCTCGCCGTCCTCGACGGCGAAGAGCCAGTGGCCCGCGCCGACCCGGCCCGCGGGGAAGGCGTCGGCGGCGCTTCGCTCCGCCCGCGCCGCGGCGGCCTCGGCATCCAGGTGGAGGTGCCGGCGGAGCTCGGCCGCGTACGCCGCGCTGGCCCGCGGCACGTACTCGGCGATCTCGTCGTCGCGCAGCGGTCGCAGGCTCGTGGTCATGCCCGGATCCGCACCGTGACGAAGTCCCGCACAAGCGCGCCGGTCTCGGCGAGCGCGTCCCAGAGGACGGCGTGGCTCCCGGGGACGACCGCGACGCTGGCGCGGCGTAACTCGGCGGCCGCCCGCGCGGCGCCCTCCGGGCCGAGCGCGGTCGACTCCTCGGCCCGGACGATGAGGGTCGGGCACACGATCTCCTTCAGCTTCGGCGGGCTCAGGAAGACGGCCTCGGCCGCCCGTGCGGCGGCCTCGCGGCTGTAGCGCATCCGGAAGCGGCCGTCCTCGTCGGCCACGAGGTGCTCGGCCATCTCCTCCTCGAGGAGCGCCCGCGGCGTGTGGACGAGCCCGCACTCCGCCCGCACCTGCTCGATCGCCTCGTCGACGCCCGCGAACGACCCGGTCGGCCCGCCGGCCTCGATCTCCTCGATCGTCGGGAAGCGCGGATAGAGCGGCGGGTCGAGCAGCACGAGTCCGGTCACCCGGTCACCGTGGGCGGCGGCGAACTCGATCGCGACGCGTGCCCCGAACGAGTCGCCGAGGACGGCCGACTGTTCGATCTTGCAGATGTCCATCACCTCGCCCAGGTCGGCCGCGTGGGCGGGCAGCGACTGGTCGCCCGACCAGGGCGAGCGCCCGTGGCCGCGCAGGTCGTAGGCGATCACGCGCATGCGGTCGTGGAGCATCCGGGCGAGACGCTCGAACCGGCGGGCGTGCCCGCGCTCGGCGTGCAGGCAGACGATGGGCGGGTGCTCCTCGCCGCCCCAGGTGAGGATGTGGAACCCCGTCGGCACCGGAGCCGATTGTACGCTCGCCCGCGCCGCTCAGTGCGCGACCGCGCGCGACTCGCCCCGGGCCGCGAGCCTCTGCTCCTCGGCGCGGTAGCTCGATCGCACGAGCGGTCCGGCGAAGACCGACGCGAAGCCCAGCTCCTCGCCGGCCTGTCGGTAGCCCGCGAACTGCTCGGGCGTCACCCACCGGTCGAGCGGCAGATGGCGCTCGGTCGGCTGGAGGTACTGCCCGATCGTGACGACGTCGACGCGGTGCTCGCGCAGGTCGCGCAGGACGCCGAGGACGTCGTCGTCGGTCTCGCCCATGCCGACGATGAGGCCGCTCTTGGTCAGGAGCGGCGGCCGGCCGGGGTGAAGCTCGGCCCACACGTCCTTGGCGGTGTCGAGCAGGTCGAGCGCCCGCCGGTAGTCGCCCCTGGGCCGGACGCGGCGGTAGAGCCGCTCCGCCGTCTCGATGTTGTGGTTGAAGACGTCGGGCGCCGCCTCCAGCACGATCCGCAGGGCGTCCTCGCGGAACCCGAGGAAGTCGGGCACGAGCACCTCGATGCCGCAGCCGGGGCTGACCCGCCGGATCGACCGGATCGTGGCGGCGAAATGGCCGGCGCCGCGGTCGGACAGGTCGTCGCGGTCGACCGAGGTCACGACGACGTGGTCGAGCCCCATCCTCTCGACCGCCCGTGCGACCCGCAGCGGTTCCAGCGGCTCGGGGGCGCCCTGCGGCCGTCCCGAGGTCACGGCGCAGTAGCGGCAGGCCCGCGTGCAGACGTCGCCGAGGATCTGGAACGTCGCCGTGCCACGGCCCCAGCACTCGCCGATGTTCGGGCAGCGCGCCTCCTCGCACACGGTGTGCAGGCCGGCGCCGCGCATGATCCCGAGCAGCTCGGAGTGGCGGCCGTTCGGCGACGGCGCGCGCACCGTCATCCACGGCGGCCGCTCGCGCTGGAGCTCAGACCAGGGCACCGGCGCCCTCGGTCGCGGGCAGCGGCTCGAGCTCGAGCTCCAGCACCGCGGACAGGTTCCGCAGCAGCGGCTCGCGCACGTCGGCGGTCGTGACCGCCTCGCCCGTCTCGCGCGCGAGCGACGTGAACGGCGCCCCTCCCAGCCCGCAGGCGTCGAAGAGGTCGTAGACGCCGAGGTCGAGGTCGACGTTCAGCGCCAGGCCGTGGCTCGTCACCCAGCGAGCGCAGCGAACGCCGATCGAGGCGATCTTGCGCTCCCCGGCCCAGACGCCGCTCGCGTGCGCGCCCTCCAGGGTGCGGCCGTCGACGCCGAAGCCGGCGAGCGTGGCGACCAGCGCCTCCTCCAGGGCATGGACGTGGCGGCGCAGGTCGCGCCCTCTGGACGAGAGGTCGAGGATCGGGTAGCAGACGAGCTGGCCCGGACCGTGGTAGGTCGAGCGCCCGCCGCGGCCGACCTCGACGATCTCGATGCCGCGCGCCTCGTACTCCCCTGCCGGGAGGGGGAGCTCCTCGGCCCGCACCGCCCGCGACCCGAGCGTGATGACCGGCTCGTGCTCGAGCAGCATGATCGTGTCGGGGATCGCCTGCTGGTTTCGCGCCGCCGCCAGCTCCCGCATGACGGCCAGCGCCTCCCGGTAGGGGGTCAGACCGAGCTCATACAGGTACGCGCCCGTCATAGGCCATATGCGTCCTCGCCCCACGACTCCAGGTTCTGCTTCAGCTGGGCCATGAACTGCGCCGCGTAGGCGCCGTCGACCAGCCGGTGGTCGTAGGAGAGGCAGAGGAACATCATGTGCCGGATCGCGATCGCGTCGTTTCCGTGACGGTCGGTGACGACGACGGGGCGCTTCACGATCGCCTCGACGTCGAGGATGGCGACCTGGCCCTCGGGGATGATCGGGGTACCGATCAGCGCGCCGAAGACGCCGGGATTCGTGATCGTGAACGTGCCGCCCGACATCTCGTCGGGGGTGAGCGTCTTCGTGCGGGCCTTGTCGGCGAGGTCGATGACCGCCCGCGAGAGCCCGACCAGGTTGAGCTCCTCCGCATGCTGGATGACCGGCACCATGAGGCCCTTCGAGTCGTCGATCGCAACGGCCATGCCGAGATTCACATAGCGCTTGATCAGCGCCGACTCGCCGCGGATCTCCGCGTTCACCCACGGCCAGCGGCCGATCGCGTCCATCGTCGCGCGGGCGACGAACGGGACGTAGGTGAGGTTCACGCCGTGGCGCTCCGCGTAGATCGGCTTCCACTTCTTGCGCAGGTTGACCACGCCGGTCATGTCGACCTCGATCACCGTCGTCACCTGGGCGGCCGTCTCGAGCGAGTGGCGCATGTGGCGTGCGATCACCTTGCGCACCGTGTTGAAGCGGTAGAGCTCCTCGCCCGGGCCGAGCTCGCCCTCGACGAGCGCGGGCGCCGCCGGCTGCGGCTGGACAGGTGCGGGAACGGCCGCGGCCGGGCTCGGCTCCGCCGCCGGCGCGGGTGCGGGGGTCTCGGGCTCGGGCGGCGGGGCGAAGTGCGGCACGTCGTGCACCTCGGCCGGCTCACCGGCCGGCGCGTGCGCGGCGGCCTGGCCGCCGGAGTCGATGAAGGCCTGGACGTCCTTCTTGGTCACGCGGCCGCCGGCGCCGGTGCCGGCGATGGCGTTGATGTCGAGGTTGTGCTCGGCCACCATCCGGGCGACGACGGGCGAGACGAACGTCCGTCCCTCACCGCCGCCGTTCCCGTTCGCGGGCTGCGCCGGAGCTGTCGCCGGCCTCTCGGCGGGCTGCTCTTCGGCCGCCTGAGGCGTCTCGGCTGCAACATCGGGGTCTGGCCCCGTTGTTGCGGACCCGCCGCCGCCGCCCTCGTCCGACCCGCCGCCGCCCGTGTCGATCACGGCGATCCGCGTGTTCACGTCGACGGTCTCGCCCTCCGCCGCAAGGAGCTCCTTGACCACACCCGTCGCAGGCGCCGGCACCTCGGTGTCGACCTTGTCCGTCGAGATCTCGACGATGGTCTCGTCGGCCTCGATGGTCTCGCCGACGTTCTTCGCCCAGCGGGTGATCGTGCCTTCGGACACGCTCACGCCCATCTGGGGCATCACGACATCGACGAGGGTTCCTGTGGCCATGGTCTCGAGCCTCCTCCTAGATGGGTGATTCCGAATTCACGCGCGCCTGATCGCGCGACTGCGGGCAGTTGGCGGATTGTGACGGGGCTGCGGCTGCGAACCGTCGCATCGCGGCGTCCTCGGTCGGGCCAATATCTCGTGCGGATATTGACTCTCCCTGCGTCCTTGCGCTGCTCGGTTCTCGCCGCCCAGGACATCGCGTGAGTTCGGAATCAAGCATCTAATACGCTGACAGTCGGTCGATCGCCGCCACGACGTCCTCGACCTGCGGGAGGAACGCCTTCTCGAGCGGCGGCGAGAACGGCACGGGCGTGTCGGGCGCGGTGAGCCGCGCCACGGGCGCGTCGAGGTCCTCGAAGACCTCCTCTGCGATCGTGGCCGCGATCTCGGCGCCGAAGCCCGACGTGTGCGTGTCCTCGTGCAGCACGAGCACCTTGGAGGTCTTCGCCACCGAGTCCAGCACCGCCTGCTTGTCCCAGGGCGTGACGGTCCGCAGGTCGACGATCTCGACCGATGTCCCGTCCTTGTCGGCGGCGGCGTTCGCCGCCTCCTCGGCGGTGTAGACCATCGCGCCGTACGTGATGATGGAGAGGTCGGTGCCCTCGCGGTGGATGCGGGCCTTGCCGAACTCGACGGTGTGCTCGCCGTCGGGCACCTCGCCCTTGATCCGGCGGTAGAGGTGCTTGTGCTCGAAGAAGAGCACCGGGTTGGGGTCGCGGATGGCCTGGATGAGAAGGCCCTTGGCGTCGGCCGGCGTCGCCGGGCAGACGAGCTTCAGGCCCGGGCAGTGCGCGAAGTAGCCCTCCGGGTTCTGCGAGTGGAACGGCCCGCCCGAGAAGCCGCCGCCCGACGGCAGCCGGACGACGATCGGCACCGGCGTGCCGACCCGGTAGTGCTGCTTGGCCGCGACGGTCACCAGGTGGTCGAACGCGCACGAGACGAAGTCGGAGAACTGCATCTCGCAGACCGGTCGCATCCCCATCAGGGCGGCACCGGTGCACGAGCCGACGATGGCGGTCTCCGAGAGCGGCGAGTCGATGACCCGGTCCTCCCCGAACTCCTGGAGGAACCCCTGGGTGACCTTGAACGCGCCGCCGTAGACGCCGATGTCCTCGCCGATCAGAAAGACGCGCGAGTCACGGCGCATCTCCTCGCGGAGGCCGTCCGAGATCGCCTGGAGATAGGTCTTGGTCGCCACGTCGCCTACTTGTGGTGGGGGGTGTCGAGCTCCTCGGGCTCGGCGTAGACGCCGGCCTCGAGCTCGGAGGGGTCGGGGAGCGGGCTGTCCTCGGCCCGCTTCATCGCGTCGTTCAGGAGCTTCTTCACGTCGACGGTGATCGCGTCGTCGGACTCCTCGTCGAGGAAGGCCTGCTCCTTGAGCCAGCGCCGGTAGCGCTCGATCGGGTCCTTGCGCGTGTACGCCTCCAGCAGCTCGCGCGGGACGTAGAAGGCGTCGTCGTGGACGGCGTGGCCCTCCATCCGCAGCGTGACCAGCTCGAGCAGGGTGGGGCCGCCGCCCGCGCGCGCCTTCTCGATCGCCCTGTGCGCCTCGCGGTAGACGGTGAGCACGTCGCAGCCGTCCACGACGACGCCCTCGAAGCCGTAGGCGGCCGCCCGGTCGGCGAGGTGGTCGACGCCGAACTCGAGCCGGTTGGGCGTCGAGTAGGCGTACTGGTTGTTGTCGCAGATGAAGACCACCGGCAGCCGGTGGACGCCCGCCAGGTTCATCGCCTCGTGGGCGTCGCCGCGGGCCATCGCGCCGTCGCCGCTCCAGCCGACGGCCACGCGCGGCTCCTTGCGGATCTTGAACGCGAGCGCGCAGCCGACCGCGACCGGCATGAGCGCGGGCAGGTGGCTCACCATCGCGATCAGACCGAGGCGGAAGTCGGCCATGTGGACGTTTCCGTCCTTGCCCATGGCGAGCCCGTCGCGCCGGCCCATGTACTGGGCGAAGATCCGCCACGGCTCGGTGCCGCGGGTCACGTGCACGCCCATGTCGCGCTGGATGGGGGCGCCGACGTCGTCGGGCCGCATCGCCGTCGCGACGCCCACCGCCGCGCCCTCGTTGCCGCGGCCGGTGTAGAAGCTTCCGGGGATCTTCCCCTGGCGGTAGAGGATGTGCCCGCGCTCCTCGATCCCGCGGGTCACGAGCATGTTGCGGTAGATCTGGAGGAGATCCTCCCGGTCGAGGTCCGCATCCTTGATGTCCGCAGCCGAGGAAACCGGCGTGGCTTCGCGGGCGATCGCCATCCTTCCCCGCAGTGTACCCGTGGGTCGGGCCGGTGTCTGCACCCGGGATGGTGATCGATCGCCGGTCAGGGTTTGACGATGCCCGGTCGCAGGGCGGCGAGCCGCGTCGCGACGACGAGGTCGGCCTCGGCGGCGCTCGTCGGATGGCCCGTGACGGCGGCGAGGAACTCGTCGCGCCCGAGCGTGAGGAGCCCGGCGCCGGACACCGCCCGCACCGTCGCGGTCCGGGGCACGTCGCGCAGGAGCGCGATCTCGCCGAAGACGTCGCCGCGGCCGAGCCGGGCCCCCGGCCGGCCGTCGACGTCGACCGCGAGCTCTCCCGACGCCACGAGATAGACGCGGTCGCCGGCGTCGCCCTGGCGGATCACGAGCGCCCCTTCCGCGGCGGTCTCGGGCTCGAGCGCCCGCGCGACCTGCTCGAGCGTGGCATCGGCGAGCGGCCGGAAGACCGGGTGCGCCCGAAGGAGCGCCGTACGCCAGGCGACCTCCGGATCGGGCCGGTCGAGCGCGACGATCGACCGCGAGAACACAACGACGACGACGGGCAGGAGAAGGCCGGTGCCGATCAGGGAGGCGCGGATGCCGACCGCGTCGATGGCCACCGGCGCCAGGATCGACCCCAGCCCGAGCGCCGAGAGCAGGACCGTCTCGAGCACGCCGAACACGCGGCCGAGCACGGCGTCGTCGGCCGAGCGCTGGAGCAGCGTCACCGCCGCCACGTCGACGACGGTGTTGCCGGCTCCCACACCCGCCAGGAGGAGGAGCGCCACTGCGGTCGTCGTCGTGACGCCGAGCAGCGCGACGCCGACGCCCCACGCGAGCACGCCCACGGCGAACGACGCCGCCAGCCGCCTGCTGCCCGCCAGCCCGACCGCGGCGACGCCGCCGAGGATGCCGCCGACCCCGAAGGCGCAGTCGAGGTAGCCGACCCCGGCGTTGCCCATGTTCAGGACGTCGATCGCCAGCACGACGGCAAAGACGGTGAGCGCGCCGGCGACCAGCGCCTGTGCGGCGTACGTGAGCGTGACGGCGAGCAGGGCGGGGCTGGCGGCGAGGGTCGAGAACCCCGCGAGGGTGGCGACGGGAGCGGCGGCGTCGCCCCCGGCGGAGCCGGCCTCGCCCGGCGGCTCGTCGATCGACCAGACCATGACGGCCGACACGAGGAACGCGGCCAGGCAGACGAGGAACACGGCGACCGACCCGCTCGCGGCGAGCACGAGGCCGCCGATCCCCGGCCCGAGGAAGATGCTCGTGCTCTCGATGGTGCCGGCGACCGCGTTCGCCGCGGTCAACTCCTCGGGCGTCTCGGCGAGCGACGGCGTGAGGGCGGCCTGGGCGGGGCGGAAGACGGTCGCCACCATTGCGATCGCCGCGGCGAGCACGTAGGTCAGCGCGATCGGCGCGTCCACCTGCGTGCTGACGGCGAGCGCGGCGGTCAGGCCGGCGCGCACGAGGTCGCTGTCCGCCATGACGCGCCGGCGGGAGTAGCGGTCGGCGAGGGCCGCGAGCGGCGCGGCGGCGAGCGCGGCGGCCGCGGTGCGCACGAGCATGATGAGCCCGACCGCGCCGGCGCCTCCCGACCGGAACGCCACGACGGCGATCGCGATCAGGTACGCGCACGTCCCGAGCGACGACGCGGCCCATGCCAGCTGGAGCTGCCGCAGCCGGGCGTTTCGGAAGACCAGGGCGATCGGCTGGACGTAGGCCGGCACGCGCGGATCTTTTCAACTTGGGCCGCGTGTGGGAAGATTCCGGCGGTAGCCGCCGTCTGGTGAGTAACCCATCCCTACAAGGAGGAGCTCCTATGGGAACGGACGAGCGGGATCGCCATAAGCGGTCCGAGGATCTCGACGAGATCGGTCGCCACAAGCGCACCGAAGACCCAGACGTCGAGGCGCACAGGCATAAGCGCGCCCCGGAGCCTGAGGATCCGACGTCGGACGATACGCCCGACGTGGAGGCGCACGTCCACAAGCGGTAGGGGTGCTTTGGCCCGGCGCGGCGATCCGCGCCGGGCCATCACCGCAGCCGCGAGAGGAGCGCCTCGGCCGCCCGGAGCAGGGCCAGCGCCGCCTCGCGATCCTCCGGCTCGGCCTTCTCGATCGCCGCCGCGAGCCGGATGAGGGGAGAGTCGATCCCCGCGGTGCCGGCCAGCACGCGCCGCGCCGACCGCGATCGCTCGAGCAGGTCGAGCGCCGCGGCGGCCTGGGTCGCGAACATGCCGAGCAGGTCGGCCTCCTCCATGGTGAACCGCTCGCCGGAGGGCCGGTCGAGCACCTCCAGGACTCCGAGCGCCCGCTCGTCGGAGAGGAGCGGCACTGCCATGATCGACTTCGGGACGTAGCCGGTCGACTCGGCCGCCTGGCTGGCGAAGCGCGGGTCGGCGGAGACGTCGTCCAGCACGAGCGACTGGCCGGTGACGAGCACCCACCCGGCGATCCCGGTGCTCGACGGGAAGCGGCGGCCGATCAGCGCCTCCTCTCCCTCGCCGCTCACCGCCTCGAAGACGAGCTCGTCGGCAGCCGTGTCGAGCAGAAAGACCGACGCCGCCCGGGCCCGGAAGATCGCCCGTGCAACGTCCACGATCGACCGCAGGAGCGACCGGTGCAGGTCGTCGCCGGGCAGCATCCCGGCGGCAACGGCCACTCGGTCGTCCGTCATCCCGCCGGCTCCGCGTTCGTGGCCGTGAGCCCGAGCAGGGTCTTCACCTCGGCCGGCGTCAGCTCGGGGTGCTTCGAGCGGATGAGCGCGCAGATGCCGGAGATGTGCGGCGTTGCGAAGCTATTGCCGCTCGCACGCAGCGTGGAGCGGTCGGCCCAGGCGACGTCGACCTCGACGCCGCGGGCGTAGAACTCGACCGGCGGGTCGGGGTTTCGCAGGTAGGCCAACTGGTCGGCGATATCGTGGCTCGCCACCGAGACCACCGAGGCGAACCGCCACGGGTAGCTGCGGACGGGCATGTTGTGGGCCGACGCCACGATGAGGCTGCGGCGGAAGTAGGCGGCGTCGGTCAGCGCGTGCAGGTCGGCGACGAAGCGCTCCTTGGTGGTCGAGAGGCTCATGTTGATGACGTCGAAGCCCTGCTCGACCGCCCAGCGCAGCCCCTCGATGAGCGCGGGGCCGCTGCCGACGAAGCCCTCGCCGAGGACGCGGACGCTGACCAGCTCGCACTCCGGCGCGACCGAGCGGACGATCCCGGCGCAGGCGGTGCCGTGGCCGCAGACGTCGCCGATCTCGTCCTCGTCGACGTGCACCTCGGAGCCGTCGATCCTGACCGCGACCGACCGCGCCACGGCGCCGACGAGCGGATGGCCCGCGTCGACGCCGCTGTCGACGACGCACACGGTGGTGCCGGCCCCGGTCGCGCCGCCGAAGGCCCACTCCCGGTCAACGGCCGCCGGCCATTGCCGCGCTCCCGGAAGCGAACGCGCATCGGGGCCGGCGACGGCGTGGGCGGGGAGGGCGTCGGAGTCGTCGGCGTGGAGCACGACCGGCATCCAGCGATCCTACTCATCCGTGCGCGGCGGTTCGAGGCGCTGTGCGACAATCAGAACGTGGCTTCCACCTACGACCGCAGCCGCGAGCTCGGCGACTGCTGCGGCTTCTGCCTGCGCTGCGGGTGGGGCCGCAGGTTCATGGCCGGCGCGGCGGCGTCGGTCCCGGCGGAGTGCCCCGACTGCGGCGGCACGGTGATCACGGCCTGCCCGCAGTGCGGCGAGAGCATCGCGTCGCTCATGGCGCTCACGTGCCGCCGCTGCGGCGCGGAGCTCCGGGGGCCGAAGGCCTTCGGCGAGGACATCCGGCGAAAGCCGGAACGCCATCGCCGGGTTGACGCGGGCGCCCGTGGACGGGATAACGAGAGTACCGCCGTTGACCTCTGACGTCTTCTTCCCTGTGCTCGGATTCGTGTGCGGCACGCTGATCGCGGCCGTCGGCGCCGCCCTGCGCGAGCGCCGCCGTGCCGTCCGCCTGGCGGGCGAGGTCGAGCGCCTTCGCGACGAGACCGCCCTGCTGGAGCGGCGCGACGACGACACCGGCCTGTGGAACAGCCGCCACTTCGTCGAGACGCTCACGCGCGAGATCGAGCGGGCGCGCACCTACGAGCGCCCCGTGGCGCTGGCCCTGGCGTCGGTCGACGACGTCACGCCCGGCGAGATCGAACAGGCCATGCGGAGCCTCGGCCAGGCCATCGGCGGCAGCGTGCGGTCGATCGACATTGCCTGCCGGGTCGGCTCGACCGAGTTCGGGGTGATCATGCCCGAGACCGACAGCCGCTCGGCGTCGGTCGCCTCCGAGCGGGTGCTGCGGGCCATCGCCCGCGCACGCACCGAGGACGGCTCGAAGCCCCAGGCCGCGGTCGGCATCGCCACCTGCCCGGCCCACGCCGAGACGTTCGACGAGCTGATCGAGCGGGCCGGCTCCGCCCTGCGCAGCGCGCGCCGCGCGGTCCGCGACGAGCCGCGCCGGCCCGGGACCGTCCCGGTCGCCATGGCCGTCTGGGACGACGAGGCGTAGCCCGCACCCGCCCCGGGTAGTCTGGGCCGCGTGATCGAGCAGCTCGACGAAGCGACTGTGGGCGTGGCGGGCCCGCCATCCCGAGTGGCACCCCGGCAGGTGGGGCGCGGAGGTCGTGAGCTTCGCCGTCGGGGAGCCCGAGCGGACGCTCCTCGTCGATCCACTCGTTCCCGAGGGGCTGTGGGAGGAGCTCGACGGCGTCGTGCGCGGCAAGGTCGAGATCCTGACCACGAACCCGTACCACGTCCGCTCCGCCTCGGCGGCCTCGGCCCGCTACGGCACTGCGCGCGTCTGGGGCCACCCGGCGTGCGCCAGGCGGCTCGACGACAGCTCGGTCTTCTGCGAGCTTCGCACCGACCGGACGCCGGACGGCGTGAGCGCCTACGCCATCGGGAAGCCGCGCCGGCACGAGATGCCGCTCCGTATCGCCTCGCAGCGGGCGCTCGTCTTCGGCGACGCCGTGGTCGGGACACCCGAGGGGCTGCGGGTGTGGGAGCAGACCGGCGGGGGAGAGCGGCGGGAGCGCTGGTACGCGGACCGCTTCCTGCCGACGCTCGAGCCGCTCGCCCTGCTCGACATCGAGCGCGTCCTCGTGACGCACGGGCCGTCGGTGATCCGCGGCGGCCGGCGGGCGCTGCGCGACGCGCTGGCGCAGCCGCCCTGGCACCACCGCGGCATCTAGCGGTGCGAGAACGTCCAGAGCCGGTTCGCGCCGAAGCTGACCGGCGTCGTGAACCCGATCGCGACCAGCGCCGACAGGAACTGCGGAAGCGCGGCCGACTCGACGAGCAGCGTGAGCACGGCCAGATCGGAGCCGAGCGCCGCCACGCTGACGGCCAGGAACCGGCCGAACTGGCTCGACGCCGGCCGGTGGCGCGCCGCGGCGAACGTCCAGCGCCGGTTCAGGCAGAAGTTGCTCGTCGCCGCGACGACGAACGCGAGGGCGAAGGCGACGAGGTAGGGCAGCGCCCGGGCGGCGACCCAGAACACGGCCGCGTTCACGACATAGCCGGACGCGCCGACGGTGCAGTAGCGCGTGAACGACGGCCCCAGGCTCCCAAGCAGGCCGCGCACGCTTCTGGTCCGGCCGGCCGGCTCGACGGGGACCGCGATCACCTGCGTCCGCAGGGCCGGCTGGAGGTCGGAGTCGTGGATCACTGCATGCTGGTGGTCGGCGGCGGCCATGGGATGGTCATCGGCGCGCCGGCTCGCGCGGTGTAGTGCCCCGGCCGGCCATCCCCGAAACGGGACGCCGCGCGGCTCAGGCGCGGACGACCACGAGCCCGCCGCCGGCGTCCGAGACCACCTGCCAGCCGTCGATCCGCCGGAGCGCGGCGCACAGGTTCGGGTGGAGCGAACAGGTGACGGCGACGACCTGGTAGCCGCGGGCGGCCGCGGTCCAGTCGCGGCCGGTCACCGTGAGGAAGCGGGCGAAGCGCAGGAAGTCGGCCGGCCGGTAGATCTCCGTGCGGGCGTCGAATCCGACCCGGCCGGCGAGCGCCGGCTCCTGCCAGAGGAGCTGCGACCCGGTGACGTCGTCGGCCAGGATCCGCGCGCCGGGATGGGCGACAGCGTACGCCGCGGCCTCACGCACGGTGGGCTGCGACACGAACCGGTCGAACGTCCGCTCCGGGGCCGCGGCGAGGATCGCGCCCGACAGCACGACGCCCGCGACCAGGAGGCCGCCGCCGGCTGTCAGGATCGCCCGCGGCGGGCGCGGCAGACCGCGGCCGGGCCGCACCCGCGTGATCGCGAGCGCCAGGAGGGGGGCGACACCCAGGGCGAACCACGTCTGGTACCGCACGGCGTGGGTCGCGAGCGCGCCGAGCAGGATGCCCACCACGAGCGCGTCGGCCGGGATCCGGCCGCCGCGGCCGCGGGCGTAGCAGACCGTCCCGAGCGTGCCGAGCAGGAGCAGGATGAACGGCAGCTGGAGCGGGGCGAACGAGGCCGGCTGCCATTCGGCGATCGTCTTCAGGGCCGGGTCGCCCAGGACGCGCGAGTAGTAGGCCGGCATCTCCCCGCCGTACGGCGTCGCAAAGAGCGTACCGGCCGCGAGCGCCGAGACGGCCGCGTCGGCGGCGGCCGGGCGCCAGGCCCTCCGGCGGGCGCTGCCCCACGCCCGCAGGCCGAGCACGGCGACGCAGACGGCGATGCCGAGGAGCACCGAGCCGTGCACGTTGGCCCAGACGGACGAGCACCGGGAGCACGAGCAGCGTGCGCCTGCCCGCCGGGCGCCGCGACTCGCCGAGGAGGATCCATAGGAGGACGACGAAGAGCGGATAGGCGAAGCTCTGGGCGCGCGTCTCGGCGAAGAGCAGGCACTGGACGAGGGCCGCGCCGAGGGCCGCCGCCGCCGCCAGCGGGGCGGCGCCGCGGCGCACGAGGAGCGCGGCAAGCAGCCCGAAGGCGGCCGCGAAGGCGGCGGCGCTCGCGGCGCCCACCGCCGCGTTCCCGCCGGCCCGCCAGAGCTCGTAGAAGGCGAGGTGTGCCAGCCACTGCTGGTCGATCCACGGCCTGCCGTGGCCCGCAATTGAGAGCGAGTCGACGCGAGGAAGGCCGTGACCGGCGATGAAGCGGCCCGACGCCAGCGAGATCCAGGTGTCCGAGTAGAAGATCCGGCCCCACGAGGTGGCGACCGCGGCGAAGACGAGGGCCGCGACGGCGAGGCCCCAGGCGAGCTGCGCGCGGGCCGGCGCGACCTCGGCCGGGGACGGGGTCCGGGCCGGTACCGGGACGGCGACGTTCTCGATCAGGAGGCCCGGCTCGGCGGAGGTGGCGGCACGCTGCTGCACGGGGGGTGGATCGGCATCGGCCTGAATCCGCTTGAGGGATGGGAGGTCTAGGTTTCCGCGCGTGCCGCGCGAGATCGTCGTCGTCCCGACCTACAACGAGCGCGAGATGCTCCCGCTCTTCCTCGCCGAGTTCGCGCGCACCGGCGCCGAGTGCCTGATCGTCGACGACAGCTCGCCCGACGGTACCGGCGAGCAGGCCGACGAGCTGGCCGGCGAGCGGCCGTGGCTGCACGTCCTTCACCGCCCGCACAAGGGCGGGCTGGGAGCCGCCTACCGGGCCGGGTTCGCCTGGGCGCTGGAGCGGGGCTACGAGCGGATCGGACAGATGGACTGCGACCTCTCGCACCCGCCGCCCGCGCTCGCCGCGATGCGGGCGGCCGCCGACCGCGGCGCGGGCCTGGTGCTGGGCTCGCGCTACGTGGCCGGGGGCGGTACGCGCGGCTGGTCGCTCTTCCGCCGCATCGTCTCGCGGGCCGGCTGCATGACGGCGATGCGCGTCCTCGGCCTCCCCTACCCCGACCTGACCGGCGGCTTCAAGCTGTGGACGGCCGACGCGTTGCGGCTGATCGACGTCTCGACGACCGTCTCGAACGGCTACATCTTCCAGGTCGAGTCGACCCGCCGGGCCCACATCGCCGGGGTCCGGATCGAGGAGGTGCCGTTCGTCTTCGTCGAGCGCCTGCACGGCGCCTCGAAGATGTCGCCGGGGATCGCCGGGGAGGGCGCGCTGATCCTGTGGCGACTGCGGCGAGACGGCTGGCGCCCGCCGGGCCGAAGCCCGGTCCCGGCGGGCGCCGAGCACGAGATCACGAGACCGTGATCGTGACCTTCGCCGTCTGAGCGCCGGACCTGGTCGCCGTGACGGTGATCGTGCCCTTCCTGGTCGGGTGCAGCTTGAACGTCGTCGTTCCGTGCGCGCCCGTCTTCTGGGTCTTCGTCGCGACGCCGGCTCCGGAAACCTTCACCGAGGCGTTCGAGATCAGGCTCCCCTGCACGCTCTTCACCGTGATCACGACCGAGGTCTTGACCTTCTTCGTGATCGACGCCTTGGACGACGTTGCCACGAGCTTCGCCGGCAGGCTGAGCGTCTGGATGGGCGTGTACGACCCGACGTTGCCGTCGGCGTCCTTCGCCGCGACGTGCCAGTAGAGCGTGCCGCCATTGAGATAGGTCGTCCCACCGATCGCCAGCAGCGTCGGCGCCGCCGCGGTCGTGTCGGTGGTGATTTTCTCGACCGTCGAGCTGAAGGCGCCGCTGGCGGTCACGGCCTGGCTCGTCGAGACCTCGACCAGGTACTGCTTCGCCCCGGCCTTCGGATCCCAGCTCATCGAGAAGTTGGTGAGGCTTCCGACCGTCGTCACCGGGTTGGCCGGCGCCGAGATCGTCCGCTGGAAGTTCACCGGCGAGGTGTAGGCGCCGTGCACCGCGGTCGACGGGTTCCCGTTGTTCACGGTCGGGAAGTTGGCGCGCACCTGCCAGGTGAGCGGCTTCGTCCCGGTGAGGTGGGTGGCCACGACCGCGGTCGTGTCGAAGCCGACGCCGTTCGAGCACGATGAGCCGGCCGGGCACGTCAGCGTGATGTCGTACGACACGGCGCCGGGCACCGGGTTCCACTTCCAGATCGGGATGCCGTCCGAGGTCGCCGGGTTCGAGATCGGGTCCGGCGTCGTGAAGCTCGGCACGGGCAGCGTCTTCGTGAACGTGCCCTTGTCCGACCACTTGAGCCCCACGGCCGTCAGGCTGCCCTTGGCCTCGGCCTGCACGCGCCAGTAGAGCGTCTGGCCGGCCGGGTACGTGGAGGCCGGCGTGTACGAGGTCTCGTCGACGTGCACGTCGCCGCCGGTCACGATGTTCGAGAAGTTCTGGTCGGTCGCCACCTGGAGGTGGTAGTCGTAGGCGCCGTCCACCGGCGTCCACTGGAAGACCGGCCAGGTCGTGATCGAGTCGCCGTCGCCGGGCGAGGTCAGCGTCGGGGCGTCGGACTGGCGCTGGAAGCTCTCCGCCGGCGCCAGGTCGGGGCGGGCGGCGACGCCCGTCCCGGTGAAGCCCGTCGCCGGGAGGACGGCCCAGTAGTAGCTCGCGTCGCTGTAATCCGTGAACCCGGACAGGCCGGCACGCGGCGCGTACGCCGGAACCTGCGTCCAGGCGTAGTCGACGACGTTCTGGAACTGGGCGTCGGTCGCGACGACCACGTAGTAGCTCTGGTAGCCGGCGATCGGCTGCCACGTGAAGAGCGGCATGCCGGGTGCCAGCGTGCCCGTGACCGGGAGGTCGTAGTCGCCCGAGCCGAGATAGCCGATCGAGCACGAGTCGCACGCGCCGCCGGCCGGGAAGCCGGAGAAGGTGAACGACGGATGGACGTCGTCTCCGATGTCGGTCCACGAGCCGGTGACGAGGTGGTTCGCCGTGTCGTTGTTGCGCTCGGCCCGGACGCGGACACAGTAGGCGTTGCCCGGGACCAGGGCGCTCAGGTCGGTCGCGAGGGTGTGCGGGTTCGGCCACGGGTCGGCGATCGCATGGCCGCTGCCAAGCGGCGTCCACGCCGTCGATGCGGTGTGGACGTCCCACGGCTTCGTGGCCCAGTCGCAGATGCCCGCGCTGTACGGCGAGACCTGCACCTCGTAGGAGGCGGCGCCGGGCACGGGATCCCACGACACGATCGGCGTGTCGGTCGAGACGCCGGTCGCGTCGCCCGGCCAGTCGAGCACGCCGTCGGCGTCGTCGCGCATGCTCAGGTTCGCGACGGCGTTCAGCCCGCCGTCATAGGTGATCGTGAAGGTCTGCGGGTCGCCGTTTACGTCGGTGTAGACGGTCGGCGTGCCCGACTGCGTGCCGGTCGAGTCGTAGGGCGTGACGCGCCAGTAGTAGGACTGCGCGGCCGGCAGCAGCGTGACCGGCGTGAGCGACGTGGCGACGGTCTTGCCCGAGCAGCACACGTTCGAGCCGCTCGGAAAGTTCGAGTCGGTGTTGACGTCGACCTTGTAGTAGGCGGCGCCGGGGATCGCCGTCCACGAGAACTGCGGGTCGAACACCTCCGTGCGCGAGTCCAGGTCGTTCAGCGCGAGCGTCGTGTCGTTCGGCCAGGAGTAGCTGAACGAGTAGACCGCCGACGGCGAGCCGTCGTGGCTCTGCGCGTCGATCGGCGTGACGCCCCAGTAGTAGGTGCCGTCCGGCAGCCGCGAGGTGAGGGCGTACGCGCTCGCCGCGGTCGTGACCGGGGTGCCGCCCACCGGGGTCGAGAGGTCGGAGGCTGTCGAGACGGTGAGCCGGTACTCCTGTGCGCCCGGGACGGTGTCCCAGTTCAGGAGCAGCGGCTCCGGATAGACGATGCTCGCGCCGTCGGCCGGAGACTGCGGCGCCGCGGTGTCCGACCAGTCGATCGTGAAGCCGCGCACGGCCGACCACGGGCCCTGTGAGCCGTTCGAGGCGACCGCGGCCACGCGCCAGGTGTAGTCCCCGCCCTGGAGCGCGCTCAGGAGCGCGACACGCGTGTTCTTCGTGTCGACGGCGTACTGGAACGGGTTGAACCCGGATGCGCCGCCGAGCTGGAACACGTAGTGGTCGGCGCCGGAGACGGCCTGCCAGGCGAAGACCGGCGGCGACTGGCTCGTCGAGCCGTCGACGGGGCCGGTCGGGTGCGGCGCGCCGAGGGCCGCGTAGCTGGAGCCGGCCGATGCGAGAAAGACAACTGCGAGCAGGGCGGCGACGCGCGTGGCGCGCACGCGACGGGTGAGGCGGATGAGACGGATGGGAGGACTCCTGGCCTGGTGGGTGAGACGCGGCGTGCGCAAGGCACTCGTTCTCACTATGGGCTGGCGGGCGCTTCCTGTGATCACCCGTCCAGGGGAGGGCAGCCGGGCCGGGCGCGGCGTGCGCGCCCGGCCCCTCGGAGTCTGATCTAGCCGATGAGCGACATCGGCGTGGCGCCGATGCCGCGGCCGACGTAGTCGACCTTGATCGTGTACGTGCCGGTCGTGACCGCGAACGGCGCCGTCCACCCGTCGATCGGGAACGAGGAGTTCTGGATCGGCGTCCCGTTGGTGTCCACCACGACCGACCCGGTCGGCCCGGTGATGGTCACCTGCACGGGCGCGGCGATGGCCGGCCCGAGGGACAGCGTGTACGGCCCGACGTCGCCGGCGGCGACGGTGAACGTGACGGTCGCGTTCTGCCCCGGCACGGTCGTGGTCGGCGTGACCGTGGCGCCGTTCTTGACGATGGTCGTCAAGATGTCGGCGGGCACCGTGTAGAGCTTCAGCGTGGCGCTGCCGGTGTTGGCACCGATCGGGTCGAGCTTGATCTTGTACGTCCCGGCGACCGGGAGCGTCTTGGGATCCATGAACGTGCCGTCGGTTCCGAGCGAGAACGGCCCGTAGAAGGTCGTGCCGTCGGGCTTCAGGATCGTCACGAGCGTGCCGCCGCCGGGCGACGAGCCGATCGTGACGCTCGAGAGGTCGAGGCTGATCTTCTGGTTGAGCGTGCCCGTGAAGGAGTACAGGATGTTCTGCCCGGGCACCGTGTTGGTCACCACGGTGGATGCGCCGGTCGTCAGGATCGTGCCGGTGGCATCGGCCGGAACCGTGTACAGGTTCACGGTCATCGAGCCGGTGTTCACGCCCTGCGGGTCGATCTTGATGGTGTAGGTCGCGCCGGAGGTCAGGACGGCGGAGGTGTCGATGTAGCCGCCGTTCGTGCCCACCGCGGTCGGCAGTCCGACCGACGTCGAACCCTTCATCAGCGTGACGGTGGTGCCGGAGATCGCGTTCGACCCGATCGACACGTTGGTCATCTTGATGCTGACCTTCTGGCTCGCCCCGGCGGTGAACGTGAGCTTCATGTTCTGGCCGGGCACCGTGTTGGTCGAGACCACGCCTGCACCGCCCGCGGTGATGGCCGCGGAGGCGTCGGCGGGCACGGTGTAGAGGTTCACGGTCAGCGAGCCGGTGTTGGCCCCGTCGGGATCGACCTTGATCGTGTAGGTGCCGGCGGCGGTCAGGGTGACCGGCTCGACGAAGAGGCCGTTCGTCCCGACGCCGGCGGGCGCCACGACCGAGGTGCCCGTCGGCGACTTCACCGACACCTTGGCACCGGCGAACATCGTCCCGATGGTGTCGTTCGAGATGTTGAGGGCGATGCGCTGGTTCACGGAGCCCGTGAAGGTCAGCGTGCCGTTCTGGCCCGCGGCCGCCGCCGTGAAGACGACGCCCGCGCCGCCGGCTGTGATGGTGCCGGTGGTGTCGCTGCCGAAGTTGGCGAGCGCCAGCGTGATGCCGCCGGTGTTCGCGCCCTGCGGGTCGACCTTGATCGTGTAGGTGCCGGTCGCCGGAAGCGTCACGGGTTCGATGAACCTGCCCGAGGTGCCGGCGGAGGTGGCCGCCACGAGGGTCGTGGCGTCCGGCTTCACGATCGAGACGTTGGTCCCGCTGATCGGGTTCGTGCCCAGCGTGATGTTGGTCAGGTTGAGGCTGACCTTCTGGCCGGCGGTGCCGGAGAAGGTGGCGGTCTGGTTCTGCCCGGGCGAGCTCGCCGCGAAGGTCAGCGGCAGCGGCGTGCCGGCGACGATCGCGGTGTTCTGGTCGGCCGAGACGCTGTAGACGGTGACGGTCGCCGAGCCGGCGTACCACTGGCGCGGGTCGATCTTGACCGTGTAGCTGCCGTTGACCGGAATCGTGACGGGCTCGAGGAAGGCTCCCGAGCTTCCGAAGTTGGTGCTCGCCACCAGGGCTGTGCCGTCCGGCTTCAGGACGGACACCCGCGCCGAGTTGAGCGCATTGCCGGTGATCGTGACGCCCGAGAGCTTGAGCGAGACGCGCTGCCCGGCCGTCGCCGAGAACGCGACGCTGCCGTTCGTGCCCGGGGTGGGCATCGAGAGCGGCGCGGCCGCGCCGCCCGGCGTGGTGGCGGTGCCGACGGCGTCGTTCGCGACCGTCCACAGGGCGACGGTGGCCTTGCCCTTGTACGTGCTCTGGCCGTCGAGGATGAGCTTGTAGCTTCCGGTGACGGGGGTCGAGACGGGCTCCATGAACGTGCCGCTCGAGCCGACGTCGAACGGCGACACCAGGGTCGAGCCGTCAGGCTTCAGAATCGAGACCTTGATGCCCGTGTTGGGCTTGGGGCTCATGGTGACGCCGTAGATGCGCAGGGCGACCCGGTTCCCGGCGGTGCCCGCGAACGTGAGCGTGGCGTTCTCGCCTCCGGCCGTGGTCGTCGCGGTCACCGGCGTTCCGTTCGCCGTGATCGTGTAGCTGGATGCCGTGGCGGGCCCGGCGATGATCGCCAGCGTTCCGACGCACGCTGCGACGAGCGTCGTGCGGCGGAGACGGCTGCCGGCGACGGCGTGCCGGAGTGGGTGGAGCATGGTGGAGCCCTTCGGGAAGGCGCTGCGAGCGCGCGGGAGACATGAGAAATGTTCTTCTCACATCGGCGCGGCGCGGGCCCGGCGCCACCCCCGGACGGGGGGAACGCCGCCCCCGGGCTAGGCGCGGATCTCGGAGAAGTGGATCACCGTGACGTTGTCGTCCTCGCTGACTTCACGGTTGTAGAGCTGGCCCAGGAAGTGGGTGAACTCGTCGATATGCCGGAGCTCCGGGTTGTCGTGCTGGATCTCGCGCGGCGACACCTCGCGCAGCGGCTTCACCTCGACCTTGTCGATCACCGCGTCGAACACCTTCTCGCGGATGCCGTAGCGCTGCCCGACGAGGACCATCACGACCTGGCCCTTGCGGTACTTGCTCGACTTGTCGCCGAGCCGGATGGTCGCCGTCTTGCGCCGGTGGCGAAGCTGGTCCGCCACGACGGGGGAGTAGAAGTTGAGGGCGTTCACCGGCGGGGGCATCATACCGAGGCTCCACCACGTCGAGGCTCGCGCGATTTCCTGCGCTACTGTCGCACGACCTTGCGGCGGCCGCGGGTCATCTACTGGGTCGTGTTCCTCGACGCGCTTCTCCTGTTCGCGATCGTGCCGCTCCTGCCGCAGTACGCCCGCGACCTGCACCTCTCGAAGACGCAGGCCGGTATCGCGGTCGGCGCATACTCGGGCGCCGTCCTCTTCGGCTCGCCGTTCGTCGGCCACTGGAGCCCCCGGATCGGCGCCCGCCGGCTCACGATCTTCGGGGTCGCGCTGCTTTCGATCGCGACCCTGGCGCTGGCCGGCGTCTCGACGTTCGCCGGCCTCTTCGCGGTGCGGGTGGGCCAGGGCCTCTCGTCGGCAATCTCGTGGACGGCCGGCGTGGCCTGGCTCTCGGAGGCCAGTGCGGCCGGCGAGCGCGGCCGCGTGCTGGGGCTCGCCATGTCGTGCGCGAGCGTCGGCACGCTGGTCGGGCCCGTCGTCGGCGGCGCGCTGGGCTCGGCGTACGGGGTGAAGGTGCCGTTCGTCATCCTCGGCGCCGCGGCCGCCGCGCTGGCCGCCGCCTGCCTGGCCGCGCCGCCGGCGCCCGAGGCGGCCGAGTCGGTGCCGGCTCGGGAGCTCGTCCGCATCGTGACGCGAAGCCGGCTCGTGCTCGCCGCGCTCGTCGTGATGACGCTGGTTGCGACGGTGTCGGGCACGCTCGACACGCTCGTGCCGCTGCGGATGGGCCAGGCGGGCTACTCCGCCCTCGGGATCACGGCGCTCCTGACCGCGGCGGGCGTCCTCGCAACCGCCTGCAACTACGGCGTCGGCCATCTGTTCGACCGCGTCGGCGGCGTGCGCATCGCGCTCGTGTCGATGCTGGCGACGGCGGCGCTCGTGGCGGTCGCGGCCGTGTTCACGCCGGCGGTGGTCGTGATCGCGGTCTTCCTCGCGTCGACGCCGTCGATCGCAGGCCAGTACGCCGTGGCCTTCCCGCTGTGCGCAGCCGGCGCCGACCGGGAGGGGCTCACGCACTCGAGCGTGTTCGGGCTTCTGAACCTGGCCTGGGGCCTGGGCTTCCTTGTCGGCCCCGCCGCGGGAGCGGCGATCGCCGAGGCCAGCGCCGACCGGGTGACGTACGCGATCCTCGTCGTCCTCACCCTCGCGGTAGCCGGGGCGGTGCACCGCTCGTTGGCACTCCCCTGACCAGAGTGCCAACGATGCCGGTTGACGCGCCCTTCGCGGCTGCTATCATCACATCCGGCACTCTCTAGGGCAGAGTGCCAACGGAAATGTCACCACGATCCACCTGGAGGGTTGCATGGACTTGAAGCCACTGGGCGACCGCGTCATCGTCGAGGTCCTCGATGAGGAGGAGACGACGTTCAGCGGGATCGTCCTGCCCGACACGGCCAAGGAGAAGCCGCAGCGCGGCAAGGTGCTCGCGGTTGGCCCCGGCAAGTACGAGGACGGCAAGCTCGTCCCGCTCGACGTCAAGAAGGGCGACGAGGTCATCTTTTCCAAGTACGGCGGCACCGAGGTGAAGGTCTCCGGAGACGAGTACCTCATCCTCCGCGAGTCCGACATCCTCGCGAAGGTCGCCACGAGCAAGGTCGCCGCAAAGGCGTAGGGGAGGACTGCATGGCACACAAGGAGCTGAAGTTCAGTGAGGATGCCCGCCGCTCGTTGCAGCGGGGCGTCGACACGCTGGCCGACGCCGTCAAGGTGACGCTCGGCCCCAAGGGCCGCTACGTCGTGCTCGACAAGAAGTTCGGCGCCCCGACCATCACGAACGACGGGGTGACCATCGCCCGCGAGATCGAGGTCGAGGACGTCTTCGAGAACCAGGGCGCGCAGCTCGTCCGCGAGGTCGCCACGGCGACCAACGACGTCGCCGGTGACGGCACCACCACCGCCACCGTGCTCGCCCAGGCCATCGTCCACGAGGGTCTGAAGAACGTCTCGGCCGGCGCGAACCCGATGGCGCTCAAGCGCGGCATCGAGGCCGCCGTCGGCGCCGTGGTCGACGACATCAAGTCGCAGTCGAAGGAGATCTCGGGCAAGGAGGACATCGCCCGGGTCGCCACGATCTCGGCCCGCGACCGCGAGATCGGCGACGTGATCGCCGACGCGATCGAGAAGGTCGGGAAGGACGGCGTCGTGAACGTCGAGGAGGGCCAGACCTTCGGCCTCGAGCTCGAGTTCACCGAGGGCATGCAGTTCGACAAGGGCTACCTGTCCCCGTACATGATCACCGACTCCGAGCGCATGGAGGCCGTGCTCGACGACCCGTACGTCCTCATCGCCAACCAGAAGATCGGGGCCGTGAAGGACCTCCTGCCCGTGCTCGAGCAGGTGATCCAGGCCGGCCGTCCGCTTCTGGTCGTGGCCGAGGACGTCGAGGGCGAGTCGCTTGCGACCGTCGTCGTCAACAAGCTCCGCGGCACCTTCACCGCCGTCGCCGTGAAGGCGCCGGGCTTCGGTGACCGCCGCAAGCGCATGCTCGAGGACATCGCCATCCTGACGGGCGGCGAGGTCATCACCGAGGAGATGGGGCTGAAGCTCGAGAACACGAGCCTGGCCCAGCTCGGCAAGGCCCGCAAGGTCGTCGTGGACAAGGATTCCACCACGATCATCGACGGTGCCGGCGAGGGCGAGAAGATCAAGGGCCGGATCAAGCAGATCAAGTCCGAGATCGAGACCACCGACTCCGACTTCGACCGCGAGAAGCTCCAGGAGCGGCTGGCCAAGCTGGCCGGCGGCGTCGCGGTGGTCAAGGTTGGCGCTGCCACCGAGACCGAGATGAAGGAGAAGAAGCACCGCGTCGAGGACGCTCTCCAGGCGACCCGCGCGGCGCTCGAGGAGGGCATCGTCCCCGGCGGCGGCGTGGCACTGCTGCACGCCATCAAGGCCGTCGAGGCCGAGAAGCTCGATGGCGACGAGAAGACGGGTGCTCGCATCGTCGAGCGCGCGCTTCAGGAGCCGCTTCGCCAGCTGGCCGAGAACGCCGGCCTCGAGGGCTCCGTTGTCGTGAACGACGTCCGCGGCGCGAAGGCCGGATTCGGCCTGAACGTCGACACGGGCGAGATCGTGGACATGGTCAAGGCCGGCATCATCGACCCGGCCATGGTCACGCGCTCGGCCCTTCAGAACGCCGCATCGATCGCCAAGAACATCCTCACCACCGAGGCTGTCGTGGCGGAGGCCCCGGAGAAGCAGCCGGCTGCTCCGATGGGCGGCGGCATGCCGGACATGATGTAACGCGTCACGGGGGGAGCAGGCTCCCCCCGTGGGCCCCCCACAAAGGGGCGCGCGTGGCGTTTGGTGAGAGGCCCGGGGCACAGCCCCGGGCCTCAGCCGTTTAGCGTGGGGGGAGCAGGCTCCCCATCGAGCCCCCCACAGGGGCGACTCGATCGTTCGGTGCGAGGCCCGGAGCTCGGCTCCGGGCCTCAGCCGCATACGCGCAACAACGGGTCAGACCCCAATGTTGCGCCGGCGGAGCCCGCTCCCCCCACGTTTAGATGCCGTTCTTGCCGACGTCGTCGATGAAGGCGAGCAGCAGCCGGACACAGCCCTCCACGTCGTCCAGGTGGACGCAGCCGACGGCCGAGTGGATGTAGCGCGACGGCACCGAGATGCAGCCGCTCAGAAAGCCCGAGTTGGCGATCCCCCACGCGTCGGTCGCACCGCCCATCAGCACCTCGCGCTGGTACTCGATCCCGGCCGACTCGGCGGCGTGCTCGAGCCGGTCCGTCAGGTGCCGCGGAACGGCGCTCCCGTAGCCGGCCTCGGGCGCCCAGTCGAAGTACTTGATCGCCGGGCCCTTGCCCAGCGAGATCGGAATCCGCGAGTACTCGATGCCGGGCGTGTCGCCGCACAGCGTGACGTCGATCGCGATGCCCACGTCGGGCTTGACGCGCGTCGCCGCCGGGCCCGCGCCGCGGATCCCGAGCTCCTCCTGCACCGCCGCGACGCCGACCACCGTCGCCGCCGGCGAGTCGCCCAGCCGCCGCATCACCTCGACCATGACCGCACAGCCGGCCCGGTCGTCGACCGCCTTGCCCGAGAACACCCTCGTCCCGTTCAGGGCGAGGCCGGTCCTGGCGAACGTCGCCAGGTCGCCGACCCGCACCCCGAGAGCCTCGGTCTCGGCGCGGCTCGTCGTGCCGACGTCGACGTGGAGCTGGTCCATCGGGATGGCCTGCTTCGCCTCCTCCGGCGGCAGCACGTGGGCCGGCTTCGCGCCGGTCACGCCGTGGACCGTGCCTTTCGACCCATGGATCGCCAGATCCTGGTCGACCACCATGCGCGGATCGTGATAGCCGACCTGCGCGATGCGGAGGAAGCCCTCGTCCTCGATGTGCTGGACGATGAAGCCCAGCTCGTCCATGTGGGCGCACAGCATCACCGTGGGTGCGCCGTCACCGCCGCCGCGCGTGAAGAACTGGTTCCCGAGCGCGTCGGCCCCGTGCTCGTCGTAGTGGCCGTCGAGCTCCTTTGCGACGACGCCGGCGACCAGGCGCTCGTCTCCCGAGACGCCGACGGCGGCGTCGAGGGCGGCGAGCAGGTCGAGCATCCTGTCTGACACTGAAACCTCCTGAAGGGGGCCACAGCCTACAGTGCCGCCGATGCGGCTCGACCTCCCACCGGAGCCCTACGACTTCCACCGCTCGACGTTCCGCTTCCGCACGTTCGGCGACGACGCGGCCAGCGTCTGGCACGACGGCGGCCTCCACCGTGTGCTCCGTTCGGGCCTCGTCGTTCGCATCTCCGCGGAGGGAATCACCGCCTCGGCGGAGCCCGCTGCGGCCGACCGCGCCGAGCTCCTCCACATCCTCGGGGCGGGGTTCGACCTGGAGTCGTTTGCCGCGGCGTACCCCGACATCTATGCGCGCGCGCCCGGGTTCCGGCCGCCGCTCTCGGCCGACCCGTTCGAGTCGCTCGTCATCGCCGTGACGGCGCAGCAGATCTCGCTGCGGGCCGCCTGCGCGATCCGAAACCGGTTCGTGCAGCGCTTCGGCGTCCGGCACGAGCTGAACGGTGTGGAGGTGTGGGCGTTCCCGCGCCGGGAGGCGGTCGCCGGCCGCGACCTCGAAGGCGTCGGCCTGTCACGCGCCAAGATCCGCTCGATCGCCGCGCTGGCCGGGGCCGACCTCGACCTGTCCGGCCTCACCGATATCGAGCTGCGCGCGCGGCTGACCGAGCTCCCCGGGATCGGCGGCTGGACGGTGGACTGGTTCCTGGCCCGGACGCTCGGCCGCCCCGACGCGTTCGCCGCCGGAGACCTGGGCGTGCGCAAGGCGGTCGCGCGCTGGTTCTCGGACGAGCCGATCTGGCCCGAGGCCCGGGTGCGCGAGGCGTGCCTTCGGTTCGGCGAATACGCCAACCTCGCCGTCCATTACCTGCTCGTGCCGGACGAGCCGGCGTCGCCTACGGCGTGAACGTGTGCGCCGTGTACGTGATCATGGCGAGCGCGGCGAGCAGCATCGGGAACGCCGTCTTGACGAGCGTATCGACGCGCTCGTCGCCGCCGAGGTCGGCCAGCGCCCAGAAGAGCGGGAACGCCACCATGCCGAACCGGCCGATCGAGACGAGCAGCCCGCCCGTGGTCGGTAACAGGATGAGCAGCGCCGCGAAGATCAGGTACTCGGCCGGGATCCGCATCCGCCACGCCTGGTAGAAGAGCCCGCACCAGAAGAGGGTGAAGCCCATGTGGACGAGGAAGCGCAGGTGGCCGCCCTCGAGCACGTCGTGCCACAGCGTGTAGCCGAACACGTAGGGCAGGACGCCGACCCCGCGCTCCCACCCCCGCTCCTGCGCGTGGACGTTCGCAAGGACGTCGCCGGTGCGCCAGCCCAGGTACGCGAAGAAGAGCAGCTCGGCGAGCGGCAGGAGGAGGAGCGGCAGGTAGGGCCGCGCGCGCAGGCCGTGCCGGCGGTAGGTGCGCCACGCGAGCGCGGGCAGGAGCGCGATCCCGACCGGACGGGCCAGGACGGCGAGCGCGCCGGCCCCGGCGCCCGCCCACTCGCGCCCGTGCCACGTGAGCGCGAACGCCGCGAGCGTCAGGAGCAGGAACAGGCTCTCGGCGTACGGCAGGGAGAACACGAAGGTCAGCGGGAAGATCGCGAGGTAGAGGACCGTGCGCCGCGCCATCTGCTCGTCGTAGCGGCCGAGCGTGATCCGGTAGAGCAGGCACAGCGCGGCGGCGAAGAGCGCCGTCGAGAGCAGGCTGCCCCACAGCTCCATCGGCCCGGGGAGGATCGAGAACGGCCGCCACGCGAGCGGGTAGAGCGGGAAGAAGGCGGCCGAGTTCCCGTGCCCGATCGCCGGGTCGTAGCCGTGGTCGGCGATCCAGCGGTACCAGACCGCGTCCCACTGGCCGAGCGCCCCGAAGAGCCCGTGCCAGGAGATGCCCGACTCGCGTGGGACGCGGCTCGTCCACGATGCCGCGGCGAGCAGGAGGTAGACCCCGATCCGGCTCGCGACGAAGACCGTGAGCGGGTAGCGGTACGCCGCGAGCCAACCCCACCGCGCCGGCTCCGGGCTGTCCGCCGGCGCGGCCGGCGGCTCGACGGCCGTGCCGGTCACTCCGGCCATCCCCGCCAGCGCCAGAACCGCTGCACGCCGTAGACCACCGCGATCGCGTAGCAGAAGCCGATCAGCAGGTCGACGACGTAGTGGTTGCCGGTGTAGACGACGGCGATGGACTGGACGAGCGGATAGAGCGCCCCCAGGCCGATCACCCACCAGCGCCACCGCGTCCGCCAGGCCAGCATCGCGACGAACAGGAACACGAGCAGCGAATACCCGCCGTGCAGCGACGGCACCGCGGCGTAGGGGTTCCCGTCGACCAGCCGGTAGACCGGACCCGAGTCGGTGGGAAGCGGCGACGTCGCCGCCTGGACGCCGGCCGGGTTGGCGAGGAACGGGATCATGCCGCGCTCGGCGGCGGCCCAGGGCGGTGCCGCCGGGAAGAGCCAGAACGTGAACGCGCCCGCGTAGGACAGCACGAGCAGCGTGGCCGCGAAGCGGTAGAAGAGCGCCCGCCGCTTGAGCCAGAGGCCGAACGCCAGCGTCGGCGGCACGATGAAATGCACTCGCGTCATCGCGCTCAGGAACTGGTCGTACCAGTGCAGGCTGCCGGTCCAGAGCCAGTCCTGGAGGTCGACCGACGGGACGTGGCCGAGGAAGAGCGCCTTCTCGGCGTCGAGCTGCGGAGCGTAGTAGGGGTGCGGGTGCAGCGTGTGGGCGATTCCGCGACACTCCTCGTACATCACGATCAGCACCACGAAGGGGACGAAATCGAGCAGAAACCGGCGACCGCGGCCGAGGACGAGCGCGGGGGCGAGGAGCACCAGCAGGTAGCGGTCGGGCGTGAGCGAGAGCCCGAACGTCAGCACCTGGGCGAGCAGGGCGATCCCGAACGCGGCGCCGGCAAGGGCCGCGGTGCGCCCGTCGATCCCGGTGCGTGGCGGGCCCCAGCGGCCGCCGTCGTCCTCGCCGGCATCCTGGCCGTCGCGCTGCGCGCCCCGTTCTTCGGCGCGCCGCTCACCGCCGACGAGGGCGGCTACGGCGAGGTCGCCAGGCTCTGGAGCCACGGAGCCACCCTCTACCGCGACGCGTGGGTCGATCGCCCGCAGGGCCTCGAGCTCGTGTTTCGGGCGGTCCTTCATGTCGACGGCGGCTCGGCCACGGCGATGCGGGCGCTGGCGGCGGTCGTGGCGGCAGGAGTGGCAGCGCTGACCATGGCGGTCGCCGCCAGGATGGCGGGGAGGATAGCCGCCGCCGGTGCGGGACTGCTGGTGGCAACCGCCGGCGCCTCGCCGTTCATCGAGTCGTTCACGCTGTCGGGCGAGCTGCTCGCGTCGCTCGCCGCGTGCGCGTCGATGCTGGCCTTCGTCACCCACCTGCGCGGCGGGCGCAGGGAATGGCTCGTCGCCGCGGGGCTGCTCACGGGCTGCGCCGTCATGCTGAAGCAGTCGGGGTTCGACGCGGGTGCCGCTGCGGCGATCTACCTGCTCGTCACCCGCCGCCGGGCCGGCCTGGCGCCGGTCGGCGTCCTGGTCGGGTCGGCGCTCGTCCCTGTCGCCGTCGGCGCCGCGGCCTCGGCCAGCGTCTCGGACTGGTGGTACGCGCTCGTCACCTACCGCGGGCAGGCGGACTCGATCGTGACGGGGTCGGTCTCGGCCCGGCTCGACATGGCCCGCGACTCCCTGCCCGCGGCCGTGAAGGCGCTGGGCCCGATGCTGGTCTTCGCGCTCCCGGGCCTTCGCCGCTCGCCGCTCATCATCCGGCTCTGGGCGGCGGTCGCTGCCGTCGGGGTGATCGGCGGCGGCAACTTCCACGCCCACTACTACCAGCAGCTCGTCCCCCCGCTCGGCATCCTCGCCGGGATCGGCGCCGCCGCGATCTGGGAGGCGCGGTCGCGGGCCTGGGCCGGAGCTTCGGCGGCCGCCGCGGCCGTCGCGCTGGGCTTCACGGCGCCGCTCTGGTTCGACTCGGGGGCTGCCCAGGCGCGGGCCGTGTTCCCGAACGACGCCCACCTCCGAAGCGACGGTGCGGTCGTCCGCTACGTGCGCGCCCACACCCGGCCCGGCCAGCGGATCTTCGTTCTGTGGGCGGCGGCCGACGTGTACTACCTGGCCGACCGTGACCCGGCCGTGCGCTACATGTGGTACCGGAACATCCAGGCCATCCCCGGCGCGCTCGATGAGGCCCGGCGCGCTCTGCGCAGCCCTCATCCGCCCGCGCTCGTAGTCGTCGAGAACCTGCCCGCCGGGATCGACCGCACCGGCGCAACCGGCCGGATCCTCGAGGACCGCTACCGGCGGGTGGCGACCGTGGCGGGCGTCCCGATCTACGCGCCGCGCTGAGCGACCGCCGTCACGAGGCGGGCGGCGAGCTCGATGCGCGGCTCGAGCGTGGCGATCTCGATCCACTCGGCCGGCGTGTGGTCGTCGCCTCCGACCGGGCCGAGCCCGTCGAGCGTGGGGATGCCCTCGTCGCCCGTCCAGCAGCCGTCCGAGACCCCGCCGGAGTGCTGCTCGCCGATCCGGAGGCCGAGCTCGCCGGCCAGTGACACGGCCAGCTCGGCGAGCCACTCCGTGCGCGGCATCGGCGGCCACGTGCCGCGGTCCTCGATCTCGCCCGTCACGCCGTCGTGGGCGCTGTCGCGGCCGAGCTCCGAGAGGGCGAAGAGGAGGTCCTCGGGGACGCTCGAGCGGATGTCGAGCGTCGCCCGCGCCTCGCCGGGAACCGTGTTGGCCGAGTCGCCGCCCTGCACCGTCGTCACGACCGACGTCATCTCGGGCCGGCCGGCCGCGAGCCCCTCGATCCGCACGATCTCCCGGGCCAGGGCCGAGACGGCGCTTCGCCCGCGGTGCGTGTCCGCCCCGGCGTGCGCGGGCCGGCCGTGCAGGCGCAGCGTTCGCCAGACGGCGCCCTTTCGCTCCGACACGAGGTCGCCGTTCTCGCGCGCGCACTCGAAGACGAGCGCCGCCGCGGCTCCGCTCGCCTCGGCGCACACGGCCGGCGCGCGCAGGCGCGTCTCCTCGTCGGCACACACCAGCAGGCGCACCTCCGAGAACGGCCGTGCGGAGGCGGCGGCCAGCCGCTCCATCGCGGCCGCCGCCAGGAGCACGCCGCCCTTCATGTCGGCCACGCCCGGGCCGAAGCAGCGGTCGCCCTCGCGCCGGAACGGCCGCTGGGCCGCGGTCCCGACGGCGAACACGGTGTCGGTGTGCCCCAGGAGCGCCACCATCGGGCCGCCGCCGCCCGGGAGCGTCACGACCATGCTGCGCGCCGGCCCGTCGGGCTCGGGCACCCACCGGCTGGTGCAGCCGGCCGGAGCCAGCCACTCCGCCACGCGCTCGGCGATCCACTCCTGCTCCGTCCCGTCCGACGGCGAGTCGTGGTTCACGAGCTCCTCGAGCCGGCGGCAGAAGCGCTCGACGACCTCAGAAGCCGTAGCGCTCCTCCTTCCACGGGTCGGCGTCGTTGTGGTAGCCGTAGCCCTCCCAGAAGCCCGGCCTGTCGACGTCCGTGAACTCCAGTCCGCGCAGCCACTTGGCGCTCTTCCAGAAATAGCGGCTGGGCACCATGAGCCGCAGCGGGTGGCCGTGCTCGGGCGTGAGCGGGGCCCCGTCGGCCTCGTAGGCCAGCAGGGCCTCGTCGTCGTCGACGGCCTCGATCGGCAGGTTGGCGGTGAAGCCCTGCTCGGCGTGGGCGATCACGAACCTGACGCTGTCGAGCGGCTCGACGGCCTGAAGAAGCGCCCGCACGGGCACGCCCCGCCACGGCACGTCCAGCCGCGACCAGCGTGTCACGCAGTGGATGTCGGCGAGCGTCTCGCGCTCGCCCAGCGCCCGGAGCTCGTCGAGCGAGGCCCGAAGCGGGTGGCGGACGAGGCCGAACGCGCGGAAGTCCCACGCCGCCGGGTCGACGTGCGGCACGCTCCCGGCGTGCAGGACGGGCCACTTGTCGGTGTAGTACTGGCCCGGCGGGATGCGCGACTCGTCGATGCCCGCCTCGCGGGCCTTCCTGTCGATGCCGGTGCGCGCCACCGGCGTAGTCTGCCGCCTGCCGGGAGGCCGCGGCGCGGTTGTACGCTGCGGTCATGACCGTGATCCCCGACCGTGCGCTCGTCCGGATGACCGGGCCGGACGCGGTGGCCCACCTTCAGAGCATGGTGACGAACGACGTCGAGGCGATCCCGGCCGGTGGCGGAGCGTACGCGCTCCTGCTCACGCCGAAGGCGCGCGTGATCGCCGACCTCGAGGTGTTCAACACGGGCGGCGAGCTCATGCTGGCCTGCCCGCCCGAGGTGCGCGACGACCTGGTCGACGTGCTCGTCCGGGCCCGGTTCCGCAAGAAGGTGGAGCTCGAGGCGGCCGCCGGCGCGGTCGTCTGGGGCGAGGCCGACGGCGCGCTCGCGACCATGGAGACGCCGATCGGGCCCTACAGGCTGGTCGAAGTCACGCCCGCCGGGAACGGCGCCGGCGACTGGGAGGTGGCCCGGATCGAGGCGGGCATCCCGCGGTTCGGGCACGAGTTCGGCCCCGACACGATGCCCGCCGAGGCGGGCCTCGTCGAGCGCGCCGTCAGCTTCACCAAGGGCTGCTACCCGGGCCAGGAGCCGATCGCGCGGCTCCACTACCGCGGCCATGCCAACCGCGGCCTGCGCGGGCTCGCCTTCAAGCGCGGGCTGCCCGAGGCGGGCGCGCCGGTGATCGCCGGCGAGCGCGAGGTCGGCCGGGTGACCTCGGTTGCCGAGTCGCCCCGGTTCGGCGCGATCGGCCTGGCGGTGCTGCGGCGCGAGGTCGCCGACCGGCAGAAGGTCGACGCCGGCGGGGTCGCGGCCGTCGTCAAGCCGCTCCCGTTCGCGTGAGCTTCCTAGCCTCCTGCGCCGACCCTGGTCGCCCGCAGCCGCACGTCCGTTCCGTCGCGCAGCGAGTTGGGGATCTCGGCGATGCGGTCGACGTGCTCGACCAGCTCGCGCAGGCGCGCCTCGGGGGCGTTCCCCTCGATCTCGACGTCGTAGTCGACGGCCGTCGAGACCGGCGGGTCGCCGGTGAAGTCGCCGTGCACCGAGATGCGGACGCGCCGGAGCTCGATGCCGGCGGCGGCCGCCTCGCGGAAGAGGTCGTTCGACACGCATCCGGCGACCGCCAGGTAGAGCAGCTGTCCGCCGTTGAAGCCGAGGCCGCCGCCGCCCGCCCCGGCCGGCCGGTCGACGACAAGCGTGTACGGCCCGGCGCTGCCGATGCCGGTCGGGGCCCCGTCGATGGTGCGGACCTCGACCTCGAACACCTACGTCTCCCAGCCGCCGATCTCGTAGGCCTTGCCGGGCGCCGCGCCGACCACGAAGACGGTCGTCGGCGAGGCCGTGGCCTCCAGCTTGCGCTTGACCCCCGGCCCGACCGACACCATCCCGCCCGCGCCGATCGTGACCGCCTCGCCGTCGAGCGTGGCCTGCACCTCGCCGGCGTGGACGAAGTAGAGCTCCTCCTGCCCGGACTCGCTCTCGTCGTGCTCGGGGATGAGCACGTTCCCGGCGTCCTTCGTGACGGCGTTCACGCCGAAGGAGCTGATCCCGAAGTGATGGCGGACCGACTTCCATGTCGCCGGCCAGTCGGGCTTCACCGGCGGGATCTCGTTCACGTCGGCGGCCTTCCAGCCGGTTCCCTGCGTGGTGGTCATGCGCAGCCCCTCCTTGTCACTCGCCCGCGAACTCCATGATCTGCCGGCCCCGGTCGCGGAAGCCCTGCTTCAGGTAGAAGTCGGGAATCCCCACCTCGTGATCGTCCGGGGTCACGCGAAGCTCGATCGACTGTATCCCGCGTCGCCGGCACTCGCCCACGGCGCTTCGCAAAAGGCGCGAGCCGATCCCGCGTCCGCGGGCCGATGGCTGCACCCAGATCTCCTCGATCTCGGCCGACGCGCCGCCCCCCGCCGAGATGCGGATGGTCGTCGTCGCCACGGCCGACTCGCCGGCCAGGGTGAAGAAGCCGCGGCCCGGGTCGTCGAGGATCGCCTCGACGTTCTGGCGCAGGTGGCGCACCTCGCGGCCCTCGTGGCTGAAGAACGCCTTCAAGAGCCGGGTGATGACCTCGGCGTCGTCGGACGTGGCAAGGCGCGGCGTGGCGGCGGTCATCCGGCCACCCCGCAGTAGTCGGCGGCGGCCAGCGCCAGCGCCTGGGTGCAGGTGACGAGGTCGTCGACGGGCACGTACTCGTCGATCGTGTGCCCCCAGGCCAGGGAGCGCGGGCCGAAGCCGATCGAGGGCGTGTCGGCGAAGCGCGTGAACGTGGCCGCGTCGAACCAGGAGTCGAGCCCGCCGAGCGAGGGCGGCTCGCCGGCGGCGGCGCTGGCCTTGGCGACCGCCTCGACGACGGGATGAGCCGCGTCGACCTCGGCCGGCGGGATGTCGAGCGCCCACTCGACGACCGGCGGGTGCAGCGCGAGCCAGGGGTCGGCGGCGGCGGCCGCCGCGATCCAGGCCTCGATCTCGGCCTCGACCTCGCTGCCCCAACCCTCGCCGTCGGCGTTCCCCGGCAGGTACATGACCTCGCAGGTGAGCGAGCACGACGCCGGGTAGGTCACCGCCCACTCGCCGCCCGAGATCTTGACCGGCACGATCGTGCCCGAGGACAGGTACGGATGGCGCTTGTCGGGGCGGCCGCTCCATTCCTCCCGGAGCCGCCTGACGGCGTCGAGGACGACCGACATCTTCTCGATGGCGTTCACCGCGCCGCCGTCCTGCCAGTGCGGCTGGGCCATCTCCGCGTGCCCCGGACGGCCCTCGACCGTGATCGTGGGCGTCAGCGACCCGCGGCAGGCGACCCAGACCTCGAACGCCGTCGGCTCGGGCACGATCCCGGCGTCGGCGCGGACGCCGTGGCGGGCGGCCGCGAGGCCTCCGGCGCCCGACGACTCCTCGTCGGTCACGGTGTTCACGACCAGGTCGCCCGCGAGCTTCACCCCCAGCCGCGACAGCACCTCCGCCGCGTACACCATGCACGCGACGCCGCCCTTCATGTCGCATGCTCCGCGGCCGTAGAGGTTGCCGTCGCGCACCTCGGCCCGGTTCGGGTCGCTCGTCCACCGCTCACGGGGATCCGACGGCACGACGTCGATGTGCCCGTTCAGGAGCAGGCTGCGCCCGCCGCCGGCGCCGGCGAACCGGGCGGCCAGCTGCGGCCGCCCCGCGAACCCCAGGCCGGGCGGGATCTGGCGGGTGCCGGCGACGTCGCCCGGGTCGGGCTCCCAGATGTCGACGGTCGCTCCGGCTCGGCCGAGCCGCTCGCCCAGGTAGGCCTGAAGGTCGGCCTCCGCCCGGGGCGGATCGTCCGGGTCCCGCGCGGTCGTGTCGAAACCGATCAGCACTGACGTCAGCTCGACCAGCTCCTCGCGCCCGGCGGCAACCTCGTCGAGGATGCGCTGCTCCAGCGTCACTGTCGGCGATGATAGGTGACCGTTGGATGACTTCGGCGCACACGACGGACGCGAGCAGGCCCGCCGCCGCGGCCGCCGCCAGCGGAGGGCCGCGGTCGCCGCGCTGGCACTCGCGGTCACGGTCCTGGCCGGCGTCGCGGCCGCGGTTGGGGTCACGTCGGGGTCGGGGAGCGAGCGCCACACGGATGCGCCCGCCGGCCGCTCGCAGCCCTCCTCCGGCACTGTGACGACCGCCCCGACGACGGCCGAGCGACCGCACGGAACGGTCACGATCGCCGCCGTCGGCGACACGATGCTCGGCATGACGCCCACGCTGCCGGCCTCGCCGGGGACGTACCTGGCAGAGATGCGCTCGGCGCTGACCGGCGATGTCGTCTTCGGCAACCTCGAGGGCACGCTGACCGACGCGACCGCATCGAAGTGCGGCGGCGCGCCGTCGTCGTCCTGCTTCGCGTTCCGGGCGCCGCCGGAGTTTGCGCGCGCACTGCGCGACTCCGGATTCACGGTCATGTCGAACGCGAACAACCACTCCTTCGACTTCGGCCAGGCCGGCGAGGATCAGACCGTGCATGCGCTCCACCGGGCGGGCATCGCGCAGACGGGGCTCCCCGGCGAGATCACGATCGTGCACGCCAAGGGCTTCCGGATCGCGTTCCTCGGGTTCGCCCCCTACCCGAACACCGGCCCGCTGAACGACCTGGCCGCCGCGCGCCGGATCATCCGCCGGGCCGCCGGGAAGGCCGACCTGGTCGTGTGCGCCATCCACGCCGGTGCGGAGGGCACCGCCGCGCTTCACCTGACCGGCGGCGACGAGACGTACCTGGGCGAGGATCGCGGGAACCCGGAGGCGTTCGCGCACATGGCCGTCGATGCCGGCGCCGACCTCGTTCTGGGGTCGGGGCCGCATGTGCTGCGCGGGATGGAGCTCTACCACGGCCGCCTGATCGCCTACAGCCTCGGGAACTTCGCCGGCTACCACAACTTCAGCCTCGACGGCGTGCTCGGCGAGTCCGCCGTGCTGCGGGTGACGCTCGCTGCCGACGGCCGCTTCCAGGCCGGCCGGATCGTCTCGGTGCGGCTGGCCGGGGCGGGCCAGCCGGTGCCCGACTCGTCGGGTGCGGCGGCCGAGCTGGTCGGCCAGCTCTCGCGGTCAGACCTGGGCGGGCGCGGCGTCCGCGTCGGGCCCGGCGGGGCCCTGTCCCGCTAGACGTCCGGCCCTTCCAGAGCCTGCCTGCTTTACCCCCTTCGGGGCATTCCTCGCTCCCGCGGTCCTCGCTATCACGAGAGAGACGCTCCTTTCGGCCCCCCGAAGAGCCTCTTGCTCCGGCCTCCGCACTCCCCCCAGATTCGGCGGTCGTGGACGTCGCCCACCCCGTGAATCCGAGCAAGAAAGGCTGCCGATCATGATCAAGTGGAACCACCGCACCCTGCGCGTCGCTCTCGCCCTGGCCGCCATCGCGTCGTTCGTCGTGTCGTCCGGCGCCGGCGTTCGCTGGGTCGCGTAAGCACCTCGCGAACCCTGGTGCTCACCTACGTGCCGGGAGCGGCCGATAAGACTCCCGACCGCCCGTGAGCTCCCGATCTTCATCGACGTCCCACGAGTATCCGCCCCGGCTGCTCCGGTACATCGTCGCCGTCATCGCGGTGACAGTGCCGGTGGCGGTCGGGGCGATTCTGCGCATCGTCGCCTCGCCGCCCCAGGCCGACGTCATCGTCGGTGTCGTGGCGTTCGCGGCGGCCGCGCTCGCCGCTGAGGCCAAGCCGGTCCCGCTCGACGAGCAGGGCCACCGGCGCGTCTCGCTGGCGTTCGTCTTTCTCCTGTCCGCCCAGGTGCTGTTCGGGTGGCAGTACGCCGTGCTGGCGGCACTTCTGGCCGCGGCCGCCGTCGAGGCGGTCGAGCGCGGCATCTCGCTCCGCGGCGCGTTCAACACCGCGACCTACGGCCTCTCCGCCTTCGCCTCGGCTCTGCCCGCCTTCCTGCTGGGTGTCGACGGCACCCGGATCGGAGCCGCCAACGCCGACACGCTGCTCGTGCTGGCGTTCTCGGGCGGGGCCGCCTACCTCGTCACGAACGTCATGTTCGTCGCGATCGCCGTCACCCTCGCCCAGGGCGTGCCGCTGCGGCGGATGTCGCACGAGTACATGAGCCATTCCGGGCCGGCGTTCGTCATCATGGCGTTCATCTCGGCGCTCGCCGTGTCGCTGTGGAAGGTGAACCCGACACTCGAGATCCTCCTCGCCGGGCCGCTCTTCGCGCTCGCGCTCTACCAGCGCTACGCCTACCGCACGGTGCTGGCCGTGCGCGACGCCGAGACCGACGCCCTCACCGGGCTCGGCAACCACCGCTCTTTCCAGACCGACCTGCGCGAGGCGCTTGCGCTCGCCGCGTCGACCCGCAGCACGGTCTCGCTCGCCGTCATCGACCTCGACGACTTCAAGAGCATCAACGACCGCTACGGGCACCCGGTCGGCGACAGCGTCCTCTGTCAGGTCTCGGACATCCTGCGCGAGTCGTTCGGCGCCGAGTCCGCCTACCGCGTCGGCGGCGAGGAGTTCGCCCTCATCCTGGCCGAGCGGCCCGGCCCGATCGCCTACGCCGACATCGAGCGCGTCCATCACCGCCTGTGGCAGAGCACCTTCCCGCACGGCGAGCCGGTCACGGTGAGTGCCGGGGTCGCCACGTTCCCCGAGCACGCGGACGATCGCGACGAGCTGATGAAGGTCGTCGACGCGTCGCTCTACTGGTCGAAGAACCACGGCAAGAACCGCTCGTGCCTCTACTCCGACTCGGTCGTCAGGGTCTACACGCCCGCCGAGATCGCGAGCGTCGCCGAGCGCACCGCCCGGCTGCGCGCGGCCGAGGGCCTGATCCGCGTCGTCGACGCCAAGGACACCTACGCCGGCGCGCACTCGCAGTCGGTGTCGCGGCTCGCCGAGGGCATCGCGCGGTCGATGAGCCTCGACCTGGAGACGGTCGAGCAGGTGCGGCTCGCCGGCCTGCTGCACGACCTTGGCAAGATCGCGATCCCCGACCGGATCCTCCAGAAGCCCGGAAAGCTCGATCCCGATGAGCTTCGGATCATGCGCGAGCACCCCGAGCTGGGCTACCGGCTGCTCGAGGGCCTGGGCGTGTCTCCGGTCGACCGCTGGATCCGCCACCACCACGAGTGGTGGGACGGCTCCGGCTACCCGCTCGGATTGGCGGGCGACGAGATCCCGCTCGGCTCGCGGGTCATCCTCGTCGCCGACGCGTTCGACGCGATGACGTCGGATCGGGTCTACCGCGCGGCCGGGACGGCCGAGGCGGCGGTGGCCGAGCTCCGCCGGCGCAGCTGGACGCAGTTCGACGCCCGGGTCGTCTCGGCCCTCGAGGCGTACCTGGCCTCCGAGAGCTCGCACCTTGCCGACATCGAAAGCGCGACCGGCTGATGGTGCTCCTGCTCGCGGTCGGGCTCGGCATCGCCGCCGGCTGGGTGCTCGGCGGGCGCCTGTCGCGGCTCGCCGACCTGCGCCTGCGGGCGATGTGGCTCTTCTATCTCGCGATCGGCCTCCAGATCGTGGCCTTCCCCTCGGAAACGCTGCCGTGGAGCGTCGGCGACCAGGTCGCGATCGGGCTCTGGCTGGCGTCGTACGGCTGCCTGGTGATCGCAGCCGCGTGCAACCTGCGCGTGGCCGGCGCCGCGGTCGTCGGGCTCGGCATGGCGTCGAACCTGGTCGCGGTGGTCGCAAACGGCGGTCACATGCCCGGCCTTCCGTCCGCGCTTCGCGCCGCCGGTCACACCTACACCGGCGCGCACAACAACGAGATCGTGGCGAGCCACCCGCACCTGGCCTGGCTCGTCGACCGCTGGGCGGTGCCGCACTGGATCCCCGGCGGGAACGTCTACTCGGTCGGCGACGTCCTGATCGCCGTGGGCGCGGTCGTCATGGTGTCGGCCGCCATGGGCGGGCGCGTGCCGCTCGCCGGCCGGCTGCGGCGTCAGCAGCCGCTCGAGACCGGCCTCGCCGGCGGGCCCACCACGACGCCGTAGCGGCGGTCGAGCCTCCGCAGCCGGTGGCGGTAGACGTCCATGTCGGCGTGCGTCCAGTCGCCGTGCGTCTGGCAGCGCCAGGCGGCGTAGAGCTCGTGGTGGAAGGGGCTCGTCAGGCTCTCGTTGTGGCCGATCACGTTGCGAAGCCGGATGCCGAAGCGCCACTGGAGCCATGCGGTGAGCCGCAGTGACGAGCGCATCTGGGCGGCGTTCCCCAGGACCTGGGCGTCGCTCGTGCCGACGTGCTCGATGCCGATCGCCGTGGAGTTGAGGCCGACCGTGTGCCGGCAGATCGTGTCGAGGCGGACGAGCTGGTAGATGGTGCCGTCGGTGTCGATCACGAAGTGGGCGCAGGTGCCGGGGAGCTCGTGCAGCTCCGCGTCGGGCACGTCGGCGGCGAACGTGGCGTAGGCCGAGGCGAACGTCGTTCCGGCCGTGTAGTGCTCGACGATCACGCGCGGCCGCTCGAGCCGCCAGGCGTCGAGGCCGTAGTGGCGCCTCGCGTAGGCCGCCGTCTCGGCCCGCCGGGTCGCGGAGAACGGGATCGGCCGCCACACGATGTGCGGCTTCGGCGGAGGGGCCGGGGCGCTCCCGTGCCCGGACGACTCGTCGGGGGTCCCGAAGAGGGGGTGCTGGCAGCCGCTCGCCAGGGCGGCGAGCACGACGAGCAGGCCCAGAGTCGTCCGCATCGGCGAATGGTAGGCGCGACCGCCGTGCCTGTCTGGAGGGGCACGCTGCCCTGGTTGAGGCTAGGCGGCGAGTTCGTGCACGGCACCCGGCCGTCGTGGCTCCGGCGAAGACCGCGCTCTTCGCCGGAGCGCGCCAAACGACGCGCCAGTCCTTAAGGAGGGGGCCCGCGGGGGAACCCTGGGTTCCCCCGCGTCTACGCCACCAGTGCCAGCGGGCTGAAGCTCGCGGCGTTCGGGATCACGGCCGCAGGATCCGTGCCCATCCAGTTGCCGAGGAGCTCGGTGTAGATCTGGCGGTAGTCCACCGGCACCTTCAGGTTGCCGTTGCCGTCGAGATCCTGCGGGCGGATGCCCGGAAACGGGCTCGCGATGCCCGGCTGCACATGCGTGCCGACGACCATCGCCAGGCCGCCGGCGCCGTGGTCGGTGCCGCCTCCGCCCGAGTCGTTGTCGTCCACCCGGCGGCCGAACTCGCTCCAGACCAGGGTGAGCACGCGGTCGGCGATGCCGTGCGCCTCGAGGTCGGCCTGGAAGGCGGCCAGCGTCTGGCCCAGCGAGGACAGGCAGTCCGCCTGCCGGTTCACCTGGTTGTCGTGGAAGTCGAAGCCGTCGTCGAAGCTGAGGCACGCCACCCGCACGCCGAGGTTCGAGCGGATGAGCCAGGCCAGCGTCGACATGCGATTGTCGAAGCCGGTCGTTCCGTATCCGAGGCCGTTCGGCGGGATCGTGGTCGTGCCCAGCCCGGCGAGCTGGTTCGCCACGTCGACGGCGCCGCCCACGGCCTTGTCGGCGGCCGCCATCTGCGCGTGCTGCGGCGAGCGCTGGGACAGGTCGCCGAGCGTCTGCACCATGAGCGGCTCGTCCGTCCAGACGCCGTTCAGCCCGAACTGGGCCGACTGCGGGCTGGTCAGCACCGCGACCGGGTTGGCCGCGCTCTTCATCGATCCCTGGAGCGTCCAGTCGACAGAGAGCGCCTGGAGCGGGTTCGACGGGTCGCCGTTCTGGTCGACCCAGCGCCCGAGCCAGCCCGTGGCCGGGTTCGGATCGAGCTCGCCCGCCTGCCAGAAGGCCCGGGAGTGGAAGTGGCTCAGGTCGGGCGGCAGGTAGTCGACCGCGGGGATGACGGCCATCTTGCCGGCGTCGTAGAGCTGCTTGAAACCGGTCGCCGCCGGGTTCCAGCGGAAGTCGGGAGTCGCAGCCGGCCCGGCGAGCGTGAGGCAGTCGTTGGGGTCGAGGCCGATGTAGTTGCGGGCCTGGGTGTAGGCCGGCAGGTTCTGGCCGTCGACCGGCACGAGCGTGTTCAGCCCGTCGTTTCCGCCGTCGAGGAAGATCGACACGATGACCGGGTCGGTGACGCCGCCCGGCGTGGCCGCCTGCGCGGCCGCCGCCTCCCAGATGCGGTTCCACGACAGCATCGAGGCGCCGTAGACGGTGATCGTGGCGATCGCGCCGTTTCGGAGGAAGTCGCGCCGCGAGATCCCGGCCGTGGCGCCCTCGATCACCGCCCGCGGGATGGGGACGCGCTGCCCCTGCCGGCGCAGCATCGCGGCGCGTTGGGTCGTATGCCAGTCATTGCAGCCGCAGGCTGTCATCGCGTCACCTCGGTGGAGTTCAGGACAGGAATCCGTCGGGGCCGGCAAGGATGAGCGCGCGCAGGACGCGCTGGCGCTCGACACGGTCGTGCGGTCCGAGCACGTGCTTGCCCGCCGACACGTAGTTGTGAGCGTCGAAGAACGACTGCGCATAGGCCTCGAGCTTCGCTCGCGCGCCGCTCGACACCCACGGGTGCGACAGGGCGGCGACCGCTCGCTTCACGGCGTCGGCGGCCGACTCCTGACCGGGGTCGTCGACGGTGCCGCGCAACAGGTAGTCGGTGGTGTCCCAGTAGGCGTGCGCCGAGTTCGTGTTGAGCCAGGCGGCGCCCTGATCCCAGCCCGAGACGTTGGGCGGGTAGAAGGGCACCTGACCCATCGCGTCGAGCAGCCACGCCCAGCTGTCCTCGGTGATGAACCGGCCGGTCATCCTGAGCGTCGCGGCGACGAACACGATCGGCCCCTTCACGAGATCGGGCGCGTCGAGGGCCTGGTACATCGCCGAATGGCGCAGGATCACCCGCAGGAGCGGCTTCAGCTTGAAGCCGGAGGCGAGGTAGTTTCCGACCATCATCTGCATCGCCGACCTGGGCGGCGGCGTCGGGATGAAGTACGACCACAGCTTCCACGCCAGGAACGGCGCGTGGTTGGGGTGGTGGACGACGAGGCGGACGACGTCGCGCCAGTCCCAGGTGCCGGAGTGGCCGAAGATCGTCTTCGTGCCGGCGGCGTGCCACGACGCGTCGTAGAAGGTCGGGTTGTCCTTCTGGGTGTTGTTCCAGTCGTAGCGCCAGCCGGTGAGCGCGAGCGCGGCCGCGTGGATGTCGGCCTGCGTGTACATCCGCGACTGCTTCCACATGCCGAACGTCGCCGCCTCGAGTCCGGGATCGTTCCCGAGACAGAAGAGCTCCATCAGCTCGCGCGCGTAGTTCTCGTTCGGCGCCCACCTGTTCGAATCGGCGCCGTTCAGCCACAGGAGCATCGCCGGGTCGTGCGTCAGGCTGGTGACCAGGTCGAGGAAGCTCCCGACCGCGTGCGCGCGCAGGAGCTTGTTCTGGCGCAGCATGTGGCGCGTGTTGCCGACGCCCGCGTTCGACGTTGCGAAGTGGTCGTGCAGGTTGAGCGTCATCCGCTCCTCGAGCTGGTTGTGCGACCGCACCATCCGGTCGAGCCACCAGAGCGTGTCGTGGCCCCAGGCGTTGGCCGGCGCGATCGGGCTGCCGTTCACCTTCGGCGCCGGTCCGGAGAGCCTGGCCGGCGCCGCCGGCGCCAGCAGCTTCTCGACGGCCGCGTTCAGCCCGAGGGAGCGGTAGTGGGAGATCTGGGCGTCGGATCCGGAGAATCCGCACCGCCAGAGCAGGCGGCGGAAGTGCGCGGTGGTCGCATTTCTCGGCAGTGTCGGGTATTGGTTAGCCATGGGGTTTGCTCGCCTGTGTTTGGTGTTGGTCGTTCTCGCTTGCCTTGCGGCATCGTCGAGCGGCGCCGCCGCGTCCACGTCCCGAAGCGTCGGCGTGAACGAGACCGAGTACCGCATCACCCTCGGCCGAACGACCGTGCCCCACGGCCGCATCACGTTCTCTATCGCCAATTTCGGGCAGGATGACCATAACCTGAAAGTGGCACGTCACCAGATCGGCCACGGCTTCAGCGGCCGCATCCCGGCCGGCGGCCGAACGCAGTTCACCGTCCGGCTCAGCCCCGGCAGGTACAACCTCTTCTGCTCCATCCCCGGCCACCGGGCGATGGGGATGCTGGCGAAGCTGACCGTCACGTAGCCCGCGCTCAGGCGACGGGCGAGACCGCCTCCGCCAACCGGTCGAGGAACGGCACCTGGGCAGCCTTCAGCCTGCGTCGCGCCTCGCCGGGATCGAACCACTCGACACGGTCGATCTCGGGGAACTCCTGCCTGCGGCCGGAGCGCGGCGGCCATTCCATCTCGAACACGTTGCTCACGGCGGTGGAGGGATCGAGGTCGCCCTCGACGGCCCACGCGACGACGCGCTTGCCGGACTTCTGCCGGATCTCGCCGAGGGGAATCATCGGCCCGTCGGGCAGCGCGTGGCCCGTCTCTTCGGCGAACTCGCGCCGTGCCACCGCGTCGAGCTCCTCGCCGGGCTCCGTCTCGCCCTTGGGCACCGTCCAGTGGCCGTGGTCCTTCTTCGCCCAGAAGGGCCCGCCCTGGTGGGCGAGGAGCACCTCGAGGCGCCCCTCCCGCCGGCGCCAGAGGAGGATGCCTGCGCTCGTCCGGCCCGACTTGTCGACCCTGGCCTTCACCCCAGGGTCGAATCTAGCAGGCGGGGAGCTAGCCCCAGCAGTTCCAGAAGGGTGGTGCGGCCCCGCCCGCGTGGCCGGCCGGCCTGGCCGTCGACCTGGCCGGCAACCACCCTGCGGCGCGCCGGGCCGGGACCCGGCCGCGCTCCGGCAGATCTGGTCGGGCCGAAGTCGCCGTTGGCGACCACGCGGGGCGGGCGCCGCGCGTCGGCGACCGCCGCCCCGCGGTCGCCGAGCTCGTGAAGGGCGCCGCATCCCACTCGCAGAGGCGGCGCCGGTCGGAACGATCCCCTATCCCCCTATCCATGTGCGGGACGAGCCTACTGCGCCCCTCCGCCACGGCCGTGAACGCCGTGTACGGATCCCGTAAACACCGTCGTCCACCTGTCGCGCTAGCGTGGGGGTCATGGCCGCGCCCGCCGGGGACAGTCCCTGAACCGTTCACGACACACATCCGTCACGCGAGGCGTTCGGGGACTGTCCCCGGTGCGCCACGCCGGCGCCGCCGCGTGCCTTCTTCCCGGCCAGAGCCGCGACGATCCCGCATGTCCGCGCTGCGCGGCGACGATGATCTGGACGAAGGCCTCCTGGCACTGCCCCTCGTGCCGCTACAAGGAGGGATGCTGCGGCTGAAGGGGCTGGCCGCCGCGCGGTCGCGCCCGTACGCTTGAGCGGTGAGCACGTCTCCGCTCGAGCTGCCCGTCGCTCCGACGCCGCACACGGCGGCGGTCGTGCGCGCGATCCGCGACGCCCGGGCCCAGGTGCCGTGCCACGGCTCGCTGTGTGCGGCGCTCGACCTCGGCGACCCCGCCGGCGCGCTCGACCCGGAGGCCTATCGCGAGGCGGTTGCCGCGCTGGATGTCGGCGCGCGGGTCTTCGGCCGTGACTCGGCGACCGAGGTGGGGGCCCACTGCGAGGACGCCGCGCTCGTCTTCGACATCGCCGTCTACCACCTCACCGGCGCCGGCGCGGACATTCCCGCTGCGCTGAGCGCCTTCCGGCGCGCCGCGGGCCCCCTGCTCGAGCGCACGCGCAGCGCCTGATACCGGACACGCGTAGACCGCGGGCACCCTTTGGGGTGACAGAACCTCCCAGCCGCGGTGAACTTGCGCCGAAGCCGTCAAGCATCGCCGCCGCAAGCCGATCTCCGAATTGATCGCCGCTCATTTCGGGCGTTTTACTTGATCTGTTTTCGTTGGGGGTCTACATCATGTTTGCACGTTTTTGGCGCGCAGTCGGCACGGTTCTGGCCGTGGCTGCCGCCGTCACCACCGCGCTGGCCGTCACGACGACCGCCGGCGCCACATCGGTTGTCCCGCACGTGTCTCCCGCCGCCGTCCAGCAGGGATGGCAGTTTCCGGTCGCGGGATGGACGAAGACGAACAAGGAGGCCGGCCGCGTCGACGACATCCTGCGCGTCGGCAACATCGTGTTCATCGCCGGCAATTTCGTCACCGCCGCCGACCACAGCGGCGACGTCCAGCCGCGCACCTATCTGGCCGCAGAGGACGCGACCAGCGGCGCGCTCCTGCCGTTCGCGCCGCAGCTGAACGGCCGCGCCTACTTCCTCGCCGCGTCACCCGACCGAAAGACGCTCTACGTCGGCGGCGCCTTCACGACCGTGAACGGCGAGTCGCATCCCAGGCTGGTCGCGTTCGACATCGCCTCCGGGCAGGTCTCACCCGTCGTGCCGAACCTGGGCCTGAACAGCTCCGTCAAGGCCGTCGCCGCGACCGGCGGGGACCTGTACATCGGCGGTGCCTTCACGACCGTGTCCGGCGAGTCGCACAGCCGGCTGGCGAAGCTCTCGCTCTCCGGCGCCCGGTTCGCCGTCGACTCGAGCTGGCGCGGCGGCGCGTCGGACGAGGTGCGCGACCTGATCGCCGACCCGTTGAGCGGGCGCCTGATCGTCGCCGGGTGGTTCAAGTCGCTGGACGGCTCCGCCTCCTCGGGGCACCTCGGTGCGGTCACGCTCGCCTCGGGCGGTCTCGCCGGCTGGGCCAGCCACCCCGGGTACGAGGTGCTCGACATCGCCCGCTGCGGTCAGGAGCTCTACGCCGCCATGGGCGGGCCGGGCGGCACCGCGCTGGCCTATGACCTCGCCACAGGCCGGCAGCAGTGGTACTACAAGACGGACGGCAATGTCCAGGCGGTCGCCACCGTCGGCGGCTATCCCGTCTACGGGATGCACGGCGACTACGTGGCGCCGCAGGCGAACGTCTCGATGAAGGAGTACGGCACCAGCAAGCGCATCTCGCGCCACAAGGTGTTCATGCTCAGCCGGGACGGCACGCTCCAGGCCTGGGCCCCGCCGCTCACGTCCACCGAGGGAGTGCTCGGAGTGTGGGCACTCCGGGGCGGCGGCGGCAGCATGTACGTCGGCGGCGACTTCACGCGCGTCGCCGGCGGCGACCAGGCTCGCTTCGCGATCTTCCCGAGCGTCTAGCGATCGCCTCCCGTCGGGGCCTCGGGACGCTGTCCCGGGGCCCCCGATCCCGTTCCTGGAGCCGGGTCAGTCGGGAACGACGCTGCCGCAGGCCTCGTCGGCGAACCGCAGAGCGCGCACGTAGGCGTCGCGCAGGATCCGGTCGGCCGCGGGCACCGGCTCGCCGAGCGCCTCGAACTCGCCGCGCTCGTATGCCGTCACCCATGCCAGCACCTCGCCCATGGGGCCGGCGCGGTCCAGGAGCGCCAGCGACACGTCGGGCCCCAGCGGGAGCTCGGCGAGGACGTCCTCCATCCGCATGTTCATGAAGGCGTCGATCACCGAAAAGAGGCCGACGGTGAAGTAGGCCTCCGTGTCGGGGCGCTCGAGCTCGTGGGCGACGAGCTCGGTCATCTTGCCGCGCAGCATCGCCGTGCGGGTGAGCTCGGTGGGCGTATCGTCGAGTCCGGCCAGCGTGACCAGCATCGCCCAGCTGCGGACGTTTCGTGCTCCGAGCAGGACGAGCGCCTCGTGCACCGAGTTCACCTTCCGCGGCAGCGAGAAGTAGGCCGAGTTGATCCACCGCAGGAGCCGGTAGGAGACGCCCAGGTCGCGGCTGATCACGGCGTCCAGCTCTTCGAGCGTCACCTCGGGGTTCTGGAGGGCCGCGATGAGCTGCACCTGCGAGAGCCGGTTCGACGGGATGCCCTTGCCGGCCACCGTCTTGGGCTGGCAGAAGAAGTAGCCCTGGAAGTAGCCGAGCCCGGCGGCCTTGCAGCGGTCGAACTGCTCGTAGCTCTCGATCCGCTCGCCGATCAGCTTCACCTTGTGGGCGGCGATGGCCTGGATCTGGTCGCGGAGCTGCTCGTCGGTGAACGACCGGGCGTCGAGCTTCACCATGTGGGCGAGCTCGAGCAGCGCAGCGCTGTCGGGCCGCATCACGAAGTCGTCGAGGACGATGAGGTAGCCCATCTCGCCCAGCTCGCCGAGCTTCGCGGCGACGTCCGGGTCGGCTGCGATGTCGCGCGGCATCTCGAGGCCGACACGGCCCACCGGCAGGAGCGGCACGAAGTCGTTCAGGATGAACTCGCGCGTGACGTTCACGAAGCACATCCGGCCGCCGACCAGCGTGTCCAGGCCGATGTCGCCGAACGTCGTCACGATGGTGTGCGCCGTCGCCTCGTTGGGGTTGGCCACGTCGGCCCAGCCCTCGTCGGCGGCGCGGAAGAGGAGCTCGTAGCCGTAGACCTCCATGCGGGCGTCGTAGATCGGCTGGCGGGCGACGAACGTCGCGGACGCCGCGACCGAGCCCGCGTCGGCGAGCGCACGAGACAGCGATGGTGGCGGCCACGATTCGAGCCGGCGCGCCTGAGACCAATTCTCGGTCATGGTGCACCTCCTGGGTGAGACACCTCAAGCGTAGAGTCGTCCTTCGGCGGTGATGCGGGCATCCCCAATTTGCGGTAGTGCCGGGGCGACCCGCCTCGTGGGACCCGCCTCATGTGAGCGGGAACGGCGGCTGCGCCCAGGCCGGGAGCCCGCTTGGCTCGACCGACGTCACCCACTTGACCCACCAGTATCCGCGCCGGCCGGGCGCCACGAGCCGGGCCGGGGCGCCGTGCTCGGGTGCCAGCGGGGCGCCGTCCACGTGGGTGGCAAGGAGGATGCCGTCGAGGTCGGAGGCCCCGAACCGGCGCGCGTACCCCGTCGCCGACCGCACCTCGACGCTCCGCGTCCCGGCGGGCACGCGGCCCAGGACGTCGGTCAACGCGACGCCCGACCAGCGGTTTCGGCTGTACCAGCCCGACGTGCAGTCGAGGGTGCAGATGACCGACGTCTGCGGGAGCGCGGCGAGCCGTTCGGCGGAGAAGGGCGTCTGGATCCGGGACGGGATGGAGTCGTCAAGCCACGACGTGGGGATCGGTTCCGCGCGGCGCAGCGACCCGGTGGCTGCCCGCGGTGCTCCGAACGCGCGCTCGAAGACGAGCTTGGCCGCGATCCCGGCTGCCACGACCCCCGCGGCGCGCAGGAAGGCGGCGCGGGTGAGGTCGCCGGCGCGTGGACGCGGCGGCCGCCGCCACACGTGGGCGGCGGCGACGGGAACGGCGGCGAGCGCGAGGCCGATGTGCCAGCCGAGCGCCGTGAGCGGCCCGACCGTCCCCGTACCCGTCGCGTGCGCGATCCCGAGGGCGACCGAGCCGGCCACGAGCAGAGCGAGGAGGAGCCCGGGCGCCGCGCCCCGGCCGCGTCGCGCGGTTCCCCGGACGGCGATCCGCGACTTCGGCCGCGCGATCGCCACGAGCGCGAATCCCGCCGCACCGTGCGCCCAGACGACGACGGCCGCCCTGCCCTCGCCGACCAGGAGCGCCGCGACCCCGGTCGCCGTCGCGACCGCGAGCACGGTGGCGAGCGCCAGGTTGGTGCGCCGGGTCATCCGCCGCCGTGGATCGCCTGAACGCTCTCGAGCGTGTCGGCCTCGTCCGCGCGCTTGTCGGGCCGGTGGCGAAGGACGCGGGCGAAGCGCAGCGCCACCCCGCCGGGATATCGCGGGCTGCGCTGGACGCCGTCGAATGCGATCTCGACGACGAGTTCGGGCCGCACGTCGACCCGGTGGGCGGTGCGGCCGGTCTCCAGCTCGAGCAGCCGCTCGGTCTGCCACTGGAGCATCACGTCGGTGAGCCCCTTGAACGTCTTCCCGAGCATGCAGAATCCGCCGTCGGGCATCCGGGCGCCGAGGTGCAGGTTCGAGAGCCAGCCGCGCCGGCGGCCGTGGCCCCACTCCGCTGCGAGGATCACCAGGTCGAGCGTGTGGCGCGGCTTCACCTTGAGCCAGGCCCCGCCGCGGCCGCCGGCGGCGTACGGCTCGGTGAGCGACTTCACCATCACCCCCTCGTGACCGCGGGCGAGCGCGTCCTCGAGGAACGCCGCGGCGGCGGCGCCGGTTTCGGCGATCGTCCGCGGCACCCGCATCGGCTCGGGAACGGCGGCCGCGAGCGCGTCGAACCGCTCCGCAGCCGCGCGGTCGATCAGGTCGTCGCCGCCCGCGTGCAGGACGTCGAAGAAGAGCGGCGTGAGCGGAACCGACCCGCGCTGCCCGATGACGTCGCGCCGGCTTGCGAACCGGCTCGCCGTCACCTGGAACGGGTGCGGGCGCCCGTCGGCGCGAAGCGCGATGGCCTCGCCGTCGAGGACGACCGCCGAGACCGGAAGCCGGAGCGCCGCCTCGACCACCTCAGGCACGCGGTCGGTCACCTCGTCGAGGCTGCGGGTGAAGACGCGCACGTCGCCGTCGCGCCGGTGCACCTGGATCCGTGCGCCGTCGAGCTTCCACTCGACCGCGGCGGGCGAGATCCGGGTGAGCGCCGCGTCGACGTCGGGCGCCGTGCCGGCGAGCATCGGCGCGACGGGGCGGCCGACCTCGAGCCCGATCCGGCGCAGGCCGCCGGCGCCCTCGGCGAGCGCGGTCTGCGCCGCCGCCGCGAGGTCGCCGCCGAGCATGGCCGCCCGGCGCACGTCGGCGACCGGGACGTCGGCCGCCTGCGCGACCGCCTCGGTCATGACGCCGGCCAGCGCGCCCTGCCGCAGGTCGCCGAGGATGAGGGCCACGAGGAAGTCCTGCTCGGGCCGGGTCGCGCGTGCCAGCAGCCGCTCGAGCTCCTCGAGCCGCGCGCCTCTCGATCCCGGCCCCTCCAGCGCCGCCAGCCGCTCCAGGGCGGCATCCACCTCGCCGACGGTCAGGCCGGGCGCGGCGGCCGGCTCCGGGAGGGAGCGGAGCGCCGCCCAACCCGCCCCGGTCTGGCGCTGGCGCGGTGCGCCTGAAAGGAAGGCGACGCCCGCTACCGACTCGGCCGGCCCCAACTCGCGCAGGCACCCGGCCAGGAGCGCGATCTTGGCCTTGCGCGACGACGTGTCGCGCACCGACTGCGAGACGTCGACGAGCCGGTGAAGCGGCGTACCTGAGCCGGATGGCATGCGCCCTCAGGGTACCGGCGCCGTGACCGTTCTCGTTGTGCCGGCTTCCGGAGGGCCGTACACTCGGAGCCATGTCGGCCCAGGTGCCCGCTCCGGCTCCGCACGCCAGCGCGGCGCCCGCGATCGTCCGCACCCACTGCCCCGGCGGCGGCGCCCACGACGTCTGCGGCTTTCTCCCGGTCCCGCTCGACCGGCGCCTCCCCGACGGGCGCCGGATCCGGATCTACTTCGAGCTTCGCTCGCGGGCCGACCGCTCGCGGCCGCGGGTCTCGACCGTGCTCTCGATCGAGGGCGGGCCCGGGTTCTCGACGACGGCCGACCGCTCGGCCCGCGTCCAGCTCTGGCGGCCGCTCTCGGCGCGCCGTGACCTGCTGCTCGTCGACCTGCGGGGCACCGGCCGATCCGGCCCGCTCGACTGCCCGGCGTTCCGGCGGCACATCCTGGGCTACGTCGACCGTGCGGCCCGCTGCGCCGGCCAGCTCGGCCCGGCACGCGACTTCTATGACACGTCGCAGTCGGTGCAGGATCTGAAGGCGGTGCTGGGGGCGCTCCGCATCGGCCGGGTCGACCTCTACGGCGATTCGTACGGCTCCTACGCAGCCCAGGCGTTCGCGCTGCGCTACCCGCACATGCTCCGGTCGCTGGTGCTCGACGGCACCTACCAGCTCCCGGGCACCGATCCCGCGTGGGCCGACATCGCGGCGAGCACCCGCAGTTCGCTTCGGCTGGCGTGCGGGCGCCGGCCCGGCTGCCCGGCCGGGAAGACCGACCCCGTGCGCGTCGTCGCCCGCCTGGTCGCACAGGTCCGCCGGCACCCGATCACCGGCACCGCGCCCGACGGGGACGGCACGTCCACCCACGTGCGGGTCGACGAGGACGCGCTCGTGCAGGTGCTGATGTCGGGCTACTACGACCAGGCCGTCTGGCGCGACATCCTCGCCGCGGCCCGCTCGGCGGATGCCGGCGACACCCGGCCGCTGCTCCGCCTCGTTGCCGAGACCCTGACGACGGACGGGCCGAACGGCGATCCGCGCTTCTGGTCGGAGGCGCTCTACCTCGCCGTCATCTGCAACGACTATCCGGAGCTCTGGAGCCCGTCGACGCCGGTGGCGCAGCGGCCGGCCGTGGTGCGGGCGGCCCTCGCGGCGTACCCGCAGGGGGCGTTCGCGCCGTTCTCGGCCGCGGCATGGACGGGGACCGACTACGAGGGCGCGCTCGCATGCCTCAGGTGGCCCGCGCGGGCCCGGCCCGACCCGCCCGCGCCGCCTTCCGCCCGCTATCCCCGCGTCCCGACGCTCATCCTGAACGGCGACCTCGACAACATCACCCCGCTTGCCGACGCGGCGGTCGTCGCGCGCCGCTTCCCGCTGAGCACGCTGATCGACGTCGAGAACTCCGGCCACGTGACGGCGCTCCTCGACCAGAACGACTGCGCCTCGGTCATCTACCGGCACTTCGTCTCGACGCGCTCGCCCGGCGACATCTCGTGCGCGAGTCGCACGCCCGAGGTGCGGGTGGTCACGGCGTTCGCGCGCTCGGCCGCGGCGGTCGCCCCCGCCCGGGCCGGACGGCGGAACCGGGCGAGCCCCCTCGACCGCCGCGTGGCCGCGGCCGCCGCCGAGACGGTCGCCGATGCGCTCCAGCGCTGGTGGGTCAACTACGACGGCACCGGTGTGGGCCTGCGCGGCGGCCGCTGGTCATACTCCGGCGGGAACCTGACGACGTTCGTGCTGCACCGCGACACCTTCGTGCCGGGCGTGGCGGTCTCGGGGACGGTGCGGTGGGTCTATTCGACCGGCCGCGTCCGGGCCGAGGTCACGGTTCGCTCGGGCGGCACCGTCGAGCACCTGCGGATGCGCTGGTCGCTCCAGGCCCGGGCGGCGACGGCCGACATCGACGGCCGCGCCTCCGGCCGGCCGCTCCACGCCCACATGCTCGCCCCCTGACGCCTGAACGGGGTCAGACCCCGTTCAAGGTCAGGGGGCTGCGTGAAACAGTGCCTACCGCGCGGCGCGGATCGCGCCGAAGAGGCCGTGGGCCTCGTCGTCGATCCCGGCGCTGAAGAGCAGCGTCCTTCGGTCGCCCGTCACGCCGTTTCCGAACCGGAGGCCCCAGAGGCCGTCGATCTGGACGGCGTGGCCGTTCGGCCGGCGCAGCCGGCCGAGCCAGTGCCCGGTGCGGATGTTGTAGGCGTTGATCATGCCGTCCCCGAAGTTGCCGACGAGGAGGGCGCCGCCGAAGCGGCCGAAGCCGGCCGGCGCCTTCGCGAGACCCCAGGGAGCGTCGAGCGCGCCGCGGCCCGCGAGCCGGTGGAGGAGGAACCCGCGGCGCGAGTAGACGTCGACGAAGCCGAGCCCGGCGCCGGCGATCTCGTCCTCGGCGGCCGGATCCTGCTTCGCGTACGCCACGTACAGCTTCCCGCCGATGTTCTGGACGTTGAAGGGCGCGAAGCCGTGCGGGAGCCTCCGGTCACGGAACCCGCCCTTCAGGTGGACGCGGTGGAAGCGGCCGTTCACCACCACGATCTGGTTGTGATGGAAGTCGGCCGCGTAGAGCAGGTGCCCGCGGCCGTGCACGAACCCGAGCGCGAGGCCCTTGAAGATGGCACCCGGCACGGCCAGCTCGGCCGTTGCGGATGTGCCCGGCGGGTCGGTGAACGGCCACGCCGTGATCATGCCGGCCTCGGAGTCGAAGAGGAACGTGGCCGGCAGGTTCCGGTTTCCGACATGCACCTTGAAGGACGTCGACGGGTTGAAGACCGTGCCCGTCGGCGCGCCGCCCGGGATCGAGACCACGAGCGGTGCGATCGAGATCGGCATCCCGTGCGCCGCGCCCGGATAGATCGTCGACCTGTCCGTGCCGTTGTCGGCGATCCAGAGCGGCGTCGTCGGGCCTGCCGAGAGGCCCCACGGGTTCACGAGGTTCGGGTCGGTGAGCATCGCCAGGCCCGGTTTGTCGGACACCAGGTTCGTCTGGCGGAATCCCGCGGCCTGGGCGGCGGCGGGCGCTGCGAGCGCGGCCGTCACGAGGATCGCGCCCGCGATCGCCGCCAGTCGCAGCCGTCTCGGGGAAGTGCGTGCATCCATGTGGCCCCCTCTGTCGGGCGCACCCCCTGCGGGCGCGCGTGGACTGGCGGGGGGTACGGGCCCGGGGCCGGACCGGTTTGTGGGTCATCTCACACTCGCGAGGTTCTGCTTCACTTCGGCGATGCTTGCCTCGGAGGCGTCGACGCGGGAGGCGCCCGCCGAGCACCGGCGCGGGCAGGCGCTGATCGCGCTCGCGGCGATCGCGTGGTCGACCGCCGGGCTCTTCCAGCGCGAGCTCACCCTCGACGTACCGACCCAGATGGCGGGCCGGGCCTTCTTCGCGTTTCTCGCGCTCGCGGCCTACGCCGCGGTGGCCGAGCGCGGCCGGGTGCGGCGGGCGTTCGTCGCGATCGGGCGGTCGGGGATCGTCGTCGCGTTCTGCATGGCGATCGCCTCGGGCGGGTTCATCGTCGCTCTCAACCACACGTCGGTTGCGCGCGTGCTCTTCGTGCAGGCGGTGTCGCCTGTCGCGGCCGCGCTGATCGCCTGGCCCGCGCTGGGTGAGCGGGTGGCACCGCGGGGCTGGATCGCGATGGGCGGCGCCCTCGCCGGCGTCGGCGTGATGATGGGATCGCCGGGGGGAGCGATCTGACCGGCGACGTGGCCTCGCTCTGCATGATGCTCGGGTTCGCGGTCGCCATCGTCATCACCCGCCACCGCCGCGACGTCTCGATGGCGCCGGCGACCTGCCTCGCCCAGGCGATCCTCGTCGTGGCGATGGCGCCGCTCTCGACGCCGGGCGACGTGGGCGGCCGGGACCTGGCGCTGCTCGTCGCGATCGGCGCGGTGCAGATGGCGCTCGGGATGGGGCTCTTCGCCGCCGGGGCGCGACTCGTCCCGGCCGCCGAGGCGGCGCTGATCACCCTGCTCGAGGTCATCCTGGGGCCCATCTGGGTCTGGCTCGTGCTCTCGGAGCGGCCCGACACGGCAACGCTCGCCGGCGGGGCGGTCATCATGCTGGCCGTCGTCATCCAGGTGAGCGGCGACCCGGCCGGGCAGGCCGAGGTGGAGGCCGAGATCGGAACCCCCTGACGGGTTTGTGATCCATCATCCAATCCGGTCCGAACCGGCAATCCCGTGGCGCTCCCAGGCGCGTACCTCCTGGAAACGACCTAGGAGCACTCATCATGATCCGCCCAACCCGAATGGCCGTCCTGGCGTCCATTCTCGCAATCCCCCTCCTCGCCGCCGCCTGCGGCGGGGGATCCTCGTCGGCCCCGCACGCCACCTCGACCCCGGCCGCAGCGGCCGCGGCCACCGGCGGGACCGTCGACAGCTCGTCGTCGCCGCTCGGCCAGATCCTCGTGGCCAAGAACGGCATGACCCTCTATTTGTTCGCGAGCGACAAGAACGGCAAGAGCTCGTGCAACGGGCCGTGCGCCCAGTTCTGGCCGCCCTACACCGGCACGCCCAAGGCCGGCGCCGGCCTCCAGGCGTCGCTCGTCGGAACGACCATGCGGTCGGACGGGACGAGCCAGGTCACCTACGACGGCCATCCGCTCTACACCTACTCGGGCGATCCCGCCCCGGGCGACACGAACGGCCAGGGCGTGAACACGTTCGGCGCCCTCTGGTGGGTGGTTGCCCCAGACGGCAAGGTCGTCATGACCTCCGCCCAGCGGGGGACGAGCGGCGGCGGCGCGTACGGCTACTGAGCCTTAGCCCGCCGGTGAGAGCCCTGCGATCTCGCGCAGGAAGGGGACGCCGTCGGCGTCGGGCGGCTCGCCGAGCTGCTCGGCGTACCGGCGGCCGTCCCACACCGCGGCGGCGATCGTGCCGGGGCAGAGCGCGTCGCCCACCGCCCTCACCGACGCCAGGCCGGCGGCCTCCCAGTCGCCGGCCCGCTCGCGCAGGTCGGCGGCCAGGCCGTCCCCGGGCAGCCGTGCGGTGACGAGGACGAGCACGTCGGCCGCGAGCTCCGCCGGCTCGGACGTGTAGACGCAGGCCGTGCGCACGACGCCGTTCCCGGCCCCCTCGAGCGAACGTGACGGCACGATCTCGATCCCGGCCTCGAGCATCCGGCGCTGGATCCGCACCTGCTCGAGCGTGTTCACCGTCCACTCCGAGACGCGCGCCGCCGGCGTCACGAACGTGACGGCGCAGCCGGCGCGCGCCAGCGCCTCGGCGACGACGCCTCCCATGTAGTAGTGGTCGTCGTCGTAGACGACCGCCCGCCCGCCGGCCGGCGCCGCGCCGTCCATCACGTCGTCGGGCGTCAGCACCTTGAGGCCGGAGAGCTCGAGCGGCCGCAGGTGCCAGCGGCCGACGCCGTCGGCCCGCCAGCGGCAGCCGGTGGCGACGGCCACGTGGTCGAAGCCGTACTCCAGCACCTCCTCGGCGGTGAGCCGGCTGTCGTAGGCGACCTCGACGTCGGGCAGGCGGTCGAGCTGCCCGCGCCGGTAGTCGAGCACGCGGATCCACTCCGCGAGCCCCGGCAGCCGCGCCTCGCGCGCCACCCGGCCGCCGAGCGCGCCCGTCGCCTCGGCGAGCACGACCCGGTGGCCGCGCCGGCCGAGCGACATCGCCGCCTCGAGCCCCGCGGGCCCCGCTCCGACGACGAGCACGGTCGCGTCGGACGTCTTCGGCCGGATCCGCTCGGGGTGCCACCCGCGCCGCCACTCCTCGCCCATCGACGGGTTCTGGGTGCAGCGGATCGGCGTGATCGTGCCGTCGCCGGAGACGCAGATGTTGCAGCCGATGCACTCGCGGATCTCGTCGGCGCGGCCCTCCTCGATCTTCCTCGGAAGGAAGGGGTCGGCGATCGACGGGCGGGCCGCGCCGATCATGTCGAGGACGCCGTCGGAGATCATGCGCACCATCGTCTCGGGCGACGTGAACCGCCCGACGCCCACGACCGGTTTCGACGTGAGCGCCTTCAGGCCGCGCACGTACTGCTCGTGGGGCGCCTCCGGCGCAAAGCGCGAGGTCGAGGAGTCGTTCTCCCATTCGCCGACCACGAAGTCCCACACGTCGGGCAGCTCGCCCACGAGGGCGAACACCTCCTCGATCTCGGCCCGGTCGATGCCGTCGGCGCCGAGCAGCTCGTCCACCGTGATCCGGCAGGCCACCGCGGCCCGGCCGTCGACCTCCTCCCGCGTGTCCTCGAGCACCTCGCGCAGGAGCCGGGCCCGGTTCTCGAGGCTTCCGCCGTAGCCGTCGGTGCGGGTGTTGTACCGGCGCGACAGGAACTGGCCGAGCGAGTTCAGCCCGTGGGCGGCGTAGACGTAGACCACGTCGAAGCCCGCCTCGAGCGAGCGCCGGATGGCCGCGCGGTGCCAGCGCCGCACCGCCGCGATGTCGTCGAGGTCCATGCGCCGCACCTGCACGGGGTCGTACGTCGAGACCGGCAGGTGGCCGACGGCCAGCCCGGTCTCGCGGGTGTACATGTTGGCGCCGTGGATGCCGTTGTGGACCGGCTCGATGCCGGCCAGCGAGCCGTGCTCGTGGATCCTCTCGGTCATCCGCTGGAGCGCGGGGATGTCGGCGTCGTCCCACAGGCGGCCCTCGATGTAGGGGCTCACCTCGGAAGTGGGGTGGATCTCGACCTCCTCGGTGCACACGACGGCCCAGCCGCCCTCGGCCTTGACGCCGCGCATGTGGGCGTGCGCGGTCGGGTGGTGGTGGCCCATGCCGTTGCAGTGGGGCACCTGGAAGAAGCGGTTGCGGGCGGTGACCGGCCCGAGCTGCACGGGCTCGAACAGCACGTCGTAGCGGGGATCGCGCATCGCCGGATCTTCGCGGATCCGAGGGTGGCGATGTGCACGGTCGCGCGGGCGGGCGGATGTCGGCCGCGGCCACAGGTTGTGGTAGCCGGCCGATCCCCCGGGAGAGTGATGGTCCTTTCACGTTCTGGGGCGATGACACGGGCGTGAGCGAGAATCAGCGCGCCTTTTTCCGCATCGACGTCGTCGTGCCCACCGTCGTTCGCCGGCTGGATGCCGGCGGCGAGGCGTGGGACGAGTTCGGCGGCGAGACGATCGACCTCTCCGCCGGCGGCGTCCTGCTCGCCGGGAGCGAGCCGGCGCCCGAGGAGCATCTCGTCGAGGTCGTGCTGCGAAGCGGCGAGCCGGCCCTCGACGTCACCGCTCGCGGGCGCGTGGTCCGGAGCGACCGCGCGGGCGACGGCGCGTGGCTCTCGGCCGTGCGGTTCGAGCGGATCCCGTCGGCGACCGAGCGCGAGCTCGTGCGGTTCTGCTTCCAGAAGGAGGCCGAGACCGCCAAGCGCGTGAGCACCGTGCGGATCTCGGTCGCGATTCCGGTGGTGCTCGAGAGCGCCGCGGGCGAGCTCCACCGCGCCTCGACGGTCAACCTGTGCGCGGACGGCACGAAGATCGCCGCCCCCATCGAGGTCACGGAGGGCCAGGACGTGGTCGTGCGGTTCGACGAGCGCTGGTTCGGCCGCGACCTCATCCTGCCCGCGACGGTCGGGCCGCTCGACAAGCGCGGGGCCGATCTCGCGTTCGGCGACATCACGCGGGCCGACCGGGCGGCGATCAACCGCCTCGTGATCGCCGAAGAGCGCAAGCAGCGCCGCATCTGCGCGTAACGTTCCGCGTGCTGGGCGGACCTGTCCGCCCAAAGGTTCCAGCGCGGGAGGTGGCGGCGGTGTCGTATGTGTCACGAGGATTCCGAGGCCGGCGGCGGGCCGGCCCCGACGGCGGCGGCCGCGTGCCGCCCGGCCAGTACCTGACCGACGACTTCCCCGTGCTCTCCGCGGGCCCGACACCGCGGACTCCGGTCGCCCAGTGGTCGTTCGCGATCACCGGCGAGATCGACGAGCCGCGGACGTGGTCGTGGGAGGAGTTCCGGGCGCTCCCGTCCGAGACGATCACGCGCGACATCCACTGCGTCACGAAGTGGTCGAAGCTGGACACGGTCTGGGAGGGCGTCCCGGTGGCGGCGCTTCTGGAGGGTGTCGAGACCGCGGCGGAGCACGTGGTCGCGTTCTGCGACGGCGGCTACACGACCAACCTCCCGCTCGAGGACGTCGCCGCCGGGAACGCCTGGATCGTCCACACCTACGCGGGCGAGCCGCTGGCCCCGGAGCACGGAGGGCCGGCGCGGCTCCTCGTCCCGCACCTCTACTTCTGGAAGAGCGCGAAATGGGTGCGCGGGCTCTCGCTGCGGATCGAGGACGAGCCGGGGTTCTGGGAGGGCTACGGCTACCACAACTACGGCGACCCGTGGAAAGAACAGCGGTACTGGGGCGACTGACATGGCGCCTCGCCGAGGTCGCCGAGGTCGTCCCCGAGACGGCCCGGACGGCGACGCTCGTCCTCGAGGTGGACGGCTGGCCCGGCCACCGCGCCGGCCAGCACGTGGACGTGCGGCTCACGGCCGAGGACGGCTACCAGGCCCAGCGCAGCTACTCCATCGCCTCGGCTCCGGGCGAGGCGCGCCTGCGGCTCACGGTCGAGCGGCTCGGCGACGGCGAGGTCTCGCCGTACCTCGTGGACGAGCTGCGGCCGGGCGACCGCCTCGAGGTCCGCGGGCCGGTCGGCGGCTACTTCGTCTGGGAGCCGGGGGCCGGACGGCCCGTGCTCCTCGTGGCGGGCGGGTCGGGCGTCGTGCCGCTCGCGGCGATGCTCCGGCACCGGATCGCGACCGGCGACGCGACGCCGATGCGGCTGCTCTACTCGTCGCGGGCCCCGGCCGACGTCATCTACGCGGCGGAGCTTGAGGCGGCGGCGGCGAACGAGGGCGTCGAGGTGATCCACACATTCACGCGCGAGCGCCCGGACGGATGGGCCGGCTACTCGCGCCGGATCGACGCGGCGATGCTGGCCGAGGTGGCCTGGCCCGTCTCGCAGGAGCCGGTCGCGTACGTGTGCGGCCCGACGCGGCTCGTCGAGACCGCCGCGGACGGGCTGCTCGCGGCCGGCTACGGCCCGGCCGCCGTCAGAACCGAGCGCTTCGGACCGACAGGAGGATAGGCATGGACGACGCGGACATCCGGCTCGACGGGAACGCCGCCGCGGGGCTCCTCGGCGAGCTCTTCGCGGTCGACCTGACGGCGGCCCGCTGCCGGTGCGCGGGCTGCGGCGCGACCGAGCAGCTGGGCGCCGAGGCCGTCTACGCATGCGCGCCGGGGACGGTCGTCCGCTGCGTGCACTGCGGGAGCGCAATGGCCGTGGTCGTGCACGGCGGCGGCCGCTACTGGCTCGGCGTCTCCGGCATCACCTGGATCGAGATCCCGGACCCGGCAGCCCCCGCCTGAGCCGAACCACCCCGGGTGGGACGGGCGTGGGCACTGTCCCCGCCGCGCCGCGGTATGGTCGCACGATGGCGTCGATCTCCGACCTGTACGTGATCGCCGCGCCGCTCGACCATCCCGAGGGCGTCGCGATGGGGCCCGACGGGACGCTCTGGGCCGGCGGGGAGGCGGGCCAGGTCTACCGGCTCGATCCGGGCGCCGGGACGGCGACCGAGGTCGCCAACACCGGCGGCTTCGTGCTCGGCATCGCCCATGACGCGGCCGGCCGGCTCTACCTTTGTGACGCGGGGCGGCGGGCGATCCTGCGGGTCGACCCGGGGTCGGGCGACGTCGACGTGTGGTGCGACTCCGCGGGCGGCGGCCCGCTCGAGACGCCCAACTACCTCGCGTTCGCCGCTGACGGCACCCTCCACTTCTCGGACTCCGGCACCGAGTCGCTCGACGTCCGAAACGGGCGCATGATCCGCGTCCCGCCCGGCGGCGGAGACGGCGACGTGCTCGACCTGGGGCCGCTCCACTACACCAACGGCACGTGCGTGACCGCGGACGGCGCCGTCCACTTCCTCGAGACGCTGACGCCGCGGCTCTCGACCATCGTGGACGGCCGCGCCGAGGTGATCGCGGAGCTCCCCGGCACCACGCCGGACGGGCTCGCCGCGTGCGCCGACGGCGGCTTCGTCGTCTCGTGCTACTACCCGTTCCACCTCCTTCACGTGCCACGGGGCGGTGGCGTCGCCGAGGTGATCCTCGACGACCCGACCGGGATCCACATGCCGACGCCGACGAATGTCGCCTTCTACGGCGAGGGGCTGCGGCGTGTCGCGATCGCGTCGCTCGGCGGCCAGGCGGTCACGGGGATCGACCTCGGCATCGCGGGCGCCCCGGTCAATTACCCTGACGTCGCATGAGGCTCGGGTTCCTGACCGCGTGCATGCCCCAGGCGGCGCTGCCCGACATCGCCGCGTGGGCCGAGGGGGCCGGCTACGAGGCGCTCGAGGTCGCGGTCTGGCCCCGCGTCGGCGACCGCGACTTCACCGCCAGCCACATCGACACGGCCCGGCTCGACCAGGCGGCGGCCGACGAGCTGCGCGGGCTCTTCGAGCGCCACGGCCTCCAGATGTCGTCGCTCGCCTATTACGACAACAACCTGCACCCCGACCCGGAGGGGCGCCGGGCGGTCAACGGCCACGTCGCCGCCTGCATCGAGGCCGCCGTCCTCCTGGGCTGCCCCAGCGTCGGCACCTTCGTCGGCCGCGATCCCGGAAAGACGGTGGCCGAGAACCTGGCCGAGGCGGAGGGCGTCTTCAAGCCGCTGGTCGACCTCGCGGGCGAGCGCGGCGTCGCGCTCATCGTCGAGAACTGCCCGATGGAGGGCTGGCACCCCGACGGCTACCCCGGCAACCTTGCCTACTCGCCCGAGCTGTGGGAGTGGATGTTCTCGCTCGGTCTCTCGCTCAACTTCGACCCGTCGCACCTCCTGTGGCTGGGGATCGACCCCGTCGCCGCCCTGCGCCCGTACGTCGACCGGATCGCCCACGCGCACGCCAAGGACGCCGAGGTGTTCCCCGCGCGGCGCGACCGCTACGGCGTCTTCGGGAAGACGGTCGAGCGGACGGACGGCTGGGATTCGGGCTGGTGGCGCTACCGGATGCCGGGCCTCGGCGAGATCGACTGGCGCCGCCTTGTCGACGCCCTCTACGAGGGCGGGTTCGAAGGCGTTCTCTCGGTCGAGCACGAGGACCCGGTCTGGGGCGGCGACGAGGAGCGGGTGAAGGCCGGCCTCGAGGTGGCCCACCGGACGCTGCGTCCGCTCATCGTCCGCTAGAGATGGTTGATTCCACGCCGCCGTGATGTTCTGGGCGACGGTTCGCAGCCGCAGCCCCACCAGCGAGACGGCGACCCGCCACAGCACGGACGTCCGGACGTGCGGGGGCGTGGAATCACTCATCTGGTCACGCGGCCCGGTCGATCCGGCAGGCGTAGCAGCCGGGACCGGCGAAGTGGACGTGCAGATAGGCCCCGGGCGCGTCCCCCAGCAGGCGGTCGATCGCGGCCTCGATCTCGGCCCCCGGCAGCACCTCCGTCCCGGTCAGCATGTGCGCGCGGTCGTAGGCTCGCACCGAGAGCAGGCGGCCGCGGAGCATCTCCGGGATGGCGCCCGGCGCCTCGGCGCGGCCGGCGCAGCGGTCGGCGTGGACGTAGACGGGGCTTCGGGCGGCGTACGGGCTCTCGCCCCGGAACGGCATGACCGACCCGAGGACGACCCCGGCCGCATCGTCAGCGTCCACGAGGCAGCAGCGCACCGGATAGGGCCCGTCGCCGGCGACGGCGGCCACGGCTCCCGGGCTGCGGCGGGCGTCCTCGGCGGCGGTCTCGGACAGGGCATGGACAGTGAAGGTCTGCATGTCGCTCCTCGGGTCGGGATCGACAAGGGAACGCGCAGAGGGCCGGCGACGTGAGATCGGTGAAACACCGGCGACAGGCCCCGGTGTTTCAGTCGGTGAAACACCGGCGACAGGCCCCGGTGTTTCAGTCGCGGGCCTATCCTGTGGCCGATGGCGGACGCACCTTTCGAGATCGAGGCGGCCGGCCGGACGTTCGCGGTCTCGAACCCGAACAAGGTCTACTTCTCGGAGCGGGGAGAGACGAAGCTCGACCTCGTCCGCTACTACCTGGCGGTCGAGAAGCCGCTCATGCGCGCGCTCGGCGGGCGGCCCATCCTGATGGAGCGCTACCCGGAGGGGGCCGGCGGGCCGTCGTTCTTCCAGAAGCGGGTGCCCAAGAACGCGCCGGACTGGCTCGAGACGACGACAGTCGAGACGCCCAACGGCACGCCGTCACAGGCGCTCGTGGCGGCCGACGTCGCCCACATCGTGTGGGCGGTGAACCTTGGCTGCCTGGGCCTGCACGTGTGGCCGTACCTGGCCGCCGACCCCGAGCACGCGGACGAGCTTCGGATCGACGTCGACCCCTCGCCGGGCGTGACGTTCGACATGGTGCGCGAGGCCGCCCACGAGGTGCGGTCGTTCCTGGATGAGCTGGGGATGCGGGGCGCGCCCAAGACGACGGGCCGAAACGGCATCCACGTCTACGTGCGCCTGACTCCCGAGCAGGACTCGTTCGCCGTGCGGGCGGCGGCCGTCGCCCTGGCCCGCGAGCTGGAGCGGCGCCGTCCCGACCTCATCACCGCCGCGTGGTGGAAGGAGGAGCGGGGGACGCGCGTCTTCATCGACTTCAACCAGAACGCCCCGCACAAGACGGTGCTCGGGGCGTGGAGCGTGCGCCCGCGCGTCGGCGGCCAGGTCTCGACGCCGTTTCGGTGGGACGAGCTCGACTCGATCGTCGCCGACGAGCTGACCCTTGCGACCGTGCCGGGCCGGGCCGTGGCGGGCGGAGACCCCTGGCAGGAGATGATCGCGACGCCGCAGTCGCTCGAGCCGCTGCTCGCGCTCCACCGGCGCGACATGGACGCCGGGATGATGGACGCGCCGTGGCCGCCGGTCTATCCGAAGATGCCCAACGAGCCCGCCCGCGTCGCCCCGAGCCGGGCGCGCAAGACGGGGGCCTGACTGCATCCCCGCGGCGCCCGCTCCTCGGCCTGGGCACGCTGATCTTCGCCGCCGCGCCGCGATCATGCGCGTGCTCGCGGCCGCGGCGGCCGCGTCCGGCGTCGCCGGCTTCGCCCGCCGCGACCTCCAGTCGTCCCGATCCGTGTGCGAACATACGTTCGATGCGAGCCGAGGCGACGATCCTCCACGCCGACCTCGACGCGTTCTACGCGTCGGTCGAGCAGCGCGACGACCGGCGCCTGCGCGGCCGGCCGGTGATCGTGGGCGGCGGGGTCGTCCTGGCGGCGAGCTACGAGGCCAAGGTGCACGGCATCCGCACCGCGATGGGCGGCCGCCAGGCCCGCCGGTTGTGCCCCGAGGCGGTCGTCGTGGCGCCGCGGATGTCGGCCTACTCCGAGGCCAGCAGGGCTGTGTACGAGGTCTTCGAGGACACGACTCCGCTCGTGGAGGGGCTCTCGATCGACGAGGCGTTCCTCGATGTCCGCGGCCTCGAGCGGCTCGCCGGCAGCCCGGCCCGGATCGCCGCCCGGCTGCGGGCCGACGTGCGGGAGCGGGTCGGCCTGCCGATCACCGTCGGTGTCGCGCGGACGAAGTTCCTCGCCAAGGTCGCAAGCGGCGTCGCGAAGCCGAACGGGTTGCTCGTTGTCTCGCCCGACCGCGAGCGCGCGTTCCTCCTGCCGCTCCCGGTCGAGCGCCTGTGGGGGGTCGGGCCGGTGACGGCCGCCAAGCTGCGCGCCCGGGGCGTCGCCACCGTCGGGCAGGTGGCCGGCCTGGGTGAGGGGGCGCTCGTCTCGCTGCTGGGGCGCGCCGCCGGCGGGCACCTGCACGCTCTGGCGCACAATCGCGATCCGCGGGTGGTGCGGACGCGCCCTCGGCGAGGGTCGATCGGCTCGCAGCGCGCGCTCGGGCGCGGCCCCCACACAGCCGCGGAGATCGACGCCAGCCTGATCGCGCTCGTCGAGCGGGTGACGCGCCGAGTGCGCGCCGCGGGCCGGGTGGGGCGCACCGTCGTCTTGCGCCTGCGCTTCGGCGACTTCTCGCGCGCCACCCGCTCGCACACGATGCGCCGGCCGACCGCCCAGACGCAGACGGTGCTCGCGGCGATGCGGGAGCTGGTCGCCGCCGCCACGCCGATGATCGAGCGCCGTGGCCTGACGCTCGTCGGCGTGGCGGTGACGAACCTTGAAGACGCGGGCCGGCGCCAGCTCGAGCTGCCGTTCCAGCCCGACCGCAGCGAGGCCCTCGACGACGCGCTCGACGAGGTGCGGCGCCGGTTCGGCTCGAACGCGGTGAACCGGGCCGTCCTGCTCGGACGCGACCCCGGCCTCACCGTGCCGCTGCTCCCGGACTGATCGCGTGGCGGGCGATCACTCCTTCGTTCGCCGGGACCGTGTCACCTCGCGAGCGGCGGCGACGTTGCCCTTCGACTCGTGGAGTCCGCGCCACCGGGTGGGCGCGCCTGGCCACCGTCTGCCTCCTGTGGCCCGGCATCGGGACGGCGCATCCCGCCGCGCCGTTGCCCGTCGCGTGGCCCGGGTATATCCTGCCCGCCTGGCCATCTCGTCACGGTCGGGCATCCGAGAGAGGAGAGTGGACATGAGGCTCCAAAGCAGATGGGGCGTCGTTGTCAGCATCGCGACCATGGCCGTGGCAACCGCGGCCGGATGCGGTGGCGGGTCGAGCTCATCGAGCGGTGGCTCGGGCGGCAGCACGCCCGCAGCTTCGGTGCCGGACGTGGACGCCGGCGCGTTCACCGCGGACTTCTCCGTCATGAAGACCCTGACGGGTCTCGCCAGCCAGGGCAAGGGCAAGGTCGGCGTGCTCCTTCCGGACACGACGACATCCGCCCGGTACGTCACCTACGACGCGCCGTACCTGACACAGGCGTTCAAGGCGGCCGGCTTCAACGACTTCAAGGTCGACAACGCCCAGGGCAGCGCCAGCACGATGCAGCAGCAGGCCGAGGCCGACATCACCGAGGGCGCCTCGGTGCTGCTCATCGATCCGCTTGACCCGGGCTCCGGCGCCGCCATCGAGGCGAACGCCGAGTCGAAGGGCGTCAAGGTGATCGACTACGACCGGCTGGTCACGGGCGGCCCGTCGGATCGCTACTACGTGAGCTTCGACAACGTGAAGGTCGGACAGCTGATCGGCCAGGGCGAGGTGGACTGCATCTCGGCCTGGAACGTGAAGAGCCCGAACATCCTGATCATGGACGGCGATCCGACCGACAACAACGCCAAGCTGTTCGCGCAGGGCTATAACGGCGTGCTCGACCCGATGTTCTCGGATGGGACGTTCACGAAGGTCGGCGAGCCGGCCGGCACGTGGGATCCGCCCACGGCGGCCACCACGTTCGAGCAGCAGTACACGGCGCACTCGAACATCAACGCCGTCGTCACCCCGAACGACGACAACGCGAACGCCGTGATCTCGGTCCTCCAAAAGGACAAGATCCCGCCGAAGACGTTCCCGACCACCGGCCAGGACGCCTCGCCGTCCGGCCTTCAGAACATCCTGAAGGGCTACCAGTGCGGGACGGTCTACAAGCCGATCTATCTCGAGGCGCAGGCGGCGGCGGCGCTGGCCCTGTACCTGCGGGCGGGCATCACGCCTCCCGACTCCCTGGTCAACGCCACGACCAAGGACTCGAAGACCGGCGACGACATCGCGTCCGTCTACACGACGCCCATCTGGGTGACCACCGACAACATGAACGACACCGTTGTGAAGGACGGTGCCGTGAAGGTGTCCGACCTCTGCGCCGGGAAGCTGCAGAGCGCGTGCTCGGCGGCTGGCATCAGTTAGCCGTGCCGGCCGGGCCGCACCCCCGTCGCGGGGTGCGGCCCCGCCGGTCGCGGGAGGCGGCGGTGTGAGCGCCGCCACCAACGGCACGCCGCTGCTTCGCCTGCGCGGGATCTCGAAGTCGTTCGGGGCCGTGCAGGCGCTGACCGACGTCGACCTCGACGTGCGCGCCGGCGAGGTGACGGCGCTCCTGGGTGACAACGGGGCCGGCAAGTCGGTCCTGATCAAGACGGTCGCCGGCATCCACAGCCCCGACCACGGCGAGATCGAGTGGGAGGGCCGCGCGGTGCGGATCCGCACGCCCCGCGACGCGGCTGAGCTCGGGATCGAGACCGTCTACCAGGATCTCGCCCTGTGCAACAACCTGGACATCGTCGAGAACATGTTTCTCGGCCGCGAGCGGACGCACAGCTACCTCCTCGACGAGGAGCAGATGGAGACAGCCGCCCAGGACACCCTGTCGAGCCTGGCCGTCACGACGGTGCGGTCAATCCGCCAGCCCGTCGCCTCGCTCTCGGGCGGGCAGCGCCAGTCGGTTGCCATCGCGAAGTCGGTGCTGTGGAACGCGAAGCTCGTCATCATGGACGAGCCGACGGCGGCGCTCGGTGTCGCCCAGACGAGGATGGTGCTCGACCTCGTCCGCCGGCTCGCCGACATGGGCCATGCGGCGCTCATCATCTCGCACAACTTGAACGACGTCTTCGAGGTGGCCGACCGCATGGCCGTTCTCTACCTCGGCCGGATGGTCGCCGTCCGGCCCGCGGCCGAGATGGACCGCCAGATCGCGGTCGACCTGATGACCAGCGGCGCGACGTCGCGGAAGTCCGCGGGCGCCGCGAACGGCGGAGAGGGGTGAGCCGTGTCGACCGTTGACGAGCCCGCCGGGCCGGAGATCCCGTCCGACGAGCTGAGCGAGGAGGCCGCCCGCAAGGCCGAGCTGGCGGTCCCGGCCGAGCTCGTCGCCGGGTCGGCGACGGAGTACCTGCGCTCGTCGGTCGCCCGCATCAGGGCGGGTGAGGCGGGGATCCTGCCGGTCGTCGGCGGCCTGATCCTCGTCTCGGTCCTCTTCCAGTCGCTGAACTCGCACTTCCTGACGGCCCAGAACCTGGTGAACCTGCTGATCCAGGCCGCGGTGTTCGCGCTGCTCGGGATGGGCGAGGTGTTCGTGCTCCTGCTGGGCGAGATCGACCTCTCGATCGGCTACGTCGCCGGGATGGGCGCGGTCATCATGGCCGACGCGGCGGGTCCGGCCCACGGCTGGCCGTGGTACGTGGCGATCGCGCTCGCGCTCGTCTGCTGTGCCGGCATCGGGCTCGTGCAGGGGCTGATCATCACCCAGATCGGCCTGCCGTCGTTCGTCGTGACGCTCGCGGGCCTGCTCTTCTGGCAGGGCGTCCTGCTCAGGATCCTCGGAAACGGCGGCACGATCCCGATCAACGACACCGTCATCAACGACATCGCGAGCAACAACCTCTCGAACACGGTGAGCTGGGTGGTGATGCTCGTGATCGTCGGCCTCTTCGGCCTCCTGGCCTGGCGGCGCGACGCCAAGCGGCGCTCGTCGGGGCTCGTCGCCCCCCCGCCGACGATCACCCTGCTCAAGATCGGCGTGGCCCTCGCATGCGGCGTCGGCCTCGTGATCCTCTGCACCGTGAACCGCGGGATCATCGAGCCGATCTCGGGCGTGCCGTGGGTGGTGCTCCTCGTCCTGGGCGTACTCGCAGCCTGGAGCTTCCTGCTGGGACGCACCCAGGCCGGGCGGTACATCTACGCCATCGGCGGCAGCGCCGAGGCGGCCCGCCGCGCCGGCATCAACGTGCCGGCGATCCGCACGCTGGCCTTCACGCTGACAGGGCTCACCGCGGGAGTGGCCGGGATCGTCTACGCGTCCCGGCTGCGCTCGATCTCGACCACGATCGACGGCGGCACGCTCGTCCTCTACGCCGTCGCGGCCGCGGTCATCGGCGGCACGAGCCTGATGGGCGGGCGCGGCAAGGCCCTGCACGGCGTGCTCGGCGGGATCGTGATCGCGGCGATCTACAACGGCATGGGGCTCATGGGGTACGGCGCCCCCGCGCAGTACATGGTGACCGCCCTTGTCCTCCTGGCCGCCGTCACGATCGACGCCACGTCGCACCGCGGCCGCGCCGCCGGCACCTGACCCTGGCTCGGGGTGCGAGGCCGCCTGCCGGGGCGGAGCTGTGGATACTCCCTGCCGAGGCGCTTCTTCGACCGGTCAATCGCTCCCCGGACCGCCTGCTTGGCTCGACGTGTCGTGGGATCCGGTGGTCGCGATCTGGGCGTCGCCATCCCTCTCGTCGTACCCGCCGACCGGGCGCCGGAAACCGTGATGGTGGCACACTTTCCCCATGACGACGATGGGAGACCTGGACGAGCTCGCGCTGGCGATGCCGCACGCGACGAAGGAGGTCGCCGGCGACGGCCGGCCCTCGTATCTCGTGCACGGCAAGATGTTCTGCTTCCACAGGAGCAGGCGGCCCGACGCCGTCGACCCCGGGACGGGCGAGCGGATGGACGACGTGCTCATGTTCCGGGTGCCGGGGCTCGAGGAGAAGGAGCTCCTGCTGTCGGACGACCGCGGGATCTACTTCACGACGCCGCACTTCCGCGGCTATCCGGCCGTGCTGGTGCGCATCCCGGACCTGGCCCGGCTCGACCGCGCGGAGCTGCGCGACGTCGTCGTCGACGCCTGGCTGACGCGCGCCCAGAAGCGGGTCGCCAAGGCGTGGCTGGCCGAGAACGCGGAGGAGGGGTAGACGTCGTGGCGTTCGCTCCGCCCGCCCGCCACCTCCTGCGCGCCAGGGACCTGGCCGACGCGAGGTACTCCGACCCGCTCGACGTCGACGACCTGGCCGGCGCGGCCGGCCTCTCGCGGGCCCACTTCAGCCGCGAGTTCCGGCGGGCGTTCGGCGAGCCGCCCCACGCCTACCTCCTCACCCGCCGGCTCGAGCGGGCCGCCGCCCTCCTGCGGGGGACGGACCGCTCGGTGGCCGACATCTGCTTCTCGGTGGGCCTGCGCAGCGTGGGCTCGTTCACGACCAGCTTCACGCGCACGTTCGGAGTCTCGCCGACCGCCTACCGGGCCGGGTATCCGCCGGCCGCCCACCGGGCGCGCGTCCCGGCCTGCGTGCTGCGGTTCTACGGCCGCCCGCAACGCCGCACGTTTCGAGAAGACAGCGGCGAAGCCCGCGGTTAGCGTCCCTCCGAACCGAGAGACGACCCGAGGAGGGGACCGATGTACAGGATCAGCACCGTGCAGCTGTGGGTGCACGACCAGGACGAGGCGCTCGCCTTCTACACCAAGAAGGTTGGCATGGAGGTGCGCTCCGACGTCACCCTGCCGGAGCTGGGCGATTTCCGCTGGCTCACGGTGGGGCCGGCGGGCCAGCCCGACATCGCCATCGTGCTGATGGCCATCCCGGGGCCGCCGGTGATGGACGCCGAGACCGCCGACCAGGTGCGGACGCTGATGTCCAAGGGCTTCGCCGGCACGGTCTTCCTGGAGACCGACGACGTCCGCGCGTCGTACGAGGAGCTCAGGGGCCGGGGCGTCGAGTTCTCGGAGGAGCCGCAGGAGCAGCCCTACGGGATCGACTCCGCCTTCCGCGATCCGTCCGGGAACCACATCCGGCTCACCCAGGTGACGATGGCCGGGGTGTAGGTCAGGCGGCAGAAACCGGGGCCAGGCCCCATAGCAGGAAGGCTATGGGGCCTGGCCCCGGTTTTCCCGGTCTACCGCCGCGTCGCGATCGCCTCGAGGTACGTCGCGGGGATCGAGACGCTTCCGTCGCCGAGCCGGTTTCGCCGCCGGACGAGGTCGACGAGGTCGGCCTCCACGAGGAAGCGGCTGGGTCCGGCCGCCTCGAGCGCGCGCACGGTGGGGCCGTACGAGCGGGCGAAGGTCTCGACGAACTGCTCGGCCGAGCGGGCCCGGAACGTGAACGTCCGCCGGCGCAGCTGGAGGTACGCCACGTCGGGGGCGAGCAGCGAGCGCAGGCCGGGCTCGGTACCCCAGACGAACGGCGACGGGACGCGCACGAGCGACGGAACGTGCGCGGTCATCACGCCGAACATCTCGCCGACGAACCCGGTCGGCGTCCAGCTTGCGAGCGCGATCGTCCCGCGCGGCCGCACGACGCGAGCGAGCTCCCGGGCCGCCCGGCCGGGGTCGGCCGCGAACATGACGCCGAACACGGAGGTGGCGGCGTCGAACTCGCCGTCGCCGAACGGCAGCGCGTGCGCGTCGGCCTCGATCAGGCGGACATTGAGCCGCTCGGCGGCGACCCGCTCGCGGGCCCGGTCGAGCAGGGCCGGGACGTAGTCGATGCCGACGGCCTCGGACCCGAGCCGGGCGGCCGCGATCGCGGCGTTGCCGGAGCCCGTGGCGACGTCGAGCACGCGCCAGCCGGCGTGCAGGTCGGCGTCGTCGACGAGGCGTTCCGAGACGGGGTGGACCAGGTTGGCGATCACCGAGTAGTCCCCGGTTGACCACACCCGGCGCTGGCGGGCCGTGACCTCTGCCAGGTCGGGCGGTGCTTCGATGGCGCTCATTGGTGGATCTCCTTCAGTATGAGTTAGAACGAACGATCGTGCTGGATTGAGCTCGGAACTATACGACCGGTCGTGCTATCTTGTCAACCATGAACGTGACCGCCGCCACCCGCCGCCCTCGCTCCGACGGCCAGCGCAGCCGGCGCGCGATCCTCGACGCCGCCGCCCGGCTGGCGACGGTCGAAGGGCTGAACGGACTCTCGATCGGCGGCCTGGCCGGCCACATCGGCATGTCGAAGAGCGGCCTCTACGCGCACTTCAACTCGAAGGAGGAGCTCCAGCTCGCCACGATCGAGACAGCGGCGGGGCTCTTCAACGCCGAGGTCGTGGAGCCGGGGTCGGCGGTGCGGCCCGGCCTGGCGCGGGTGTGGGCGCTCTCGGAGGAGTTCCTCGCGCACCTCGAGCGAGGCGTCTTCCCGGGCGGATGCTTCTTCGCGTCGGTGGCCGCCGAGGTCGACACCCGGCCCGGGCCCGTGCGCGACCGCATCTTCGCGGTCATCGCAGACTGGGTGGGCGCGCTCGAGGAGGCCGTCGCCGGCGCCCAGGCGGCCGGCGAGATCGATCCGGCCGAGGACGCCCAGCAGCTCGCCTTCGAGATCGACGCGATGCTGCTCATGGCGAACGCCGCCTACGTGATGGAGCCCTCCCCGGAGGTGCTCGAGCGCGGCCGCCGCGGCGTCGCGAAGCTCATCGGGCCGCCGCCGGCGCGGTAGGGTCGCGGCGATGCTGGAGCTCAGGCCGAACTGCGAGCGCTGCGACCGCGATCTGCCTCCCGGCGCCGACGCGCGCATCTGTTCCTACGAGTGCACGTTCTGCGTCGGGTGCGCCGAGGGCCCGCTCGGAAACGTGTGCCCGAACTGCGGCGGCGGCTTCGTGCCGCGCCCGATCCGCCCGCGCGGCGAGTGGCGAGCCGGCACCGGCCTCGCCCACGACCCGCCGGGGGCCCGGCGACGGTCGCTCCGCTACTCGGAGTCCGAGGTGGCCGAGCTGGTCGGGCGGCTCCGCGGCGTCGACCCGCGCGAGCGCTAGATGAGTGAATCAATCCATCTAGACCGCGGTGGCCATGGCATCGGCCCTGGCCCGCCGAATCGCATCGACGCTCGCGTCGACGTCGGCCTCGCCGGTCGACCAGTTCGACACCGAGATCCGTAGCAGGCGCTGGCCGCGCCAGGTCGTCGCGCCGAGCCAGCACGTCCCGTCGTCCTGCACCGCCCGCTCGACGCGGCCGGTCAGCTCCTCGTCACCGACGCGGACGAGCACCTGGTTCAGCACAACGTCGTTTGCGACCTCGACGCCGTCGAGCGCGTCGAGACGCTCGGCGAACCGCTCGGCCATCCGGCAGCAGCGGTCGACGAGGTCGGCGACGCCGGACCGGCCCAGTGCGCGAAGCGCGGCCCAGGTGGCGAACCCGCGCGCCCGCCGCGACGACTCGATCGTGAGGTCGCCGCCGCCGTACGCCCGGCCCGCCACCTGCCCGGACAGGTAGGAGGCGGTGTAGGCCATCGCGTCGGCGTGCGTGCCGGGGTGGGCGCAGAACGCGTAGCCCGAGTCGTAGGGCACGTTCAGCCACTTGTGCCCGTCGCAGCCCCACGAGTCGGCCAGCTCCACGCCGTCGACCAGCGCCGCCTTCCGCGGGCATGCCGCCGCCCACAGCCCGAACGCGCCGTCGACGTGGAGCCACGCGCCGTGCTCGCGCGTCGCCGTGCCGATCGCGCGCAGGTCGTCGCACGCGCCCGTGTTGACGTTGCCCGCCTGGGCGCAGACGATGGTCGGCACGCCGGGCGCCGCCGCCAGGGCCGCTTCCAGCGCGTGCGGGTTCATCTCGCCGTTTGCGAGCGCGGGCACGGCCTCGATGGAGCCGTCGCCCAGTCCCAGCAGGCGGAGCGCCCGGTCGATGGTGGCGTGCCGCTCGACGCTCGCGACGATCCGGATCCGCGGCGCGCCGCAGAGGCCGTCGCGGCCGGCGTCCCAGCCGTGGGCGGCGAGCACGTGCGACCGGCCCGCGGCGATGCCGACGGTGTTGGCGGCGCCGGCCCCCGTCACAAACCCCACCGACGCCGGCGCCGGGAGGTGCAGGAGCTCCTTCAGCCACCCGCCGGCCACGTCCTCGAACGCCATCGCCGCCGGGGAGAGCGCGGCGTTGAACGCGTTCTGGTCCCAGCCGGTCGCGAGGACGTCGGCGACGAGGGCAGCATCGACCGAGCCGCCGACGACGAAGCCGAAGTAGCGCGGCCCGGGCGTGCACACGAGCCCCGGCGCCGCTCCGGCCACCAGCTCGTCGATCACCGTCTGGAGCGGCGTCGGGCCGTCGGGCAGGGCAGGGTCGAGGGCGGCGGCAACGGCCTCGCGGCCGGCCCCTGCGCCGACGCGGGCGGCGGGAGCACCGCGCCGGTAGGCGGCGACCAGGTCGGCGGCGCGGTGCAGCGAGCCTTCGAGGTCATCCATGTGCCGATCCTAGAGGACCTGTCGATTTCGGCCGCTGCCATTCGTCTCTCAGGAGACAGCCACCCGACCAGGAGGATCAGATGCCCGATCTCACCGTCAAGCGGATCGAGGAGTTCGACACACCCAACGGCGGCGGCTTCTGCCGCGCCCGCGCCACGCTCGGCGTGAGCGCGTTCGGGATGCAGGTCGAGAACTTCCCGCCCCACTTCGAGCACCACCCCGAGCACGACCACTCCGGCGACGGCCAGGAGGAGGTCTACACGGCCCTCTCCGGTTCGGCGACGCTGCACGTCGGCGGGCGCGAGTACCGGCTGGAGCCGGGCGTCTTCGCCCGGGTCGGCGCCGGCGAGCGGCGCCAGGTGACGACCGGGGACGAGCCGGTGCAGCTGCTCGCGATCGGCGGCACACCCGGTGCTGCCTACCAGGCGCCGCCCTTCACCGAGGTCGGCGCGCCGCTCGGGTAGTCCTTGGGGGGCGGGCGACATGTCACGCCGGGTCCCGTAGAAGTCCGAAGCCACAAAGGGGACGTCCCCGATGCGGGGAGGCCCCCTTTGTGGCATTCATTCGCAGGATGGCCCGCGAGCGCCAAGACCTGACTCGCGTTCCCGACCTCGCGGCGGCGGCATCGACGGCCGGCCCGCGGCGCGAGGAACGCCCCGTGTACGTCGACCTGCTCCCGCCGTGCAACGTCGCCTGTCCGGCCGGCGAGAACATCCAGGCCTGGCTCGCGCACGTCGAGGCGGGCCGGTTCGAGGACGCCTGGCGCACCATCGTTGCCGACAACCCGTTCCCGGCCGTCCACGGCCGCGTCTGCTACCACCCCTGCGAGGACTCCTGCAACCGGGCCGAGCTCGACAGCCCGGTCTCGATCCACTCGATCGAGCGCTTCCTCGGCGACATGGCCATCGAGCAGGGGTGGGCGTTCGATCCGCCCGCCGCCGCGACGGGAAAGCGCGTCCTGGTCGTGGGCGCCGGTCCCAGCGGGCTCTGCGCCGCCTACCACCTCGCCCGCCGCGGCCACGACGTCGAGATCCGCGACCTGGGCTCGGAGGCCGGCGGGATGCTGCGGTTCGGGATCCCGGCCTACCGGCTGCCGTCGGATGTCCTGGCCGCGGAGGTGCGGCGGATCGAGGCGCTCGGCGTCACCATCGTCCTTGACCACCGGGTCGAGGACGTCGCGGCCGAGCAGGAGGCCGGCGGGTTCGACGCCGTCTTCGCCGCGGTCGGCGCCCACCTCGCCAAGCGCGTCGACATCCCGGCCGTCGACGCGGGGCCGATCATCGACGCCGTCCAGCTCCTGCGCAGCGTGGCCGAGGGCGAGCGGCCCCAGATCGGGCGCCGGGTGGCGGTGTACGGCGGCGGAAACACCGCGATGGACGCCGCCCGGGTCGCCAAGCGGCTGGGTGCGGAGGAGGCGATGATCGTCTACCGCCGCACCCGCTCGCAGATGCCGGCCCACGAGGAGGAGGCCGTCGACGCCGAGCGCGAGGGCGTGCGCATCAACTGGCTTCGCACGATCACCGCGTTCGACGGGCCCGAGCTTCAGATCGAGGTGATGGAGCTCGACGACGACGGCCGCCCGCAGCCGACCGGGCGTTTCGAGACCCTGGCCGCCGACGCGGTCGTCCTGGCCCTCGGCCAGGAGGCCGACACGGAGTTCCTGCGCCGCGTCCCCGGGGTCGAGGTGGCGCGTGACGGCGTGGTCAGCGTGTCGCCGTCGCTCATGACCGACAGGCCCGGGCTCTTCGCGGGCGGCGACATGGTGCCGGGTGTCCGCAGCGTCACCGTCGCGGCCGGGCACGGCAAGGCCGCGGCCCGCCACATCGACGCCTACCTGCGGGCCGAGGCGTACGAGGCGCCGCCCAAGCACGAGACGGCGACGTTCGACAAGCTGAACGTCTGGTACTTCGCCGACGCTCCCAAGCAGGCGCAGCCCGAGCAGCCCGCCGCCGAGCGCACCGCCGGGTTCGGCGAGGTGGTCGGCGGGCTCGACCAGGCGGCGGCGGTCTACGAGGCCAAGCGCTGCCTCTCGTGCGGCAACTGCTTCGAGTGCGACGGCTGCCTCGGCGCGTGTCCCGAGGACGCCGTCATCAAGCTCGGGTTGGGAAACCGGTACCGGTTCGACTACGACCGCTGCACCGGCTGCCGGGCCTGCTTCGACCAGTGTCCCGTGCACGCCATCGACATGGTCCGGGACGTGCTGTGAGGGTCGTCGTCGACGGCAACGAGGCGGCCGCCTCGGTCGCCTATCGCCTGAACGAGATCTGCTGCATCTACCCGATCACACCCTCGTCGCCGATGGCCGAGCTCGCCGACCAGTGGTCGAGCGAGGGGCGGCCGAACGTGTGGGGGACGGTGCCGAGCGTGATCGAGATGCAGAGCGAGGGCGGCGCCGCGGGGGCGCTTCACGGCTCCCTCCAGGCGGGGGCGCTGGCGACGACGTTCACCGCATCCCAGGGGCTGCTCCTGATGCTGCCCAACATGTTCAAGATCGCGGGAGAGCTGACGCCGACCGTGTTCCACGTCGCCGCGCGCTCGCTCGCCGCCCAGGGGCTCTCGATCTTCGGCGACCACGCCGACGTGATGGCCGCCCGCGGTACGGGCTTCGCGCTCCTGGCCTCCGACTCGGTTCAGGAGGCCCACGACCTGGCGCTCGTCGCGCAGGCCGCGACCCTGCGCTCGCGGGTGCCGTTCATCCACTTCTTCGACGGCTTTCGCACCTCGCACGAGCTGAACACGATCGAGTCGCTCGCCGACGACGACCTGCGCGCCCTCGTCCCCGAGGAGCTCGTCCATGCCCACCGCGGGCGGGCGCTCTCGCCCGACCGGCCGTTCATCCGCGGCACCGCCCAGAACCCGGATACCTACTTCCAGTCCCGCGAGACGGTGAACCCGTTCTATGCGGCGACCCCCGCCATCGTCCAGGAGGCGATGGACGCGCTGGCCGGCCGGGTGGGGCGCTCCTACCGCCTGGTCTCCTACCACGGCCATCCCGAGGCCGAGCGGGTGCTCGTCCTGGCCGGCTCGGGCGCCGTCACGGCCCGGCGCACGGTCGAGCGCCTGGTCGCCGACGGCGAGCGGGTCGGCGTCGTCCAGGCGCGGCTCATCCGGCCGTTCCCGGCGGCCGAGCTGCTCGCGGCCCTGCCCGCGTCGGCACGCCGGGTCGCCGTGCTCGACCGCACCAAGGAGCCCGGATCGGAGGGCGAGCCGCTCTTCCTCGACGTCGCCTCGGCCCTCGGCGAGGCGCACACCAGCGGCGAGCGCGAGCTGCCGCTCGTCACCGGCGGCCGCTACGGGCTCTCGTCCAAGGAGTTCACGCCGGGAATGGTCGCGGGCGTCCTTCAGGAGCTCGGCGGCGAGCGGCCGCGGCGGCGGTTCACGGTCGGCATCCGCGACGACGTCGGCGACACCAGCATCGCGATCGGACCCGAGCTCGACATCGAGCCGCCCGCGACGGTGCGGGCAGTGTTCTTCGGCCTCGGCTCCGACGGCACGGTCGGCGCCAACAAGAACACCATCAAGATCCTCGGCGACGCCGGCCTCTGCGCCCAGGGCTACTTCGTCTACGACTCGAAGAAGTCGGGCTCGCAGACGGTCTCGCACCTGCGCTTCGGGGAGGAGCCGATCGAGGCGCCCTACCTCGTGAGCGGCGCCGGCTTCGTCGGCTGCCACCAGTTCGGCCTCCTGGGCGCGATCGACGTGCTCGGCCGGGCCGCCAAGGGGGCGACGCTCCTGCTCGACTGCCCCGTACCGCCCGGCGAGGTGTGGGACGCCCTCCCGCTCACGGTCCAGAAGCAGGTGCTGGCGAAGGGCATCCGGGTGTACGCGATCGACGCCAGCCGCGTCGCGCGGGAAGCCGGGCTCCCCGGCCGCACGAACACCGTGCTCCAGACGTGCTTCTTCGCCCTGTCGGGCGTCCTGCCCCGCGACGACGCCATCGCCCGGATCAAGAAGGCGATCGAGCACACCTACGCCCGCCGCGGCGCCGACGTGGTCGAGCGCAACAACGCCGCGGTCGACAGCGCGCTCGCGGCGCTGCACCCGGTCGAGGTGCCGGGCGAGCTCACCGCCCGCCACGACATGCGCCCGCCCGTCCCGGACTTCGCGCCCGAGTTCGTGCGCGAGGTGACCGGGGCGATGCTGGCGGGTCGCGGCGACGAGCTCCCGGTGAGCGCGCTCCCGGTCGACGGCACCTACCCGAGCGGCACCGCCGCCTACGAGAAGCGCAACATCGCCGAGTTCGTCGCCGTGTGGGATCCCGACACGTGCATCCAGTGCGGCAGCTGTAGCTTCGTCTGCCCGCACAGCGTGATCCGGTCGCGGTTCTACGAGCCGGAGCGGCTCGATGCCGCGCCCGACGGGTTCCCGTCGGCGCCGCTCGACTCCCGCGGCCTGCCCGACGCGCGCTTCACGCTCCAGGTCTACGTCGAGGACTGCACAGGGTGCGCTCTCTGTGTCGAGGCCTGCCCGGTCCACAACCCGGCGGCGCCCGCGCGGAAGGCGATCAACCTGGAGCCGCGTGAGCCGATCGTGGCCGCCGAGCGCGAGCGGATCGCGTTCTTCGAGACGCTGCCCGTGAACGACCGCGCCCGCGTCGACTACGCGAGCGTGCGCGGCACGCAGTTCCTCCAGCCGCTCTTCGAGTTCTCCGGCGCCTGCGCGGGCTGCGGCGAGACGCCGTACGTGAAGCTGCTGTCGCAGCTCTTCGGCGAGCGCCTGATGGTGGCCAACGCGACCGGCTGCTCCTCGATCTACGGCGGCAACCTGCCGACGACCCCGTGGACGTCGAACGGCGCCGGCCGCGGCCCGGCCTGGTCGAACTCGCTCTTCGAGGACAACGCCGAGTTCGGACTCGGCTTCCGCCTCACCGCCGATGCCCACGTGCGGCTGGCCCGCGAGCGGCTGGACGGGCTCCGCGCCGAGCTCGACGGGGACGGGCTCGTCGACGAGGTGCTCGCCGCACCGCAGGTGACCGACACCGAGCTCCAGGTCCAGCGGGCCCGCGTGGAGGAGCTGAAGCGGCGGCTTTCGGGCCTGCCCGGCCGGGCGGCCGACGACCTGAGGAGCGTCGTCGACCACCTCGTCCGCCGCAGCGTCTGGATCGTCGGCGGCGACGGCTGGGCCTACGACATCGGAAGCGGCGGGCTCGACCACGTGCTCGCAAGCGGCCTCGACGTGAACGTGCTCGTGCTCGACACCGAGGTCTACTCGAACACCGGCGGGCAGATGTCGAAGGCCACGCCGCTCGGCGCGGTGGCGAAGTTCGCGACGGCCGGAAAGCAGGTGCCCAAGAAGGACCTGGCGCTCCAGGCGATCGCCTACGGCAGCGTCTACGTCGCCCGGATCGCGATGGGGGCCGACCAGCACCAGACGCTGCGGGCGCTGCGCGAGGCCGAGGCGTACGCCGGGCCGTCGCTGGTCATCGCCTACAGCCACTGCATCGCCCACGGCATCGACATGCAGAAGGGGCTCGACCAGCAGCACCGCGCCGTGGCGAGCGGCTACTGGCCGCTCATGCGCTACGACCCGGTCATCCGCGAACGCGGCGGCAACCCGTTCCTGCTCGACTCGCCCCGCCCGCGGATCTCACTTGCCGAGTACACGAAGAGCGAGCTGCGGTTCCGCTCGCTGGCGCGGACGAACCCCGCGGAGGCCGAGCGCCTCGCCGCCGCCGCCCAGCTCGCCGTGGAGCAGCGCTGGCAGGTGTACGAGGAGATGGCGACCCGCGGGCCCGAGCGGTTCCAGCCCGACACCAGGAGGACCACCGCATGAACCTCGCGACGACGTACATGGGCATCGAGCTGCGTAACCCGCTCGTCGCGTCGGCGTCGCCGCTGTCGCAGACGGTGGACGGGATCCGCCGCCTGGAGGAGGCCGGCGTCGGCGCGATCGTCCTCTACTCGCTCTTCGAGGAGGAGCTGCGGCGAGAGGCGCAGCGCTTCACCGAGCTCGGCACCGCCGGCACGGAGAGCTTCGCGGAGGCGCTCACCTACATGCCCGAGACCGGCGCCGGCGCCGACTCGGCCCGTCGCTACCTGAGTCTCATCGAGCGCGCGCGCGAGGCGGTCGAGGTGCCGCTGGTCGGCAGCCTGAACGGCGTCACTCCGGCCGGATGGACCCGCTACGCCCACGCCATCCAGGAGGCCGGCGCGAGCGCGATCGAGCTGAACGTCTATGACGTCCCGGGCGATCCGAAGGTGACCGGGGCCGACGTGGAGGCCCGCCACGCCGACGTGGTGCGGCGAGTGCTCGACACGGTCGAGATCCCGGTGGCCGTCAAGCTGAGCCCGTACTACAGCTCGCTCGGCTCGATGGCGGCGCGGCTCGCCACGGCCGGGGTTGACGGGCTCGTCCTCTTCAACCGATTCCTCCAGCCGCACATCGACCCCGACTCGCTCTCGGTGTCGGCCCAGATCGACCTCTCCGCGCCGAGCGACCAGCGGCTGCCGATGACGTGGATCGCGATCCTCCGCGGCCGCGTGGGTGCCTCCCTCGCGGCGTCGGGCGGCGTCGAGACCGGCGCGGACCTGGCCCGGTACCTGCTCGCGGGCGCGGACGTCGTGATGACGGCGTCGGCGCTCCTGCGCCACGGTCGCGACCACGCCGGGACGCTCCTGAACGGCCTCGTGGAGTGGATGGACGCGAAGCAGTTCTCGTCTCTCGACGACTTTCGCGGCCTCATGAGCGTCGAGCGCGAGCCGGATCCGGAGACGCGCAGGCGGGCCGGGTACGTCGGCATGCTCGAAGCGGCGCGCCAGAACTTCACCGCCTGAGGGCGCCGCGCGGGCGCCGGGAGGCCGGGGCGTGCTACGCCGGCTCGAACACGGCGAAGCCCTGCTGGTGGATCCCCGCCACCTTCGTGAAGTCGCCGCCCATGACCAGGCGGCCGGCCGCGGGGGCGAGCGCATGGACGCCGAGCACGCTGTTGACGGCCGGCGCCCATGCCTGCAACCCGCCGCTCCGCCCGGCCACGGCGAGCATCTTCAGCCGCCGCACCGCCGGGTTGCAGGTGTGCGCCCCGGGGTGGGGGCCGCAGTAGTTCTCATAGTGGCCGCCCGCGTAGACCATGCCGGCGAGGCTCGCGATCGCCTGGACGTTCCCGTCGGTGCCGCCTCGCCACAACAGGCGCCCCGTGGCCGGGTTGAACGCGGCGAAGTTCCCGCCGGCCCCGGCCTCGGCCGCGTAGACGCCGTCCCGGTCGCTCGACACGTCGATCAGCGCGTACGGCGTGTGCGATGCCCACCGCAGCCGCGCGCCCGTGGTCGGGCTGACGGCCGCGATGTGGCCCTGGGCGCCGCCGTTCACGTGTGTGAAGCTGCCGCCGATCACGAGATGGCCGGAGTGGGTCACCGTGGACGTCAGCACGGCCGCGTCCGGGTGCGCCGTGAATCGAGCGGCGACGGCGCCCGTCGGTGCCCGGAGTGCGGCGAGAAACGAGTGGCCGGAGCCGTCGATGCGGGTGAAGTGCCCACCCACGAAGATCCGCTTGCCGGCGGTGGCCAGCGTCATGACGGCTCCGTTCGCCCCCGCGCGCCACGACCGGACGACCTCGCCGGTCGACGTGTCGACCGCCGCCAGGTCGTGCCGGGCCACGCCGCCCACGGACGTGAACGACCCGCCCAGATAGACCCGCCGCCGCCGGACGACAAGCGCCCGGACCGTGCCGTTGACGTTGGGGTTCCAGGCGAGCAGCCGTCCGTTCCTGAGGTTGATCGCCGCGGCGTGGTGGCGTGGCACGTCGTCGACGCCCGCGGCCGCGCCGGGGGGCCGCACCGTCGTGAACTTGCCGCCGAGGTAGACGACGTGCCCGACGACCGCGATCGCCCGCACCCGTCCGTTGGTCTGCCACGTGGGCGTGGGGTGGCCCGAGACGACGGCGGCGGTCACGGGCGCCGCGGTGACCCCGGCGAGGGCCGCAGCGGCCGCGAGGGCGCAGCACACGATGATCCGAGAATAGGTCGGGATACGACGCACATTACCACGGTGCACCGCTCGCGCTGCGCCTCCCCCGGGCTCGGACTACCGCTGCGTGTGCCGGAGCGCCCGCCGCAGCGACGCGCGCTGGTCGGCGAGATGGTCGACGGCACAGCGCAGACGCGAGTCCCCCTCCTCGGTCAGCGACAGGCTGGCCGATCGCCGGTCCGACGGCTCCGGCGTCCGTTGCACCAGCCCCGCGGCAACGGCCCGGGCGACGAGCTCGGACACGGTGTTGTGCGGCATGCTGAGCCGCTCCGCGATGGCCGAGACAGTCGACCGCTCCACCCCGTCGGGAGCGCCCTTGATCATGAGGAGGAGCAGGTACCGCTGCGGCGTGAGCCGGCATTGCCGGACGACCCCTGCGGTGTCCGCGTCGAAGCGGCTGAGCGCGGAGCGAAACCGGGCCACGTCCATGACCTGGTGGAGAAACTGCTCGTCGGCTTCCAGTTCGATCTCGCTCGTCACTCGGCGTCGCGCCGGTCGTGATGCTACCCGCAACCGCCGGCGTGCCCGCCGCGGTCAGCCCGCCGCCACCGGGACCCGCCGCCCGAGCACGTAGCCCACGTCCTGGAGCAGCTCGGCCACGGTCCACTGCTCTCGCGGCTGTCCGGACCCGCCGCCTCCGCCCGCGAGCGCGCGCAGGGGCGCCGAGAGGCGGGTGCGGCGATCGGCTCTGGCGACGTCGACGATCCGCCAGCGGCCGCCCGGGTCGATCAGGATCAGGGCGTCGGTGTGGGCCACGTCGTATCGCAGCGGTTTGCCGGTCCACCAGTCCGTCTCCGGCGGCTGCGGCTCCGGCGAGCGCGCATACCAGACCCCGAAGAACCGCCAGAACCTGCGGATCGCCGCCGGCGCGCCCGTGAGCATGGCGACGCCCCGGTCGTTGACGAGTCGCGTGAATGCCCGCAGCCGGGCAGGAGAGTCGCGCTCCGGATCGACCGTAACCTCGACGAAGGCCACCTTGCCTCCCAACCCGGCCTGCCGGAGCCGCTGCGCCGCCTGCATGAACGCCCCGGTCGTGAACGGGCAGACCTCGGAGCACAGCGACAGGAACGGCGCAAGCACGACGACGCGTCCGCGGTACCGGCTGAGGGTCGTCACGCCGCCTGCGGGCGTCTTGAGCACGACGGGCGGCACGGGCCGGGGAGGGTGGAGCGCGGTACCGGCCGCCGGCTTCGGCACGGCAGGTCCGTCGTGCCCGGTCAGCGTCGCGGCGATCGCGCCCGCGGCGGCGACGATCGCGATCGCTCCGACGACCGCCGCGCCGGTCCGCCGCCGGCCCGCCGGTTCAGCCACCCAGGCCTCCGGAGGCGGCAGTGCGCTCGGCGTCGATCGCCCGGCGGAGCTCGGCCGCGCGGCCGTAGCGCACCGCGCGCTTCGCCCGGTGGGCGGGCACGCCCGCCTCGATCAGCTCGTCGGCGAGCTCACCGTCCGAAAGCCAGCGGTAGAGGAGCCACAGGAACGCGGCGATGGTCACCGCACTCCCCTCCCCGAGCATCGCGATTCCGCCGAGATTCTGATCCTCGATCGGGCTCATCCCCCACAGCCTGTGCGTGTGCTCGTAGTACGGGTAGAACACGGTCGAGGACCAGACGAAGACGAACGCAAGCAGGGTCTCGAACAGCCTGACCCCGAGCACGTAGAGCGCCTTGGCGCCGGGCCCGAACCAGGCCGGGCCAGGGAGCGGCTCGATCACCGCAGCCCAGAGAATCGCGCCGCCCGCGAAGAAACACGCGTGCTCGGTCGCGTGGATGGTGTCGTTGTGAATCGCCGCCTGGTAGGCCACCGGGAGATGCCACAGCGCGAGGTCCGCCGCCCAGATCGGGAAGGCGATCGCCGGATGGCTCAGCACCCGCAGCCGCCCGACCACCGGCAGCGCGAGCGCGGGACGCAGTATCGGTCCGGTGAGCCCGGCGACGCACAGAAGCGGTGCGATGTCGCCGAGCAGCAGATGCTGCACCATGTGCATCGCGAAGGAGCGCTCCTCGCCGAGCGAGTCGATGGGAGAGAAGAGCGCGACCGCCACGACGCCCAGCCCCCCGAAGAAGCACAGCACGCGCCATGCAGGCGGCGGCGCGTCCCTCTGGCGGAGCCGTCCGACCCGGCGCAGATAGAGCGCCGCGACGACGCCCAGCGGGAGCAGCTCGATCGGGTCGAAGGTCCATTCCCACATCAAAGAACACCGACCGGTCGGTTGTGCGTCAAGAAAACCGACCGGTCGGTTATCATAGACGCGATGCCCAAGCTCAGCGATGCCGACCGCGCGGCCCGCCGCCAGCATCTGGTCGATGCGGCCTGGCGTCGCATCGGCGAGGCCGGCTACCGCGACACGACCGTCGACGACGTCTGTGACGAGGCGGGGGTCAGCAAGGGGGCGTTCTACGGCTACTTCGAGACGAAGCAGGATCTCCTCGTGGCGATGCTCGACGAGGAGACCGATGCGCTGAACGCCGTCGCCGCCGAGCTTGCGGACCTCGACATCTCGGGCGCCGAGCGGGTGCGCCTGTTCACGCAGGCGATGCTGCGGCTTGCCGATGACCCCGCGCGGGTGCAGCTGCGTGCGGACATGTGGTCGGCGCTCGCGACCGATCCGGTCGTCCGCGACCGGATGGCGGACGCCGTCTCGCGGCGCCGGTTGGTGCTCCGGGAGTGGATCGTGCGCAGCATCCGGGCGGGTGAGCTCGCCCCCGACGAGCGCCGGGCCAACGCCCTGGCGTCGACCCTGCTTGCGCTGACCGACGGCCTCATCCTCCACCGCGCACTCGATCCGACCGGGTTCCGGTGGTCGAACATCCGAGCCGTCATGGACGCTCTGCTCGCCGGCATCGAGCGCCCCGCGCACGCGTGACGAAGAGCACGGGCTGGTGAGCGCCGCGCGGGTGCCGGAAGCCGTCTCCGGGCGGCTGCGACGCTGGGTCCGGGCGACGCCCGGCGGCCTCATGCTGCTCGGCATCGTCACGGGCGCGGCCGCAGGTGCCGGCGCCGTCGTCTTCCGCGATCTCGTGGTCGCGTTCACGCGCGCGTTCAGCGGGCACAGCACGTACGGACTTTCCGGGCGCGTGCCCAACCCCGACCTGCCGGAGCTCGGCGTCTGGTTCCTCGTCGCCGCGCCCGTCGTCGGCGGCCTGGTGTACGGGCCGCTGATCGACCGGTTCGCACCCGAAGCACGCGGCCACGGCGTGCCCGAGGTCATGCTCGCCGTTGCGCAGGCCGGAGGCCGGATCCGGACCCGGGTGGCGCTGGTCAAGGCGCTCGCGTCCGCGATCTGCATCGGATCGGGCGGGTCGGTCGGCCGTGAGGGGCCGATCGTCCAGATCGGCTCGGCATTCGGGTCGGCCGTCGGCCGGGCGGTGCGCGTCCCCGAGTCGCGCCTGCGCCTGCTCGTGGCGTGCGGTGCAGCCGCCGGCATCTCCGCGACCTTCAACGCCCCCATCGCCGGGGTGTTCTTCGCGCTCGAGCTCATCCTGCGCGACTTCGAGGCGGAATCGTTCGGCGTCGTCGTCCTCGCGTCGGTCGTGGCGGACGTCATCGGCCGCGCCGCCTTCGGATCGGCGCCGTTCCTGGCGCTGCCGGGATTTCAGGAGCATTCCCTCCTTGCATACCCGCTCTGCGCCGGCCTGGGGGCGGCCGCGGGCATCACGGCCGTGGCGTTCGTGCGCGTCCTCTACGCCATGGAGGACGCCGGAGACCGCATGTGGCCGGGGCCCGCCTCGCTGCGGCCCGCGGCCGGCGGCGCCGCGCTCGGCTGCCTGCTGCTTCTCGTCCCGCAGTTGTACGGCGTTGGCTACCCCGTGCTGGAGCACGCCGTCGACGGGCGCTATGCCGTGCTCGTCGTCCTCGGACTTCTGGCCGGGAAGATGATCGCGACGAGCTTGACCCTCGCGATCGGCGGCTCCGGCGGCGTGTTCGCACCCTCGCTCTTCATCGGCGGGATGCTCGGGACAGCCTACGGCGACCTCGCCGCGAGGCTCTTTCCGCACGCCGCGGGCGCCCCGGGCGCGTATGGGCTGATCGGGATGGGTGCGGTCTTCGCCGGAGCTGCGCGCGCACCCGTGACCGCGCTCATGATCGTGTTCGAGCTGACGGGCGACTACCGGATCATCCTGCCGATGATGGTGGCCATCGCGCTGGCGGCGGGCGTGGCGAAGCTCCTGTCCGAGGAGTCGATCTACACGCTGAAGCTCCGCCGCCGGGGGATCGACCTGGACGCACGCTCGCCTGCGTTGCACGAGATCGCCGTGCGCGAGGCAATGGGCGCGGTGCCGGCGCCGCTTGCCGCGGACGATGGGCTTCCCACGATCGTGCACCGCCTCACGGCCGACGGCGTCGATGCCCTGCCGGTCGTCGCAGACGGCGTCTACCTCGGTGTCGTCACGACGCTGGACGCCGAGACCGCGGCCGCCGACGCGTCGCCGACGGCGGCCGACCTCGCGATCGACGTCGAGCGGATCGATCCGGAGGACGAGCTCGGATCGGCGCTTGCTCCGCTGCTGCGCCGGGACGTGGAGGCTGTCCCGGTCGTGTCCGCCGCCGGCGTCGTCGTCGGCTGGGTGACGCGCCGCGACATCCTGCGCGCATACGAGCGGTCGATCGCGCCGGGTGAGGGCGGAGGGAACGGAGTGGTGAAGCCGAATTCCGGTCGGGCGAATCGCGGTGGCGCCGGGCGGACCGCCGCGGCTCGGGCGGGGGCCGATGCCCCCGCCTGAGCGAGCCGGAAGTACAGTTCCGCGCACGGCCCGCCGAATCGCCACCAGGAAGGGGTCAACGAGACATGGCTGACGATCGCGTCGTTCCCGGCGAGGGAGGCTACTCGGTCGGTGTCGCGGTCGACCGCCGTACCGCGTCGCCGACGGTGTCCGTGTGGATCGACGCCGGGGGCGCTCCCACACAGGGAGCGAACCTCACGCCCGAGGCCGCGCGCGAGCTCGCCGAGCGGCTCATCCGCGCCGCCGGCGACACGGGCTAGCGGGGCCCTCCTACGCCTCGGTGGTGAGGCGGGCGGCGACCGCCGGGAGCAGGGATCCCTGGACGACCACCGTCGAGGCGACGACGACGAACACGAGCCCGTAGACGAGATGGGCATGCGGAACTCCCTCGGCGAGCGCGAACGCGCCGAGGAGGATCGGCACCGCCCCGCGCAGGCCGCTCCACGCGATGAAGGCCTTCTCGCCGGTGGTGAATCCGGAGCGGGCGAGCAGGAGCGCCACGATCGCGGGGCGGGCGAGGAAGACCAGAATCGCTCCGAGGATGAGGCCGTGCACGACGACGTCGCCGACCGGGAGGGTGTGGAGCTCGATCGTGAGCCCGAGGGCGACGAAGACGACGATCTCCGCCAGGTTCGCCAGGGCGGCGTGGAAGCGGCGGGCCTCCGGGTAGCCGCCCTTCAGCACGTCGCCGGCGACGACGCCCGCGACGAACACGGCGACGAACCCCGACCCGTGGGCGATGGCGCCGGCCCCGTAGATCATGCCTGCGGCTGACAGGGTCAGGAGCTCGTGCAGCGTGTCGCCGCCGGGCGCGATCCGCGGGAGCAGCCGGCTGAGCGCGAACCCGCCCGCGATGCCGAGGGCGAGGCCGATCCCGAGCTCGCTGACGATGTCGACCAGGATCAGCGAGGCCGACCCGGAACCGCTCGTCGCGTAGTCCAAAAGCCCCAGCATGAGGGCGATCGCCACGGGGTCGTTCGTGCCCGCCTCCGCCTGGAGGACGACGCTCGCCCGCTCCGGGGTCGCGTGGCCCCCGAGGAGCGAGAACACGACCGCCGGGTCCGTCGGCGCAAGTGCGGCGCCGACGATCGCCGCCGTTGTCCAGTCGAGGTCGAAGAGCCCGCGGCACACGAGGGTGACGATCCCCGCCGTCGCGAATGTGCCGGCCAGGCCGAGCAGGCCGACCGGCACGAACAGGCCTCGCAGGCGCGCATACCCGATGTCGGTCCCGCCGTCGAACAGGATGACGATCAGGGCGACGACCCCGAGCCGTCCGACGTCCCGGATCGACACCTCGTGCACGAGCGACGGGAACAGGTCGGACGCGACGGCGGCCGCGAGGAGGAAGACCGCCGGGGCCGGCACGAGGAGCCGCCCGCTGATCCTTCCCCACACGAGGGCGGCGGTGACTCCCGCTGACACGACGAACACGGTTGCGCCGAAGGTCGAGACGTCGCTCAGTCGAGACTCCCGTTCACCGGCGTAGTGTCGCAGGGGGCACGCCTCGCTGAGGCTGCTCACCCTCCCGGTGCGGGCGCGCCCCGCAGGGAGTACCGTTGCCGGTGCGATGGTGACGCCCGAGGAGATCGCCCGGATCACGGTCTTCGCCGCCCTTTCGGAGCGCGACCTGAGCCGACTCTCGCAGGTGGCGGCCGACATCACGCTGGTGCCCGGCGAGTACGCCGCCTACGAGGGCGGCGAGCGCGCCCTCTTCGGGCTTCTGGAGGGCCGGATCGAGGCGGTGAAGCGGGTGGACGGCGTCGACAAGGTGGTCGGAGAGCGCAGGCCCGGAGACATCTTCGGCGAGGTGCCCGTCACGCTCGGAACGGTCTTCCCGGCGGGGTTCCGCGCCGCCGAGGCGTGCCGGGTCGTGCGGATCGAACCGCTCGACTTCCATGCCGTCGCCGACCTCGCCCCGGATGTCGGCCGCGAGGTCGGCAGGCTCGCAAGCCACCGGATCGCCGGGTCGCGCGGCCTCCAGGGCATCGTGGCCGAGCCGTGGGCGCCGCGGGCCATCGTCGTCGGGCCGCGCTGGAACGCCGAGTGCGCGGCGCTCCGCCGCTTCCTCGATCGAAACCAGGTCAGCTTCAGGTGGCTCCAGCCCGAGGCACCCGACGCCGGCGACCACTGGGACGGGCCGCTGCCGGCCCTCGACGACTGCCCGGTCCTGCGGGTGATCGACGGCAAGACGGTGGTGAAGCCGCAGCTGCGCCGCGTGGCCGAGCTGCTCCGCCTCTCCACCGAGCCGCTCGGCGCCGAGTACGACACCGTGGTCGTCGGCGCGGGCCCCGCGGGGCTCGCGGCGGCCGTCTACGGTGCGTCGGAGGGCCTGCGGACGATCGTCATCGAGCGCGAGGCGCCGGGCGGCCAGGCCGGGACGTCGTCGCGGATCGAGAACTACCTGGGCTTCCCGTCGGGCGTCTCGGGCGAGGACCTCGCCAGCCGGGCCCTCCAGCAGGCGCGCCGGCTCGGCGCCGAGATCCTCGTGACGCGCACCATCACGCGCATCGACGCCGGCACGCGCCAGGTGCACCTCGACGGCGGGGACGTCCTGCGGGCCCGCACGATCATCCTGGCCTGCGGGGTGGTGTGGCGGCAGCTCGAGATGGACGGGTTCGACCGGCTGGCCGGCAAGGGCATCTCCTACGGCGCCGTGCGAAGCGAAGCGCCGGCGACCCACGGGCTCGACGTGCACATCATCGGCGCCGGGAACTCCGCGGGCCAGGCGGCGATGTTCTTCTCGAACCACGCCCGCAGCGTGACGATCCTGTGCCGCGGCGACGGGCTCGAGAGGAGCATGTCGCGCTATCTCGTCGACCAGATCGGGTCCCGCCCGAACATCCAGGTGCTGCGGCGCACCGCGGTTGTGGCCGCGCACGGAGGCACCTCGCTGGAGGCCATCGAGGTGCGGAGCTCGGACACGGGCGAGACGACGCGGCTCGAGTCGGGCGGGCTCTTCATCCTGATCGGCGCCGACGCCGAGACCGGATGGCTCCCGCCCGAGATCGCGCTCGACGACCACGGCTACGTCCTGACCGGCCCGGAGGCGGCAGGCGCCGACGGGTGGCCGGGTGGGCGCGACCCCTACCTGCTCGAGACGAGCGTCCCCGGCATCTTCGCGTGCGGCGACGTGCGCTCGAGCCCGGTGAAGCGCGTCGCCGCCGCCGTGGGCGAGGGCAGCATGGCGATCGCCTTCGTCCACCAGTACCTGAAGCAGGCCGAGGCCTCAGTCGTCAGGTAGGCGGTCGACGCTCCGCGAGAGGATCCGGAGCATCGACCGCCACCATGCAGGACGCCGCAGAGACGGCGTCCTCCGCGTCTGCGGTACGTTGCCGCAGAGTGCGCGACTACACCGATCTCGGCTCGTGCCGCCGGCGGACGTTGCGTCCGACGCCGACCATGACGAAACCCGCTCCGGCTGTCGCCAGCCCGCCGATCGCCGCGGCCGACCAGTCGAAGCCGGCTTGGTCGGGCGTGGTCGGGACGAGCCGTACATGGTTCGATGTGGCGTCCGGCGGTGCGGTCCGCGTTGCGCCGTCGGGCGGCGACGGGACGGCGTGTCCTGCCGGCATGGCGAAGCCCGCCGGCGCGCCGATTCCGGCCATCAGACCGAGTGCAGCGACGCATGTGGTGATCCTGGTGATACGCGAGGTCATCTCGCCTCCTTCGGTTGCTCGACGGCTTCAGGTTCCGGGAAGCAGACGCCTGCTGGCGTCGGGGTGACCCCCGTGTCCGTGCGAAGACATCGCAGCGTTGCGTACGGGGGTCAGCATGATGGGTACGGGCAGCCGGCCCGTGCACGCCGTACACTGGTGGAGTGCTGTTGGGTCGGGATGCCGAGCGCACGCAGCTGCGTGGGCTGCTCGCAGATGCCCGGGAAGGCAGGAGCCGGGTGCTGGTCGTATGCGGCGAGGCGGGTGTCGGGAAGACGGCTCTGCTGGATGACGCGGTTGAGTGCGCGGTCGGGATGTCGGTGGTTCGCGCCCTGGGTGTGGAGTCGGAGGCAACAATGCCGTTCGGGGCCCTGTTCGACGTCTGCCGCCCGTTTCTCGGCTCGATCCGCGACCTTCCCGAACGACAGCGGCGCGCAATCGAGGGAGCGTTGGCGCTGGGCCCCGCCGGCGACGGTGATCAGTTCGCGATCGGCGCGGCAACGCTGAGCCTCCTGACCGGGGATCGAGATGACCCCTTGCTGCTGGTGATCGACGACGCACAGTGGCTGGACGGTGCGTCGGCGGCATCCCTCGCGTTCGCCCTGAGGCGGCTCGATGCGGACGATGTCGCGGTCCTCGTCGGCCTGAGGACGGGGGAGCACGGCGGATTCGACGCGACCGGGTTCCCGACGCTCGACCTCGATCGGCTGAGCCCGACCGATGCGGTCGCGCTGGCCGGCTCCCGACGACCGGTCTCGCGGGAGCAGGCGGAGCGAATCGCCGGAGTGAGCCGCGGGAATCCGCTCGCGATCCTCGAGTTGGTCGCGTCAGACACGGGCGAAGTGGACGGCCTGGTTCCGATCCCAGCGCACGTCGAGCGCTCGTTCGCGACGCGCGTCCGGCGGCTGCCCGAAGAGACCCAGGCGGCGCTGCTCATCGCCGCTGTCGACGACCTGGGGCTTCTGGACGTGATCGGGCGAGCGACGTCCCTCTCGGCGCTCGCCCCAGCCGAGGATGCGGGTCTTGTGCAGATTCTCGACGCGCGCCTTGAGTTCCGTCACCCGCTCGTGCGATCCGCGATCTACCAGTCCGCCTCTCCGACCGAGCGGCGCGCGGCACACGCAGCGGTGGCTTCGGCGCTGCCTCGGAGCGAGTCCTCTCGCCAGGCCTGGCATCGCGCGAGCTCCGTCGTCGAGCCCGACGAGGATCTCGCGGATGTGATGGAGGCGGTGGCCGTAGACGCCCAAGCGCGGCGGGGCCCAGCGGCGGCGGCGGCCGCGTGGCGGCGCTCGGCCGAGCTGACCCGTGGCGCGAACCTGCGCGCTCGGCGGCTCTTGGCTGCAAGCGAAGCGTCATGGGAAGCAGGGGTCGGGGATCCGGCCCGTCAGACGGCTGAAGTGGCACGTGCAACATGCTCTGATCCGCTGCTGCACGCCGACATCGTCCGGGCTCACGCACGAATGGCCTCGCAGTCGGGCGGAGTTGCTGAGGAGATCTCGCTGATGTTGCGTGAGGAGGCGGCGGCGGTCGCTTCGCTCGACTCGACTCGAGCTGCGTACCTGCTCGCCGACGCGGTGATCGCCTTTTGGCCGGCGTGGGACACCGAGTCGAACGTGGAGCTCGCACGCGCCGCGCGGGAGGCGGCGGGCGACATCGACGACCCCCTGTTCGACTACGTCCTCGGCTTCGAGCTTGCCCGCGAAGGATCGGTTCTCGAATCCGCGCCGCTGCTCGCCGCGGTCGACCGCGCGATCTCGGGCGATCCGGCCCGCCGGGATGATCCACGCGCCCTCCTGCTGGCGGCTGACTGCGCGTGGTGGCGCAGCAATCCGCGCCAGGCGTCTGCGCTTTACCACAAGGCGATTGCGCGCTCGCGCGAGCTCGGCCTTGCCGCGCTCGTAGCCCAGACGCTCGCGGACGTCGCCGCGGTGCAGATCGATGTCGGTGCATGGGACGAGGCCGGCGCAGGACTGTGGGAGGCGATCCGGCTGGGCGAGGACACGGGACAGCTGACCACCGTCTGCCTTGCTCTCAGCCGCCAGGCGGAGATCGCGGCGCGCCGCGGGGCGGCGGACGAGTTCGAAGAGCTGAACGCAGCTGCTGCCCGGTACGCGGGGACGGCAACGCCGACCGATGCAATGGAGCGCAATTCCCGCTGTCTGCTCGCGCTCGGCACGGGACAGCCGGACGTCGCGATCGCAAGCCGGGAGCACCGCGAGAGCTACGCGATCGAGCAGCTTTCCGCCAACGCATTCGACCTCGTCGAGGCCTACATTCGAGCAGGTCGCCTCGAGGAGGCGGGTGCCCGTCTCGACGAGGTCGAAACGCATGTTCACCTCGACGAGCCGCGTGGTGCGTACATGCGGTGTCGCGCCCTCATGGCTGACGCTGACGACTCCGACGAGCTCTTCACAGAGTCACTGGAGTTGTTCGATCGACTGGGCGACGTGTTCGAGGGCGCGCGGACGCGGCTCTGCTATGGAGAACGGCTGCGCCGCGCCAACCGCCGCCGCGACGCTCGCAACCAGCTCGCAGCTGCTCTCGACGCATTCGAGCAGCTACGCGCCGCTTCGTGGGCTGCCCGGGCGAGACGCGAGCTTCGGGCGAGCGGCGAGCACCGCCGACCGCATGGTCCCGAGTTACGCGACGAACTCACTCCTCAGGAGCGGCAGATCGCAACACTTGCGGCGGAGGGCCGGACCAACAGGGAGATCGGTGCTCTGCTCTTCCTCAGCTCGCGCACGATCGAGACACATCTCGGACGGGTGTTCAAGAAGCTCGGCATCAGCGACCGGCGCGCGCTCACCACAAACGGTTCGCCGGACGCCTGAGCGAGGGTCGAGAGCATGGCTACGATAGGTCGGTGCTGCGGCTCCATTACATTCCCGGCACCGCAGCGATGGCTCCGCATGCAGCCTTGGCGGAGGCCAACGCGGAGTACGCACTGGCGCTTGTCCCGGAGGACGATGTGGGGGATCGGCCTGCCGAGTACCTCTCGCTGAACCCGTGGCGTCAGGTGCCGACTCTCGAGGACGGCGACCTCGTACTGACCGAATCGGTCGCGATCATGCTGCACCTTGCCGATCGGTTTCCCGAAGCTGGTCTCGGTGCACCTGCCGGAACGCGTGCTCGGTCGGAGCTCTACCGATGGCTCGCATATCTTGCGAGTGCTGTGCAGGCCGCGCACATGCACTGGTTCTATCCGGAGCGATTCACGACCGACCGCAGCGCTGCGGGGGACATCCGCGCGTGTGCCACGGCGCACCTGTGCCGGCACGCCGACTGGATCGACGCACAGCTCGCCACCCGGACATGGCTTGTCGACGACGACCGCAGTGGTGCCGACCTGTTCCTCTTCATGCTGACGCGGTGGGGCCGCCTCCAGGAGCCCCCGGCCCGCGAGGGGCCGCACCTGCGCGCTCACTTCGACCGGATGCTCCAGCGGCCGGGCGTGCAGCGAATGATGGTGGAGGAGGGGCTCGAGCCCTGAGCGGGGTTCCGGGTGCGGATCGTCGGGATACACGGGCGGTTCACTCCCTGCCGCGGATCTCCTCGAGCTGCCCGAGCGCCTGTGCGGCCAGCTTCGTCGCCCTGGCGTGCGCCTTCTCTGCCCGATCCACACCGCGGCGCCCTGCGTCGACGCGCTGCGACAGCTCTGCCACGGTCCTGCGGGCGTCCGCGAGCGCCCGCGTCGCGGTGTCGAGCGCGCGTCTCGCCGCGTCTCTCTCCGCCTTCGCGGTCGCCAGGCCCGCTCGGGCCGCCTGCGCCGCGGCCTCGGCACGCTCCCGCCGCTTCGCCGCAACCTCGTCCCGTTGCTCTGGGCGGGCGTTCCGCCCGGCGGGCTTTGGCGCGGCCCTCGGCGAGGCGGGCGTCGCGGCGGACGCGCGGCGGCGCTCGGCGGGGACGGCGATGCCCGCGGGGAATCCGACGGCCCGCTCCTCGCGGACGAGGACGCCGCGCCGGACGTGCTCGGCGAGGCCGGCGTCGAGCGCGGCGGCGTGCAGCGTCTCGCGCACCCGGTCGAGCGTGGCGGACGTGGCCGAACCGCGCGAGCCGGCGATCCGCTCCGCCGAGCGCATGAGCGACCGCAGCGCCGCCTCCTGCGCCTGCGACGCCTTCCGCAGGTCGGCGGCCGACCCGGCGCCGAGCTGCACGTCGCGAAGCCGCGCACCGGCGTCGAGCAGCGCGCCGACCGGCTTTCGCTCATCGCGGGCGAGCCGGTTCACGATCCAGGCGGCGACGCTCGGTTTCGCCAGCTTGGCGACCGCGGCGGCGTCCTCGCGCCGCCCGTCGCCGCGAAGCGCCTTCGCGGCGGCCGTGCGCTCCTTCACGAACTCGTCCAGATCGGCGCCGTAGAGGCGGTCCTCGACGCCGGCGATGTCATTCGTCACGGGGGACACGCTACTCGGACCCGTGGGGCCTCGGGGTGCTGATCCCGCGGGGCCTGGCCCCGGCGCTGCCCTACGGCGCCGGCTCAGGCCCGGCGCCGTTTCCGCTCGCGCCCGCCGGCGGAGGGCCGGCGCCGGCGGCCGGGGCGGCCGGTGCCAGCACGGTCTCGGCGCTCCCGAGGACGATCTGCGCCCACCGCTCGCTGAAGCCGGAGAGGAATGCGACGACCGTGTAGAAGTAGATCGCGCTCGACCCGGTCGGCAGCTTGATCTGCTGCACGAGCCCGGCCTTCAGGGTGCAGAAGACCGCCATGGCCAGGATCGCGCCGACGGTCGTCCGGAACAGACCCAGCCGCCGGACCGCCCTGCCGCCGATCTCGGCGTCGATCTTGAACGTCGACGTGCGCCGCTCGTCCATCCGCAGGAGCACGCTGATGAGCGCCCCGACGGCGCCGGCGACGACCGTCGCGGCGAGTTGCTGGGCGTTCGCGTCGTGGAGGCTTGCCCGCGACGCGGCGGCGAGGTATGCGGCGACGAGCCCGATCAGGATCCCGAAGCCGGCGATGCCCTGCACCATCCCCCACACGTACACCATCCGCGCCCGCTTCTCGGCGGCCTTCAGGTAGTAGCTCTCGATGGTGCGGAGCTCCGGCGCCACGTGCGCGCGGGCCTGCGTGGTCGCGGCCGTCCGGCGCTTGTCCTGGAGGCGGGGCGGCTCCATGTCCGCCCGGGCGAGCAGGAAGCTCGCCACCGACATGACCCACCGGATCGCGATCCGCTGGCTCGTCCCGTTCAGCACCTCGCTCACGCGGATGGCGAGCGTCTCGCAGTCCTGAAGCAGCATCGCCAGGCCGGGGGAGCGGGCGGTCTTCCAGTCGGTTGCGGAGTGGAAGCGCATGCTCGCCGACCGGCGCAGCACGCGGCGGGCGAACCGGGCCGGCTCCTTGGCGGTGATCGCGACGGCGGACGCTTCCGACCTGCACCAGTACGCGTCGACGATCCGGCCGTTGTGACGCTGGAACGCCGTCAGCTTGCGGCGGTAGGCCGCCTCGAGCGGGACGTCCAGATCCCGGCCGTCGGCCCTGCCGTCCAGGCCGCGGAGCTGCTCCCGCCACAGGTGGTGGGCCCAGACGAGCTCCGCGAACGAGGGCGGCCCCATGTCGGGCTGCACGCCTCGTTCCGGGAACGCGGCGGCGATCTGGGCCCCGCGCTCGGGCGAGCCGACGACGTCGGCCTCGGCCGCGGTCTCCCCCGCCTGTGTCGTGACCGTCTCGTCCGCCACGTCCACCCGCACCCTTCTGCCGGACAGGGCCGGCGCGCGTCGGATGCTAACCGCGCAAAGGTTTTCGTGTCAACTGGCACAATCTGACAGGGGCGCCTCCCTGGTGCTGCCGGGGTGGTCGGCGAGGATCCGCCCGTCGCGAAGCTCGACCACGCGCGGGGAGGACTCGGCCAGCTCGCGGTCGTGCGTGACCAGGACGACGGTCTGGCCGTGCTCGGCGGAGAGCGTGCGCAGGAGCTCCAGGATCTCCCTGCCGCTGCTCGAGTCGAGGTTCCCGGTCGGCTCGTCGGCCAGGACGACGCTGGGTCGCGTGGCAAGCGCCCGGGCAATCGCGACACGCTGCTGCTCGCCTCCCGACAGCTGCGACGGCAGGTGGTGCGCGCGCCCGAGCAGCCCGACCGCGTCGAGCAGCTCGTCGGCCGTGCGGCCCCGCGACGATCCGGCCGCCACGGCCAGCTTCGCCTCGACGTTCTGCCGTGCGGTCAGGGTCGGGATCAGGTTGAACTGCTGGAACACGAAGCCGATTTGGGTACGCCGTAGCAGCGTCAGCTCGCGCTCCCGCATGCCGGTCAGCGGCCGCCCGGCGAGGGCGATGGAGCCGCTCGTCGGCAGGTCGAGGGCGCCCAGGAGCTGGAGGAGCGTCGTCTTGCCCGACCCGCTCGCTCCGACGACGGCGAGCAGCTCGCCCGCCCGGACCTCCAGGTCGACGCCCTCGAGGGCCGCGACGCGGCGGCCGCCGGAGCCGTAGACCTTCGAGACGCCGCGGAGCTCGTAGAGCGGGGAGGGCGGGGAAGGCGGTGCCGCCTGGGTGGCGTTGCCGTTTCGATGCGTGAGGCGTGATGTCATGGCCTTCTCTCCTCGTGGGTGGTGGGCGTCATTCGACGGTGCGCAGGGCGACGGCCGGGCGCAGCCGGGCGGCCCGCAGGCTGCCGAACGCACCGGCGACGAGGCCGCCGGCGACCGCGAGCGCCACGGCGACCAGGATCAGCCGTGCGTCGGCCGAGGTCGTGAGCTTGACGATCGTGGAGCCCGAGGTGACGTGCGTCTGGCCGAGGCCGAACGGCCCGCCGGCCCCGGGCGAGCCCGCGCCGGCCGGCGAGCTCGTCCCGGCCACGGTCGCCTTGAGTGTCCAGCCGACCGCGTTGATCGCGGCGACGGCGGCGACGCCCAGGCCGACGCCGGCGAGCCCGCCCAGGAGCCCCTGGAAGAGCGACTCGACCGAGATCTGGCGCACGACCTGGAAGCTCGACCAGCCGAGCGCCTTGAGCGTCCCCAGCTCGCGGACGCGCTTGGCCACCGATGCGAGCGTGAGGAGGCTCGCGACGAGCACGGCGGCGATGAGGCCGGCGGCCTCGAGCGCCGTGCCGAGCTTGGACGAGAGATCCTCGGCGTCGGAGAGCGAGCCGCCCACGCGCTTGGCGAGCGTCGCCGCCGTGGTGACCTCCGCTCCCTTGAGCGAGTGCTTGATGCGGGCGGCGACCGACGACACCTGGCCGGTCGAGTCGGCCCGCACCTGGAGCACGTTGATGTGGCCCTGGTAGCCGGCGATGCGCTGCAGCGTCTCGAGCTCGACGTAGATGTCGGACGCGGTCCCGCCCAGCGGGCTGGAGGCGATCCCCACGACGTGGAAGGTGGTGCCGCCGAGCTTCACCGTCGAGCCGACGTGCAGCTTGTTGGTGTTCGCGTAGGACCGCGAGAGGATCGCCTGGTGCGCGCCCGCCGTTCCGGCCGCGAAGTACGAGCCCTGCTCGATCTGGCTCGGCGTTATCGGGGCGAGGGCCGCTTGCGTCTGATCGGCGCCCGTCACCGTGCGGCTGTCGACGTCGATCGAGCTCGATCCGAAGCTGCCGGCCGGCGGCTGGGCGCCGCCGCCCTGGAAGCTCTGCGTGCCCGTGCCCCCGGCGAGCTTGATCTTCGGCGCCTTCCCGTGGATGTGGACCGCGGTCAGTGTGAGCGCGCCGGCGGCGCTCTGGACGCCGGACGTCGCGCGGGCCTTCGCGACCTGCGACTGGGAGAAGGAGAGCTGGGTCGTCGTGAAGCTGTCGCGATCGATCTTCGCGCCCGGCTTCACGCTGCGAAGGTCGAGCGGGCCGGCGCCGCCGCCCTCGCGCCGCAGGCGCCGCTGCTCGGATTTCGAGAGGTTGGAGAAGGCCCCGCCGTTCTGCGTGAGCTTGATCGGTCGCGTCACTGACATGTCGGTGCCGACGCCCGTCAGCGGGCTCAGCACCTTCTGCTGCGCGCGGTCAAGCCCCGTCGAGAGCGCGCTCACCGAGATCACGAGGGCCACGCCGACGGCGAGCCCGAGCGACGTCAGCACCGTCCGCGCGCGGCGGCGGCGCAGCTCCGAGAACATGTACGACAGGAAGAACACGGCATCTCCTTCGATCGGCGCGGACGTTGCCGCGGTCTTCACCCAGCGAAGCCGGCCAAGCTCAACGCATGGTCTGAGACGGCTTGGAGTTGGCTGGGAACGGGCGGCGGGGCGGCTCTCTGAGCGAACTCACATTCCCCGGCAAGCTGCTCGACAAGGCGGTCCAGCACCCTTTGGTCAACTCGCCGGATCGGTGCGAGACGACCAGAGGAGGAACATGCTCGGAAAGACCACGAGAGCCTGGGTCGTGACGGGGGCGCTCGCCCTCGGAGCGGCTGCGGGTGCGGCCGGCGTCGCGAATGCCGCCTCGGGCGGGAGTCAGAGCTCCGCCCACGGGAAGGACCCGGCCAAGATGAGTCACGGGCCGGGCGAGACGGTCCTCACGGGCGCCACGGCGTCCAAGGTCCGGGCGGCGGCCCTTGCCGCTGCGCCCGGCGCGACGGTGATCCGCGTCGAGACCGACTCCGCCGGAGCGGCCTACGAGGCCCATCTGCGCAGGGCGGACGGCAGCGAGGTGACGGTGAAGCTCGACAAGGGCTTCCACGTCACCGGCACGCAGTCCGGATTCGGCGGACCGCCTCAGTAGCCGCGACCAGGGCGCCCGGCCTCCACCGGAGGCCGGGCGCTCGGCGCGGTCCGCCCGCCTGCGAGCGCGCGAAGCGCGGTGAGCCCACCGACCATGACGACGCTCCCGGCGAGGGCCGTACCGCCCCACGTCGTCGCCGTGTCCTCGCCCAGCGCAAGCGCATGGGCGACCGCAAGCGCGTACAGCGCGAAGGTCGCGTAGTGCAGCGCCCGCCACATCCGCCATCCGATCCGCCGCTGGAGCTGCGACGATGCCCACACCGCCACGAGCAGATACGTGGCGGTGATCCCGAGCGCCATGCCGAGCGGCGCGTACGGCGACGCGAAGGGGACAAGGAGATCGGTCACGCCGAAGCCGGCGTAGGAGTCGGCGGCGAGCGCCGCGGTGTGCACGCCGACGAAGAGGAGCGCCGTCAGCGTCGTGAACCGGTGCAGCTCGGTCGTGAGGAACCGCGGCCAGGCCGGTGACCGGAGCTTCATGGCGAGGGCGAGGCCGATCGTCATCGACACGGTCAGGAGAACGAGGGCCGTGAAGCCGCTCGCCCGGGCCGTGTACCAGGCCAGGTGCGAGGTCACGGCGTGGCCTGCGCCCGGGCCGGCCACGCGCCGACGGGCGTCGCCGTCCGCCCGGTGCAGAGCAGCCCTGTGAGGCCGCGCTCCTCGAGGAAGGCGGCCCCGCGCGCGGCGCCGAGGATGAGCGCCGTCTTGGCGGCCACCTCAGCCTGCTCGCAGGTCGGCGCGGCCACGGTCGCCCGAACGACGCCGGTCGCCGCCGGGTCGCCCGTGCGCGGGTCGAGCAGGTGGTGCTGCTCGCGGCCGTGGGCCCGCCAGCGGCGCCGCCGGGTGCTGGACGTCGCCATCGCTCCGCCCCGGAGCCGGATGGTCGCCTCACCGCCCGGCTCCTCGACGGCCACCGGCCACGGCCGGCCTCCGGGGAGCGAGCCCGTCACGGCCAGGTCTCCGCCTGCCGAGACGAGCGCCGACTCGACGCCGAGGCCGCCGAGCAGCGCGATCGACCGATCGACCGCCATGCCCTTGGCGATGCCGCCCAGGTCGATCGCAACGCCGGCGGGAAGCGTGACGGTCCCCGCCGGCGTGATGGTGACGTCCTGCGGGCGGCCTTCGGCAGCCGGTGCCTTTCCCGGTGCGGGCGCGAGCGCCGCGCCGCGGACGGCGCGCGTAAACGTCTCGGCGTAGCCGAGCTCGGCGATCCGGCGCCCGAGCGTCGGGTCGAAGACGCCCTCGGTCGCGTCTGCTGCGGCGAGCGCCCGCCGCAGGACGCCCTCCAGGAGCCCGCTCACACGGACGGGGCGCCCGGCCGCGGCATTCAGGCGGCTCAGCTCGCTCTCGGGCCGGAAGCGGCTGAGCCGGCGATCCCAGTCGGCGAAGAGCTGCTGAACCGCGAGGGCCTGCGTGCGTTGCCGGTCGGGCAGGAGGACGCGGATCTCGCAGTCCATCGCCCGGAACCGTGCGGACCCGTACCCGGCGGGGACGGCGGGCTCACGAGGCATGAGACCCCGCCACGGGCGCCTCGGCCGACCCGCCGTCGAGCCCGCTCGCCCCCTCGGACGGGTCGGCCCAGAAGTCGCTCCGGTCGCTTGCGGTCTCCTGCTGCTGCGAGCCGCCGGACCTCGCCGTCTGGGTGTTGCCGGTCGAGCCCTGGACGGCCACGGCGGTTCCCACCCCGGCGAAGCACACGACCGCGACGGCGACCACGGCCCGCTTCAGGATCGAGAGGCGGCCGGCGAGCTCCCGGCGCGACGGCCGGTTCGGTGCGCCGGCGCCGGTCATTGCGCGCTCCCGAGCGTGGCGTGGATCGTGGTCGAGCCCCCGTCGCGCGTCACCGACAGCGTGACGGCGTCGCCGGGGCTCATCGCCGAGAGGCGTTCCACGACATCGTCGGCGCTCGAAACCGCGCGGCCGTCGATGGCCGTGATGACGTCGCCGGCCTGGATGCCCGCCCGGGAGGCGGCCGACCCGGCCGCGACCCGGGTGACGCGGGCGCCGCCGTCGGTATCGGCGAGCGAGACGCCCAGGTACGGATGCGAGGCGCTGCCGTCGGCGATCAGCTCGCCGGCGATCCGCTCGACCGTCGCCGACGGGACCGCGAACCCGATGCCGACGTTCCCGCTCGTGCTCTGGTCGGCGTAGATCTGGGAGGTGATGCCGACGACATCGCCCTGGTCGTCGAAGAGCGGCCCGCCGCTGTTCCCGTGGTTCAGGGCGGCATCGGTCTGGATCGCGTCCTGGATCGGGTGGTTGTCGGGCGAGGTGATCGTGCGGCCGAGCGCCGAGACGATCCCGGACGACACGCTGTCGGCGAGCCCGAACGGGTCGCCGATCGCCACGACCGGATCGCCCACCTCGAGCGCCGTCGAGTCGCCGAACGAGAGCGGATGGAGCGCGCTCTCGGCGGCGTCGATGTGGATGACGGCGACGTCGGTCGTTGCGTCGCTGCCGACGAGCGTGGCCCGGTAGGTCTTGCCGTCGTTGGTCTCGACGCTGATCGACGAGGCGCCGGAGACGACGTGGGCGTTCGTCACGATGTCGCCCTTGGCGTCGATCTCGAACCCGGTCCCCTGCGCGACCTGGGCCTGCGGCTGGCCGAACGGGCCGGTGCTCGACGTCGAGCTGACCTTGATCTCGACGACACCCGCGACCGACGCGCGGTAGATGTCGGCGACCGACATGGCCGAGGTCGTGTCGGCCGCGGCACTCGCGTTTCCGACGACGGTGGTCGGTGCGGACGAACCGCCCGATGCGTGGATGAGGGCGGCGGCCGTCACTGCCGTGCCGGCTCCGAGCGCCGCAGAGGCGATGAGCGCTGCGGCTCGTGTTGTGCGTTTCATGGTGCGCTCCAGTCTGAGAAAAGGGAGGTCCGGTTCAGCGTGCGCGCCCGAGCTCAGGCCCGGATCGGAGCTGCCTGTGAGATGCCTGTGAGCGTGACGGCGGACACAACCGGGGCCTGGCCCCACCGGGGCGACTCGCAGGCAGCTCCCAGGAAACTCACAGCCGGCCGGGTTACGGTGGGATGCGAGGAGATTCCGACATGCAGGCAAACGGACAGACGGAGGCGCCGGCCCGGGTGCTCGTGGTCGACGACGAGGACTCGATCACCCAGCTCGTCTCGACCGTGCTGCGCTACGAGGGTTTCGAGGTCGAGACGGCGCACGACGGCCGCACGGCGATCAAGCGGGCCGCGGCCTTCGATCCGGACCTGGTCGTGCTCGACGTCATGCTGCCCGACCTGGACGGCTTCGAGGTCTACCGCCGCCTGGCCGGCGGCGCCCGCCGGGTGCCGGTGCTGTTCCTCACCGCCAGGGACCGGACCGCCGACCGGGTGCACGGGCTCACGCTCGGCGCGGACGACTACGTGGGGAAGCCGTTCAGCCTGGAGGAGCTGGTCGCGCGGGTGCGGGCCGTGCTGCGGCGGACGAAGGCGGACCCGAACGAGACCGGCGAGCTCGTCTACCACGACCTCTCGATCGACGAGGACGCCCACGAGGTGCGCCGCGCCGGCCGGGTGCTGCACCTCACGCCGACCGAGTACCACCTGCTCCGGTACCTCCTGATGAACGCAGGCCGGGTCGTGAGCAAGGCCCAGATCCTCGACCACGTCTGGCGGTACGACTTCGGCGGTGACTCGAGCGTGGTCGAGACGTACATCAGCTACCTGCGCAAGAAGGTCGACCTCCCCGGGGAGCCGCCGCTCATCCACACGGTGCGCGGGTTTGGCTACGCGATCCGCCTCAAGGCGGGCTGAGCGCCGTGCCGGGGCACTGGCCGCCGCCGCTTCGGGTTCGCCTGTCGATCATCGCCGTGGTGCTCGTCGGCGTCGGGCTGGTGGTGGCCGGCGTCGCGACCCGGCTGGAGCTCAGGTCGTTCCTGCTCGACCGCACCGACCGCCAGCTGCATTCGGCCGCGGGGCCCGTCCTCGGCTTCTTCATCCGCGGCGACACCGACACCGGCGCCCAGCAGCAGGTCCTGGGCGTGCTCGCTCCCGGGAGCTACGCCGCGCTGGTGTCGAGCAGCGGCTCGATCGCCGCCGCCCAGCGGTTCGGCACGGGCGTCCCGGGGAAGGAGCTCGCGGGACGGGCGCTTGCGGCGCCGGTCGGCGACTCGACCGCCGCCGGGTACCGGTTCGCCGTCCTCACGTCGAGCGACACCGGGCCGGGTCCGCAGCTCACGCCCGGGAGCAGGCTCGTGATCGCCATGCCGCTCGGCGATGTCAACTCCACGCTGAACCGGCTCGTGCTGCTCGAGGTGGTGGCGGGCCTCGCCGTGCTGGCAGGGGTTGCCGTGCTGGCGTACCTGCTCGTCCGGCGTGAGCTGCGCCCGCTGGAGCGGATCGAGGAGACGGCGGCGACGATCGCGGCCGGCGACCTGTCGCGCCGCGTCGACGGCGAGGACGGCTCGACCGAGGTGGGGAGCCTGGCCCGCTCGCTCAACCTCATGCTGGCCCAGATCGAGGCCGCCTTCGAGGAGCGGCGCCGGTCGGAGGCGCGGCTGCGCCGGTTCGTCGGCGACGCCTCGCACGAGCTGCGGACGCCGCTCACGGCGGTGCGCGGCTTCTCCGAGCTCTTCCGCCACGGCGCCTCCACGCGTCCCGCCGACCTGGCGCTCGCGATGGACCGGATCGAGGCCGAGGCCGAACGGATGGGCGTGCTGGTCGACGACCTGCTGCTGCTCACGAACCTGGACGAGGGCCGGCCGCTCGAGCTGGGCCCGGTCGACCTGAAGGCGATGCTCGCCGAGATGGCCTCCGACCACGCCCTGCTCCATCCCGGCTGGCCGGTCTCGTTCGTCGCCGACGGTGAGGGCGACGTCCGCGGCGACGAGCTGCGCCTCCGCCAGGCGGTCGGCAACCTGCTCTCGAATGCCCGCGGCCACACGCCCGAGGGCACCCGGGTCGTCGTGCGGCTCACGACGGAAGGAGGCGAGCGGCGGATCGACGTCGAGGACTCCGGGCCCGGCGTCCCCGCCGAGCACATCGAGGACGTCTTCGACCGCTTCTTCCGGGTCGATCCCTCGCGTGCCAGAGCCAGTGGCGGGAGCGGCCTTGGCCTCTCGATCGTCGCCGCCGTCGCCGCTGCGCACGGCGGCCGGGCCGAGGCATTCCCGCGCGAGGGCGGCGGGACGACGTTCCGGATCGCGCTTCCGGTCGGCGGCCCGGACGGCGTGGCCTGACCTGCACCGCGCTCGGACGGCCGGATGCGCGACGCCCCGGTCGCGATGGGATGGCCGGCGCGCTACCCTGAACGCGATGGGCTCGACCGAGCGAGACGCGCGGATCCGCCGGGCGGAACAGCGGTTCGAGGAGGAGCTCGAGCGGGCCGGCGAGTCGATGTGCATCGCGTCGCTCCCGCTGCTGGTCGACGAGCTCGTCACCGAAGCCGCCGGTCGCGACGAGGGGCTCGCCCTGGAGATCGAGGGTCGGCTGCGACGCCGCGCCGGACTGGAGACCTCGTCGTTCACCGGGAGACCGGAGCAGCCCGCAGGCATCGCATCCGAGGCCGGGCGGGTCGTGCGGTAAAGCCGAACGGGATCCCCGCGTACACGCCGATGCAAACGCCCACGGCTTGGTGGAGCATAGGCCGGGCCCGCACGAGCGGGCCGGCTCCGGGAGGATCCCAGGAGGTGGCGTGACGATCGTGGCCGGACATCCGATGAGCCCAACCCGCCGGCGCACAACGGCGCGCACGCAGGCCGGCGTGCGGCGGGGTGGGTGATGCTGCCGCAGGGTGCCTCTCGGCTGCACGAGCTGCTCGACCGCTTCCGCCGCCGCGCCGGTGTGCCGACGCAGCATGCCGGCGACGACGGCGCCGAGCTGGCGCCGCTCTTCCGCGCTCTGGAGCAGCTCCAGCACGACGCCGAACGGATGCGTCGCGATGCCGCGCAGTCGGAGGAGCGGGCCGATGCGCTCGCCGCCGCGCGGATCGACGCGCTGCTCGCCGCCGCGAAGTCGGAGGCTTCGCGCGAACGCGGGCGGGTGGCCGCGGACATCGTCGCTTCGGCCGAGCGGCGGGCGGAGCTTGCCGGCGGTGAGGGTGCCGAGCGTGAGCGGCGCATCGTCGAGGCCGGCGAGGCGCGGATCCCGCAGATCGTCGCGGCTGTCGTGCGGTGCGTCGAGGAGTCGTCGGAGTGAGCGCCGGATGGGTCGCGGGCAGCACCCGGGGCCGGCTCCTCCTGACCCGGCGGATCGGCGTTGACGGGGCCCGGGGCCTGGCCGAGGCAGGATCGCTCACCGCCGCAGGGTCGCTCCTTGCCGGCACGCGGTTCGCCGCCGTGACCTCGGCCGCGACCGCGCCGGCCGCCCAGCGTGCCGTGGCGCGATCGCTTCTGATGGAGCTGCGGCTTCTGGCCGGATGGCTGCCGGCCGGTGCGGGCGAGCTCGTCCGCGCGCTCGGTGCCTGGTTCGAGCTGGTGAACGTCGAGGACCGTCTGGCGTACCTGGCCGGCGCAGCGGTTCCCGCCCCGCTGCCGCTCGGCAGCCTGGCGTCGGCCTGGCAGACCGCGGCGGGTGCGCAGTCGGCCGCCGACCTGCGGTCGTCGCTGCGGTCGTCGCGGTGGGGCGATCCGGGCGGAGAGACGGCACAGTCGATCCACCTGGGAATGCGGATCGCGTGGGCCGGGCGGGTCGCGCGCACGGCACCGGAGACGTCGGCGTGGGTCGCGGGCGCGCTCGCCATCCTGGCGGCCCGCGACCGGCTCCTGGGGACGCCCGAGGCGACCGCCGCACGGTGGCTGACTGTCCGCGAGCTCGGTGCTGGCTGGCAGTCGGCCCGGACGGTGCCGGAGCTGCATGCCGTGCTGCCCGGTCGTGCGGCCTGGCCCCTCGCCGGAATCAACGAGCCGGCCGAGCTCTGGCGGGCGGAGACTCGGTGGTGGTCGCGCGTGGTGGGCGACGCCGAGGCGCTCGTGGCCATATCGCGCGAGGGCAGGCCGGTGATCGTCGCGGTCGTCGCCCTGCTCGCCGCGGATGCCGTGCGCGTGGCGGCCGCGCTCGCGGTGGCGGCAGGGGCGGGTGCCGGCGCGAGGGAGGCGTTTGATGCCCTCCTCTGAGCTGCTGCTCCCCGTCCGCATGAGCCGGGTGGCCGTGGTGGCCCCCGAGGCGGCCCTGCGCGACGCGCTGGTTCACCTGGCCGGTGCGGGCACGCTGGAGCTGGTCGGGACGGTGCCGCCCGCCGAGGGCGAGGAAGTCGAGGCGCTCCGGCGGATCGAGCGCGACGATCCGGGCGCGGCCGTGCAGCCGGTCGGCCTCGCGGCCTCTGCGCCCGACCTGGTCGCGCTGGAACGGGCGGGCGCCCGCGGCCTGATGGCGGGCGAGGTGGAGCTGCGGCGGCGGGCGGCGATGGCGCGCCTCCACGCCGGTTTCGCCGTCCTGGTCGGCTGGACGCCGCGCACCGCGGTCGGTGATCTCGAAGCCCGCCTGGCAGAGATCGGCGGCGGTGTCGTGGAGCTGCGGCGGCCGGCCTGGGTCGATCCGCCGACCGTCTTCACCGCCTCGCCGGTGCGCCGTTCGTTCCGGCCCCTGGTGACCACCTACGGCGTGACGCCCTATGCCGACGTCGATCCGACGCCGTTTGCCGCGGCGTCGTTCGTGCTCATGTTCGGGATGATGTTCGGCGACGTCGGACACGGCCTGGTGCTCGCCGCGCTCGGGCTGGCGCTCCGGCGCCGGCGGAGCGGCCGCCTTGCCCAGTACCGGGTGTTCTGGCCGCTGCTCGTGGCCGCGGGGCTTGTGTCGTGCCTGTTCGGCCTGCTGTACGGCGAGGCTTTCGGGCCGACGGGTCTTGTCCCCGAGCTCTGGCTTGATCCGGCCGACGACATCGGCCGGCTGCTGACGGCGGCGGTTGCGGTCGGTGTGGCGATGCTGACCGTGAGCCACGTGTACGGCATCGTCAATCGCTGGCGGGAGGCCGGCCCGGCCGCCGCGCTGTACTCGCAGACTGGAGTGGCCGGAGTGACGACGCTCCTCGGACTCGGGCTGGGCGCACTGGGCGTCGCAGCCTCGGAGAGCGCCGTCGTGTATGCGGGTGTCGTGGTCGCGGGGGCGGGTGCCCTGCTGCTCGCGATCGGCTTCGTGGCGGCATCCGGGGGCGGCGTCGGGCTCGTCCAGGCGAGCGTCGAGTTCGTCGACGCACTCGTACGGATCGTCGCGAACGTGCTGTCGTTCAGCCGCCTCGCGGCCTTCGGTCTGATGCACGCCGCCCTGGGCGGGGTCGTGTTCGCCGCCGCCGGTGCGCTCTGGGGAGGACCTGCCGGGACCGTTGCCGCCATCCTCGTCTTTGCGCTCGGCAACGTGATTGCATTCGCTCTCGAGCTGCTGGTCACCGGCGTCCAGGCACTGCGACTCGAGTTCTACGAGCTGTTCTCGCGTATCTTCGCCGGCGAGGGGCATCCCTTCGTCCCATGGAGCCTGCCCGTGATGCAGAAGGAGGAACCGTGATGCTTTCGCTGCTTGTTCTCGCTCCGGTGATTGCGGTCGTCGCGCTCGCGACATCGGCCGCACTGCGACGCGCTCCCCGCCGCGGCCTGCGGCGGCTGGTGGCCGTGAACGTCACCCTGGCCGCAGCGTCGCTGGTGGCCTTTGGGGCGATCCTGTTCGGTCTGGCGGGACCGGCGTATGCGGCGTCCGGCACGGCGCAGGCGGGGCACGACCCGCAGGCGGCGCTCCTGGGAGCCGCGATCGCCGTGGCCGGCTCGACGATCGGCGCGGCGATCGCCGTCGCATACACGGGCGCCGCGGCGCTGGCGGCGATCAGCGAGAAGCCGGAGATGTTCGGCCGCGCGATGGTCATCGTCGGGCTGGCCGAGGGGATCGCCATCTACGGGGTCGTCATCGCGATTCTCCTGATCGGACACGCATGACGGTCGCCGCGCTCGGCGAGCACGACGTCATCGTCGGCTACGGCCTTGCCGGGGTGCGCCTGCTGCCGGCGGCCGGGGCCGGCGACGTGCTGCGAGCCTGGGACTCGTTGCCGGCCGGTACGACGCTGCTCCTGGTCTCGACCGCGGCACGCGAGGTGCTGAGCGATCTGCTCGCGGCCCGGAGGCTGGTGTGGCTGGAGCTGACCGATGAGCGTTGACCGGTTGCGAGCATCCTTCCTGGCCGGCGTCGCCGCCGAGCTCGAGCGGTCGGCGGGCGACGCCCGGCGGGGCCGCGAGCAGCGCGTCGCCGATGCCCGGCTGGAGGCGGACGGGCTGATCTCCGAGGCGCGCAGAGCCGGAGAGTGCGACGGCGGCCGGCGGGCGGCGAGCATCCGCGCCCAGGGGCAGCGGGTTCTCCGCGAGCGCGAGCTCACCGCGCGCCGGGACGTGTACGACCGCGCCCGGGTCGAGGCCGTGGAGGCCGTCGCCGCTCTGCGTGCCGCCGAAGGCTATCCGTCCCTGCTCGAGCGCCTGACGGCGGCGGCGAGGGCGCGTCTCGGCGAGGACGCCGTGGTCGAGGTCGACCCCGAGCGAGGAGGCGTCATCGCCCGCGCCGGCGTCCGGCTGGTCGATCTGACCCTGCCCGCTCTTGCGGACAGGTGCCTGGAGGGCATGGGCGTGCGGCTGCGGGAGCTGTGGCGTGAGTGACGGGCGGGTGGTTCGCGTGAACGGCCCGGTGGTCGAGGTGACCGGGCTCGACGTCGCGATGGGCGAGCTGATCGACGTGGGTGGCGACCGCCTCCCCGGAGAGGTGATCGGCATCGAAGCCGGCGTGGCCACGGCGCAGGTCTACGAGTACACCGGCGGCCTGCGGCCCGGCGACGCGGTTCGGAGCTCGGGGCGTCCCCTGATGGCCGACCTGGGCCCCGGACTCGTCGGCAACGTGTTCGACGGAATGCTGCGGCGACTCAACGGTGCCGCGGCGCTGCTCCGGCCGGAGGGGCGACCGGGGACGCTCGACGGGGACGCGCGCTGGCGGTTTGCGCCGGCGGTGGCGGCCGGCGACGCGGTGGTACCGGGGAGCCTGCTCGGTACCGTCCCGGAGACGGCCGCGATCACGTTCCGGCTGGTGGCGCCGGCCGGCGTTTCGGGGCCGGTCGAGTGGGTGGCGGATGCCGGGGAGGTGGGAACCCACGACGTGGTGGTGCGAGTGGGCGACCGCGGCCTCAGCCTCGCGCACAGCTGGCCGGTGCGCGTCCCGCGCCCGTCGGCGGAGCGGCTCCCGGCGACCACCCCGCTCATCACCGGACAGCGCGTGCTCGATCTCTTCTTCCCCGTGGCGCGCGGCTCGACCGCCGCGGTGCCCGGGGGCTTCGGTACCGGCAAGACCGTGCTCCTTCAGCAGGTCACGAAATGGTGTGACGCCGACGTGATCGTGTACGTGGGCTGCGGGGAGCGCGGAAACGAGATGGCCGACGTGCTCGAGGAGCTTTCGGCTCTCAGCGACGTCCGCACCGGGCAGTCGCTGCTCGGTCGCACCGTGCTCATCGCCAACACGTCGAACATGCCGGTGCTGGCGCGCGAGGTGAGCGTGTATACCGGCGCAACGGTTGCCGAGTTCTTCCGGGACATGGGGTACGACGTCGTGCTTGTCGCGGACTCGACGTCGCGCTGGGCCGAGGCGTTGCGCGAGGTCGCCTCCCGCACCGGAGAGCTCCCCGCCGAGGAGGGCTATCCGGCCGGCCTGGCAACGGCGCTCGCGGCGTTTTACGAGCGCGCGGGCCGGATGCGGACGCTGGGCGGCCAGGACGCTTCGGTCACGATTCTGGGAGCCGTCTCCCCGGCGGGCGGCGACATGACGGAGCCGGTCAGCGCCCACACCCGCCGGTTCATCCGATGCGTCTGGTCGCTCGATCCCGACCTGGCCTATGCCCGCCACTACCCGGCCGTCAGCTGGGGTGACTCGTCGTCCCGCGACGTGGACGCGGTGACGGGCTGGCACGCGGAGAACGGCAGTCCCGACTGGGCCGCCTCCCGGGCGGAGGCCCTTGCGCTGCTTGCCGAAGCCGAGATGCTCGAGTCGATGGCGGAGCTCGTGGGAGCGGCCGGTCTGCCCGATCGTGAGCGGCTCACCATGCTCACGGCCCGGCTGCTCCGGGAGGGCGTGCTCCAGCAGTCGAGCCTCAGCCCGAACGACGCCTTCTGCTCGATGTCCAAGCAGCAGGCGCTGCTCAGGCTGGTGCTGGACGTGCACGCCGAGTGCCGGCGGCTGCTCGACGCCGGGATGCCGTTCGCGCGCATCGAGCAGGTCGATCTGTCCGACGTCACGCGCGTCCGCGACGCCACCGGCCCGGACGCGGCTTCGGACGTGCCGGCCGTCCTGGCGCGTGTCCGGGAACGACTTGGAGCCGCGGCGTGAGCACCGGGGCCCCGATCGAGTACACCGAGGTGTCTGCGATCCGCGGCCCGCTCCTCGTGATCGAAGGCGTCGAGGACGTGGGCTGGGACGAGGTGTGCCTGATCACCCTGCCGACCGGGGAGCGCCGTCACGGCGTGGTGCTGGACGTGAGCCGCGAGCTTGCCGTGGTCGAGGTGTACGAGGGCACTGCGGGAGTGGCCCGCCGGGGCCTGCGGGTGGCGTTCGAAGGGTCGCCGATGCAGATCCCGGTCGGCGATGGGTGGTTGGGCCGGATATCGAACGGGCGTGGTGTCCCGCTCGACGGCGGCCCGCCCGTCCTCGAGCGGCGGCGGGTGTCCGTGTCGGGATGGCCGATCAACCCCGCGGCGCGGTTGACGCCGCACGAGCCGATCACCACGGGCGTCTCGGCGATCGACGGGCTTGCCACGCTCGTGCGCGGTCAGAAGCTGCCGATCTTCTCGATCGGCGGCCTGCCCCATCTCGAGCTGGCCACCCAGGTGGCGGCGCAGGCGTCGGCCGGGAATGAGCCGTTCGCGGTCGTGTTCGCCGCCATGGGCATCACCAACGCCGACGCGGGGATGGTGCGCGCGACACTGGAGCAGCGGGCCGAGGTGGGCGACCTTGCGCTGTTCCTGAACACCGCCGACGACCCCGCCGTCGAGCGCATCCTCACGCCGAGGATCGCGCTCACCGTCGCCGAGCACCTGGCGTTTGAGCTGGGGCGGCATGTGCTCGTGGTGATGGCGGACATGACGAGCTACGCCGAGGCCGTTCGCGAGATCTCGTCGGCCCGGGGAGAGATCCCCGGGAGGCGCGGGTACCCCGGATACCTTTACAGCGACCTGGCGTCGATCTACGAGCGCGCGGGCCGTATCCGGGACGCCGGCGGCTCGCTCACGCAGGTGCCGGTCCTGACGATGCCGGCGGGCGATATCACGCACCCGGTTCCCGACCTCACCGGCTACATCACCGAGGGGCAGATCGTGCTCAGCCAGGATCGGCATGTCCACGGCGTCTATCCGCCGTTCGACCCGCTGCGGTCGTTGTCGCGGCTGATGCGCCTCGGAGCCGGACCGGAGCGGACCCGGGCGGATCACCTCGACGTCGCCGCACAGCTCTTCGCGCTTGCCGCGGAGGCCCGCAGGGCGGGTGACCTCGCAGATCTCGTCGGTGACGAGGCCCTCACCGAGGACGACCGCGCGAGTCTCCGGTTCGGCGACGCCCTCGACCGGGTGCTGATCTCGCAGGGCAGCGGAGAGGCGCGCACGATCGACCAGACGCTCGACCGGGCATGGCGGGTGGCCGCCACGCTGCCGCGCAGACGGCTCACCATGATCCCCCGGGAGTCGATCGACCTCCACTACGAAACGGCACGCGATGGCGCTCCGCCCGCCGCCGGGTAGAGCCGGACGGATCTGGCTCGAGCGCCGGCTGGACGTGGCGCGCCGGGGCGCCGACGTCCTCGACCAGAAGCGGCGTTCGCTTCTCGCGCTCCTGCGTGAGCTGGAGGGTCAGCGCGCGGCCGCCCGCGCCGATTGGCGCTCGGCCGCGCTCGCCGCGCACCAGGAGCTCGGGCGCGCGCTGGGGCTCGCCGGATACCGGCAGGTCGAGCTCGCGGTGCTGCACACGGGCGAGGATGCGGAGGCGGTCGTCGACTGGCGGAACCGTCTGGGCGTCATGGTCCCGGAGCTCCGCAGCATCGATCCGGGCGGCCGGACCGACCTGGCGTCCCTGGGCGGCAGCGCGGCGATCTCGACCGCCGCGTCGGCGCACCGCCACGCCCTGCGCTGCGCTGCTCGCTACGCCGCCGTCTCCGAGGCGTACGGACGCGTCACCGTCGAGCTGGGTGTCACAGCCCGCCGCGTGCGGGCGATCGAGCGGCGGTGGGTGCCCGAGCACGAGGCGGCGCGAGCCCGGCTCGGCCTGGCGCTGGAGGAGGCGGAGCGGGAGGACGGCGCCCGGGCGCGGTGGCAGCGGTCGCGCCGGGAGTGAGGGCTGCGAATCCGAGGCCGTCGCGGCCCGGGTCCGGTGCCGGCCGGGCTCGATCCCCCGCGCGGTCGCGGCTACTTGCGCTTGAGGAACGGGGAGCCGAGCGCGCGCTCGAGCTCGTCGGACACCCGCTCCTTGATCCGCTGCTCGAGCGCCTTGGAGGCGCGCTCGATGCGCTCGTTCATGTCGCCGCGATCCCCGCCGGCGTCGGCGTCCATCGGCAGCGCGGCGGTGCGCCGGAGCGGCGGGAAGGAGTCGCCGAGACCCCGTGCGACCAGCTGGTGGACGTGCTCGGGGCCGTCCATGTCCTGGAGCTGGGCCGCGCCGAGATCGGTTGTGCGGGCGCCCGAGAGGAGCCGGGCCGCCTCGGTCAGGAGCACCTGGCCGCCGTGTCCGGCGGAGCACAGCCGGGCCGCGCGGACGACGTCGATGCCGGTGTAGCCGCCGTCGGCGGTGTGATGCGGCTCGCCCGTGTGGAGCGCCATCCGCACCCGCACCTTGGTGCCGTCCGGCCAGTGCTCCGACGCGAAGCTGGTCTGGGCGGCGATCGCCGCCGCGACGCCGGCCGATGCCGACGTGAAGACGGCGAACATGGCGTCGCCCTGGCAATCGACGACGACGCCGTCGGCGGCCTCGACGGCCTCGCGCAGGATCGCCCGCTGGCGCTCCAGGACGTCCGGCCAGCCGTCGCCCAGCCGTTTGAGCAGCGCCGTCGACGCCTCGATGTCCGAGAACAGCATCGTCACCGTTCCGCCCGGCAGCTCGCGCATCACCCGCAGCCTACCGTCGGCCGGTCCGGCATCAGTCCGGGTACTCGTCCTTCCTCCAGGTGTCCACCTCGGAGCCCTGCGGCTTCGGCGTCCGCTCGAGCAGGAACGAGTGGTACGGCGCGACGAACGGGTCGGGCGCCGACACGGTGTAGGTGTGGTAGACGGTGCCGTTCTCGCGGGCGAAGGCGATCCAGCTCGGGTTCTCGCGCAGCCCGTCCTTGAGCTCGGCCCCGATCTGGCCCGCCCACGTCTCGAGCCAGCCGGGCGGGCTCTCGATCAGCTCCTTCACCTCGGGGATCTCCTGCGCCTGCTCCTCGGTGATCGCGAGGTTGAAGTCGAAGGCGAAGTCGGTGTTGTAGGTGGACACGTACGGGAACTGCCAGCCCATCCGCTGCTTGTAGGCGGCGAGCCGGTCGATCGGCGCCCGCGAGAAGCAGATCAGCGTGACGTCGCGGTGGTTCAGGTGGACGCGGCCGCCGTCGAGCTCGTCGGCCAGGCTCGTGCAGCCGGGGCAGGCGCCGAGCGTGTAGTCCGGGCCGAACATGACGTTGTAGGCGAGCAGCTGCGAGCGCCCGTCGAAGAGCTCGGCGAGCGTCTTCGACCCGTCCTCGGTGTCGAAGGTGTACTCCTTCTCGACCGGCACCCACGGGAGCTCGGCCCGCTTCTTCGTCACCTTCTGGTTCAGCTCGGCCTGCTCGGCCTCGAGCTTTGCGAGCTCGTCCCGGGCCGCCTGCCATTCCTCGCGCGTCCCGATCGTGTGGTCGGACATCTCATCTCCCTCTGTCGGAGGCCATCACCACTGAGACCGGGGAGGGCCTCGAAACTCATCGCACCCTTCCCGCGGCGATGACTTTTCACGCCTTCCGGCGTCTGGAAGACCATGAGCACGGGAACGGAAGGTGAAGGATGCTGAAGGACGCCATGACCCGCAGCCGCATCCCGGTCGTCCTGGTCGCCGGTGCCGCGGCGGCGTGGGTGGTCACGGTCGAGCGGATGCGCGGGATGGACGCCGGCCCCGGCACCGACCTCGGCGGCCTGGGGTGGTACACCGGCTTCTGGGTCACGATGACCGCGGCGATGATGCTGCCGACGACCGTGCCGGCGGTCACGCAGGTCGCGCGGATGGCCCGGCGCGCGCCGACGGTGCTGTTCACGGCCGGATACCTGGCGGTCTGGACGGTCTACGGCGTTGCCGCCTACGGCGTCTACGAGCTCGTCGCCTCGCTCGATCTCGGCTGGCTGGCATGGGACCGGGGCGGGCCGTACGCCGCGGGCGCCATGATCGCCGCCGCCGGCGTGTACGAGCTGACGCCGCTCAAGCGCCGCTGCCTCGAGCAGTGCCGCCGCGGCCCCCGCACGGCAAACGCGCTCCGCGGCGGCGCCGTCCACGGGCTCGACTGCGTCGGCTGCTCGGGCGCGCTGATGGCGGTCCTGTTCGTGCTGGGCGCGATGAACCTCGTCTGGATGGCGGTCCTGGCCGCTGCGATCTTCGCCGAGAAGGTGCTGCCCGGCGGCCGGCGGCTGGCGACGGCTCTCGCGGTCGCGCTGGTCGCCCTCGGGATCTGGGTCGCGGTGTCGCCGGCCAGCGTCCCCGGTCTGACCGAGCCGGGCGGCCCGTCGATGCACATGGGGCAGATGGGTCAGTAGGCCTGCCCCCAGGTCGCAAGCTCGATCCCGGCGCCGCCGCACACGGCGCACCGCGCGCCGGGCTCCTCAGGATCGATCGTGAGGCAGCGGATCGTCGCCGAGGTGGCGGCCTTGACCTCCTCCTCGCACTCGGCCGACCCGCACCAGGCCGTGACGGCGAAGCCGGCGCCGGCGGCCAGGAACTCGACCATCTCGTCGCGCCGCTCGATCCGGCGGGTGTGGCCCTCGCGGAAGGCGCGGGCGTCCTCGAGGAGCGACCGCTGCATCGCGCCGAGGATCTCGACCGCGCGGCCCGCGACCCCGGCCGCGGGCACCTGCTCGCGCTCGCCGCCGTCGCGGGCGGCGACGGTCGCACCGCCGCTCTCGAGGTCGCGGGCGCCCAGCTCCACGCGCAGCGGCACGCCCTTCAGCTCCCACTCGAAGAACTTGGCGCCCGGGCGGACGTGGTCGCGGTCGTCCAGCCTGACGCGGATCCCGGCGTCCCGAAGCGACTGCACGAGCGCGGCGGCCGCCTCGGCCACCGCCGAGTCGTCCCGGTGGATGGGCACGACCACCGCCTGGTGGGGGGCCACGGCGGGAGGCAGCTTCAGGCCGCGCTGGTCGCCGTGGGTCATGACGACCCCGCCCACGAGGCGTGAGCTCGCACCCCACGACGCGGCGTGGGGGTGGTGCTCGGCCCCGTCGCGTCCGGTGTACGACACGCCGTAGGCGCGTGCGAACTCCTCGCCCAGATAGTGCGACGTCGCCGCCTGGAGCGCCTTTCGGTCGCGCATCATCGCCTCGGTCGTGAACGTCTCGCGCGCACCGGGGAACCGCTCCCGCTCGCTCTTTCGCCCCCGCAGGACGGGCATGGCGAGCACCGACTCCTGCACGTCCGCATAGACGTCGTGCAGGATCGTCAGGGCCTCCGCCACCGCCTCCTCGGCCGTCTCGTGGGCCGTGTGCCCCTCCTGCCACAGGAACTCCGTGGTCCGCAGGAAGAGCCGGGGCCGCAGCTCCCAGCGCACCACGTTCGCCCACTGGTTGTAGAGCAGGGGCAGGTCGCGGTAGGACTGGATCCAGCGCGCGTAGGTGCTCCAGATCGTCGCCTCCGACGTGGGCCGCACGATCAGCGGCTCCTCGAGCCGGGCGCCGCCCGCCTCCGTGACCACCGCCACCTCCGGCGAGAACCCCTCGACGAGGTCGGCCTCACGCGCCAGCACCGACTGCGGAATCAGGAGGGGGAAGTAGACGTTCTCGTGGCCGGTCGCCTTGATCCGGTCGTCCAGCTCCCGCTGGATGAGCTCCCAGATCGCGTAGCCGTACGGCCGGATCACCATCGACCCGCGCACGGCGGAGTGCTCGGCCAGCTCGGCCCGGCGCACGACGTCGCCGTACCAGGCGGGGAAGTCGTTCTCGAATGAGGGGAGGGTGGTGGTCATCTGCGCGTCCTCGAGTCGGCGTTGACGAAGGGCTGTCGTTCGTCACGGCGTTCCGGGCAGCGGGCCGGGAACGCCTACGCCGGGATGCGCGGCAGGACGACGCCGACGGGGCCGCGGGTGCGGGTGCTGTCGGGTCGATCCATCATGCCGGAAGCCTAGCAACCGCACGCCCGGGCCCCCGATCCGCCAGGGCGGGCCTCAGGCGGGTGCGTCGCGCCGGCTCAGGTACCAGGCGTTGAAGCTGCGCAGCAGCCCGTCCTTCTGCGCGAGCACGCCGTGGCTGAAGGCGCGCGACGTCACGCCGCGCTGGACGCGCTCGCAGACCGCGTAATCCTGGCCGGCGACCAGCTCGACGAACTCCACGATCTCGGAGGGGTCGAACCCGTGGGCGGCGATCACCTCCGGCTCGAACAGGTACTCGGTCACGACGGTGGTGTGCCCGGCCTCGCGCGGCAGCAGGATCGTCGAGATCGCGCCGGTGCCGGTGACGTCGATGAACATGTTCGGGTGGACGGTGCAGCCGTACAGCGAGTCGCCGGCCTCGCGCAGGCCGGGGGCGACGGGGAGCTTCGACCGGCCGGTCTCGGTGAAGCTGTTCCCGCCGTCGGCGAGCGCCACGCCTCCGTCCGGGCGCCGCTCGTCGTACGGCGCGCCGGTGCGGTAGGTGGGGACGAGCGCGACGAGCTCCGGGTGGACGGTGGGGCAGTGGAGGCATTCGTTGTAGTTGTCGATCAGGATCTTCCAGTTGGCCTGAACCTCGGTGACGGTACGGTGCCCGACCCGGAGGCGGTCGAGGCTGAACCGCGCCATCCGGATCGGATCGTCCGGCTGGCCGTCGCGGAGCGCGTCCTCGAGCGGCACGGGGTCGGGATCGAGGTGGACGAACAGGAAGCCCTGCCAGACGTCCACCGCCACCGGCCAGAGGCCGAGCGCCTCGCGGTCGATCTCGTCCTTGCCCACGTTCGGGGTGCCGATCAGCCGGCCGTCGAACGAGTACGCCCAGGCGTGATAGGGACACTTGACGGCGCCCTTCATGCGCCCCGAGGGCTCGTCGCACAGGCGCGAGCCGCGGTGCCGGCACACGTTGTAGAACCCGTGCAGGCCGCCGTCCTTGGCCCGCACCACGATCACGCTCTCGCCGGCCACGTCGGCGGTGACGAAGTCCCCGGGCTCCTGGAGCGTCTCGACCCGTCCCGCGTAGAACCAGCTGCGGGCGAACACGCGCTCGCGCTCCAGCTCGAAGACCTCGGCCGAGCGGTAGTCGGTTCCGGGCAGCGTTCGCATCTCGCCCGTCACTCGCAATGCCTCCTGCCCGCCGGACGAGCCGCGTGGCCCAACCCAGCTGAGCGATCGATCGGGAAACTCTACGTGCCGGGGATATCCTGCGCGCTGTCCTGGGCCCCGAGTACCGGCTGCGGCGTCAATTCCTCGGTCGGCCGAGCGGCTCGCGCTGCTGCGCGGCGGCCAGCCGGTGGGCCAGCGGTCGCCGCGCAGATGCGCCCGGCACGATTCGAACGTGCGGCCTCTGCCTCCGCAGGGCAGCGCTCTATCCCCTGAGCTACGGGCGCGGGACAGCGGAGTCTACCGGGTCTCGGCGCGGGCACCGTCCGCAGCGGCGACCGGGTGGGGTCAGACCCCGCAACGCGCGCGTCACGCCGGTGTCACGGCCGCCGATGCGGGGTCTGACCCCGCTCGCCGGCGGCCTCGGCGGCCGCGCGGGCGGCACAGCCC
>CAWDUU010000009.1:0-388231 GCA_963805545.1 uncultured Actinomycetes bacterium
ACGGGGGCGCCATCCTGTATCCATCGCGGGGATGACGGTCGCTCTCGGCCTCGGTGCAGCGGTTGCCTGGGCCGTGGTCAACCTCTGGTTGGTCACGCTGAGCCGCCGCATCGACATCGCGGTCACGACGCTGGCCGTCCTCGCGTCGAGCACGGTCGTCACGCTGCCGCTGGCCCTCGTCCTCGAAGGGGCGCCGGGCGGCGACGCCTGGTCGCACGCCCCCGCCGCGGCGGCCGCCGGCCTGCTCGAGCTGGCCGGCTTCGGCTGCTACATCGTGGCGATCCGGCGCGGAACCCTCGCGGTCGTCGCGCCACTGGTCGGGCTTGAGGGCGGCATCGCAGCGCTCGTCGCGATCGCGGGCGGGGAGCAGGTCGGTGCAACGGTGGTCGTGGGGATCGTCCTGGCGGTGATCGGGACGTCGCTCGCGTGCGCGGAGCGAGGCGAGCGGCGCGCGAGCGGCGCGGGCTGGGCGATCCTCGCGGGCGGCGTCTTCGGCTTGATGTTCGTGATGTACGGCCAGACCGATCCGCTCGGGCCGTTCACCGCTGTGACGATCGGGAGGTTCTGTGCGCTGGTGATCCTCGTTCCGATCGTGCTCCGGCGCGGCCCCGTGAGCGTCTCGCGCGCCGACCTGTGGCGGCTCTCCGCCGTGGGCGCCGTCGACGCCGTCGCGTTCGGCGCGTTCGTCGCGGCCGTCGATCGCGGCCCGGTGAGCGTCGCGTCGGTCTGTGGCGCCCAGTTCGCGACGCTGAGCGTCGTCCTGAGCGTGCTGTTCCTCCGCGAGCGCCCGGCCCGGGTTCAGATCGCCGGGATCGTGCTCACCCTCGCCGGCACGACCCTCCTGGCGGCGGCCACCGGATGACCGGCCAAGAGTGGCCGCCGGCCGCCCAGGCTCTCCTGCCGCTACTCGGGCTCTCGCCGGCTGCCGAGGTGGTGGCCGATCCGGGCGAGCTGCTGCGCTCCGGCCGCGGCCGCGACGAGGCCGATACGCTGGTCGCCCGAACGGCGTGGCTGATCGCCGACCGCGAACGAGGAGTGGTCGTGCGGTCGGCCGACCGCGTGATCCAGGTCGCCGCGGTCGGCGGTGGAGGCCGGTTCACGCCCTTCGCCCGCGTCCGCTGGGCCGACCTGCCGGAGGATCTCGATGCCGTCGCCTCGGTGGTGGCGCCGCTGTGCCGGTCGGCGGAGCGGCTGTACGCCCTTGGCGCTCCGCACAGGTGAGCCCCGGGGCGGCGCGGCGGCCACCTTGCAAAGGGGGACGTCGGACGTGGAGATCGAGATGAGGATCGGCATCATCGGAAGCGGCAACATCGCCGCGACGACCGAGCGGCCCATCCCGAGCTGAACTTCCGGCCGCTCGGTCGGAGGGCCGGCCGGACGCGCCGCGGGCCGAGCGCTTGGCGATCTCCCTCGCCAAGGGCGCGCCCGCCGGCAGCCGGCGAGCCGGTCTACAACCACCCGATGACGGCCCGGGGGCCGAGGCCGCGGTCACGTCGCGGCGGTGAGGATATCGAGCACGACCGGCTCCGGCTCGGCCGGGCCGTCGGAGATCTCGAAGCTCGCCCGCACGGCCTCCTCGTCGGCGGGGCCGCGCGAGTGGACGGTTGCCAGCCCGTCCCCGGCCTCCACCCGGTCGCCGCGCTTGCGGTGGACGACGATCCCGACCGCGTGGTCGACGGCGTCCTCCTTGCGCGCCCGGCCGGCGCCGAGGCGCATGGCGGCGTCGGCGATCCCGCGGGAGTGGCAGCGCTCGACGACCCCCGAACGGTCGGCGAGCACCTCGGTCACGACCGGCGCCTTGGGCAGGCCGGCGTCGGGGTCGCCGCCCTGGGCGGCGATCCACTCGCGGTAGGCGGCGAGCGCCCGGCCGGAGCGGAGCGCCTCCTCGGCCGGCGCCCGGTCGCCGAGCATGAGGCCTGCGGCGACGAGGCAGAGCTCGGTGAACTCAGCCGGGCCGCGCCCTTCGAGCGTCGCGACCGCCTCGGCCACCTCGAGCGCGTTTCCCACCGCGCGGCCCAGCGGCTCGTCCATCGACGACAGCATGCAGGTTGTCGGCAGCCCGGCCGCCTCGCCGAGCCGCATCATGGCGTGCGAGAGCTCGCGCGCCGAGGCGGCGTCGGCCATGAACGCGCCCTGCCCCACCTTCACGTCGAGCACGAGCCGCGAGGCGCCGGCCGCGATCTTCTTCGACATGATGCTCGTCGCGATCAGCGGGATCGACTGCACCGTCGCGGTGACATCCCGAAGCGCGTAGAGGCGCTTGTCGGCGGGCACGATGTCGGCCGACTGCGCCGCGACGGCGACGCCGTGCTCGGCCACCTGCGAGACGAACTCGGGGATCGAGAGGTCGACCCGGAAGCCGGGGATCGACTCGAGCTTGTCGAGCGTGCCGCCGGTGTGCCCGAGGCCGCGGCCCGAGAGCTTCGCCACCGGCGTCCCCGCCGCGGCGACGAGCGGCGCCACGACGAGCGTCGTCTTGTCGCCGACGCCGCCGGTCGAGTGCTTGTCGGCGACCGGCCTCCCGACCGGGGAGAGGTCGATCCGCTCGCCCGAGTCGACCATCGCCTCGAGCAGGTCGGCCGTCTCGCGTTCGCTGAGCCCGCGCAGCACGACCGCCATGAGGAACGCCGCGAGCTGGTAGTCGGGCACATCCGGGTCGACGACCGCCCGGAGCTCGTCCGCCGACAGCTCGCGCCCGTCGCGCTTCTTCGCGATCAGGTCGACGATGCGCAGCGGCTAGCCCTTCACGTACGGCTGCCCGTCGGCGGCGGGCGGGCGCGAGCGGCCGACGAGGCCCACGAGCGCGATCAGCGTGAGCACGTACGGCAGCGTGTTCAGCAGGTTCGGCGAGACGCCCGCGACCGATTGGAGGCGGTCGGCGAGACCGCTTGCGAAGCCGAAGAGCAGGCACGCGCCGAAGGCGCCGTACGGCTTCCACTTGCCGAAGATCACCGCGGCCAGGGCGATGAAGCCGCGCCCGACCGTCATGTTCTGGCCGAACGACCCGACGAACCCGATCGAGAGGTAGGCGCCGCCCAGCGCCGCGAGCATGCCCGAGAGGACGACGCAGGCGTAGCGGATGCGATAGACGGGGATCCCGACGGTGTCGGCGGCGCGCGGGTGCTCGCCCACCGACCGGATGCGAAGGCCGATCGGGGTGCGAAACAGGATGAGATGGGTGAGGATGAGCAGGACGAAGACGATCCAGATCATCAGGTTGAGCGACCCGAACACCTCCCCGATGCCCGGGATCGAGCGGATACCGGGCAGGTGGACGGTGGGCACCGAGTCGATCGAGGCCGGCGTGCCGTTCGAGCCGTAGATGTCGATGAAGGCGTACCCCGTGACGCCGACGGCGAGAAAGTTGATCGCCGTCCCGCTGACGATCTGGTCGGCCCGCAGGTGGATCGAGAACACGGCGTGGACCAGGGCGACGATCGCGCCGGAGAGCATCGCGACGACGAGGCCGATCGCCCAGTGGCCGCTCCAGACGGTGCCCCAGATCCCGAAGAACGCGCCGGTCAGCATCATCCCCTCGAGGCCGATGTTGACGACGCCGGACCGCTCGCAGAAGATGCCGCCCAGCGCGGCGTAGGCGAGCGGGGTGGCGTAGACGAGCGTCGCCGCGAAGAGGCCGGAGTTGACGACGAGCGCGGTCGAGGTGTCGCTCTTGCCCTGCACCCAGATCGCGAACGCGGTGGCCACGACCGCGACGAAGAGCGTCCACAGGCCCAGCTTGCGCTCGTCGCGGGAGAGCGCCCAGATGGCGCAGGCGAGCGCGGCGAGCCCGAGCACGGCCGGGACGGCCGCGGCCTGCACCTGAAGCGGCGGCAGCGCCAGCTCGAGGCCGACCAGGCCGACGACGATCCCCAGGATGGCGACGCCGCGGGCGCCGCGCGGGATGCGGTCGAGCGCGGTCATGCTCCCGTGGGCTCCACGACCGGCACCGGCGGCGGCTCGGCCCCGCGGCGGCGGCGCGCGCGCCACGCGTAGACGAGCAGGAGCTGCGCGCCGACGAACAGGATGATGAGCCCCTGGATGATGACCGAGAGGTTGCCGGCCAGCTGGGGCGGGAATACGGTCGGGTCGAGCGCGCGCGACGACGTCCCCACCTGGAGCCCGCCGAAGAGCAGCGCCGCGAACGCGATCCCGATCGCCTCGTTCCGCCCGAGCAGCGCGACCGCGATCCCGATGAAGCCGATCTGGCTCACCGCGATGTCGTTCGTCACGATGTGGAACTCCCAGCCGAGGACGTCGCAGGCCCCGGCCATGCCGGCGAATGCGCCGCCGACGGCGAGCGTGGCGATGTAGCTCCGCGCGACGGGGATGCCGCCGTAGCGGGCGGCGTCGGAGTTGTGGCCCACCGCCCGCACCTCGTATCCGAACACCGTCCGGTTGATGAGGATGTGGTAGACGACGAGCGCCGCCAGGGCCAGGAAGATGCCGGCGTGGAGCGGCTGGAGGACGCCCCACACGGCGGGCAGCTTCGCCGAGTCGGTCACCTCGGACGACTGCGGCACATCGGGCAGCGGTCCCTGGAGCGGGCCGTTCAGCTCGAACAGGTACTGCGCGCCGTAGATCGCGATCCAGTTCAGCATGATCGTCGAGATGACCTCGTGGGCGCCGACCGCCGCCTTCATCGCACCTGCGATCCCGCCCCACACGGCCCCGGCGAGAGCGGCCGCGCCGACCGCGAGCGTGAGGTGCACCGGCTTGGAGAGCCCGGCTCCGTGCGTCCCGACCACGATCGCGGCCACGATGCCGACGACGTACTGGCCCTGGCCGCCGATGTTGAACATGCCGCACTTGAACGGCAGCGCGACGGCCAGCGCGGTCAGCATGAGCGGCGTCGTCAGGATCAGCGTCTGCTGGAGGTTCAGCGCCGCGAAGTCCTTGTCCTCGGACGACGTCCACGGCAGCAGGTAGTTGAGGCCCGTGCCGTTGAAGATCGCCTTGTAGGCGGAGAGCGGGTTATGGCCGGTGAGCGCCACGACGAGGCCGCCGATCGCGAACGCGAGCAGCGTGGTGCCGACCGGGAGCAGGACGGCCGGCGCCTTGGCCCGGAGCCACGCTTTGACGCGGTCGCTCATATCGCGGCGGCGCTCCGGCCGCCCATCATCTCGACCCCGAGGACGGACTCGCTCACGTCGGGCGTGTGCTCCGCCACGATCCGGCCCTCGTACATCACCAGGATCCGGTCGGAGAGCGAGAGGATCTCCTCGAGCTCGAAGCTCACGAGCAGGATCGCCACGCCCAGCTCGCGCACGGCGACGAGCCGGCGGTGGACGAACTCGATCGCGCCGACGTCGAGGCCGCGCGTCGGCTGAGCCGCGACGAGCACCCGCCGCGTCCCCGACATCTCGCGCGCGACCACGACCTTCTGCTGGTTCCCGCCCGACAGCGCGCCCGCCAGTGTGCCGGGGCCGCCGCCGCGGATGTCGAATTCGCGCAGGAGGCGCCGAGCCCGCTCGGTGATGGCACGCGGCTGGAGGAAGCCCCACCGCGAGGCGGGCGGGTGGCGGACGTCGCGCAGGCCGAGGTTCTCGGCGAGGGTGAAGTCGAGCACGAGCCCGCGCAGGTGGCGGTCCTCCGGGATGTGCCCGACGCCGGCCTCGAAGCTGGCCCGCGCGCCGTGGCCGGCGAGCTCGTGGCCCTCGGCCACGATGCTGCCCGCCGTCGGCTTCACGAGGCCGGTGATCGCCTCGACCAGCTCGCTCTGGCCGTTGCCGTCGACGCCGGCGAGCCCGACGATCTCACCCGCCCGCACGTCGAAGGTCGCGCCGCGGACGACCTCGATCCCGCGGCTGTCGTGGACGACGAGGTCGCGGACGGAGAGCAGCGTCTCGCCCGGCTGGGCGGCGCCCTTGTCGACGTGGAGCAGGACGGGCCGGCCGACCATGAGCTCGGCGAGCTCGCGCTCGGACGTTCCGGACGTCGCGACCGTCGCGACCGCCTTGCCGCGGCGCAGCACCGTGATGCGGTCGGAGACCTCCAGCACTTCGCCCAGCTTGTGGGTGATGAAGATGATGGACGTGCCCTGCTCCTTCAGCGACCGGACGACCTCGAAGAGCTCGTGCGTCTCCTGGGGCGTCAGGACCGCCGTGGGCTCGTCCAGGATCAGGAGCCGCGCGCTGCGATAGAGCGCCTTCAGGATCTCGACGCGCTGCTGCTGGGCGACGCCGATCGACTCCACCCGCGCCTCGGGCCGCACCGCGAGGCCGTAGCGCTCCGACAGGTCGCGCACGACCTCCTGCGCCTTTCCGTAGTCGAGCAGCGGCCCTTCGCGCGGCTCGGCGGCGAGCACGATGTTCTCGGCCACCGTCATCACCGGGATCAGCATGAAGTGCTGGTGCACCATGCCGATGCCGGCGTCGATGGCGTCGCGCGGCGAGCGGAGCCGAAGCGGCTTGCCGTCGAACCGGATCTCGCCCGAGTCGGGCGACGTGAGCCCGTAGAGGACGTTCATCAGCGTCGACTTGCCGGCCCCGTTCTCGCCCAGCAGGGCGTGCACCTCGCCCCGGCCGACGTCCAGGTCGATGCTGTCGTTCGCCACCAGGTCGCCGAAGCGCTTGGTGATGCCGCGGAGCTCGAGCAGCGGTGCGTCGCTCATGCGTGGATCAGGGAGCCGGAGGGGCGGGGTGGTCCCGCCCCTCCGGCGGTTCGATCACGGGACGGTGTCGGGCGGCGTGATCGCGCCCGACTTCAGCTGCGCCGTCTGGTCGTCGAGCTTGGACAGTTCGTCCTGCGGCACGGCCGAGTTGACCGCGCCGAGCCCGGTGGCGCCCTTCGCGGCGTCGAAGGTGGTAACGCCGCCGCCCTGGAACGAGCCGTCCACGACCTGCTTGATCGTGTCGAACACGGCCACGTCGACCTTCTTGATGGCGCTGGTCAGGATGTAGTCGCCCAGGTACGCCTGGTCGGCGTCGACGCCGATGCCCCAGACGCCCTTCTCCTTGGCCGCGCTGAGCGCGCCGAGGCCGCAGCCGCCGGCCACCTGGAAGACGACGTCGGAGCCCTGCGAGATCTGGTTCAGCGCGAGCTGCTTGCACTTCGCCGTGTCGGTGAACGAGTTCGAGTAGTCGTTCAGCGTCTTCACGCCCGGGTCGGCGGCCTTGGCGCCCGCCTGGAATCCGGCGATGTAGTGGTCGACCGGCGGGATCTTCTGGCCGCCGACCGTCGAGACGGTTCCGCTCTTCGACTCGAGCGCCGCCAGGTACCCGGCCAGGTATCCGGACTCCTGCTCCTTGAAGAGCAGCCCCTGCACGTTCGGCAGGGCCGGATCCGGCGCATCGTCGATGATCGCGAAGTTGGTGCTCGGGAAGGCCTTGGCGACCTTCTTGATCGCGCCGTCCATGAGGAACCCGACCGCGATCACGAGGTCGTAGTGGGCGGCCGCCAGCGATTGGAGGTTCGGGACGTACTCCGACTCCTGATGCGACTCCAGCACCTTGAAGTCGATGCCGAGCTGCGACTTCGCACGCTGGATTCCGACGAAGGCAAGGTGGTTGAAGCTCTTGTCGTCGAGGCCGCCGATGTCGGTGACGAGCCCGATCTTGAACACCTTGCCGCCGCCGCCGGAGCCGGCCCCCGGTGTCGAGGACCCCGAGTCGCCGCCGCCGCAGGCGGCAGCGAGAAGCGCAATCGCCGCGACCGCGGCGAGCGCTCCGAGCCCGAGGATGCGTGGGCGCTTCACATTGCCTCCCGAGATGGTTTGGTCAAAACGGGGGCCATCCTACAACCACGGCCGGGGGGTTGTCGGAGCGCCCGGCCGCTTTGGCGCAGCTTGCCGCCCGGACGTCGCCGCGTACACTGATCGTGGAGGTCGGCGTGAACTCGATCGGATCGTTGCGCGGACGGCACCTCGGCGAATGGGGATGGTTCTGGGTGTGGGCGGTCGTCGGCGGTTGCGTGGCGATCAGCCTCGTCAGCTTCATCGGGCCCTTCTTCCTGCCGGTCGCCGCCCTGGGGGCGTTCGCCGGGCTCCGGTGGGGCCGGTCGAGCGTCAGCCGTTCGAGCCTCGGGCTCATCGCGGGCGCCGGCGTTCCCTTCCTGATCGTGGCCTATGTCCAGCGGAAGGGGCCGGGAACGGTGTGCTGGAAGACCGCCACCGCGCGCGGTTGCGACGAGTACCTGGACCCCCGGCCGTGGCTCGTGCTCGGTCTCGTGCTCGTTCTCGGCGGAGTTGCCGCCTTCCTCCACGCTCGATCCAGACGAGGAGTGCCCGGCCGGTAGCCGCGGTGATGTCCCGGGCCGTCGCGGCAGAGGGGAATCGACCATCTACCATCCGGCCATGGAGCAGGCCACGACCCCGGCCAGGCTGGTCGAGCCGTTCGAGCCGCGCCTCACGAGGATCGGCGCGGTCGACGCCGTCGCGCTCGAGGCGCGGGCGGCCGATCTCGCCAAACGCTCGATCAAGCGCGGGTCGAAGCTCGAGGCCCTCGACCTGATCGTGCGGATGATCGACCTGACGACGCTCGAAGGCGCAGACACGCCCGGCAAGGTGGCCGCGCTCTGCGCAAAGGCGGTGCGGCCGGACCCGGTCGACACGAGCGTCCCCTCGGTCGCCGCGGTGTGCGTCTACCCGACGCTCGCCGGCGAGGCGCGCCGGCGGCTTCAGGGATCGCAGGTGCACGTGGCCTCGGTTGCGACGGCCTTCCCGTCGGGCCAGTCGCCGATCGCGCTCAAGGTGGCCGAGGCCCGGGCGGCGGTCGAGCTCGGCGCCGACGAGGTGGACATGGTGATCGACCGCGGCGCGTTTCTCTCCGGGCGCCACGGCGAGGTGTTCGACCAGATCGTGAAGGTGCGCGAGGCCTGCGGCCCGGCCCATCTCAAGGTGATCCTCGAGACCGGCGAGCTCGGCACCTACGACGCGGTCCGGCGCGCGTCGCTCCTGGCGATGGCCGCCGGCGCCGACTTCATCAAGACCTCGACGGGCAAGATCAGCCCCGCGGCGACGCTGCCCGTGACGCTGTGCATGCTCGAGGCGATCCGCGACGTGCACGTCGAGACGGGCCGCGTGGTCGGGATGAAGCCGGCCGGCGGGATCCGGCACTCGAAGCAGGCGATCCAGTACCTGTGCGTGCTCCACGAGACGCTCGGCCGCCACTGGCTCTCGCCGCAGCGCTTCCGGTTCGGCGCCTCGTCGCTTCTGAACGACGTCCTCATGCAGATCCGCACGCAGAAGACCGGCGTGTACGAGTCCCCCGACCGCTTCACCGTCGACTGATGGCGGAGCTCGAGCCGCGCCCGGCGGACGGAGGCCTCGAGTGGACGTACGCGCCGGCGCCCGAGTCGCGCGCGATCGTCTCGTTCGAGGAGCGCTACGGCCTCTTCGTCGGCGGCGAGACCGTCGAGCCGCGCTCGGGCGAGTGGTTCACCTCGATCTCGCCGGCCACCGAGGAGCCGCTGGCCGAGGTCGCCCAGGCCGGCGCCGAGGACGTCGACCTGGCGGTGGGCGCGGCCCGGGCCGGCTTCGAGGCGTGGTCGGCGCTGCGCCCGCCGGAGCGGGCCAAGTACCTCTTCCGCATCGCCCGCATCCTCCAGGAGCGAAGCCGCGAGCTGGCCGTGGCCGAGTCGCTCGACGGCGGAAAGCCGATCAAGGAGTCGCGCGACGTCGACCTGCCGCTGGCGGCCGCCCACTTCTTCTACCACGCGGGCTGGGCCGACAAGCTCGAGTACGCCTTCCCCAACCGGCGAGGGCGCCCGCTCGGGGTCGCCGCCCAGATCATCCCGTGGAACTTCCCGCTCCTCATGCTGGCCTGGAAGGTGGCGCCGGCGCTCGCGTGCGGGAACGCCGTCGTCCTGAAGCCCGCCGAGACGACCCCGCTCACCGCGCTGCTCTTCGCCGACGTCTGCCGCCAGGCGGAGCTCCCCGCCGGGGCGGTCAACATCGTCACGGGCGACGGCTCGACGGGCGCCGAGCTGGTGCGCCACACCGGCATCGACAAGGTGGCCTTCACCGGCTCGACCGAGGTGGGAAAGGCGATCCAGCGCGAGCTGGCCGGCCGCGGCGTGCCCCACACCCTGGAACTCGGCGGCAAGGCCGCCAACATCGTCTTCGAGGACTGTGCGCTCGACCAGGCGGTCGAGGGCATCGTGAACGGCATCTACTTCAACCAGGGCCACGTGTGCTGTGCGGGCTCGCGCCTCCTGGTGCAGGAGTCGATCGCCGAGCCGCTCCTCGGCAAGCTGCGAAACCGGCTCGCGACGCTCCGGCTGGGCGATCCGCTCGACAAGAACACCGACATCGGCGCCATCAACTCGCGGGCCCAGCTCGACCGGATCACGGAGCTGGTCGCGAGCGGCGAGGCCGAGGGCGCCGAGCTCTACCAGCCGGCGTGTGAGCTCCCCGAGCGCGGGTTCTGGTTCCCGCCGACGGTGTTCACGAACGTCGCCCAGAGCTTCCGGATCGCGCAGGAGGAGATCTTCGGGCCGGTGCTCTCGGTGATGACGTTCCGCACGCCGGCGGAGGCGCTCGACAAGGCCAACAACACGGCCTACGGCCTCTCGGCCGGCGTGTGGACCGAGAAGGGCTCGCGGATCCTGTGGATGGCGGAGCGGCTGCGGGCCGGCGTCGTCTGGGCCAACACGTTCAACCGCTTCGACCCCGCCTCGCCGTTCGGCGGCTACAAGGAGTCCGGGTTCGGCCGCGAGGGCGGCCGCCACGGGCTGGAGTCGTACCTGAGGTTCGACGGATGAGCCGGCTCCCGGTCAGGAAGACCTACAAGCTCTTCATCGGCGGCGCCTTCCCGCGCTCGGAGTCGGGGCGCACGTTCGTGGCCGACGGCCAGAACGTGGCGCTCGCCTCGCGCAAGGACGCCCGCGACGCGGTGCGCGCGGCCCGCGCCGCCTTCGCCCGCTGGTCGGGCACGACGGCCTACAACCGCGGCCAGGTGCTCTACCGGCTGGCCGAGATGATGGAGGCCCGGGCCGCCGACCTGGCCGCCGTCGCCGGCGGCCGCGACGACGTGGACCGCTCGATCGACCGCGTGGTCTGGTACGCCGGCTGGGCCGACAAGCTGGCCCAGGCGCTGGGCGGCGCGAACGCCGTCGCCGGGCCGTACTTCAACTTCACGGTGCCCGAGCCGACCGGCGTCGTCGCCACCCTGGCGCCCGACGACCCGCCGCTCGAGGGCATCGTCTCGCGCATCCTGCCGGCGCTCGTCAGCGGGAACACGGTCGTCGCGGTGGCGTCGGACGCGAGCCCGCTCCCGGCGATCGAGCTGGCCGAGGCGGTTGCGACCTCCGACATGCCGGGCGGCGCGCTCAACATCCTGACGGGCCGAAAGGCCGAGCTCGCGCCGATCCTGGCCGGCCACGCCGACGTGAACGCGATCGACCTGACCGGCGCGGGCGGCGACGTCGCCGAGCTGGAGCGGCTGGCTGCCGGCAACGTGAAGCGCATCGTGCGCGGCATGCCGGCCGGCGAGAGCCTGTGGGAGATCGAGCCGATGGTCGAGATGAAGACCGTCTGGCACCCCGTCGGCGTCTGAGCCCATGGGGGCCTGAACGGGGCCCGGCCCGGTGGTTCGTTTCAGTCGGCGTTGCGCAGGAGCGCGCCGAGCACGGCGCCGAAGACGACATGGCCGCCGATCTCCTGGAGGATCGCGCCGCGGTCGCCCACGAGCTTTGGCCACGCGCCGGAGCGGACGTCGGGGTGCACGCGGTCGACGATCGCCATCCCGGGCCACAGGATCGCGTTCTCGGCCTGCGCGGCGATCACCGCCTGCCGCACGCCGTGGCCGCCCAGGCGGCGGAACGCCACGCCGAACACCGCGCCGTTGGCGAGGTGGACGGCCAGCCCGAGCGCGTTTCCTCCCCGCTTCCCCGCCAGGCTGCCCGAGATCAGCCGCAGCTCCCGGTGCGACCCCCCGGACAGGCGGCGTGTGACCGGCTCGACAGCGATCCAGACGGCCGCGGCGGTGGCCCCGGCGACGGCGGCGTGGAGGTCGCGGTGCATACGCAAACGGTAGAGCCAGCGATGTTGGGGCGCGGGGACCTGGCGACCCGCGCCCCAGCCTCGCGACGACGTCACGACATCGAGACGTCCTCCAGCCTGAGCTCGAGCGTCGGGTTGATCGTCGAGCCGACGACCTCCTTGCGCATGAGGTAGTTCAGGGTCTCGTAGTGGGCGAATATCAGCGGCACGTCGTCGAAGACGGTCTGCCTGAGCTGCGCGTAGAGCGTCTTCCGCGTCGCCTCGTCGGTCTCGGTCGAGGCCTGGTCGATCAGCTTGTCGAACGCCGGGTTGGCGTACTGGGTCGCGTTGATCGGCGCACCGGTCTTCAGCACCAGCGAGTAGAAGTTGTCGGGGTCGATCGTGCGCTCCTGGTACGCCGAGGTGATCTCGTACGTGCCCTTGCTGAAGTGGTCGAACCAGACCGAGACGTCGACCTGCTTGATCTGCATGTTGATGCCGATCTGCTTCAGCTGCTGCTGGACGACCTCGCCGGTCTTCAGGAGCTCCGGGTACTGGGGCAGGCCGAGGTACTCGACGGTGATGCCGTTGCCCAGACCGGCCTCTTGCATCAGCGACTTGGCCTTGTCGATGTCGGGCCCGGCCTGGTAGGGATCCTGGCCGTCGTACCATTTCGATCCGGTCGGCACCTCCTCGGAGCCGGTCTCACCGGCGCCGAAGTAGGCGACGGTGCGGATCTCGTCGCGGTCGAGCGCCCACGCCACGGCCTGGCGCAGCGCCTTGTTGTCGAACGGCGGCTTCGACACGTTCATGGCGAGGTAGTCCGGGATCCCGGCCAGCGCCGAGGTGACGTAGTGGAAGCGCGGGTCGCTCTTCAGCGTCGCGAGCTGCTGGAGCGGCATCGCGTCCGACCAGTCGAGCTCGCCCGAGGCCAGCGAGTCGACGCGGCCCTGGTCGACCGGGAGGAACCGGAACTCGATCCCGTCGAGGAACGGGCGCCCCTTCTTGAAGTAGCCGGGGTACGCCTTCAGCGTCACGTGGTCGCCCTGCGCCCACTCGACGAACTGGAACGGGCCGGTGCCGACCGGGTTTCGGGCCGGGTCCTTGCCGCTCTCGATGGCCTTCTGGTTCACGATCTCGCCGTTGTTCGCCAGGTTCGTGAGGAATGGGCCGAACGGGCCCTTGAGGTGGAAGATCGCCTGCGTCGGGCTCGCCGCCTCGACCGCGTCGATCGCCGCGTAGAGCGGCGCGTAGCCGCTGGCGGTCTTGGGGTCGAGGAGCCGCTCGAACGTGTACTTCACGTCGTTTGCGGTGAACTTCTCGCCGTTGTGGAACGTCGCGTTCGGGACGAGGTCGAACGTCCACGTCGTGTCGTCGGTCTGCGTCCACTTCGTCGCGAGCACGCCGTAGAACTCCTGGTCGGGCCCGATGTCGATGAGCTTCGAGAAGATGTTGTCGTAGACCTGGGCGCCGGTGTAGATCTGCGACACGTTGGGGTCGAGGCTGTCAGGCTCGCCCGTCAGGGCCGCCTTCAGCGTCCCGCCCGCCTTCTGGGCGGTGCCGCCGGTGGCCGTCGTCGAGCCGCCCGAGCCCTTCCCGCCGCAGGCGGCAAGGACGCCGCCCAGCGCCGACGCGCCCACCGCGGCGGCGCTCAGCCTGCCGGCCCCCGCGAAGAGCTGCCGGCGGCTGATCGCGCCTGCGAGGAAGCCCTGCGCCAGATGGTCGGCGTCGCGCCGCTCCCGGTCGAACGATGTGTGCACGTCTCCTCCTTGGGTTGGGCCCCGCGCGCGGGGCATCAGCGGCTGCCCCAGAACTCGAGCAGCGCCTGGTTGAACTCGGCCGGGTGCTCCCAGCAGCAGGCGTGCCCGCCGCGGGTGGTCTTCCATGTCGCCCCGGGGATGCCGGCGTGCAGCTCCTGCGAGAGGCTGACCGGGATCAGGATGTCCTCCTCGCCGGCGAGCACCATCGTCGGCGCCGAGATGCCCCCGACCCGGTCCCTCGTGTCGTGGGTCTGGATCGAGCTGAGCTGGGCCAGATACGCCTCGACGGGCATCGGCATCTGGGCCATCTCGCCCTCGAACTCGCGCAGCTCGTCCTCACGCTCGGTGAAGAACGGGACGGTGAACGCCCACAGCGTGACGTCGCGCATGATGAACGGGACGCCGTTCATCGGCGCCATGTCGGCCCACATCGAGAACATGCGCGAGCAGAACGGGCCCGGCGCCGCGTACGTGCAGGCCAGCGTGAGCGAGCGGATGCCCTCGGGGTGGGCGAGCGCGTACTCCTGGGCGATCATGCCGCCCATCGAGATCCCCATCATGTGGAAGTCGGTGATGCCGAGCTCCCGGATCAGGGCGTTCGCGTCGTCGGCGAAGAGCCGGGTCGTGTACGGGCCGGGCGGGGCGGAGCTCGAGCCGACGCCGCGGTTGTCGAAGCGAAGGACGCGGTAGCCGGCCGCCAGCAGGTCGTCCATCTGGAGCACCCACGTCTCGAGGTCGTCGGCGAGCCCGTTCACGAGCACGGCCGTCGTGTCGCCGTCGCCCTCCAGCTTGTAGTTCAGGTCGATGCCGTTCACGGATGCGGTCGGCATTCACGCTCCTTTCGATCGAAGTTCCGCGGCCGTCACGTGACAGCTCGCACGGTGGCCCGCCCCGAAGTCGGTCATCGCCGGCGCGTCGCTGCGGCAGACGTCGATCGCACGCGGGCAGCGGGGGTGGAAGTGGCAGCCCGCCGGGGGTGCCAGCGGGCTCGGGATCTCGCCGCGCACGGCGCCTGCCTCCAGGCGGCGGCGCGGGTCGGGCTGGGGGATCGCGTCGAGCAGGGTCTGCGTGTAGGGGTGCCTCGGCCGGGAGAGCACCTCGTCCGCCGGCCCCGCCTCGACGATCCGCCCGAGGTACATGACGGCGACGCGGTCGGCGATGTGCTCGACCACCGCCAGGTCGTGGGTGATGAAGACCAGCGCCACGCCGAGCTCGCGCTGGAGGTCGCAGATCAGGTTCAGGATCTGGGCCTGCACGAGGACGTCGAGCGCCGAGACCGGCTCGTCGGCGACGATCAGGTCGGGGCCGAGCGCGAGCGCCGCGGCGATCGCCACCCGCTGGCGCTGGCCGCCGGAGAGCTCGTGCGGACGCGAGCCGGCGTGCCGCTCGGACAGTCCCACGCTCTCGAGCAGTTCGCCCACGCGCTGGTCGCGCTCCTGCCGCGTACCGACGCCGAAGGCGTCGAGCGGCTCGCGGACGGTGCGGGCGACCGGCCAGCGCGGGTCGAGCGAGCTCCACGGGTTCTGGAAGATCGGCTGGACGCGGCGGCGGAAGCTCGTGCGAGCCCGTCCCGCCGTCCCGACCTCGTCGCCGTCGAAGCGGACCGTGCCGGCGGTCGGGCGCATGAGGCCGAGCAGGCACCGCCCAAGGGTGGTCTTGCCCGAGCCCGACTCCCCGACGATCGTCAGCACCTCGCCGGCCCGCACGTCGAGGTCGACATCGTCCACGGCCCGGAGCGTCGCCGAGCGGCTCAGGAGCCCGCCGCCCACGCGGAAGTCGCGGGTGACGCCGCGGGCCTCGAGCAGGGCGGGCGCGGCGGCGCTCATGCGGCAGCCTCCGCCTCGACGTGCCAGCAGGCGGTCAGGTGGCCGGCTTCCCTGCTCGTCAGCGCCGGCACCCGCTCGCAGGCCTCCATCCGCACCGGGCAGCGCGGCGCGAACCGGCAGCCCGGCGGCGGGTCGGCCAGGTCGGGCACGCGCCCGCCGGCGACCGGCAGTGAACCGCGGCCGGCGGAGCGGGTCGGGAGCGCCGCCAGGAGGGCCTGCGTGTAGGGGTGCTCGGGCGCGTCGAAGATCCGCTCGACCGGCGCCACCTCCACGAGCTGCCCGGCGTAGAGCACGCCGGCCCGGTCGCACAGCTGCGCCACCACGCCCAAGTCGTGCGCGATCAGGATGACGGTCGTCCTGTGACGGTCGCGCAGGTCGCGGATGAGCGCCAGGATCTGGGCCTGGATCGTGACGTCGAGCGCGGTGGTGGGCTCGTCGGCGACCAGCAGCGCCGGCTCGTTGGCGAGCGCGGTCGCGATCACCACCCGCTGCTGCATCCCGCCGCTCAGCCGGTGGGGCGGGTCGCCGTAGCGCTCGGCGGCGGCCGGGATCCCCACCTCGGTCAGGAGCTGAGTCGCGCGCCGGCGGGCCTCGCGGCCGCTCACCGGGCGGTGGGCACGGATCGTCTCGGCCACCTGCTCGCCGACGGCAAAGGCCGGGTCGAGCGCCGTCTGGGGGTCCTGGAACACCATGCTGATGCGATCGCCGCGCAGGCGCCGGCGGGCGGCTTCCGGGAGCGAGACCACGTCCTGGCCCTGGAAGTCGATCCGGCCGCCCACGCGGGCCGAGCGCGGCAGGAGGCCCATGACGGCGAGCGCCAGCGTCGTCTTGCCGCACCCGGACTCGCCGACGAGGCCGAAGATCTCGCCCTCGCTCACCTCGAGCGACACGTCGCGGACGGCCGAGACCGGGCCGTAGTCGACCGACACGCCGTCGAGCTGGAGCAGGGCGCCGCTCACCTGCTCACCCCGCGGGGGTCGAAGTGGTCGCGCAGGCCGTCGCCGATCAGCGTGAAGGCGAGCACCGTGACGGCGATGGCAAGGCCGGGGTAGATGTCGGCCCACGGCGCCTGCTGGAGCACCTGGTAGCCGTCAGCGAGCATCAGCCCCAGCGACGGCGTCGGCGGCTGCGCCCCCAGGCCGAGGAACGAGAGCGCCGCCTCGATCTGGATCGCGAAGCCCATGAGCACGCTGGCCTGGACGACGGCCGGCCCGAGCGAGTTGGGAAGGACGTGCCGCAGCATGCAGCCCGTCCGCGAGACGCCCCGGGCGCGGGCCCCGATCACGTACGCCTCGCCCTTCACGGTCAGCACCGAGCCGCGCACGACCCTGGCCAGGATCGGCAGGTAGATGACGGCGATCGCAAAGAGCGCGACCCCGCTCCCCGGCCCGATGATGGCGATCAGCGACAGCGCGAGCAGGAGCGCCGGCAGGGCCAGGAGCAGATCGACGGGGCGCATCAGGAGCGTGTCGACGATCCCGCCGTAGAACCCGGCCAGAAGGCCCAGCGGGATGCCGGCCGCCATGGCGACGAGCACCGATCCGACCGCCACGCCGAGCGACACGCGGTAGGCGAAGAGCACGCGCGAGAGCACGTCGCGGCCGAGCGCGTCGGAGCCGAACGGGTGCGAGGCGTCGGGGCCGGCGAGGACGCGCGAGGGGTCGATCGCGTTGGGGTCGTGCGGCGCCAGCAGGGGTGCGAGCAGCGCGATCAGCACGAGCGCCGCCAGGATGGCCGCGCCGGCGCCGGCCCGGCCGCGAACGTGGCGGCGCGTTCGCAGCACGGCGGCGACGGCGCTCACCGGTCGCCGCCCGCGTCGATCCGGGGATCGAGCCAGCCGTAGAGCAGGTCGGTCACCAGGTTCACGAGGATGAAGAGCGTGGCGATCACGAGCACCGCTCCCTGCACGACCGTGTAGTTGCGCTGGTTGATCGCGGTGACGGTGAGGCGTCCGACGCCCGGCAGGCCGAAGAGCGTCTCGATCACGATCGCGCCGCCGAGGAGCACGCCGAACTGGATCCCGGCCACGGTCACGATCGGCACCGACGCGTTGCGAAGCGCGTGCCGGAAGACGATCGAGCGTTCGTGAAGCCCCTTGGCCCGCAGGAAGGTCACGAACGGCGCGCCCAGGGCCTCGTCCATCGCCCCGCGCGTCGTCCGCGCGATGTACGCCGCCTCGCCGGTCGCCAGCGTGACGACCGGCAGCGCCATGTAGCGCAGGTTCCCGAGCGGGTCGGCGGTGAACGGCGTGTACCCCGAGGGCGGGAGCCACACCAGCGTCGCGGCGAACAGGAGCACGAGCAGGGTCCCGAGCCAGAAGTCGGGGATGCTGACACCCACGATCACGAACGAGTCGGTGGCGCGGCGGGCGAGCCCGGGCCGGGAGGCCGCCATCACGCCGAGCGGGACGCCGGCCGCGAGCGCGAGCCCCATCGAGAGCAGGGTCAGCTCGAGCGTCACCGGGAGGGCGTTCCCGAGCAGCTCCGAGAGCGGCGCGTGGCTCACGTAGTCGCGGCCCAGGTCGCCGTGCAGGAGTCCCGAGAGCCAGTCGCGGTACTGCGCCAGGAGCGGCTCGTCGAGGTGGAGCTGATGGCGGATGGTGGCCACGTTCTCCGGCGTCGCCCGGAAGCCGAGCATCGTCCGCACCGGGTCGCCGGGCACGAGCCGGATGAGCAGGAAGACGAAGACGCTCATCGCAAGCAGCGTCGGGATCGCAAGCAGCACCCGCTCGACGATGTAGCGGCTGCGGGCGCTCATTCCCGCACCCGGCCGAGCAGCTTTCGGATCGCGTCCTCGGTGAGCGAGAAGTGGATCGCGGCCAGCTTCGCCGCCTCCTCGGGCCGCTGTTCCACGACCGCCTGGACGAGCAGCGCGTGCTGCTCGATCGCGAGCTGCCGGATCGCGCTGCTGTACGGCTCGGCCTCGAAGCCCAGGCTGATCTGCGCCCGCAGCTGGCGCGAGAGGTTTCCGAGCAGCGGGTTCCTGGTGGCGCGGGCGATGGCGGCGTGCAGCTCGCGGTCGGCGACACGGGACGCCTCGCGGTCGGTGCCGGCGTCGCGGTAGCGGTCGCGGGCCGCCTCGATGTCGGCCACGTGACCGGGCTCGAGCCGCTCGGCCGCGGTGCGGGCGATCTGCTGCTCGATCAGGCGGCGCAGGTCGAACAGGAGCTCGAAGTACTCCCAGTTCGGAGCCAGGGTGCGCTCGACCATCTCGGCTGTCCCCGGGCCCCAGTCGGCCTGGACGACCGCGCCGCCGTTGCGGCCGCGGTGGATCTTCACGTAGCCGGTCGCCGCCAGCCGCTGGAGCGCCTCGCGCACCGTCGAGCGGCTCACCTCGAGCATGCCCGCCAGCTCGCGTTCGGCCGGAAGCCGCTGGCCGGGCACGAACTCGCCGAGGGCGATGGCCGTCACGAGCCGCTCCGCGATCTGCTCGGACGCGTTCTGGAGCCGAAGCGGGCTGAGCGGGACGCCGCCGTCGCCGATGCCGTCGATCACGCCGCATCCCTCCAGGTGCCAAGGAATCGGGCCAGGGTGCGGGCGCCGGCGACGATGCTCGCGAGCTCGACCCGCTCGTCGGCGGCGTGCATGTTCTCGACCCGGGGGCCGTAGCAGAGGGCCGGGATGCCGAGCTGGTTTCGGTAGAAGCGGGCATCCGTGGTGCCGGCGGTCGTGACGAGCGTGGGCGCACGGCCGTGGGCGTCGCGATGGGCGGCAGCGAGCGCGGCGACCAGCGGATCGTCGCCCGGAAGCTCGTAGCCCTCGGCCCGGAAGCCGTTGAAGTGGACGCGCGGGGCGGAGCGGGCCGGCTCAGCGCCCGCCGCCCGCTCGACGGCGTCGCGCACCCGGCGCATCGCCTCGTCGACGGCCATCCCGCGCGGGAAGCCCAGCCGGCAGCCGATGCGAGCCGCCCCGGGAATGCTCGACTGCCACTCGCCGGCCGCGAGCGTGCCGATGTTGAGGGCGTGGCGCTCGCGGCCGCCGAGCAGGTTGAGCTCGGATTCCAGCCGGCGCAGTTCGTCGATCACGTGCAGCGCCACTGTCAGCGCCCCCATCGCGGGGCCCGCGCCCAGCGCGTGACCCGCCTCGGCGAAGACCTCGACCTCGAACCAGAGGACGCCGATGCCGGCCACGAGCAGGCGCAGGTCGGTCGGCTCGAGCAGGACCGCGGCCTCGCCGACGACGCCGGCCCGGATCGACGCCAGCGTGCCGTTGCCGCTCTGCTCCTCCTCGATCGCCCCGACAAACGTCACGGGCGGCTCGCGTCCGGGGTCGGCGGCGAGCAGCGCCTCGACAGCGAGCGTCCCCATCGCGAGGCCGGACTTCATGTCGCCCGCGCCGCGGCCCGCCATCCAACCGCCGCGGATGGTGGGTGCGAACGGCGGCGACGACCACAACCGCTCGTCCCCGGCCGGCACAACGTCCAGGTGGCCGTTCAGTATCAGGCGGCGGCCGCCGTCGCCACCCAGGCGGCCGACGACGATGGTGCGCCCCTCGTACGGCCCGGGACCGACGCCGGAGGCGGGGTCGCGCTCGATGCCCTCCGGGAAGGGGACGCGCTCGACCGCCATCCCGATCCGGTCGAGCTCGGCGGCCAGGATGTCCTCGGCGCCCTGCTCGGCGCCCGGCACGCTGGGCTCGCGGACGAGCGCGTCGAGGAACGCGAACGCCCGCTCGGCGCACGCGTCGACCGCCTCGTCGATGGCCGCTCCCGCCAAATGGTGTTTAGGCTGGGCCATTTTGCCGAATCTACCACGGCGGCGCGGACGGCCGCGGTCCGCGCAACATTGGGGTCAGACCCGGTTGTTGCGTTCGGCTCCGCCCGCTCAGCGAGTGGCGAGCTGCTGGGAGCCGCGCACGCGGACGCCGCCCGAGAACGTGCGGGCGTACCAGCCCCGGTCGATGCGGTTCACCGACACCACGCGGCCCGTCTCGGGCGCGTGCACGAAGCGGCCGCCGCCGACGTAGAGCCCGACGTGGCCGAGGCCGAAGAAGACGATGTCGCCCGGTCGCAGCGAGCGCCGGTGCACGTGCCGGCCGGCGTCCCACTGCGCGTAGCTCGAATGGGCGAGCGTGATCCCGGCGCCGCGGTAGGCGAAGCGGACGAGGCCCGAGCAGTCGAAGCCCGCCGGCGTCGAGCCGCCCCAGACGTACGGCACGCCGCGCATATCGAGCGCCCGGTGGAGCGCCACCTCGGCGACGGTGCGCGGCGGCGCCGGCCGCACCTCCTGGGGTGCGAGCCCGGTTCCGGACGCATATGCAGCGGGCGCGACAAGAAGCAGCGCCGAGCATGCGATGAGCAACGGCCGCAGCACGAAGCGGCGAACGCTACTCGACGTGCCAGACGCACGCCGCCACCTGCATGTGGCGATCGTCACCCACGCTCAGCGCGGCGGCCGGCGGTAGCCGGCGTGCGCCGAGATCTCGCCGGCGGTCCGGCAGAGCGCCGGCCCGAGCCGTGCGAGGAGGTCGTCCATCGACACCATCGAGCGGTGGACGGCCAGGTTGATGGCCGCGACGACGTCGCCGGGAGCCGACCGGACCGGGGCGGCGATCGAGCGCAGGCCGTAGGCCAGCTCCTCGTTGTTCACCGCCAGGCCGCTCGCGCGCACCCGCTCCAGCTCGGCCTCGAGCGCGTCGCGCGCGGTGAGCGTGTTCGGGCCGCGCGGGGTCAGCTGGACGCGGTCGAGGAGCCCGGCGCGTTCGGCCCCGGGCAGGTTGGCGAGCAGGACCTTTCCCATCGACGTGCAGTAGGCGGGGAGGCGCGACCCGACGTGGAGGTTCAGGTCGATCTCGCGCTGTCCGGCGCGGGCGCTGCGGACGCGCTCCACGTAGACGATGTCCTCGCCGTCGAGGATCGCCATGTTCACGGTGTGGCCGGTCTCGTCGCTCAGCTCCTGGAGGTGCGGCGCCGCCACCTCCCGGAGCTCCATCGAGTTGATGGCCGAGAACCCCAGGTCGAGCACCCGCGGCCCGAGCCGGTACTTGCGGGTCGCCTCGTCCTGGCGCAGGTAGCCGAGCCGGTTCAGCGTCGAGACGTAGCGGTGGGCCGTCGAGCGGTTCAGGTCGAGCGCGCGGGCCAGCTCCGAGATCCCGAGCACGGGCCGCCCCGGCTTGAACGCCGAGAGGACGGCCAGCCCCCGCTCGAGCGACTGGGAGTACGAGGCGTCGGCCATCGGGCGCGATTGTACCGGTGTTCGGAATATTCGAACAGTGTCTTGACTTCTGAACACCGGCGATCCTAGGATCGGCCCGGGAAGCCACCACCAACGGAGGGAAGCCAATGGCCGGCCATGCGGTGAAGGGGTTGGGGGGAGCGCTATCGCGGCGCCAGTTCATCGCCCGCACAGGAGTCGGCCTCGGCGGCCTGGCGATCGCCGGGACCGGCGCGGCCTGTGGTTCGAGCGGCGGCGGGGGCGGCTCGGGCGGCTCGGGCGGCTCGCTCAAGATCGGCTTCGTGAGCCCGCGCACCGGTCCGGCCGCCGGATTCGGCGAGCCCGACCCGTACGTGATCGGGCTGGCCCGCAAGGCGTGGAAGGACGGCGTCGACATCGGCGGCTCGTCCTACTCGGTCGAGATCCTCGACAAGGACGGCCAGTCGACCCCCTCGGTGGGCGCCCAGGTCGCCAACGACCTCATCCACTCCGACGGCATCGACCTCATGCTGACGACGTCCACGCCCGAGACGGTGAACCCGGTGTCCGACGCGTGCGAGGCGGCCGGCGTGCCGTGCATCTCGACGGTGGTCCCCTGGGAGGCCTGGTACTTCGGCCGCGGCGCCAAGCCCGACCAGCCTTCGCCGTTTCACTACACCTACCACTTCTGCTTCGGCGTCCAGCAGTTCGCCGACACCTACTCCCACCTCTGGCCCCAGATCGACACCAACAAGCGCGTCGGCGTGATGTGGCCGAACGACGCCGACGGGAACGCGATCCGCGAGAACCTCGGCCCGCTGCTCGAGAAGGCCGGCTACTCGATCGTCGACCCCGGCGCCTACCAGGACGGGACGAACGACTACTCGTCGCAGATCGCGACGTTCAAGAAGAACCGCTGCGAGATCTTCAACACCTTCCCGATCCCGCCGGACTTCGCAACGTTCTGGCGCCAGGCCGCCCAGCAGGGCTACACGTCCCAGGTGAAGATCGCCCAGATCGCCAAGACCGGCCTCTTCGCGTCGCAGGTGGACGCGCTCGGGAGCCTCGGCGCGAACCTGGCGACGGGCTTCTACTGGGGGAAGACGTGGCCCTACTCGTCGTCGCTCACCGGGGTCAGCTCGGCCGACCTGGCGTCGGGCTACGAGACGGCCAGCGGCAAGCAGTGGAACCAGCAGCTCGGCCCCAGCCTGGCGCTCTTCGACGTGGCCGACGCCGTCCTCAAGGCGAGCGGCAACCCGAAGGACAAGCAGAAGGTGGCCGACTCGATGAAGAACCTGTCGGTCGACACGGTCATCGGGTCGCTCGCGTGGGGGAAGGGCCCGGTGCCGAACGTCGTTGCGACGCCCATCCCGGGCGGGCAGTGGGTGAAGTCGACCCAGTGGCCGCTCGACTTCATCTTCTGCGAGAACACCGACGACCCCAACATCCCGGTGGCCGGTAAGCTCCAGCCCTACTCGTAGGCCTCGCCGGAGAATCCACTGTGCTGGTCCACGCGGCCGAGATCCGCAAGCGGTTCGGCGCCCTGACGGTGCTCGACGGGGTCGACTTCACCATCGCCGAGGGCGAGGCGGTCGGGATCGTCGGCCCCAACGGCGCCGGCAAGACGACGCTCTTGAACGTCCTGTCGGGGGCGCTCCGGCCCGACTCCGGGTCGATCCGCTTCCGCGGGCAGGACGTCACGTCGGCGGCCGCCGCCAAACGCTGCCGGCTCGGCATCGGCCGCGCCCACCAGATCCCGCTGCCGTTCGGCGGGATGACGGTCTTCGAGAACGTCTACGTCGGGGCGACGGCGGGCGCCGGGCGCCGGGGGCGGGCGGCGTACGCGGGCTGCATCGAGGTGCTCGAGCTGTGCGGCCTGCTCGACCTGGCCAACCGGCGCGCCGAGAGCCTGGGCCTCCTGCACAGAAAGCGGCTCGAGCTGGCCCGGGCCCTCGCCACCGAGCCCGTCGTGCTGCTGCTCGACGAGATCGGGGCCGGGCTGACCGACGCCGAGGCGATCGAGCTCGTCGCGACCATCGCCGGCGTCCGCGGCCGCGGGGTCGCCATCGTGTGGATCGAGCACGTCGTGCACGTGCTCGTCCAGGCGGTGGGCCGGCTGATGTGCATGGACGCCGGCCGCGTGATCGCCGACGGCGACCCGCAGGCGGTCATGCAGGACGCGACCGTGATCGACGCCTACCTCGGGACGGCGGCGTCGTGAGCGCCCTCGCGATCGACCGCATCGACTCGCGCCACGGGCTGCTCCAGGCCGTGCGCGAGGTGTCGTTCGAGGTGGAGCGCGGCCAGACCCTGGCGCTGGTCGGCGCGAACGGCGCGGGCAAGACGACGCTCCTTCGCACGATCGCCGGCGCGCACAGGCCCGCGGGCGGGCGGATCGTCTTCGAGGGCCGGGACATCACCACGGTGCCGGTGCACCGCCGCGTCAGGATGGGGATCGCGCTCGTCCCGGAGGGGCGGCGGCTCTTCCCGGGCCTCACCGTCGAGGAGAACCTGGCGGTCGCGGCCGTCAACAGCCGGCCGGGTCGGTTCGACGTCGAGGCGGTGCTCGAGGCGTTCCCGCTCCTTCAGCCGTTGCGGCGGTCGCGCGCCGCGGATCTCTCCGGCGGCGAGCAGCAGGCGGCGGCGATCGGGCGGGCGCTCATGTCGAACCCGTCGCTGCTCCTGCTCGACGAGGTGTCGCTGGGCCTCGCGCCGGCGGCCGTCGACGACGTCTACCGGTCGCTTCGGACGGCCATGGACGACGGGATGACGGTGCTGCTCGTGGAGCAGGACCTCTCGCGGGCGCTCGCGTTCGCCGACCGCGTGGCCTGCATGCTCGAGGGCCGGCTGGTCCTGGAGGGCGCGGCGGCCGCACTCGACCGCGACCGGATCACGCAGGCCTACTTCGGCCTTCGCCGCCCGGATGAGGCACCGGCGTGAGCTGGGTGAACACGGTCGTCCAGGGGATCCTGCTGGGCGGGCTCTACGCGCTCCTCGCGTGCGGCCTCTCGCTCATGTTCGGCGTGATGCGGATCATCAACCTCGCCCACGGCGACCTCGCGATCGTCGGCGCCTACCTGGTGCTTGTCGTGCTCGACCATTCCAGCGTGTCGCCCTTCGTGGCGTTCGTCGCCGTCCTGCCGGCGATGCTCGCGCTGGGCTACGTGCTCCAGCGGGCGGTGCTCGACCGCAGCCTGCGATCGGGCATCCTGACGCCGCTCCTGGCCACCTTCGGGCTCTCGATCGCCATCCAGAACGTGCTCCTGCGGCAGTTCTCGCCCGACGTGCGGTCGTTCGGCGGCGACGCCGGCTCGATCACGACGGCGAGCTGGAGGGTCACGAGCGAGCTCTCGATCTCCGGCCTGGGCGTCCTGATCCTCGCGGTGGCGGTCGTCGTGATCGGCGGGCTGCACTTCTTCCTCGGCTCGACCCGGGCCGGCGCGATCATGCGGGCGACGGCGCAGGACTCCGACGCGGCCCAGCTGGTCGGGATCGACTCCCGGGTCGTCTACGCCCGCGCCACGGCGATCGCCGTTGCGGTGGCCGCGCTCGCGGGCCTCTTCCTCGGCATCCGTTCCACCTTCGAGCCGACCAGCGGGCCGACGCAGCTCATCTTCGCGTTCGAGGCGGTTGTGATCGGCGGGCTGGGATCGCTGTGGGGCACGCTCCTGGGCGGCATCGTGCTCGGCGTCGCCCAGACCGTCGGAGCCAGGATCGACCCGCAGTACTCGATCCTCGCCGGCCACGCGGTCTTCCTGGCCGTTCTCGTGACCCGCCGGGGCGGCCTGCTCGCCGCCCGGGGGGCGCCGGCGTGACCGTCCCCGCCCTCACGGCCGGAGCGGTCCGCGTCCGCCGCTGGACCCTCCTGGCGCGCGCCGCGTCGGCGACCGTGGCGGCGCTCGGCGTGGCGCTCATCTTCGTCCCGGCGGTGCTCGGCGCCGACGCGACGCAGAAGCTCACCTCGCTCCTGATCCTCGTCATCCTCGCGGCGATGTGGAACGCGCTCGCCGGATTCGGGGGGCTCGTCTCGGTCGGCCAGCAGGCGTTCGTCGGCCTGGGCGCCTACGGCACGGTCTGGTTCGTCCACCACGGGATGACGCCGTACGCCGGCATGCTGGCCGCCACGCTGGCGTGCGGCGCGATCGCGCTTCTGATCTCGCTCTTCGCACTGCGGCTGCGGGCGGTCCAGTTCGCGATCGGGATGTGGGTGATCGCCGAGATCTTCGCGATCCTCGTCACCCTGGACTCGAGCCTCGGCGCCGGCACCGGGACGTCGCTCATCGAGTTCAACTTCTACGCGCCCGACGAGCGCCAGCAGTACACGTACTGGTGGGCGCTGGGCGCGGCGGCGATCCTCCTGGTCGCGCTGTTCGTCCTCCTGCGCACCCCGCTCGGGGCGTCGCTTCAGGCGATCCGCGACGACGAGGCGGCCGCGGCGTCGCTCGGCGTCCGGGTCGTGGGCGGAAAGCGCGTGCTCTTCGTGCTCGCGGGCCTCGGCTGCGGCGCCGCCGGCGCCCTGACCCTGGCGAACACGCTCTTCATCGAGCCGACGTCGATCTTCAGCGTACAGTGGACGGCCTACATGATCTTCATGGTGCTCGTGGGCGGCCTCGGGACGTACGAGGGCCCGATCCTGGGCGCCGTCGTCCTGTGGATCATCCAGACGGAATTCATCGACAACGGGTCGGCCTACCTCATCGGCCTCGGCACGACCGCGATCGTCTTCGCCCTCGTCCTCCCGCGCGGCCTGTGGGGGACGGTGGTCGACCGGTTCGGCGTGCGGCTGCTGCCGGTGGGATACGAGCTCGTCCGGGTGCCGGAGCGGCGACCCGGCCGGGACGGCGACACTGCTCCAGGTACGAACGACGGGGAGGGAGGATGACATGAGCGCGACCGAGACCAGCATCCGCGATTGCCTGCATTTCATCGGCGGGGAGTGGGTCGAGCCCGGCGACGGGAGCCGGTTCGACGACACCGACCCGTTCACGGGCGACGTCGTCGCCCACGTCGCGGCGGGGGGCCGCGACGACGCGCGCCGCGCCGTCGAGGCGGCCGCGGCCGCGTTCCCGGAGTGGTCGCAGGCGCCGCCGGCGGCCCGCCAGGCGATCTTCCTGAAGGCCGCCGACATCCTCGAAGGCCGGCGCGACGAGGTGGTCGAGTGGCTGGCCCGCGAGACCGGCTGCACGTTCGGCTTCGGCATGTTCCAGATGGGGTTCGTGCCGGGCCTCTTCCGCCAGGCGGCCGGGGCCGCCTACGCCCCGACGGGGACGATCGTCCCGTCCGACATGCCGGGCGCCTTCGCGATGGGCATGCGCCGCCCGGTCGGCGTGGTGGGGGCCATCTCGCCGTGGAACGCGGCGCTCATCCTTTCGGCCCGCGCGATCGCGGCGCCGCTCGTCTTCGGCAACACCGTCGTCCTGAAGCCCTCCGAGGAGTCGCCGTACGTGGGCGGCCTGCTCTGGGGCGAGGTCTTCGCCGAGGCCGGCCTGCCCGCGGGCGTCCTCAACATCGTCACCCACGGCCGCGGCCAGGCGGGGCCGATCGGCGACGAGCTGGTCGAGAACCCGCGCGTCCGCCGCATCAACTTCACCGGTTCGACGGCGACGGGCCGCAAGCTCGCGGAGGCGGCCGGCCGCAACCTGAAGCGGGTCGTGCTCGAGCTCGGCGGCCAGAACCCGCTCATCGTCCTGGCCGACGCCGACCTCGACTACGCCGTCTCGGCATCCGCCTTCGGCGCATTCCTGCACCAGGGCCAGATCTGCATGTCGGCCCGCAAGCTCATCGTGGAGCGCCCGATCGCCGCGGAGTTCACCGGCCGGCTGGCCGAGAAGACGGCGGGCCTCTCGCTCGGCGACCCCAAGGAGCACGCGACGATCATCGGCCCGCTCATCACCGAGCAGGCGCTCGCGACCGTGAAGGGCCGCGTCGACGATGCCGTGAAGCGCGGTGCGAAGGTGCTTGCCGGCGGCGAGGCCGTCGGCCCCTGCTTCCAGGCGACGCTCCTGGCCGACGTCCCGGCCGACTCCGAGCTGGCGCGGGTCGAGACGTTCGGCCCGGTCGCCTCGATCGAGGTCGTGGACAGCGCCGAGGAGGCCGTCGCGCGCGCGAACGACACCAGCTACGGGCTCGCCGCCGGCATCCTGACGAGCGACCCCGACCGCGGCATGGCGCTCGCCGAACAGCTCCAGGCGGGCATCGTGCACGTGAACGACCAGCCGGTGCACGACGAGCCGCAGATGCCGTTCGGCGGCGTCAAGGACAGCGGCTGGGGCCGCTTCGGCGGGACGTTCGCGATGGACGAGTTCACGGAGCTGCGCTGGATCACGGTCCAGAGCGGCACCAGGCCGTTCCCGTTCTAGATGGCGGCTGTCGTCACCCTGACGGAGGCGGTGCGGGAGCTCGTCGGCGACGGCGACACCGTCGCGCTCGAGGGGTTCACGCACCTCATCCCCCACGCCGCCGGGCACGAGGTGATCCGCCAGGAGCGGCAGGACCTCACGCTGGTGCGGCTGACGCCGGACGTGATCTACGACCAGATGATCGGGATGGGCTGCGCGTCGAAGCTCGTCTTCTCGTGGGGCGGGAATCCGGGCGTGGGGTCGCTGCACCGGTTGCGCGACGCCGTCGAGCACGGCTGGCCGCGGCCGCTTGCGATCGAGGAGCACTCGCACGCGGGCATGGCGGCGGCCTATTCGGCGGGCGCCGCCAACCTGCCCTTCGGGGTGCTGCGCGGCTACGCGGGCACCGATCTCCCGGCGCACACGCCGACGGCCTCGTGGATCGACTGCCCGTTCACGGGCGAGCGCCTCGCCGCGGTGCGGGCGCTCAGGCCCGACGTCGGCATCATCCACGCCCAGCGGGCCGACCGCGACGGGAACGTGCAGCTGTGGGGGATCACCGGGGTGCAGAAGGAGACCGTGCTCGCGGCGGCGCGCTCGCTCGTGACCGTCGAGGAGATCGTCCCGGAGCTGACGCCCAAGCCCGGCGCGACGATCCTGCCGGGGTGGGTCGTGACGGCGGTGGCGGCCGCGCCGGGTGGCGCGCACCCGTCCTATGCCCACGGCTACTACGACCGCGACAACGACTTCTACCGGCGCTGGGATGCGATCAGCCGCGACCGCGACCGCTTCCAGGAGTGGATGCGGCGGCATGTGATCGAGACGCGCGACGTCGGCGAGTACCGGTCGAGCCTGGCCGAGGCGGCCACCGCGTGAGCGAGAACGGCTACACGGCGGCCGAGATGATGGCGGTGGCCGCCGCCCGCCGCCTGGACGACGGCACGGTCTGCTTCGTGGGCATCGGCCTCCCCAGCCGGGCCGCCAACCTGGCCCGCGCCACCCACGCGCCGCGCTGCGTCCTCATCTACGAGAGCGGCACGATCGGGGCCAAGCCGCGCCACCTCCCGCTCTCGATCGGCGACGGCGAGCTGGCCGAGACGGCCGACGCCGTGGTGTCGGTCCCCGAGATCTTCGGGTACTGGCTCCAGGGCGGCCGGATCGACGTCGGCTTCCTGAGCGCGGCCCAGATCGACCGCTTCGGCAACCTGAACAGCACCGTGATCGGCGACTACGAGCATCCCAAGGTGCGGCTCCCGGGCGGCGGGGGCGCCCCCGAGATCGCGGCGTCCTGCCGGGAGACGCTCGTCATGCTCGAGCACACGCCCAGGGCGTTCGTCGAGCGGCTCGACTTCGTGACCACGGTCGGCTACGGCGACGGCCCGGGCGCACGCGGGCGCTACGGCCTCACGGGGCGGGGCGTCACGGCGGTGATCACCGACCTGTGCGTGCTCGAGCCCGATCCCGCGACATGCGAGCTCACGCTGACGCTGCTTCACCCGGGGACCACGGTCGAGCGCGTCAAGGAGCAGACGGGCTGGCCGCTCCGCATCGCCGAGCGGGTCGAGACCGGTGTGCCGCCGACCGAGGCCGAGCTCGCGGCGCTGCGCTCCCTGAAGACGGTCGATGGGCGGAGCGGCGGATGAGCGGCGGCCGGCTCAGGCGGGTCGGGGACTCGGACCGCGGCGGCCGCGAGCCGCCGTACCTGTACCCGGACTACCGCTCGAGCGTGAAGCGCGCCCCCGGCGGGTCGCTCGTCCTCATCCCCGAGGCGCTCGCCGACGTCACGGGGCCCGCGTTCGGCGACGGCGACGTGGCCGCGGGCGACGCCGACCTCACGACCCAGCACGAGGGCGAGCCTCTGGGCGAGCGGATCGTGGTGACGGGCCGGGTGCTCGGCTCCGACGGCCGGCCGGTGCCGAACACGCTGATCGAGATCTGGCAGGCCAACGCGGCCGGCCGCTACCGGCACGCGAACGACCAGCATCCGGCGCCGCTCGATCCCAACTTCACCGGCGCCGGCCGCTGCCTCACGGACGCCGGCGGCGGCTACCGGTTCGTCACCGTGAAGCCGGGCGCCTACCCGTGGCGAAACCACCCGAATGCGTGGCGGCCCGCGCACATCCACCTCTCGGTGTTCGGCCGCGCCTTCACCGACCGGCTCGTCACCCAGATGTACTTCCCCGGCGACCCGCTCTTCGACTCCGACCCGATCTTCCAGTCGGTGCGCGACCCGGCCGCGCGGCAGCGGATGGTGAGCGCGTTCGACTGGGAGACGACGACGCCGGAGTGGGCGCTCGGCTATCGCTTCGACATCGTGCTCGGCCGGACGCCGATGGAGGACTGAGCGATGCCCGCGCCGACGCCGCCGCAGACGGTCGGGCCGTTCTTCTCGATCGGCCTCTCCACCCGCCCGCAGCACGAGCTCGTCCCGGAGCGGTCGGAGGGGGCGATGACGATCCGCGGCAGCGTCACCGACGGCGACGGCGAGCCGGTGCCCGACGCGGTCGTCGAGGCCTGGGACCGCGGCGGCCGCCGTTTCGGCCGGTGCGGCACCGATGCGGCCGGCGCCTACCGGCTCGTCTCGGCCCGCCCGGCGGGCGGCGGTGGGCAGGCGCCGCACCTGGCGGTGCTGGTCTTCGCCCGCGGACTTCTGAAGCCGCTCATCACTCGCATCTACCTGCCCGACGAGGAGGATGCGAACGCCGCCGATCCGGTGCTCTCGGCTCTCGATCCAGGCGAGCGGGCGACGCTCGTGGCCCGGGCCGACGGCGACGGCCTCCGCTTCGACATCCGGCTCCAGGGCGACGGGCAAACGACCTTCTTCGCGCTGTGAGCGGCTTCGCGGCCATCCTCGTGCCCGACGACCTGCTCGAGGCCGTCTCGGACAGCGCCTGGCTGGCGGCGCTGCTCGAGGCCGAGCGGGCGCTCGCCAACGCCGAGGCGATCGCCGGCGCGATCCCGGCCCATGCCGCCGCCGCGATCGCCGACCGCTGCCGGCCGGAGCTCTTCGACCCCGCCCGGCTCGCCGAGGCCGGGCGCTCGGCCGCGAATCCGGTGGAGCCGCTGGTGCGCGAGCTGGCCGAGGCGGTCGGCGGCGAGGAGGCCGCCTACGTCCACCGCGGAGCCACGAGCCAGGACATCATGGACTCGGCCGCGATGCTCGTCTCGCGGCGGGCGCTTCGGATCGCGCTCGCCCGCCTCGACGCGGCCGCGGCCCGGTGCGCGAAGCTGGCGCGCGAGCACCGGTTGACGCCGATGGCGGCGCGCACGCTGCTCCAGCAGGCCGTCCCCACCACGTTCGGCCTGAAGTGCGCCGGGTGGCTCGCGGCCCTGCTCGACGCGCGCGAGCTCCTCGACCGGATCGGGTGCGAGCGGCTGGCGGCCCAGCTCGGCGGCGCCGGCGGGACGCTGGCGGCGCTCGGCCCCCATGGCCCGGAGGTGGCGCGGCTCTTCGCCCGCGAGCTCGACCTGCCCGAGCCCGGCATTCCCTGGCACGCGGACCGCCAGCGGATCGCCGAGCTGGGCGCCGCACTCGCCACGGCCGCCGGCGCCGCCGCCAAGATCGCGGGCGACATCGTCCTGCTCTCGCAGACCGAGGTCGGGGAGGTGCGCGAGGGCGCGGGCGGGGCGTCCTCCACGATGCCCCAGAAGCGGAACCCGACCGCGTCGGTGCGTGCGGTGGCCTGCGCGCGCCAGGCCCGCGGGCACGCGGCGGTGCTCCTGGCGGCGACGGACGCAGAGCACGAGCGAGCTGCGGGCGCCTGGCAGTCGGAGTGGGCGGCGCTCTCGGGTGCGCTGGCGTGCGCGGGCGGCGCGCTCGCGGACGTCGCCGAGGCGCTCGCCGGGCTCGAGGTCGACCCGGAGCGGATGCGCCAGAACCTCGACATGGCCGGCGGTCTCGTCACGGCCGAGCGGGTGTCGCACCTGCTCGCGCCGCGGGTCGGGAGAGGCGAGGCGCACGAGATCGTCGCTGCCGCCGCTGCCACCGGGTCGTTCCGGTGGGCGCTCGTCGCCGACGAGCGGGTCGGCATGAGCGCCGACGAGGTCGATGCCCTGCTCGACCCGGAGGGCTACCTCGGCGCCGCCGGGGAGCTGGTCGACCGCGCGCTCGCCCGGTACGAGAGCGGAAGGGGCGGCGGCGCGTGAGGGTGCACCATCGCATCGACGGGGCGGGCGCCGGCCTCCTGCTCGTGAACTCGCTCGGGACGGCGCTCGATCTGTGGGAGCCGCAGGTCGCCCCCCTCGCCGCCCGGTTCCGGCTCGTGCGCTACGACCAGCGCGGCCACGGCGGCACGCCCGCGCCGAACGGGCCGTACACGATCGAGGCGCTCGCGGGCGACGCGATCGAGCTCCTCGACCGCGTCGGCCTCGACCGGGTGTCGGTGTGCGGGCTCTCGATCGGCGGTGCCGTGGCGACATCGATCGCCGCGAATGCCCCCGACCGGGTGGAGCGGCTCGTGATCGCCTCGGCCGGCCCGCGCTTCGCCACCCCCGAGACGTGGGTCGAGCGCGCGGCGACGGTGCGCGCCGAAGGGACCGAGGCGGTTGTCGACGGCGTCATCGAGCGCTGGTTCACGCCGGGGTTCGCCGCCGCGAATCCCGAGGTCGTCGCCGGCTTCCGGGCCACGTTCTGCGAGGTGAACCGGGAGGGCTACGCCGGATGCTGCGACGCCCTGGCGGCGTGGGACGCGAGGCCGCACCTGGGCCGGGTGCTCGCCCCGACGCTCGTCATCTCCGGAGCCGAGGACTCGGTCGCCCCGCCCGAACGGGGGCGGGAGCTGGCGGGGGCGATTCGGGGCGCGCGGCTGGTCGTGCTCGCCGACTGCGCCCACCTGGCGAGCGCCAACCGGCCGGCCGCGTTCACCGACGCGGTGCTGGCACACCTGACCGGGGAGGATCCGTGACCGACGAGCGCTACGAGCAGGGCATGCGGGTGCGGCGCGAGGTGCACGGCGACGAGCACGTCGACGCCGCGACCGCCCGTGCCACCGACCTCACCCGCGAGTTCCAGGAGCTGCTCACGCGGTACGCCTGGGGCGAGATCTGGACGCGGCCCGGCCTCGACCGGCGCACGCGCAGCCTCATCACCCTGTCCGCGATGGTGGCGCTCGGCCGCGAGCGCGAGCTCGAGCTGCACCTGCGCTCGGCGCGCCGGATCGGCGTCTCCTGGGACGACATCAAGGAGGTGCTGCTCCAGAGCGCGATCTACTGCGGCGTCCCGGCGGCCAACTCGGCGTTTGCGATCGCCCAGGCGGTGCAGGACGAGGAGGGGAGGTGACGCCGCGATGCGCACCCAGGTGGGCATCGTCGGGGCCGGCCCGGCCGGGCTGACGCTGGCCCGGCTCCTGCGCGCCGAGGGCATCGAGTCGGTCGTGCTGGAGGCGCGCAGCCGCGACCACGTCGAGCACCGCATCCGGGCGGGCGTGCTCGAGCAGGGAACGGTCGACACGCTGGTCGGGGCGGGGGCGGGCGAGCGGCTCACGCGCGAGGGCATCGTCCACCACGGGATCGGCCTCCAGTTCGGGGGCGAGCGCCACCGGGTCCCGCTGAGCGACCTGACCGGCGGCGCGGCGATCGTGATCTACGGCCAGACCGAGATCGTGAAGGACCTGATCGCCATCCGGCTCGACGCCGGCGAGCCGCTGCTGTTCGAGGCCGCGGACGTCGCCGTGCACGACATCGAGGGCGACCGGCCGCGGATCACCTACGTCCACGACGGGCGGGCGCAGGAGCTCCGGTGCGACATCGTCGCCGGATGCGACGGCTTCCACGGCGTGTGCCGCGAGACGATCCCGGCGGGCGTCCTCACCGAGTTCTCGCGCGAGTACCCGTACGGCTGGCTCGGCATCCTGGCCCACGCCGCCCCCGCACACGACGAGGTCGTCTACTGCAACACCGAGCGCGGGTTCGCGCTGCTCAGCCTGCGCTCGCCCGAGATCAGCCGCCTCTATCTCCAGTGCCGCCCCGACGAGGATCTCGGCGAGTGGCCCGACGAGCGGATCTGGCAGGAGCTCGAGGCCCGGGTGGGCATCCCGGGAACCTCGCTCAACCGCGGCCCGATCGCCGAGAAGGGCGTCACGGGCATGCGCAGCCACGTGGTCGAGCCGATGCGCCACGGGCGGCTCTTCCTGGCCGGCGACGCCGCCCACATCGTGCCGCCGACGGGCGCCAAGGGCCTGAATCTCGCCATCTCCGACGTGACGCTGCTTGCCGAGGCGATCTCGGACTGGCACCGCAGCGGGCGGGCGGCGCTGCTCGACGCCTACTCGGACGCCTGCCTGCGGCGGGTGTGGCGGGCCGAGCACTTCTCGTGGTGGATGACGTCGATGCTCCACCGGCCGCCCGACGCCGACCCGTTCGACCTCAAGCTCCAGCAGTCGCAGCTGCGCTACGTGGTGCAGTCCGAGGCGGCGGCGCGCACCCTGGCCGAGAACTACGTGGGGCTCGCGGGGGCTGCCGCGCTCACCGCTCCCGCCGCTCGAACTCCACCATGACTTTCCGGAGCAGGTCGTTCAGGTGCTTCTGCTCGCGGGGAGTCAGCGCCGCCGCCATCAGCCCCTCCTTCTGAGCCTGCACTCCGACCGTCTTCTCGATCGTCTCGCGGCCGTGGCCCGTGAGCTCGACAACCACGCTGCGGCGGTCGTCGGGGTCGGGAAGGCGCCGGATCAAGTCGGCCTCCTCGAGCCGGTCGAGCCGGTTGGTCATCGCGCCGCTCGAGAGGTCCATCCGCTTCGCGAGGCGACCGGGTGTGCTGCGGAAGGGCGGGCCGGCCTGTGACAGGGCCGACAGCACCCGGTATTCGGCGGTGTCGAGCCCGACCTCGGCGAGCGTCTCGTCGAGCATCCGCTTGATACGGCGGTTGATGCCGCCGATGCGGTCGACGATGCCCTCGACCTCCAGATCGAGATCGGGGAAGACCGGTTGGATCCGATCCAGGAACGCGTCGACGTGGTCTCGCTCGGCGGGTGGGGGAGCCATCGCAGGGAGTGTGCCATATTTTCTCTTGACGTCAAGAGATTCGCGAGGTACTATCTCGATCTCAAGATAGTTCAGATCGAGAGGTGATCGATGCTTCAACCGACCGACATGCAGGCGCGGCAGCTCATCGCGGCGGAGCGCATCGAGCGATTGCGGCGCGACGCCCGGCCGGTGCCGCGGGTCGCCGGCCCGGTGCGGCGGCGGGCGGGAGCCCTCCTCGTGGCCTCGGGCCTTCGGCTCGCGGGGCAGTGCGTGTGGTTCGTGGCAGCCGAGCCGGCGCCGGCCGGCGCGGCGTATCCTTCGTTCCTCCCGGATGGCGCCACGGACCACACCACCGTTCCGGGCTGACCACGTCGGCAGCCTCCTGCGCCCGCCCGAGCTCCTGCGGGCGCGGGCCGACCACGCCGAGGGCCGGATCGACGCGGACCGCCTGCGGGCCGTCGAGGACGAGGCGATCCGCGCCGCCGTCCGGCTCCAGGCCGACGCGGGCCTGCGCTCGGCGACCGACGGCGAGTTCCGGCGGAGCTCCTGGCACATGGACTTCATCTACTCGCTGGGCGGCGTCGAGAAGGTGCTCGACTCCAACCTCTCGGTGCAGTTTCGGAACGCCGGCGGGACGATGGAGTTCACGCCGCCGTCGCTCAGGGTCGGGTCGCGCGTCCACCTTGACCAGACGATCTTCGCCGACGCGTTCACGTTCCTCGCCGGCCAGGTCGGCGAGGGCGTCACGCCCAAGCTCACGATCCCGTCGCCGAGCATGGTGCACTACCGCGGCGGACGGGCCTCGATCGACGAGGCCGTCTATCCCGGGATCGACGAGTTCTGGGCCGACCTGACGGCGGCCTACCGCGAGCAGGTGCGCCGCCTGGGCGAGCTCGGCTGCCGCTACCTCCAGCTCGACGACACCAGCCTGGCGTACCTGAACGACCCGCGCCAGCGCGAGCATGCGGCCGCGATCGGCGGCGACCCCGAGCACCAGCACGAGGCCTACATCCGCCACCTGAACGAGGCGCTCGCCGGACGCCCGGACGGGATGGCGGTGACGACCCACATGTGCCGCGGGAACTTCCGCTCCGCCTGGGCCGCGGAGGGCGGCTACGAGTTCGTCGCCGAGGCGCTCTTCACCCAGCTCGACGTGGACGGCTTCTTCCTGGAGTACGACGACGAGCGCTCCGGCGGGTTCGAGCCGCTGCGCTTCGTCCCGCCCGGCAAGATGGTCGTGCTCGGCCTGGTGACGACCAAGCGCGGCGAGCTCGAGCGGAAGGACGACCTGAAGCGCCGGATCGCGGAGGCGAGCCGCTTCGTGGACATCGACCAGCTGTGCCTCTCGCCGCAGTGCGGCTTCGCCTCGACGGTGGAGGGGAACGCGCTCACCGTCGAGGAGGAGCAGGCCAAATTGCGCCTGGTCGTCGAGACCGCCGCGGAGGTGTGGGGCTGAGGAGAGCCCGGTTGCGACCTGCGCGGATATCTGGGGCCGGTGGCCGCCCGTCGCTGAAACATCGGGGCCTGTCGCCGGTGTTTCACCCTGGGACTGAAACATCGGGGCCTGTCGCCGTTGTTTCAGGCCAAGCCGCTCAGAGCGCCCGCATGCTGTTGTTCCGCGGCTTCTGCTCGACCTCGGCCAGGCCGAGCTCGGCGAGAAGCGGCGGCACGTACATCGCAAACCGGCCGCGCAGTCCCTTCTTGAGGCCGTACCAGCCGCCGACCGGGTTGTCCGGCGAGCGGGCCCAGGCCTTCGACCGTGCCCTCGGCGGCCGGCTTCTGCTCGTCGGCCGAGCCGAGGAGCATCCAGTCGCCACGGGCGACGAGCATCGCATGCAGGTCCTCGATGCAGCGCAGGTGGTAGCGAAGCTCGGTCTTCCCGACCCGGCAGACGAGCGCGGGCGGATCGAGCGACTCGTCGCGGAACATCTGGTACTCGGAGCCGCCGCTCGGCGTCTTCAGCGCCCAGGGGCTCTCGCGTGTGCCGTCGCCCATCGGCCCGAGCCTACAACACGAGCCGCTTCGTCATCCGCCAGATCGCGATCCGCCAGGTGGCGGCGCCGAAGATCAGGAGGGCCGCGACGTGCACGAGGTCGGTCGCGCCCTGGAAGCCGAACGCGGCGTGGCGGACGAGCTCGACCGTGTGGTAGAGCGGGTTCAGCTGCGCGAGATGCTGGGCCCATTCGGGCAGGCCCGTGATCGGGAAGAAGGTGCCGGCGACCAGGAAGAGCGGCGTCACGACCGCGCTGATCACGTAGCTGAAGTTGTCGATCGACTTCATCGTGGCCGCCACCGTGATGCCGAAGGACGCCCAGCCGAAGCCGGCGAGGAAGCCGATCGCGGGCACGACCAGCATCTGCGGGCGCGGATCGAGCCCGAACGCGATCGCCACGAAGAGCGGCGCGCAGCCGTACGTGCCGGCCCGAAGCGCGATCCAGAGCGCCTCGGCCGTGACCAGCTCCTCGGTGTCGACCGGCGCCGCCAGGATGGCGTCGTAGGTGCGCTGGAACCGGTGCTTCACGAAGGTCGAGAACATCCCCGGAAAGACGCTCGAGAAGAGGATCGCCGTCGCCACGGTCCCGGTGCCCACGAACTCGACGTAGTCGTAGCCGCCGACCTTCGAGACCAGCGACCCGAACCCGAAGCCGAAGGCCAGCAGGTAGATCGTCGGCTCGACCGTCGACGAGAACGTCGCCGAGCGCCAGTACGACGAGAAGTTCACGAGCTCGCGGTAGAGCACGCCCGCCAGCGCCGGCCGCTCGAGCCGGTGCAGGCGCCGTTTGACGGTGGCGACGGTCACTCGATGTCCTCGCCGGTCAGGAGGACGAACACGTCCTCGAGGTTGGCGGGACGGCGGGCCCCCTCGTGGCCGAAGCCGTTGGCCGTGTCGATCCCCACGACCGCGACGCTCGTCCCGGTGCGGCGCGTCCGCAGGCCGCCCGCGATCGCCGTCTGCTCGACCTCGGCCAGCCGCGCGGGCGGCCCGTACACCTCGAGCACCTCCCGGCCGGCGTGCTCGGCGACCAGGTCCTGCGGCCGGCCGGTCACCACCGCCTTCCCCTCCGACATGATCGTGACGGTGTCGGCGAGCCGCTCGGCCTCCTCGATGTAGTGGGTCGACATGAGGATCGAGACCCCCTCGGTGCGCAGGCCGTCGATCAGCGCCCACAGCTCCTGGCGCACCTGCGGGTCGAGCCCCACGGTGGGCTCGTCGAGCAGCACGAGCCGCGGCCGGTGGACGAGCGCGCGGGCGATGAGGAGCCGGCGCCGCATCCCGCCCGAGAGCTCGTCCACGCGCGTATCGCGGCGACCGAGGAGGTTTGCGATCTCGAGCGCGCGCTCCACTGCCGGGCCGCGCTCGCCGCGGCCGAGCCGGTAGAGCCATGCGAACACGCGCAGGTTCTGCTCGACGGTCAGCGTGACGTCAAGGTTGTCGAGCTGGGGGACGACGCCGCACTCGGCCCGGGCCTGCTTCGACTCCGCCGGCAACCGGTAGCCGAGCACCTCGATCTCGCCCTCGTCCGCGATTGCCTGGGCCGTCAGCATCTTCATGGTTGTCGACTTCCCGGCGCCGTTCGGCCCCAGGAGGCCGACGCATGTGCCCGCCGGCACGTCCAGGTCGAGCCCGTCGACGGCCGTGATGGGGCCGAAGCGCTTCGTGACCGCGCGCAACCGAAGAGCGATGTCCGCCTGCCGTGCCATCTCCGGCACGGTATCGAAGGCGCCGACTCAGCCGACCGTGAAGGGGTTCGACCACGCGGTCGCGCCCTCGACCGAGACCACCTCGACCCGGCCCCACTTCCAGTACTCGGGCGGCTCGAACCGGGCCCGGGTGATCGCGCCGTCGTGACGGCGGTCGAGCACCCGGCCACGCCAGTTCATCGCAAGCGGGCGGGCGTCGACGCGGCAGCCGTCCCACGGCCCGGAGCGGACGGTGACCGACGTCGCCGGGCCGCAGCGCACCTCGATGCCGCCGGCGTCGACCTCGATCCCCAGGATCGCCGCGCCGGACGTGGCGTAGAAGTCGCCGTCGCGGAGCGCGGCGAGGACGGCATCGCGCGAGCGCTCGGGCGCGGCCACCATCGTCCACGCGAGCCGGCTGTCCTGGCCCGCGTAGTGCGAGTCGTCGGTTGCGATCCCGAGGCACGCGGCCCCGCGGTGGAGGATGTCGTCCCAGTGGACGGCCGAGAGGCCGTTCCCCTGGAGCAGGTCGGAGCCGGCGTTCATCACCTCGATTCCCGAGAGCTTCGGCGCCTCCAGGTAATCCTCGGCCCGAAGCCCGCTCCAGTACGGGTGGGCCAGGTAGGCGACGCCGCCCTGGGCGACGATCCAGTCGGCGGCAGCGGCGATCGACGGGAACTCCTCGCGCGGCTCGGGCAGGACGTCGATCCCGTAGGCGAGCACGTCGGCGTCGAAGTCGCCGCGGCCCTCGAGCTTGGCCGAGAGCTCGCTCGACGGGATCAGGAGCAGATCGTCATGCGCGGCGGTCGTGATGTGCCAGTGGTCGGTAATCGCAAGGACGTCGAAGCCGGCCCGGACGTAGTGCTCGACCAGTCCGTCGGGGGTCGCCTCGCCGTCGGAGTTCGTCGTGTGCGAGTGAAGCTGGCACCGCAGCCACTCGGCGTCGCGGTTGAACGGCGCGATCACGGCCGCCCCACGCTACCGGGGTGTCCGGCGACGGGAAAGGTCCAGAACGTCCCTCGTGGAGCGGTCCACCACGGTGATCGGCGCCAGCGCGAGGACGTCGGTGGTGTCGTCGAGGACGAGCGCGGCGAAGTACTCGCCCGCCGGGAGCGGCGGGAACGCGACCTCGCCGACGGGGACGGCTCCGGTGAGCCGGTGATGGAGGGGAGGGGCGGTGAGGTCGGCGCCGGCATCGAAGAGGCCGACCCAGTCCCACCGGTTTGCGGTGCCGTCGCGCCAGCGCACGGCGACCGGCTGGCCCGATCGCATGCGCCTGGTGACGCGGATCGCGGGCGCCGCTCCCTCGGCGGCGAGCCAGACCGGCGCCCGGGAGCGCACGCCGCCGCGCGGGCCGCTGAGCACGATCTCGTACGCGCCCGGGCGGGCGCCGCGGGCCGGAAGGACGAGCCGGCCGCCCGTGTCGGCGTCGGCGGCGGGCCTCCAGGCGACAGGCCGGGCCGCCGGCGCGCCCGCCCGCACCAGGGCGACCCGGCCACCGTCCGGGGCGCTGCCGGCGAGCAGCGCCATGACGCCGCCGCCGCACGTCGCCGCCGGTGCTGCGGGAGCCGCGAAGGGCTGGATCGTGCCGGGCACGAGGCGCAGCGACGCCACCACGGCGCGGTGATCCGACGGCCACGGCGCCACCGGGATGTCGACGTGCTCGCCGCCGGGCTCGCCCGCGATCGCCGCCGAGACGACCTCCACCGGCCCACCCACGAGCACGGCGTCGATCCGGTCGGAGCCCTCGCCGGGATCGGCCGGGAAGCCGGGCACGGGCCACGTCCGCGCGGGGCCGGCATAGGCGTCGGCGAACCCGGCGGCCGCGACCGCGTCGGCCACCGGCCAGCCGGACGTGCAGGGAGCGTTCAGCATGCCGGCCATGACCGCCGGCACGCCGTCGCGGGCCATGCGGCGCATCGTCGCCGCCACCGCCTGGATCTCGGGAACGCGGGAGGCGTGCTCGCCTGCCGCGACGGCCGCGAAGGGCTCGCCCTGAAGGAGCCGGGCCGGGCCGTACCGCTCGGTCGAGAGGTGCACGTTCGCGACGGCGGCGTAGCGCCCGCGGACGACCTCGACGACGACGTACGGCTGCCCCGCGGGGCGTACGACCGGGGACCGTGCGATCACGTCGAGCGCCGTCTCGCGGCCGGGCCAGCCGAGCTCGTCGGCGATCCGGCCGGCGGCCCCGCCCGCGTTCTGGATGCAGACGACGTCGGCGCCCGCGGCCCGCACGACGGCGGCGAGGGCCGGGACGGCGGCCGCATCGCCGCCGTACGCGTCGAGGGTCATCACGACGAGCTCGGCCGGGGCGTCACCGGGCGTGCCGGCGACCGGGGTGGGCGCCTGGCGCAGCGCCGGCGCCGCCTCGGGCCTCGGGCCGCGCCGGCGCCGGTCCCCGGCCGGGCCGACGAGACGGGCCAGCGCCCGCGCCGCCGGCACGGCACCCGCCCGCGGCACCCGGCCGTACCCCACCAGGACGGCGGATCCGGCGGCGGGCGGCCGCGCCAGCAGATCCTCGGCCAGGGCGACCCGCACGCGGTCGAGGGCCGCGCGGGCGTGGAGCTCGGCCCGCTCGACCGGCTCGGGCAGCGTTGCGACGACGTGCAGCCCCGCGCCCGTCCCGGTCACGGCCGCGCCCGGGAGCGCGTCGGCGAGGGCGGCGACCAGCGCGTCGCGGCGGCGCCTATAGCGCTCGCGCGCCCGGCGCAGGTGGCGGTCGAACTCCGCCGTCTCGAGCATCCGGGCGAGGGCGAGCTGGCCGAGCACGGCCGGCCCGCCGTCGAGCTCGAGCCGCGTCTCGGCGGCGGCCGCCGCCAGCTCGCGCGGAAGGACGAGCCAGGCCAGCCGGATGCCGGGTGCCAGCGCCAGCGAGGCCGACCCGACGTAGACGACGCGGTCCTCCGCGGCGGCCTGGAGGGCGGCGACGGCGCGGCCGTCGTGACGGAGCTCTCCGCCGCGGTCGTCCTCGACGACGAAGGCGGCCCGCTCGAGAAGCTCGGCCCGGCGGCGGTCGGAGAGCAGCGCGCCCGTGGGAAACTGGTGCGCCGGGGTGACAACCGCCGCCGCCCCGGCCGGAACGCGGCCGGACTCGATGCCCTCGCCGTCCACGGCGACCGGGCGGACGTCGAGCCCGGAGCGGGCGACGGCCGCGCGCACCGCGGGATCGCAGGGGTTCTCGACCGCGGCGACCCGCATTCCTGCCCCGGCGAGCACGCGAGAGGCGATCTCGACGGCCTGGGCCGCTCCGTGGCAGACGACGATGCGGTCCCCGTCGCAGGCCACGCCGCGGACGCGGCCGAGGTGGTCGGCGAGCGCCCGCCGCAGGCCCGCGTGGCCGCGGCCGTCCCCGTAGTCCAGGGCCCGGTCGGGCGCCGTCGAGAGCTCGGCCCCCATCGCCGCGATCCACGCCCGGCGCGGGAAGAGCGCCAGGTCGGGGGCACGCGGCCCGAGGTCGAGCCGCGGCGCGGCGGCGGGCGGCTCGAGGGCCGGCGGGGCGGCCTCGACCCGGTCCGACACCCGCGGCAGCGCGCGCGAGCGCACGACGATGTGGCCCTGCTGGTGCAGGTCGCGGTAGGCCTCGACGACGACGCCGCGCGAGACGCCGAGCGACTCGGCCAGCGCGCGGGTTGCCGGCAGCCGGGCACCGGCGCCGAGCCGCCCGGCGCCGATCGCGTCGCGCAGGCCGGCGGCGATCTGGTCGCGCAGCGTCCCGGACGCCGAGCGGTCGATCGGCACGAGCAGCTCGGCCGGGCCTCTGGTCCTCCCCACGAGTGTGATTTTGGCACTTAACCCCCGGCGGCGGCGTTTGTACGATCTCGCAACCGTGACCGACCCCCGCGTCACCCGCCGGACGCTCCTCTCGGGCGCAGCCGCGGGTGGGCTCTCGGTGTACCTGGCCGCGTGCGGCGGCAGCTCGTCGAAGCTCCCGTCCGCGTCGTCGGGCGGCAGGTCGGCCGTGTCGGGGGCCGTGCCGGGGCCGCCGGCCGGCGGGGGCGTGCGCGGCGGCCGCGTCGTGAACGCCTTCGACGTCGAGGGCAACGGCTACGACCCGGCCATCGCGTACACCAGCACCGGCTGGGAGGCCATCTGCGAGGTCCTCTACTCGCCGCTCTACTCCTACGACCCCGACAACTCGCCGCGCCCGAACGCCGCGGCGGCGATGCCGAAGGTGTCGGCGGACGGCACCGTGTACACGATCCCGCTTCGGCCCGACGTCAAGTTCCACAACGGCCGCGCGGTTGTCGCCGCCGACTACAAGTACGCCTGGGAGCGGGTGCTCAACCCGAAGACCCAGAGCTGGGCGGCGAGCTACATCTACACGATCAAGGGCGCGAAGGAGCTCTACCACCGCCAGGCGCAGGAGCTGGAGGGCGTCGAGGTGGTCGACGACCACACGCTGCGGGTGACACTCGTCCAGCCCGACATCACCTTCGTGTACGCGCTCACGCAGCCGTTCATGGCGCCCGTGCCCAAGGAGGAGGTCGACCGGCTCGGCGCCGACTTCGCCGACACCCCGGTCGGGAACGGCCCGTTCAAGGTCGGGAACTACGACTCGCAGGGCCAGCGCTACGTGTTCACGCGGTTTGACGACTACTACTGGAAGGGGCTCCCGTACCTCGACGAGGTCGAATTCCGGTGGGGCATCGACCAGAGCGTGCAGCTGCTCATGATGCAGCGCGGCGAGGTGGACCTCATGGGCTACGGCCTGGACGCCCAGAGCCTCGCCGAGACGCGCGCGTCAGACCGGCTCAAGAAGTACCGCTTCGAGCAGCCGCTGCTCTCCTCGCGCTGGATCAACCTCCACCCGCGGGTCGAGGCCTTCCGCGACGTCCGCGTCCGCCAGGCGCTCAACTGGGCCACCGACCGCGACCAGCTCGAGCGGGTGACGGGGGGCGAGGCCGTGGCATGGGGCGCCCCGTTCCCGAAGGACATCCTCGGCGGCGCGCGCACCTTCGAGCCCTACTCGCTCGACCTCGACCGGGCCCGCAGCCTGCTCGCCGACGCGGGCTCGCCGCAGATCTCCGCGACGCTCTGGGTGAGCAGCAGCCCCGAGCCGCAGGTCGGGCAGGTGCTCCAGCAGCAGTGGAAGGAGATCGGGGTCGACATCACGCTGAAGCAGGTTTCCTACGCCACGATCAACGACCTCAGCATCAAGGACAAGTGCGACTCGTGGGTCTCGACCTACTACGCGATCTACCCGACCGCCATCGACGTGATCAGCCAGTACTGGGAGACCGGCGGGTCGGCCAACTACACCCACTACTCCAACGCCGACGTCGACCGGCTCACCACCCAGGCCCGCGCGACCAACGATCCGAACGCGCGAAACGCGCTCCTGGCCCAGGTCGAGCAGAAGGTGGGAGAGGACGCGGCGGGCGTGTTCTGCGAGAACGTGAACTGGATCATGGCCCGCAACCCCGACCGCCTCAGGAACTTCCACTACTCAGGTGTCTACGGCGCTTACTACGACCGCCTCTGGGTCGCAACGTAAGGCCGCGGCGGCCACCTGGCCGCGGAGGACGTTCATCGCAGGGGTCGCCATTCTCGCGGGCGCCGTGCTCCTCGCGATCGTCGCGCCGGTCTTCGGCGACCCGTACGCGACGCCCGTCGACGGGCTGACCCGCGAGGGGCTGCCGCTCGGGGTCGGCGCGTCGGGACACCTGCTCGGCACCGACTCGCTGGGCCGGGACATGCTGGCCCGGGTTGCCTACGGGGCGCGGGCCAGCCTCGAGATCGCGTTCATCTCCAACCTGACCTCCGTCGGCCTGGGCGTGGTCGTCGGCCTGGTCGCGGGCTTCTACCGCGGCTGGGTCGAGCAGCTCCTCATGCGCATCACCGACGTGTTCCTGTCGGTGCCGACAGTCATCTCCGGCCTCGCGCTTGCCAGCGTGCTCGGGACTGGCGTCCTCGGCATCGCCACCGTCGTCACTGCGCTCTACTGGGCGTGGACGGCGCGGGTGGTGTTCGGCGAGACGCTGGCGCTCAGGCGGCGCACGTTCGTCGAAGCGGCCGTCGCGATGGGGGCGCCGGGCCGCACGGTGATCCGGCGCCACATCCTCCCCAACCTGGCATCGCTCATCGCCACCCTCGCGGCGTTCAACGGCGCGACCGTGGTGGCGGTCGGCTCGGGCCTCTCGTACCTCGGCGCGGGTATCCAGCCGCCGCGGCCCGAGTGGGGGAACATGCTCGCCGAGGGCCAGGGCGCGATCGACTACGCGCCGCACCTCCTGATCGTGCCGCTCCTGTGCGTCGTCCTCACGGTGTTCGGCTTCGTCCTGATCGGCGAGAGCCTCTCGCGGCGCGGCGCCGTCTCCCTCCAGCGGTCATGGCTCGATATCTGATCGTCCGGGCCGGGCTCGGGCTCGTCACGATCGCGGGCGTCGTCCTGCTCACCTTCGTGCTCCAGTTCTCGCTGCCCGGCGACCCGGCCCGCCGCATCGCCGGGCCGCGCGCCTCGCCGGAGGTGCTCGCCACCGTCCGCGCCAACCTCCACCTCGACGACCCGATCGGCTCCCAGCTCGTCGCCTACGTCTCCGACGTCGCGCAGGGCGACCTCGGCGTCTCGTACATCCGCCGCCGGCCGGTGGTCGACCTCATCATGGAGCGGCTGCCGGCCACCGCCGTGCTCGCCCTGGGGGGCCTCATGGTGGAGGTGATCCTGGGAGGGGGGCTCGGCCTGTGGGACGGCCTTCGCCGGAAGCGCAGCCGCGGCCTCGCGGCCGCGAACGTCGTCCTGCTGTCGATCCCGACGTACTCGCTCGGGTTCCTCCTGCTCGTGGTCTTCGCCTACCGGCTCGACCTGCTGCCGCTGGGCGGCGGGACGAGCGCCGAGGAGCTGATCCTGCCCGCCGCGACGCTGGGCCTCTTCGGCGTGCCGTACTACGCCGCCGTCGTCTCGGAGTCGACCCGCACGGCGCTCTCGGCGCCCTACATGCGAACGGCGGTCGCAAAGGGGCTGCCGCGGCGGGTGATCCTGCGCCGCCACGTGATCAGAAACTGCCTCTCTCCGGTCATCACGCTGGCCGGCCTCGACGTGGCGATCTACCTCTCGGGGGTCGTCTTCGTGGAGTCGGTCTTCGCCTGGCCGGGGATCGGCGAGCTCCAGGAGCAGGCCTACAACGAGCTCGACCGGCCGCTCCTCATGGGCACCGTCATCATCGCCGCGGTCGTCGTCGTCGTCTTCAACCTGATCGCGGACGTCGTGCGCGTGCTGGTCGATCCCAGGGCGCGGGTGGAGGAGGCCGGGTGAGCGCGCTCCTCGAGGTCGAGGGCGTGTCCGTCCGCTACGGCGACTTCCAGGCCGTGACCGAGGCGTCGCTGGCGGTTGACGAGGGCCGCATCATGGCGATCGTGGGCGAGTCGGGGTCGGGCAAGACATCCCTTGCGCTGGCCGTCGCGCGCCTGCTCCCGCCGGGCGGCGAGATCGCGGCAGGGGCGGTGCGGGTGGACGGGGTCGACGTCACCGGCCTTCGCGGCGCCGACCTGCGCCGGGCCCGCGGGCGGCTGGTCGGCTACCTGGCGCAGGACTCGATGGCGGCGCTCAACCCGGTGCTCCCGGCCGGCCTCCAGGTCGCCGAGGTGTTCGAGACCCGGGACGGCGCCGGCCGCGGCGAGGCCCGCCGCAAGGCGGTCGAGCTGCTCGGGCAGGTCGGCATCCAGCGGGCGGCCGACGTCGCCCGCATGTACCCGCACGAGCTCTCGGGCGGCATGCGCCAGCGGGTGATGATCGCGATGGCCCTCGCGCTGCGCTCGCGCCTCCTCATCGCCGACGAGCCGACGACGGCCCTCGACGTCACGGTGCAGGCCGAGATCCTGGCGCTGGCCGCGGCGCTTCAGGCCGACCACGGCGTCACCTTCCTCTGGATCACGCACGACATGGGCGTGGTGGCGGAGGTGGCCGACACGGTGGCGGTGATGTACGGCGGGCGGATCGTCGAGCAGGGGCCGGCCACCGAGGTGTTCGACCGCCCGGCCCACCCGTACACGCAGGCCCTGCTCGAGACGGTTCGCGGCGGCGCAGAGGCTCCGCCCAAGGCGCCGTTCGCAACGATCGCCGGCTCGCCGCCGGCCGGGTTCATCCCGCCCGGCTGCCCGTTCCATCCCCGCTGCGCCCACGCGTTCGAGCCGTGCTCGGACGTCGTGCCCGTGGCCGTCGACACCGGACCCGGGCACCGGGCGGCGTGCCACCTCCTGGGGGCCGGCCGGTGACGGCGCCCATCGTCGAGCTGGAGAGGGTCACGAAGCGGTTCGGCGGCGTGACTGCCGTCGACGACGTGTCGCTGGCGCTCCACGCCGGCCGCACGCTCGGCGTCGTCGGCGAGTCGGGCTGCGGCAAGTCGACCACCGCCCGGCTGATCGTCGGCCTCGAACGGCCGAGCGGCGGGGCGCTGCGCTTCAACGGCGCGCCGTACGGGCGCTCGGGGCGGGCGCTGCGCGCGGCGCGGAAGGCGATCGGGATGATCTTCCAGGATCCGTACGAGTCGCTCGACTCGCGGTTCACCGTCGGCGACGTCGTGGCCGAGCCACTCGACGTCCACGGCCTTCGCCGCGGGGAGCGGGCGAGCCGCGTGCGCGCGCTGCTCGATGCCGTCGGGATGGGAGGGATCGACCCGGAGGCGTATCCGGCCCAGTTCTCGGGCGGGCAGCGCCAGCGCATCGGCATCGCCCGCGCGCTGGCCCTCGACCCGGAGCTGGTCGTGTGCGACGAGCCGACCTCGGCCCTCGACGTCTCGGTGCAGGCCCAGATCCTGAACCTGCTGCTCGACCTCCAGCGCGACCGCGGCGTGGGCCTGCTCGTGATCTCGCACGACCTGCACGTGGTGCGCAGGATGAGCGACGAGGTCGCGGTCATGTACGCCGGGATGGTGGTCGAGCAGGGGCCGGCGGAGGCCGTCACCCGCTCGCCCCGCCACCCCTACACGCGCGCGCTCCTCGACGCGCTCCCGGGGACGTCGCCCGCCGGCCGGAGGCTGCGCGACCGCCCGCGGGCCGCCGAGGGGATCGCGTCGGCGGCCGTCGCCGGCTGCCCCTACTCGACCCGCTGCCCGCTTGTCACCGACGTCTGCCGGGCCGAGAAGCCGGCGCTCGAGGGCGGCGCGCACGCGGTCGCCTGCCATCACGCCGACGCTCCCGCGGCGTAGGTAGTCTCCGCCGCGTGCTCCAGCCCGGCGACCGCGTCCCCGACGTCACCGTCTTCGACACCGACGTGAGGCCGGTCGGGCTGGCCGGGTTCGCGGCAGAGGGCCCGCTCCTGCTCGCCTTCTACCTGTACGACTGGACCGGTACCTGACGGAACGAGCTGCGGCTCCTGCGTGACAGGAGCGCGGTGTTCGGTGTGGCGGGCGTCCGCATCGCCGCGATCTCGCGCGACAGCCCCTACTCGCACAAGAAGTACGCCGAGCAGCAGTGGCTCGACTACCCGCTCTTCTCCGACTGGTCGGGCGAGGCGGTGCGCGCGTTCGGCGTCGCCCAGGAGCTGGACGGCCTCGTCGACACGCCCGTGCGGAGCTGCTTTCTGATCGACGGCGACGGCGTGATCCGGAGCGCCTGGCGCTACGACGACGATGAGGTGCCCGACGCCGAGGAGCTGGCCCGGGCCGCAGTGTCGCTCGCGAGCGGGTAGTGCTACCCTCGGGAGCCGGATGTCGCGCGACAACGGAAAAGCGGAGCGCGTCCCGCGGAAGGTGTACGAGAAGGAGCTCGCGCGCCTCCAGGTCGAGCTGGCGCGCATGCAGTACTGGGTGCGCGAGGAGGGAGTCCGGGCCGTGGTCGTCTTCGAGGGGCGCGACGCCGCCGGCAAGGGCAGCACGATCAAGCGGATCATGGAGCCGCTCAACCCCCGCTACGCGCGCATTGCCGCCCTGCCCGCGCCGACGGATCGCGAGCGGTCGCAGTGGTACTTCCAGCGCTACATCACTCATCTGCCGGCGGCCGGCGAGATCGCCCTCTTCGACCGCAGCTGGTACAACCGGGCCGGGGTCGAGCGGGTGCTCGGCTTCTGCACCCCGGCGCAGCACCAGCTCTTCCTGCGCCAGTGCCCCGCGTTCGAGCGGATGCTGATCGAGGATGGCATCCTGCTCACCAAGTACTGGTTCTCGGTCTCCGACGAGGAGCAGCTGAAGCGCTTCCGCGAGCGGATCAAGGACGAGACGAAGCGCTGGAAGCTCTCGCCGATGGACCTCGAGTCGAGAAGCCACTACATCGACTACTCGCGCGCGAAGGACGAGATGTTCGTGCACACCGACGTGCCGGAGTCGCCCTGGTTCGTCGTCGAGGCCGACGACAAGCGGCGCGCGCGCCTCAACTGCATCTCGCACCTCCTGAGCCGGATCCCGTACGAGGACCGCACGCCGGAGCCGGTCGACCTTCCGCCTCGCCAGTCCGAGGACGGCTACCGCAGGCCCGACCGCGAGACGCAGAAGTACGTGCCCGACCACGTCGCGCTGCTCGGCTGACATCATGGCGGCATGTCGCTCGCCCTGGCCGTGGCGTGCTCGTTCGCGTTCTCGCTGACGAACGGCTTCCACGACGCGGCGAACGCGATCGCCACGCTGGTGGCGACCCGCGGCGCCCGCCCCGCCCAGGCGGTGGCGCTCTCCGCCGTCTTCAACATGCTGGGCGCCGTCCTCATCGGCACGGCCGTGGCCGACACCATCGCGGGCATCGTCACCGTGCCGGCCGGTCACGGGGTCGCCGTCATCGGCGCCGGGGCGCTGGCGGCGACCGGCTGGAACGTCGCCACATGGCGGCGCGGCCTGCCGTCGAGCTCCGGGCATGCGCTCGTCGGCGGCCTGGTCGGCGCGGCCGTGGCGACGAGCGGGATCGACGGCATCAACTGGGGCGGGCTGGACGGCTGGCGGCCGTCCGGCGTGTTCGGCGTCCTGATCGCGCTCGCGGTGTCGCCCGCCGTCGGGCTCGTCTTCGGCACCGCAGCCGCGCGGTTCCTCCACCTCGCGCTGCGCCGGGGGACGCGCCGGCTGGGCGGGCCCGTACGGGCGGGGGAATGGGCGATGTCGGCGGCACTCTCGTTCAGTCACGGCGCGAACGACGCGCAGAAGGCGATGGGTGTGACGGCGGCGATCCTGCTCGCCGGCGGCCGGCTCGACACCCTCTCGGTGCCGCTCTGGGTCAAGGTCGTGTCGGGCGCGGCGCTCACCGCGGGCACGGCGATGGGGGGCTGGACGATCGTCCGTACCGTGGGCCGGCGCATCTTCCACCTGCATCCGGTCGACGGGTTCTCCAGCCAGGCGGCGTCGACCGCGGTGATCCTGGCGTCGTCGTACGCGGGCGCGCCGGTCTCGACGACGCACGTCGTGGCCTCGTCGGTGATCGGCGTCGGCGTCGGCCGGCGCCGCTGGCGCCATGTACGCTGGACGGTCGTGCGCACCATGGGATTCGCATGGCTCGCGACCCTGCCGGCCGCCGCGCTGCTGGGCGCCGTCCTGGCGCTCGTCTGGGACGGGCTCGCGTGACCGAGCGGCGCTGGTTTCTGCCCCGGACGCCCGACGTCCTCGGCGCGCTTCGCGCCCAGACCGCCGTCACCGTGGACGGCCTCGACGCGCTCGCAGCGTGGGCGGCGGGCGACGCCGCCGCCGCCGAGCGCGTCCGCGAGTGCGAGCACCTGGCCGACGATCGCAAGCGCGAGCTGCGCGCGGCGCTCTCGGAGGCGTTTTCCACGCCGCTCGAGCCCGAGGACATCTTCCAGCTCTCGACCGGGCTCGACCGGGTGATGAACGCCGCCAAGAACATCGTCCGCGAGGCGGAGGTGCTCGGGCGGCGTCCGGATCCGCCGATGGCGGAGCTGGCGGCGGCGCTCGCGGAGGGAACGCGCCATCTGGCCGCCGCGTTCGCCGCGCTCGGCGGCGGCGGGTCGGCGACGGCCGCGGCCGACGCGGCCCTCGAGAGCCAGCATCGGGTCGAGCACGCCTACCGGGCCGGGATGTCCGGGTTGCTCGATATGACCGACCTGCACGAGGTGGCCGCCCGCCGCGAGCTCTACCGCCGCCTGGCCCGCACGAGCGACGCCCTGACCGACGTGGCCGAGCGGGTCTGGTACTCGGTGCTCAAGGAGAGCTGAGGGCAACAATTGGGGTCTGACCCCGTTGGTGCGTCAGCCGGCGACCTTCCAACACGCCGCCATGTGGCCGCGGCGACACCGTCCAATGCCACGTCAAGCATCGGGTGTTCCTGTTCGCAGGAACGGGAATACCTGACATGCGACCCGCGTTAGACAGTGTGGATGGAGCCGTGGGGCTTGTGAACGCCCCCGACGCCCGGCTCCATCCGGGTCTTCATAACACCAAGCCACCCCAGCGTCCGGGACCCGATTGGGTTGCGCGGACGCCACGCACCAAGAGGATGATGAGAATGAATGTGATGCACCACACACCGCTGCGAGACCTCCTGGAGGATGCGGAGGCGCGCGGTTCTGTGGACGCCGACGAGGTGGAGGCGGCCATTGCCGGTCTGGACCTCACGGAGGAGGACGAGGCCGACCTGCGGCGCCAGCTCGACGAGCTTGAGGTCGAGGTCGTGGCCGTGCGCGCTGCCGAGCCCGACGTCGTCGAGGCGCAGCCGCGCTGGTACCACACGCCGGCGACCACGAACAGCCTGGACCTGTACCTCGCCGAGATCGGTCGCACGCCGCTTCTGACCAAGGCCGAGGAGCAGCGCCTCGCCCGCCTGATCGAGCAGGGCGACGAGCGGGCCAAGCGCCACATGGTCGAGGCCAACCTGCGGCTCGTCGTGTCGATCGCCAAGAAGTACCGCGGTCACGGCGTGCCGTTCGTCGACCTGATCCAGGAGGGTACGCTGGGCCTCGTGCGCGCGGTCGAGAAGTTCGAGTGGCAGCGCGACCTCAAGTTCTCGACGTACGCCACCTGGTGGATCCGCCAGGCCGTGCAGCGCGCGGTGGCCAACCAGAGCCGCACCATCCGCGTGCCCGTCCACATCCACGACCGGATGCGCAAGGTCGACCGCGCCCGCCGCGAGGCGGAGGTGCGGCTGGGCCGCGCCGCGACGGTCGAGGAGGTGGCCAAGCAGGCGCAGGTCGCGGTCGAGGACGTCGACGCGCTGGACGAGGTACGGACGAGCACGGTCTCGCTGCACCAGCCGGCGGCCGTCGACGGCGAGACGGAGCTCGGGGACCTGCTGCCCGACTCGGACGCCGAGCCGGTCGACGACGTGGTCGCCGTTGGCCTGCGGGCCGACGCTCTGCGCTCGGCGCTCGATCGGCTCTCGCCGCGCACGCGCCGGGTGCTCGAGCTGCGCTACGGCCTCGCCGGCGGCGAGCCGATGAACCTCGACGTGATCGGCCGCGAGGTTGGCCTCACCCGCGAGCGGGTGCGCCAGCTCGAGGTCGAGGGACTCGCCGAACTGGCCCGCATGCCGGACGTGGCGAGCCTGCACGAGGCGGCGTAACCAGCCTCTCGAAACCCATCAGGGCCAGGCACCGTACGGTGCCCGGCCCCGGTGGTTCCGGACGGTGTCGGCGCGCGACGTCACATCCCCCGGAGCACTCGACGGCTTCTCAGTTCCAGCGTGCCTCCCGCCAGCTGGTCACCGGAAGCCCGCCAGGACGGCCGCGCGGAACGAGCGCGTACGACGCGCGGGTCGCGTGCGGCGCGGGAAGGTGGAGCGCGGATGCCACGTCGCGGTACGCGTCGCGTCCCGGGAGCGAGTACATCCGGTCGAAATCGACTGACCCGTTGATCTCGAGCACGATGTAGCCGTCCGGGACGGCGATCAGGTCGACGCCTGCGAGATCGGTGCCGATGGCGTCGCAGGCGGCCGCGGCCATGTCCACCGCATCGGGCGGCGGCACGACCGCCCGCCGGCTTCCGCCGAGCGAGAAGTTGGTGCGCCACTCCCCGTGCGCCGGGCGCCGCTCGATTGCGCCGACGAGCCGTCCCCCTGCGATAACCATGCGCAGGTCGGTCGTGTGCGGAACGTACGTCTGGGCGATCGCTCCGTGGCATCGAGACCATGGCCGGCCGCCGGCATATGCCAGGCCGGCCTCGACCTCGCGCGCCGTCCGGCAGAGCATCACGTCTGCTCCCCATGATCCGAAGCGCGGTTTCAGGACGAGCGGCGGAGTGATGCCCGACACCGCGCGCGCGCCGGGCAGGACGTGCTCCGTGCGGGGATGGGGAATGCCGGCAGCGGCGAGCAGTTCGGCGCTTGCGAGCTTGTCGTGCGCCGCCACGAGCGTCGACGGGCGGTTCAGGATCCGGGCTCCGATGCGTCCAAGCGCCTCCACCGCGGCGAGCCCGGGCTCGACGCCGTCGAGGGACGGGCGGACGTCGAGCCGGTTCAGGACGACGTCGCCCGGCCGGATCCGGCGAGCGGCGGTCGCGGGTGCGAGGAGCGCCGCGTCGATGCCGAGCTCGCGCCAGGCGGCGGCGATGTCCGCGTTGCACCAGCCGGCCCGCAGCGCGACCACGGCGACGATGCGGCCCAGGATGGGGCGCCGTGCACGGGCCGGACCGGCTCCGAGCCGGTCCCTGTCGACGGCGGATCGAGCCGCGGTTGGAGGGACGGCGACGGCCATGGCTCCTCGATGATGCTCGCGGCGGGCCACAGCGCGCATCGGTGGCTTCACGGAATCTGACTCGTGCTTCTCCGCAGGCGGCGGACGCCGTCGTCTTTGCGGAAAACCCCGACCCCCGCTTCCGTGAGCGTCCCGATGCGGCGCCGATCGGGGTGGGCGACAGTACCGGCATGAGCATCGACCGCGAAGCGGTACTCGCCCTTGCAGCGATGCGCGATCCCGGCGGCGTCGTCTCGATCTACGTCGACGCCGATCCCGCCGATGCCGCGTCGGCACATCCGCGCTGGGCCGAGGACATCCACGTCGAGCTTGCCCACCTGGAATGCGCCGATCGGCTGCACGAGCTGAGACACCGGATCGCGGATTCGGTCGATCCGTCGCGCCACGGCCGCGGGAGGGCGCTCTTCTTCGGCGTGACTGCGGGCAGTTGGGCCCAGTCGTTCTCCTTCCAGATGCCGGTGGAGACGTCGGTGACCTTGTCGGAGCGGCCGCGCCTCGAGCCGCTCCTTCAGGCGATGGACGCCGGCCGCCCCGCGGGCATCCTGATCGTGTCCATGGCCGAGCTCAGAGGCGTCGAGCTGGCATGGGGGGAGGCCGCCGACGTGCTTCGCGTGGATATGGAGCCGCCGCCGGCGGAATGGAACGAGCTCAAGGAGCCCAACCAGCTTCACGAGGAGGATCGGCTGCACATCATCCGTGAGGCGGAGCCGCGTGTCGAGGAACTCGTCCGGAGGCGCGGCTGGGATCGGATCGTGGTCGCGGGCAACGCGCGGCTCGTGCGGCCGCTCGCGGCGAAGATCGCCCACCGAGTCGATGCGACGGTAATCGAGGCGAAACGGCAGGTCCTCCCCGAGGAGCATGCGCCGCGGATCGCCGAGCGCCTCGGCCTGCACCTCGCCGACGCGAGCGCGCGGCGCTCGGCCGAGCTGATCGACCGCGCGCACGATGCGGCGCTCGCGAGCGGTGCGGGCGCGGTCGGAGTGGACGACGTGCTGGCCGCGGCCACGGAAGGGCAGGCACGATGGGTTGCCGTCGACGCCGACTCGCTTCTTCAGGCGAGCGGCGTGCGGGATCCGGCGGGCGGTGTGAAGCTCCTCGACCGGATCGACGCGGCTCCGCTGATCGTGGAACGTGCGCTCGCGACAGGGGCGGAGGTTTCCGTCCTCTCCGGGAGCGAGCATCCGCACCTCGCCGTCGCCGGCGCCGTGGCGCTGCTGCGCTGGTGACCTCGTGCGCAGTGCTCATGCGCCGGCTGTCTCGCTGACCGCCGGCCGCTAAGCGTCAGTGCACGATCAGCACGGAGCCAGCGGCGCGGTGTGCGACGCCCTCGCTGACGCTCCCGAAGGACCGCAGCCCACGCACCCCGCGGGAGCCGACGACGAGCAGGTCCTCAGCCGCCGCGCGCTCGACGAGCGCCGCGCCGGGTGAGCCGTCGAGCACGTGCACGGGGTCGAGCGGTGCGCCGGTCCGCCGGCTCAGCTCGCGGCCCAGCGCGAGCGCGCGCAGCGACGACTCCGTGTCGTCGACTCCGACCACGATCGTGCGCGGGAACTCGCCGTTCATGCCGCCGCGGGCGACCAGCACCGAGCACGCGGCCTCGTGGACGAGCCGCGTCGCGACGCTCCCGAGCAGCGTTCCGGCGAGGCGTCCCTGGCCGTGGCTTCCGACGGCGATCAGATCCGCGCCGAGCCGCTCGGCCTCGCTCTCGAGGAGCGCGGCGGCCGGCCCTGTGCGGAGCGTCGTCGTCACCTCGAAGCCGGCCGGCAGGCTCTGCGCTGCGCTGTCGAGTGCGGCCCAGGCCTCCTTGCGCAGGTGCCGTTCGGGCTCGTTCGTCCGGGCGGGCATCACCGCGGCCACCGACTCGACCAGCCCGGCGCGGATCACGCCGACGAGCTCCAGGCGCGCACCCGGCGGCGCCAGCACGGCGGCCTGGTGGGCGGCAAGAGCCGCCTCTGCCGAGCCGTCGACACCGCACACGATGGCGGCCAGCGTCGGCGCGGTCGCCGCTTCCTCTGCCCGAATCGTCTTGAGGTCGCTCATGTCACGAGCCTAGATCCGCGGCCTCGGTGCGGCATCGGGGATCGCCCCGAATCCGATGTCGGGTTTCCCCGCACAGCGAAGCGGCGGGGTGGAGATCGTGCTCCACCCCGCCGCTCGACGGTGCGTGTCGGTCAGCGTCCGAGCGGAGTCGCCGGGCGCTCCTCCTTGAACATCCGCACCGGTGGAAGCGTGTCGATCGGCGGGTAGTCCGGAACGATCGACCCCTTCGACTGGCGCCAGCGCATGAACACGTACACCGGGATGCCTGCCATCAGGAGCAGGAAGCCCTGCGCGATGTACTCCTGACCGGCTCCGTAGATCATCCAGAACGAGTACGCGAAGGCCAGGATGGCGATCGTCGCGTCGAGCGTCAGCCGCCGTCCGCTGAACTTCTCGCGGTCGGTGAACATCAGCATCAGCTGGGCGGCCGCAGCGAACGCGTACGGCACGAGCGTGGTGAGCGTGGCCAGGATGATGATCTTGGTGAACGTGTCGGTGAGCGAGGACTGGTAGTTCATCGCCATGAGCCCGCTCAGGAGCACCGACGAGGCCACGAGGCCCACGACCGGCGTCTTGCGCGTGCCGCTCACCTGTGCGAACGCCTTCGGGAAGAGCCCGTCCTGCGCCGCTGCCAGAGGCACGCGGCCCTGGATCAGGATCCAGCCGTTCAGAGCGCCGAACGTCGAGATCATCGCCACCGCGGCGATGAGCTTGTCGGGCGAGACGCCCAGGATCGACGAGCCGAAGATCTCACGGGCTGCGTCGGCGAACGGGGCGTTCGATCCGGCCAGCGTCGCCGCCGGGATGACGCCCATGATCGCGACCGTGGCGAGCACATAGAGGCCCGTCGTGATGGTCGTCCCGAGGATCGTTGCCCGCGGCAGCGTCTTCTCGGGGTTCTTGAGCTCTTCAGCCGGCACGGTGGCCGACTCGAGGCCCAGGAAGGCCCACAGGGTCAGCGTGGCCGCGAACGAGATCGCGTGCCAGTGCCCGACGAGGCTGACGTGGTTCGGGTCAAACGGCGTGAAGTTCGCGCTGTGCATGTAGAGGAGCCCGATCAGCCCGATCAGGAGCAGCGGCACGAACTTGAGCACCGTCGTGACGAGCTGGATGATCCCCGACTCACGTGCGCCTGCGACGTTTGCGAGCGTCAGCACCCAGATGACCGACAGCCCGAGTGTGAACGCGAGCACGTTGTCGGTCCCGAGGCTGGGCCAGAACACGCTGGCATAGCTCACGAAGATCGTCGCGATGGCGGCGTTGCCGGCCCATGCGGCGATCCAGTAGCCCCACGCGGTCCAGAAGCCGGCGAAGTCGCCGAACGCCCGCCGCGCGTAGGCGTACGGCCCGCCGGTCTCGGGATACGCCCGGCCGAGGTTGGCGAAGACGAGCGCGAGCAGGATCGCGCCTGCGCCCGTGAACACCCACGCGAGCAGCGAGATCGGCCCGGTCGACGCCAGCGAGGCCGGAAGGCCGAAGACCCCCGAGCCGACCATGTTGCCGATCACCAGCGCGGTGGCCATCCACAGTCCGAGCGAACGCTTCAGCTTCGGACGGCCCGCCCCGGCCGGGTCGGCATGAGTATCTGAGACGCTTGACATGACGTCTCCCCCTTCCATGAATTGGGCGAATAAGCCTGGGCTCACTATCCGTCCGCTCTGGCCCGGATCGCATCGGGGTCGGCGCCGGTCGCGCCCAGGGGGAAGTACGCGACATTCTGCGGGCGACTACGCACGCCGGATCGGCGTCTTCCCGGATGCCGGTGTGCCCCTTCTGCGGGCAGGATGAGCGCCACTCGAACGGGCATCGCCCAAGGGGGTCACCATGGGGACGTCCACGCTCTTCCCGGGCAAGCCGGCATCGCGCGTCTCGCCGGCTGACACCGCGTGGCCGGCACCGGTCGAGCTGCGCTGCGGACGAGTGCGGCTACGGCGTCACGGCGCGCCGCGAGCTCGACCACTGCCCGATGTGCGGAGCGACCGGCGCGTGGCAGGCGCCGGCTGCGCGCTATCGCAGCGCGCCGTCGATCCGCCGGGCCAGGTAGGGCGCCAGGAACGGAGCGGCGATCTTGTCGGGCGGCGACCAGAACGGCTGGGTCGTCGCCACGGACGAGATCTCGCTGCCCTCGCGCAGCCGGCTCGAGAGGTAGCGCGGGCCGTTCGCCGGTCAGGAGCACGCTTCGCAGCACCGGCCGGAAGGGCTCGGGCAGGATCGCGGCGCCCGCCCGAGCGGCGATCACCTCGGCCACGGCGTCGGCCTGCTGGGCGGCGATGCCGCCCTGCTTCACCGAGTAGCTCGTGATGTCGCCGGCGGCGAACACGTTCGTCATGTCCTCGACGCGTCCGTGCTCGTCGACCGGGATGAACCCTCCCGGGACGTGCGGGACGCCCTCGATCTCGATGCCGCGCTGCTCGGGCAGGGCGACGAAGCGGTCGGCCTTGACCTCGCCCTCGGGCGCGAGCGTGAGCCGCCCGTTCTGCACGGCGATCGGCAGCACGCCCGTGCGAAGCTCGATGCCGTGCTCCGCGAAGAGCTCGGCGACCGCCCTGGCCGCGGCCGGCCCCAGAACGTCGAGCGGGCCGCTCCTCCGGCGTCACGAGCGTGAGCGCGGCCCGGTGCTTGGCCGGGCGGCGCGCGGTCATGAGCGCCAGCTCGTAGAGCGGAAGCGGCCAGACGACGCCGTGGGGCACCGCGAACGCCACCGACGCCACGTCGCCCGCGTCGATCTCCTCGAGCAGGTGCCGGTAGGCGTCGACGTCGCGGGTGCCCGCGAACGTCAGCGCCCCGGGGATGGAGGCGACGAGGTTCGTCCCGCACGCGATCACGAGGGCGTCGTACCCGACGCTCGTGCCGTCGTCGAGAAGCGCACGCGAGCCCTCGTCGTCCACGCCGGCCAGGCCGGCGATCCGCAGCTCGGCACCGGTGTCGGCGGCGATCGCGCGCAGGTCGAGCATGTGCGCGAGGCCGTGGCCGAACGGCTCCGAGACGGCCAGCGGCCGGTAGGCGAACTCGGGCTCGGGCGAGACGAGCTCGACCGAGACCAGCTCCGGGGCAAGCGCGCGCAGCGCGAGCGCGGCTTCGATGCCGGCCACGCCACCGCCGGCGATGACAACGTTGAACGCCATTGTCGAAGCATCCGGTTTCGAACGGGCTCCCGCATCCGGGAGTCCCCGCGTTCGAAGTTCGGAAAACCCGCAAGCGGGCATCCGCGGATTCCGTGCCTTCACCGATGCGAGCCGGGCGTGGGCGGGTCCACACTCCAGTCGGAGAGGAGGTGAGAGCCTTGGCAACCCTGACGACATGGGATCCGTTCACGCAGATGGAGCGCTTCGAGGAGGAGATGGGCAAGCTGTTTGCCCGCCAGACCGCTCCGAGCGGCACCTGGATGCCCGCGGTTGACGTCGAGCAGATGCCTGCGGAGATCGTCTTCACGTTCGACCTCCCCGGGATGACGCCCGACGACGTCAAGATCGAGCTCCACGACCGCACGCTGACGGTCTCCGGTTCCCGCGAGCAGAAGCGCGACGAGGAGCACGAGGGCTATCACACGCGCGAGCGCGTGTTCGGCCAGTTCGGCCGCAGCTTCACGCTCCCCTACGCGGTGCGGCCCGACGAGATCCGGGCCGAGTTCGCAAAGGGCGAGCTGCACGTGCACGTCCCGCGGCCGGCGGAGGCTCAGCCGCAGCGGATCGAGATCACACCGAAGGACTGACGCATGAACGACGACCGGCCGCCCGGAGCAGAGGCTCGGGCGGCCGGCGCCGTTTCAGGATGCGCGCACCTGCGGCGCGCTGCCGCGGCGGTCCCAGTGGAACGTCTGCTCGAGCAGGCGCGGTGCGGCCAGGATGTCGGCCATGTGGATCGCCTGCCGGAAGAGTTCGGGCGTCGCGGCGATCCGGCGCAGCTCCCCCGCCGCTCCGGGGCCGGTGAAGATGAAGACGACGTCGGTGTCGCCGACGAACACCTCGTGGTGCTCGAACCCCTCCTTGCCGAGGTCGAACGGCGGGCCCTGCGCAAGCGAGTGTTCCAGGGCGGCCCGCTTTCCGGGCCTGATCTCCGCGAGGACTGCGATCTGGTCGGTCATTGCCGGTTCCTCCTCGCTCGACGATGACGGGGCGTCCGCACGGGCGGACGCGATCGCGTTCTCGAGCTGATGGGCCGCCCCCCAACCGCCCAGCAGGAGCTCGACGACGACCTCGCCGTCGGGGCTCTCGACCGCGACTGCGGGAGACGGCCGCCACCGGTTCAGCCCGACGGCCCTCATGTCGGCCGCGGGGATCCGGAGTGTCCGGCGGACGCCGCCGGGCGGTGTGCCCTCGAGGACGAGGGCGAGATCCTCGACCCGCGCCCGTCCGAGGTGCCGCTGATGGTCGCCGTCGCTCCAGGCGACCGCGTACTCCATCGTCCCGGGGTGTGTGCTCGATCCGCGATGCATGAACCCAGGATCGTCCGGTGGGCTTGAATCTGCGTCGGGGCCGGCACGGAACCTGCTTCGGAAAAACACCGTACCGGGCTGGGTGTCGAGTACGGGCTCGATTCAACCCGTGGGGCCAGGCCCCGAAATGGGGGCCCGGCCCCATGGGTGGTCCGCGTCGTGGACGCCGGGACCGGGACGGTATGCTGCGCCGCCTGCGAGGCAATCCGCGAAGGAGGACGGAGGCGACGGCCGCTTGGCGCGTTTCGACGGGATAACGGCGGCCGTGACCGGTGGCGCCAACGGTATCGGCCGCGCGGTCGTGGACGCGTTCCTCCGCGAGGGCGCGAGCGTGGTGGTCATCGACCAGGTGGAGCCGCCGGAGACGCTCCGCGGACCGCGGCTGGAGTCGGTGGTGGGCGATGTGGCCGACGAGCGGGTGGCGGAACGCGCGGTTGGTGCGGCGGTGACCCGTTTCGGCGATCTCGAGGTGCTGGTGAACGGCGCCGCAGCCCACAGCGGATCGGCGCTCGTCGACATGGAGCCGGGCGACTGGCGGCGGGTGTTCGACGTGAACGTGACCGGCGTCTATCTGATGTGCCGCGCGTTCGCCCGCCACCGCATCGCCGCCGGCGGCGGGGGGCGGATCGTCAGCATCTCGTCCGGATCCGCGCGCAGCCCGCGGCCCCGCAGCGCGGCCTACGCCGCCTCGAAGGCCGCTGTCGACACCCTGTCGAAGGCGCTCGCGCTCGAGCTCGGGCCGCACGGTGTCACCGTGAACGTGGTCGCGCCGGGCTACATCGACGTCCGCGGGTGGAGCGACGCCCATCCCGAAGGCGACGGCGAGGGCCGGGCGGTGCTCCTACGGTCGATCCCGCTCGGGCGGGCCGGCGCGCCGACCGACATCGCCGAGGCCGTGCTGTTTCTCTGCTCCGGGGCCGCCGGGCATGTGTCCGGCGCGGTGCTCGACGTCGACGGAGGCTCGCTGGCGGGCCGCTACGCCGTCGCCGAGCGGTCCTGATCCGTGCGGTCGGTCCGCGTCGTCGTCACAAGCCCGCTCGAGCCCGAGAACGTCGCTGCGATCGCGGCGGTGGACGATCGGCTGGACGTCGTCTACGAGCGCGACCTCGTCCCGGAGCCGGAGTACCCGGCGGCCCATCCGCTGCCGGCCATCTCCGACGAGCGATCACGCGCGCGCTGGATCGAGCTCCTCGAGAGCGCCGAGGTGCTCTTCGACTTCGGGCCGGAGGAGCTCCTCGAGCGACTGCCCGGATGGCCGCGGCTGCGCTGGATCCAGGCGACGAGCGCCGGCGTCGGCCAGCTGGCACGGCGCGCGGGGCTCACCGCGACCCGCCGGGTGGTCGTGACGACGGCGAGCGGCGTGCACGCCCGGCCGATGGCCGAGTTCGCCGTCATGGCGCTCCTCATGTTCGGGAAGGACGTGCTGCGTTACCAGGCCGACCAGCGCGGCCACCGCTGGCGGCGCCACGCCGGCGAGGAGATCGCAGGGAAGGTCGTGGCCGTGGTCGGGGCGGGCCGGATCGGACGGGAGGCGGCCCGCCTGCTGCGGTGTTTCGACGCTCGCGTCGTCGGGGTCGTGCGCGCGCCCGCGGGCCGGACGCCGGCCGACGTCGATGCCGACGAGATCGCGACGCTCGCGGAGCTCGACGCCATCCTGCCGCGGCTCGACGCGATCATCCTGGCGGCGCCGCACACCCCCGAGACCGAGGAGCTGCTCGACGCCCGCCGGCTGGCGCTCCTGCCGGCGCGTGCCGTCGTGGTGAACATCGCCCGGGGTGAGGTCGTGAACGAGCCGGCGCTGGCGGATGCGCTCGCGAACGGCCGGCTCCGCGGCGCCGCTCTGGACGTCTTCTCCACCGAGCCGCTGCCGGAATCGAGTCCGTTCTGGGACCTGCCGAACGTGCTCGTGAGCCCGCACTCGGCGAGCACCGTCCCGCAGGAGAACACTCGCATCGTCGAGATCTTCTGCGAGAACCTGCGCGCGTATCTGGATGGAGAGCCCCTTCGGAACGTGCTGGATCCCGACCTGCTCTACTGACCGGCGCTGGTAGGTGAGAATGCTCTCACTTCGACCGGTCACACTGAGATCTGGACATGAACATCCTGGTCGTCGAGGACGAGGCCCTGATCACGGACTTCCTCCGGCGCGGGCTCGAGGCCGAGGGGTACGCGGTCGACACGGCCGCCTCCGGCGAGGACGGCCTCGCGGCGCTGCGCCGGCATCCCGCCGACCTGGTGATCCTCGACGTGATGATGCCGGGGATGGACGGCTTCGCGGTGCTCGGAGCCATCCGGGCGACCGACCCCGAACTGCCGGTGATCATGCTCACGGCTCGCGGTGAGGTGGCCGACCGCGTGCGCGGGCTCGACCTGGGCGCGACCGACTACCTGGGAAAGCCGTTCGCGTTCGCCGAGCTCCTGGCCCGGATCCGGGCGCGGACGCGCCGCCCGGCGCAGAACGGCGCGCCGGCCTCGGCGCTCGCCGTCGGCTCGGTCACCCTCGACCTCCTCGCCCGCGAGGCCGAGGTCGACGGGCAGAGGGTCGAGCTCTCCGCCCGGGAATTCGCGCTGCTCGCCTACCTCATGCGCCACCCGGGCCAGGTGCTCTCGCGCCAGCAGATCCTGAACGGCGTCTGGGGCTACACGTTCGATCCGCGCTCGAACCTGGTGGACGTCTACATCGGCTACCTGCGCCGCAAGCTGACGACGAACGGGCGCTCGCCGATCGAGACCGTGCGCGGCATGGGCTACCGGATGGCGCGCGAGACGCCGGCGTGAGGCGCGGCCTCGCCATCCGCACGCGGCTTGCCATCGTGAGCGCGACCCTGGCTGTCGGCGTCCTGGCGGCCGGTCTCCTCACCGTGTACCTGATCGACCGCCGCCAGGTCGACCAGTCGCTTGCGACCTCGGCCCGCAGGGCGGCGTCGGACCTGGCCGACTCGGGCGTGCGCGCCGCCTCGCCTCCGGCGCAGCCGAACAGCGCCGGGGACGACGACACGGCCAGGGAGCCGCGGCCCGAGTCGCGGGACGAGCTCGTCCACGCCTACCTCCAGGCGCGGAGCGGATCCGGGCAGCTCCTGGCCAGCGTCATCCCCGGAAGCCGCAATCGCGCCAACAGCAAGCTGGCGCGGGTCCTGTGGCTGCGGCATGACATCCCGCCCGGTTATGCCAAGCGGATCGAGATCGAGGGCGAGGACTACGTCGTGTCGTCGGCCCGCCGCGGCAGCGCCCGGTACCTCGCCGCCGTCCCGGCCGCCGACGCCGACGCGGGCGTCCGCACCCTGCTCGATGCCATGCTGGTGGTGTGCCTGGTGGGCCTCATCCCGGCCACCGGAGCCGCCTGGCTCGTCACCCGGCGCGCCCTGTCTCCGCTGTCGCGCATCGCCCAGCGGGCGTCGCGCGTCACCGGCGGTGACCTCTCGGTGCGGATGGGGCCGGTCCGCTCGCGCGACGAGATCGCCGATGTCGCCGATGCCATCGACGCGATGCTCGACCGACTCGAGGGCGCGTTCGCCGCGCAGACGCGGTTCGTCCACGACGCCTCGCACGAGCTGCGTACGCCGCTCACCATCGCGCGCGGCCACCTCGAAACCGCGCTCGCGCCGGGCCGCGGCCCTGCCGAACTCGACGCGGCGGCACGGGTCGCGATCTCGGAGCTCGACCGCATGGCGCGGCTCGTCGAGAGCCTGCTCCGGCTCGCGCGCACGGGCGCCGGCGGGCCGCGGATGCGCGAGATCGTCGACGTCGGCGAGGTCGCCGAGCGGGTCGCCGAACGCTCGCAGGTGCTCGGCGAGCGGGCGTGGCGGCTCGACGCCGGACCGGGCGCCACGGTCCAGGGCGACGCCGACGCGATCGAGCAGGTGCTCGTGAACCTGGTCTCAAATGCGGTTCGCCATACGGCGCCCGGCCAGGCGATCGGCGTCGGGGTCGCGGTCCGGGCCGACAGGGTGGTCGTCGAGGTGTCCGACGCCGGGGAGGGGATCGACCCCGAGCTCCTGCCGAGGCTGTTCGACCGGTTCACGCGGGCGGACGCCGCCCGCGGGCGGGACACCGGCGGCACGGGCCTGGGGCTCGCGATCTGCCGCGCGATCGTCGAGGCCCACGGCGGCAGCATTGCGGTCGCGAGCGCTCCCGGGCGGGGTGCGACGTTCACCGTCGAGCTGCCCCGGGTCACGCTGGACGCCGTCCCGGACGACGTGAGACCGGTCTCACCCCCGGTTCACGCCTAGCTCACCCCGCCTTCGTACCGTGGGAGATGAGCCGCGAGAAACCGCGGCGCCCCGACCCGGAGGAGGAATCTTCGTGACCGTCCACCCGTCAGTCGCCGTCGCGGCCTTCGCAGCAGGGCTCGTGGTCGGGGGCGGCGCCTATGCCGCGAGCCACGACCTCGGGCTCGGCGACGGCCTCACGGCCTCTGCCGGCGCCCGGGCCCGAATCAGCGAGCAGATCCCGGCGGGCCGTGCCGGCCGGCGCGGGCATCTGCTCGACTGGCACGCCCCGCGCGTGCCCCACACGAAGCCGCCCCGGCCGCAGGCGGCGGTCGTCCAGGCGGCCTCCGCCGCACCCGCGGTGTCGTCGGCCCCGACGGCTGCGCCGGTGACGAGCACGAGCCCGGCCCCGCCGGTCACGCGCACGAGCCCGACCGGCGGCGACGACGGAGGCGGCGAGGATGACTAGCACCGGACTTCGCATCTACACGACGGTCATCGCGCTCATCTGCGGGGCGGCCGTCGCCTGGACGATTCACCAGTCGTCGCTTGCCTCGTCGTGGCAGGCCGACGCCCGGTCGTGGCACGCGGTCGCGCAGCGCACCGTCGCGCACGATCGCATGACGGCCAACCACATGCGGCGTCTGGTGGGCCGGTACAACCGGCTCGTCATCCGCACGCGCCGCTCCGAGCGGCGGCTGCTCGCGGGGATGCACGCCTCGTCGGCGGGCACGCAGGCGGCCGCCTCGTTCTCGACGATCTCCGTGCCGGCCTCGGCCCCGGCCCCGGTGGCCGCACCGGCCCCGGCCCCTCCGACCACGCACACGAGCTGATGGCGACCGTGACGACATCCCCCACGACCACCGCCGCCTGGGAATGGCGCGCCACCGGCACGACGTGGCGCATCCACCACAGCGGCGCGGTCGACGCGGGGCTGGCGGCGACCGTTGCACAGGCGGTCGAGCGCGACGAGGCCCGGTGGTCGCGGTTTCGGCCCGACAGCGAGGTGGCGCGCGTGAACGCGGCGGCCGGCCATCCCGTGGCGGTGTCGCCGGCGACGCTCGACCTGGTCGACGCGTGCGTGTACTGGATCCGGATGACGGGCGGCGTCTTCCAGCCGCTGGTCGGCGGGGCGCTCGTGGCCTGGGGCTACCGGCGCAGCCTGGCCGATCGCAACGCCTACGCCGCGGCCAGCCCCGACCCGCGGCGGCTCGAGGGCCGCCCTCAGGTCGACCGGGGCAGAGGCACGGTGCAGATCCCGCGGGGAACGCGGCTCGACCTCGGCGGCATCGCCAAGAGCTGGATGGCCGGCCGTGCGGCCGCGCTCGTGCAGTCCCGCTGCGACGATCCGGCCGTCCTGGTCGACGCCGGCGGCGACCTCGTCGCCGCGCGCGGCGTGCACCTGGTCGCCGTCGAGGACCCGCGCGACCACGCCGCGGCGCCGCTCGCGCACGTCCGGGTCGGCGAGGGCCAGGGAATCGCGACCTCCGGATTCGGCAGGCGCCGGTGGCGCAACGGCGACGGCCGCGCCGCCCACCACCTGATCGATCCCGACACCGGCGCCCCCGGGCCGCGGACGCACGCCACCGTGCTGTCCGACAACGCCGTCGCCGCCGACGTGCTCGCAAAGGTGCTGACGTTGCGGCCGGGCCGGATCGCGGCGCTCGAGGAAGCGGCAATGGTGATGGTCGACGGCGACATCTCGACGACGCCAGCCTGGAACGGGGTGGTCGCATGATCCTGTGGGACGTCGCCCGCGCGAGCGCGTTCGTCGCCTTCGCCTGCTACACGCTCGTCGTCGCCTGGGGGATCGCGCTCAGCGCGCGCGTCTGGCGCCCGCCCGCCCCGCACATGGCCTATCACCGGTTCCTGGCCTCGCTCGGCCTCGTCGCCGTCGTCATCCACGTGGGAGCGCTCATGCTCGACCGTTACGCTCGCGTCACGCTCGCGTCGCTGGTCGGCCGCGACCCCCGGCCCGGCGTCGTCGCCGGCGCGGCCGCGCTGTGGCTCATCCTGGCGCTGCCGCTGTCGTTCAGGCTGAAGCAGGCGCGCTTCATGTCGCAGCGGGCCTGGCGGTCGCTGCACTACTTCGGCTACGCCGTCTGGGGGCTGTCGCTGGTGCACGGCATCGCGGCGGGCACCGACTCGCGCTCGTTCTTCGCACTCGCCGCCTACGGCGCGTCGGCCGCGATCGTCGGCGGGGCCGCCTGGTACCGGTGGCTCGAGCGGCCGATCCCGGCGCCGCGGCCCCGTCCGCGCCCCGAGCGGCTTCCGGCCCGGCCGGCGCTCGAGCTCGAGGGAGGCGAGCCGTGAGCGCCATGAGCCGGGTCACGATCGTCGGAAACGGCGTCGCCGGCTACGCCTGCGCGCGCCGCCTGGCCGAGGGCGGCGTCCCGGTCACGCTCGTCGGTCCCGGCCTGCCGTGCGACCGGCCGCCGCTCTCGAAGCGGGCGCTTCGCCGCCGCGCCGCGCCGTACATGGCGACGGCCGAGGGGCTGGCCCGCGCCGGGATCCGCCACCTCGACGGCTGGGCGGTGGACCTCGACCTCGCTCGCCGCCGCCTCGGGGTCCGGTCCACCGCCCGCGGCGAGCTCCAGGAGCTCGACTTCGAGGAGCTCGTCTGGGCGACCGGCCTGCGCCTTCGCAGGCCGCCCATCCCGGGGATCGGGGTCGCCCACCAGAACGCCGACCCGGCAGGGCTCGAGGAGCTCCTTCCCCGCCTCGAGCGGCCGGGTCGGCGGGTGGCGGTGATCGGGGCCGGCCTCATCGGCACCGAGACGGCCGCGACGCTCTCGGCGGACCACCGGGTCACGCTGTTCGAGCGCGCCGAGCTGCCGCTTGGCCGGCTGCACCGCGCCGTGGGCGAGGCGGCGCGCGACGTGCTCGCGGAGCTGGGAGTCTCGTTCGCCGGCGGCTGCGGCCTGGAGCGGATCGTCCCCGTGCCGGGCGGGTCGCACCTGATCGAGACCTCGTCCCACGGCCGGATCGCAGCGGATGTCGTGATCGCGGCGGCGGGGGTCGCATCGACCCTGCCGGAGGCCCTCGGGGCGGGACCGGCGGTCGACACCGACGAGCGGCTCGCGGTCGCCGGGCTGGACGGCGTGTGGGCCTGCGGTGACACGGCCGCCTTCCCGCACCCGCGGTTCGGCCGGATCGCGATCCCGCACTGGGACAACGCGCGCGCCGGCGGCGACCACGTGGCCCGCGCGATCCTCGGCTCGCGCGACCCGTTCGTCCGCGACCCCTACTGGTTCTCGGACATCGGCCCGCTGCGCGTGCAGCAGGTCGGCTTCGAGGACGCGGCGTGCGAGTGGTCGGTGCGCGACGGCCTGCATATCGGCCATGCGGACGACGGCCGGCCCGCGTGCATCCTCCTCTTCAACTCCCCGAGCCGGCTGAACGACGCCCGCCGCATGCTCGCGGCCTGATCCAATTCGGAAAGGAGCCCTGCAATGGACACCCAGATCATCATCGACCTGGACAGCTGCGTCGGCTACGGCGAGTGCGTCGCCGAGGATGCCGAGGCGGTCGAGCTCGACGACCACGGCTGCGCCCGCGCGCTCGTGCCGCTCATGTCGCGCGACCGGGCCGAGCGGCTGTGCGCCGCCTGCCCTGTCGGGGCGATCTCGCTCCGGTCGGCGTCGGCGGCCTAGCGGCGGACGTCCCGACACCACCGACACCGCACCGAAGCGGGATGACGGGTGGGGTTCGGACGGAATCGTGAACCGGCGTTGACCGCGCGGCGCCAGTCTGCGAGAGTGGGGCGATGGTGAGGCGCCCAGGACCCCGGGTCGGATGCGGCAACTTCCCAGCCCGCGCTCCGTTCGACCCCGAGCAGGCGCTCGCCCGCGACCGGTAGCGCGAGCGCCGTGCCCCTCCGCGAGGTCCGCATCCGGCCACTCAGGCCGGCCCGTCTTGCAACCGTGATCGGCCCGGCGCGGATGCGCGAGCTGGCCGAGGTGATACGCGGCGCCACCCACATGCTGGGTGCTCGTAGCGTGATCAACATCAACTCGACGGCGGTCGGCGGCGGCGTCGCCGAGCTGCTCGAGACGCTTCTGGGCTACGCCCGCGGCGGCGGCGTCGCTACGCGATGGTTCGTGGTCGAGGGAGACCCAGCGTTCTTCGACGTAACGAAGCGGATCCACAACGGGCTGTACGGGTCGCCGGGCGACGGCGGGCCGCTGGGTGCCGCCGAGACCGAGGCGTACGAACGGACGCTGCGCGCGAACGCCCGCACCGCCGACGGGGTGGTTCGGCGAGGCGACATCGTCATCCTGCACGACCCGCAGACCGCCGGTCTGGCTCCGGCGTTCCGGCGGCGCGGCGCGACGATCGTCTGGCGGTGCCACGTCGGATCTGACCGGTCGAACGAATGGACAGAGCGTTCGTGGCGCTTCCTCCGGCCGCACCTCGAGGACGTCGACGCCTTCGTGTTCTCCAGCCGGCGCTTTGTCCCCGAGTGGATGGACCCGACCCGGATCCACGTGATCTTGCCGTCGATCGATCCGTTCTCCACGAAGAACATGCACCTGACCCGGCACCAGGTGCACGGGATGCTCTTCGCCGCCGGCCTGATCCAAGGGCCGCGCCCCGGAAGGTCGATCGGGTTCCAACGCGCGAACGGACGCCGGGGCGTGGTCAAGCATCGAGCAGCTGTGGTGCGGGAGGCCGAGCCGCCGCCCGTGAACGCTCCGCTGGTCGTTCAGATCTCGCGGTGGGATCGGATGAAGGACATGGCGGGGGTCATGGCCGGGTTTGCCGAGGGCTTCGACGCGAGTCTGGGTGCACACCTGGTCCTCGCCGGGCCCATGGCGGATGGCGTGGAGGACGACCCCGAGGCTGCGCGGGTGTTCGCGGAATGCCGGACCCAGTGGGAAGCGCTGCCCGCCACGGTTCGCACGCACGTCCACCTGGCCCTTCTCCCGACCGCCGACCACGACGAGAATGCCGCCCTCACCAATGCCCTCCAGCGCCACGCCTCCGTCGTCTGCCAGAAGAGCCTCGCCGAAGGGTTCGGGCTGACGGTCACCGAGGCGATGTGGAAGGGCAGGGCCGTCGTCGCGAGCGCCGTGGGCGGCATCGTCGACCAGATCCGCGGGCCGCAGTGGGGCGTCCTGATCGACGACCCGACGGACCTGGCGGAGTTCGCCGGCGCGGTGGACGGATTGCTGCGGGCGCCGTCCGAAGCCCGGCGGCTCGGAACCAACGCCCGCCGGTTCACGACTCGGCACATGCTGACGGACCGCCACCTCCAGCGATACGCGGAGCTCATCCAGGCGCTCGACTCGCGGGGCTCGAGAACCTGACGGATGCGCCGGCCGAGCCGGGCGGTCTCACGCACCCCGCTCGATGGCCAGCGCGACCCCCTGGCCGCCGCCGATGCACAACGTCGCCAGGCCGCGGTGGGCATCCCGCCGGCGCATCTCGTGCAGCAGGTCGACCAGGATCCGCGCACCCGACGCGCCGATCGGGTGGCCGAGGGCGATCGCACCGCCGTTCACGTTGACCTTGCCGGCGTCCCAGCCCAGCTCGCGGTTGACGCAGATCGCCTGGGCGGCGAAGGCCTCGTTGGCCTCGACCAGGTCGAGGTCCGCGACCGTCCAGCCGGCCTTCTCGAGGCACCTGTGCGTCGCCGGAATCGGCCCGGTGCCCATGATCCGCGGATCCACGCCCGCGCTCGCGAATGCGGCGATCCTTCCCAGCGGCGCCAGCTCGCGCCGGTCCGCCTCGTCTGCCGACATGACCACACAGGCGGCGGCGCCGTCGTTCAGGCCCGAGGCATTGCCGGCGGTGACGGTGCCCTCCTTGGCGAAGGCCGGCCGCAGCTGGGCGAGCGCCTCCGCGGTCGTGCCGGCACGGGGGAACTCGTCCGTGTCGAAGACGATCGGCGGCCCCCTGCGCTGAGGGATCTCGACCGGGACGATCTGCTCGCGAAGCCGGCCCTCGGCGATCGCGGCAACGGACCTCTGCTGCGACGCCGCGGCGAACGCGTCCTGGTCCTCGCGCGAGACGCCGAACTGTTCCGAGACGTTCTCGGCGGTCGTGCCCATATGGCAGTCGTTGAACGCGTCCCAAAGCCCGTCGCGGATCATCGTGTCCACGAGGGGCCAGTCGCCCATTCGGCGTCCCTCGCGCGAGCCCACGAGCGCGTGCGGCGCACTGCTCATGTTCTCCTGGCCACCCGCCAGCACGGTCGCGGCGTCGCCGCAGCGAATCGCCTGCGCCGCCAGCCCGACCGCCTTCAAGCCGCTGCCGCACACCTTGTTGATCGTGAGCGCCGGCACCTCCTGGGGCAGTCCGGCCTCGATGGACGCCTGCCGGGCGGGGTTCTGGCCGGCGGCCGCCGCGAGCACCTGCCCCATGATGACCTCGTCGACCTCGCTCGGCTCGATCCCGGTCTCCTCGATCAGGGCGGCGATCACCCGTGCGCCGAGCCCGCTGGCGGGGATTCCGGCCAGCGAGCCGCCGAACTTGCCAACGGCGGTGCGGCGGGCAGCGACGACGACAGCGTCGTTCATGGAGAACCTCCCTCGGGCTCGGATCCGGCCCCGGACCCGCCCCCCGCGGCGTAGCTTCGGTACACGGCCAAGAGCGCGTCCTTCTGCGCATCGCTCAGCGCCGGGTCGGCCAGGATGGCACCCTCGGTTGCCCGCGGCTCCGCGGCCGCGCCGTCGGCGGACAGCCCCGTGTGCATGAGGAGCTGCTCGAGCGGGATGCCGAGGGCGTCGGCAAGCGCCCGCATGACGCGGAGCGACGGCTCGTGCAGGCCCCGCTCGAGCTGCGACAGGTACGCGTTGGACAGGTTCGTCATCCGCCCGAGCTCGCGCAGGGACAGGTCGGAGAACTGGCGCTGCGCCTTCAGATACCGCCCGAAGGCCTCAATCTGGGCCTTCCACGGATCGAACGGGTCAGAGTCGGACACGGGTGTCGACAGCGTAGCTTGCCGACACCCGTCCGACGGTTCCGCGCGCCTACTTCGCGGCCGGCATCGGCTTGGGGACAGCCGGCTCGGCGGCGGTCAGCACGGCCGACAGGTATTCGTGCTGAGCGTGAAGCAGCTTCGTCGCGAAGCTGTAGGAGTTGTCGAGCAGCTCCTTGGGGGAGACTGCGCCTTCCACGGCGGGCGTGGCCGGGGCCGCCTTGGCCAGCGGCTGCGTGGCCTTCGCCCAGGCCGACACGCCGTCGACGGTCAGCTTCTGGCTCTGCTCGATCATGCTGAGCAGCTGCTCCTGGTACGTCTTCGAAACGTCGAGATAGGTGGACATGAGGCGCTCCTCCATTGGGTACATGGTAAGTATAGTACGCAATGGGCGGAACGTCAAGCGGAGATTTACCGCTCGAGCACGTACTTCCCGGGGGCCGGGCAGAGCGGCGGGTAGTCGTCGTTTCCCATCGACGGCGGCGCGCGGCGCCGGCCGGAGTGCGGCCGCATCCAGCGCGCCCAGTCCTTCCACCACGTCCCCTTGTGCACGGTCGCACGCTCGAGCCACTCGTCGGCGTCTGGCGTGTCGCCGCCGTCGGTGCGGTGTGTCCGCTTCCCCCCCGGCGGGTTGACGACGCCGGCGATGTGGCCGGACGACGTGAGGACGAACCGGACGTCACCCGGCAACAGCCTCGACGAGGCGTAGCCGCCCGTCCACGGGGTGATGTGGTCGTCCTGGGCCGAGACGTAGTAGACGTCGACGTCCACCAGGTCGAGGCGAATCCGGCGGCCGAGCAGCCGCATCGTCCCCCGCGCGAGCCGGTTCTCGACGTAACACTCGCGCAGGTACTCGCCGTGCATGCGCGCGGGCATCCGGGTCGCGTCGGCGTTCCAGGCGAGCAGGTCGAAGTCGGCCGGCGGCTCGCCCATCAGCCATCCGCTGGCAACGTAGTTCCAGATCAGGTCGTTGGCGCGCAGGGCTGCGAACGTGTCCGCCATCGTGCTGGCGTCGAGGTAGCCCTTCTCCTGCATCATGTCCTCGATTGTGCCGACGGACTCGTCATCGGCGAACACTCCGAGGATGCCCGGCTCGCGGAAGTCGAGCAGGGTGTTGAGCAGCGTCAGCGATCGCACCCGGCGATCGCCCGCCGCCGCGAGGTAGGCCGCGGCGACAGCGGCGAGCGTGCCGCCCAGGCACAGCCCTCCGAGGTTGACCTGCTCTGCACCCGTGATCGCGCACACCACGTCGAGCGCCGACAGGAGGCCGTCCCGGAGGTAGTCGTCGAGCCCCGAGTCGCGATGCTCCGAGCCGGGGTTGAGGTAGCTGATCGCGAACACCGTGTGGCCGCGAGCGACGGCCCACTCGATGAAGCTGCGGCCGGGCGAGAGGTCGAGGACGTAGTACTTGTTGATCCACGGCGGACTCAGGAGGAACGGCACCGCGTGCACCGTCCGCGTCGCCGGCGCGTACTGGATCAGCTCGATCAGGTCGTTTCGGAAGACGACCTCGCCCGGTGTCGCGGCCATGTCGCGGCCGAGCTCGAACCGCGAGAGATCGACCTGGCTGGGCCGGCCCTCGTTCGTTGCGAGATCCTCGACGAACCGCTCCATCCCCCGGGCGACGCTCTCACCGCCGGTCTCGACCGCCCTTCGCAGCGCAGCGGGATTGCCCACGAGGGTGTTGGTCGGGGCGAGGGCGTCGATCATCGCGTCGACGGCGAAGTGCGCCTTGCGCGCCGTCGGACGGTCGAGATCGGCCGCGTCGACCAGGTCGCGCATGAACCGCGACCAGAGCAGGTAGCCCTGCTGAAGACCGAAGTAGACCGAGTTCTCCTGCCACGAGGGATCTTTGAACCGGCGATCGGTGCGCGCCGGGACCACCACCGGGTCGCCGCCCTCGCCGCCGAGGGCGCGGGCCATCGTCGCCGCCCCCGCGGACATGCAGTCGCTCGCGAACCGCATCCACGCAGCCTGCGCCTCCTGTGGGTGGTTCGCAAGCGCCGTGCCCAGCTCCCGCAGCGCCTCGTCGAAGCCGAAACCTCCGCCGAACCCGCGTCCTTCGTCCGGCTGCGACCCGCTCACATGTTCAGTCCCCCGTTCACATCCACGACCGAGCCGGTGATGTAGCCGGCGTCCGGGTCGACCAGGAAGTCGACCACCCGCGCCACCTCTTCCGGCTCGCCCAGGCGCCCGACCGGGATATGGCCGATCACCTTCGCGAGGGCGTCCTCGGGCACCGCCATCACCATGTCCGTGGCGATGAAGCCGGGTGCGACGCAGTTCACGGTGATGCCCCTCCGGGCGGTCTCAAGCGCGAGCGTCTTCGTCAACCCGAACAGGCCGGACTTGGCGGCCGCGTAGTTCGCCTGGCCGATGTTCCCGGTCTCACCGATCACCGAGCTGATGTTGACGATCCGTCCGTACCCGCGCTCGATCATCGCGTTCACCACCGCGTGCGTCAGGTAGAACGCCCCGCTCAGGTTGACCCGTACCACCCTGTCCCACTCGTCCGGGTCCATCTTGCGCGCCGTGTGGTCGGCGGTGATGCCGGCGTTGTTGACCAGGATGTCGATCTTGCCGTGGCGCTCGGTCACCTCGGCGACCACGCGGTTGCAGTCCTCCACGACTCCGATGTTCCCCTGATGGATCGAGACGCGGCCGGGGTTCGCGTCGAGCAATGCCCGTGCGTGCACGTCGTCGCGCGAATATCCGGCGGCAACCGTCGCCCCCTGCTCCAGGAGGCGGTGGGAGATCGCGAGCCCGATCCCACGAGCGCCGCCGGTCACGAGGGCGACCTGACCGTCGAGGCGTCCACTCATCGCTGACCTCCTTGGTCGGTGCGAGTATATCGGTGGGCCGGCGCGGTGCGGACGCGGCTCAGCCGGCCGTCCAGCCGTTTCCCATCACCAGCTGGGAGCCCGTGTATGAGCGTCCGGCCGGACCGATCACGAAGGCGACCGTCTCGGCCACGTCGGACGGCTCGATCAGCTCCTTGCGGGCCTGGCGGGTGAGGAGGATCCGATCGAGCACCTCCGCAGCCGGGATCCCGTGCGTCCGGGCCTGGTCTGAGATCTGGTGCTCCACCAGGGGTGTGCGCACGTACCCTGGGCACACCGCCACGCTGACGATCCCGTGCGGAGCGCCCTCCAGAGCCAGCGTCTTGACCAGGCCGAGCACTCCATGCTTGGCGCTCACATAGCCGGACTTGAACGGCGACGCGACCAGCCCGTGCACCGATGCGATCGCGACGAATCGGCCGTCCCCGCTCGCGCCCAGGGCCGGCCAGGCGTAGCGGGCGAGCAGGAACGGACTCGTCAAGAGCACCCCGATCAGGTCGTCCCAGCGGTCCTCCGGGAACTCCTGCACCGGTGAGACGACCTGGAACCCGGCGCATGGCACCACCCCGTCGAGCCGGCCGAACGCCGACAGCGCCTCGTCGACGGCCGCCCGGTTGGCCTCGCGGCGGGTGAGATCGGCGGCGAACGGCCGGCCGGGGCCGGCAGGATCGGGAGCGCGGTCGACCGAGAGCACGTCGTGCCCGTCGTCGACGAGCCTCGCCGCGATCGCCCGCCCGATGCCGCTCGCCGCCCCGGTGACGAGGTAGGCGCGCCGCTCGCTCATCCGCCGCCGGCGAGCGCCGCCAAGAGCGGTGCCCAGTGCTCGCGAAGCGCGGCGCGGCTCATGAACAGGCCCAGATGGCCGGCGTCGACCAGTTCGCAGCGGATCGCCTCGGGCGCCGTCCCGACATGCTCGGCGAGCGCGAAGGCCTGCGGCGGCGGCGTGATGTGATCGCGAGAGCCGGCCAGGATCGTGACCGGGCACGTGATCGCCCCCAGATCGACCCGCCGGCCGTCGACCTGGAGCGTGCCGGCAACCAGCTCGTTGCCCGTGAACAGGTGTTCCACGATCCAGAGGTAAAAGGTGCCGGAGATGTCCTGCGTGTACTTGAACCAGTTCTCGAACTCGGTGTAGCGGCGTACGAAGTCGGGGTCGTGCATCTCCAGCAGCAGGTCGAGGTGCTTCTTGCCCTCCTCCTCGGGAGCGAGCGCGATGAAGCCGGCCAGCATCGCCTCGCCACGCAGCAGCCCACCGCCCGCGTCGACCATCGCCTGGTACGGCGACACATGCAGGTTCGACATCAGCGCGACGTAGTCGTTCAGCGGCCCCTCGCCGGCGCTGAAGTCGATCGGCGCCGCTCCCACCGTCAGGGTCGCCACCGAGCTCGGCTCGAGCGCGGCGTAGATGGCCGCCAGCCAGCCGCCCTGGCAGTCGCCGATCAGGTGCACGGGCCCGCCGATGTGCTCGACCGCATCGCGGACGGCCCCCACGTACTCGTCCGCCGAGCAGTGGGCCGTGGCGGGCGTCGCCTCGAGCCACTCGAGCACGAACATGCGATCGAGGCCGGCGTCGAGGCCCACGCCGACCTGGCTCTGGCGGGGGTTGAAGTCGACGATGCACGAGTGGTGCCCGGCCTGCGGCGGCAAGATCAGCGTCGGCACCCGCGCCGAGGCACCCTCGGGAGAGAAGTCTCGCAGTCGCGCGACCGGGCTCTCGGTGAGCACGGTGCTCGGCGAGCCCCAGGTCGGGTCGGAGCGATTCTGGGTGAGCCGCATCCACGTGTACGCATCGCCCACGACATCGGCCGGGGATGCCCCGCGTGCGATTGCGCTCTGCCAGTACTGGGCGCCGACCGAGAACGCGTGGGACGTGACGTCGAGCCACGCGCTCGCCATCCTGGTCGCGAGGCCAACCGCTGCGCCGGCAGCGGTCTCGGTCTCGGACGACGCGGTCACGCGTGCGCGCCGGAACTCATGCGTACCATTGTACCCGCAACTCCGGCCGGCGAGAACGCGGCGTGGACGCATGCTCGCGTCCCGGCACCGCCCTTCAACCGCCGGCGCCCGCGCCGCACCGGGATCGCCTCGCGGATTCAGGCGCCGCCCTCGGCTCGCCGCCAGTCGAAGACGACATCGAGGGCCTCCGGCGCCCGCACGGCGCCCGCCAGCTCGATCACCCGGAGCTGAAGGTCGTGCTCTTCCGCCAGGCGGCGTACGGCCGCCTTGGGGTCATCGCCGTCGAACAGGAAGGCCACGTGCCGCGGGCCGATGAACACCGTGTGGCGCTCCAGGTCGGTCGCCGCGATGTCGTACGGCGGGCTGCCCGAGAAGGTCTCGAGCAGCTCCTGGCGGCGGGCCGGGTCGATCTGGGCGACGTAGAGGATCTCGCTTCCGGGCATCAGGCCTCGCCACCTCCCAGCGCTCGCAGCGCGTTCAGGATCACCGCCACGTCGATCACCTCCTGGTAGAGCGCGCCGGACACGGGCGGAAGGTATCCCGCCGCGGCCAGGCCCATCCCGGCGATGCTGAGGCCGAGGCCGGCGATGACGCTCTGGCGGGCGATGCGGAGCGATCGCCGCCCGATCGCGACCGCCCTGGCGACGCGGTCGATGCGATCGACGGCGATGACCGCGTCGGCGGCCTCCGACGCGATGGTCGCCCCGGCCGCGCCGAGCGCGATACCGACGTCGGCGAGCGCGAGCGCCGGCGCGTCGTTGATGCCGTCGCCGACCATGACGACGGGGGCCAGGTCGTCCCGGCCCGACAGGGCGCGGACGAGCTCGAGCTTGTCGGCCGGCGACTGACGGGCGTAGATGCGGTCGACGCCGGCGGCCCGCCCGATCTCCTCGGCCGTCGTCTCGACGTCGCCGGTCGCGAGGGCCACATGCCGCACGCCCGACCGGCGCAGGTCATCGACGAGCCCCGACGCGTCGTCGCGCAGGCGGTCGGCCATGACGATCACCGCCACCACCCGCCCGTCGGCGGCGACCGTCACCCGGGCCTCGCCCGGTGCGGTGCCCCCGTTGCGCGCAGGTGCCGAAATGCCCTGCGCCGACATGAAGGCGCTGCTGCCGACGGCGACGCGGTGGCCGTCGACGTCGCCCGCGATCCCCTGCCCGGCGTCCTCGCGCACGTGCTCGGGCATGCTCAGGCGCAGCCCGCGCCCGGTCGCCGCCCGCACGAGCGCCGCCGCCATGGCGTGGGTCGAGAACTGGTCGAGCGACGCCGCGATCCTGAGAGCTTCGTCCGAGGGGATGCCGTCGGTCGTGACGATCCGGGCCACCTCGGCCGTCCCCAGGGTCAGGGTGCCGGTCTTGTCGAAGAGCACGGTGCGCGCCCGTCCGAGCGTCTCGATGACCGCGCCGCCCTTCACGATGACTCCCTCGCGGGCGGCTCGGGAGACGCCTGCGACGAACGCGATCGGTGCGGCCAGGATCAGCGGGCAAGGGGTCGCGACGACGAGCACGGCCACGGCCCTGCGCGGGCTGCCGCTGGCCGCCCAGGCCGTCGCGGCGACGAGCAGCGTCAGGGGGAGGAACGCGACGGCGTAGCGGTCGGCCATACGCACGAACGGCGCCTGGCTGCGCTCGGCCTCGCGGACAAGGCGCACGAGCGCCGCATAGGCGCTGCCGGACGCGAGCGTGGTCGCCTCGATCTCGAACGCCTCCCCGGCGTTCGTGCAGCCGCCGCGGGCCGTGCCCCCGGCGTGGAGGGTCAGCGGCAGGGGCTCGCCCGTGAGCGCCGCCTCGTCGACGATCGCCTCGGGGCTGCGGACGACGCCGTCCGTCGGGATCACCTCTCCGGCGCGGACCAGCAGCCGGTCGCCGACGCGGACCAGCTCGACGTCGATTCGCTCCACGCCTCCGTCGGTGACCCGGTTGGCCGCCTTCGGCGCCCGGTCGATGAGCAGCGTCAGCTCGCGGCGGGCGCGGCTCTGGGCGAAGAGCTCGAGCGCGTTGCCGCCGGCGAGCATGAGGGCGATGACGGCGCCGGCGAGGTACTCGCCGATTGCGAGCGCCCCGGCCATGGCGAGGAGCGCGATGGCGTCGACACCGACGTCGCCGCGTGCCAGCGACCGGACGACCGAGACCGTGAGCGGGACGAGCAGCGCGACGGTGGCCGCCGCCCAGACGGCGTCGGCGGGCGTCTCGGCGCCGGTGAGCGCGAGCACACCGCCGGCGGCCAGGCTCACGGCCGCCGCGCCCGGCAGGAGGAGGTGCCGCGTTCCTACGGCCGTGCGCGGCGGGCGGAGCATTCGCGGTCGATCACGCCTCGGCCGCGATCCGCTCGGCGGCCTCGAAGCCCTGTCCCGTGTAGCCGCCCGGGACGACGAGCACCGGGCACGTCGCAAGCGGCAGGAGCCGCTGCGTCGTCGAGCCGAGCAGCGCGCCCTTGAACAGGCCGCGTCCGCGGCTGGCGATCACGATCAGCCCGGCCTCCGCCTCGCGGGCGATGCCGGCCAGGACCTTGGCCTCCTCGCCGTCGAGGCTGTCGCGGATCTCAAGCGTGCAGGCAACGCCCGACTCCGCCATGGCATCCACGCGGTTTCGCAGCACCGCCTCGACCGCGGTCTCGAGCGCGTGCGTGCGGGCATGCGCGACGACGATGCGCGCCCCGTCGCGGCGGGCGAGCCCCTCGGCAACCGGGATCGCCCGGTCGGAGCCGTCGGAGCCGTCAAGTGCGAGGACGATGGTGTACATGGCAAAACCCCCATTCGTGGTGGTCGCCAACCATCGTTGCGCGTCCGCTGCCGGCCGGCATCGGGGGGTGTACGGAACGCCTGTGCGGCCTTTCCGTATCGCGGTTTGGTGCTGTCACCGATGGCCGCGCGCGGGTTCGCGGGTAGCGTTCGGTCCGGCACAGACGAGCGGAGGTGAACCCGTGAGCGGCCTGCGACGGCTACGGATCGTGATCGCCGGAGGAGGGGTGGCAGCACTCGAGACGGCGATCGCCCTGCGCACGCTCGCACCGGAGCTTGTGGACATCACGCTCGTCGCTCCGACCGACCGGTTCCGGTTTCGGGCCGCGTCGGTCGGAGAGCCATTCGGCCGCGCCGAGGTGCACCGGTTCGATCTCACGTCCATCTGCGCGGACATCGGCGTGACGCTTCGGCACGGGGTGCTGACCGCGGTCTCCGCCGACACCCGCAGCGCGACGATCGGCGGCGACGAGCGTATCTGCTTCGACGCGCTCGTGGTCGCCTGCGGCGCCGAGGGCCGCCCGGTCGTGCCGGGCGCGCTCGTCTTCGGCGGGCCGGAGGACGTTGAGGAGCTGCGCGCCCTCGTCGAGGCCATCGACGGCGGCGACGTCCGCTCGGTGGCGTTCGCGATCCCGGCCAGCGTCGGCTGGACGCTTCCGGCATACGAGCTTGCGCTCCTCACCGCCTGGCGAGCCGACCCGCGCGTCGCCGTCTCGGTCGTCACGCCCGAGGAGCAGCCGCTCGCGGCGTTCGGCGGCGAGGCCAGCGCAGAGGTGCGCAGGCTCCTCGCCGAAGGCGGCGTCGAGCTGCACCTGCGCCAGACGCCCGTGGAGTTCTCGGAAGGACGGCTGCGGACGCAGCCGGGCGATCAGCTGTGGGTGGAGCGGGTTGTGGCGCTGCCCCGCCTCGAAGGCGTTCGGATCGACGGGCTTCCCGCCACGCGTGACGGGCTTCTCCGCACCGATACGTACGGCCGGGTCGACGATCTCGCCGACGTCTACGCGGCCGGCGACATCACGGCGTTCCCGGTGAAGCAGGGCGGCATCGCCGCCGAGCAGGCCGACGCCGTCGCCGAGATGCTGGCGTCAGAGGCCGGCGCCGACGTCACGCCGAGGCCCTTCGAGCCGGTGCTGCGCGGCGTCCTGATGACGGGCGAGGACGACCGCTTCCTGCGGGCCGAGCTCGCCGGTGGGCGCGGCGACACGGGCTCAGCCGACGCCCAGGCGCCGTGGTGGCCGCCCGCGAAGGTCTCGGGCCGGTACCTCGCGCCCTACCTGGCGGGACTCGAGGCCGCTACCACGTCTTGAGCCGGCCCTGCGGGGCGGCGTGCGCGATGCGGACGCGCGCGTCCACGGCGATGCAATCGTCTGCGAGCGCGATCACCGGGTTCAGGTCGAGCTCGGCGACCTGGGGGAAGTCCTCGGCCAGCGCGGCCAGGCGCACCACCAGGTCAACCAGGGCGCCGGTGTCGGCAGCCGGCCGGCCTCGGAAGCCGCCCACCAGCTCGCCCGCCTTCCCCGACGTGACGAGCTCGCTGGCGTCGATGTGCGTCAGTGGGAGCGTGGCGAAGGTCGTTCCTCCGATCAGCTCGGCCATCGTGCCTCCGGGGCCGAATGCGACCACCGGGCCGAAGAGCGGATCCTGGACGACACCCGCCAGGAGCTCGATCCCGCCCGAGACCATCGGCTGGAGCACCGCCGGGTATCCGATGCGGTCGAGGGCCGCATCGAGCGCCGGCACGTCGCCGACCCCGAGGATCACGCCGCCCCTGTCGACCTTGTGCACGCCCGCCTCGCCGAGCTTCACGACAAGCGGATAGCCCAGCGCATGGGCGGCTTCCAGCGCCTCTGGACGGTTGGTCACCGTGCGCTGGGTGACGCACGGTACGCCGTAGGCCGTGAGCAGCCGGCGCGCAGGATCCGCTGCAAGCCACGCATCCGGTGAGGCCTCGAGTGCGGTGTCGATCACCGCGCGGGCGGCGGCCTGGTCGACGACGGGCCGGTGGACGTGTCCCTGCGGCCGGCGCAGCCATTCGGCCCGCTCGACGGCCCGCGCCAGCGCGCCGGCGGCCGCCTCCGGATAGCGGTAGCACGGCACCGATCCGCCGTGCGTGGCGCTGCCGGGGGTGACGGCAAGCACGGGCTTCCTCACCTGCTCGCGCTCGCACGCATCGGCGATGGCGCGAACGACTTCCTCGGGCATTGCGAGCGCCGTCGGTGCCGCGAGGACGACGAGCGAGTCGACGTCGGCATCGGCCAGGAGCAGCGGCACGACAGAGGCGAAGGTCTCCGCCGTCGCCGAGGCGATCATGTCGACGGGGTTGGCGACAGTCGCCTCGTCCGGCAGGAGCGCGGCGAGGTGCTCGCGCGTGTGCTCGTTGAGCGGCGCAAGCTCGAAGCCGAGCTCGGCGCAGGCGTCGGCGCAAAGGATCGCCAGCCCGCCTGCGTTCGACAGGATCGCGACCCGCCTGCCGTGGGGCAGCGGCTGGGTCGCGACAAGCTGGAGGACGTCGCACAGCTCCTGCAACGTGTGCGCGCGGATCACGCCGGCCTGTTGGAACAGCGCAGCTGCGGCCCGGTCGGAACCGGCCAGGGCGGCCGTGTGTGACATCGCGGCCCGCTCGCCCATCGTCGTCGACCCGCTCTTGAGCGCCAGGACAGGCTTCTGCCTGGCGACCCGGCCGGCGATGCGCGCGAACCGGCGAGGGTTCCCGAACGACTCCAGGTAGAGCGCGATCGCGGCGGTGTTGTCGTCGTCCTCCCAGTACTCGAGCAGGTCGTTGGACGACACGTCCGCCTTGTTGCCGATCGACACGAACGCGGACATGCCGAGGCCGCGCTGGGAGGCCTCGTCGATCACCGCGAGGCCGACTGCGCCGCTCTGCGACGAGATGGCCACGTTCCCCGGCTCGAACTGGCGGCGCGAGAACGTTGCGTTCATCCTCGTCCCCGCGGCGAAAACACCGAGGCAGTTCGGCCCGACCATGCGCGCACCGTGCGAGCGGACGAGTGACAGCAAGTCGGCCTCGGCCTTCGCGCCGGCCGGCCCCGACTCGGCGAATCCCGCCGAGATCACGCACACCGCCTTCGCGCCGGCGGCGAGCGCCTCGGCCACCGCGCCCTGCACGGCGCCCGACGGCACCGCGATGACCGCCAGGTCGATGGGCACGGGCAGCTCCGCGACCGAGGCGTGCGCCGGGTGCCCGGCAACGGGCTCGCCTGAGCGGTTGACCGGAAAGACGGAGCCGGTGTAGCCGGCCTCGACGATGTTCCGGAAGACGGCACCCCCGATCGACCCCTCGCGCGCGGAGGCGCCGACGACGGCGACGGAGTCCGGCTCGAGCACGGGCCTGAGCGACGGCCCGACCGCGGTGTGGTCGCGAAAGTCCACGGCCTCCAGATAGCGCTCGTCGAACCGGATCGGGAAGTCGACGCGGACCTCCTCGCCGTTGTCGCTGCGGGTTACCTCGAACCCGGAGTCCTCGAAGACCCGCAGCATCGGCCGGTTCTCGGGCAGCACCTCGGCGACGAAGCGCTCGATTCCGACCTTGCCTGCCTCGTCCGCGATCTGCTCGAGCAGTCGTGTGGCGATCCCGTCGTGCTGGCGGTCGTCGGCCACGACGAACGAGACCTCCGCCAGCCGCGGGTCGCGAAGGCGGATGAAGCTCGCGAGGCCGATCACCCGGTCGCCCTCGTCGGCGCCGACCGCGGTGGCGACGAGCACGCCTTCGCTCGTCCAGTCCGGGGCGAGGAAGCTCGCGACCATCGCGTCGTCGACGCGCCGGGTGCCGTGGAACCGCAGACGCATGCTCGCCGGCGAGAGCTCGGTGAGGAACCGGCGCACGCCGTCGGCGTCCGCCTCGGTCGGCGGTCGCAGACGCAGGGTGCGGCCGCCCCGCAGGATGACGTCGTGAACGCGTTGCCCGGTGGCGCTCATGGACGCTCCAAGTCTAGATGAGTGATTCCACGCCCCCGCACGTCTGGACGTCCGTGCTGTGGAGGGTAGCCGTCTCGCTGGTGGGGCTGCGGCTGCGAACCGTCGCCTCGCGGCGTCCTCGGTCGGGCCAATATCACCAATATTGGCCCTCCCTGCGTCCTTGCGAGACTCGGTTCTCGCCGCCCAGAACATCACGGCGGCGTGGAGTCACTCATCTAGGCGCCTGTGGGCCGGATGACCAGAACCGAGCAGCCGGCGCGATGCGCGGCGCGCTCGCTGACGCTGCCCAGGGCGCGGACGCCGCGCAGGCCCCGGCTCCCGAGCACGAGCAGGTCGGCCTCGACCGCGGCGAATGCGTCGACCGGATCGCGCTCGTCGTCGGTGAGCAGGAAGTCCCCGTTGTCGATCACGATCGACCGCACCTCGGAGTAGTCGACCGCCGCACCGCCCATGGCGACCAGCCCCCGGAGCTCAGCGCCGGTACGCGCGGCGATCGCCGCGGCGTGGCCGGCGGCGAGCCGCGATTGGGCAGAGCCGTCGAGCCCGACCACGATCGACCTCGGAAACCCCTCCAACCGGGCCGGCCGGCACAGCAGCACCGAGCACGGCGCCGAGTGAACGAGCGCCGTCGCGACGCTCCCGATCATGATGCCGGACATCCGCCGGTGACCGTGGCTGCCGATTGCGACGACGGTCGCGTTTCGCACCTTCGGCTCGACGACCGAGAGCGGGGCGGGTGGGCCGGTGACGATGCCCGACTGGACGGTGACGTGGTCGGGGAGCTCGGTCCGGGCCCGCTCGATGCCGGCCGCGATGGTCTCGCGGCTCACCTTGGCCGCATGCGAGATCGGGAAGTCGGGCCAGCCGATCGAGACGGCGGCGCTCTCGTTCGCCACGCCGAAGAGCGTCACCTCGGCGCCCTCGGGCGCCAGCCGGGCGACCTGGCGGACGGAGTCGACGCTCGCCTCCGAGCCGTCGATGCCGCACGCGATCCGGGCGAAGACGTCGGCCCCTTCCGGCCGGGCGCTCATGCCCCGGCCTCCGCGGCCCCGTCCGGGCGGTCGCGCACGACCACCACCGGGCAGCCGGCGTGCTGGAGCACGCCGAGCGTGGTGCTTCCGAAGATCAGCGACATCATCGCCCCCCATCCGTGTGATCCGATCACCACCATGTCCGCGTCGAGCCGGGCCGCCGTCTCGCAGATGGCCTCCACCGCCGGCCCCTTCGCGACGATCGTCTCGGCATCCAGACCGGCCTCGGCCGCCCGCGCGGCCGCCCGCGAGAGCGTCTCGTCGGCCCACGTGCGCTCGGCGTCCACGAACTCCGAGTCGAGCAGCTCAGGCACGGGCACACCGAAGCTCGCCCGCAGAGGGGCCCAGACGCAGACGAAGGCCGCCGTGTCGCCGCGGGCCGCCGCGAGCTCGAGCCCGATGGCCTCCGCTTCGCACGCGGCCGCAGACCCGTCGGTGGCGATCAGGATCATGCCGGCTCGGTCCGCCGATGCCTCGGGCTGGGCCCGCCCGGAAGCAGACCCAGCCGTCGGTCTCCGTCAGCTGACGGCGGCGGCCTCCTGCGCCGTCTCGGTGCCGCTCCCGCCGGCTGCGGTGTCAGGCACCACGAGCACGGGGCAGCCGGCCACGTGCAGCAGCCGCTGGGCGACGCTCCCGAGGAACACGCCCGCGAGCGCGGTGTGGCCGCGCGTGCCCGTGACGATCACGTCGGCGGACTCCTTCGCGGCGGCGCCGGCGATGACGTGCGCCGGCCCGCCGGTCATGGTGCTCGCGACCTGGAGCTCGGTCTTGATGCCGTCGTCGTTCAGCTTCTTCACCTGATCGCGGACCTTTGCGAGGATCTCGTCCTCGTCGACATGGACGGGTCCGGCGGCGCGGCCGGCCATGATCTCCTTCACGTGAACGGCGACGATCCGGCTCCCGGATTCCTTCGCCAGGCGTCCTGCGTAGTCGACCGCCTTGTCGGATGGCCGCGAACCGTCGACCGCCAGAACGATTGTCCCAAACATCGCGCACCTCCTGTGCAACATGGGGTTGGTGGGCCACAGTGTTGGCGCTCGGGCAAACGCCCGCATCGGGGCGCCCGCCGATTGCGTATGCGGGAATGCCGTATTCTCCCACCGTGAGCGCGACGGCGCCAGACCATCGCCTCCAGGCGCTGCTGGATGCCGGTGTTGCGATCGCAAGCGGCCTCGAGCTGGACGAGATCCTGCCCCGTCTCGTGCAGACCGCGTGCGACCTGACCGGTGCCCGGTACGGCGCCCTGGGCGTCCTCGACGAGTCGGGCAACCGCCTGGCGCAGTTCATCACCGCGGGCCTGGGCGACGAGGAGCGCGAGGCGATCGGCGACCTGCCCACGGGCAAGGGCATCCTGGGCGTCCTCATCACCGACGCCCGGCCGCTGCGGCTGGCGGAGATCGGCTCCGATCCGCGTTCGGTGGGCTTCCCGCCCAACCATCCGCCGATGCGGAACTTCCTCGGGGTGCCGGTCATCGCGGGTGGGAGCGTGTTCGGGAACCTGTACCTCACCGAGAAGCGCGAGGGCGACTTCACCGAGGCGGACGAGGGCGTTGCCGTCATGCTGGCCGCCCAGGCCGGCGCCGCGATCCAGAACGCGCGCCTCTTCTCCGACGCGCGCGGCCACGCCGAGGCGCTGGAGCGGGCGTGGACCGAGCTCTCGTCGGTGGACGAGCTCCTCAGCGCCATCCTGAGCGGGGCGGCCCGCGACGACGTCCTCCAGCTGCTCGCCGAGCAGGCGGCGCGCGTGGTTCCGGCGGCCGTGATCGGCGTCGCCCTCCCCGAGGATGACCGCACGATGCTGCGGTACGTGGCCGCGGCGGGACGGCGCGGCGAGCGCCTGCTCCAGCATACGGTGCCCGTCGCCGGGTCGAAGGTGGGCGCGGCCCTGCTCGCGCGCCGCATCGTCCGGGTCGAAGATCTCTCGGCCGATCCCGACGCCTATGCGCCGACGGGCCGGATCGCGGGCGTGCGGTCGCTCCTGATCGTGCCGATCGTGCGCCGGTTCGAGGCGGTCGGCGTGATCGTGGCCGGCGACCGGGCCACCTCTGCGGCCCTGGCGGTGGACGACGAGCGCATCCTGGAGGCGTACGCCACCCGGACGGTACTCGTGCTGGAGCTTGCCCAGGCGCTCGCCGCGGAGCGCGACCGCGCCGACGCGGTCGAGCGGCTGGTGGCGTCCGAGATCCGCGACGCGGCCCGGCGCGAGACGCTGCGGCGGGTGGTCGAGGCGCAGGAGCGGGAGCGGCGGCGGCTCGCGATCGAGCTGCACGACGAGACCGGCCAGTCGCTCGCGGCGGTGCTGATGGGGCTGCGCCGCCTGGAGGAGGCCAGCGACCCGGCGACGGTCCGCGCCACGGTCGAGGAGCTCCGGGCGACCGTCGTGAACGCCGTCCAGGAGCTGCGGGCGCTGGCCGTCGAGCTGCGGCCGAAGGCGCTCGACGACTTCGGGCTGGCTCCCGCGCTGGAGCGCCTGATCGACACGTACAGCCGCCGGACCGGGCTCACGGTCGAGTCGCACCTCGGTGGCCTCGAGTCGCGTCTTCCCGAGCCGGTAGAGTCGGCGCTCTACAGGATCGCGCAGGAGGCGCTGACCAACATCGCAAAGCACGCCGGCGCATCGGCCGTGAGCGTCGTCACCCGGCGCGACGGCGCGCGGCTCACAATGGTGGTAGAGGACAACGGAACCGGATTCGAGGCGACCGCCCCCGCCGATGGGTTGGGGCTCGTCTCGATGCGCGAGCGGGCGGAGCTTCTCGGCGGCTCGCTCCGGGTGGAGTCGAGCCCCGACCAGGGGACGACGCTCGTCGTCGAGGTGCCCGCGTGATCCGGATCCTGATCGTCGACGACCACGCCGTCGTGCGCTCCGGGCTGCGCCTTCTGCTCGAGCGCGAGGACGACCTCGAGGCGGTGGGGGAGGCCGGCGACGGCAAGCAGGCCGTCCGCATGGCCCGCGAGCTCCGGCCCGACGTCGTCCTGCTCGACGTCGTCATGCCCGGGTCGAGCGGGATCGACGCCGCCGCCGAGATCCGGATCGAGTCGCCCGACTCGCGCATCCTCATGCTGTCGATGCAGGACGACCCGACCTATGTCCGCCAGGCGTTCGCCTCGGGCGCCGCCGGCTACGTGCTGAAGGATGCGGCCGACGCCGAGCTGGTCGAGGCCGTGCGCAAGGTGGCGGCCGGCGACCAGTACGTTCACCCGGCCCTGGGCGCCCGGCTCGTGGCCGAGCCCGATGCCGGCTCGGGGCCCGTCGACTCGCTCTCGGACCGCGAGCGCGAGGTGCTGAAGCTCCTGGCGCTCGGGCACACGAACCAGGAGATCGCCCGTCAGCTCTTCGTCAGCGTGCGCACCGTCGAGGCGCACCGCGCGCACATCCTGAACAAGCTGCGCGCCTCGACGCGGGCCGAGCTCGTGCGCCACGCGATCGACACCGGCCTCCTGAACGACTAGCGCCGCAGCGACTTCCGATGCCGGCCCCGGACGGTTCGTAGTTGTCCGCACCGCTTGTTCGGTGGTTCTCCTGCCCCAGATCGGCGCTGCCGCCGATGCCGGGGCGGGCCCGAGGGCGCACGATGCGTGCGACAGCAAGGAGCTGGCAATGATCTCGCCCGAACGTCCGACCTCACACCACGGGGCGACCGTCGCCCCACGAGCCCGCCTGGGCGTCGACTCCGAGGTCGGCGTTCTGCGGCGCGTGATCCTGCATCGGCCCGGCCGCGAGCTCGAGCGGTTGACGCCGACCAACAAGGACGAGCTGCTCTTCGACGACGTGCTGTGGGTGAAGCGCGCCCGCGAGGAGCACGACGCCTTCACCGGCACGCTGCGCGACCGCGGCGTTTCGGTGCTCCATCTTCAGGACCTCCTGGCCGAGTCGCTTGAGGATCCGGCGGTCTGCGCCACGCTCGTCGCAAAGACCATCGAGCACGCCGAGCTGGGAAAGCGGCTCGGCGAGCGCGTCTACGACTGGCTGTGGCGGCTGCCGCCGGCCGAGGTCGCCGGGGCGCTCATCGGGGGCGTCTCGTTCGGCGATCTGCCGTTCAGGTCGACCGGGCTCGTCGTGCAGACCGCAAGCCCCGACGATTTTGCGATCGCGCCCCTCCCGAACCACCTCTTCACGCGTGACACCTCCGCGTGGATCTACGGCGGCGTCACCATCAACACGATGGCGAAGGCGGCCCGCAGGCGCGAGACGCTGAACCTCGACGCGATCGTCCGCCACCACCCGCTGTTCGCGCGCCGCGACGACATCCAGATCTGGAGCGACGGCCTCGACGTCCCGGCGATGCTCGAGGGCGGCGACATCCTCGTCATCGGTAACGGTTGCGTCCTCGTCGGGATGGGCGAGCGCACCCGTCCGGTCGCCGTCGAGCAGGTCGCGCAGCGGCTCTTCAGCGCGGGGGCGGCGACGTCGGTGATCGCGGTGGTGATGCCGAAGCTCCGCTCGGCCATGCATCTCGACACGGTGATGACCATGGTCGACCGCGACGCCTTCACCGTCTATCCGGGGCTGACGGACGCCCTTGTGGGCTATCGCCTCGAGCCGGGGGCCTCCCGCCCGAAGGTCGAGCGCGAGCCCGACCTGTACGCGGCTATCGCCCGCGCCCTCGACCTGCCCGCCCTGCGGCTCATCGCGACGGGCGGCGACCACTACGAGGTCGAGCGCGAGCAGTGGGACGACGGCAACAACGTCCTTGCGATCGCGCCGGGCGTCGTCATGGCCTACGAGCGCAACGTCGACACCAACGACCGCCTGGCCGAGGCCGGCATCGAGGTGATCCCGATCACCGGATCGGAGCTCGGCCGCGGCCGCGGCGGCCCGCGCTGCATGTCGTGCCCCATCGAACGCGATCCGGTCATGCCCGAAGGGAGCGCAAGCCCATGATCAGCCCGAACGACATCTCCACTCCCGCCACCACGGCCGCGCCGTCCGACCTGCTTCGGATCTCGGACCTCGACGCGCGCCAGCTCTACGTGCTGCTCGACCTGGCGGCCGAGATGAAGGCCGCTCCGCACGGCTGGGAGACGGCGCTTCACGGCGACACGGTCGCGATGTTCTTCGAGAAGCCCTCGACGCGGACGCGCGTCTCGTTCGCCGCCGCGTGCCAGCACCTCGGCGCGCTGCCTCTCGGCCTTCGGCCCGACGAGCTCCAGCTCGGACGCGGCGAGCCGATCTCCGACACCGCCCGCGTGCTCTCGGGCTACTCCAGCGCGATCGTCGTCAGAACGTTCGCCCAGGCACTGCTCGACGAGATGGCGGCGTTCGCCGACAAGCCGGTCATCAACGCGCTCACCGACGACCACCATCCCTGCCAGGCGCTGGCCGACCTGCTCACCATCCGCGAGCGGTTCGGGAGCCTTCAGGGAGTGCGCGTCGCCTACCTCGGCGACGGCAACAACGTCGCCCACTCGCTGATGGAGGCGGGCGCGCTCGCCGGCATGCACGTCGTCGTCGGCACGCCTCCCGGCTTCGAGCCCGATCCCGCCATCACGGACGCGGCCGCCAGAACGGCGCTCGCACACGGCGGCAGCATCGCGGTCGTGCACGATCCCGCCGAGGCGGTGGCGGCCGCGAACGCCGTCTACACCGACGTGTGGGTGTCGATGGGCGACGACGAGGCCTCGCGCGTGAAGCGCGAGGAGGTGCTGAGCGCCTACCAGGTCGACACGGAGCTGATGCGCCGCGCCGACCGCGAGGCCGTGTTCCTCCACTGCCTGCCCGCGCACCGCGGCGAGGAGGTCGAAAGCGAGGTCATCGACGGGCCCGCGTCGGTCGTCTTCCGCCAGGCCGAGAACCGGCTCTGGACAGAGGAGGCCGTCCTCTACGCATACATCCGCCGGGCATGGGGCGAGCGGTGAGGCCGCTCGCGGTCGTCGCCCTCGGGGGAAACGCGCTCCTGCGCCGCGGCGAGCCGGCCGAGGCGTCCCACCAGCAGGCCAACGTGCGCGCCGCGGCCGAGTCGATCGCCGTGCTCGGCGAGACGCACCGGCTGGTGGTCACGCACGGCAACGGCCCGCAGGTGGGCCTGCTGGCGCTCCAGGCCGAGGCGTATGACGACGTCAGGCCCTACCCGCTCGACGTGCTGGGCGCCGAGACCGAGGGGATGATCGGCTATCTGCTCGACCAGGCGCTCGTGAACGTGCTGCCTGCCGGAAGCCGGGTCGCGACGCTGCTCACGCAGACCGTCGTCGACCCGGCCGACCCGGCCTTCGCGGTCCCGTCCAAGCCCATCGGTCCGGTCTACGAGCCCGAGCAGGGCGAGCGGCTGGCGCGCGAGCGCGGCTGGACGGTGCGGCCCGACGGGCCGCAGGTGCGCCGGGTGGTCGCCTCGCCGCAGCCGGTCGACATCGTCGAGATCGAGACGATCCGGCTCCTGCTCGACGCGGGTGTGCTCGTCGTGTGCGCCGGCGGCGGTGGCATCCCGGTGGTCGCGAGTCCGGGCGCCGGCCTGGCCGGCGTGGAGGCCGTGATCGACAAGGACCTCGCGGCGGCGCTCCTCGCCGAGAAGATCGGCGCCGACTTCCTGCTCATGCTGACCGACGTGCCCGAGGTGCAGGCGGCGTGGGGCACGCCGGACGCGCGCCCGATCTCGATGGCCACGCCCGCGGAGTTGCGCGGCATGGACTTCGCCGCGGGCTCGATGGGGCCCAAGGTGGAGGCGGCCTGCCGCTTCGCCGAACGCACCGGCGGGCGGGCGGGCATCGGCCGGCTCGACCAGGCCGTCGAGATCCTGCGCGGAGATGCGGGGACGATCGTCGCCGGAGCCGGCTACGACGCGGGCGGCGCGCCGGTGCGCGAAGCTGTGCGCGATGATCCCGGCGAAGCGCATCGCAAGGAGGGCGTGACATGAGCCGCATCGCATTCGTTGCCGAGATCCGTCCGGGCCGGAAGGCCGACCTGGAACGGATCCTGGCGGAAGGCCCGCCGTTCGACCTGGCCGGGGCCGGCTTCGAGCGTCACCGCGTGTTCGTCGGCGACCACGACGCCGTCTTCCTGTTCGAGGGAGTGAACCCGCTGAAGGCGGTCCAGGCGCTCGCGACCCAGCGGGCGCTGACGGCGCAGATCTCGAAGATGATGGGAATTCTGGCGGCGCCACGGTTCCTGGGCGAGGCCTACGCGTGGGACCGGCCGGCTGCGGCCCCGACCGCTGAGTGAGACTCAGGCCAGGGCGGCTTCGGCGAAGCTCCGCATGTCCGGAAACGTCATGTCCGGGCTCGCCGAGGCGGGCGGGGTCGCGCCGCCTCCCCCGGCGGCGCCGCGCCGGTCGATCCACACGGTCGTCATGCCGAGCCGCTTGGCCGGCACGTGGTCGTGGAAGAGGCTCTGGGCGACGTGCAGAATCCGCTTGCGCGGCACGTCGATCCGCTTGAACGCAAGCTCGAAGTTGCCGAGGCTGGGCTTGTAGGTTCCCGCCTGCTGGGCCGTCACGACCCAGTCGAACTCGACGCCGAGCCTCGTCTGCGACCGCGCGAAGAGGTCGTCGTCGCAGTTCGTGATGACGCCGAGCCGGAAGCGCCGTTTCAGGCCGGCGAGCGCCTCCGCCGAGTCGGGGAAGGGCGGCCAGTCGCCGACCGAGTCGCCGAAGGCGGCCGCCTCGGCGTCGGACACCTCGATACCCTGCTCGGCGCCGATGCCGCGGAGCGCCCGGGCGACGACCTCGCGGTAGCGCAGGTAGCCGCCGGCCTCGATCGCGGCCTCCTGGCGGGCGTAGGCCTCGAGCAGCTCGTCGTCGGAGGCGTCGAGGCCGCGTGCGCCCACCGCGTCCCGGATGCCGGCGACGATGCCGTGCTCCCAGTCGACGAGCGTGCCGTAGCAGTCGAACGTGAGGGCGTCGAAGTCGGCGAAGCGGACCGGCGGCACGGCGCCGTATGGTGCCAGACGTGTCCGGGGAGCGAGACACCTGGCCTGCGGTGCGGGCGGCGGTCGTGCGCGACGCCGTCGGGATCGGGGTCGCCACCGGCGCGTACGCGCTCTCCTTCGGGGCGATCGCCCAGGCCGCGGGGTTCTCGGTCGTCCAGGCCTGCGTCCTCTCGCTCGCGATGTTCACCGGCGCGTCGCAGTTCGCGCTCGTGGGGGTGGTGGGAACCGGTGGCGCGGCGTCGGCCGGCGTGGCGACGGCCGTCCTGCTCGGAACGCGGAACGCGCTCTACGGGGTGCGCCTGGCGCCGCTCGTCCGGGCGCATGGGCTGCGGCGACTCGGCGCGGCGCATCTCGTGATCGACGAGAGCACGGCCATGGCCACCGCCCGCGAGGATCCACGGGCTGGGCGGCTCGGCTTCTGGGCCACCGGACTGGCCGTGTTCGTCTTCTGGAACGCCGGCACCGTGATCGGCGCCGCCGGCGCAAGCGCGCTCGCCGACCCGCGCTCGCTGGGGCTCGACGCGGCCGCCCCGGCGGCCTTTCTCGCCCTGGTGGCCCCGCGGCTCGTGCACCGCGAGACGGCGGTCGTGGCGGCCCTCGCGGCGCTGGCCGCGCTCGCCTCGACGCCGTTCGTCGCGGCCGGCGTCCCGGTGCTGCTCGCGGCGCTCGTCGCCGTCGCAGCCGGGCTCAGGCCCGGAGCGCGGTCGCGCTGATGTGGGCGGCCGTCCTGATCGCCTCCGGTGGCTGCTACGTCCTCAAGCTGGCCGGGATGTCGGTGCCGGAGCGCGTCCTCACGGACGCCCGCGTGCGCCGGATCGGCGCGCTGCTTCCCGTGGCGCTCCTCTCCGCGCTGGTCGGCACCCAGACCTTCGCGACCGGGCACGACCTCACGGTCGACGCCCGGGCGGCCGGGCTGGCGGTCGCGACCGCCGCGGTGCTGGTGCGGGCGCCGTTTCTGGTGGTGGTCGCCGCCGCGGCCGGGGCGACGGCGCTCGTCCGGGCGGTCTCGTAGCGTGGGCTCCGCGATGGCGTGCCGGGCGGTCACCTTCGACTTCAACGGCACGCTGTCCGACGACGAGGACATCCTGTTCGGCGTCTACGCCGCGCTCTTCGCCGAGCACGGCCGGCCGCTTCGGCGCGACGAGTACTACGCCCGCCTGGCCGGCCTCTCGGAACACGAGATCGTCCGCGCCTGGCTCGGCGACCGCGACGACCTCGATGCGATCGTCCGCGAGCGCATCGACCGCTACCGGGACGCCGTCACCGACGGCTCGACCGTGTCCGATGCGGTGCGGGCCGCGGTACGCTTCGCCGCGTCGCGCGCACCGGTCGCCATCGTCTCGGGCGCGACCCGGGCCGAGATCGAGCCGGTGGTCGCCGCCGCCGGCCTCACCGGCTGCTTTCGCGCGATCGTCGACGACGGCGACGTGGCCCGCGGCAAGCCGCACCCGGAGAGTTACGAGCTGGCGGTCTCGATCCTCGCCCGCCACGCTCCCGGCCTCGTCCCGGCGGAGGTCCTGGCCTTCGAGGATACGGAGGCCGGCGTCGCCTCGGCCAAGTCCGCCGGCGTCCGCTGCATTGCCCTGGCCCGCACGCTCCCGCCCGAGCGCCTCCGGCTGGCGGATGAGATCGTCGAGACGATCGACGAAGCCCTGCTGCGCCGCCTGCTCGGCTGAAACACCGGTGAAACACCGGGGCCTGTCGCCGATGTTTCACGCAAACGCCGGCTGCGAGGCGGCCGTTCAGCCGGAGGCGTCCTGCAGGCGCGCCTCGTGGGCTGCCAGGACGGCGCCCGCGCCCGCGCCGCACGAGCGCAGAGCCTGGATGACGGCGACCAGGCACTCGTCGCGCTCGCGCTCGAGGTCGGCGAGGGAGCGGCCGGCGGCCTGGGCGTCGGACTGGGACGCGATGCGGTCGACGAGCTCGGGCGTCAGCTCGGGGACGTCCACGAGCTTCGTCCAGGGCCACTCGAGCGCCGGGCCGAAGTGCTCCAGAAAGCCGCGCATCCCGGCGTCGCCGCCGGCCATGCGGTAGGCGAGGAAGGTGCCCATGAACGACCAGCGCAGGCCGGCCCCGAACCGGATGGCGTCGTCGATCTCGCCGGCGGTCGCGACGCCGTCGGCGACGAGCCAGAGCGCCTCCCGCCACAGCGCCTCGAGCAGCCGGTCGGCGACGAAGCCGTCGATCTCCTTCCGCACCCGAAGCGGCGCCATGCCGACCGCGCGGTAGGCCCGCTCCGCCCGCTCGATCGCAACGGGCGCCGTGCCCGCTCCGCCGCACACCTCGACGAGCGGCAGCAGGTAGACCGGGTGGAAGGGATGGCCGACGACGACCCGCCCGGGATGCGGCACGCCCGTCTGGAGCCGCGAGGGGAGGAGGCCCGAGGTCGAGGACGCGATGACGACGCTCTCGGGCGTGACCGACCCCGCGGCCGCGAGCAGGTCGCGCTTCAGCTCCTCGCGCTCGGGGACGCTCTCCTGGACGAAGTCGGCGCCGCGGGCGGCATCCTCCGGGCTCGCCGAGATCGTGAGCCGGCCCTCCGTGGGAAGCGGCGCCGTGATGAGCGTCGCGTATGCGCGGCGGGCGTTCTCGACGGCGGAGCGGACATGCTCCCTGCCCCGCGGGTCGGGGTCGAACACCCGGACGTCGACGCCGTGCAGGAGAAACCGGGCAGCCCAGCCGGCGCCGATCACGCCGGCGCCCAGAAGCCCGACCGCGCGTGGCGCGGCGGCGTCAGCCACGCCGCCGGAGCCCGAGCTTGTCGCGCACCTCCTCGGGACCGAGGACGCGGACGTTCATCGCTTCGAGGATCGCGACCGCCCGCTCCACCAGGACGCCGTTCGACGCGTGCTCGCCGCGGCGCAGGTAGAGGTTGTCCTCCAGTCCGACGCGGACGTTCCCGCCGGCCAGCACCGCCATCGCCACGAACGGGAGCTGCATCCGCCCGATCGAGAAGATCGAGTAGACGGCGCCCGGCGGGAGCTGGTGCACCATCGCGAGCAGCGTGCCGAGGTCGTCGGTCGCCCCGTACGGGATGCCGGTGCAGAGCTGGATCAGCGCCGGCTCGTCGACGAGGCCGTCGCGGATCAGCTCCTTCACCATCACGAGGTGGCCGGTGTCGAACACCTCGAGCTCGGGCCGCACGCCCAGCTCGCGGACGTGCGCCGCCATCGCGCGCAGCATCTCGGGCGTGTTCACCATGACGTAGTCGCCGCCGGCCGCGAAGTTCATGCTGCCGCAGTCGAGCGTGCACATCTCCGGAAGGAGCTCCTGCACGTGGACCAGCCGCTCGCGCGCGCCAACCATGTCGGTGCCGCCGGGATCGGGCGGGAGCGGAGAGTCCGAGCCGCCCAGCACCAGGTCTCCGCCCATGCCGGCGGTCAGGTTGAGGACGACGTCGACGTCGGCGCCGCGGACGCGCTCGACGACCTCGCGGTAGAGGGCCGGGTCGCGGGAGCCGCGGCCGGTCTTCGGATCGCGGACGTGGATGTGGGCCACGGCCGCTCCGGCGCGGGCCGCCTCGATCGCGGCGTCGGCGATCGCCTCGGGAGCCACAGGGACGAGCGCGCTGCGCCCCGTCGTGTCGCCGGCGCCCGTCACGGCGCAGGTGATGAAGGCCTCCCAGTTCACGCGAGCACCAGCCCCACCTCGTGCGCGGCCCTGAGCACCATCCGGCCGAGCACCGGAAGCCGCTTCTGCGTCACCCGCGGGCTGGGGCCCCAGATGTTCACGATCACCATCGGGCGCATGAGCCGGTCGAGCACCGCCGCCGAGACGCCGTTCTGGAACTCCTCGAGCTCGCCGACGCAGGTGCTGTACCCGACCCGGCGGACCGCGGCCAGCGACCGGTCGAGTCGCGCGCGGTCGGTGATCGTCCGCGACGTGTACGCCTCGAGGTGCGGCGGCAGCACCGCGTCGCGCTCCTCGTCGGGCAGCCAGGCCAGGAACACCTTTCCCGACGAGGTGGCGTGGAGGGGGAGCGAGCGGCCGTTCCAGTCGGGGCACGGCACGCCGGGCGGGTCGACCTGGTCGACGTAGACGAGGCTGAACCGGCGGGCCGCGGCCAGCGTCACGCTCTCGCCGGCCGTCTCGGCCAGCTGCTGAAGGAGCGGCCGCACCCGGCGCGCCAGGCCGTCGTAGTCGGCGGCGCCGGCGATCTGGATCGCCTCGTAGCCCACGGTGTAGCGCTGCGTGACCGGGTCGCGCTCGACGAGCCCCTGCGCCTCGAGCGTCGCAAGGAGCCGCCAGGCCGTGCTGCGGTTCAGGCCGCACGTGCGGGCCAGTTCCCACACGCTCGCCGGGTGCGGCGAGGCCGCCGCCGCCTTGAGGAGCGAAACCGCGCGCTCGACAGACTGCACCCGATGCCCTGCTCGGGGCTTGCGGGCATCGCCACCTGCTGCACGATTCACACTCATCGTTCGCATGTCGAACCAGGTTGTGAAATGACCGCACGCCGGTCGGCGGCCACTATACCGGCCTCGGGGATCACGCGGGAAACGATCTGCACGCGATGTGGCCGGCTTGGCGGATGCGCGCCACCCGCACTTGTCGTTCGTATCGCGAACGAACCTCACTTGACACGGGGCCGGGGACGGAGGATTATCCGCGCCGTCCGCGGGCGACGGGAACGCGTCCTGCGGACTTCGCGCCAGACCACGAAGGGAGATTCGATGGTGGACAACCGCACCCCAGACGCGGGGGCCGATCTCGACCGGCTCTCCCTCTCGCGGCGCGAGCTCTTGATGGGGGCAGGCGGCGTCCTGCTCGCCGGTGGCCTCGCGGCCTGCGGCGGCAGCGGGTCGTCGTCGAGCGGCGGCGGCGGGGGCGGCAGCTCCGCGCCGGCCGGCACCCCCAAGAAGGGCGGCAACTTCCGCCTCGGCGTGACCGGCGGCGGTGCGAGCGACATCATCGACGGCCAGAGCATCGTCACCAAGCCCGACCAGACCCGCCTGATCGGAAGCTGGGAGACGCTCCTGACCTACGACGAGGACTACGTGCTCGGCACGGACGGCCTCGCCGAGGAGGTCGACTCTTCGGTGCCGGGCCAGGTGGATGTCCGGCTCCGCTCCGGCATCGAGTTCAACAACGGCAAGACGCTCACCGCCGACGACGTCATCTACTCGATCCAGCGGATCCTCAATCCGAAGGAGGGCCTGTTCGGCGCCGCCGGCCTGGCCTCGGTCGACCCGAAGGCCATCAAGAAGATGGACGCGAACACCGTCCGGATCGGCCTGAAGCAGCCCGACTCGACGATCCCCGACCAGCTCGGCCAGTACTTCAACGGCATCGTGCCCGTCGGGTACGAGCGCAAGGGCGACCTCAAGTATGTCGGCACCGGCCCGTACACGATCCAGAGCTTCACCGCCGGCCAGCAGAGTGTCGCGGTCCGCAACCCGAACTACTGGCGGCCCGCGTCCGAAGGCCCGTGGTTCGACCAGGTGACCGTCACCGACTTCGCCGACTCGGCGGCGCAGGTGAACGCCCTCCTGGCGGGCCAGATCGACGCGATCACCGACATCCCGTTTGCCCAGATCGACACCGCCAAGGCGCAGGGCATCCAGATCCTCGAGGGGAACGGCGGCGGCTGGCTGCCGCTGTGCATGGCCATCGACATGGATCCGTTCACCGACGTCCGCGTCCGCCAGGCCTTCCGCCTCATGGCAGATCGCCAGGCCATGCTCGAGCAGGTGCTCTCCGGCCACGGCCGCGTTGCGAACGACATCTTCTCGCCGTTCGACGCGTGCTACTCGTCCGACCTGGCCCAGCGCGAGCAGGACATCGACCAGGCCAAGTCGCTCCTCAAGTCGGCCGGCAAGGACGGCATGACGGTCGATCTGCACACGACCAACGGCGCCGCGGGCATGGTCGACTCGGCCAACGTGTTCGCCGCCCAGTGCAAGGCCGCCGGCGTCACGGTCAACGTGAAGAACGACCCCAACTACTACGGCGACCAGTACCTGAAGCTGGCCTTCTCGGTCGACTTCTGGGGCACGCGCGGCTTCCTGCCCCAGGTCGGCCTCGGCATGCTGCCACCGCCGTGCCCGTACAACGAGACCCACTGGCCGCCCAAGAGCGGCGAGGGCGCGGACTACATCAGCCTCTACCAGCAGGCGCTGAAGGAGACGGATCCCACCAAGCGCTGCGACATCATCCACGAGATGCAGAAGGCCGAGTACGACGTGGGCGGGTACATCATCCCGTTCTTCAACAACCTGGTCGATGCGCACTCGTCGAAGGTCGAGGGATTCAAGGTGAGCAAGGCGACGTTGAACCTCGACACGTTCGGCCATGGCTTCCGCACCATCTGGTTCGCATAGACCGATGAAGGCCGGCCGGTGAGGGTCGGCGGCATCGCCGGGTTCGTCATCCGGCGGCTGCTGCTCGGCCTGCTCGTCCTGGGGCTCGTGTCCCTGGTCGTGTTCGCCGCCACACAGGCGCTCCCGGGCGATCCGGCGCGGTCCATCCTGGGTCGCACGGCGACCCCGGCCAGCCTGAAGGCGCTGCGCGACCAGTTGGGGCTCGGCGGCTCGGTCGTCTCGCAGTACTTCAGCTGGGTCGGCGGGCTCCTGCACGGCGACGCGGGGAACTCGCTCGCCGCCCAGGAGCCCGTGTCCGACCTGCTCGGCGACAAGGTGGTGAACTCCGCGTTCCTGGTCTTCTGCTCGGGGATCATCTCGATCCCGATCTCGGTCGCGATCGGGGCCTACGCCGCGCTGCGGCGCGACCGCACGTTCGACGTCGCGAGCTCGCTCACGACCCTCGTCTTCGCCGCCCTCCCCGAGTTCGTCGTCGGGATCAGCCTGGTCGTCGTCTTCGCGACGACCATCTTCACCGGCTTCCTGCCGGCGATCACGATCATCGCCCCGGGCACGCGGCCCTGGGACAACATGACGGGGATGATCCTGCCGACGGCCACGCTCGTCCTGGCGGTGACACCGTACGTGGTCCGGATCATGCGGGCGTCGATGATCGAGGTGCTCGAGTCCGACTACGTCGAGATGGCCCGGCTCAAGGGCCTGCCGGAGCGGACGGTCATCGTCCGCCACGCGCTGCCGAACGCCCTCGGGCCGACGTTCCAGGTGATCGCGATCAACCTGGCCTACCTGGCGGGCGGCGTGATCGTCGTGGAGTACGTCTTCAACTACGCGGGGATCGGAGGCGCACTCCGCGACGCCGTCTCGACGCAGGACCTCCCCGTCGTCCAGGCGCTGGCGATGCTCATCGCCGCCGTCTACGTCGTCCTGAACCTGCTGGCCGACATCGCCACGATCATGGTCACCCCGCGCCTCAGGACGCGACTGTGACCATCGCCTCCGACATCGGGATCACCCCCGAGCCCGAGGTCGTCACCGCCCGCAGGCCGACCGGCCAGCTCCTCCGATCATCGATGCGGCTGTGGCGGACGCGGATCGGCTTTGCGCTCGTCGTCGTCCTCGTCATCGTCGCGCTCTTCGGGCCGTTCGTCGCACCGCACGGCCCCACCGACTTCGTCGGCGCGCCGAACACGGGGCCGTCGGACGCCGCCCGGTTCGGGACCGACCACATCGGGCAGGACGTGTGGAGCCGCTTCCTGTGGGGCGGCCGCGAGGTGCTCGGGATGGCCGTCGCCGCAACCGCGATCGGCCTCCTGCTCGGGGGCGCCATCGGCCTGATCGCCGCCTACTCGCGGAACGTCCTGGACGACGTCCTCATGCGTGCGATGGACGTCATCCTGGCCTTCCCCCAGATCATGCTCGCGCTGGTCGCCATCGCCACCGTCGGCCCGAAGACGTGGCTCCTCATCCTGACCGTCGGCCTGACGACGATGCCGCGCGTCGCCCGGGTCGCACGCGGCGCGGCGCAGCCGATCGTCGAGCGCGACTTCGTGGCGGCCGCGGAGGCGCTGGGCGTCCCGCGCCTTCGCATCCTGGCCGGCGAGGTGCTGCCGAACACGCTGAGCCCGCTCCTCGTCGAGGTCAACCTGCGTCTCACGTACTCGATCGGCCTCATCGCGGGCCTGGCGTTCCTCGGCTTCGCCCCCAACCCGAACGGCGCCGACTGGGGCTTCATGATCCAGGAGAACCGGCTGGCGCTCGTCACGCAGCCGTGGGGTGTCGTCCTGCCGGTGGTTGCGATCGCGCTCCTCACGATCGGGACGGGCCTCGTCGGCGACGGCATCGCGCGGGCCGCCGTCGGCATCGACCGCTCGAGGGGCGGCGAATGAGCGCGCCGCCTCCCGCCCTGGTCGTCACCGGCCTTCGCGTCACGCTGCGCGGGACCGGCACCGACATCGTCGACGACGTCTCGTTCGCGATCCAGCCCGGCGAGGTGCTGGGGCTGGTCGGCGAGTCCGGCTCGGGCAAGACCACGGCCGGCCTCGCGCTTCTCGGGCACACCCGGCGCGGGGCCGAGATCTCGGCGGGGTCGGTGCTCGTCGGCGACCGCGACGTGCTGACGCTGGGCGCGACCGAGCGCCGCCGGCTCCGCGGCAGCGTCGTCTCGTACGTGCCGCAGGACCCGGCCGCCGCGCTGAACCCGGCGCTTCGGATCGGGACGCAGCTCATCGAGGTGCTCGAGGCCCACAGCTTCGGCTCCGGGCAGAGCGAGCGGCGCGACCGGATCGCCGAGATGATGCGCGAGGTCGCGCTCCCCGACGCCCCGGCGTACCTGCGGCGCTATCCGCATGAGCTCTCCGGCGGCCAGCAGCAGCGCATCGGCCTCGCGATGGCGTTCGCGTGCCGGCCGCGCGTGATCGTGCTCGACGAGCCGACGACCGGTCTCGACGTGACGACGCAGGCGCACGTCCTCGGAACCGTGCGAGAGCTGGCGGCGCTCCACGGCACGGCGGCGCTCTACGTCAGCCACGATCTGGCCGTGGTCGGCACGCTCGCGGCCCGGGTGGCGGTGATGTACGCCGGGCGCATCGTCGAGCTCGGATCCGCGGAGGAGCTGTTCCGCTCCGCCGCCCACCCGTACACCCGGCGGCTCGTCGCCGCCATCCCGCACCTCTCCGGCCGCCGGGCGCTGGTCGGCATCCCGGGCCGCGCGCCCTCGCCGGGCAATCGGCCGCCGGGCTGCTTCTTCGCGCCGCGGTGCACGTTCGTCCAGCCGGCGTGCGAAGAGGCGCTGCCCGACCTCAAGATGATCGGCGACGGCCACTCGGTGCGCTGCCTGCGCGCCGTCGAGGTGCGCGCCCAGGCCGCGCCCGCGTCGTCGCGCGCCGACGACCTCGCCGCCGCGGCTGCCGGCGAGCCCGTGCTCGCCCTTCGCGGAGTCCACGCCGGCTACGGCCAGCTGACGGTCGTCCACGACGTGAACCTCGAGGTGTCGCCGCGCGAGTGCCTGGCGCTGGTGGGCGAGTCCGGCTCGGGCAAGACCACCCTCGCCCGCTCGATCGCCGGCCTCCACCAGCAGCGGACGGGCGAGATCCTCCTGCGCGGCACCGCGCTGGCGGCGAGCTCCCGGGGCCGGCCGCGCGAGGCGCGCCGCGACATCCAGTACATCTTCCAGAACCCGTACGGCTCGCTCAACCCGCGCCGGACGGTGGGGCAGATCGTGCGCCAGCCGCTGGATCTCTTCGGCGGTGTCGAGAATCCCGACAGGCAGGTGGACGAGATGCTCGAGCGCGTCGCGCTCAGCGCCGGATACGCCGACCGCTACCCCGACCAGCTCTCCGGTGGCGAGCGGCAGCGCGTCGCGATCGCCCGGGCACTGGTCTCGGGGCCGTCGGTGCTGGTCTGCGACGAGGTGACGTCGGCGCTCGACGTGAGCGTCCAGGCCGCCATCGTCGAGCTCCTGGCCGAGCTTCAGAACGACCTCGGCCTCGCGATGCTGTTCGTCACCCACAACCTTCCACTGGTGCGGTCGATCGCCGGCCGGGTGGCGGTGATGAGCCTCGGGCGGATCGTCGAGCTGGGGCCGGTGGAGCAGGTGATCAACGCGCCGAGCGACGAGTACACGCGCCGGCTGCTCTCGGATACGCCGTCCCTCGAGACCGCGACGGCGTGACCGGCACCGCGGGCCGGCGGCCCAACGTGCTGCTCCTGATGTGCGACCAGCTCGCGGCTGCGTGGCTGCCGGCCTACGGGCATTCGGTGACGCACGCCCCGCACCTGACGGCGCTGGCCCGCGAAGGCGTCGTCTTCGACCGCGCCTACTGCGCCTCGCCGCTGTGCGGCCCGTCGCGGGCGGCGATGCTGACCGGCCGCCTGCCCTCTGCGACCGGCGTCTTCGACAACGCCGCCGAGTGGCCCGCGGCGATGCCGACCGTCGTCCATGCCCTGCGGGCATCCGGTTATGCCACCGCGCTCGCAGGCAAGATGCACTTCGTCGGCCCCGACCAGCTGCACGGATACGAGGAGCGGCTGACGACCGACGTCTACCCGGCGAGCTTCGACTGGACGCCCGACTGGAGCCTCGCTCCGGGCGAGCGGCTCGGCTGGTACCACAACGTCGAGAGCCTGCTCATGGCCGGCGTGCGCGAGTCGGCGATGCAGACCGACTACGACGACGAGGTGTGCTTCCACGCCGTCCGCAAGCTGCGCGAGCTGGCGCGCGGCGGCGACGGGCGGCCGTTCTTCCTCACCGTCTCGTTCACCAACCCGCACGACCCGTGGGAGGTGCGCGGCCGCCACTGGGACCTGTACGAGGGCGCAGACGTGGGCCTGCCCGCGACCGGGCCGGCGACCGACCCTCTGAGCGAGCGGCTGCGCCGGATGTGCGGCCTCGGCGAGCGGCCGCTCGCCGAGGACGAGGAGCGCAGGGCCCGGCGGGCCTACCTGGCCGCCGTGAGCTACGCCGACGAGCGGGTCGGCGAGGTGCTCGGAACGCTCGACGCCTGCGGGCTCGCAGGCGACACCGTCGTCGTCTTCACGGCCGACCACGGCGAGCTCCTGGGCGAGCACGGGCTCTGGTACAAGATGTCCTTCTTCGACCCGTCGGCGAGGGTGCCGCTCATCGTGCGGGCCCCCGGCGGCGCGGCCGGGCGCGTCGCGGCCCCCGTCTCGCACCTCGACCTGGCCCCGACCCTCGCCGAGCTGGCCGGCGCGGATCCCCCCGGCGAGCCTCACGGCACGAGCCTCCTGCCGCTCCTCGGCGGCGGCGAGCCGGCCGGCCGGGACGTGCCGGGCGAGTACCTGGCCGAGGGCGTGACGGCCCCGGCGGTGATGATCCGGCGGGGGCGGCACAAGTACGTCCGCTGCGGCGGCGACCCCGACCAGCTCTTCGACCTCGCCGCCGACCCGCACGAGATCGAGAACCTGGCCGGCGACCCGGCGCACGCCGAGCTCGCGGCCTCGCTCCGGGCCGCGTCCGACGAGCGCTGGGACCTGGCCGGCATCGAGCGGCGCGTGGTCGAGAGCCAGCGCCGCCGCCACGAGGTGAGCGCTGCGCTCGCAGCCGGGGCGCACACCCCGTGGGACTTCCAGCCGTGGGTCGACGCGACCCGCCGGTACGTCCGCGCGGGGGCGGCCGGTCGTCCGCGGGCCGGCGAGCGTCCGCTCGGCGGCGAGCTCCCCGGCGAACCGCCTACCTCGCTCGAAGAGCCAGGGCGATGTCCGGCACGTCGGTCACCACGTGCGTGACGCCGGGCATGGCCAAGACCGCGGCCAGCCGGCGGCGGTCGTTCACCGTCCACACCATGAGCGGCCGGCCGGCCGCCGCGAGCTCCGCGGCGAGCTCCGGCCGCAGCGAGCTGGAGTGGGCGACCACCATCCGGGCGCCGCAGGCGTCGGCGCGGGCCGCGAGGTCGCGCCCGTCGCCGGGGCGGAAGATGAGGCCGGTCGCGACGCTCGCGTCGAGGGCCCGCACGGCCGCCACCGCCTCCGAGAGAAACGACGTTACGACGAGCCCGGCCGGACGCGGGTCGAGCACGTCGAGCACCTCCGCCTCGTAGCCCGCCTCCTTGAGCTCGACGTCGAGGGCCACCCGGCCCGCCGCGAGCTCCACCAGCTCCCCGAGCTCCACGAGCCCTCGCGGGCGGCGCGGACCGAGGGGGTCGTGGTGAAGGACGAGCGCGCCGCGCGGGGTGCGGCGGACGTCGGTCTCGATCATGTCGGCGCCCATCTGGATCGCCGTGGCGAAGGCCGGCATCGAGTTCTCGGGATGGGCGCGGCTCGCTCCGCGGTGGGCGCAGATCGCCGCCGGGCTCACCGGAACATCCGCTCCGCGGCCGCCCGCACATCGGCGTCGTCGAGGCCGCGCAGCACGACGGTGGTGCGGCCGCGCAGCGCATCGGCGGCGGTCGCCGCCCACTCGGCGTCGCGCCCGTAGGCGACCTGCGCCCAGATGTCGGGGCCGGCCGGATGGATCCTCTGAAGGAGCGCCGGATCGGCGCCCGCCGCCGCGAGCACCTCCGTCGCCCGCATGCCGTAGTGGCAGGCGAGGTGCGCGCGCACGTCGCCGGGCAGGTCGGGGTGGGACTCCGCCAGGGCGCGCTCGACCCGAGCGAGAGGCGCTGCTCCCGGAAGCGGCACCGGCCGCCGCGGCACGCGTGCACCGAGCGGCGCGAGCGCGAGCGCGGCGGTGCGGGCGCCGATCAGCCGCCAGGTCGTGAGCTTGCCGCCGGCGACCGACACCATGCCGCCGGAGCCGCGGCCGACGACGGTCTCCCGGCGCGCGCGGATCGTGCTCGACCCGCCGGCCGGGAGGACGCGCAGGCCCGCGAACCGCGACCGGACGAGCGAGGGCCGGAGCGCGTCGGCGGCCAGCGACCGCCCGGCCTCGGCGAGGATCTGGGCGACGTCGGCGTCGGTGGCGGCGACCGCCGCGGGGTCGCCGTCGTAGGGCTCGTCGGTCGTGCCGAGGAGCAGCATGCCCTCCCACGGGATCGCGAACGAGACGCGACCGCCGGGGAGCGGCGTGGTGACCGCCGCCGTCCAACCCTCGCCGCCGCCGAGCACGACGTGCGCTCCCTTCGAGAGGACGACGCTCGTGCCGGCGGACGGGTCCTCGAGCCTGCGCACGGCGTCGACCCAGGGGCCGGCGGCGTTCACGACGATCCGGGCATCGACGGCGAGCGACGCCCCGCCCAGCCGGTCTGTGACCTCGGCACCCGTGACCGCGCCTCCGCGCGTGCGCAGCGCCACCACCTCGGCGTGCGGCACGACGACGGCGCCGGCAGCGGCCGCCGCCCGCAGGGCCGAGATCGCCAGCCGGGCGTCGTGGGTCTGGTGGTCGTGGTAGACGACGGTGCCGCGCAGGCCGTCGGTGAGAAGCGGCGGCACGCGCCGGCGCGCCGAGGCGAGCGAGATGCGGCCGTTTCGGCCGTCGGCGAAGCGGGCCAGTGCGCCGTAGAGGAAGACGCCCGCCCGCACCTGCCACAGCGGCGTGGGCGAGTCAGGCCCGACCGGGACGACGAACTCCAGCGGCCGGACGAGGTGCGGCGCGACGGAGCGGGCGTGGATGCGGCGCTCGCGGTGTGCCTCCCGCACGAGGCCGACGTCGCCCATCGCCAGGTATCGCAGGCCGCCGTGCATGAGCTTGGACGACGCCGCCGAGGTCGCCGCGGCGACGTCGCCCCTGTCGACCACCGCGACGGAGGCGCCGGCCAGCGTCGCGTGCCAGGCCGTCGCCGCCCCGATCGCCCCGGCCCCCACCACGAGGACGTCGAACGTCGTGTCCGAGAGCCGCTCGAGCTGCTCCGGCCGCTGCACTACGTGCGCGACGACCTCGGCGCGGGAAGCGGGACAGCGAACTCGACGCTCGTCCCGGCCGCCTTCTCGGAGTGGATGTCGAGCCGCCCGCCCGCGAGATGGACGCGCTCGCGCATCGCGTCGAGGCCGACGTGCATGCGCATCCGGCGCCGGTCGAGCGCCCGCTCGGTGTCGAAACCGCGGCCGTCGTCGCGCACCCAGCCGGTCAGGTTGCCGTTGCGCTCGTGCAGGGCGATGGCGACCCTGGACGCCTGCGCGTGCTTGCGCACGTTCGAGAGCGCCTCCTGCACGGTGCGGTAGACGAGGTCCTCGATGGCGAACGGGTAGCGGTCGACGGTCGCGTGCAGGTCGACCTCGAAGCCGCCCTCACGGGCCGCCTCGTCGGCCAGGTCGCGAACGGCGATCCGGAGGCCGTGCGCCTCGAGCAGGGGCGGGCGCAGCTCGAAGGTCATGCGCCGCGTCCGCTCGACGGCGGTGACGAGCGTGCGGCGCAGCGCGCGAAGCGTCTCGAGGGCCCGTTCGGAGTCGCCTCCGGCGATCGCCGGCGGCACCCGGTCGAGCGTGAAGAGCGCGGCCGTCATCACCTGGATTGTGTCGTCGTGGAGCTCGGTGGCGATCCGGGCCCGCTCGGCCTCCTCCGCCCGCAGCATCTCGGCGAGGACGCGCCCGCGCCGGGTCTCGCTCTCGCGCAGCGCCTCCTCGGCGAGCCGGCGGGCCGTGATGTCGATGATGACGCCGTGGATGGCGACCGGCCGGCCGGCGTCGTCGGTCACGAGGTGGGCGCGCTCGTTGAACCACATCACGCGGCCGTCGGCGGCCAGCATCCGGTACTCGATGTCGATGCGGCCGGTGTGCATCACCTGGTCGTAGGTCGTGCGCACGCGCTCGCGGTCGTCGGCGTGCACGCGCGAGATCCAGAACCCCCGCGCCTGCCACTCCTCGACCGTGTAGCCGAGGAGCGAGTGGATCTGCGGGCTCGTGTAGACGGGGGTGCGGTCGACGCCGTCGACGTACGTGATCGCCGGGATCTGCTCGACGACCGACCGCAGCCGGGCCTCGGTCTCGCGCAGGTCGACGAGGATCGCGTCGCGCGAGACGGCCGCGGCCGCGAGCGGGGCGAGCCGCGAGGCGGTTGCGAGCTCGCGCTCTCCGAGGCGAAGCGACGGATCGCGGAAGAACGCCTCGAGCACCCACTTGCCGCCGGGGCGGTCGAACACGGGGATTGTCAGCTCGGAGTGGGCGCCGATACGGCGCAGGAACTTGCGCACGCCCGGGATCTCGTCGGGTGCGTCGCGGTAGATGACCGGCTCGTTGTTGCCGGGCGTGTACGGCGCGACGTCGAGCCCGTACGCGTCGATCGAGATGGCGTCGCCGGACGCCTGCACCTCGGGGTGGTCGATGTCGCCGCTGGCGTGCTCGATCGTGAGCGTGCCGGCGGCCTCGTCCCAGGAGCAGAACGTCACGTGGTCGGCTCCAAGGGAGTGCCTGGCGTGCTCGATGAGCGCGTCGAGCAGTGCCAGGTCTTCGGCGCCGCGCGGCATTGCAGGTCGATCGTAGTACGCTTGCCGCCGTGAACGATGCCCGCGTCCCGGCATCCTGCGCCGGCCCGACGGCTTGACGCGCGACGAGCTGGCCGCAACGCTCGCCGAGCTGGGCGCCCTGCACTCGCCGAGCGGGGTCGAGGAGGCGGTCGACGCGTACCTCGTGGGCCGGCTCTCGGCGTTCGGCGACCCGCGCACCGACACCGCCGGCAACATCGTCCTTCGCGTCGAGGGCCGCGAGCCCGGCCCCGTCCGCGCCGTCCTGGCGCACAAGGACGAGATCGGGGCGATGGTGAAGCGCGTCGAGGAGCGGGGCCGGCTGCGGGTCGGCAAGCTCGGCGGCTCGTTCCCGTGGGTGTGGGGCGAGGGCCCGGTCGACGTCCTCGGGCGGCACGCGACCGTCCCGGGCATCCTGTCGTTCGGCGCCCGCCACGTGTCGAAGGAGTCGGCCCACCGCGACCAGCAGGAGTCGGCCGGCGTCCGCTGGCAGGACGCGTGGGTCGAGACCAAGCTCGACGCCGACGCGCTCGCCGCGGCCGGGATCCGCCCGGGCTCGCGGCTCGTCCCCTCGGTGGCGCGCAAGGCCCCGGTGCGGCTCGGCGCCGACGGCGAGTACGTCGCCGCCTATGCGATCGACGACAAGGGCGCCGTCGCCGGCCTGCTCGACCTGGCCGGCAGGCTGCGCTCTCCCCGGCACACGACGGAGCTCGTGTTCACGGCGCGCGAGGAGATCGGCTGTCACGGCGCGCTCTGGTACGCCCGCCACACCGAGGCCGAGGCGATCGTGGCGTTCGAGGTCACGCCGGTCGCCGACGAGTACGGCGTCGACGCCGGTCCCGACCCGGTGCTCGTGGTCGCGGACGCGTACGGGCCGCTCGACGAGGCGCTCGGGACGGAGCTCGAGCGGGCGGCGGGAGACGCCGGCGTGCGGATGCGGCACGCCTCGCTTGCGGCCTTCGGATCCGACGCGACGGCGATCCTCAAGTCGGGGCTCGTCCCCCGCGCGGCATGCCTCGCGTTTGCGACCGAGAACACCCACGGCTTCGAGATCGCGCACCTGGACGGGATCGCCGGCTGCGTGCGGATTCTCGAGACCTGGCTCGGGTAGCGGTTGGGCTAGACTGGCCGTCCCGGCGGAGTAGCTCAGTCGGTTAGAGCAGCGGAATCATAATCCGCGTGTCGGGGGTTCGAGTCCCTCCTCCGCTATCACGGATGTCTTGCGCGGTGGTGGCTTGCCGCGTCTTCGGTGCGGGATGCGGCCGCCGCGGTGCCGGAGCGCTGGAGCTTCGTGCGCGGCCGACCTGTTCCCCGGAAGCGTCCCGGAACCATGGGACTCTGCCGGATGCCCACCGGGCCGCTCCGGATTCGTCAGCGGGCACTCGTGGACGGCCGGCGAGGCGCTCGCGTGGGGTTCGGGCTCGCGCGCGGGTGCGAACGCAACCGTGCAGGCGTGGCTGCACAGTCCCGAGCATCGCGCCATCCTGCTCTCCTCCACGTACCGCCGGGTCGGCATCGGCCGCACCTGCGGGCGTCACCCGCTGGTAGGCGGTGCGGGTCCGGCCATCGGCTGTAGCCGCCGGCGGACCGTCTCAGGCCCTTTCATTCCGACCGGATGATGCGATGGGAATCGCCGGACGTGAGGATGGCGTCGGCCTGCCCGGAGACGGAGAGGAGCGACCACGCCATGGCGATCAAAGACGACACGAACGAAGAAATCCACGTCCAGGCGCCCGCGTCCGAGCAAGGGCGGACACAACCGGCCGCCAGCGCTGCCGCGCCGTCGCCCTTCCCGCCGATCGCGGATTACTCGTTCGTCTCTGACTGCCACACCGGAGCGCTGATTGCCCCCGACGGCTCGGTCGACTGGCTGTGCGTTCCGCGGTTCGACTCGCCCAGCGTCTTCGCCAGCCTGCTCGACCGCGGAGCAGGGTCTTTTCGGCTGGGGCCGTTTGGGATCAACCATCCCACGAGCCGCGTGTACGAGCCTGGTACCAACGTCGTCGCGACCACGTGGCGAACGCCGACGGGCTGGGCGCTCGTTCGGGACGCGCTCACCCTCGGCCGGCGTGAGCACGGCGACGAGGTCACGCCGCACACGCGTCCGCCCGCAGACGAGGATGCGGAGCACGTGTTCGTCCGGACGGTCGAGTGCATCGAGGGCCAGGTCGATATCGAACTCGTGTGTGAGCCGGTGTTCGACTACGGTCGCACCGCGGCACAGTGGTCGCTCATCGGAACCGATGAGCACGTGGCGGACGCGAGCGGGGGTGAGCAGGTCGTGCGTCTGTCCACCGACCTCTCCATCGGTATCGAGGGCTCCAGTGTGCGCGCGCGTCACACCCTCCGGCACGGCGATCGGGCGTTCTGCGCGCTTTCGTGGGCGGAGGACCTCAAGTCTCCCGGCAACATCGACGACGCTGTCCGCCGGCTGGACTCGACCGCGCGGTATTGGCGCTCCTGGCTGGCTCGTGGCCGCTTCCCCGATCATCGCTACTTCGAGGCCGTGCAGCGATCGGCGCTCGTCATCAAAGGCCTCACGTACATGCCCACCGGAGCGACGGTTGCCGCGCTGACGACGTCGCTGCCCGAGACGCCCGGCGGCGAGCGCAACTGGGACTACCGATACACCTGGATGCGGGACACGACCTTCACCCTGCGCGCGCTGCACCTGCTCAACCTGGATTGGGAGGCCGACGAGTTCATGCAGTTCGTCGCCGACGTGGAGCCCGTCGAGGACGGCGGGCTGCAGATCATGTATGGAATCGACGGCCGTCGCGACCTCACCGAAAGCACGCGCGAGGAGCTCTCCGGGTACGCGGGAGCGCGACCGGTGCGTATCGGCAACGGCGCCTTCGACCAGCGTCAGAACGATGTGTTCGGCGCCGTCCTCGATTCGATCCTGCTCCACACGACCCGCAGCCAGCGCCTTCCAGCGCGACTCTGGCCGATCGTCGAGAATCAGGCGAACTGCGCGATCCGCGTCTGGCAAGAGCCTGATCAGGGAATCTGGGAGGCGCGCGGCGCGCCGCAGCACTACGTCTCTTCGAAGCTGATGTGCTGGGTGGCGCTCGATCGGGCCGGAAAGCTTGCCGAGATCCGGGGCAATCCCGAGCTCGCCGCATCCTGGAGCGCGACCGCAGATGAGATCCGCGACGACATCCTCGCCAACGGCGTCAGCGGCCGCGGCGTTCTGCGCCAGCACTATGCGACCGATGCGCTCGATGCATCGACGCTGCTGGCGGCAATCTTCGGGTTCCTCCCCCGAACCGACGACCGGCTCCGCGCCACGGTGGAGGCGATCGCCAATGACCTGACCGAGGACGGCTTCGTTCTCCGCTACCGAACCGACGAGACCGACGACGGCCTTTCCGGCAAGGAGGGCACCTTCCTCATCTGCTCGTTCTGGCTTGTGTCGGCTCTCGTGCGCATCGGGGAGGACCAGCGAGCTCGCGACCTGATGGACCGGCTCTTGCGCGTGGCCACGCCGCTTGGCCTCTACGCCGAGGAGTTGGACGTCGCGACCGGGCGCCACCTCGGGAACTTCCCGCAGGCCTTCTCCCATCTCGCCCTGATCGACGCGGCCGGCCGCATCATCCTCACCGAGCGCTTGGCGGAGTTCTGACCAGTCGTCACGACCCATGGGGCCGCCGCCCCTCCTACGAACGACGGCCGCGAGTCCCGCGGGAAGGTGATGCCTTGAACTGGAGACGCCCGCGCGCGAACGCATCGACGCGGCCCCAGCGTCCCGGGATGTCGAGCAGGGCGAGGAGCCCGATGCTCTCTGGGAGCGCTGGATCGACGATCAGGTGGTCGCCGACGGGCTCCAGACCGAGCATCGTGCGCAGGAGGAGCAGAGGGGCGCCGGTCGACCAGGCCTGCGGACTGCATGCCGTCGGATACTGCACCGGGTACTTGGTCACGCCCCGCTCGTAGCCCCCGAACGCCTCCGGGAGGCGCCCGTCGAACACCGTCGCCGCGTCGAGGATCCCGGCAGCCAGCCGCGCTGCCTCCTCCTTGAAGCCGTAGCGCCGCAATCCCCAGGCGACGAAGGAGGTGTCGAACGGCCAGACCGTTCCGACGTGGTAGCCGATCGGGTTGTACCGTCCCTCTCCCTCGGCGAGTGTGCGGACGCCCCACCCCGAGAACAGCTTCGGTCCCAACAGGTGGCGCGCGACCGCCTTTGCCTTCGATTTCTGGACGATGCCGCTCCAGAGCAGGTGGCCGTTGTTCGAGGCAAGCGAGTCGACCTGGTTGCCCTCGGTGTCGAGCGCGAGGGCGAAGTACTCGCCATCCTCGACCCAGAAATCGCGGTTGAACCGCCGCTTGAGGTCGGCCGCCTGCCGCTCGAGCCGGTCCGCGAGAGCGGAGTCCTTCCAGACGCTTCGTGCCAGGCGAGCGCCTCGCATCTTCGCGTCGTACGCGTAGCCCTGAAGCTCGCAGGTCGCACGCGGGAACGCGGGCAGTCGCCCATCCCGGTAGGAGATGGAGTCCCACGAGTCCTTCCAGCATTGGTTCTCGAGGCCGGTCTCCTCGTTCCGGCGCCGGTACGAGACGTACCCATTGCCCATCAGGTCGGCGTACTCGTCGATCCAGCTCAGAGCAGCCCGCGCCTCGCGTTCGAGCTCGTGAACGAGGCGTGTGTCGCCGGTCCAGCGCTCATACTCGTCGAGGAGCACGACGTAGAGCGCCGTGGCGTCGGCGGCCCCATAGTAGGGCGAGTGCGGACGCTCTTCGAAGGCGGTCATCTCGCCGTAGCGCATCTCGTGGGGGATGCGGCCGGGATCCTCGTCGCGGAAGTCGTCGACTCGGGTTCCCTGCCAATCTCCGAGCGCACGAAGCGTCGTGGCGGCGAGCTCCGGCGCGAATGGCAGCGCTTGGAGGCTTGTGAAGATGCTGTCGCGTCCGAACATGGTCATGAACCACGGGAGGCCGGCGGCGGGAAGCGTCTTCCCCCTTCCCGCGACGGGCGGTGAGAAGCGCAGCGCCGCCAGATCGACGAGGCTCCGCCGGTAGGTCGCCTTCAGCGAGTCCAGGTCGCATTCGAGGCGAGGCGCCTCCTCGAGCCAGCCCTCCAAGCTGCGCTCCATGTTCGGTCGCGCGCGCCTCTCGCCGCGCCCGTACTTCGGCCGGACGTGCGTTCCGCTCGCACCGGCGGCCGGGACCACGTCGAGGTCGGTCGTCCACTCACCGCCGGGCTCCACACGCGCGGCGAAGGTCAGGCCGTGCTCGTCGATCTGCGCCGGTGCGCTCGCGGAGATCGCGGTCGCACGGTGAAACGTCTCGCGTTCGTATCCGAGCAGCAGCCGCCCGGTCTCGACCCGCGTGGAGTAGCGCCCCTTCTTCTCGAGCGCGTCCTTGACTTCGAACAGGTCGGCGAAGTCGCTGCCGGCATCGATGCGGACGCTGAGGTCGACTGGATTGTCGTCGTGATTCAGGATCGTGAGCTCCTCGTGGAATCCGTCGCCGACGGCGCGCCGGCGGATCACGGACAGCTTCGCGTCGACGTACACCGTGCCGGTCCCCGGTACGAGGAAGAAGCGGGTCTCGAAGTACTGGAGGTCGTCGACCGAGAGCGGATTCAGCCCCGCGCCGTTCACGGTCAGGACCCATCGGGACAGGAAGCGGGTGTCGAACGAAAACAGGCCGGTCGGATCGGTGAGCGACGCCTCGATGTCGCCGCAAGAGTCGCTGACAACGAATGTGTTGCCGTCAAGGATCGTGACGAGATCGGTGTTCATTCGCCCTTCCTTGGGGGTCCTGGAAACGCACGTTGGAACGCGAGCAGCAGCCCGCGATCGCCTTCGATGTCGACCGCCCCGCGGAGGAACGCCGCCATCGCGTTCGTTTCACCGTTTGCGATGCGGTCGAACACCGTCCGGTCGACGCGTATGACACAGTCGGCCTTGGCGTTCCTGTGCGAGACGGCGACGTCGCCCTTGTCGATCGCGACCAGCCAGCGCTCTGCGCGCGCGCCGCTGTCCCTCAGGTCGAAGCGGAGCGTGCCCGTGACCTTCGCCAGTGCCGGTTCGTGCCCTCGCGCCGCAAACTCCTCGAAGAACTCCGTGGTCGTATCCGTCATCCGGTCAACCCTCCTGCCGGCCGAGCTTCGTGGGAAGGAACCAGGCTGCCAGCAGTCCGACGAGCCCGAACCCGGCGAGGACGATCATCGCGACCGTGTAGGACCGGTTTCCGGTGGCGACGACCGACACCAGGATCGTGCCCGCGATCGCCGTGCCGAAGGTCGAGCCGAGGTTGGACACGCTGCGCGAGAGGCCGGAGATCTCGCCCTGCAGCGCTTCGGGGAAGCTCGACTGCACGACGTTGACCGAAGGGGTGAGCATCCCGCCCAGGCCGAAGCCGATGAGCAGGAGCCCGGGCGCGAAGGCGACGACCCTCGACGAGGCATGGACGAAGCCGAGCAAGAGCCCGATGCCGGCCAGCGTGATGAGGAAGCCGGCGACGATCAGCGTCCGCTGCGAGCGCCTCTTGGCGAACCGCTCCGCGGCGAACGACGAGACGAGGACGCCGAACGTCGCGGCGGTGAAGACGACCCCCGTCCCGATCGCGCTGTATCCCCGAACGGTCTGGAGGAAGACCGACACGACGAACGATGTCCCCATGAGCAGCAGCCATTGCATGTTCTGAGTGACGAGGGCGAGATTGCATGTGCGGTTCCTGAACAGCCCGGTTGACAGGAGCGGCTCCTTGCCCGCCCGCTCGCGGGCTCGGATGTAGAAGTAGAACCCGGCGAGGAACGCGAGTCCGAGCACCACGAACACGGCGAAGAGCGCGTTGCGGGTGCCGGCCTGGAGGATTCCGAAGACCACGCAGAACATGCCGACCGCCGAGAGGGTCGCGCCGACGGCGTCGAACGGCTGGGTCGGGTCGGGTGGGAGCGGATCGACAAGGCGACGGCTCAGCAGGATGATCGCTGCGACGACAACGCCCTGGAAGACGAACGCGGCCCGCCAGTCGATCCCCGTCGCGATCACGCCTCCGATCAACGGCCCGGCCGCCGCGCCGATCCCGCCGAGCCCGCTGATCGCGCCGAAGGCCCAGGCGCGCTTGGTGAGGTCGCTGAACCAGAGGGTGGCGAGGATGTAGACCGGCGGGATCAGAAAGGCTGTCCCGACGCCCTCGAACACCGAGTTCCCGAGAATCAGCACGCCCAGATTCGGTGCGACGGCGCTCAGGGTCGCGCCGATCCCGTACAGCGCGAGGCCCCCGATGAGGCACCGCTTCCGGCCCCACCGGTCGGTCAGCTTGCTGCACGGGATCATCAGGACCGCCATGATCAGCAGGAACAGCGTGATCGCGGTCTGCACACCCTGCACGTCGGTGTTCAGGTCCTTGCTGATGTCGGTGATCATCACGTTCATGTTCGAGCCCGCGAAGCTGCAGATGAACTGGGCAAGCGCGAGAGGAAGAATCAACCCCCGCGGAGAAATCTCCGCCCGCTCCGGAACTCGAGCCTCACTCACCGCGGCCGAATCCCCAGTCACGCGATATCACCATCGGAACGGGCGTGAGTGACGAGGCTCGGACGACAGACGTACGGAATTGGGCTCGCCGGCATATGACGACGATGGCTCCATCCAGCCGAAGCCGCATGGCGCCGAGGGGGTGAAAACAGTCGCAACGCGCCCGGGGCCGGCATTCATCCGCTGCCTGCGGTCGGCAGCGACGAACCTCTCGGCAGGCGCTGAAGCGCTGCCAGGCAGCCCGCCGCGCTGGTCGGAGCCGGCTCAGCGTGGGGCCTGCCCGTGGATCTGCTGCCGGCGTCGCAACGAGCGAGGCCTTGACGCACCACCTCCAGCATGCGAACGTGTGTTCGGCTGCGATGACCTCCCAGGGACACGCCTATGCGCAGTTCCAGCGCGCCCTCAAGACCGGGAATCCGGTGCTCGCGCTGGACGCGGCCCGTGAGCTCTCGCACATGAGCCTGGAGGACGCGCTCTCGCTGTGCCTCGTCCTGCGAAGCGACACGCGCCGCTACCAGCGCGCTGCGGCCAGGTGGCTCGCCCGCTATCACGCCGAGGTCGAGGCCGTCACCCTGACCGAGATCCGGGAGGTGGCCGACCTCATGGCGGCGCTTCCCGTGCACGGCACCGGGCCGGCGGCGGAGCTCGCCGAGCGGTTCGAACGGCGGGGACTCCATCGCTGCGCCCGGCGAGTGCGCGAGAGCGTCGCGCCCTCGCCGCCGGGCACGGGCCGCGCGTCGGCCTGACGGCGGCGTCGCACAATTTGCACGTATCGGCGTTCGTCGATATATTGACGAGCGTCGATACGAGAGAAGGACGGTGTTCGTGAACGCCATCATCGAGCCGGTGGCCTGCTGCGGCCCGCTGGCAGCTCCGACGCTGTCGGATGACGAGGCGGCGGCGACGGCCGGCGTGTTCAAGGCGCTGGCGGACCCGGCGCGGGTGCGGATCGTGAACGTCCTCGCCACGACGGGCGAGCCGGTGTGCGTGTGCAACCTGATCGAGCCGCTCGGCCTGTCGCAGCCGACGGTCTCGCATCACCTGAAGAGGCTGATGGACGCCGGCTTGCTCGAGCGGGAGCAGCGGGGCAGGTGGGCGTACTTCTCGCTGAAGCGCGACGCCGTCGAGAAGCTCGCGGCCGTCGTCGACCTGGAAGGAGCGTGCTCGTGATGTCCCAGACGGCAGATGAGCTGCGCGAGGAGGTGCGCCGCCGCTATGCCGAATCGGCGCGGGCGGTCACCGGCGCCTCCGACGGCTGCGGCTGCGGAAGCGGATCGTGCTGCGCGGGCGGGGACGGCGACGCGAACGCGTTCGGCGAGGTGCTCTACGACGCCGACCAGCGCGGCGAGCTTCCGGACGCCGCCGTGCTGGCGTCGCTGGGCTGCGGCAACCCCACCGCGGTGGCCGAGCTGCACGCCGGCGAGACGGTGCTCGACCTGGGCTCTGGGGGCGGGATCGACGTGATCCTGTCGGCTCGGCGGGTCGGTCCGGCCGGCACGGCCTACGGCCTCGACATGACCGACGAGATGCTCGCCCTCGCCCGTCAGAACGCCGACCAGGCGGGTGTCACGAACGCCCACTTCCTGAAGGGCCTGATCGAGCAGATCCCGCTCGCCGCAGACTCGGTCGACGTCGTCATCTCCAACTGCGTCATCAACCTGTCCACCGACAAGGCGGCGGTGCTGACCGAGATCGCGCGGGTCCTTCGGCCCGGCGGCCGGCTCGGGATCTCAGACGTCGTGGCCGAGGATCACCTGAGCTCTCAGGAGCGAGCCGAGCGGGGCAGCTACGTCGGCTGCATCGCCGGCGCGTTGTCGAAGGGCGAGTACGAGGCGGGTCTGGAGGCGGCCGGCTTCGAGGACGTCTCGGTCGAGTTCACCCACCGGGTGGCGGACGGGATGCACGGCGCGATCGTGAAGGCGGTGAAGACGCGGGCGCCCGCGGCCGAGGGGGCTGCCGGTCGTCCAGCCGGCGGAGCGGGCGGGCTGTTGCTGACCGAGCGCCGGCGGGTGCGATCCATGGTCGCCGAGCTGCTGGGCGGCCCCATACGCGAGCTCGGCATCGACGTTGCCGCGAACCAGCCGAGAGCTCGACCGGGCCGACGATCGCAGATCGCGTCGGCGCGTTGCCCGCCGAGCTCGCACCCGAGGAGGTGGCCCCGTGAAGTGCGTCCTCTTTGTCTGCACCCATAACGCCGGGCGCTCGCAGATGGCCCAGGCCTTCTGGCGCGAACATGCGCCCGCCGACGTGCGCGCCGAGAGCGCCGGCCAGGAGCCCGCCAGAGCTCCGTGGCCCGAGGTCGTCCAGGCCATGGCCGAGGTCGGCATCGACATCTCGAACGAACGACCGAAGAAGCTCGACCTGGAGATGCAGCTCCGCGCCGACTGGGCGATCACGCTCGGCTGCGACGGCGCCTGTCCCTACGTGCCGGCGCGCGTCGACGACTGGGACATCCCCGACCCGCACGGCCGGCCGATCGAGATCGTCCGCGAGATCCGCGACGGCCTCGAAGCACGCATCAAGTTCTTCATCGCCAACCGCCTGGACGACATCCGGCGCGACCGCACCGCCCACCGGCTCCGCCTGGCGCGGATGCTTCCCGACCTCGACCGGGAGTTCGGCGCCGACCACCGGGCCGAGGAGATCCGGGCCTGCGCGGACGCGATCCTCGAGCGCTACGACGAGGCACCTGTGCGCTCCATGGTTCAGACGATCGCGTACCGCGAGGCGCGCGAATGCCTTCGCGACGACCGCTGCGGGGAGCTCATCGGCAGCGCCACCTGAGGACCGCGGCAGCCCCGGCCGGTCGGGGCTACGCGCAGCAGTCGCACGCGGCGCCGCGCCAGCTCTGACGGCCCTCGCGCACGGCCACCGCCGCGATGACGAGCGCCGCGATCGGATCCGCCCACCACAGGCCGAAGAGGGCGTTCGCGCCCAGGCCGACCAGCAGTGCCACGGAGAGGTAGGCGCACAGCATGTTCTGGGCGCCCTCGGAAACGGTGGCGCTCGAACCGAGCTCCCGGCCGATTCGCTGCTTGGCCCGCGCCAGGAGCGGCATGGTGGGCGCCGTCACCGCGGCCAGCCCGATGCCGAGCCAGCTCGCCTCGGGGTGGCTCGCGGCGAGAAGATCGCGCGCCGCCTCGACCGCGATGTAGGTCGAAAGCGCATAGAAGGAGACGGCGATGAGCTGCTGGGCGCGCCGCTCGGCGCGTTCGGAGTTGGCGACCCGGCGGCCGGTGAAGAGCCACACGACCACGGATCCGGCGGCGACCTCGACGAGGCTGTCCAATCCGAAGCCGATGAGGGCGATCGACCCGGCGGCGACGCCCGCGCCCACCGCGATCCCAAACTCGATCACGTGCCACAGGTTCCCGGTCCACGCCAGGACGCGAGCGCGGCGCATCAGCCGCTCGCGATCCACGCCCCTCGGGAGGACGTGCGGGGTGCCCCGCAGGATCGGCAGATCGCTCACGAGCGGACGCTAGCGGATCGGCGCGGAGCTGATCCGGCTCAGACGCGGGCCGGCCGAGAGCCAGATCGCCCGCCCGTTCGCGGCCAGAACGTCGAACGGCCGCTGCGTGATCCGCGCCACGACGCGGATCCGGCCGGTGGAGGTCGAGAGCGCGCGCACCGTGTGCCCGGCGGCGTACACGATGAAGCGGCCCCAGATCGCAAGCTGGGGCGCGACCGGTCCGGCGACCGCGGTCGTGCCGTCCGCGGCGCCCGTGGAGGCGGTGAACCGGTCGATCCGGAAGCCGCCGGCGCCGTCCGAGACGAGGGCGGCGATACGGCCGTTCCGGATCGCGACCGCCGTGATCGTGCCCGTCTCGGGGATGGTGCGCTCCAGCGACCGCGAGTCGAGGCCCCACACCTGGATCTGCGGCCTGGGCGGCGGCGGGAGGTTGATCGTGCCGGCCGAGAGGTCGTACGGGACGAGCGCGAGCCTGCCGGTCGAGAGCGCGACGAGCGCGGCCGGCGGCGAGCCGGGCATGACCGCCGGAGCTCCTGCCGGCATGGCGAGCAGCCGCACGTGGCCTCCGGTCATCGAGTCCTCCCCCGTGCTGGGGTTCCCCGGGCAGAACGAGCTCGTCCAGACAGACCTGGTGTAGGCGGCCAGGTGCCCGAGCGCGGTCAGCGACCCGATCTCGTCGCCGCCGCAGCCGAGCCGGCGGAACGCCCGGTCGCGCGGCGTGCCAGAGCCCGACGTCCGCAGGCGGGTGTCGTATTCGGTGTCACAGCAGCCCTGCCCTTCGACCTGCCTGCGCGTCCAGACGACCGCGGAGCCGGCGGCGGCCATGTCGTCCCCGGCGTCGTCGGTGCCGCCGCGGCAGTGAAAGACCGTCGTGGTCCTGCCGGTCGCCCACGACCGCCGCCTGATCACGGTCTCGCAGCCGGGCGTACGCCGCGGCCCGGTCGAGTGCCGCCACACGAGCCAGCCGGCGTTCGCGTCGATGTCGTCGATCGACCGCCGCGTCTGCACGAGGACCGTGACGCGGCCCGATGCCGCCGGCACGGGGCCGGCGACGGCGGCGACGGCGAGCGCCGCTGCCACGGCTCTGAGCAGCACTCCCGGCACCGGCCGAACCGTACACCGCTGCGGCCGCCGCAACCACATCCGCCTCCGCGGCCGGCGAGCGTCTGGGGGCTCTCGTCCGGGCAGCCGAGGAGCTCAACGCCGGTAACGGCGTCCTGGCCGCGAAACGATGCGTCGTTGCGCTGTGGCGTGGTCCATGATCCGGGGAGTGGATCCCGAGCAGGCAGCCGGCTCGCGGACGGCGAGGAGTCCCGCGGGTTTCGACGCGATGTATGCCGGGGCGCCGCCGTGGGATATCGGGCGCCCCCAGCCGGCGTTCCTGGAGCTGGCCGAGGCTGGTGCCCTGCGGGGCCGGGTGCTGGATGTGGGTTGCGGAACCGGCGAGCACGCGCTGATGGCGGCGGCTCGCGGGCTCGATGCGACCGGGATCGATGCGGCGCCGTCGGCGATCGCGATCGCCGAGGCCAAGGCGCGTGAACGCGGCGTGTGTGCTCGGTTCCTGGTCTGGAATGCGCTCGAGCTGGGTTCGCTGGACGAGCGGTTCGACATCGTGCTCGACAGCGGGCTCTTCCACGTGTTCGGGGATGATGACCGGGCCCGGTTCGTCGCGAGCCTGGCGGCTGTGACCGACTCCGGGGCGAACTATCACATGATGTGCTTCAGCGACCGACAGCCGGGCGATTGGGGCCCGCGCCGGGTCTCGCAGGAGGAGATCCGCTCGAGCTTCGCACGCGGCTGGCGGGTCGACTCGATCCAGGCCGCGACCTTCGACGTCACCCTCGACCCTGCCGGCGTGCGGGCCTGGCACGCCACCATCACCCGGATCTGACCGCTCGGGCGGGTCGCGGTCGCCGAGGCCAGTTCGGGCAGGGGAACGTCCGTCCGGCTCCCGGGAACATCCGGCCTGCGCGCGGCATCGAAGGGAGCATGCGGCTCGAGTACGCTCTGCGCCGATGCCATCCGGGGACCGCGGGTATGCGACGACCGAGCGGGAGCTCGTCGAGCGCGCGCGGGGCGGAGACGAGGGCGCCTTCGCGGCGCTCGTGTCGCACCACCGGACGATGCTGTACACGGTCTGCTACCGCATTCTGGGCAGCCGGCAGGACGCCGAGGACGCCACGCAGCTGGCGCTGCTCGCCGCCTGGCGCAACCTCGATCGCTTCGAGCAGCGCTCGGGGTTCTCCACCTGGCTCTACAGGATCGCGCACAACGCCGCGCTCGGGGTGCTGCGGCGCCGCGTTCCCGAGCCGGTCGGGGACGCCGCGGACCGGGTCGCTGAACGACGGCCGTCGCACGCCGACGCCGTTCTGGACGCCGGCGCGGTTCGCTGGGCGCTGGCCCAGATCCCTCCGGACTTCCGCGCGGCGCTCGTGCTGCGAGAGTATGCGGGCATGTCGTACCGCGAGATCGCCGAAACTCAAGGAATCAAGCTGGAAACCGTCAAGACGCGGATTGCCCGGGCGAGGCAGGCCGTCGCGGCGCTGCTCGACATCGAACGCGAGGGCGCGCGGTGAGCGAGCGCGGTGACCTGCCCGTCGGCCCGGACGGCTTTCTCGACATGGACCGGTTCGACGCCACGGATCCCGAGCGGGCGCTGGAACCGCATGCCTACGAGCAGCTGCACGACGCGATGGTGAACGCGCAGACTCCGGTGCCGAGCAGCGGGCTCTTCGACTCGTGGGTGAGAATCGCGCTCGACCAGCACCATCCCGGACCCGACACCTCGGGTCTCGTGCCGGACGAGGCGGTGGGACAGGAGCCGCACGGCCACGCGCCCGCGCACGAGGAGCCCGGGTGGCCCGACGTGCACGATCCGGGCGTCCCGTGGGAGGACCCGAGCGGGGAGCCGCACCCGCCGGGCGACCATCCGCACGACGGCGGCGCCCACGGCTCGGATCACCTCTGATCCCCAGGGCTTGACAGTCGTCGCCGCCCCTGCGGACAATCGATCCTGGTGAGCCAACTGCTCCTCCCACGAGTTGCGGAGGCCTGTGACGAGGTGCTCGTGCAGCTCGGCGAAGGAGAGCCGCGGGAGCGCATCGAGGCGGTCCGGACGCGGCTGGCGGAGCCTCTGCGGATCGCGGTCGGCGGGCGGTTGAAGGCCGGGAAGTCCACGCTCGTCAACGCGCTCCTCGGCCGCCGGGTGGCGGCGACGGCAGCCGGCGAATGCACGAAAGCCGTCGCATGGTACCGGTTCGGTCTCCAGGACCGGATCGAGGTCGTGCCGCGCGCGGGGGCGCCATGGAGCGTGCCGCCCGACCGCGGCGGCCGGCTTCCGGCCGATCTCGGCGCCGAGGCCGACCAGATCGACCACGTCGTGGTCTCGATGTCGGCGCGCGGCCGCCTCGGAGACGTGACGATCGTCGACACCCCCGGGTTGTTCTCGCTCAGCGCCGAGTACTCGGCCGGCAGCAGCCGCTTCTTCGGCACGGAGGCGGCGGAGATCGACGCGGACTCGCGGAAGGCCGTCCGCAGCACCGAGGCCCTGCTCTACCTGATGCCGCACCCGAGCGACGACGACCGCCAGTTCCTCGAGGCGTTCCACGCCCTCTATCCGGAGAGCGAGATCGCGGCGCCGAATGTCGTGGGGGTGCTGAGCAAGATCGACATGCTCGGCAGCGGCCGTGGCGATCCCTGGCCCCAGGCGCGCCGGGTGGCCGCGAACTACGAGCGCAAGCTCCGCTCGACGCTGAGCGGCGTGGTTCCGGTGGCGGGGCTGCTGGCCGAGACGTCGCTGGGGGACGCGTTCTCCGAACGGGAGACGCGAGACCTCCGCGAGCTCGCGGCGCTCGACGAGGGTGCGCGCGAGCGGGCGCTGGAGTCGGTCGATGCCTTCCGGGGCATGGATCGCCTCGAGCTCGATGCGGCAGCACGACAGCGGCTGCTCGACTTTCTCGGTCTCTACGGGCTGCGCGAGTCGCTGCGGCTCGTGGATGCGGGCAAGCGGACCGCGGCCGCATTGTTGCCCGAGCTGCGCGAGTTGTCGGGCGTTGGGGAGTTGCTTCGGGCGTGCGAGGAGGTCTTCGCCGCCCGCTCCGACCCACTGCGCGCGGACCGGGCGCTGACCGAGCTCGAGCGGATCTGCTTCAGGCATGCCGGGGAGCTCGGCGCGGCGGGGCGTCGCCTGCGGACGGCGGTGGAGTCGCTGCGCCTCGACCCCGCACTGCACTTCGTGGAGGAGCTGCGCGTGCTCCAGGGTGTCGACTCCGGGGCGGTGGCGCTTCCGAGGGAGTTCGAGCGCGAGCTCATTCGGGTCGCCAAGTCCACGACGCCGGCCGCCAAGCTGGGGCTTGAGGGAGAGGCGGACGGCGATGAACTCGCGCGCGCGGCGCTGGAGCGGATCGCCGCCTGGAAGGCGATCGAGAACGACCCGAGCGCCGGCCCGAAGCAGGTGCGCGCGGCGCGCGTCATCCGGGAGTCCTTCGAGCAGATCTACTTCGACGCGTCGAGGTGAGAGGGGGACTGGGAACATCCTCGACCGTACGCGCATCGAAGCAGTACAACGTCGCCCCGGTCGGGTCGACGCACGGGGACGGAGGGGCCTGATGGAGGGTCATTTCGAGAGCCACCACGAGCCGGGCCAGGAGCCGGGCGGCGGCGACGCCTTCGTCGCCCCGGCCGCCGAGCTGCCCGGCCCGCCGGACGTGCTGGAGGCCCCGATGCCTGTCGCGCCGCCGCCGCCGGATCCGCAGTTCGTCTCGCCGTTGGAGGCCGCGCTCGCCACGGTTGCGGCCATGACCGGCATCCGAGCGCTGCGGGAGTCGTGGCGCAGGCAGCGCCGCCACCAGGCCGAGCCCGCCGTGAGCCTCCGTCGCGACGCGGAGGCGACGGTCGAGCGTCGCACGCCGGCTGCGCCCGCGCCCGCCCCGGCTTCTGACGCGGCGCCGCTCGGTCGCGACCGAGCGGTGCTCGTGGCGCTGTGCATCGAGCTCGACGACCTGCTGCCGAGCGCCGCGCTGCGCGAGAAGGTGCGGCGCGGCCTGCGCCGGGTCGGGGTGGAGGCGGTCGATCCCGTCGGCGCGGCGTTCGATCCCGAGGCCCACCGTGCCGTCGGCGCCGAGCCGGCCCCCGAGCCTGCACAGGAACTCCTGATCGCGCGCGTCGAGCGCTGCGGCTTCCGCGACCGGGGCGAGGAGCTGCGTCCCCCGGATGTGATCGTCTACCGCAGGAGCCGGGTCGATGGCTGACGGTCTCGAGACCCGGTTGCTCACGCTGGCCCGGAACACCGCTCGCCTGTGCAACGACCTCGGCTACGGAGAGCTGGCCGGCAGGATCGAAATCGACGCCGGCGGCTCGGCCGACCGGCCGGCCAACGTGGTGGTGGTGGGCGAGAAGAAGCGCGGCAAGAGCTCGCTGCTGAACGCGCTGGTCGGGGAGCGGGACCTGCTGCCGGTGGACGCGGACGTGGCCACGAGCTGCTTCCTCACGCTGCGCCACGGAGCGGGCGAGCGCGTCGTGGCGCACGACGCGGAGCACCCGGACGGGGTCGAGATCGGCAGGGACGAAATCGCGGAGTACGCCTCGGTGGAAGGCAATCGCGATCCGGATGATGACGAGCGCCTTCTGCACGAGGGCGTGACGTCGGTCGATGTCGAGCTGGACGATCCTCTGCTTGCCCGCGGGCTGGTGCTGGTCGACACGCCGGGCGTCGGGGGGCTCGAGGCCGGCCACACCGAGGTGACGCTCGCAACGCTCCGGCGGGCCGACGCCCTCGTGTTCGTGGTCGATCCCGACAGCCCGCTGCGCACGCCGGAGCTGCGCTTCCTGGAGCGCGCCACCGAGCGCATCGCCACTGTGGTGTTCGTGATGACGAAGATCGATCTCTACCCGGGCTGGCAGCGAATCCTCGACGACAACCGCGAGCTGGTCGCGCGTCACGCACCGGCGTTCGCGGGCCGGCCCTGGGCGCCGGTCAGCAGCGAGCTTCGCCTGGAGGCTCTCGAGCTGGCGGCGCGCGGAGACGACGCTCGCAGCGCCGACATGCTCGATCGCAGCGGGTTCGCCGCGCTGGTCCGCCTGCTCGACGAGGAGGTCATCCAGCGAGCCGGCGTGCTCGGGCTCGCAAACGTCCTCCAGTCGGCCGCCTCGGCACTTGACCGGATGGCCACGGGCGAGCAGACGCGCATCCGTGCCGCGGCCGGGGATCCGAGGCTGGTGGACGAGCTGGAGGCGAAGCAGGGCCGCCTCCAGGAGCTCACGCGGGACACCGCGGCCTGGAGACAGCGATCGAGCGAGGGCTTCAGGCGCCTGGACCAGGAGCTCCAGCGCGACCTCCAGTTCCGGCTTCGCGCGGTTCGGCGCGAGGCCGAGGATCGCATCGAGGCGAGCCCGCCCGGGTTCGTGGAAACGGTGGAGCGCGACTACCCGGCGCAGCTCCAGGCCATCTGGATCGAGATGACCACCAACCTCCAGAGGGGGGTGGCGGAGCTCGTCCTCGATTTGGCCGGGGAGTTCGAGTCCGACGGCGCGGAGATCCTCGCGCTGGACGTCGACCTTCCGCAGGGTGTGCGTGAGACGGCACCGGTCACGCGGACGGCGGGGAACGAGTCCTCGTTCATCGATAGCCTCACTCCGACCATGACGGGTGTGGCCGGCGCCTTCTGGGCAGCGCGCGCGCTCGCCGCGGTGGGGGTCGGGTTCCCGCCGCTCGTGATCTTCGGCGCGGGGGCCCTCCTCGCCCACCACGTCTTCGGGGAGCGGTCCCGGCAGGCCGAGCTGGCGCGCACCAAGCGCGACCTGCGCACCTGGCTCGCGCGGCTGGGTGAGGACGCGGGCCAGACGATGGCAGCGCAGCTTCGGGACATCGTGCTCGACGCTCCCGCCAGGGCGGAGGACTTCTTCGTGGAACGGCTCCGGGAGCACCAGGAACGGCTCCAGGACGAGATCGCCGAATGCCGGCGGCAGGTGCAGGCCGAGCAGGCCGAGCGGGCGCGCGTGCATGCCGACGCGGAGGCGCGCCTGCGCCGGATCGACGAGCTGGCCGCTGTGGCGGCCGAGCTGTTCACAGCGGTCGACGAGGTGGCCGCCCCGAGAGCGGCGCTGGCCGGAGGAGGTTGAGATGTCGGGCTACGTCTTGTCGATCGACTACGGGACCACGTACTCGGTCGCCGTGGTGTCCTCGGCGGCCGGGGTCGAGATCCTGGAGCTGAACCGCTCGCGGTATTTCCCGTCGCTCGTCCTGCTGGGAGAGGACGGCGAGCTGGTGGTGGGCCGGCAGGCCGTGAACCAGGCGGGGCTGTATCCGGACCGGGTGTGCGCGACGCCCAAGCGGGAGGTGGGCAAGCGGGACATCGTGCTGGGCGGGCGCGCGGTACCGGTGAGCGAGGCGGTGGCGGCGGTGCTGCGACGGCTGGGGCAGGAGGCGGCGCTGCGGTTCGACGGAGCGGCGCCGGAGCGCGTCGTGCTGACGCACCCCGCCATCTGGGCGGAGGAACGCTTGGACGTCCTGCGCGAGGCGTCGCGGGCCGCGGGGCTGGGAGACCCCGAGCTGGTGCCGGAGCCCGTGGCGGCGGCGGCGCACTACGTGGACGGGCACCGGGACGAGGGAATGCGGGTGGCGGTCTATGACCTGGGCGGCGGGACGTTCGACGTGGCGGTTCTGCGGCTGGTCGCCGGCGGGTTTGAGGAGGCGGGCCGCCCGGGCGGCGACGAGCACCTCGGCGGCGAGGACTTCGACCAGGAGCTGCGCGGCGTGGTGGAGGGGTACGCGGCCGAGATCGATCCCGACGGATACGAGGCGGCTCGCGCGAACGGGATCACGCGCGAGTGGGCGGCGTTCCGTGAAGAGCTGCGGGAGGCGAAGGAGGCGCTCTCCACCGACTCGCGGTACAGCCTGGTGGTTCCCGGAGTGGACGATCCCGTCGGAGTCACCCGGCGCGAGCTGGAGGAGCTGATCGAGCCGCAGATCAGGCGCACGGTGGATCTCCTGGCGGGGGCCATCTCCGACGCGGGGATGGCCCCGGGCGACCTCGCGGCGATCTTCCTGACCGGCGGGTCGTCGCGCATCCCACTGGTCTCGTCGTTGATTACCCAGGAGCTCGGCGTGACGCCGCAGACGCGCGACGACCCCAAGGCCGTGGTCGCGCTCGGGGCCGTCAAGGCCGCTCGCCAGGCCCGGGAACCGCAGCCGGCTTCCGGAGCGGGCCGCGGTCTCGTCTGGTGCGACTCGGCGCTCATCGGCTTCAACGATCTCAGCGACGTGATCCGCTACTACGGCGAGCATGCCCGGGCGATCGGGCTTCCCTCGGGACTCGACAACTGGTTCGAGCTGGTCGTCGCCTACGGCCCCCGGCTGACGGTGCTCGGCCCGGGCACGACCGTTCCGGCGCGGATCGTTGCGCGCGTGATCGACGCGGGCCTCCGCGGGCAGGCCGAGCAGATCGCGCGGGGCCTGCCACACCTGGTGGAGCGGGTGGACCGGGAGTGGACGGCGATCTACGGCGTCGGCCTGAACCAGGTGGAGGACGTCATGCCGAGGCCGGCGCCCGTCCCGCTCGGCGAACGCTGGCGACAGCTGGAGCAGTACGTCAAGCAGCCTGGCGTCATCGTCAACGCGGCCTCGATGCACCTGGTGCGCCAGCTCGCCGGGGCGAACTGGTCCGCCACCGAGGAGGCGTTCAGCAACGTGACGGACGATGATCTGGCCCGGCTCATGCGGCTGTGGGACGGTGGCCTGCACGGACCGGTCGAGCACGCCGACTGGGTCACCCAGCCGGAGGTCGTGACGGCCGCCTCGACCGCCAACCGCCCGATCCTGCTCGAGCGGCTCGTGGCCGTGCGCAGGTCCGTCGGTGCGGCGGGCCCGTCGGGCCCACCCATCGCGGACTCCGCGCCCGAGGTCGAGCTGAAGACGGCGAGCTGGGCGACGAAGGGCATCAATCCGCTCCCGGGCACGCTCGTTCTGACCAACCGCCGGCTGATCTGGAAGGCCCGGGGCGCGCCCGGGGGAGTCGAAGTCCCGCTCCACGCTGTCACGTCAATCGAAAAGCTCACGTCCACCGACTTCAAGCTGCATCTGCGTGACGGCGACGTCGTTCGCTTCGGTCTCCTCGCCTGGAACCGTGGCCCCTGGATAAAGGCAATCGACAAAGCCGCCCGAGCGGCGGGAGGGCTGTAACCGCCGGAGTACGGCGGGACGGCCGTTGCGGGCGCCCGAGGCGAGGTGGGAACATTCGGCCGGTTCGGGCACTCGAAGGCACGACCCCACGACAAGGAGGAAGCCCTGATGACCGATGACTGGCCTCACGAGTCGCACGATCACTCGATCGACCATGATCTGCCGCACGACGAGGCGGTTCCCTCGCAGCCCGAGCCGCTGCCGGACGCCGGCCACTTCGACGTGGCGAGCGTCGAGGGGATGAACCCTGGGGTCGCCAGCGCGCTGAACGCAACCGACGACCTCCAGAACCAGGTCAACGACCTGATCGCCAAGGTGCAGCACGACGAGGTGACGCACTCGCCGGACGCCGAGGGCTCGGGGGATGCCCCGGGGGCGACGCCGCTCTTCACGCCCAAGCTCGACATCCTGGAGCACCCGTTCCACATCGGCGACTCGCGGTACGCGCCGGATGGCTCGGACCGGCTCGATCCGACGTCGAGCTCCTTCGGGCTCGACGGCGAGCCCCGCAATCCGACCGGCAACGATCCGATCGAGAACGCGGACGGGGAGCTTCAGGGCTCCTGACGACCACGGCCAGACGCGCCCAGCCTTCCTCCGGACGGTCTGGGCGCGTCTGCGGGGGCGGCCTCGATTCTCCAGGGCGGCCGGTTCCTGTGGCCGGACGACCGGCTGCGGTCTCGACCGCCTTCACGCCCTCCTTCACCGGCACGCCCGCGGCTGGGTGAATCCGCCGGGGGCCGCCGCCCGTACTCCCCGAGAGCAGTCTCGTGGGAGAAGCGTGTAAACATGTCCCCGACGCGCCCGGCGTCATCCCGTCGATGGTGGACGATCGAGGAATCGCACACGCGTTCTGGCTGCGCGCTCCCGGCTGCGGGGAGATCCGCCCGGTCGCGCTGCCGGAGCCGGGCCGGGGCGACGTGCTGGTGCGCACCGTGCGCTCCGGCGTCAGCCGCGGCACCGAGGCGCTCGTCTTCCGGGGCGGCGTCCCGCCCGACCAGTACGCGCGGATGCGGACGCCGTTCCAGGAGGGCGACTTCCCGGGGCCGGTCAAGTACGGCTACCTGAGCGTCGGCGCCGTGGAGCAGGGGCCGCGGGAGCTGCGCGGGCGGACCGTCTTCTGCCTCCATCCGCACCAGACCGCCTACGTCGTCCCTGCCGGCGCGGTGGCGGTCGTCCCCGACGACGTGCCGCCCGCCCGGGCGGTGCTCGCCGGCACCGTCGAGACCGCCCTGAACGCCCTGTGGGATGCCGCTCCGCTCGCCGGCGACCGGGTGGCCGTGGTCGGCGCCGGCATGGTCGGCTGCTCCGTCGCCCGCCTCCTGAGCCGTTTCCCCGCGGTGGAGGTCACGCTCGTCGACGTGGACGCCGGCCGGGCCCGCGTCGCCGACGCGCTCGGTGTCGGGTTCGCCCTCCCCGACGATGCCGCCGACGGCCGCGACCTGGTCGTGCACTCCAGCGCCACCTCGGCCGGGCTCCAGCGGTCGCTCGACCTGCTCGCGCCCGAGGGCACCGTCCTCGACCTCAGCTGGTACGGCGACGCCGAGGTCACGCTCTCGCTCGGCGGCGCCTTCCACGCGGGCCGGCTCGGCATCCGCTCGAGCCAGGTCGGCACCGTCTCGCCGGCCCGCAGCGGGCGCCGCACGCGCGCCGACCGGCTCGCGCTCGCGCTCGAACTGCTGCGCGACCCCGCCTTCGACGTGCTCCTCACCGGCGAGTCGCGCTTCGACGAGCTGCCCGACGTCATGCCCCGGCTGGCCGCGGGGAGCCTGCCGGCGCTGTGCCACACGATCATCTACGACGGGGCGTAGGCCGTGTTCAGCGTGACCGTCCGCGACCACATGATGATCGCCCACAGCTTCCGGGGCGAGGTCTTCGGGCCGGCGCAGCGGCTCCACGGCGCAACCTACGTCGTCGACGCGACGTTCCGGCGCGCGGAGCTCGACACCGACGGCATCGTGGTCGACATCGGCCGGGCGACCGAGGCGCTGCACGCGGTCGTGGGCGAGCTCAACTACCGGAACCTCGACGACGAGCCGGACTTTGCGGGGATGAACACGTCGACGGAGGCGCTCGCCCGCGTGGTCGCCGACCGGCTCGCCGAGCGCGTGCACGCGGGCGCCCTCGGCCCCGCCGCCCGGGAGCTCGACGGGCTCCTCGTCACCCTGCACGAGTCGCACCTGGCCTGGGCGAGCTACGAGCGGGCGCTGTGAGAGCGGTGCACGTCGTCGTCCCCGGCGGCATCGAGGACGCCTCCCGGCCCAGCGGAGGAAACACCTACGACCTCCAGGTCTGCCGCCGGCTGGCCGCGGCGGGCTGGGGGGTGCGCATCCACCCCGTGGCGGGCTCGTGGCCGCAGCCAGACGCGGCCGCGATCGCAGCGCTGGCCGGCGTCGTCGGGCGGATCCCGGACGGCGCCGTCGTGCTGCTCGACGGGCTCGTCGCTTCGACGGCGCCCGAGGTGCTGGTGCCGCAGGCGGCCCGGCTGCGGCTGGTCGTCCTCGTCCACCAGCCGCTGGGGCTCGGCGCGACGGACGCCGCCGTCGTGACGCGCGAGCGTCAGGTCCTCTCGGCCGCAGCGGCGGTCATCGTGACGAGCGCGTGGGCCCGGCGAAGGCTGGCCGAGCTCCACTCGCTGCCGTGCGACGGCGTGCACGTCGCCGAGCCCGGCGTCGAGCCGTCCGCCCTCGCATCCGGCACCGCCGACGCCGGCGCCCTGCTCTCGGTCGGGGCGGTGATCCCGGGCAAGGGCCACGACGTGCTGCTCGACGCGCTGGCGACCATCCCGGCGCTCTCGTGGCGGTGCCTGTGCCTGGGCAGCATGGCCGGCGACCCCGGCTTCGCCGAGAGACTGCGGCGGCGCGCGCATGATGCCGCGATGGGGGAGCGTGTGCACTTCCCGGGTCCGCGCACCGGGAGTCGAGCTGGCCCAGAGCTACGGCGCCGCCGACCTGCTGGTGCTGCCCTCGCGGACCGAGACGTACGGGATGGTCGTGACCGAGGCGCTGGCCCGCGGCCTGCCGGTCGTCGCGGCCGATGTCGGCGGCGTGCCGGAGGCGCTCGGCCACGGCGCCGGCGGCACCCGGCCGGGTCTGCTCGTGCCGCCGGGCGACCCCGCAGCGCTTGCCGCCGCGCTGCGGGCCTGGCTGGTCGACGCCGGCCTGCGGGCCCGGCTGCGCCGGGCGGCGCGCGAGCGGCGCGCGTCGCTTCCGGCGTGGTCGACCACCGCGTCCGTCGTGGCGGGCGTCCTTGCGGGGGCGGCGCGATGACGGTCGAGGCGATCCGTGTCAGCCGCGAGTGGCTCGCCCTGCGCGGCCCCGCCGACGCGGCCGCCCGCTCCGCAGAGCTCCTCGAGCCGCTCGGGCGTCGGCTGCCGGCCACGGGCGGGCTGGTGATCCACGACCTCGCCTGCGGCAGCGGGGCGATGGGTCGCTGGCTGGCGCCGCGCCTGCCGGGGCCGCAGCACTGGGTCATGCACGACCGTGATGCCGACCTGCTGGACGCCGCCGCCGCCGATCCGCCCGGCCCGGCCGCCGGCGGGGCGCCGGTCACCATCGAGACGCGGCTCTCCGACATCGGCCTGCTGGGTGCGGACGAGCTCGCGGATGCGGATCTCCTCACCGCCTCGGCGCTGCTCGACCTGCTCACCCAGGATGGGCTCGCCGGGCTCGTCGGCCTCTGCGCCGCGGCGGGCTGCCCCGCACTCCTGGCGCTCACGGTCGTCGGCCGGATCGAGCTCGCCCCGGCCGATCCCCTCGACGGTCGCCTCGCGGCCGCGTTCGACGCGCACCAGCGCCGCGTGACGATCGACGGCCGCCTGCTCGGGCCGGACGCCGCCGCCGCAGCCGCCGCCGCGTTTCGCCGGCTGGGGTGGGAAGTGCGCCTCCGGCCGAGTCCCTGGCGGCTCGGAGCCGCCCAGGCCGCCCTGGCCGCCGAGTGGCTCGCCGGGTGGGTCGGCGCCGCGTGCGAGCAGGAGCCCGGGCTGGCCGTCGAGGCGGACGAGTACCTGAGCCGCCGCCTGGCCCAGGCGCATGAGGGTCGGCTCGCCGTCACCGTTGGCCACGCGGATCTCCTGGCCCTGCCCTGCCGCCCGGGAGAACGGGCGTGAGGCGGACCGTCCGGGCCTGGCTTCGCCCCGCCGGCGCGGCGGCGGCGCTTGCGGCCGTCGTCTGGCGCCTGGGGGCGGGCCCGTTCCTCGACGGCGTACGGGCCGTGGACGGCCGGGCGCTTGCGGCCGCCGCGGCGATCGGTCTCCTGACGACGCTGTGCTGCGCCTGGCGGTGGACGGTCGTCGCCCGCGGCCTCGGCGTCGAGCTCGTGCTGTCCGACGCCGTCGCGGCGTACTACCGCGCGCTCTTCCTGAACCTGACGCTCCCCGGCGGGGTCGCCGGCGACGTCCACCGCGGCATCAGCCATGGGCGCGACGTGCGCGACGTCGGCCGCGGCCTGCGGGCCGTCGTGTGGGAGCGGACCGCCGGCCAGGTGGTGCAGGCCGTCCTCACCGTGTCCGTCCTTCTCCTCCTGCCGTCGCCGGTGCGATCGTGGATGCCGCCCTTGGCGGCGGGGCTGGTCGCGGCGGCTGCCGGCATCGTGCTGCTCGACCGGATGCGGCCCGGCGGCGGCCGCTCGCGCTGGGCGCGGCTGCGGCGCGCGGTTGCTCGCGACGTCCGCGACGGGCTGCTGGCCGGGAGGGCGCTGCCCGTGGTCGTGCTCGCCTCGGCGGTGGTCGTCGCCGGGCATGCCGTCACCTTCCTGATCGCCGCCCGGACAGCCGGCGTGGATGCGCCGGTCTCGCGGATCCTGCCGCTGGCGCTGCTTGCGATGCTCGCGATGGTGCTGCCCAGCGTCGCGGGGTGGGGGCCGCGCGAGGGTGCGACGGCGTGGGTGTTCGGAGCGGCCGGCCTCGGCTCCGGCCTCGGCGTCGCGACCGCCGTCGTCTACGGCGTCATGGCGCTCGTCGCGAGCCTGCCGGGCGCGCTTGTCCTCGCCGGAGCCCGGCTTCCCCGGGGCGTGCACGAGCCCGTGCCCCGGAGCGCGGTCGCGGTCGTCGTGCCGGCGGAGGGAGGCCGCGATGCCTGAACGCCCGTACACGCTGCTCTCGTGCAGCGTGTCGATCGACGGCTACATCGCCAACGCGTCGTCGCGCCTCCTGCTCTCCAACGACGCCGACTTCGACCGCGTCGACGCCGTCCGCGCCTCGTGCGATGCGATCCTGGTCGGTGCGGCGACGGTGCGGATCGACAACCCGCGGCTCCTCGTGCGCTCCGAGGCCCGCCGCGACGAGCGCGCGGCCCGCGGGCTCGCGCCTTCGCCGATGAAGGTGACGGTGACCAGGCGGGCGGAGCTCGACGCGCGCGCCGACTTCTTCACGGCCGGCGAGGCCGAGAAGCTCGTCTACTGCGCGAGCCCGCGCGTGGTCGACGCGCGCGAGCGCCTCGGGCCGGTCGCGACGGTCGTCGACGGCGGCCATACCGTCGAGATGCGGCGGCTCAGCTCGGATCTCGCCGACCGCGGCGTCGAGCGGCTGATGGTCGAGGGCGGCGGGAAGGTGCACACCCAGTTTCTGACGGCCGACCTCGTCGACGAGCTCCAGCTCGTCGTCGCGCCCGTGTTCGTCGGCGACTCGCATGCCCCGCGGTTTGTGCTGGACGGCCGCTTCCCCTGGAACCCGGGCTGCCGCGCGACGCTCGTCGACGTCCGCCAGATCGGCGACGTCGTGCTCCTGCGCTACGCGCTCTCGCCGCGGTTCGACGAGGGCTGACCCCGTCACACAGGTGCGACGGGAGCGTCACGCCGAAAGTTCAGGGACTGTCCCCGGAATGCCCCGGCCACGCGTCGTGGCCGGCGCGCCGGTGCGGCTGCTGCGGCGCAGGAACGGCCGTTCGAAGACCGACGCGAAGATTCGCGCGAACACGATCGTGAGCGGCAGCACCAGGGCGAGCGAGACGAGGAAGGCGGGAACGCCCGGGCGGACGCGGCCGAGGACGATCCACTCGTACACGACGGCGACGATCGGGCCGTGGGTCAGGTACAGGCTGTAGGACGCGAGGCCGAGGCTGCGCATCGGCCTCGCGTCGAGCAAGCCCAGAAGCGGGGCCGGACGGCCGATGGCAAGCCCGGCCAGCAGGCACCCGACGGCCGGCCCGAGCGCGAGGTCGACCCAGAACAGGTGGTCGAGCGTCCACACCGAGCCCTGCCATCCGATCGTCGCGAGCACGGGCACGGCCGCGGCGAGCGAGAGCCACGCCCACGGCCACGATGCCCGAGAACCGCTGGAAACCACGATGCCGGCGCTCAGGATGCCGACCGCGAACAGCGCGGCCAGGTCGGGCGGCGACTGGATCACGATGACGTCGAGGTGGGAGACGTGCGGCCCGATGACCCCGACGGCCGCCACGACGAGCGTGACCGCGGCGGCCATGACGGCGGCGCCCCGGCGGCGGACCATCAGCAGGAGAAGCGGGAGAAGGACGTACAGCTGGGCCTCGACGGCCATCGACCAGAACGCCCGGTTGGGCGTCGGGGCGGCGACGAGATTCTGCACCAGGAGGCCGTTGACGAGGACGGATCTTGCGTCGGGCAGGGCCTGCCCGGGCGGCGGCACGACGAGCCACGCCACCGCGAGGCTGAAGGCGAGGGCGGCCCAGTACGCCGGCAGGATCCGCAGGGCCCGCCGCCGTGCGAACGAGGCGACTCCGCCGAGCCGCCAGCCGCGCCGGGCGGGCGCCAGAGCCAGCGAGAAGCCGGAGAGGACGATGAAGACGACGACCGCGAACCGCCCGTAGATGAACCAGCCCGCCCAGAACGGCGCGTTGTCGGCGGGGTATCCGGGGAACGCGCGCAGGAAGACGTGATGCACCACGACGAACAGCGCTGCGAGCCCGCGGACGCCGTCCAGGCCGGCCAGCCGCTGCGGCGGCGAGCCGGTCACGACGGGCGACCGGCCCCCGGCCGCGGCCCGAACGCGCCCAGGAAGCGGTCGCGAAACGCGCTCATCGGCCAGATCGGCGCCACGGCGCTCGGCCGCATGCCGCTGACCCAGTCCCACCCGGCGATCCGGCGCATGACCGCCGGGTCGTGCGCGATGACCGAGATCGGCACGTTGTGGCTCGCTCCCTGCCCGCTCACGGTCGTCGCGGGCTGGTGGTCGCCGAGCACGACGAGCACGAGGTTCCTGCGGCCGTACCGCTCGACGAACGAGAAGAGCGTGCGCAGCGTGTACTCGATCGAGCGGCCGTACCCCCGCCGGGCGTCGCTCGCGCCGGCCATGTCCACGGGCAGGCGCTTGAAGATCGAGCCGTCGCCGACCCGGTCCCAATCGATGAGCGGCGGCACCTGCGTCCACGGCTCGTGGCTCGACACGAGGTCGAGCTCGGCGAAGACCGGCGGGCGGCCCGTCCCGCGGAGCTCCAGCCGCTGGAATGCCTGGAGCACGTACTGGTCGGGCATCGAGGCGTACGCGTACGTCGGGCCCCGGTAGCCGACGTTGCGCCGGTCGTACACCTTGTCGTAGTGGTAGAACGACGACCCGTCCGCCCAGCGGCGGTCGTTCGACGGCACGTCGTCGACGGCCCGCCATCCGGCCCGCTCAAAGGCCTGGCTGAGCGTGAAGCGATCGCTCCCGACCAGCTGGTCATACCGCGTCGGGCTGTTGACCCAGACGCCCGACTGGAGCGTCGAGTGCGCGAGCCAGCTGATGCCGCCGAAGGTCGGCGAGGTGAGCCAGCCGCTGCGCGAGGAGAAGCCGGCCGCGTGCAGGCTCCTCGTGCCGGCGTCGAGGATCGAGTCGACCTTCGGCGAGAAGGCGGATCCCTGCACAGCGACCTGGCCGTAGCTCTCGACGAACACGAGCAGGACGTCCTTCCCGCGCAGGCCCGTCAGCAGCCGGTCGCCGGGCGCCGAGCTGTAGCGGTCGTGCCGCAGATCGGCAGCGAAGCGCGCCCGGTCTCGCAGCCCGGCCTGCACCGCCCGCACCTCGCCCATCGCCAGGCCGGCCGCGCTCGTGGAGGCGATCGGGGCGCCGGCGACCAGCTCGGCTCCGACCGCCCAGCACAGCACCCAGCCGGCACCGAGGGCCGCGACGGCCTGGAGCGACAGCCGCCGGTGGCCGGCCGCCACACGGGTCAGGCGGACGACCGCCAGCGTCGGCAGGACGAGCGCCGCGATGCCGAGCAGCGCGAGGCCGGCCAGGGCCAGGTCGGCGCTCGTCGGGCCGATCGAGTCGCGCAGCGTCTCGACGCCGATCGGGGCGTAGCTCCAGTCGTCGACGGGGTTGAACGGGCGGTCGAATGCCGTGAAGAACCCGACGTCGAGGAGCTTCACGACGACCAGCAGGCCGAGCGCCGGCCCGGCGATCGAGGCCAGGAGCCGGCGGGCCCTGCCGGGCAGGACGACGGCGAGGGCGACGGCGACGATCCCCTCGATCGGGAGGCGCATGAACGCGCCGGGCGTGAGCCGGCCGGGCTGGTCGGGCGCGACCAGGGCGGCCCAGACGACCAGGACGGAGAGGACGGTGAGCACGGCGGCGGCGCCCGCGCCCGCGGCGGGAACCTCCTCCGGGATCCAAGCGCGCCGGCGGCGCCACAGCCACCACACGTCGCGCCCGAACGACTCGGCCAGCAGGGCGAGCGCGACGGCCAGGCCCGCCCGGGTCAGCGCGAGCGGCAGCACGCCGGCCGCTGCGACGGTGAGCGCGATCCCCTGCGTCGCCGCGACGACCTTCCGCCAGTCGCGCCGCGGGAGCGGCGTGCGCATCCACGGGAAGAGCCACCCGGCGGCCAGGAACGCGTAACGGGCGGCACCGATCGCGAGCACCCATGCGCCGGCCGAGGGGGCGACATAAACGCTGAGGACGAGGATCAGGAACGCGTCCACCTCGCCGTCCATGCGGGCGCCCAGCGGCGACTCCGTGCCGGTCCGGCGAGCAACCTGCCCGTCGACGTAGTCGAGCGCGAGCGCCGCGGCGGCGAGCGCGACCAGGGGCGCAACGTGCGCGGCGCCGGTGAAGGAGTCGGCCGTCAGCGCCGCGACGCCGACGGCGAGCGTCGCCCGCGCGAGCGTCACCCATCCGGCCGGGCCGAGCCGCTGGGAGAGGTCGCGCAGGAGGGCCCGTGCCAGCGCCGAGTCGGCAAGGAGCCCGGAGGCGGCTCCGGCAACCCAGCCGGCGCGGCCGAGGCCGGCCGTCTCCGCGACCACGACCAGCAGCACGATCTGGGCGGCCAGCCCGGCCGCCGGGCCGCCCCGCACCGCCCGCAGCGTTCGTCTCCACTCGAGCATTCGAATGAAACTACTGTGGAGCGCGTGATCCGGTTCTCTCGGACGGACCCCGTGAGGCAGGACGAGCGCGCCCCGTTCGAGAGGGCGCTCCAGCGGGCCCGGCGGGCGGCATACCCGCCGGGCGAGTATGTGGAGCAGGAGAGCTTCATGCGGGCGAGCGAGATCCGGAGGCTTGCGGAGTGGGCCGGCATCGCGCGCGGGGTCTCGGTGCTCGACCTGTGCTGCGGCGTCGCGGGGCCGGGCCGGCTCCTCGCCCGCGAGCGGGGCTGCGACCATCTGGGCGTCGACTCCAGCGCGAGCGCCGTCGCCATCGCGCGCGAGCGCGCACGCGGCCTTCCCTGCCGCTTCGAGGTTGCGCGCGTCCCGCCGCTCCCTGCGGGCACCTTCGACGTCGTGCTCCTCCTCGAGACCATGCTCGCGTTCCCCGAGAAGTGGGGGCTGGTGGACGCGATCTCCCGGTCGCTCGCGCCGGGCGGCCGGTTCGCCTTCACGCTCGAGGAGGGCTCCCCGCTCACCGAGGCGGAGCGCGAGCGCATGCCGGATGCCGACACGGTCTGGCCGGCGCCGCTCGACGAGATGCTCGCGCTCCTCGACCGGGCGGGACTGGCCGTCCGCCGGCAGGTCGACTGGAGCGGGTCGCACCTCGCCACGGCGGATGCCCTGGCGAATGCCTTCGCAGCCGACGCGGCGGCCATCGCGGCGCAGATCGGGCAGCCGGCGCTCGACGACCTTCTGGCCGCCCACCGGCTGTGGAGCGAGTGGCTCGGCACCGGGCGCATCCGCAAGCTCGCCCTCGTCGCGGTGCCGCGAGCTCCGCGACGGCCGCGATGAGTACCGTTCGCTCGCACCGCTCGCGGGGCATGTCCCTCCTATGAGCACCGCAGCCGAACCCGGTGAGCTGACCGATCTGACGCTCCGCGACCACGCCGGCGTCGTCTACCGCGGTATCCGGCGCGCGCTCGCCGACAACGTGACGAACCTGGCGGCGGCCGTCGCCTACTACACCTTCCTCGCGATCCCTTCGGCAATGCTCGTCGCCGTCGGCGCGTTCAGCGTCTTCGCCGGGCCGGACGCGGTCGACACGATCCTCGAGCACCTGGCGAACGTGATGCCGGCGAGCGCCATCACGCTCCTCGGCGACACGCTGACGCGGACGACCCAGGCTCAGAGCGGAGGCGTCGTCATGATCGTCGTAGGCGCCGTGCTCGCGCTCTGGACGCTCTCGGGCGCGATGCAGACGGTGATGTGGGCGCTGAACGGCGCCTACGAGCGCGAGGAGACGCGTGGATTCTTCAAGCGGCGGCTCGTGGCGGTCACGCTGATCGCCTGCGTCGTCACGAGCTTCGCGCTCGTGTTCGTCCTGCTCGTGCTCGGGCCGCACATGAGCGCCTGGGTCGGGTCGGCCGTCGGCCACACGTCGCTCGTCGAATGGGTGTGGTGGACGGCGCAGTGGCCGATCCTTCTCGCCGGCCTCCTCACGATGTTCGCGCTCGTGCTCTATCTGGGGCCGAACGTGGCACCGGCCAGGTGGCAGTTCATCACCCCGGGCGCCGTGTTCGCCGTCGTCGTCTGGCTGGCCGGCTCCGGCCTCTTCGCGGTCTACACCAGCAACTTCGCCTCGTACAACAAGGCGTGGGGGAGCCTGGCCGCGGTGATCGTCATGCTGACGTGGCTCTGGCTCTCGGCGCTCGCCCTGCTCGTCGGGGGCGAGATCAACGCCGAGCTCCAGCGCTGCCGGCGCCTTCGGGCCGAGCCGCCGGCCGGCGCCTGAACGGCCTGTTTCTGGCGTCCGGTGCTTGACAGGCGGCTCTCGCCCCCGTACTCAAGAGGTGTTACCAACCGGAGAAGGGCGAGGGCGTGGGCAGACCGATCTTGATCACCGGCATGGCGCGGTCCGGCGGCAGCTGGGTTTCGCGGATGGTCGCCGGCAGCGGCGACGTCGTCCACATCAACGAGCCGTTCAACCGCCGCCACCCGCCCGGCCTGACGCCCGGCATCCTGCGCGTGCCGCCCCCGCGGGCCTACCAATACGTCGGGGCGCACAACGAGGAGCAGTACGTCGCCGGGTTCCGCGACATGCTGCGCCTCCGGTACAACGTCGTCGCCGAGCTGCGCGCGAACCGCGGCGTCTACGACCTCGCCAAGATGGCGAAGTACGCGGCGGCGTTCTCGCACGGCCGCGTCCGCCGGCTGCGGCCGCTCATCGACGACCCCTACATGGTGTTCGCCGCCGAGTGGATGGCCGAGCGGCTCGACTGCCAGGTCGTGATGCTCGTCAGGCACCCGGCCGGCATCGTCTCGAGCCTCGCCCGGATCGGGAACGGCTGGAGCGACAACCTGCCCGACATCGCCGCCCAGCCCGAGCTCGTGCGCGACCTCCTCGCGCCGTATGCGGAGGAGCTCGAGCGGGCCGCGCGCGAGCCGCTCGACCCGATCGCCCACGGCGCGCTTCTGTGGTGCGTCATCCATGCCGGGATCGCCCAGCAGGCGGCCCGCAACCCGCGCTTCGTCGTCGTCCGCTACGAGGACCTCGCCGTCGACCCGCTGAACGAGTTTCGAAAGCTCTACGGCCGCATCGACGGCGTCACCTTCAACCGCGGGGCGGAGGAGGCCGTTCGCAGCGGGTGCATGGCGGGGCCCGCGCAGCGCCAGGTGCCCTGGGGACGCGTCGGCCTGGGCAGGACCGCCTTCCAGCCGATGCAGAGCGGGGCGAACGCCTGGGCGTGGCGCGACCGGCTCTCCGCCGGCCAGGTGGCGGAGGTGATCGAGCGCACGCGCGACGTCGCCCACCGCTTCTACACGCCGGCCGAGATCGAGGGACGCCCCGGCGTCGCCGCCGCGGCAGCGGAGGCCGCCGCCGCGCCGCGCCCGGCGCTCATGGCGCGCCGCCGCTGGCGCTCCGCTTGACGGGTTCCGGAACCTCCCGTACACCCTGAGAGGAGAGTTTCAGGGAGAGGCATCGTTTGGGGGGGGATGTGATGAGGGTGTCGCGTGGTGTCGTGGCGGTCGTGCTGGCCGCGCTCGTGGTCCTGGCGCCGGCGGCGAGCGCCGCCTCCCGCGTCGTCCACGCCGGCGCCGCAGCCAGGTCGTCCGACCCGCTGATCGCGGCCGCAGGCGATATTGCCTGCGACCCGTCCTACGGCAAGTTCCGAAACGGCAAGGGCACCTCGTCGGCCTGCCGGCAGATGGCGACCGGCGACCTCATCGAGTCGAACCACGCCATCGACGCCGTGCTCGCGATCGGCGACACCCAGTACCAGTGCGGCGGCTACCAGGCCTTCCAGCAGTCGTTCGACCCAGCCTGGGGCCGGTTCAAGGCCCTCATCCACCCGGCGGTCGGCGACAACGAATACGACACGAGCGGAACCGATTGCGCGCCGAACGCGGCCGGCTACTTCCGGTATTTCGGCGCGGCGGCCGGCGACTCGCGGGCCGACTCCGCGTTCACGCTCGGTGCGTGGCGGATCATCGCGCTCAACGCCGAGTGCGGCCACGCCGGCGGCTGCGGGTCGTCGAGCCCGCAGGCCGCGTTTCTGCGCAAGGAGCTCGCGATGTCGAAGTGCACGATCGTCTACTGGCACCAGCCCTACTACAAGGGCACGTCGCGCCCGGCTTCGAGCTACGCGGCGTTCTGGAACATCCTCTACGCCGCGAGGGCCGACGTCGTTCTGAACGGGCATCTGCACACCTACGCCCGGTTCGCGCCCCAGGATGCGAACGGCCACGTCGACGCAGCCGGGGGCGTGCGCCAGTTCATCGTCGGCACGGGCGGCCGCAACCTGTTCTCGCTCGACGGCACCCACAACGTCGAGATGACGACCAAGACGTTCGGCGTCCTCGAGATCCGCCTGCACGAGACGAGCTACAACTGGAAGTTCGTGAATACCGCCGGGGCGACGCTCGACTCGGGCACCGCGAGCTGCCACTGAGGCCTCGTCACTCCCGGTAGGGCGCCGAGACGCTCTTCGGGACGACCATCGCCCAGGCGTCGACCACGAGCCCGCGCATCTCCTCCCGGTCGACGGCGTCCAGCCGGACGACGGCCCAGTTGTAGCGCAGGTCGGAGTCGCGCGGCATGAGGAACTTGTCCGGCTCGGTGCCGACCAGCCATTCCCGCTCCTCCTTCGGGAACCCGAAACCCATCAGCGTCTCGTCGCGCGAGAACGCCAGGTAGACGATCCGGCCGACGCGGAACTTGACGCGGCCGCGCACGACCGCCTCGGTCGTGCGCGGCAGCGTCAGGGCCAGCGCCCGCACGTCGGCGAGGGTCACCACGGCGGCGACCCTCCGCGCGCCGCTATCCCTCCGGCATCTGCGCCGACGGATCGTTCTGCCACAGGCCGAACTCGTTGCCGTGCGGGTCGGTGCAGGTGGTGAACCAGCCCATGTTCGGCACGGGCATGGGGTCGCTCGACTGGCCGCCCAGCTCGCGCACGCGTGCGGCGCCGGCGTTGACGTCGTCGACGTCGAAGTAGGCGCGCGCGCCCCTCTTGCCGGGCTCCATGTTCGTGATGGCGGCGCCGCTCCGCTCGCCGGTCCGGGTCATGTGGTACTCCGACGGCCCCGGGTAGCTCTCGAACTTCCAGCCGAACAGCGAGCCCCAGAACTCGCGGCTCTGCGACGTGTCGTCCGCCGGGATCTCGAAGTGGACTATCTGGCCGGGCATCGCCCCTCCTGGTCATCGTGGGCGGCGGTCGGTCCGCCGCTCTCGCAATGAGAGACGCCGGCGGCGGCGAAAAGTCATCGGTCGTCGCGTCCGGGCGTGCCGAGCGGCGCCGTCCGCCTGATCGCACCCTCCGCCCGCGGGCGAAGCTGCACGAGCTCGGAGTGGTCGCGGTCGATCTGAAGCGTGGTGTGGCCGATCTGAAACCGGCTCTGGACCAGAGCCTCGAGCTCGTGCAGGATGCGGTCGTGGTCGGCACCCGGCTCGGCGATCACGTGCGCCGACAGCGCCGGGAAGCCGCTGGTGATCGTCCAGATGTGGAGGTCGTGCACCTCCCTCACGCCGGGGTGGTCGGCCATCGCCTGGCCGATCTCGCCCGGGTCGCAGTCGCCCGGAGCGACCTCCATCAGAATGCGCAGCGACTCGCGGATCAACCCCCACGATGAGATGAGGACGACAAGGCCGATGGCGGCCCCGATCAGCGGGTCGGCCGAGCGCCAGCCGGTCGTGAGCACGACGAGTCCGGCCGCCGCGGCGCCGGCCGAGCCGAGCACGTCGGTGGCCGCGTGGATCAGCGCCCCGCGCAGGTTCAGGTCGTCGCCCGCCGACGCGCGCAGCATGACGAGCACGGGGATGCCGTTGGCGACGACGCCCACGAGGCCGACAACGAGCACCCCGCCACCGGCGACGTCCGGCGGGTCGCCGTAGCGGCTGTAGGCCTCGAAGAAGATGCCGACGCTGATCACGATCAGCGCCAGCCCGTTCACGAGCGCGGCCAGGATCTCGGCCCGCCGCCACCCGAACGTGTGCGCGCCGCGGGCGGGGAGGCCGGCCGCCCAGGCGGCACCGAGGGCGAGCGCGATCGCGGCGCCGTCCGAGACGTTGTGGACGGCGTCGGCGAGCAGGGCCAGGCTGTTGAACCAGATGCCGGTGGCGATCTGGACGATGCCGTAGGCGACGGTCAGGCCGAGGGCGATCGAGAGCGCCCGCCGCGATCCCGACCGGTCGCCGGGGTGCGGGTGCGCATGAGCGTGTGGATGCGAGTGCACCACCCCGAAGGTACCACCCTCCCCCGGCGGCACGCCGGCCCGCGGCCGTATGATCGCGCGGTTGACCCGGGTTCTCTCTGCATTCGGACGCGCCTGCGCGCTTCCGCCGCACGCGACTCCGATCGTGAGCTTCGCGCCGCTTCTCATGTTCGCGATCCTGGGGATCCCGATCGAGGGGCCGGGACGCCTGCGACGACGACGCGCCGCCGCGCACGGGCCCGAACCGCTCACCGGCTCCCAGGCGAAGGCCATCGAGAGGCGACCGGGGCGCTCCGAGCACCCACCCCAACCCCACGTAGGAGGATCAAGATGAGCGTGACCGTGATGCTGCGCGCGAAGGCCGACCCGAAGCGGCTCCAGGAGGTCATCAACTCCGCCGAGTCGCGCACGGAGACCGTCAACACCCGGGCCAAGGAGCTGGGCGCCATCCACCACCGCTTCCTGGCGAGCGCCGACGGCACGGAGGTCGTTGTGCTCGACGAGTGGGAGTCGGCGGAGGGCTTCCAGAAGTTCTTCGAATCGAGTCCCGAGATCGCCCAGATCATGGCCGAGACGGGCGTCACCTCCGAGCCCGAGATCACCTTCTGGCACGGGCTCGACACCACCGACGCGTTCTAGAACCGGTGGCCGCGGGGGCCTGGCCCTGAACGGGGCCAGGCCCCCGCGGGGGTGTCCTGGTCGGTCTTGATCAGCCGGCGGCCGTCAGCTCGGCGCACGCCTCGGCGAAGACCTCGCTGTGGCGGTCGACGTCGGCGGCCGTGGTGGCCGGCGACATGAGCGCCATGTTGTGAAACGGCGTCATGAGCACGCCGCGGTTCATCGCATAGAGGTGCATGAACCGGTCGAGGTCGTGATCCATCGACGCGGCCGCCTCGCCGCCGGTGTGCGGGCGCTCGGGCTGGAAGCCGTACTCGGCCCGGCAGCCCAGCCGGGTGATGTACCAGTCGAGCCCGTGGCGGCCGATGGCCTCCTCGACGCCGTCGGTGAACCGTTCCGCGAGCGGGATCATGCGCCCGTACGCCTCCTCGGTCAGGACGTGCTGGAGGGTTGCGCGCATCGCCCGCAGCGAGAGCGCGTTCCCGGCCAGCGTCCCGCCGACGCCGCCCACGTCGAGCGGGCCGTCCGGCAGCGCGTCGGCCACGAGCCGTGCGGTGTCCTCCGACATGCCGTAGGCCGCGGCCGGGATGCCGCTCGCAAGCGGCTTTCCCATCGTCAGGAAGTCGGGCTGGAGGTCGTGGGCGCGTGTGTAGCCGCCGGGCCCGGCGCACAGCGTGTGGGTCTCGTCGATCACGAGCAGCGTCCCGTATCTCCTGGTCAGCTCGCGGACACCGTCGTGGTAGCCCGGGTCCGGGAGGACGATGCCGATGTTCGTGAGCGCGGGCTCGAAGAGGCAGCACGCGACATCGCCCTCCGCCAGCTCACGTTCGAGGCCGTCGAGGTCGTTGATCTCGACGACGCGGCTCGTCAGGCTCGGATCGACCGGGGGGCCGACGTTGTACGGCCGCGACGCGATCCCGTCGCCGGTCGATGACGGCGAAGGTCTCGTCGACCGAGCCGTGGTAGCACCAGTTGTGGACGAGCACCTTCGTCCGGCCGGTGGCGGCGCGCGCGAGCCGGATCGTGAATCGGTTGGCGTCCGTGGCGGTGAGCGCGAACTGCCAGCTCGTGAGGCCGAACCGGCGCGTCATCTCCTCACCGACCCAGATCGAGTCCTCGGTCGGCAGCATGAGGGTCGTCCCGCGCCGCATCTGGTCGGCGACGGCCTCGGCGGTCGCCTCCGGCGCATGCCCCGTCATCGCCCCGGTGTCGCCCAGGCACAGGTCGACGTACTCGATCCCGTCGACATCGGTGAACCGCGCCCCCGACGCTTGCTCGACGAACACGGGGAAGTTGCCGGCCCACTGGGTCATCCAGTGCATCGGCACCCCGCCGAACAGCGAGCTCGCCGCCCGTTGCGAGAGCTCCAGCGAGCGCGGATGCGTGTCCCGAAACCGTCGCTCCTCGCGGGTCTGAAGGCCGGCGAGGCGGGTTCGGTCGACGGTCGTCATCGTCATCTGCGGCTCCTGGGACGGCGTGGCATCTTCTCGATCGCGTGTATCCTGCCTGATCGGCGCCGGCTCCGGCGTCTCGGATCCGAGGAGTCTCCCCCAGTGGCAAAGACCGGTGTCCGCGTGCTGGTCACGCTCGCGTGCCAGGACTGCAAGCGGCGCAACTATCAGACGCAGAAGTCCAAGCGAAACTCGCCCGACAGGATCGAGTTCTCGAAGTACTGCTCGTGGTGCGGCAAGCACACCGCCCACAAGGAGACGCGCTAGCGCATGGCCCGCACGTCGCGCCGAAACCGGCAGGCCGGGCGCCGCACCGTCACCGCGCCGGTCGCCGGCAAGCCGAAGAGCCAGTCCGGCGGCGAGATCGAGCGCTCGGGCGGGATGCGCAACGGCCTGCGCGGGCTGTTCGCGTTCGGCGGCGAGGTGCGCGGGGAGCTGGCCAAGGTCGACTTTCCCGACCGGCAGCAGACCTGGCAGGCGACGCTCGTGGTGGTGGCGGCGTGCCTGATCGTCGGGGCGTACCTCTACGGCCTCGACCAGGTGTTCGCCCGCTTCGCAACCAAGCTCGTCGATCTGCAAAGGTAGGCGCATGTTTCGCTGGTACGTGATCAACACCTACTCGGGCCACGAGAACAAGGTCAAGGCCAACCTCGAGCATCGCGTGAAGTCGATGTCGAAGGAGGAGCAGGTGCGGCGCGTCGTCGTGCCGACCGAGTCCGTGGTCGAGACGAAGGACGGCCAGAAGGTTCAGACCGAGCGGCGGCTGTGGCCGGGCTACGTGCTCGTCCACATGGATCTGAACGACGACGTCTGGGGCCTCGTCAAGAACACGCCCGGCGTGACCGGGTTCGTCGGCGCCTCCGGGAAGCCCGTGCCGCTCTCGCAGCCCGAGGTCGACCGGATGCTCCACACCTCGGTCGACCGCGCCCAGCAGCAGCAGAAGGCGCGGGCCGAGTTCGCGCTCGGCGACAACGTCAAGATCACCTCCGGCTACCTGGCCGACTTCGACGGCGAGATCGCCGAGATCAACGAGGATCAGGGCAAGCTCAAGGTGCTGGTCTCGATCTTCGAGCGCCAGGTCCCCGTCGAGCTCGAGTTCGACAAGGTCAAGAAGCTCTAGGCCGTCTCACGGCGCGCGCGCCATCCAGCGGCGCTCGGTGTGCCAGCGGCGCATGGTTCTTGGGCTGGGTGGGTGTGCGGGGCCGTCGGCGTGGAGGCGGCGGAGTGCGGCGATGACAGTGGGGCGGGGTGGCCGGCGGCGAAGGCGGTCTCGGCGGTCTGGCGGAGCTCGGGCCAGGCGTAGGAGCCGGGCCGGGGTCGAGCTTCGGCGCCGGAGCAGGCGGTGAGGTGCCGGCGGAGGGCCTTGGAGCGGGCGACGCTGAGGCAGCCGTGCGCCTTCCACAGCCGTTGCAGCGTCAGCACGAAGTCGCGTCCGCTGCGCTGCGTTTGGAACTCATGGGAGGCGTGGCCCGTCGCACAGGTGTACCGATACGCCGTAGCCGAGTTCGACCAGGCGCGTCTTTCCGCGTGTGCGTTCGACGCAGATGGCGCAGACCGGCTGCTTGGTCGGCACGCGGCGAGCTTTGTAGAGGGTTGGCAGGTAGCGGTCGAAGGTGGCGACGGAGCGGTGGGCGGGCATGGGGTGAGTGTGAGGCGTGAGGTGTGGCGTGTGGGTGACGACCTGTATCGAGTGTGTGGAGAAGGTCGAATGACTTGCAGTAGGTGGCCCAGTGGCCAAATCCTCCCGACTCGACCGCCGGCGGCCCTGCCGTCGCCGTCCGGCCGGCTCTGAGATGGAGCGCCGGCCGGCGACGGCGCGGAAGGGTGGTGGGGAGCAGCGCTCCTCGTCGGTGAGGTGGGTCGGACTCGGAGCAGGTGGCCCAGTGCCAACACCGTCGACCCCGACCGCGGGCGGCCCTGCCGTCGCCGTCCGGCCGGCTCTCAGATGGAGCGCCGGCCGGCGACGGCGTGCGCGGTGGTGGCGAGCCGCATTCCTGCTCGGTGAGTGTGTTCCCTCGCAGCAGGCGGGTCCCGACCTGGGGCGGCCTTGCCGTCGCCGTCCGGCCGGCTCTCAGATGGAGCGCCGGCCGGCGACGGCGCGGAGGGGTGGTGGGAGCCGCGTGGCTCGTCGGTGAAGGGGTTCTGACCTCCAGCAGGTGGGCCGGTGGCCGACACCGTCGACCCCGACCACGGGCAGCCCTGCCGTCGCCGGCCGGCGAGAGGCGGAGGCCCGCACTCCTCTTCGGTGACGGTTCTCCGACCAGCCGCCCGCGGCTATCATGCCGTCCGCTCACGACCGTGGGAGCGCCGCCTCGCGCGGCGCGCTACGACCACTCAGGAGGTGCGATGGCCAAGAAGGTCATCAAGATCATCAAGCTCCAGATTCCGGCCGGGCAGGCCAACCCGGCCCCGCCGGTCGGCCCGGCGCTCGGCCAGCACGGGGTCAACATCATGGAGTTCTGCAAGGCGTTCAACGCCCAGACGCAGGGCCCGAACATGGGGCGGATCACGCCGGTCGAGATCAGCGTGTACGAGGACCGCTCGTTCACGTTCATCACGAAGACGCCGCCCGCCGCGGTCCTCATCAAGGAGGCACTCAACCTGGCCAAGGGCTCCGGCGAGCCGAACCGCGCCAAGGTCGGCACGCTCTCGCGGGCCCAGCTGCGCCAGATCGCCGAGACGAAGATGCCCGACCTGAACGCGAACGACGTCGACGCCGCGATGCACATCGTCGCCGGCACGGCCCGCTCGATGGGCGTGGAGGTGGGCGCCTGATGGCCGGCAAGTCCTACGCCAACGCTCGCAGCCAGGTCGACCGCGAACGGCTCTACGCGCCGCTCGAGGCGGTGCGCACCATCAAGTCGCTCCAGACGGCGAAGTTCGACGAGACCGTCGAGGTGCACATGCGCCTCGGCGTGAACGTCCGCCACGCCGACCAGCAGCTGCGCGGCACCCTCTTCCTCCCGCACGGCACCGGCCGGTCGGTGACCGTGGCCGTGTTCGCCCAGGGCGAGAAGGCCAAGGAGGCCGAGGACGCGGGCGCGGACTTCGTCGGCGGCGACGACCTGGCCGCGAAGGTGCAGGAGGGGTTCACCGACTTCGACGTCGCGATCGCGACCCCCGACATGATGGGCACCGTCGGCCGGCTCGGCCGCATCCTCGGGCCGCAGGGCAAGATGCCGAGCCCCAAGGCGGGCACCATCACCTTCGACATCGAGAAGGCCGTGTCCGACATCAAGGCCGGCAAGATCGAGTACCGCACCGACCGCACCGGGATCGTGCATGTGACGATCGGCAAGAAGTCGTTCGAGGAGCGCGCGCTGGTCGAGAACTACGGCGCCGTCCTCGACGAGATCCTCCGCGCCAAGCCGGCGGCGGCCAAGGGCCGCTACATCCGCTCGATCACCATCGCCTCGACGATGGGGCCGGGCGTGAAGCTCGACACGTCGCGCACCCGCGACCTGCTGGAGGAGCCGGTCGCGGCCGAGTAGAGTTCGCCCGCACACGCGTCCGCGCCAGAGACCGTCGGGGCCCACGGGCTTAAACCTCCAACCCGACCGAGGCCGGTACCCAGCGCTCGCCTCCCGGCTTGCCCTGCGTCCGCCTCCCACGGCGGGCGCAGGAAGACGAGAGGGAGGTGAGAGATGAACGTTGACGAGAAGCGCAGGGTGGTGGACGAGCTCGCCGAGCGAATGCGCGGTGCGGAGTCGATGATCGTCGCCGACTACCGCGGCCTCACCGTCACCCAGATCGCCGACGTCCGCGGGGCGCTTCGCGAGGCGGGAGCCTCGTTCGCAGTCGCCAAGAACACGCTCGCCCGCCGCGCGGCCGAGGAGGCGGGGCAGCCGCTCCTGGTCGGCCTGTTCCAGGGCCCGACGGCGATCGCGTTCGTCGCCGACGATCCTGCGGCGGCCGCGAAGAAGCTCTCGGAGGTCGCCCGCCAGACGCGGGTCCTGACGGTCCGGGGAGGCGTGATGGAGGGCCGGGCGCTCTCGGCCGACGACGTCCGCCAGCTCGGCGAGCTCCCGTCCAAGGACGTCCTGCGCGGACAGGTCGTCGGCGCGGTCGCCTCGCCGCTCCAGGGCGCCTACAACGTGCTCGCGGCGCCGCTCAGGGAGTTCCTCGTCGTCCTCGACCAGTACATCGCACAGCGCCAGGCCGCCGAAGCGGCGGCCTAGAGAGGAGTCTGAAATGCCCGTCACACCCGAACAGCTGGAGGAGATGTCGGTCCTCGAGCTCGTCGAGCTCAAGAAGTCGCTCGAGGAGCGCTGGGGCGTCTCCGCGGCCGCGGCCGCCCCGGTCATGGTGGCCGGGGCCGGGTCCGGGGCCGGGGACGGCGCGGCTGCCGAGGAGGAGCAGACGGCCTTCGACGTCATCCTCACGGCGGCGGGCCAGAGCAAGATCCCGGTCATCAAGGTGATCCGCGAGCTCACCGGCCTGGGCCTCAAGGAGGCCAAGGCGGTCGCCGACGAGGCCCCCAAGCCGGTCAAGGAAGGCGTTGCCCGCGAGGAGGCCGACCAGATGAAGGCCAAGCTTGAAGAGGCCGGCGCCACGGTCGAGGTGAAGTAGATGGGTCGGCCGGGAGCGAACGCGGGGCCGGGTGTCCGGCCCCGCGTTCGCGCACCCCGGTAGAATGTTGCCTGTGGAAAAGGCATCCTGCGTTCTGCCCTTCACCGGCCTCTACGACAAGGCCGACGACGCCGCGACGCAGGAGACCCAGGTGCTCTTCGCCGATCCGCTCGAGGTGTCGGAGCGGGCCAACGGCTGGGCCCAGGTCACTCTCGCCGACGGCTACGAGGGCTGGATGCGGGCGGACGGCCTCGGCGAGCCGCTGCCGAAGGACCGCGCTCACGTCGTGGTGGTGCCCCAGGCGGCCGACCGCTACCTCGGCACGTGGCTGCCGGCTCCGGGGCTTCGCACCGAGCCGCTGGCCGCCGCCAGGCGCAAGGCGTCGGGCGAGGCCATCGCCGAGGCGGCGCTCATGTTCCTCGGCGCCCCGTACGAGTGGGGCGGGCTCACCGTCGAGGGGCTCGACTGCTCGGGCCTCGTGCAGGCGGTGCATCGCCGGTTCGGGATGCTGCTGCCCAGGAACGCCGACCAGCAGGAGACGGTCGGCCGCGAGGTCTCGCTGCGCCAGGTCGAGCCGGGCGACCTCGTCTGCTACGGCGACCACATCGCCATCTGGACGGGCGAGGGCCAGATCGTCCACGCAGCCAAGGAGCAGGGCCAGGTCGTGCACGAGCCGCACCCCAAGGATCTGAAGGCGCGCGTGCGCACCGTCCGGCGCGTCTACGAGCCCGAAGACTGATCGCCTACGCCGCCATCGCCCTTCGGAGCGGCCGGCGGGTCGAGCGAAACGCTGCCGCGGTGATGCCGGCGGCCAGCACGGTGAAGGTGCTGATCTCGGCCGCGCTGTGGTGCGCCGTCGAGGCCGGCGAGCTCGACGCCGGCCGCCGGATCGAGGTGCGCGACACGCCCGCGCCGGGCGGCGGCGGCCTGCTCGAAAGCCTCGACGCGGGAACCGCGCTCACCCTCGCCGACCTCGACGTCCTCATGCTCGCGGTCTCCGACAACGCCGCCACGAACGCGCTGATCGAGGTCGTGGGGCTCGCCCGCGTGAACGCGCTGGCCGCCGGGCTCGGCCTCGGGCAGACGGCGGTGCGGCGCTCGATGATGGACGTGGCGGCGGCCGAGCGCGGCGACGACAACGTGACGAGCGCGGGCGACATGGCGGAGCTCATGGCTGCGCTCGGGCGCGCCGACCGGCTCCCGCCCCGCGCCTGCCGCCGGGTGCTGCACGGCCTGGCCCAGTCGCACCACACCGACGTGATCGCGCGCCACCTGTCCCGGCCCGGCCGGGTCGTGGCCTCCAAGCAGGGCACCCTCGACAGCGTCCTCCACGACGTGGCCCTCGTCGAGGACGCCGGAGGCAGGGTGGCGATGGCGGTGCTGTCCTCGCCGCCGGCGGCCGCCGAGGGCCTCGCGCGGCTCGCATCTCGCGTCCACGCCCTGGTCACCGCTCCCTAACATCCCGCACCTGCGAACGTCATACTCTCGGTCTTCCGGAACCAGTTCTCCCGAGGAGGGGGCATGCGCGAACTGCTCAGAAGGGTCTTCAAGCTCACGATCCCGATCGCGGCGATCGCCGTTGCCGCAGGCTGCGGCGGCGGTGGATCGAGCTCGTCCGGGGGCAACAGCGGCGGAGGTACGCCGGCTGCCGGCACGCCGCAGAAGGGCGGGACGCTCACGATCCTCGCGAGCTCGGCGTTCGGCGTGGCCGACCCGGCCCAGAACTACACGCTCCAGGAGTGGGGATTTCTGATCTACACGCACGACGGGCTCGTCGGGTTCAAGCGCACCGGCGGCCCAGACGGCAACGAGCTCGTCCCCGACCTGGCCGAGGAGATCCCGCAGCCGACGGACGGCGGCAAGACCTACACCTTCCAGATCCGCAAGGGCATCAAGTACTCCGACGGCTCGACGCTCAAGCCGAGCGACTTCGTGACGACCTTCGAGCGCCAGTTCACGGTGCCGGGCCCGACCGGGTTCTACTCCGGCATCGTCGGCGCGGACAAGTGCACCGCCAAGAAGTGCGACCTCTCACAGGGCGTCGTGGCCGACGACAGCGCCTACACGCTCACCATCCACCTGACGGCGCCCGACCCGGAGTTCCTCTTCAAGCTCTCGCTGCCGTTCGCGTTCGCGGTTCCCGGGAACACGACTCCGAAGCTCACGGGCAACGACGTGCCGCCGGGCACGGGCCCGTACATGTGGCAGTCGTACGACCCGAACAAAGAGGCGGTGCTTGTCCGCAACCCGAACTTCAAGGTCTGGAACCCCGACGCCCAGCCGGATGTCTATCCGGACAAGATCGTCGAGAAGTACGGGCTCCAGGTCTCCGACGAGGTGACGGCCATCGAGAACGGCCAGGCCGACGTCCTCTTCGCCGGCGACTCGATCCCCTCCGACCGCCTGAACGAGCTCGGCACCCAGTACGCCGATCAGGTGCACGTGAACGCGCTCACGGCCGATTGGTATTTCGCGCTCAACACGAAGCGGCCGCCGTTCAACAACCTCCAGGCCCGGCAGGCGATCAACTACGCATTCGACCGCAAGGCCGCCGTCCAGCTGGCGGGCGGCTCCTCGCTGGCGGTACCGAGCTGCCAGATCCTGCCGCCGAACTTCCCCGGCTACGTGCAGTACTGCCCGTACACGGCCAACCCGGCCGCGAACGGCGCCGGGCCGTGGAGCGCGCCCGACATCGACAAGGCGAAGCAGCTCGTGCAGCAGTCCGGCACGGCCGGCATGTCGGTCGTCGTCAACACCGACGGGCCCGACAAGCCGTTCGGCGAGCAGATGGTCGCCGACCTGAACAAGATCGGCTACAAGGCCAAGCTCGTCGTGCTGGCGGGCTCGATCCAGTATCCGTTCGTCCAGAACTCGAAGAACCTGGACAAGTGGAGCGTGGCCTGGTCGGCCTGGTATCAGGACTACCCGGCCCCGTCCGACTTCCTGAACGTGCTCCTGGGGTGCGGCTCGATCCATCCCAACAGCGACGCCAGCCCGAACATCGCCGAGTTCTGCGACAAGGGCATCCAGGCCAAGATGGACCAGGCCCTCCAGACGGGCGTGACCGACCCCGACGCCGCCAACCAGACGTGGGCGGAGGTCGACCACGAGGTGACCGACCAGGCGCCGTGGGTCAACATGTACAACCCGAAGCAGATCGATCTTCTATCCAAGCGGGTCCAGGGTTACCAGTGGAGCCCGCAGTGGTACATCCTCTACGGCCAGCTCTGGCTGCAGTAAGACTCTCCGCGGGGCGGGGCCGCCCGTTTTGGCGGCCCCGCCCCGATGGTAAGGTGATTCCGCATGGCTGACGTCGCGCTCGAGCCCCAGGCCGGCGTACCTGAACGTGGCCCGGACCGCGTGGCGGGTCGCAGCCCCTGGGCGCTCGCCCTGCGCAGGCTGCGGCGAAACCGGCTCGCGTTCGCCTCGCTGGTGCTCTTCGTCGTGATCGTGGCGTCGAGCTTCGCCGCGCCGCTCTACGCCGACCACGTCGCCCACACCGACCCCTTCGTGAATGACGTGAACGGGACGACGATTGTGGACGGCAAGGAGGTGCCGCTCATGCAGCAGGGCGGCGGCGTGCTCAAGCTCGGCGTCACCCCGATCGGGCCGACCTGGGATATCCACCACTACTTCCTCGGGTCGGACACGCAGGGCCGCGACGTCGCCGCCCGCATCCTCTACGGCGGCCGCAGCTCGCTCGAGATCGGCATCGGCTCGGCGCTCCTGGCCTGTCTGATCGCGACGGTGCTGGCACTGATCGCCGGCTTCTACTCGGGCCTTGTGGACGCCCTGCTCTCGCGGCTCATGGACGTGATCTGGGCGTTCCCGGTGTATCTGCTTGCCATCTGCATCGCCACCGTGCTGCTGACGGCTCCGAACGGCCTCGAGGTCGGACCGATCCACGTCGTGGCGTCGAGCCTGTGGCTGCCGACGCTGATCATCGCGTTCATCTACGTGCCGTACGTCTACCGGCCGGTGCGCGGCTCGGTGCTCTCGGTCGCCGAGAAGGAGTTTGTCGAGGCCGCGATCGCCCAGGGCGCCTCGAACCGGCGCCTCATCTTCTCGGAGATCCTCCCGAACGTGGTTACCGTGGTGATCGTGCTCCTGCCGCTCATGATCGCGACCACGATCCTGACCGAGGCGGCGCTCTCGTTCCTCGGCGTCGGCGTGCAGCCGCCGGGCGCCAGCTGGGGGACGATCATCGCCGACGGCCAGAACCTGCTCTACACCCGGCCCTGGGTCGCCGTCGCGCCGGGCATCATGATCGTGCTCACGGTGCTGGCGCTGAACGTGCTCGGCGACGGCATCCGCGATGCCCTCGACCCGCGGGCCAAGCTGCGGGTGGAGGGCTAGGGCGCCGAGCGTGGGAACCTTCATCGTCCGCCGCATCCTCTGGACCGCGCTCGTGATGTTCGTGATCACGGTGCTCGTCTTCCTCATCTTCTTCGAGACGCCGGGAGTCGATCCGGCCCGCCAGATCGCCGGGCGCAACCCTTCGCCCCAGGCCCTCACCGAGATCCGCCACCAGTTCGGGCTCGACCGGCCCGTGCCGGTCCGCTACCTGATCATGATGAAGAAGCTCTTCATCACCCGCGACCTCGTCTCGTACTCCAACCAGGGCCAGTCGGTGGTGCCCGAGATCGTCGCGGCGGCGCCGGCAACCCTGTCGCTTGTCCTCGGCGGGGCGGTCATCTGGGTCGTGGTGGCGGTCGTCATGGGGGTGGCTGCGGCGGTGCTCCGGGGCACCGTGTTCGACCCGTTACTCATGATCCTGGCCCTGATCGGGATCTCGATGCCCGTCTTCTGGCTGGGCGAGGTGATGAACCTCTTCACCCAGCACCAGTTCCACGACTCGTTCGTCTTCAGCTGGGTCCCGGGCCTCGGCTACACGCCGTTCACGCAGGATCCGTTCCTGTGGTTCAAGGGGCTCGTGATCCCCTGGATCACGCTCTCGGTGCTCTACATCGGCCTCTACGCTCGGGTGCTGCGCGCGAACATCCTCGAAACTCAGAATGAGGACTACGTCCGCACGGCGCGGGCCAAGGGCCTCTCCGAGCGGCAGGTGCTCCTGCGCCATACGCTGCGCACCTCGATGATCACCTTCGTCAGCCTGTTCGGGCTCGACTTCGGCGCGCTGGTCGCCGGCGGCGTCCTCCTCACCGAGGTCGTGTTCGGGATCCACGGCGTCGGCTTCCTGACCTACCAGTCGCTCACCAACCTCGACCTGCCGGTGATCATGGCGACGGTCGTCTACGGCGCGTTCTTCATCGTGCTCGCGAACGCGATCGTCGACATCGCCTACGCCTGGCTCGACCCGCGGATCCGGCTCGCCTGATGGCGGAGCCGCTGCTCGAGGTCAGAGACCTCCAGGTCTCGTTCCGGACCGAGGATGGCCTGGTCAAGGCCGTCGACGGGGTCAGCTTCGACCTCCAGAAGGGCGAGGTGCTGGGGATCGTGGGCGAGTCCGGCTCCGGCAAGAGCGTCACGATGATGACGGTGATGCGGCTCATCATCGACCCGAACGCGGTGTTCGCGGGAGAGGTCCTCTACAAGGGTCGCGACCTGATGACGCTCGGCCAGGACGCCATGCGCGAGGTGCGCGGGTCGGAGATCGCGATGATCTTCCAGGACCCCATGACGTCGCTCAACCCCGTCTACCGGGTCGGACGCCAGATCGCCGAGCAGATCCTGGTCCACGAGGACCTCTCGAAGTCGCAGGCCCACGCCCGCGCGGTCGACCTGCTCGGCGCGGTCGGCATCCCCAACGCCCGCCAGCGCGTCGACGATTACCCGCACCAGTTCTCGGGCGGCATGCGCCAGCGGGTGATGATCGCGATGGCGCTCTCGTGCAACCCCGACCTCCTGATCGCCGACGAGCCGACGACCGCGCTCGACGTGACGATCCAGGCCCAGATCCTGGAGCTGATCGGCCGGCTCAAGAGCGACTTCGACTCCGCCGTCGTCCTCATCACGCACGACATGGGCGTGGTGGCCGACGTCGCCGACCGCGTGATGGTCATGTACGCGGGGCGCATCGTCGAGCGGGGCGTGAAGCACGACCTCTTCTACGACTCCCAGCACCCCTACACCTGGGGCCTGCTCGGCTCGATCCCCCGGCTCGACCGGCCCAAGCCCGACCGGCTCACCACCATCCGCGGCATGCCGCCGTCGCTCCTGCGGCTGCCCGAGGGGTGCGCGTTCGGCCCTCGCTGCCCGCACCGGTTCGAGCGCTGCTCCCAGGTGCCGCCGCTCGAGGACAGGCTGGGCAACGGCCACGTCGACGCCTGCTTCCTCGACCCCGAGACGAAGCGCGCGCGGCGCGAGACCACGATCCATCCCGAGATCGAGGCGGAGTCGGCTTGAGCGAGAACGGCGCCCCGCTCGTCCGCGCCGAGGGCGTGCGCAAGTACTTCCCGATCAAGAAGGGCGTCGTCATCCAGCGCGAGGTGGCCCGGGTGCACGCCGTCGACGACGTCTCGTTCGACGTCAGGCCCGGCGAGACGCTGGGCCTCGTGGGCGAGTCGGGCTGCGGCAAGTCGACGCTCGGCCGCTGCCTCGTCCGCCTCCACGAGCTGACCGGCGGCCGCATCGAGTTCGAGGGCCGCGACATCTCCCACCTCTCCCGGCGCGAGCTGCGCCCGATCAGGCGCGAGATGCAGATGGTCTTCCAGGATCCGTACGCCTCGCTGAACCCGCGGAAGCGGGTGGGGTCGATCATCGCCGATCCGCTTCGCATCCACGGGCTGGGCGACGGCAGGGAGGTGCGCGCGAGGGTGCAGGAGCTGCTCGAGCTGGTCGGGCTCTCGCCCGAGCACTACAACCGCTACCCGCACGAGTTCTCCGGCGGCCAGCGGCAGCGGATCGGGGTCGCCCGGGCGCTGGCGCTGCGGCCGAAGCTCGTCATCGCCGACGAGCCGGTCTCGGCCCTCGACGTCTCGATCCAGGCCCAGGTCATCAACCTGCTCGACGATCTCCAGGACGAGCTCAAGCTGACCTACGTCTTCATCGCCCACGACCTGGGCGTCGTCCGGCACGTGTCCGACCGGATCGCGGTCATGTACCTGGGCAAGATCGTCGAGGTCTCGCCCGCCGAGGAGCTGTACCAGCGGCCGGTGCATCCGTATACGGAGGCGCTGCTCTCCGCGGTGCCCGTCCCCGACCCGGACCTCTCGGCCCAGCGGGAGCGCATCGTGCTGGAGGGCGACGTGCCGAGCCCGATCTCCCCTCCGAGCGGCTGCCGCTTCCATCCCCGCTGCCGGTACGCGACCGACATCTGCACGACCGAGGAGCCGCCGCTCCTTCCGCACGCCGGCCCCGGCCACATCGCCGCCTGTCATCACCCGCTGAACGTCGCCGGCACCCCGGCGGCGGCCGCGGCCTCCGAAGGGGGCTAATGCGGCGGGGCGTGCCGGCGATTCTCGTCGCCGCTGCGCTCGCGGCCGGGTGCAGCAGCGGGCGGGCGGCGCCGGTGAGCTCCGCTCACCCGCTCTCAGACGCCGCGCCGGCCGGCCCGACCGCCCGGTCCATCGCGCTGCGCTACTTCCATCGGGCCGTCGCACACCGGGCGACGCGTGGGCTCGCCGCACCGCGGACGCGGGCCGACAGGCGCTCGCTGCGGACGCTCGATCGATGGCTTGGGTCGATCCCCGCGCACGACGTGGAGGGCGTGGCGGTGTCGCTCCCCTCAGGCTCGGCGCGAACGGCGAGCGTGCTCGTCACGATGCGCGGCCGGCTCGGCCGCGGGCCGGGAAATGCCGTCGTCGGCTTCGGCGGCCGGCGGATGCTGCTGCGCCGAGGCCGAGACGGATGGCGCGTGGTCGCCGACGAGACGCGCCGGCCGGGCTCGGGCGTCGCCCGCGACGGCCTGAGCGCCGTCCCGAACGCCCGCTACGTGACGGGCCGAAGCGCGCTCGTCGTGAACGCGGCCGGCGCGCCGGCCGCGGATGTGGCCCGGGCCGAGCTGGGTGCCGCGGCCTTCCCGCGGCTGGTCTCGCGCTATGCCCGGCCGGCGTTCGACCGCACGCCGGTCATCTTCCTGCTTCGCGACTGGCGCCAGGCGGAGGGCATCGCCGGCGTCTCGTTCCCGCACGAGGTGGTCGGCGCGGAGTACCGCGGCCTCGTCTTCCTCGACGTGCCGATCTGGAGCCGGGCCGACGAGATCGGAGCCCGCGGCGTCGTCGTGCACGAGCTGACGCACCTGACGAGCGCGGGACTCGTGCGCGGCACCCCGCTCAGCCTCGTCGAGGGCCTGGCGCGCTACGAGGAGGACGAGTACGACCGGCGGCTGGGCGCGCCCCGGTCGAGCGCGCTGCTCGCGGCCGCCTACCGGGACGGCTACCCGACGGTGACCCGGTGGGGATGGGCGATCTCCAACCAGTGGCAGCTGCACTCGCCGCTCCCGATCCAGCTCGCCTACGACGACGGCGCCGCGGTGACCGGGGCCGTCCTCACCCGCGACGGCCTCGCGGGGCTTCGCCGGCTCGCGGCCGGGTTCCGCCGCGAGGGCGGCGGCTGGTTCTCACCTTTGCGGCTGCGCACGATCTTCCGCCGCGCGCTCCACGAGCGCCTGGCCGCCGTCATCGCCCGGGCCCACGCCCAGACGTACGCACGGGCGGAGTCCGGATAAAAAGTAACGATCAGCACGAACCAGCCTTGACCTGAGGGTCGATCGCGGTATAGTGACCCGAGATAGCGCTGCTGCGGGGCCGGAAAAATTGTCCCGCGTGCGGTGCGCTCGCCTGTCCGTTGCGGGCAAGGCCCCTCGCTGCTAACCTTCGGGGTTGCGCCTTGGTCCGGTACCACGCTCCTGAGTTCCCCCACTAGCCCCGCGGGAGGCGACGCTTTGCCTGCAAGCACGACTGCGCCCCGAAGCCGCAGGACGTTCTCGAAGCTCGAGAAGGTCCTGGACGTGCCCAACCTCATCGACATCCAGAAGGCCTCGTTCCGGTGGTTCATGGGCCACCCCGACGACCCGAAGTCGTTCTCGGCCTCGGGCCTGCGCGAGACCATCGACGACATCTCGCCGATCCGGGACTACTCGGAGCGGCTCGAGGTGCGCCTCGGCGAGTACACCATCGGCGACCCGGTGGTCTCCGAGAAGGAGTGCCGCGAGAAGGACCAGTCGTTCGAGGTGCCCGTCAACGTCAAGGTCTCGTTCACGAACCTCGACACCGGTGAGATCCGCGAGCAGACCGTCTTCCTCGGCAACTTCCCGTGGATGACCGAGCAGGGGACGTTCATCATCAACGGCACCGAGCGCGTCGTCGTGACGCAGCTCGTGCGCTCGCCCGGCGCCTACATCATGGAGCCCAAGGACGCGACCAAGCAGGTCTTCGTCGCCAACCTCATGCCCTCGCGCGGGTCGTGGCTCGAGATGGAGATCGACAAGAAGGGCATGGTCAACGTCCGCATCGACCGCAAGCGCAAGCTGCCGGTGACCACGCTCCTGCGGGCGCTGCCGGCGGTCGACGAGAACACCGGCTTCCAGATCGACAAGTCCGACGAGGGCCTCCTGGCGCTCTTCGAGGAGAACCCCTTCATCCGGATGACCCTCGAGAAGGACCCGGTGAAGAGCGAGGACGCGGCGCTGGTCGAGGTGTTCAAGAAGCAGCGCCCCGGCGAGCCGCCGACGGTCGAGAACTCGCGCAACCTCGTCCGGTCGCTCTTCTTCGACCCGAAGCGCTACGACCTCACCAAGGTCGGGCGCTACAAGCTCAACATGCGGCTCGGCCTCGAGGTGTCTCCGGACTGCCGCGTGCTCACCACGGGCGACATCGTCGAGCTCATCCGGCGGCTGGTCGTGCTGCCGGTCAAGCTCAACGTGCCCGAGGACTCGAAGGACTATGCGGCCGACACGATCATCATCCCGCGCGCCGAGATCGAGCACGATCTCGACGAGTACGAGCACTTCGGCAACCGCCGCCTGCGGACGGTCGGCGAGCTCATCCAGGAGGCCTTCCGGATCGGCCTCTACCGGATGGAGCGCGTCGTCCGCGAGCGCCTCACCACCGAGGACGAGGACGCGATCACCCCGCAGACGATCGTGAACATCCGCCCGGTTGCCGCGGCGCTCAAGGAGTTCTTCGGCTCCTCGCAGCTCTCGCAGTTCATGGACCAGACCAACTCGCTGGCCGGGCTCACGCACCGCCGCCGCCTCTCGGCGCTCGGCGCCGGCGGCCTCACGCGCGAGCGCGCGCCCATCGAGGTGCGCGACGTGCACCCGACCCACTACGGCCGCATGTGCCCGATCGAGACCCCGGAAGGCCCGAACATCGGGCTCATGGGCTCGCTCGGCTCCTACGCCAAGGTGTCGGAGCACGGATTCGTGCAGACGCCCTACCGCAAGGTCGTGAAGGGCAAGGTCACCGACGACGTCGAGTACCTGGATGCGATCCAGGAGGAGAAGTTCACGATCGCCCAGGCCAACGCCGACATCGAGAAGAACGGCAAGCTCGCCTCCCCGGTCCTGTGCCGGACGCGCGACGGCGTGCCCGTGCAGGTCGACGCGTCCGAGGTGGACTACATGGACGTCGACCCGGCCCAGCTCGTCTCGGTGGCGACGGCGCTCATCCCGTTCCTCGAGCACAACGACGCGAACCGGGCCCTCATGGGCTCGAACATGCAGCGCCAGGCCGTGCCGCTCATGGTGCCCGAGGCGCCGCTGGTCGGCACCGGCCTCGAGTACCGGGCCGCGGTCGACACGGGCGACGTCACGATCGCCACCCGGGCCGGCAAGGTCGAGCAGGTCGACGCCGAGCGCATCGTCATCTCGACGCGCGACGGCCTCGACTCCTATGACCTCGTCAAGTACCGGCGCTCGAACCAGGGCACGATCATCCACCAGAAGCCGATCGTGTACGAGGGCCAGCGGGTCTCCGCCGGCGAGGTGCTGGCGGACGGGTCGTCCACCGACCAGGGCGAGCTGGCGCTCGGCAAGAACCTCCTCGTCGCGTTCATGTCGTGGGAGGGCTACAACTTCGAGGACGCCATCATCCTCAGCGAGCGGATCGTGAAGGACGACGTCCTCACCTCGATCCACATCCACGAGTACGAGGTCGACGCCCGCTCCACGAAGCTCGGCGACGAGGAGATCACGCGCGACATCCCGAACCGCTCGGAGGAGTCGCTGCGCAACCTCGACGAGTCCGGCATCGTGCGCATCGGCGCCGAGGTCGGCTCGGGCGACCTGCTCGTCGGCAAGGTCACGCCCAAGGGCGAGACCGAGCTCACGGCCGAGGAGAAGCTCATCCGCGCGATCTTCAAGGAGAAGGCGCGCGAGGTGCGCGACACCTCGCTCAAGGTCCCGCACGGCGAGGGCGGCAAGGTCATCGACGTGAAGACCTTCTCCCGCGCCGACGGCGACGACCTGTCGCCGGGCGTGAACGAGCTCGTCCGCGTGTACGTCGCGACGAAGCGCAAGATCGCGGAGGGCGACAAGCTCGCCGGCCGCCACGGGAACAAGGGCGTGATCTCGAAGATCGTGCCCGAGGAGGACATGCCGCACCTGGCCGACGGGACGCCCGTCGACATCATCCTGAACCCGCTGGGCGTGCCGTCGCGCATGAACATCGGCCAGGTTCTCGAGACCCACCTCGGCTGGGCCGCCCGCCACGCCGGCGAGAACGGCGACTACCAGTGGATCGCGACGCCCGTCTTCGACGGCGCCACGACCCAGGAGGTCGACCAGGAGCTGATCTCCTGGCAGGACGCCAACAAGGGCGGCGCGGTCAAGTTCACGATCGACAAGAAGGCCCCGGCCGGGGAGCGCTGCGACGGCAAGGTGATGCTCTTCAACGGCCGTTCGGGCGAGCCCTACGACCAGCCCGTCACCGTCGGCTACATGTACATCCTGAAGCTGCTGCATCTGGTCGACGACAAGATCCACGCACGCTCGACCGGCCCGTACTCGCTCGTCACCCAGCAGCCGCTGGGCGGCAAGGCGCAGTTCGGCGGCCAGCGCTTCGGCGAGATGGAGGTGTGGGCGCTCGAGGCGTACGGCGCCGCGTACACCCTCCAGGAGATGCTCACGATCAAGTCCGACGACACGATCGGCCGCGTCAAGGCGTACGAGGCGGTCGTCAAGGGCGAGAACATCCCCGAGCCGTCGATCCCCGAGAGCTTCAAGGTGCTGCTCAAGGAGATGCAGTCGCTGGCGCTCGACGTCAAGGTCGTCTCGGTGGACGGCGGCGACGTCGCCGTCCGCGAGGAGGAGGACGAGCTGCTCCGCGCGGCGGAGGAGCTCGGCATCGACCTGCGCCCCGTGGCCGACCGGGCCGCGGCCCGCGCTCCCGGCGCCCAGGAGCTCGAGGAGGGCGTCGACCGAAACGACGAGGACGGCGAGCTGACCGTCCCGAACGACGAGCTCCTCGGCGAGGAGCTGGTCGAGGGCGACCTCGACGGCGACAGCGACAGCGAGGACGAGGAGAGCGACGGCGAGGGCGAGGGCTTCGGCGACATCGCCGACCTCGAGCTCGTCGAGGAGGGCGGCGAGGAGTGATCGCGGGACGCGATCACTCCTCGGTGCCAGGCTTCAGCCTGGCACCGTCCAGCCGCGACGTTGCGCGCGCACTTCACCTTCGAGGGCGTAGGCCGTCGGGGGCTCGAACCACCACCACCTTTGAGCATGAACAGGAGCTGACGCGTTGATCGACATCAACGACTTCGACGCAATCCGCATCGGCCTCGCCTCGGCGAAGCAGATCCGTGAGTGGTCCTCGGGGGAGGTGACCAAGCCCGAGACCATCAACTACCGCACCCTGAAGCCCGAGAAGGACGGCCTCTTCTGCGAGCGCATCTTCGGTCCCACGAAGGACTGGGAGTGCTACTGCGGCAAGTACAAGCGCGTCCGCTACAAGGGCATCATCTGCGAGCGCTGCGGCGTCGAGGTGACGCGCCAGAAGGTGCGCCGCGAGCGGATGGGCCACATCGACCTGGCCGCGCCGGTCAGCCATATCTGGTTCTTCAAGGGCGTTCCCTCGCGCATCGGCTACCTGCTCGACATCGCGCCGAAGGAGCTCGAGAAGGTGCTCTACTTCGCCGCCTCGATCGTGACCTCGGTCGACAAGGAGGCGCGCGAGCGCGACATCCCCGAGCTCGAGGGCAAGGTGGAGCAGGAGCGCGAGCGCCTGAAGCTCGACCGCGAGGAGGCGCTGGCCGCGCTCGAGGAGCGCATGCAGCGCCGCCGCCAGCATCTGATCGACGGCTCCGTCAAGAACTTCGACGAGGACGACGAGTACTGGGCCCGCACGTTCTCGACCTGGGCCGAGGAGCAGGGCATCCCGACGCTCGAGGAGGCCCGCGGCCTGGCCGGCGGCCTCCTGAAGGACGTCGCCAAGCGCATCGCCGGCGAGGATCCGAAGAAGGTCCGCGAGCTCGTGCGCGAGTCGGCGATCCGCGACGACCGCCGCCTCCAGGGCAAGGACCTGGCGGCCGTGTCGGCGTGGGCGTCTGCCGCCCACGGCCTGATCGGCCCCGAGCTCGAGGCAATCGAGACGGCCAAGGGGCCCGAGAAGACCAAGGCCCGAAACGCCGTGAAGGCTCGCCTCGCCTGGCTCGCCGGCGAGGACCCGCAGCTCAAGGAGGCCGACGAGGCCTGGATCGCAAAGCTCGTCGAGGCGGGCCCCGGAAGCGCGGCCACGCTCGACAAGACGCGCCAGCTCGGCGCCGGCATCCTGCGGGAGCTGGCCGAGCAGGCCGGCACGGTGGCCGACGAGAACGAGCTCCGCGAGCTCGCCGCCGACCTGTGCCTGAAGCCCGAGGCGTCGAAGGACGACCTGAAGGCCGTCGAGGTCTGGGCGCTCAAGGTGCGCGACACCTACAACGACATCCAGACCCGCCGCCGCGACGTCGACGACCACGCCCGCGAGGCCGAGGACCGGCTCGACCGCTGCTGGGTCAAGTTCAAGGAGCTCGAGGTGCAGGAGGTCGTCTCCGACGAGGCGCTCTTCCGCGAGCTCAAGGACCGCTTCGGCTCCTCGTGGGGCTTCGGCGAGTACTTCACGGGCGGCATGGGCGCCGAGGCGATCCGCGAGCTGCTGCGCTCGAAGGACCTCGACGCCGAGGCGGCGACGCTGCGCGAGACCATCCGCACGTCCAAGGGCCAGAAGGAGGCCCGGGCGATCAAGCGGCTCAAGGTCGTGAACGCGTTCATCAAGTCCGAGAACCGTCCCGACTGGATGATCCTCGAGACCGTGCCGGTGATCCCGCCGGAGCTTCGGCCGATGGTCCAGCTCGACGGCGGCCGCTTCGCCACGTCCGACCTGAACGACCTCTACCGGCGCGTCATCAACCGCAACAACCGCCTGAAGCGGCTGCTCGATCTCGGCGCCCCCGAGATCATCGTGAACAACGAGAAGCGGATGCTCCAGGAGGCCGTCGACGCGCTCTTCGACAACGGGCGCCGCGGCCGCGCGGTGACGGGCCCGGGCAACCGCCCGCTGAAGTCGCTCTCCGACATGCTGAAGGGCAAGCAGGGCCGGTTCCGCCAGAACCTGCTCGGCAAGCGCGTCGACTACTCCGGCCGCTCGGTGATCGTGGCCGGCCCGTCGCTCAAGCTCCACCAGTGCGGGCTGCCCAAGCTGATGGCGCTCGAGCTCTTCAAGCCGTTCATCATGAGCCGGCTCGTCGAGCGCAAGCTGGTGCAGAACATCAAGGCGGCCAAGAAGATGGTCGACACGATGGTGCCCGAGGTCTGGGACGTGCTCGAGGAGGTCATCGCCGAGCACCCGGTGCTTCTGAACCGGGCGCCGACGCTTCACCGCCTCGGCATCCAGGCCTTCGAGCCGGTGCTGGTCGAGGGCAAGGCGATCCAGGTGCACCCGCTGGTGTGCCATGCTTTCAACGCCGACTTCGACGGCGACCAGATGGCCGTGCACCTGCCGCTCTCGGCGGAGGCCCAGGCCGAGGCCCGCATCCTCATGCTGTCCTCGAACAACATCCTCTCGCCGGCGCACGGCAAGCCGCTCGCGACACCGACGCAGGACATGGTGCTCGGCACGTACTACCTGACCTACTCCGCCGAGGACCTGACTCAGGTCACGGTCGCCGACGCCCGCAAGCGCAAGCTGCCGTACTTCGGCTCGCTGGATCAGGTCGAGCTGGCCTACGACCAGAAGCAGGTGGGGCTCCAGGATGCGATCACGCTGCGCGAGCGCGGCGACTGGATCGTCACGACCGTGGGGCGGGCCATCTTCAACGACGAGATCCTGCGGGCGCTCCAGAAGGCGGTCGGCGAGCGGTTCAAGCCGGCCGAGTACGCCTACCAGAACCGGACGTTCACGAAGCGCGAGATGACCGACTTCATCTCGGACCTCGTCGACCGCTACGGCGCCACGGCGATCGCCGAGGTGCTCGACACGATCAAGGAGCTCGGGTTCAGCTACGCGTCCCGGGCGGGCGTCACGATCTCGAAGAACGACATCCAGATCCCTCCCGACAAGGAGGAGATCCTCACCCGGTACGAGGAGGAGGTCGGACGCGCCCAGCGCTCGTACGACCGCGGCCTCATCACCGAGGACGAGCGCCACGAGCAGGTGGTGTCGCTCTGGAACAAGGCGACCGACGACGTCGGCGAGGCGATGAACCGGAACCTCGACGAGCTGAACCCGGTCTACATGATGGCCAACTCCGGCGCGCGCGGGTCGTTCAAGCAGATCCGCCAGCTGGCCGGCATGCGCGGCCTCATGGCCAATCCGAAGGGCGAGATCATCGAGCGGCCGATCAAGTCCAACTTCATGGAGGGCCTGTCGGTGCTGGAGTACTTCATCTCCACGCACGGCGCCCGCAAGGGCCTGGCCGACACGGCACTGCGTACGGCGGACTCCGGGTATCTCACCCGGCGTCTCGTGGACGTCTCGCAGGATGTCATCATCCGCCAGGACGACTGCAAGACCGACGAGCACATCGACATCCCGGTGCGGACGCCGGACGGCTTGCCGAACCGCTCGGGCCTGCTCGGCCGGGTGGTCGCGGTCGACCACAAGGTCAGCCGCCTCCAGCTCTCCGCGGGCGAGGAGATCAACGGTGCGCTGCTCCGCAAGATCGCGGAAGCGGCGGGCGAGAAGCCCGTCACGGTGCCGGTGCGCACGGTGCTCAAGTGCAAGGCCGACATCGGCGTGTGCCGGACGTGCTACGGCTGGTCGATGGCGACCGGCAAGATGAGCGAGCTGGGCGATGCCGTCGGCACCGTCGCCGCGCAGTCGATCGGCGAGCCGGGCACGCAGCTCACGATGCGCACGTTCCACACGGGCGGCGTCGCCGGGCTCGACATCACGCACGGCCTGCCGCGCGTCGTCGAGCTCTTCGAGGCGCGCAAGCCCAAGGCGGCGGCGACGCTCTCCGAGATCGCGGGGCGCGTCAAGATCGCCGAGGGCGAGCGCGGCTGGATCGTCTCGGTCACGCCGTCCGGTGAGGAGGACGCCGAGGAGTACTCGTTCCCGCGGCGGACGCGCCTGCGTGTCGCCGAGGGCGAGTCGATCGAGGCGGGGACGCCGCTCAACGAGGGGCCGCTCGCTCCGACCGAGCTTCTCGACCTGCGTGACGACACCGAGACGGCCCGCTACCTCGTCGGCGAGGTGCAGGACGTCTACAAGAGCCAGGGCGTCGAGATCCACGACAAGCACATCGAGCTGATCGTGCGCCAGATGCTCAAGAAGGTGCGGATCGACAACTCCGGCGACTCGGACTACCTGCCGGGCGAGCTGGTCGACCGTCCCGAGCTCGAGCGGACGTTCCGCGAGCTGAAGAAGGCCAAGAAGGAGCGGCCGACGCACACGCAGCTCATCCTCGGCATCACCAAGGCCAGCCTGGCGACGCAGAGCTTCCTCTCTGCGGCCTCGTTCCAGGAGACGACCAAGGTGCTGACCGACGCGGCCATCGAGGGCAAGATCGACCACCTGGTCGGGCTCAAGGAGAACGTCATCATCGGGAAGCTGATCCCGGCTGCGACGGGTCTCAAGGAGTACCGGTCGGTCGCGATCGAGCCGTCCGAAGACGCGCCGCGCTTCCTCGTCGAGGAGTTCACGACGCCCGTGTACACCGACGCCCTCGTGGGCGACGGCGACGGCGCCGTCGACGGCGCCGGGCTGATCGACCTCACCCCGAAGCCCGGGGCAGAGGAGCCGTTCATCCCGCCGGTCCCCGAGGAGGAGTAGACACCGCAGCTCACCAGGGCCGGGGCCGCCTTGTCGCGACCCCGGCCCTGCTGCTGCGAGGGTGCGCGGGCCGGGGACGGTGGTGATTCCCGGGGCACGGGCCACCGTCAGTTGGCGGTAGCGTGAGACGACATTCGCGGTGTTCCGTCACACTCGCGTACCACACGCCCGGACACCCGTGACGCCCGCCGCGCCCTTAACCCCCGGTCGGGCGATGCGCCCATCCCCGGTTCGGACGACATTGGGAGTGTGGCCCCCGCGAAGACAGCCGCATGGCTCAGCCGTGCCTACGAACGGCACGGCGAGGCCGTGTTCGCATACGCGTTCCATCTGACGGGCGCGCGCGACGAGGCGGAGCGGCTGAGCGTCGCCGCGTTCATGGATGCCCACGGCCTCGTCGCGGGCGGCGCGTCGGTCCGGCGCGTGCGGGTGTGGCTGCTCCGGCGCGTGCACGAGCGCGCGCCCATCCTGCCCCACGACCGTCGCGGCGGGACGCTCCGCCACCTCCCTCCGGCCGGCGGGCGCGAGCTGACCTCGATGCGGGCCGAGCTCGCACGCCTCGATCCGCCGGGCGAGGACGCGCTCGTCCTCAGCCAGTGGTGCGGTCTTCGACCTGGAGACATCGCGACTGTCCTCGATGTCCCGGCGGCGGATGTGCGCCGGGCGCTCCGCGACGATGAACCCGCCGCGGCGCGCGGGCGCTCGGCCCGGAGGATGGCGGCGGTGGTGGCGGGGGCGGGCGTCGGGATCGCGGCTGCCGAGATGCGCGCCGGCGTGCCGAAGGCGCTTGCATCGACGGTGCCGGGATTCGCGGCGGGCTCTGCGAGCACCGCCGCGGGGCTTGGCGCGATGCCGCTCGCGGCCGGCGCGGTGAAGGCCCTGCTCGTGGTCGGCGCGGCCGCGGCCGCGATCGGCGCGGCGCACACCGTGGCTCCTGGCGTCGCCGCGCCCTGGTCGGGCGGCGGGGGAGACCATTCCACGAGCGGGTTGGGGTCGTCAGGCGGGAAGTCCGGCGGTGGGCAGCACGGCGGCAAGCCGGGCGGCAAGGGCGGCAAGGGGTCGCACCCGGCGAAGCCCGGCCAGGGGTCGAAGCCGTCGCACCCCTCGAAGCCGTCGAAGCCGTCCAAGCCCGCGCACCCGTCGAAGCCGGCGCACCCCTCGCACCCGACGCACCCGACGCATCCGTCGAAGCCGATCAAGCCGACGAAGCCCGCGAAGCCCACGAAGCCGACGCACCCGTCGAAGCCCACCAAGCCGACGCACCCGTCGCCGCCGGCCAAGCCCTCCAAGCCGGCCAAGCCCTCCAAGCCGTAGCGCCCGAGTGCGGCTCTGGGAGCCGCCCCGCGCCCTCGTCGCCAGCCTCCCGGGTACCGCGGAGCGGCGCCGTCCCTGTGCTAGTGTTCGCCGTCGCGGCCGCAGTCCCGCGGCCTTTCCTACCTGCTCTCGCACAGCGGGGGCGCAGACAGCGTATGCCGACGATTCAGCAGCTCATCCGGAAGCCCCGTCAGAAAGCGGTCGCCAAGACCAAGACGCCGCACCTGCGCGGCGCCCCGCAGAAGCGGGGCGTCTGCACGCGCGTCTATACGACGACTCCCAAGAAGCCGAACTCGGCTCTGCGCAAGGTCTGCCGCGTGCGCCTGACCAACAACATGGAGGTCACGGCGTACATCCCCGGCGTGGGGCACAACCTCCAGGAGCACTCGGTCGTGCTCATCCGCGGCGGCCGCGTGAAGGATCTCCCGGGCGTGCGCTACAAGGTGATCCGCGCCGCGCTGGATACCTCCGGCGTGAACGACCGCCGCCAGGCCCGCTCCAAGTACGGCGCGAAGAAGGCCGGAGGCTAGTCCGAGATGCCTCGCAGAGCCGAGATCGCTCCGCGCACACTCGTGCGCGACCCCGTCTACGACTCGACGCTGGTCGCCCAGATCATCAACCGGGTGATGCTGGACGGCAAGAAGTCGACGGCCGAGCACCTGGTCTACGGAGCGCTCGACATCGTCGGCGAGAAGACCGGCCAGAGCCCCGTCGAGGTGCTCGAGCGGGCCGTCAAGTCGGTCACGCCGGTGCTCGAGGTGCGCTCGCGCCGCGTCGGCGGCGCCAACTACCAGGTGCCGATCGAGGTGCCGCAGCGGCGGGCCCGCACCCTGGCGGTGCGCTGGCTCGTCACGTTCTCGCGCCAGCGTCGCGAGAAGCGGATGGAGGAGAAGCTGGCCGGCGAGATCCTGGACGCGACCAACCAGCAGGGCGGCGCGTTCAAGCGCAAGGACGACATGTACCGGATGGCGCAGGCCAACAGGGCCTTCGCCCACTACCGGTGGTAAAGGGCAGATTCAATGGCAGTCACTGAGACACGAACGGGCACACGCGTGCCCCGCATGGAGGAGCTCGACCGGGTCCGCAACATCGGGATCATGGCCCATATCGACGCGGGCAAGACCACGACCACCGAGCGCATCCTCTACTACACCGGCCGCACCCACAAGATGGGCGAGGTCCACGAGGGCGCGGCCACCATGGACTGGATGGTCCAGGAGCAGGAGCGCGGCATCACGATCACGTCGGCCGCGACGACCTGCTTCTGGCGTGACCACCGCATCAACATTCTCGACACGCCCGGGCACGTGGACTTCACGGTCGAGGTCGAGCGCAGCCTGCGCGTGCTCGACGGGGCCGTGGCGCTCTTCGACTCGGTCGCGGGCGTCCAGCCCCAGTCCGAGACGGTCTGGCGCCAGGCCGACAAGTACGGCGTCCCCCGGATCGCCTTCATCAACAAGATGGACCGCACCGGCGCCGACTTCTTCAACGCGGTGAAGACCATGATCGACCGCCTGGGCGCGCGCGCGGTGCCGCTCCAGATCCCGATCGGGGCCGAGGATCGCTTCGACGGCCACGTCGACCTGGTCACGATGAAGGCCCTCCGCTACATCGACGCGCTCGGCGCCAAGTGGGACGAGGACGAGGTCCCGCCCGAGCTGCGCGAGCAGGCCGAGGCGTACCGGCACGACCTGATCGAGGCCGTGGCCGACCACGACGAGGACATCATGATCGCCTTCCTCGAGGATGAGCCGATCACCGAGGAGCAGCTGCGCGCCGCGATCCGCAGGGCGACGCTCGACAACTCGATCACGCCCGTCCTGCTTGGCTCGGCGTTCAAGAACAAGGGCGTCCAGCCGCTGCTCGACGCGGTGATCGACTACCTCCCGTCGCCGATCGACGTTCCGGCCGTGACCGGCATCGATCCCAAGGGCGGTGGGGAGATGACGCGCAGGGCCGACCTGAACGAGCCGTTCTCGGCGCTCGCCTTCAAGGTGATGACCGACCCGTACGTCGGCAAGCTCACCTACTTCCGCGTCTACTCGGGCAAGCTGAACTCGGGCTCATACGTGCTGAACGCGTCGACCGGGCGCAAGGAGCGGATCGGGCGCCTGCTCGAGATGCACGCGAACCACCGCGAGGATCTCCAGCAGACCGGGGCGGGCGCGATCGCGGCCGCCGTCGGGCTGAAGCAGACGACGACCGGCGACACGCTGTGCGACCCCGACAACCCGGTCGTGCTCGAGGCGATCGACTTCCCCGAGCCGGTGATCGACCAGGCCGTCGAGCCCAAGACGAAAGCCGACCAGGACAAGCTCGCCACCGCGCTCCAGCGCCTCGCCGAGGAGGATCCGACCTTCCGGGTGCGGACGAACGAGGAGACGGGCCAGACCATCATCGGCGGCATGGGCGAGCTCCACCTCGAGATCATCGTCGATCGCCTGCTGCGCGAGTTCAAGGTCGACGCCAACGTGGGCCGGCCGCAGGTCGCCTACCGCGAGACGGTCCGGAACGCCGTCCAGGGCGTGCACGGCAAGTTCGTGCGCCAGACCGGCGGCCGCGGCCAGTACGGCCACGCCGTCATCGACCTCGAGCCCAACGAGCAGGGGGCCGGCTACGAGTTCGAGAACAAGATCGTCGGCGGCACCATCCCGCGCGAGTACATCCCGTCGGTCGACGCCGGGATCAAGGAGGCCATGGAGGCCGGCGTGCTCGCGGGCTTCCCCGTGGTCGACATCAAGGTGCGCCTGGTCGACGGCTCCTACCACGACGTCGACTCGAACGAGATGGCGTTCAAGGTGGCCGGGTCGATGGCCTTCAAGGAGGCGTCCAAGCGGGCCAAGCCGGTGCTGCTCGAGCCCGTGATGGCGGTCGAGGTCGTGACGCCCGAGGAGTACATGGGCGACGTGATCGGCAACATCAACTCGCGCCGCGGGCAGATCGAGGGCATGGAGCCGAGGGGCAACGCGCAGGCCATCAGGGCCCGCGTGCCGCTCGCGGAGATGTTCGGATATGCGACCGATGTGCGCACGATGAGCCAGGGTCGGGCCACCTATACGATGCAGTTCCTCCATTACGCGGAGGTGCCGCATTCCATCGCCGAGAAGCTGACAGAGAACCAGTCGTAGGGCTGCGAAAAGGAGACCGGGAGACATGGCCAAGGAGAAGTTCGAGCGGAACAAGCCGCACCTCAACATCGGGACGATCGGGCACATCGACCATGGCAAGACGACCCTCACCGCCGCGATCACCAAGGTGCTCGCGGAGTCGGGGACGGGGAGCCAGGCGACCAACTTCGACGAGATCGACAAGGCGCCGGAGGAGAAGGCCCGCGGCATCACGATCAACTCGGCTCACGTCGAGTACGAGACGGCGAACCGCCACTACGCCCACGTGGACTGCCCAGGCCACGCGGACTACGTGAAGAACATGATCACGGGCGCCGCCCAGATGGACGGCGCGATCCTCGTGGTCTCGGCGGCCGACGGCCCGATGCCCCAGACGCGCGAGCACATCCTGCTCGCCCGCCAGGTCGGCGTGCCGTACATCGTCGTCTTCCTGAACAAGGCCGACACCGTCGACGACGAGGAGCTCCTCGACCTCGTCGAGCTCGAGGTGCGCGAGCTGCTCTCGCGCTACGAGTTCCCCGGCGACGACATCCCGGTCGTGCGCGGCTCGGCGCTGAAGGCGCTCGAGGGCGACGCCGAGTGGACGCCCAAGATCCTCGAGCTCATGGCGGCGGTCGACGAGTACGTCCCCGAGCCCGAGCGCGACATCGACAAGCCGTTCCTGATGCCGGTCGAGGACGTCTTCACGATCACCGGCCGCGGCACCGTCGCGACCGGCCGCGTGGAGCAGGGCGTCGTCAAGACCGGCGAGGAGGTCGAGATCGTCGGGATCCACAAGGAGACCGAAAAGACGGTCGTGACCGGCGTCGAGATGTTCCGCAAGCTGCTCGACCAGGGTCAGGCGGGCGACAACGTCGGCTGCCTCCTGCGCGGCGTGAAGCGCGAGGACATCGAGCGCGGCCAGGTGCTCGCAAAGCCCGGCTCGATCACCCCGCACACGAAGTTCGAGGCGCAGGTGTACGTGCTCTCGAAGGAGGAGGGCGGCCGCCACACCCCGTTCTTCAAGGGCTACCGGCCGCAGTTCTACTTCCGCACGACCGACGTCACGGGTGTCGTCGAGCTGAAGGAGGGCGTCGAGATGGTCATGCCGGGCGACAACGCCGAGATGACCGTCGAGCTCATCCAGCCGATCGCCATGGACGAGGGCCTCCGCTTCGCCATCCGAGAGGGCGGCCGCACCGTGGGTGCGGGCGCCGTCACCAAGATCGAGAAATAAGGGGCGGGGAACCACTTGGCGCAGCAGAAGATCCGCATCCGTCTCAAGGGGTACGACCACACGCTGGTCGATCTGAGCGCACGCTCGATCGTCGACACGGCGCAGCGCTCGGGCGCCACGGTGTCCGGGCCTGTTCCCCTGCCGACGGAGAAGAACGTCTACTGCGTCATCCGCGGCCCGTTCAAGGACAAGGATTCGCGGGAACACTTCGAGATCCGCACGCACAAGCGGCTGATCGACATCCACCAGCCGACGCCGAAGACGGTCGACTCGCTGATGCGGCTCGACCTGCCGGCGGGCGTCGACATCGAGATCAAGCTGTGACCGCGACGTCGTCCAAGGGCATCATCGGCACGAAGCTGGGCATGACCCAGATCTTCGACGAGGAGTCGGGACGGGTCACGCCCGTCACCGTCATCGAGGCCGGGCCGTGCCCGGTCGTCGCCGTGCGCACGCCCGGCGTCGACGGCTACACCGCGGTGCAGCTGGCCTACCGGCCGTGCAAGGAGAAGAAGCTCAGCCGCCCCCGGGCCGGCCACCTGAAGGCCGCCGGCGTGGGCCCGCACAGGACGCTGATCGAGTTCCGGGATGCGGGCGAGGGCCTTGCGCCGGGTGACACGGTCACGGTGGAGGCGTTCGCGCCGGGCGAGGCGGTCAAGGTGTCGGGCATCTCCAAGGGCAAGGGCTTCGCAGGCACCATCAAGCGGCACAAGTTCCACCGCGGCCCTGCCAGCCACGGCTCGCACAACATCCGCCAGCCGGGCTCGATCGGGGCCTCGGCGTATCCCGCCCGCGTCTTCAAGGGCATGCGGATGGCGGGCCAGATGGGGAGCGAGCGGGTCACCCAGCGCGGCCTCACGGTCGCCGATGTCGACACCGAGCGGAACCTGCTGCTCGTGCGCGGCGCGATCCCGGGGCCGGTGGGCGGCGTGGTCGAGATCAGGAGCGAGGCATGACGCCTCCCGCCCCGACGGCGGCGGTCATCACCGGCGGCGCGAAGGCCAAGCTTGCCGCCGACGTGTTCGCCCTGCCCCGAAACGACGCGCTCGTGCACCAGGTCGTGACGGCCGAGCTCGCCGCCCGCCGCCAGGGCACCCACTCGACCAAGACCCGCGGCCTCGTCGCCGGCGGGCGGGCGAAGCCGTGGCGCCAGAAGGGCACCGGTCGCGCCCGCCAGGGTACGACGCGGGCGCCGCAGTGGACGGGCGGCGGCGTGGTGTTCGGCCCGCACCCGCGCAACTACACGGGCAAGATCAACAAGAAGGCGCGCGCCAAGGCCCTCTCGATCGCGCTCTCGGCCCACGCCGCGGACGGCACGCTTGTCGTCGCCGATGGGGGCGCGTTCGCCGAGCCGCAGACCAAGAAGGCCGCCGGCCTCGTCGCCGAGCATGGCCTCGTGACGCCGCTCGTGGTCGTGACCGCCCCCGGCGAGACGGCGCTTGAGAAGTCGTTCCGCAATCTCCACCGCACGCACGTCGTCCCGGTCGGGGCCCTCGAGGTCGCCGAGGTCGTCTGGGCGCGCTCGCTCGTGGTGACGAAGGCGGCGCTGTCCGCGCTGGAAGGGAGCACCGAGTGAGGGACGACCCCCGTGCTGTCCTGATCGCGCCCGTCGTGTCGGAGAAGAGCTACGGCATGATCGGCGAGCGCGGCAAGTACACCTTCAAGGTGCACCCCGACGCCCACAAGACGCAGATCCGCCAGGCGGTGGAGCGCGTCTTCGAGGTGGACGTCATCGCCGTGAACGTGTCGAAGGTGCCGGCGAAGCCCAAGCGCCGCGGGGTGACGCGCGGCACCCGCTCGGGCTGGAAGAAGGCTGTCGTGACCGTCGCTCCCGGCCAGACCATCGAAGCGTTCGGACCGGGCGTCTGATGGCCGTCCGCAAGTTCAAGCCCACCTCGGCCGGCCGCCGCTTCATGACGGTGTCCGACTTCCAGGAGATCACCAAGTCCGAGCCCGAGAAGACGCTGCTCGCGCCGCTCTCGAAGAACGCGGGCCGAAACGTGCACGGCCGCATCACCACCCGCCACCGCGGCGGCGGGCACAAGCGCCGCTACCGCATCGTCGACTTCAAGCGGCGCAAGGACGGCATCCCGGCCAAGGTGCACTCGATCGAGTACGACCCCAACCGCTCGGCCCGGATCGCGCTCCTGCACTATGCCGACGGCGAGAAGCGCTACATCCTGGCGCCGCTTCGCCTGCGCGCCGGCCAGACGGTCGAGTCGGGCGAGAACGTCGACATCCGCCCCGGGAACGCGATGCCGCTGCGCTCCATGCCCACCGGCACGACGGTGCACGGCGTGGAGCTCCGCCCCGGCCAGGGCGCCAAGATGGTGCGCTCGGCGGGCGGCTCCGCCCAGCTCGTCGCCAAGGAGGGCGGCAAGGCGCTCCTGCGGCTCCCGTCGGGCGAGATGCGGCGAGTCCCCGAGGAGTGCCGGGCGACCGTCGGCCAGCTCGGCAACGTCACGCATGAGATCGAGTCCGGCGGCAAGGCCGGGCGCACGCGCTGGAAGGGCCGCCGCCCGACCGTCCGCGGCACGGTCATGAACCCCGTCGACCATCCGCACGGCGGCGGCGAGGGCAAGAACAAGGGATCGCATCCGGTGACCCCGTGGGGCAAGCCCACGCTCGGGTTCCGCACGCGCAACAAGAAGAAGGCGTCCGGCAAGGACATCGTCCGGGCGCGCAGGAGAGGGAAGGGCAGGCGATGAGCCGATCGAGCAAGAAGGGGCCTTTCGTGGAGCCCCGCCTGATGAAGCGGGTCGAGGAGATGAACGAGTCGCGCCAGAAGCGCATGCTCAAGACCTGGTCGCGGGCCTCGACGATCTTTCCGGAGTTCGTCGGCCACACGATCGCCGTCCACGACGGCCGAAAGCACGTCCCGGTCTTCATCTCCGAGTCGATGGTCGGGCACAAGCTGGGCGAGTTCGCGCCCACCCGCACGTATCGAGGCCATGGCAACGACCGCACCGCGAAGATGAAGGGCCGCTAGCTTGGCCGTGGCCCCTCAGGAGCGCGAGACCGTGCGGGCCCAGGCCCGCTACGTGCGCTGCTCGGCGCGCAAGGCCCGGCTGGTCCTCGAGCACATCCGCGGCAAGTCGGCCGTGGAGGCTCGCTCCATCCTGGCGTTCCAGCCTCGCGCCGCCGCGCGCGACGCCGGCAAGGTGCTGGCGTCCGCGATCGCCAACGCCGAGAACAACGCGGGCCACGACGAGGACGACCTGATCGTCTGGGCTGCCTACGCCGACGAGGGCCCGACGCTGAAGCGCTGGCGAGCCCGCGCCCGCGGCCGCGTGAACCGGATCCGCAAGCGCACCTGCCACATCACGATCACGCTGGCGGTCGCCGAGCCCGGCGAGATCAAGCGCCGGCCCGTCCGCCCGGCGCCCGAGCCGGAGCCCGAGGTCGAGGCCAAGCCGCGCCGGAAGCCTCGCGCCAGGAAGCCGGCGGCCGAGGCGCCGCCCGCCGAGGCGGAGGCCGCGGCCGAGCCGGAGGCCGCGGCGGAGCCGGAGCCGGCTGCCGAGCCCGAGCCCGAAGCAGAGACCGACGAGAAGGAGCCAACCGAAGATGGGGCATAAGGTCCACCCCGGCGGCCTTCGGGTCGGCGTCATCCATACCTGGAAGTCGAACTGGTTCACGTCCAAGAAGGAGTTCGCGGGCGCCCTCATGGAGGACGTGAACATCCGCGGCCACATCTACGGCAAGCTGGCGCACGCCGGCCTCTCCGACATCCACATCCGCAAGGACAAGCAGCGGGTGACGGTCGACATCTACACCGCCCGCCCGGGGATCGTGATCGGGAAGTCCGGCTCGGAGGTGGACGCGCTCCGCCGCGAGCTGCACGACATGACGGGCAAGAACGTCCAGGTCAACATCACCGAGATCAAGCGCCCCGAGCTGGACGCCAAGCTGGTCGCACAGTCGATCGCCGAGCAGCTCCAGAACCGCGTCTCGTTCCGGCGGGCGATGAAGCGCTCGCTGAGCTCGTCGATGCGCTCCGGCGCCCAGGGCGTGAAGGTGCGCTGCGGCGGCCGCCTGGGCGGGTCGGAGATGTCGCGCTCCGAGACCTATAGCGAGGGCCGCGTGCCGCTCCACACGCTTCGCGCCGACATCGACTACGGCTTCGCAGAGGCCAAGACGACATTCGGCCGGATCGGCGTCAAGGTGTGGATCAACAAGGGCGAGATCATGCCCGAGGGCTTCGAGCGCGACGGCGGTGCCGCGCGCCTCGGCGAGGTCGACGCCCGCCGGCGCCGGCGCGGCGCGCTGCCCGGCGAGCTCGAGCAGCTCGGCCCGACCCGGCCCGGCCGGCGCGAGGGCGGCGGCCGCGGCCGCCGGCCGCGCTCCGGCGACGGTGGCGGTGGCGGAGGTGGCGGCGGTGCCCGGCGTCCGCGGCGGCGGCAGGAGGCCGCCCCCGAGCAGCCGGCCGCGACGGCCGCGCCGCCGACCGACGAGGCGCCTCCGAAGACCGAGGCGCCTCCGAAGACCGAGGCAGCCGCGCCCGAAGACCGCAGGCGCCTGCGAAGACCGAGGCGCCTGCGAAGACCGAGGCCTCGGCGCCCGAAGCCGCGGCACCCGAGTCCCCGTCGCCGGAGGCGAGCGAGTAGTGCTTCTCCCCAAGCGCACGAAATATCGGCGCGTCCACCGCGGCCGCCGCGCGGGCCTCTCGAAGGGCGGCACGCGCGTGCAGTTCGGGGAGTACGGGCTGAAGTCGCTCGAGGCGGGCTGGGTCACGAACCGCCAGATCGAGGCCGCCCGTATCGCGATGACCCGCAAGATCAAGCGCGGCGGCAAGGTCTGGATCACGATCTTCCCCGACAAGTCGGTGACCCAGAAGCCGGCCGAGACCCGCATGGGGTCGGGGAAGGGCTCGCCCGAGCACTGGGTGGCCGTCGTGAAGCCCGGCCGCGTCATGTTCGAGCTCGCCGGCGTGCCCGAGCCGCTGGCGCGCGAGGCGATCCGGCTCGCCGCGATGAAGCTGCCTGTGAAGGCCAAGTTCGTGTCCCGGGAAGGTGATCTGTTTGAAGGCCAGTGAGATCCGCGAGCTCACCGCGGACGAGCTCGAGCGCAAGCTCGACGAGACCCGCCAGGAGCTCTTCAACCTGCGGTTCCAGCATGCGACCGGGGCGCTCGACAACACCGCGGCGCTGACGCGCGTGAAGCGCGACATCGCCCGGCTTCTGACCCTTGCCAACGAGTCGGCGAGCGCGGGGCGTGAGGCATGAGCGCGGACACCGCCACCACGGCTGAGCGCACCCGCGGCATCCGCAAGGAGCGCCGCGGAGTCGTCGTGTCCGACGCCATGGACAAGACCGTCGTCGTCCGCGTCGACGTCCTGAAGCCGCACCCCAAGTACAAGAAGACGATGCGCCGCTCGATCAAGCTCCACGCCCACGACCAGGAGAATCAGTCCAAGGTCGGCGACGTGGTGCGGATCGTCGAGACCCGCCCGCTCTCGAAGACGAAGCGCTGGCGGGTCGCCGAGATCGTCGAGGTGGCCAAGTGATCCAGGTGGAGACGCGCCTACGGGTCGCCGACAACACCGGCGCGCGCGTGCTCCTGTGCATCCGCATCAAGGGCGGCAGCCGCCGCAGGTATGCGGGGGTCGGCGATATCATCGTCGGCACCGTCAAGCAGGCCACGCCCAACGGCACGGTGCGCAAGGGCGAGGTCGTGACGGCCGTGGTGGTGCGCACGCGCAAGCAGCACCACCGCGACGACGGCACGTACATCGCCTTCGACGAGAACGCCGCCGTCATCATCGACAAGGACAGAAACCCGCGCGGCACGCGCATCTTCGGCCCCGTCGCCCGAGAGCTGCGCGAGCGCAACTTCATGAAGATCGTCTCCCTCGCTCCAGAGGTTCTTTAACGTGGCTGCAAAGATCAAGATCAGGAAGGGTGACTCGGTGCAGGTCTTGACCGGCAAGGACGCCGGCAAGCGCGGCACCGTGTTGCGCGTGGTCCCCGACCAGCGCCGGCTGGTTGTCGAGAAACTGAACATGGTGAAGCGGCACACGAAGCCGCGCCCGGCCCCGCGCAAGTCCGGAAGCCAGCAGATCATTCCCGGCGGGGTGCTCGAGCGCGAGGCGCCGCTTCAGGTCTCGAACGTCGCCCTGGTGTGCCCCGCGTGCGGCGAGCCGACCCGGATCGGCTACCGCATGACCGAAGATCACAAGGTGCGCGTGTGCCGCAAGTGCAGGAAGGACGTGGATAGGTGAACACCACCGAGATCCCCACGCCGCGGCTCAAGGAGCGCTACGACGACGAGGTCCGAGACCAGCTCAGGGAGCGGCTCGGCCTCCCGACGGTGATGGCGGTTCCGCGGCTCGAGAAGATCACGCTCAACATGGGCGTCGGCGAGGCCAAGCTCAACTCGAAGGCCCTCGACGACGCGGTCGAGGAGCTGGCGACGATCGCCGGCCAGCGGCCGGTCATCACCCGCGCCAAGAATTCGATCGCCGGCTTCAAGATCCGCGAGGGCATGCCCATCGGCTGCAAGGTGACGCTGCGCGGCGACCGCATGTACGAGTTCCTCGACCGCCTGACGACGATCGCCCTGCCGCGCATCCGCGACTTCCGCGGGATCAACCCGGGCTCGTTCGACGGGCGCGGCAACTTCTCGCTCGGGATCCGCGAGCAGATCATCTTCCCCGAGATCAACTACGACGACGTGTCCCAGGTGCGCGGCCTGAACGTGACCATAACGACGACGGCGACGGACGACGACGGAGCGCGCGAGCTGCTCCGCTCGCTCGGGATGCCGTTCGCGACGAACTAGGACGAGGACGAGATATGGCCAAGGAAGCACTCAGAGTCAAGCAATCGAGGGGCGCGAAGTTCAAGACCCGCAGCTACAGCCGGTGCAGCCGGTGCGGCCGCTCGCGGGCCTACTTCCGCAAGTTCGGGGTGTGCCGCATCTGCCTGCGTGAGCTGGCGCACCAGGGCGTCATCCCGGGAATGACAAAGTCGAGCTGGTGAGGCCGCGATGATCACGGATCCCATCGGAGACATGCTGACCCGCATCAGAAACGCCAACCAGGCGCTGCACGAGACGGTCGAGATGCCCACCTCCGGGATGAAGCGCGAGATCGCGCGCATCCTCCAGGAGGAGGGATATATCGACGCGTTCGCGGTCTCGAAGGGCGAGACCCACGACACGCTGGTCGTCACGCTCCGGTACGGGCCGAGCCGCGAACGGGTCATCTCCGGGCTGAAGCGGGTCTCGCGCCCGGGCCGGCGCGTCTACGCGAAGAAGGACCGCCCGCACCGCGTGCTCGGCGGGATGGGCGTCGCCATCCTGAGCACGTCGCGCGGCGTGATCACCGGCCGCCAGGCCCAGGAGCAGGGCGTCGGCGGAGAGGTCGTCTGTTATGTGTGGTGAGCCGTGAGCAGGATCGGGAAGAAGCCGATCGCCGTCCCCGACGGCGTGACCGTCGAGATCCGCCCCGGGCTGGTGGCCGTGCGGGGTCCCAAGGGCGAGCTCGAGGAGCGCGTCTCGGCCGACATGACGGTGAAGCAGGAGGACGGCCAGGTGGTCGTCACGCGGCCTACCGACCGCGGCGACCATCGCGCGCTGCACGGCCTCACGCGGACGCTCGTCGCCAACATGGTCACCGGGGTCACGCAGGGCTTCGAGAAGCGGCTCGAGATCCAGGGCGTCGGGTACCGGGCCGCGCTCAAGGGCCGCGACCTCGAGATGCAGCTCGGGTTCAGCCACCCGGTCACGGTGAAGGCGCCCGAGGACATCACGTTCGAGGTGCCGCAGCCGACCCAGATCGTCGTCACGGGCATCTCGAAGCAGCGCGTCGGCGAGATCGCAGCGCAGATCCGCAAGTGGCGCCCGCCGGAGCCCTACAAGGGTAAGGGCGTTCGCTACCAGGGCGAGCTGGTCATCCGGAAGGTCGGGAAGCGCGCATGAGCACGAGCAAGGCCAAGGTCGCTGCACGGCATCGCCGCCACCGGCGCGTCCGCCGCCGCGTGACCGGGACGGGCGAGCGGCCGCGGCTGGCCGTCTACCGGTCGAACCGCGGCATCGCCGCGCAGGTGATCGACGACGTGGCCGGGCGCACGCTGGCCGCCGCCTCCTTCCAGGACAAGACGATCGCCGGCAAGGGCCGGGCCGAGGCGCCGGCCGCCGTGGGCAAGCTCGTCGCCGAGCGGGCCCGCGAGGCCGGCATCGCATCCGTCGTGTTCGACCGCGGCGGCTACCTGTACCACGGGCGCGTCAAGGCACTCGCCGATGCCGCCCGCGAGAACGGATTGGAGTTCTAGCCCTCACACATGTCAGTCTCGCAACGTCAGTCCCGAAATCCCGCCGCCCGCGGCTCCGAGGTGCCGGGCCGCGAGCTCCAGGAGCGCGTGGTCAAGATCAACCGCGTCGCCAAGGTCGTGAAGGGCGGCCGGCGCTTCTCGTTCACCGCCCTCGTCGTCGTGGGCGACGAGGTGGATCACGTCGGCGTCGGCTACGGCAAGGCCAACGAGGTGCCCTCGGCGATCGCCAAGGCCGTCGAGGACGCCAAGAAGAACCTCTTCCAGGTGCCGAAGTACAAGACCACGATCACGCATCAGATCGTCGGCCGCTACGGCGCCGGCCAGGTGCTCCTGAAGCCGGCGTCCGAGGGGACGGGCGTGATCGCGGGCGCCGGCGTCCGCGCGGTGCTCGAGCTCGGCGGCGTGCGCGACATCCTGGCGAAGTCGCTCGGCACCGCGAACCCGATCAACCTGCTCATGGCGACGGTCGACGGCCTGAAGAGCCTGAAGCGGCCCGAGGACGTCGCCAAGCTGCGCGGCAAGGAGATCCGCGAGGTCATAAAGCCCTATTCCGAGACGCGCGCGGAGGCCGAGGCGGCGGTGGCGGCAGCCGTCGAGGCCGAGGTCGCCGACGCCGCGCCCGCCCCTGCCGCCGTGGCGCCGCCGGCGAAGCCCAGGCGCCCGTCCAGGAAGGCCCGCGCCAAGGCCGAGGCCGCCGCAGCCGAGGCGGCCGCCCCGCCCGAGCCGGAGCCCGAACCGGAGCCGGAGCCCGAGGCGGCGCCCGAGCCCGAGCCCGAACCGGCCCCCGAGCCCGAGGCGGAGGCCGAGGAGCCGGCCGCCGAAGACGCCGGGGAGTCCAAGGACTCCTGATGGCGAAGCTCCGTATCACCCAGGTGCGAAGCACGATCCGCACCAAGCCCGAGCACAAGGGCACGATGCGGGCCCTGGGCCTGCGCAAGATCAACGCCTCGACCGAGCGCGACGACTCGCCGGTCATTCGCGGCATGCTGCGCAAGGTCGACCATCTCGTGCGCGTGGAGGAGATCGATGGCTGACGAGACGACCGGGCTCACGCTGCACGAGCTGAAGCCCGCACCCGGGAGCCACCGCGAGCGCAAGCGCATCGGCCGCGGACACGGCTCCGGCTCGGGCAAGACCTCCGGCCGCGGCCAGAAGGGCCAGAAGTCGCGGTCCGGCAGCCACAGCATGCGGGCCGGCTTCGAGGGCGGGCAGATGCCGCTCTACATGCGGCTCGGCAAGCTGCGCGGCCCCAACCACAAGAAGTCGATGCCGATGGGCCCGTTCCGCACCCGGACGACGCCGGTCAACATCGCGGCCCTGGACCGCTTCGACGAGGGCGTCGAGGTGACCCCCGAGCTCCTGCGCTCCGCGGGCGTCGTGCGCACCCTGAAGCACCCGATCAAGATCCTCGGGAAGGGCGAGCTCTCGACCCGGCTCACCGTGACGGCGCACGCGTTCTCGAAGCGAGCCGTCGAGGCGATCGAGGCGGCCGGCGGCACAGCGGTCCGCGTCGACGGCGCCCCCGCGGCCGCTGAGCCCGAGCCCGCCAAGGCGAAGCCCAAGCGCGCGCCGAAAGCTGCGGCCGAGCCCGAGCCCGAGGCGGCCGAGCCGGCGGCCGAGGAGCCCGCGGCCGAGCCGGAGCCCGAGGGCGACGCCGGGGAGTAGGCGTGCTCCAGAACCTCCTGAACGCCTGGAAGTCGCCCGAGCTTCGCAAGAAGCTCCTCTTCACGGCGGCGATCCTCGCGCTCTACCGGTTCGGCTCGTACATCCCCGCGCCGGGCGTCAACTCCGACGCGCTGTCCGAGGCCCTGAAGAACCAGGGCGGCATCTTCGGCCTCCTGGCCGTGTTCTCGGGCGGCGGGCTGTCGCGGCTGGGCGTCTTCGCGCTCGGGATCATGCCCTACATCACGGCCTCGATCATCCTCCAGGTCATGACGCCGGTCTTCCCGTCGCTCCAGGCGCTCCAGAAGGAGGGCGAGCTGGGCCAGCGGCGGATCACGCAGTACACGCGGTACCTGACCGTCTTCCTCGCCGCCGTTCAGGCGCTCGGCTACACGTACGCGTTTCACTCGAACGCGATCGGGTCGAGCTCGACGGGGAACCTCGTCAAGTTCAACCTGGGCAACGTGATCCTGGTCGTCATCACCCTCACGGCCGGCGCGACCCTGCTCATGTGGCTGGGCGAGCTCATCACGCAGCGCGGGGTCGGCAACGGCATGTCGCTTCTGATCTTCGCGTCGATCCTCACCTCGGCCCCGGCCGGGATCTCGGCCTGGTGGCAGGGCTCGACGTTCGAGAAGCTGTCGCTGCCGGTCGTGGTGTTCCTCGTGATCGTGGCCGTCGTCTTCGTGCAGGAGGGCATCCGCAAGATCCCGATCCAGTACGCCAAGCGCATGGTCGGCCGGCGGATGACGTCGGGCGGCTCGACCTACCTGCCGCTGCGCGTCAACATGGCCGGCGTCATCCCGGTGATCTTCGCCGCGGCCATCATGGCGTTCCCGCCGACGGTCGGCCAGATCGTGCCGTGGCAGATCGCCCACGACATGGCCCGGTTCTTCACGCCCGGCGGCTGGCCGTTCCTGATCGGCGAGGCCGTGCTGATCTTCGGCTTCACCTTCTTCTACGTCGCGGTGGTGTTCAACTCGATCGAGCAGGCCGAGAACCTGAAGAAGTACGGCGGCTTCGTGCCCGGCGTCCGTCCCGGCCGGCCCACGGCGCAGTACCTCGAGAAGGTCCTCGTCCGGCTGACCATCGCGGGCGGGCTCTTCCTGGCCGCCGTCGCAGTCCTTCCGTCGCTCTTCATCAAGTACGGCGGCTTCTCGACCGCGACCGCGCGTGCGCTCGGCGGGACGTCCGTGCTGATCGTCGTCGGGGTCGCCATCGACACCATGCGCCAGATCGAGTCGCAGCTCTCGATGCGCTCCTACAAGGGCTTCCTCAAATAGCCGCAGCCATGCCTCTCGACCTGATCCTGATGGGCCCGCCGGGCGCCGGCAAAGGCACGCAGGCCGCACGGATCGCCTCCGAGCGCGGCCTGGCCCACATCGCGACCGGCGACATGCTCCGGGCCGCGGTGCGCGACGGCACCCCGCTCGGGCTCGAGGCCAAGGCGATCATGGCCCGCGGTGACCTGGTGCCCGACGACCTCATCATCTCGATGTTCCGGGAGCGGCTGGCCGCGGGCGACACCGGCCCGGGCGTCCTGCTCGACGGCTTCCCGCGTACGAGCGCGCAGGCCGAGGCGCTCGACGGCATGCTGGACGGCCTCGGCCGCCACATCGCCGCGGTCGTCGTCTTCGAGATCGACCTCGACGATCTGGTCAGGCGGCTGTCGGGCCGGCGCGTGTGCCGGGACGCCGAGCACGTCTACCACCTCGAATTCCACCCGCCGAAGGTCGAGGGCGTCTGCGATCTCGACGGCTCCGAGCTCTACCAGCGCGAGGACGACCGCGAGGACGTCGTGCGGGCCCGGTACGAGAAGCAGTGGGTCACGGCGGCGGCGCCGGTGCTCGACTACTACACCGGCCGCGGGCTGGTCGAGCGGGTCGACGCGTCCGCGCCCCGGGACGAGGTCGCCGGCGAGGTCGACAGGCTGATCGACAGGCTGGACGGCGGCGCATGATCGTCCGCAAGACCGAGGCCGAGCTCGAGACGATGGCACGCGCGGGCCGGATCGTCGCCGACACGCTCGACCTGCTCGAGCGGGAGGCCCGCCCCGGCGTCACGACCGCCGACCTCGACAAGATCGCCGAGGACTTCATCGTCGCGCGCGGCGGCCTGCCGACGTTCAAGGGCTACCGCGGCTTCCCGGGGTCGATCTGCGCCTCGCCGAATGCGATGGTGGTGCACGGCATCCCCGGCCCGTACACGCTGGCCGAGGGCGACCTGCTCTCCGTCGACGTCGGCGTCACGCTCGACGGCTACGTGGCCGACTCGGCGATCACCGTCACGATCGGCGAGCCGTCGAAAGAGGCCGCCGACCTCATCGAGACGTGCAACCTCGGCCTCCAGGCCGCCATCGAGCAGTGCCGGGAGGGGAACCGGCTGGGCGACGTGAGCCACGCCGTCCAGGAGGTGGTCGAGGCCCGCGGCTTCGGCGTCGTCAGAAGCCTCGTCGGGCACGGCGTCGGCCGCAGCATGCACGAGGACCCCCAGATCCCGAACTACGGCCCGCCGGGGCGCGGCCCCAGGCTCGCCTCGGGGATGGTGTTCGCGATCGAGCCGATGATCACCGCCGGCGGCTACGACGTCGAGGGCGGCGCCGACGGCTGGGCCGTGTTCACCCGCGACGGCAGCCTCGCCGCGCATTGCGAGCACACCGTTGCGGTGACCGCCAACGGGCCGCGGGTGCTCACATCGCGTGAACCGAAGGGGCCGGGAGAGGCGCGGTGATAGGATTCAGGGTCGCTCGTGCGGAGTGGCCGCGCTTGCCCGGCGAGCGGGCCCCCGTCCCCCTGGAGGATTCCCTGTGAAGGTCAGACCCAGCGTCCGTCCCATGTGCGAGAAGTGCCGCGTCATCCGCCGGCACGGCCATGTGCTGGTCATCTGCTCGAATCCCCGCCACAAGCAGCGGCAAGGTTAGGAGGCCGACCGGAATGGCACGCATCGCCGGAGTCAACATCCCCCGCGAGAAGCGGGTCGAGGTGGGCCTCACCTACATCTACGGCATCGGCCGCTCGACGTCGCTCAAGGTGCTCGCCGAGCTCGGGCTGAGCCCCGACACCAAGGTGCGCGACCTCACCGAGGAGGAGGTCGCCCGGCTGCGTGCGCACATCGACCAGGGCCTCACCGTCGAGGGCGACCTGCGCCGCGAGCGCTCCCAGAACGTGAAGCGGCTCATGGAGATCGGCTGCTACCGCGGCCTGCGCCATCGCCGCGGCCTGCCGGTCGACGGCCAGCGCACGCGCACCAACGCCCGCACCCGCAAGGGCCCGAAGAAGACCGTCGGCAAGCAGAGGAAGAAGTAATTGCCCCCAGCTCCCCGTAGAGGCGGGACGCGTGGCCGCGTCCGCCGCAAGGCTCGCAAGAACATCGCCATCGGCCAGGCGCACATCAAGACCTCGTTCAACAACACGCTCGTCGCGCTGACCGACAAGGACGGCGCCGTGATCGTGTGGAAGAGCGCGGGCGCCGTCGGCTTCAAGGGCTCGCGCAAGTCGACGCCGTTCGCCGCCCAGGTGACGGCCGACGCCGCGGCGCGCGAGGGCATGGAGCACGGCCTCCAGAAGGTCGAGGTCTTCGTGAAGGGCCCCGGCTCCGGCCGCGAGACCGCGATCCGCTCGCTCCAGGCCGCAGGACTCGAGATCCTGGGCGTCAAGGACGTGAGCCCGCAGGCCCACAACGGCGTTCGCCCGCGGAAGCGGAGGCGCGTCTAATGGCCCGCATGATCGGCCCCAAGTGCAAGCAGTGCCGGCGCGAGAACATGAAGCTCTTCCTGAAGGGCGAGCGCTGCCTCACCGAGAAATGCGCGATCGAGCGCCGGGCCTACCCGCCGGGCGAGCACGGCCGCGGGCGCACGAAGCAGTCCGAGTACCTGCTCCAGCTGCGCGAGAAGCAGAAGATGCGCCGCTACTACGGCGTGCTCGAGACCCAGTTCCGCACGTACTACGACAAGGCGAGCCGCAAGGCGGGCATCACCGGCGAGAACTTCCTCCGGATGCTCGAGCTGCGGCTCGACAACGTCGTCTACCGGCTCGGGTTCGCGGCCTCGCGGTCGCAGGCCCGCCAGCTCGTCCGCCACAATCACTTCACCGTCAACGGCAGGAAGGTCAATATCCCGTCGTTCCAGGTCTCAGCCGACGACGTCATCTCCCTCCGCGGGGGATCCGGCGCCAAGGCGGTCGTGGCCGATGCCACCGACCTGACCGCGTCGGTCGCGCCGTGGCTGCAGGCCGACCATGACAACCTCCAGGGGACGGTGCTCCGTCTCCCCGACCGCGCGGACATCGACACGCCGGTCCAGGAGCAGCTGATCGTCGAGTTCTATTCGAAGTAAGGACCACATGCTCGAAAACATTCCGAAGATCACGTCCGAAGACGTCGGCGAGACGCTGGGCACGTTCGTCGTCGAGCCGCTCGACCGCGGGTTCGGCTACACGTTCGGCAACAGCCTCCGCCGCGTGCTGCTCTCCTCTCTCGAGGGAGCCGCCGTCACCTCGGTGAAGATCGAGGGCGTCGCCCACGAGTTCACGTCGGTGCCGGGGGTCCGCGAGGACGTGACCGACGTCATCCTGAACCTCAAGAACCTGATCTGCCGGTTGCACGGCGAGTCGGGTGAGGTCGAGGTGCAGGTGCAGAAGGACGGCCCCGGCAAGGTCACCGCGGCCGACATCGAGGCGCCTTCCGACCTCGAGATCCTGAACCCCGACCTGATCATCTGCCACCTGGCCGAGAAGGCCCGGTTCGAGATGACGCTGACCATCGCCCGCGGCCGCGGCTACGTGCCCGCCGAGGGCAACAAGGGGCCCGAGACCACGATCGGGGTCATCCCGGTCGACTCGATCTTCTCGCCCGTGCGGCGCGTGTCCTACGACGTCGACGCGGCCCGCGTCGGCCAGCGCACCGACTTCGACAAGCTGAAGCTCGAGGTGACGACCAACGGCTCGATGACGCCGAAGGACGCGGTCAAGGACGCCGCCGAGATCCTCATCCGCTACCTCAGCATCTTCACCGATATCGACGCTGCCGACCTGGCCATCCGGCCAGGACGGCGCCGCCGCCGAGGCCGCCGCCCCGTCGGCCCACGGGATGGAGAACATCCTGATCGAGGAGCTCGAGCTGGGCGTGCGCTCGTACAACTGCCTGAAGCGGGTCGGCATCGAGACGATCGGCGACCTGATCTCCAAGACCGAGGCCGAGCTGGCCGCGATCCCGAACTTCGGCAAGAAGTCGATCGAGGAGGTCAAGGAGACGCTCCAGGCCCACGGGCTCAACCTGCGGGGCGCCGAGTGAGGCATCAGCGAAAGGGGCGGAAGCTGGGCCGCGATCCGGCCCACCGCAAGGCGCTCTACTCCAACATGTGCGGCGCCCTCTTCGCCCACGGCCGCATCCAGACGACCGAGGCCAAGGCGAAGGAGCTGCGCCCGATCGCCGAGAAGCTGATCACCCTGGCGCGCGAGGACCCGACCGACGTGGCGGCGCAACGCCACGCGGTCGCGTTCCTGCGCTCGAAGGACGCCGTCCACGACCTCTTTCACCAGGTCGGGCCGCGGTTCACCGAGCGGCCGGGCGGCTACACACGCATCGTGAAGCTCGGCCCGCGCGCCGGCGACGCCGCGCCGATGGCGTACCTCGAGCTGGTCGACCACCAGCCGTAGGCTCCGGCCGTGCCGGCATACCGGCTGACCGTCGCCTACGACGGCACCGACTTCCGCGGCTGGGCCGCGCAGCCGGGCCTGCGCACGGTTGCGGGCGAGCTGGCCCGGGCGCTCGAGGTCGAGCCGCGCGCGCTCACCGTCGCCGGGCGCACCGATACCGGCGTCCATGCCGCGGCCAACGTCGTCTCGCTCGCGGCGCCGCGGCTCCTGCCGCTTCGGGCGCTCAACCGCCGCCTGCCGCCCGACCTCGCCGTCGTCGCTGCCGCCGAGGCTCCTGACGGCTTCGACGCTCGCCGAGACGCCCGGGCGCGAAGCTACGCCTACCGGCTGCGCACCGCGCCGGCCCCCGACCCGATGCGGGCCCGCTACGAGCTCCATCATCCCCGCCCTCTCGACCTGCCGGCGCTCGCCGCGTGCGCCGCCGTCATCCCGGGCGCCCACGACTTCACCGCCTTCACGCCGACCGAGACCGAGCACGTCCACTTCGACCGCACGGTGCGCTCCGCCAAGTGGCACGTCGAAGACGGCCGAGTGGAATTCCGCATCACCGCCGATGCCTTCCTCCGCCACATGGTTCGCGTCCTGGTCGGCACGATGCTCGATCGCCCCGACCCCGACCGCATGGCCGCGCTCCTCGGAGGAATGCCGCGTTCCGAGGCCGGCCGCACCGCCCCGCCGCACGGCCTCACGCTCACCTCGGTCACCTACTGAAGCACCGGCGCACGCCGCGAATGTCTCACACCGGCTCATGAATGTGTGCCGGCGCCGGTGCGTTACCTGGTAACGCGTCGGGCTTGGCGGCGAGGCCCGTCGTGAGCAGGATGCGGTCGGAGGTCGGGCAACCCGCCGGGCTACGCGGTGAGGGCGGGCGCGAGCAGGATGCGGTCGGAGTCCGCCGCCTTGCCCATCCCGCACGTTGCGCACGCCGACACGTCGAGGCCACCGTCGGAAGGGGAGGCGTGTCGCAGGACGTGCCGGCGGCACAGCGCCGGAGCGCGCCGAAGCGCCGCCACGGCGATCAGGAGGACGAGGGCTGCGCGTCTCATGCACCTCAGACGGCGCGCATCGCGCTCCGGTTCCCCTACCCGAGGTCGTCGAGCAGGGCTTCGCCCACGACGTCGAAGGCCGCCAACCGCGCCGCCGCCGCCGGGCTTTCGGGGAACGCGTCGGCGGTGATGCGAAAGAGAAGGTCGTCGCCCTCGTCCGCCGCCCGCTCGTAGCGGAGCTTGCGCGGGATGGCGGCGCTCGCGTGGTTGTCGGGCGCGCAGCGGATCTCGACGCGCTCGACGGCCGCGACCTCGAACGCGATCCGGGTGAGCGCTGCCGTGGCCTCGGTCACGAATCCCTGCCCGGCCGCGTCCGCCCGGATCCAGTAGCCGATCTCAAGGCCGCCCGGCCCGATCCGCGGGTGCAGCCCGGTCCCGCCGAGGACGCGCTCCTCCGCGGCGTCGAAGATCGCGTAGACCGAGTTGGAGCCGAGGTCGAACTGGCCCCGGAACTCGCGCAGGAGCTCGACCTTCTCCTCGAGGGTCTGCGGCTCGTGCCGGGCCCACGGCAACCACGGCCGCAGGTGGGCGAGGCTGGAGTCGATCGCCTCCTTGGCGAGCGGGGCGTCGCGCGGATCCCAGCAGCGGATGACCAGGCGCGGCGTGACGATGCGATATGCGGGCCCGCGGACAGGCATCCGGGCACGATACCGGCCGCTGCCTCGTAACCTTCCTGACGATGCGCATCCTGCTCACGAACGACGACGGCATCACCTCGCGCGGCCTGCTCGCCGCCAAGCGGGCGCTGGACGAGGTCGGCGACGTCTCGGTGATCGCGCCCGACTCGAACCGGAGCGCGGTCGGCCGGGGCATCACCATCGACCGCGCGCTGACCGTGACCGAGGTCGAGCTGCGCGACGGCTCGCACGGGTACGCGACCGACGGCACGCCGGTGGACTGCGTGCGGTTCGCCGAGCTCGGCCTGCTCGGCGAGCGCCCCGACATGATCGTCGCCGGCATCAACTACGGCGTGAACCTCGGAGACGACGTGACCTACTCCGGCACCGTCGCGGCGGCGTTCGAAGGCATCGTGCTCGGCATACCGGCCATCGCCGTCTCGCAACAGTCCAAGGAGGCCGGTCTGCACTTCCGCCGCCAGCGCGACTACGACTTCTCGCCCGCGGCGGGGATCCTCGCCACGCTCGTGCGCCACGTTGCCGAGCGCGGCCTTCCCGAGGGGACGATCCTGAACGTGAACGCGCCGCCGCCGCCGATCCAGGGCGTCGCCGTCGCCCGGCTGGGACGGCGGATCTACCGCGACCGGCTCGACCTGGAGTCCGACGAGGCCGGCCGCCGCCGCTACCGCATCTACGGCGACGACCCCTCCTACCACGACGAGCCCGACACCGACTTCCGCGCGATCGCCGAGGGCAAGATCGCCGTGACGCCGGTCCACCTCGACCTGACGAGCGCCGGTGCGATCGAGGAGATCGCACGCTGGCACCTCGAGTGACGCCGGGCTGGCTTGACCCGCACGAGCTCCGGGTCGGCCTGGGCTGCATGCGGCTCGCCGAGGGCGGGCTCGAGGTGATCGCCGCGGCGGCGGAAGCGGGGGTGACGGTCTTCGACACGGCCCGCGCCTACGACGGCAACGAGGAGCTCCTGGCCCGCGCACTGCGCGGCGCCGGAGCCGATCGACGCGCGCGGGTCGTGACGAAGGGCGGCATGGCCCGTCCCGGCGGGTCGTGGGTTCCGGACGGCCGCGCCAAGGCGATCCTGGCCGGCTGCGAGGCCAGCCTCGCCGCGCTGGACGGGACGGAGATCGACCTCTACCTGCTGCACGCTCCCGACCCGCGGACTCCGTGGGCCACCTCGGTGCGGGCTCTCGCCCGGATCGAGGAGCAGGGCCTGGCGCGCCGCGTCGGCGTCTGCAACGTGAATCGCCGCCAGCTCGACGAGGCGCTCGCCCTGGCGCCGGTCGCGGCGGTTCAGGTGGCGCTGAGCCCGTTCGACGACCGCGCCCTGCGCGGCGGCGTCGTCGAACGGTGCGCGGACGCGGGTATCGCCGTCATCGCCCACTCGCCGCTGGGCGGACCGAGGCGGTCCGGCCGGCTGGCCCGCAACCGGGCGCTGGCTGCGGTGGCCGAAGCGGCCGGCGCGACGCCGGCCGAGGTCGCGCTGGCGTGGCTTCTCGGCATCTCTCCGGCGGTGGTTGCGATTCCCGGAGCGCGGAGGCCCGACACCGCCCGCTCGGCGGCTGCCGCCGCCCGCCTGGGGCTCGACCCGGAGCAGCACGCCGCCGCGGGCCGAGCGCTCGGCCGGCCCGCCCCGGACCGTCGCCCGACGCGTGCCGCGGCGGGCGCGGACGTCGTCCTCGTGATGGGCATTCCCGGCGCCGGCAAGACGGCCGTCGCCCGGGAGCTCGCGGCCGCGGGGTACCTGCGCCTGAACCGCGACGAGCGCCGGGGCTCGCTCCGTGACGTCGCCGCCGCCCTGGACGAGGCCCTCGCCGAGGGTGCCCGCCGGGCCGTCCTCGACAACACGTACCTCACGCGCGCGGCGCGGAGCGACGTGGTCGAGGCGGCCGCCCGGCACGGCGCGCGGGTGCGCTGCGTCTGGCTCGACACGCCGCTCGCCCAGGCGCAGGTGAATCTCGTCGAGCGCGTGCTCGACCGCTTCGGCTCGCTTCCGGAGCCCGATGCTCTGCGCGAGCTGGCCCGCCGCGAGCCCGGCCTGCTCGTGCCGACTTCCCAGATGCGGACGGTCCGCGAGCTGGAGCCGCCGGCCGGCGACGAGGGCTTCGCCGGCGTCGAGCGGCGGGCCTTCGAGCGGGCCCCTCGAGCGGGCGCAGCGCGGGCCGGCGTCTTCGTCGCGGCCGCCGCCGTCGGACGGCCCGGCTGGGCGGAGGCGGTCGCCGGCGCCGGGCCGGACGCGCCGGCGCTCGTCTTCGACTGGAACCCGGACGGCGACCGCGCCGCGCTCGACACCGCGGCCGATCGCCTCTCCGTGACCCTCCCCGGGCCCGTGTCGGCCGCACTCTGCCCGCACCCCGCCGGCCCGCCGCGCTGCTGGTGCCGCCCGCCGCTTCCGGGGCTCATCCTGGCGTTCGCGCGCGAGCACGGCGTCGACCCGGCGCGGTCGCTCCTCGTCGGCTCCGGGCCGGCGCATCGCTCGCTCGCGGCCGCGCTCGGCGCACGCCACACGCAGCCGGACTGACGATCTACGCTTCGCCGATGGCGGCTCAGCTCGAAGGCGGCTGCTCGTGCGGCGCGGTGCGCTATCGCCTCCTGTCCGAGCCGATGTTCGTCCACTGCTGCCACTGCCTGAACTGCCAGCGCCAGACCGGCAGCGCCTTCGTGATCAACCTGCTGATCGAGGCCGGCCGGGTCGAGGTGGTGGCCGGCGACCCGCAGGCCGTCGACGTGCCGCGCGACGACGGCTCGAACCAGCGGATCTTCCGCTGCCCGGCCTGCCAGGTGGCGGTCTACAGCGAGTACACCCGGCCGGAGGTGCGCTTCGTCCGCGGCGGGACGCTCGATGACCCGTCGCAGGTATCGCCCGGCGTCCACATCTTCACCCGCTCCAAGCTGCCCTGGGTCGAGCTGCCCGAGCAGGTGCCGGCCTTCGAGGTCTACTACGACTCGAAGACGCTGTGGCCGCCAGCCAGCCTCGACCGGCTCAGGGCGGTCATGTCCCCGGGATCGGGGCGCTGACGGTGCGCCGCGCCGTCGCCGTGGCGTGCGTCCAGGCCGAGCCGGCGATCCTCGACCGGGAGGGAACGCTCGAGCGCGTCGACGCGCTCGCCGCCGACGCCGCCGCGGCCGGCGCCGAGCTCGTGCTCTTTCCCGAGGCGTTCGTCCCCGGCTACCCATCCAACCGCTGGGTGCGCCACCTCGCGGCGGGTGCGGATCCGGCCGCGAAAGCCACGTTCGCACGGCTCATGCGCGAGGCGGTCGAGGTGCCCGGCCCGGCGTGCGACCGCCTCGGCGGCACGGCCAAGCGCCGCGGCGTGTGGCTCGCGGTGGGCGTCAACGAGCGGGCCGGCGGGACGCTCTACAACTCGCTCCTCGTCCACGCGCCTGACGGCACGCTTCGCCGCCACCACCGCAAGCTCATGCCGACGAACCACGAGCGGCTCGTGTGGGGGATGGGCGACGGGTCGAGCCTGCGGACCGTCGACGCCGAGTTCGGGAAGGTCGGCGGGCTCATCTGCTGGGAGATGAACATGCCGCTCGCCCGGTTCGCGCTCTACCAGGACGGGCTGGAGATCCTGCTCGCACCGACGGCCGACGACTCGGATGCCTGGCATGACTCCATGCGCCACATCGCCCGCGAGGCGCGCGCCTACGTGCTCACGGCGGTGGTCTTCCAGCGAGCGTCCTCGCATCCGGAGGGCGTGCCGCTGGTCGACGGCGACGACCTGATGGGGCGTGGCGGCTCCGCGATCCTCGGACCGGACGGGGCCTACCTCGCCGGGCCGCTCTGGGATGAGCCGGGAATCCTCACGGCGACGCTCGACCCGCAGAGGCTGGACGAGGAGCGCCAGCGGTTCGACCCCGCGGGCCACTACCACCGTCCGGACGTCTTCCGCCTGTCGGTCGGACGCGGCTAGCTGGCCTCGGCAAGCAGGCCGGCCATGTCGAGCGGGAGCGTCACCATCGCGACCCCGCCGTCGGGGTCGCGCGGCCACTCCGACACGTCGCGGTCGCGGTAGAGCTCGATGCCGTTGCCGTCCGGATCCTGGAGGTAGACGGCCTCGGAGACCCCGTGGTCGGACGCCCCGGCGAGCGGAACGCCGTGCTCGAGCACGCGCTTCACCGCCGTCGCCAGGTCGGCCCGGGTCGGGTAGAGGATGGCGAGATGGAAGAGCCCGGTCGTCCCGGGCGCGGGAGCCGGCCCGCCGCGGCTCTGCCAGATGTTCAGCCCGATGTGGTGGTGGTAGCCGCCCGCCGACAGGAACGCGGCCGACGCGTCGAGGTGCTGCTGCACCTCGAAGCCGAGCACGTCGCGGTAGAACGCCTCGGCGCGGTCGAGATCGGCGACCTTGAGGTGGACGTGGCCGATCCGCGTCCCGGCCGGGATGGTGTAGTCCATCCGGGGAAGGATACCGGCGTCACCCCTGCCGCCAGTGGCGGTCGAGCTCGGAGTGGTACCTCCGGCCGAGCCAGTCCGACTGCCCGGCCACCCACTCCGAGAACCGGGCCGTCCCCAGCGGGGCCGCGTCGGACGTGAGCAGGCTCGCGGCCAGCGCGCCGAGTTCCTCGCGCGTCACGACCGTGTCGCGGAGCGCGACCCCGGCGGCACCCCCCAGCGCCGCCACGGCAGACTCGGGCAGCGGCACGATCCGGGCCCGCGAGCCGACGGCCGCGGCCACCCGCCCGACCAGCTCGCGGTAGGTGAAGGTCTCGGGGCCGACCGCATCGACGACGCCCGGCGCCGGCTCCTCGACGGCGATCCGGGCCACGTCGTCGACGTGCACGGGCTGCACGCGACAGGTGCGGCGCGGGATCCCGAAGACCGGGAGGCGGCGCAGGAACCAGGCGATGTTGTTGACGAGGATCTCCTGCCGCCCGCCGAAGACGAGCGACGGCCGCACGACCGTCGCCGGTACGGGGCCGGCCAGGGCCAGCTCGTCGACCGCGGCCTTGGCGCGGAAGTAGGCGTACGGCGAGGCGAGCGAGGGCCGCGTGACCGACACGTGGACGATCCGCTCGACTCCGGCCGCTGCGGCCGCGCGGAAGAGGCGCGCCGATGCCGCCACCGCCCATTCGAACGTCGACCCGCCGCGCGGGAACCGGATCCAGAACGTGTTGTAGAGCACCTCCGTCCCGTCGAGCGCGCGAACCAGGGCGGACTCGTCGTCGAGGTCGAGCGGCGCGACGCGCACTGCATCCGCCAGCGGGTGGCCGGCGGGCGGCGCCGAGCGCACGAGCGTCCGCACCGCGCGGTCGCGCGCGAGCAGCTCGCGGGCGATGACGGAGCCCGTGTACGAGAACGCTCCGGTCACCGCGTCCACGACTTGAGGCTAGCCGACGGTCACGTCGACGTCCATCCCCGCCTGCTTGTGTCCGGGCACGGAGCAGAAGAACTCGTACGTGCCGTTCCCGAGCGTCACGGTCAGCTGCCGGGTGCCGCCGGTGAAGGTGGGCGTGGCCCGGTTGTCCACGCCGGGGCCCTCGATGGTGAGGTTGTGACCGGTCTGGCCGGTGTTCGACACGCTGAACGTGTACGTCCCGGGGGTGAGCGTCGTGCCGCCGGCGATGCTGATCGAGAAGTCGGCCAGCGTCACGTTGACGGGCGTTGCGCTCCCGCCGCCGCTGGAAGTGCCGCCGGAGGAGCCGCCTCCGCAGGCCGCGAGGGCGAGGCTGAGTGCGGACAGAGCCGCCGCGAGTCGGATGAGTTTCATGTGCGCTTCTACGCGAGCGAGCGCGAACCGGATTGCCGCGGTCCGACTATCGTGCGGTGTGAACATGGGTGGGGATCAGGCGTCGCAGCGCGCAGCGGAGCTCCGGCGAGCGATCGCCGAGGCGGATCACCGCTACTACATCCTCGACCAGCCGACCCTCTCGGACGGCGAGTACGACGACCTCATGCGCGAGCTGCGGGCGCTCGAGGCGAGCGACCCGAGCCTCGTCACCCCGGACTCACCGACCCAGCGGATCGGCGTCGCCGCCCAGTCGGGCTTCGCGGAGGTCGAGCACCTCCAGCCGATGCTGTCGCTTGCGAACGCCCGGAACGACGACGAGTTCGGAGCCTGGTCGGAGCGGATCGCGCGGATGCTCGACGGCGAGCCGTATCAGCTCGTGACCGAGCCCAAGGTCGACGGCCTTGCCATCTCGCTCGTCTACGAGGACGGCGTGTTCGTCCGCGGGGCGACGCGCGGGAACGGGGTCGTCGGCGAGGACGTCACCGCCAACCTGCGCACCGTCCGCGCCATCCCGCTCCGGCTCGCGCGCGAGCCGGCGCCCGCGGTCGTGGAGGTGCGCGGCGAGGTGTACCTGCCGCTCGAGGGGTTCGCGCGGGTGAACGAGGAGCAGGTCGCCGCCGGCGGAAAGCCGTTCATGAACCCGCGCAACTCCGCGGCCGGGTCGCTGCGGCAGAAGAACCCCGCCGTGACCGCCAAGCGGCCGCTGCGGCTGTGGGCCTACGGGATCGGGCACTCCGAGGGGCTCGAGCTCGAGACGCACTGGGACGCGCTGGCGTGGATGCGCGACCAGGGCTTCCCGGTGTCGCCCGACGCCGAGCTCCACGACGATCCGGCCGCGGCCCTCGCCTTCTGCCACGCGTTCGAGGAGCGGCGCGCGAGCCTCACCTATGACGTCGACGGCGTGGTGGTCAAGGTGTCGTCGCTCGACCAGGAGCGCCGGCTCGGCTCGGTCGGCCGCGACCCGCGCTGGGCCGTGGCGTTCAAGTTCGCGCCGACGACGGCCATCACGAAGCTCGAGAAGATCGGCCTGAACGTCGGCCGCACCGGCGCGCTCAACCCCTACGCCATCCTGGAGCCCGTGATCGTCGGCGGCGTCACGGTGTCGCTGGCGACGCTCCACAACGAGGACGACATCCGCCGCAAGGACATCCGCGAGGGCGACCGGGTCATCATCCAGCGGGCGGGCGACGTGATCCCGCAGGTCGTCGGCCCGGCGCCGGAGCAGGACGGGAGGCGCGGGCGGCGATGGAGGATGCCCGAACGCTGCCCGGTGTGCTCGACGCCGATCGTGCGGGCCGAGGGCGAGGCCCGCCACTACTGCCCGAACCGGGCCTGCCCCTCGCGCGGCTACGAGGGCCTGAAGCACTTCGTCTCGCGCGGCGCGATGGACATCGACGGTGTGGGGGAGAAGCTCGTGGCCCGGCTCGTCGAGCTCGGCCTCGTCGCCCAGCCGCAGGACTTCTACGGGCTCACGTTCGACGACCTGGTGGCGCTGGACGGCTTCCAGGAGACGCTCGCCGAGAACGTGATCGGGTCGATCGAGCGCTCCAAGTCGCGGCCGTTCGACCGCGTCCTCTTCGCACTGGGGATCCCGCACGTGGGCGGCATCACGGCCGAGCTCCTGGCCGGTGCGTTCGGCTCGATGGACGCGCTCCGGCGCGCGGCGCCCGAGGAGATCGCCGCGGTCGAGGGCATCGGCCCGGTGATCGCCGAGACGGTCTCGGCCTGGTTTCTCGACGACGAGCACGCGGCCATCGTCGACGCGCTGGCGGCGGCCGGCCTCACGATGTCGGGGCCGAAGCGGGCCCCCAAGACCGTTTCCGGGCCGCTGGCCGGGAAGACGTTCGTCGTCACCGGGACGCTCGAGGGCCATACGCGTGACACGATCGGCGACCATCTCGCCGGCCTGGGTGCGAAGGTGGCCGGCTCGGTCTCGGCGTCGACCGACTACGTGCTGGCCGGCGAGGGCGGAGGCTCGAAGCGCTCGAAGGCCGAGGCGCTCGGCGTGCCCGTCATCGACCTGGCCGGGCTGGAGCGGATCGTCGCCGGTGCCGAGACGGCCCCCTAGCCGCTACACCCGGGCGCCTGCCAGGAGCTGCACGATCGCGTCCTGGAGCCGGTGGGCCGCCAGCACGTCGAGCCGCGGCCTCCGGTTCTGGAGGATCGAGAACACGAGCCGGTGCCCGTTGGCCGAGCGGACGTAGCCCGACAGGGCCGAGGCCGTGTTGAGCGTGCCGGTCTTGGCGTGCGCGTTGCGGTGGGCCGGGCCGGTGCGCATCCGGTCCCTGAGGGTGCCGCTCACGCCCGCCACGGGCAGCGCCTCGTGCAGGTAGAAGCCCCACGGCCGGCGCGCCGAGCGGCGCAGGATCCCAAGGATCTGGCGGGCGCTCAGGTGGTCTCCCAGCGAGAGGCCCGAACCGTCGACGATGCTCGCGCCGCCCAGCTTCACGCCGATCCGGCGCAGGCTGCGCCTGGTCGTGAGCGTGCCGTTGGCGGTCGTGCCGCGCAGGCCGGCGTGGACTGCGAGCGCCTTGGTCAGCACCTCGGCGTAGTAGTTGTCGGACGGCAGGTCCATCTGGCGGATGAGGCGCGAGATCCGCGGCGAAGCGACCGTCGCGACGACCCATGCGGTGCCGGGGTGGACGCGCACCCGCGGGGCCTTCTGGAACGCCACGCCGCGGTTCTTGAGCGACTTCTTGAGGATCTGCGCAGCGAAGAGCGGCGGCTTCGACGAGGCCTGCGGGTGGCCCGCATGGAAGAGATCCTCGTTCACCGAGAGTGCCGAGATCGGCGGGCAGTCCTCCCAGTAGGTCGGCTTCCAGAACGGCCCCGTGCGGCGGCTGTCGAACGCGCTCTCGTCGCCGTAGAGGCGGCCGGTGACCCGCGAGATGCCGCGGGCGGCGACGGCGGCCGCCACGTCGCTCACCAGCGTGCCGCCGCCGCCGTGGACGATGCGCGCGAACGGCTTCGTCGAGAGCGACGGGTCGCCGCCGCCGACCAGGAACAGGCTGCCGGTGACGGTGCCGGCGGCCAGCGGGCCCGACGCCATGATGCGCGTCTTCAGGCGGGCGGAGGGGCCGAACCGGGCGAGGAGCGCGGCGCTGGTCGCCAGCTTCATGTTGGAGCCGGGCCGCAGCTGCCCGCGGCCGTTGTGGATCGCGAGAAACCTGCCGGCCGTCCGGTCGTAGACGGCGAGGCCGGTCCGCGAGCCCCCGAACTGCGAGCGCGCGATCATGTGCTCGATGCGGGCGTCGAGGCTGGCCGCGCCTGCGGTGGCCGGCGCCATGGCCATCACGGCCGCGCACGCGAGGAAAGCTCGGGGGACGGTCACGGAGCTGCTACGGCCGTCCTGCGCGTCCGCGTCCTAGCGGGACGGGCTCAGCTCCTCCTGCACGGCCTGGAACAGGCTCTTGTCGATCTTGCCGTGGTAGATCGGGACGGACTGCTCGTAGCAGAGCCGGATGATGTCGTCGCGCTTCATGCCGTACTCCTTCGAAAGCTCATCCGGCGTGAGGTGGTTCGCCATTCCTGCTCCCTTCTGATCGCTGAAACGACAAAACCCACCGAGCAATTTCGCTCGATGGGCTCAGAGGTCGACCTGGGTGATGCGGTGTGCGGACAACTAGGCCCGCTCCGATCGGCTATCCATCCTCACACGATACCGAGGCACCCGGACTGCGTCAACAATCCGATGGGGGAAGCGTTGAACCGCCGCTCAGATGGGGTTCGGGACGTCGATGAAGACGTGCTCGACGCCGAAGCGGGCCGCCACGAGCTCGCCCAGCGCACGCACGCCGAACACCTCCGTCGCGTAGTGGCCGGCGGCCACGAAGTGGATCCCCGCCTCACGCGCCTGGGCCATGACGGGCTCGCGCGGCTCGCCCGTGAGGAAGCAGTCGGCGCCCGCATCGGCCGCCGGGAGCACGTCCTGCGCGGCGGCGCCCGAGACCACCGCGACGCGCCGGATCTCGTCCGGCCCGGCGTCGAAGACGAGCGGCTGCGGGTTGATCTCGGCCCGCACCCGGTCGAGCAGCTCCGCCAGGGACAGCGGCGGGTCGGCTGCCGCCAGGAACCCGATCGTGCGGTCGCCGTGGCGGCCGAATCCGACGGGATCGACGAGCCGAAGCGCGCGGCAGATGAGCGCGTTGTTCCCCACCTCGGGATGCGCGTCGAGGGCCAGGTGGTAGGCGACCAGCGAGATGTCGTGGTCGAAGAGGCAGCGCAGGCGGGCCCGCTCGCGCTCGCCGATCCGGCGCGGCTCCGAGCTCCAGAAGAGGCCGTGGTGGACGACCAGCATCCCGGCGCCCTCGGCCGCCGCCCGCTCGAAAAGCTCGAGCGAGGCGCTGACGCCCGTCGCAACCTTCGCCACCTCGGCTGCGCCGGTCACCTGGAGCCCGACCGGCAGGGCGTCGGGGTAGCCGGCGGCGTCGAGGTGGTCGTCGAGGAAGGCGACGATCTGGTCGCGTGCGGCCACGCCGAAACCGTACCCTCCATCCGGGTGGTCCTGCCACCCCACCCCTTGCGCGGCCGCGCGGACTGCGCGACGCTCCCCATATGGCGGAGAGGGTCTCGCTCGACGACCGCCTGGCCTGGCACGTTCGCCCGGGCCGCGGCCGCATCCGCCGGGAGGCGTTCGCCCGCCCCGGCGGCGACACCCTGCGCGGGCGCATCCAGCGCCGGCTCGACGAGGCCGTCGAGATCTTCGAGACCGATCGCCTGCTCTACGACGTCGAGGTCGAGGCCATGTCGGCCTGGATCAGGCGGCTGGTCGCGTTCGACGCATATTGCGCGCGGCGCGACGCACGCCTGCGATAATCCCCTCTTCCGGGGCGTGGCGCAGCCTGGTAGCGCGCACCGTTCGGGTCGGTGAGGTCCCGAGTTCGAATCTCGGCGCCCCGATAGCGAGGTCCGGCATGCTCGCGTGACAGCCTGCCTGTGCCGGCCGGTTTGCGGCCGGCACAGGCGGCGGCACCCGCGGCTCAGTGATGGAGCTGCGATGCCGACGGGGCGAACGCCGCCGGGGGTCCCACAGACGCGCCGTGAACCGAGACTGGCGCCGGCGGGGCCACATCCTCGACCGGGAGCCGGTAGATGTTCCAGTTCGCGCGTGGCATGTTGCACGCGAGCTGGATGAAGAGGAGCTGCGTCGATCCGTCCGGCCGCACCTCGGCGTAGGTGCTGTCGGCGGCGGTTCCGGCGGGTGGCGCGTACACGAGCGCCGTGCTCTCGCCGCCGGAGAAGCTGCGGATCCGGACGTTCCTGCCGCAACCCGAGCGCGAGCGCACGAAGTAGACGGTGCCGTCGGCCGTCACCGACGGGCCGTAGTCGAAGCGGCCGGCGGAGACGGGTACCTGCTCCTTCACACCGGTCACCAGGTTGAACCGGTACACGCGCAGGTCGCTCCAGTAGTCGGTGGCCTTCTGCCACACCACCCAGTCGCCGTTCACCTGGCCCGGGATGACGGCGCCGTAGTTGTACCCGTGGTGGATCACGGCGAGGGTCGTGAGCGTCCCGTCGTCGAGGTTGTAGAGCATCAGCGCGTACACGTGCGGGCGCGTCTGCCAGGTCTCGCGACCGAAGAGCAGATAGTGGCCCTGAATGCGCGGCGCGAACTCCCAGGCGGGGGTGTTCACCGCCGCCGGAGCCGCAGTCCTCGTGGTGTCGGCCCAGTCGAAGAAGATGATCTTCGAGTCGTTCCCGCGCGCCTGCTGGTAGACCGCCAGATGCCGGGCGACGTCGAGGTCGCCAGACCATGCGACTCCCCTCGTGTTCAGCTTGACCGGCGGGTCGCCGTGCCGTTGGAGATACGCGTCGTACGTCCAGGGCGCGCCCGGCCGGCTCCGCGACCAGGTCAGGACCTCGCTGCCCGACTCGTCGTATCCGGCGGCGGGCAGCATCTCGTTCGCGCGGGTGGCGCGCACCGGCGCCGGAGCCGACGCCTGCGCGGCGACCGCCAGGACGAGGATTGCGGCCGTGGCGACCGCGCCCGCCAGCCGTGGGTGGAGCCTCATTCGCCTCCTTCATCCGAGGCGGACAGCCGTACAGCCGACGCGCCGGCGGATCGGAACTCGTGATCACCTCGACGCTATGCCGGGCGTCGTTCGGCCGCATCGGCGAATGCCCGCATCGGGATTGCGTAGTGGCCCGTATCGATCGATCAAGTCACACGCGATTCTCACCGTCCTCTCACCGGCGGCCCCCTATCCTGCCTTCATGGCCGCCGCTGCCAGCTCATCGGGTGAGGCGCGCTTCAACGTCGCCCGCCGGCGAGCCAGGATTGCCAAGATCGGCCTCGCCGCGTTCGGAGTCGGGTTCTTCGCCGCGGGCATGACGCTCGCCCACGGCAACGTCGCCGGGCACTCCCGCCGCCAGGCGCGGCCGCTGGCGGCCCCGAAGCGGTTCCGGGATGCCGTGCGGCGCGACGCGCTGGGGGCGGGCCTCCTGGCGCCGGCCGAGGCGCCGCCGCGCGCGACCACCTCCGTCTCGTGACCGCCACAACCTTCCGCGCGATGGGCTGCGAGATCGTGGTGGCGGGGGCCGGCCGCCGCACCGAGCAGGCGATCAGGCACCTCTTCGCCGACCGCGAGCGCGCCTTCAGCCGCTTCCGGGCCGACAGCGAGCTCACCGCAGTGAACGCCGCCGCGGGCCGCCCGACCGTCGTGTCGGCCGGGTTCGCGCAGATGCTCGGCCGCTCGCTCGCGCTTGCCGCGGAGACGGACGGGCTGGTCGACCCCACGATCGGCGGCGCGCTGGCGGCGCTCGGCTACACGCGTGACCTCGCGGCGCTCGGCGACGATGCGGCGCCCGCCGGCCCGCCGGTTCCCGCGCCGGGATGGCGGACGGTCGAGCTCGCGGGGCGGGTGCTCGTGATGCCGGCCGGGTGCGTGCTCGACCTGAACGGCATCGTCAAGTCGGCGACGGTGGACGACGCCGCGGAGCTCCTCGAGGGCGACGGGTTCGTCTCGGCCGGCGGCGACCTCGCCGTGCGCGGCCCGACCACGGTGGGCCTGCCGGGCGGAGGCGTGGTGTCGGTCGTGCACGGCGGCATCGCCACGAGCGGCACGGCCCGGCGCCGCTGGCGGCGTGCGGGCGAGCTGCACCACCACCTGGTCGACGCGGCGACCGGCCGGTCGGCGTCCTCGCCGTGGGAGGCGGTCACCGCTTCGGGCGTCACCTGCGTTGCCGCCGACGTCTCCGCGCGCGCCGCGTTCCTCGCCGGCCACGACGGCCCCGCGTGGCTCGACCGGCGTGGGATCCCCGGCCGATTCGTCGCCGCGGACGGGACGATCGTCGTGAACCGCACGTGGGCCGCGATGGCCGGCGAGCCGGCGTGCATCTGACCTCGAACCCGGTCGACTGGTACGCGGCCCGGGCGGCCGGCATCGCCGCCTACCTGCTCCTGACCGTCGTCGTCGCGCTGGGCGTGGCGATGGCGGGTCGTGCTCCCGGGCGGCGCTGGAAGCGGTGGCCGATGTTCGCCGTCGAGGACGTGCACCGGGCGGGCGGCCTGCTCGTCGGGAGCTTCATCGCGCTCCATGTGGGCGCGATCGCGATCGACTCGTTCCTGCCGTTCTCGCTCTCGCAGCTCGCGATCCCGCTGACCTCGCACTACCGGCCGGTGTGGACGGCGCTCGGCATCGTCGCGGCAGAGCTGCTGCTCGCGCTGGCCATCACGAACCGCTACCGCGGCCGCATGCCGAGGCGCTGGTGGCGCGCGGCCCACTACGCGAACTTCGCCGTATGGATCGCCGCGACCCTGCACGGCCTCGGGAGCGGCACCGACCGCGGCGCGCCCTGGATGATCGCGACATTCGCGCTCGCGGCAGCGGCGGTCGCCTCGGCCGTCACCTGGCGAGTCGGAGAGCGGCGTGGGATCCCGGCCGCCCTGCGGCCGCTCTCGCTGGCGTTCGCCGCCGCCGGCGCGGCCGCCGTCGTCGCCCTCCTCGCGCTCGGCCCGTTCGGCCCCCACACCCGGCCGTGGAACGCCCAGCGGTTCACCGATCGCCTGAACGGCCGGATCCTCCAGCAGGGCTCGCTCTCGCGGGCCATCGTCTCGATGAGCGGGACCGCCACCGGCTCGCAGAACGCGCTGGTCCGGGCCGACCTCCTGATCGGCGTCTCGGAGTCGGAGTCGACGAGCTTCCAGCTCGAGCTCCTCCCGAGCGGCGACATCTGCACGGGAACCGTGAGCGCCGTGCGGAGCTTCGGCTTCGACGCCGACTGCCGGATGGCGGACGGCACCGGCCGCCACGTGCACGCCGCCTGGCGGCTCATTCCCAACGCGCGCCTGCGCGGGACGCTGACGTCGGTGCCGTCGTCGGCGTCGTGACGTGACGAGGCGCCTCGGGCCCGCAACCCGAGGCGCCTCGCTTCGGCGCTCAGTGGAAGAGGACGAAGCCGTCGATGTCGATCCGGGGATGTCCTCGGGTGCCGCGGCTCACCAGGCGGATCGTGTGATCGCTCGTGGCCGCCCAGCCCCAGCGGGCCACGATCTCGTGCGCCTGGAACGATGCCGCGTGCGTGTTCACCGTGCCGACCAGCCTGCCGTCGACGTACTCGTCGAAGGAGCCGTACCCGTGTCCACGAGTGCCGATGACGGCCACATTGCGGGCCTTCACGTGCAGGGTGACGCTCGCTCCGGTCGCGGTCGACGTCCGGACGGTGCCGCCCCACGATCCCGCTCGATCGGTCGCCCTCCAGCCGCCCGCGTAGGTGCCCGCGACCTCTTGCCGCATCGAGACGGTGAACGGCGAATTCGACGACCAGCTCGACAGTGACCCGTCGCAGGCCGTGGCGCGAACGCGGAACGCGTAGCTCGTCCCCCCGGTCACGCCGGTCGCGAAGCGCGTCGCGAGCCGGGTCGCCAGGTGCACGTTCGCGAACGGGCCGCCGTTCACCGCGCGCTGGAGCTGATACGAGCAGACGTTTCCGCTCGGGCTCGCCGCCCAGTCCACGTAGGCGGGAGCGGCCGTGGTCTTCCCCAGCGTCAGCGGTGCGAACGGCGCCCCGGCGTGGTACTGCGGCGGGCCGGGCGCCGCGCCCGCGTAGGCGATCCTGACCGTCGCCGACGATGCGTCGGCGGAGATGAGCGTGATGGCCGGATCTCCGGGGAACGGCCCGGTCCAGCTCCGGCCGACCGGGAGGGGTGCGTCGAGCCGGCCGTTCGCGCTCGCGGGGGTCATGTCGAGGAGGTCGGTCCCCGCCCCGTAGCTGCGGTGCACCAGCAGGCCCAGCGGAAAGCCGAGGTCGTCCCAGTCGATCGGCCGGCGGTACTCCAGAGAGAACGTCCCCGGGCCCTCGTCACCCGCGAGCGCCACGGCGTGCAGGCCGAGCTCCTGGTCTTCGTAGGGGACGAGCGTGACCGTCTGCGTGGATGACACGGATTTGATCCGCGGGGGATCGAGGATCCAGCCCAGGCGCGACGTCTCGAGGGCGTTGAACAGCCCGCCGGCCCGGCCGTGCGGGCCGTGCTGGTAGGTCGAGCCCATCGTGTCGAAGACGTCGCCGTACTCGATGTACCTGCATGTGCTGCTGAGCGAGACCGGCCGGCCGGCGGCGTCCGTGCACAGCGCCGCGCGGGAGTGGTAGAGGCCGAACGTGTGGCCGAGCTCGTGGTTGGTCACGCCCACCTCCATGTAGCCGTGGAGGATCATGGCGGTTCGCCCCGGAAGCTCGGCCATGCCGGCGTACCCTGAGCAGTAGTCCGCGCGGTCGGGGACGTAGACGACCTCCTTGTCGTACGCCGCAGGCGTATAGCCCGCTGCGGTGGCGGCCGTTTCGGCGTCGGCGACGATCTCGCCGAAGTTGCAGCCGCCCGGATCGGGGATCGTGAGCCACGGCGTCTCGGTGGGCACGAACCCCTGGAACTGCCCGTAGCTCGTCGCCGCGTAGAAGAGCGAATCCTGCGTGCCGACGACGTCGTCGGCCTGCGCCTGGGTCACCGAGTCCGGCCCGTCCCAGCTGGCGAACATGACGAGCACCGACAGCGGCCCGGTGGGCGCCTGGGCGGCGACGCGACCCGCGGGGGTCATCCGCTCGACGTCGACGGCATGACCGGCCCGGATGCCGGTGACGGTGACGACCTGCCCGGGCCGCACGTTCCACTCAGTGCGGCCAAGGTGAAGCCGGTAGACGTGGCCGCCGCTGACCAGCTGCGGGACGGTCCGGGCGGTATGCGGACCGTCGATCGCGAGCATCCGGTACGTGCCGGCGAGTGTCACCCGGTCCGGCCCTGAGCCGGCGCCGAGAACCGTGCAGAGGATCGCCGCCCCGAGAGCGGCGCGAAGCATCCGGTGGAGTCTGTTCGAAGTCATTGCCCTTGCCTCCTCACGGCCCGATGTGGCGAGAGCGTCGCACGGGGCCGCGGCCGTCGCATCAGCGCGGGCACGGAGCCAGTCTTCGGGCAACTACGCTACGAGGCCGTCCGCGTGGCGACCCACCGGTCTCGCGCGGCCGGGGCCGCCTGGAGCAGGAGGAGGAGCGCCGCCGGCACCACCACGGGCACTCCGACTTGGCCGCCGACGGCGAGGAGGACGGCATCGGCGATCGACGCGGCGGCGGCCGCGGCATGGACCGGGCGGTATGGGACGGCGTCGGCCGCCAGGCAGCCCGCCGCGACCACGAACGCGGCGATGCCGGCCGGCCCGGTGATCGAGAACACCTGCGGCTCCTGGATCGTCACGGCCGCGACCGTCGCCGCCGCCCCCAGCGCCCCGAGCACGATCCGCGGCCACCTCATCGCGCGGTGAAGCTGTCGAGGACGCGGCCCCGCTCGTCGACGAACGTGTAGGCGATCTGCGAGCTCGTCACGTCGACGAGGAGCGACCCGTAGTCGAGGAGCGAGACCGCGGCGCCGGGCGTGGCCTTCGTGAACTCGGCGGCACCCGGCCCCTCGCCGCTCGTCCCGACGGTGAACTCCGGGATGCCCCCGACCGTTCGCCGCTCGTAGCGGTGCAGGTGGCCGGCCAGGATGGCGGCGACTCCCGTGCGGCGCAGGAGCGGCAGGATGGGGTTCCCGGGCGAGATCGGCCGGTGGACGACGATGAACCGCACCAGCGCCCCCGGCTCGGCGAGCGCCTTGCGCGCGAAGGCGATCTCCGACGTCCCGGCCTCGAGCCCTAAGAGGACGAGCTGGACCGGGCCGTAGCGGAGCGTGTAGCGGCCGCGGGGGCCGGGCAGGTGGAGCGCGGAGGTCACGGCGGCGCCGCCCGAGTAGATCAGGTCGTGCTCGCCCTCGGTCGCCCACAGCGGGGCGCCGAGCATCACGGCGTGCAGCGGCTCGAAGATGTTCCGGTCGAGCAGCTGGGGCGCGCCGACCAGGTAGCTGTTGTCGCCCGCCGTGGTGACGAAGTCGGGCCGCTCGGCAGCCAGGGTGCGGCCGACCGCCCACTCGTGGTCGCTGCCCGAGCCGTAGTCGCCGATCACGGCGAACCGGACGCCGTCGCGCAGGTCGAGCGGGGCTGTGCGGAACGAGCCGGATGCGCGGCCGACGCCGCCGACCGAGGCCGTCCAGATGTAGCGCGTGCCCGGCGCGAGGCCGGTGAAGCGGCCGCCCGCCGCGGTCACCGTCCCGTCCGGCCCGGTGGCGGTGAGCTCGACTTCGCGGCCGCCGTCGATCGACCACGCCAGCGTGGCGCCGGTTGTGTCGAGCCGGGTCACGAACGGGCCGCGCGTGAACGGGTCCCCGGACGGGCCGAGCAGGTAGAGGCGCCAGTAGACGAGGACGGCCACGACCACGAGCACCAGGAGCGCGGAGAGCATCGCCAGCGCGACAAGGCCGCGGCGGAGGCGGCGTTCGCGCGGCGTGAGCGCCTGGTCCGTCATCGAGGCATCCGCACCGTCAGCGTACCTGCGCGCCGTCCCTAAGATCCGTGCGATGGGATTCGCTTCCAATCTTGCGGTCGACCGGCTCTCGGAGCGGCTCGCGGGAACGACGGAACGGGCGATCGCGACCGTCGTCGAGCGCAGGGGCCCGGCGGTCGTCCGCGCGGCCGAGCGGCTGCGGGCCGAGCACCCGGAGCGCTCGCCGGCCGAGCTGGCCCGGATCGCCGTCGCCCGCAGCGGCCGCCGGGTTGCAGGGACGGGTGCCGTGAGCGCCCTGCCCGCCACGCTCCCCGGCGCCGGGACGGTGATCGAGATGGGCGCCGCCCTGGGCGACGCGTCGCTGCTCACCGTCGCCCAGACGGAGCTCGTGGTGCTGCTCGCCCATCTCTACGGACGGCCGGTCGGCGACGTCGCGGCCCGCCGGATGGACGTGCTCATGGCGATGGGCGTCGAGGCGGGCGTCGTCGACCTGCGCCGGAACGGCACGATCCGGGTGATGGGGACGGTGCACCGCGACGGCGAGCTCACGGGCGAGGCCGGCGCGAAGCTCACCCAGCGCATCTCCCGCCGTCTGGCCGCCCAGGTGGCCGGGAAGCTCGCCCGCCGGCGGGCCTACGTCATCCTCGGCCGCGAGGTGCCGGTCCTCGGCGTCGGCCTGGCGGCGGGCTACAACCTGTGGTCGACGCGCAAGCTCGGCAACGCGGCCCGCCGGTATTTCCACCATGTGCGCTAACACGTGGGAACCGATAGCGCTCTTCGCCAGAGCGCGCCGAACGATCTGCCACTCGTGAGGAGGGGGCTCGCGGGGGAACGCTGGGTTCCCCCGCGTTAACCCCGTACGTGGACGAAGGCGAACGTCTGCGGGCGGTGGCGCTCGCGCTGGAGCACGCGGCCGCCGTTGACCTCACCGGAGAGCGAGACGTTGCCCTCGACGGTCTGGAAGCGCGTCTCGCCGTCGTCGAGCCAGCGGTCGAACATGCCGATGTGGTCGGGCACGCCGTCGCCGTCCAGGTCGAACACCGCCAGGTCGCCGTTCAGGGGCGTGCGCGTGATCGAGAGGTGGTTGGCCGCGCGCTGAGCGTCGCCCAGGAGGTGGGGGACGTAGGAGTAGCGGCGGCCGGGCTCGAAGGCGGCCGACCTGGCCTGGGCGAAGCACCACGAGATGAACATGACGCCCCACGGGCCGGAGACGCCGTACCAGTCGCTGAAGTCGCACCGGTGGCTGCCGGGTGGCTCCTCGCGGTCGCCGACGCACGACACGGCGGCGTCGTAGGCCAGGCTCCAGAGCTGGGCGTCCTCGGCGCGCTTCAGCCGGCGCGTGCGCATTGACTTGAGCGAGGAGGAGAGCGGCGTCTCCTCGGCCAGGAGCGTGAGCAGCTCCGAGCCGCAGACCTGGTCGATCTTCTGCTCCGGGAATCCCATCCAGTACTTGGCCCGGCGCACCGCCGCGGCGGTGCGCTCACCGTAGACGCCGTCGAGCGGCCCGGGGTCGAACGTCCCGTACGGGTTGTGCAGGAGCGCCCGCTGGGCCCGTCGCACCTGCGGACCATCCATCGCCGGGGACGTCAGGTGGAGCTGCTCGGTGTCGGCGATCGTCGCCACGGATCGGGGCGGATCGTAGCCGCGGCTTCGCGCGCGCCGCCAACCGCCGACCTCTTTGGGACGCTCGATGATTGATTCCAGGTGTGGAATCAATCATCTAGTTCAGCGAGGGGTCGGGCGGCATGCGCGCCACGAGGGAGTACTCGCCGCCCTTGCGCTCGAGCACCCGCCTCCAGAGCGAGTCAGGGTCGCCGGCGAAGACGTCGCCGGGCAGGGCGGGCTCGATGAACCACGCCTCCTCGGCCAGCTCGTCGTCGAGCTGGCCCTCGGTCCAGCCCGCGTAGCCGGCGAAGACCCGCACCCGGGCCACGTGCCCGCCCAGCTCCTCGATGTCGTCCGCCACCTGGATCGGGGCGATCGGGCCGACGACCGCCTCCTCGCCGACCGGGCTCGTGTGCTCGGCAAGGGCGATCACGGCCTGCGGCTGCACCGGCCCGCCCGCGAACACCGGGTCGCCGTCGGCGAACTCGGCCAGGTCGGGGACGGCGTCGCCGACGGCGAGCTCCGTCGGGCGGTTCAGGACGACGCCCAGCGCGCCCTCGTCGGTGTGCTCCATGATCAGGACGACCGTGCGGTGGAAGTTCGGGTCGACGAGCATGGGCGCCGCGATCAGGAGCTGGCCCTTGAGGGACTCCATGGACGCAGTCTAGGGCCGGGCGATGAGGGCCGCAGCGTCCGGCTTCTGGTCGAGGAGGCCCGACCGGTACATCCACGCGCCGAAGCGGGCCCAGGCTGCCTCGGGCGGCGGATCCGTCCCCAGCAGCCGCAGCGTGGCCGGCACGCTCCGGGAGAGGACGTCCCGGTAGTCGTCGGCGGAGTGGCGGCGCATGACGGCGACGGCGGCGTCCGGGTGGGCCTTGGCCCAGGCGGTCCCGGCCGCGAGGCCGGCCACGAACCGTCGCACCATGGCCCGGTAGTGGGAGTCGTCGTGCAGGCGGCCGGCGTTTGCGACCACGACCAGCTCGTCGTAGGCGGGGACGCCGTAGCGGTCGTACGGGAAGACGACCGGGTGCAGCCCGCGCATCGCGAAGAGCACGCCCTCGATGTTCTGGAAGACCCCGGCGACGGCGTCGACCCTGTGGCCGAGAAGCGCCGGCACCTGGTTGAACTTGACGTCGACGAGCCGGACGTCGCCGCTGCCGAGGCCCGCGCTCGAGAGCACCGTCTTCACGAATGCGGCCGTGCTCTGGGTGCCGTCGACGCCGATCGTCTTCCCGCGCAGGTCGGCCGGGGTTGCGATGCCGCTCTGGCCGCTCGCGATGATCGAGGCCAGGGCTGTGGGGACGACCGTCGCGACGGCCGCGACGGGAGCGTCGTGCTCCTGGGCGAAGAACAGCTCGGGCTCGTACGAGACGCCGAGGTCGGCCCGGCCGGCGGCGACCAGGGTGATCGGGTCGGAGACACCCGCCGGCGGCCGCGGCGCGACCGAGAGCCCGCGCCGCGAGAAGTCGCCCCGGTCGATTGCCGAGTAGATGCCGACGTGGTCGGGGTTGGGCACCCAGTCGAGCACGAGCGAGACGTGGTCGGGCGCATCCGGACCCGGCGAGGACGACCCGCCGCATCCGGCGGCGGCGAGCGCCACGAGGATCACGAGCGCGCGGGCCCTCACGCCGCCCGCCGGGCCCACGGGATCGCGACCCGCTCGACGAGCGAGACCGCGGCGAAGAGGGCGAGCGCCAGTCCTGCCAGCACGACGACCGCCGCGCCGACGAGCGGGGCGTCGAGCTGCGCCGTCGCGGTCTGCATCGTCTCGCCGAGGCCCGAGGAGCCGCCCGCGTACTCGGCGAAGAGCGCCGCGACGGCGGCGTACGAGGCGGCGACGCGGGCGCCCGAGAACGCCGCGGGGAGCGCCCACGGCAGCTCGACGCGGCGGAAGGTCGTGAGCCGGGAGCCGCGCAGCGTCCGCATCACGCGCAGGTACTCCGGGTCGACCGAGCGGAGGCCGTCGAGCGCGTTCACGGTCACGGGGAAGAAGCACACGAGCGCGACGATCGCGACCTTGGGCGCGAGCCCGAACCCCAGGTAGATGACGAGCACCGGCGCGACGGCGACGACGGGCACGCTCTGCGACGCGACCAGGAGCGGATAGACGGCCCGGCGCAGCGTCGCCGAGAAGTGGAGCGCCGCCGCCGAGACGAGCCCGAAGGCGACCGCCGCCGCGAACCCGGCCAGCATCTCCCACGCGGTCTGGCGGGCGTCGGAGGCGAGCCGGCCGCGGTCGTCGCGAAGCGCCGCCAGGATGTCGGTCGGGGCGGGGAGCAGGTAGTCGGGCACGTCGCGCAGCCGCACCCAGGCCTGCCAGGCGGCCAGGATGGCGAGGAGCGCCACGAGCCACCCGATCCGCGGCGGCCGGCTCACCGCAGCGCCTCCACCGCCCGCTCGCGCGCCGGCTCCGCCGGGCCCGTTCCGTCGAGCTCGCAGGCGACGCGGCCCGGCCGGGCGGTGAGGACGACGACCCGGTCGCACAGCCGCAGCGCCTCGTCGAGGTCGTGGGTGACGAGGACGGCGGTGCGCGGGAGCGCCCGCATCGCCCCGGCCAGCCACTCCTGCATCTCGGAGCGCGTGATCGCGTCGAGCGCTCCGAAGGGCTCGTCGAGGAGCAGGACGGGCTTCTCGGCCAGGAGCGTGCGCGCGAACGCGACCCGCTGGCGCATGCCGCCGGAGAGCTCCCAGGAGCGCGCGCGCTCGAAGCCGTCGAGCCCGAGCTCGCTGAAGAGCCCGGCCGCGCGGGCGCGGGCCTCGCTCCGGCCCGCGCCGGCGTTCTCGAGTGCGATCGACGCGTTCCCGAGCGCGTCTCGCCAGGGCATCAGGAGGTCGGCCTGCGGCATCAGCGCGCACTGCGCGAGCCGCCCCGCCGGGTCCTCGGCACCGGCGACCGCGATCCGGCCCCCGTCGGGCGCCTCGAGGCCGGCGATCAGGCGAAGCAGCGTCGACTTCCCGCACCCGCTCCGGCCGACGAGGCCGACGGCCTGCCCCTCCTCCACGCTCAGGGTCACGCCGTCGATGGCGGTGACGCCCCCGTACGTCTTCGTCGCGCCGGCGACGACGATCTCGCTCACTGCGTGCATCCCTTCGCTGGAATTACCCAGATCAGGTTCGCGGGTCGGCGCCTCTGCGGCACCCTCTCAGCCCCTGCGGGGCTCCCCGGCAAACGCTCTCCGCAGCTTAGCGCGCAACAACGGGGTCAGGCCCCCAATGTTTCAGCTAGGAGTCGAGCTGCTCGATCAGGCAGTCCTCGGGCGGCTTGTCGTCGCGGAAGCGGACGAGCCGGGTGCCGTGCCGGATGCGGCGGCCGCTCACGTGGTCGAACGTCACCTCGACGACGAGCTCGGGGCGAAGGCCGCGCCACTCGCGATCCTCCTTGCCCGCGTTCCAGCGGTTGGGCTCGTTCGCGCCCGTCTCGCCGGACTCGTACGGCGTCACGACCCCGACCAGCTCGCGGGCCTTCGCCGCCGTGAACCCCGACGTGTGGCCGACCGGCCACAGCTTGTCGCCGTCGTGGAGGCCGAGGATGAGCGAGCCGACGGTGCCCTCCGCCTTGCCGGGCCGCCAGCCCATGACGACGCAGTCGATCGTGCGCGTGCGACGCACCTTGACCATGCCCTTGCGCTCGCCCGGGAGGTACGGCGCGCCCGTCTGCTTGGCGACGACGCCCTCGGCGCCGTGCAGCCACTTCTCGGCCTCCTTGGGCGAGTCCGTCGCCGGTGTCAGCTCGACCGGGTCGGAGACGTGCTTCTCGAGCATCTTCCGCCGCTCCGCGAACGGGCGGTCGAGCAGCGACTCGTCGCCGAGCGCCAGGAGGTCGAACGCGACGAAGGTCGCCGGGGTCTTCTCGGCCAGCATCGCGACCCGCGAGGCGGCCGGGTGGATGCGCTCCTGGAGCGCCTCGAAGTCCTCGCCCCCGTCGGCCGTGCGGATCACGAGCTCGCCGTCGAGCACGTAGCGGCCCTCCGGAAAGCGGAGCTCGGGGAAGTAGCGCCCCAGCGGCTTGCCGTTGCGCGACTGGACGTGGAACTCGTCGCCGTCGACGAAGGCGATCGCCCGGAACCCGTCCCACTTCGGCTCGTAGAGCCAGCCCTCGCCGTCGGGCAGCTCCGCCCCCGGCCGCGCGAGCTGCGGCATGACCGGGGGCGAGAGCGGAAGCGGCATCGGCCGCGAGTCTACCGGCGCGACTGCATCAGGAGCAGCGCCAGCTGCCAGATCGCCACCAGCGCGCCGACGACGTACGTGAGCGCCGCGGCCGTCAGCACCTTGCGGGCGACCGGCACCTGCTGCTGGCTGATGACGCCCTGGTTCGTGAGCATCGCCATGGCCTTGCGGCTGGCGCCGAACTCGACCGGGAGCGTCACGAGCTGGAACACGACGATCGCGGCGAACAGCGCGACCCCGACGAGCGCCAGGTTCGTGGCACCCATGAAGATCCCGATCAGGAAGATCGGAAACCAGGCCTGCGACGCGAACCCGGTGGCCGGAACCAGCGAGCCGCGGAGCTTGAAGCCGGCCTCGCCGCGGGCGTGCTGGAATGCGTGCCCGGTCTCGTGCGCGGCGACGGCGACGGCGGCGACCGAGTCGGATCCGCCGACCGGGCCCGACAGGCGCATGGTGTTCGTGCGCGGGTCGTAGTGATCGGTGAGCTGGCCCGCGATGCCCTCGACGGACACGTTCTGGAGGCCGCCGGAGTCGAGCATCTGGCGGCTCACCTGCGCGCCGGTGAGCCCGGACGCGGCCTTGACCTTGGAGCCGGCGGCGAACGCCCGGCCGACCCACGCCTGCGCGGCGAGGCCGAGGACGAGCGGCGGAACTGCGAACAGGACGTACCAGTAGAGATTCATGACGGCCCTCCTCCGGGCCTGGGTTGGGTCACATGAAGACTACGTGAACGGGCGGGCCCCCGGATGGCCCGGGCACACGCGGCGCTAATCTTTGAGGGTGCAACTGCCAGACCAGGTGCGGGGGCTCCTCGAAGAGGCGTTCCCCGGCGGCGAGGTGGAGGTGTGGCCCTTCTCGGGCGACGACCACCTGTCGACGCGGATCCGCTCCGAGCGGTTCTCCGGGCTGTCGCTGATCGACCAGCACAGGCTGGTCTACGCGCCCGTCCAGCACCTGCTCGACGACGGCTCGATCCACGCACTACAGATCAAGACGGAGGCGCCATGATCGTCACAGACGACCAGATTCGCGAGGAGATCACGAAGGCCATCACCGAGAACAAGGTGATGCTGTTCATGAAGGGCACGCCTGACTTCCCCCGCTGCGGGTTCTCGGCCCGCACGGTGCAGGCGCTCCAGCTGTCCGGAGCGGAGTTCGCGGCCATCGACATCCTGCCCGACCCGCGCATCCGCGAGCAGCTCTCGGCCCACTCCGGCTGGCCGACCATCCCGCAGCTCTTCGTCGACGGCGAGCTCGTCGGCGGCTGCGACATCGTGACCGAGCTCTATCAGACGGGCGAGCTGGGCAGAATGGTGGCGCCGGCTGCCTGACCGGGCCGCCGTCGTCGGGGCGGGGGTCATCGGCCTCTCGGCGGCGCGCGCGCTCGCCCAGGACGGCTTCGTCGTCACCGTGTACGAGCGCGACCGGATCGGCTCGCCGCTCGGGTCGTCACGCGGCCGGTCGCGGATCTTCCGGCGCACCTACCGCCACCCCGACTATCTGAGGCTCGCGGTGCGGGCGATCGAGGAGTGGCGCCGGCTCGACCCGTGTCCGCTGCGGGAGACCGGGCTCCTGGAGTACGGCCAGGGCGTCGAGCTCCACGCGGCCGCCTTCGACGAGGTCGGTGAGCCGTACGAGTGGCTGGAGCCGGCCGAGGCCCAGCGCCGCTTCCCCGAGGCCCGCTTCCCGGAGCCCGCTCTCTGGGATGCGCACGCCGGCGCGGTCATGGCCGACGAGGCGCTCGAGTCCCTCGCCCGCGGGCTCGACGTGCGCGAGGGGACGCGGGTTCCCGATCCGCGCGAGCTCGAGGCGGACGTCGTCGTTGCCTGCCCCGGGTCGTGGCTCGGCCCGATGTTCGACCTGCCTCTCCAGCCGCGCATCGAGCAGGTGACGTACTTCGCCGGCGCGCCGGACGACCGTCCCTGCGTGATCGACCACGGCGGCCCCGACCGCCGCCTGCACTATGGGCTCGTCACGCCGGGGATCGGCTACAAGGTCGCCGAGGACGCCGCCCGGCCCGACCCGTGGGACCCCGAGCGTCCCGACCGGCCCGTGGACGCGGGGCTCCAGGAGAGGCTCGTCGAGCACGTGAGGCGCACCTTCCCGGGCTTCGATCCGCGGCCGGTGCACTCCGAGGCGTGCCTCTACACGATGTCGCCCGACGGCGACTTCGTGCTCGATAGGATCGACGGAGTGATCGTCTGCGGCGGGTGCAGCGGCCACGCCTTCAAGTTCGGCCCCCTGCTCGGGAGGCTGATCGCCGACCTCGCCCAGGGACGGCCGCTCCCGCCCGAGGCCGACCGGTTCCGGGCGTCCCGGCTGGCGCCGGCGTGAGCATCGCGATCGCAGAGCGGGTCCGCGGTCGCGAGCGAACGGCCGCCGAGGTGCTCGAAGAGCATCTCGAGAAGCTGGCGGCCGACGAGCTGGGCGCCGTCTGGCGGATCACCGAGGAGCGCGCCCGGCGCGAGGCGGCCGCCGTCGACCGTGCGATCTCCGAGGGTCGCGACCCCGGCCCGCTGGCGGGCGTCCCCGTCGGCTGGAAGGACCTGATCGACACCGGCGGCATCACGACCACCTACGGCAGCGCGCTCTTCCGCGACCATGTCCCGGAGCGCGACGCCGACGTCGTGGCCCGGTTCGCGGCCGCCGGCGCCGTCTGCGTGGCCAAGCTCGCGACCCACGAGCTGGCCTGGGGGACGACCAACCAGAACCCGCACTACGGCTCGTGCAGGAACCCGCACGACCCGACCCGCGTCCCGGGCGGATCGAGCGGCGGCTCGGGGGCCGCGCTCGCCGCCGGCCTGGTCGCCGCTGCGCCCGGCACCGACACCGGCGGGTCGATCCGCTGCCCCGCCTCCTGCTGCGGCGTCGTCGGCCTGAAGCCGACGTTCGGCCGGGTCAGCCTGGCCGGGATCCGGATGCTGTGCCCGACGCTCGACCACTGCGGCCCGCTGGCGCGGTCGGTGGCCGACTGCGCGCTCCATCTCGAAGTCATGGCCGGCGCGTCGCCGCGCGACCCGCGGACGGCGCCCGTGCCGGTCGAGCGCTGGAGCGAGTCGGCCCGACGGGGCGTCGCCGGCCTGACCGTGGGCGTCGCCGAGCGCTACTTCTTCGAGCACACGGCGCCGGACATCACGGCGTCGGCCAGGCGCGGGATCGACGCGCTGCGCGACGCAGGGGCGCGGATCGTCGAGGTCGACATGCAGTGGCCGGCGAGGCTCGGCATCGCCGACCCGTTCACGCCCGAGGAGGCGGCCACGGTGTGGGAGTTCTGGCCCGAGCACCGGGCGGACTTCGGCCCGGACGTGGTGCGCGACCTGGAGGCCGCCGGGCCGATGCTGGCGGTCGACTCGGCGATCACGTCGCAGAACCGGCTCGAGTACCGGGCCCGGATGCACGAGGGGCTGGCCGCGGCGGGCATCGACCTCGTCGCCACGCCCACCCAGGCGTTCACGCCGCCCAGGATCGGCGTGACCGAGGTGCCGTTCGCGGGCGAGCCCGCGTTCGACGTCACGTTTGCGATGTGCGGCCTGACCCAGGTCTTCAACATCCTGGGCTGGCCCGCGATCAGCGTCCCCTGCGGCCGCGACGACGCGGGCATGCCGGTCGGCCTCCAGCTGGCCGCGCTGCCGTGGCAGGAGGGTTACTGCCTGGCGGCCGCGGCGGTTGTCGAGGCCGCCGCGATCTGACACGGCCCGCCGCGGTACACCTTGAGCTCGCGCGCGGCCGGGTCGGCGACGATCGTGGCGAGGGTCGTCCACCGGTCGCCCAGGGCCGCGCCCGGCTCGGGATGGCAGCACATCGCGCTCGACCCGCCCCGGTGCGAGGCCATCGCCGCCAGCACCGCCTCCGGCGTCACCTCGCCGGGGTGCATCGCCGCCATGCGCCGCTTTGCGAGGTCGAGCCGCAGGATCGTCCCCGGGCCGTCGCGGACACCGGTGTCGCCGCCCCTGCCGGGCTCATCGAGGAAGTGGTTCGTGTGGACGAGGACGCCGCGGTCGTCGGGCGTCACGAAGCCCGGCCCGGCCGGCGAGACCTCGACGGTGCAGACCGTGCCGCCGTCCTCGTCGGTGACGACCGTGATCGCGCTCGACGCCGAGACGTCGGCGGCGGCGATCGTCTCGAGCGCGGCGACGGCGCCGCCGGACCGGTCGAGCACCGCCCGGCAGAGCACGTGGATCGGGACGCCGACCGGCGGGCCGTCGTCGCGGTGGCCGAGGATGTTGAGCAGCACCGCGACGCCGCGGTCGTTCATGCCGATCTTGCCGACGATGCCGGCTTCGGTCATCGTCTCGACCCGGCGGCCGTCGGGGTGCTCGATCGTCCACGCGATCCAGCCGTCGGAGAGCTCGTTGTGCCAGTCCCACGTCTGGACGCCGAGCGCCGAGCCCGAGGCGGTCATCGCGCCGAGGCAGGCGATGGTCGAGCACTCCCCGGCGGACGCGGCCAGGATCTCGGTGCGGGCGTTGAGCGCGGCGACGGTCTCGACGGGCTGCCCGGAGCCGGCCGCGATCCCCTCGATCTCGGCTCCGAGCTCGGGCGCGAAGGCCGCGATGCGGCCGAGGGCCTGGCCGCCGAGCGCCGCGACGTCGGCCGCGCCGAGGCCGTTCATCGCGAAGAGGCGGGCGTAGACCCCGGCCACGAGCTCGATCCGCTCGCGCTGGGCGGTGCCGAGGGCGCGGCCGCGGTCGCCGTCGGAGGCTTCCGCCGAGAAGTGCCGGTGAAGCGTCACGGGGGCAGCATATTCTTGCGCGATGCGTGCGATCGCCGGAGTCGACGTGGGCGGCACGTTCACCGACGTCGCGCTCGTCGCCGGCGGCCGGCTGACCACCGCCAAGGTGCCGACGACGCCCGACGACCAGTCGCGGGGGGTCGTGGAGGGCGTGGCGCTCGCGCTGGAGCGGGCCGGGCTCGCCGCCGGCGACGTGGGGCGGCTCGGGCACGGGACGACCGTCGCCACGAACGCGCTCCTCGAGCGGCGGGGCGCCCGCGCGGCGCTCGTGGCCACGGAGGGCTTCGCCGACCTCCTGACGCTGGCCCGGCAGACCCGGCCCCACCTCTACCGGCTCGACGTCGCGCCGCCCGCGCCGCTGGCGGCCGTCACGGCCGAGGTGGACGAGCGCACCGGGCCCGACGGCGTCCTGCGCCGGCTCCGGCCCGAGTCGGTCGAACGGGCGGCACGCAGGCTGCGCCGGGCGGGAGTCGAGGCCGTGGCGGTCTGCCTGCTCCATTCCTACGCCCATCCCCGCAACGAGCGCGAGACCGCCCGGCGCCTGCGGCAGGCGCTCCCCGGCGTCCACGTCGTCGCGTCGGTCGACGTGGCGCCGGAGTTCCGCGAGTACGAGCGGGCCTCGACGGCGATCGCCGACGCCTATCTCGGCCCGGCCGCCGGCCGCTACCTGGGGCGGCTGGGCCGGTCGGCGGCCGAGCGCGGCCTGCCCGAGCCGGACGTGATGCAATCGAGCGGCGGCGTGTGCGGGCTGGCCGAGGCGGCAGCGCATCCGGTGCGCCTCCTCCTCTCCGGCCCGGCGGGCGGCGTGGCCGCGGTGAAGGCGCTCGGAGCCGGCGACGCGGTCAGCTTCGACATGGGGGGCACGTCGACCGACGTCTGCCTGATCCGCGACGGGGAGGCGGGCATCTCGGCGCAGCGGGCGATCGCCGGGCTGCCGCTCCGGCTGCCGCACGTCGACATCCACACCGTCGGGGCGGGGGGCGGGTCGATCGCGTGGCTCGACGAGGGCGGGGCGCTCCGGGTCGGGCCGCACAGCGCGGGGGCCGATCCCGGCCCGGCCGCCTACGGGCGCGGCGGGAAGCTCCCGACGGTCACGGACGCCAACGTCGTCCTCGGCCGGCTCGACCCGAAGGTGCCGATTGCGGGCGACCTGCGGCTCGACGCCGCCGCCGCGCGGGCCGCGCTGCGCGAGGTGGCCGGCGCATTCCGGTCGCTGCGCGCGGCTGCCGAGGGCGTCGTCGCCGTCGCGAACGAGGAGATGGTGCGCGCGATCCGGGTCGTGAGCGTCGAGCAGGGCCACGACCCTCGCGAACTCGAGCTGGTCGCGTTCGGCGGCGCCGGGCCGCTGCACGCCTGCGACGTGGCAGACCTGCTCGGTATGCGAACCGTGACCGTGCCTGCGGCGGGCGGCGTCCTCTCGGCGCTCGGGATCGCCGCGGGCGAGCGTCGCACGGACGCCGTCCAGAGCGTCATGCGGCCGCTCTCGGCCTGGCGGCCGGGCCGGCTTCGCGGCGAGGCGGAGTGCGCGCTTCGCTACCGCGGCCAGGCCCACGAGCTGAGCGTGCCCGTCACGCCACGGGCCACGCTGGCCGAGCGGTTCCACGCCCGTCATCGCAAGCGGTACGGGTTCGACGACCCGGACGGCGAGGTCGAAGTCGTGAGCGTCCGGGTGGCGACGGTCGAGGCGGGACCGGAGCTCGAGCTTCCCCGCGTCCCGCGCACGGCGCCCGTGCGGGGGCCGGCGTCGGTGCCGCTCGACGGCGCGACGATGTGGGTCGGAGAGGGCTGGACGGCCCGTCGCCGGCCGGACGGCTCGTGGAGGCTGGCGCGCTGATGGATCCGGCCGGCCTCCAGGTGCTCGCGGCGGCGCTGCGGGGCGTCGCCGAGGAGATGGGCGCGGCGCTCGTCCGCTCGGCCCACTCGGCCAACATCAAGGAGCGGCGCGACTGCTCGACCGCGCTCTTCGACACCGGCGGGCGCATGATCGCCCAGGCCGAGCACCTGCCCGTGCACCTCGGCGCGATGCCCGACGCGGTGGCCGCCGTGCTCGCGCGGGGCGCGGCGCCCGGCGAGGTGTGGGTGTTGAACGATCCCTACACCGGCGGCACGCACCTGCCCGACATCACGCTGGTCGCCGTGGTGGACGACCTGGGGATCGTGTGCTCGCGCGCCCACCATGCCGACGTGGGCGGGATGCAGCCGGCCTCGATGCCGGCCGGCGCGACCGAGCTCCTCCAGGAGGGCGTCGTCATCCCGCCGCTGCGGCTGACCACCGACGTGCGTGCGCTCCTCGTCGCCAACATGCGAAAGCCGGCCGAACGGCTGGCCGACCTGCGCGCCCAGGCGGCGTGCATGGAGGTCGGCGCCGATCGCCTGCGCCAATTGGCACTCCGGTTCGGGCGAAGGACGCTCCTGCGCGGGATGGACGGGCTTCACGCCTACAGCGAGCGGCGCATCCGGGCCGGGATCGCCCGCATCCCCGACGGGGCCTACGACGCCGAGGACGTCGTCGAGGGCGACGGCATCCACACGCGCGACATCCCGATCCGTGTGCGGGTCACGGTGCGCGGCGACCGCGTCCGGGCCGACTTCGCGGGCACCGCCGAGCAGCAGCCCGGGAACGTCAACTGCCCGATCGCCGTCACGCGCTCGGCGGTCTACTTTTGCGTCCGCTCGGTGTGCGACCCCGACATCCCGGCGTCGGGCGGCGCCTTCGTGCCCGTCGACGTGGTGGCCCCGGAGGGCTGCCTGGTGAACGCCCGGCCGCCGGCGGCCGTCGTCGGCGGCAACACCGAGACGTCGAGCCGGATCGTCGACGTCGTCATGTCGGCGCTGGGCCGGGCTGTGCCGGTGCCGGCGAACGGCCAGGGCACGATGAACAACGTCACATTCGGGACGCCGGCCTTCACGTACTACGAGACGCTGGGCGGCGGTCAGGGCGGCGGTCCGGCCGGCCCGGGGCCGAGCGCCGTCCACGTCGCGATGTCGAACACGCTCAACACGCCGATCGAGGCGCTCGAGCGCGAGTATCCGCTGCGGATCCAGCGCTACGCGCTTCGGCCCCGCACCGGCGGGGCCGGACGTCATCCCGGCGGCGACGGCGTCGTCCGCGTCTACCGGGTGCTGGCCGACTGCCGTCTGGGCCTCATGACCGAGCGCCGCCGCCACGGCCCGCGCGGTGCGGCGGGCGGCGAGGACGGCGCCCCGGGCCAGAACCGCCTGAACGGCCGCCGGCTCCCGGCGAAGTGCAGCCTCGACCTCAGGGCCGGCGACGTCCTCGAGATCCGCACGCCGGGCGGCGGCGGCTGGGGCTGAAAGAAACGTTGCGTGGATCAGGCGAGGGGTGCTGGCCGTACCTCCATCCTCGGGACGGGCGCACGCCGGACACCGGCTGGCCGTATCGCGCCGGCCCCGGCGCCTGATCGAGACTCTGCGCGATGACTCCGTCGCCCGCACCGAGCCCGAGCCGGACGCCCGCCACGACCTGGCGGCCGCCGACTCCCCCGAAGCAGTCCCGCGTGCTGCTCGACCCGCCGTACGCGAACTGCGGCCGCTGACGTTTCAGGCATCGGTACACTCGAAGCCATGTCGACGGTTGCCCCGCCCGTCCGAAAGCAGAAGCCGCGCAGGTCGGGACCGGGGTCGGGAGCGGGCCGGCCGTGGCTCGTCATCGTGAAGAACGACGACCACAACACCTTCGACGGCGTCGCCTTCGCCCTCGCGCGCACCATCCCCGGGGTCGGCTTCGACCGCGGAATGGAGCTGGCGACCCGCATCCACACGAGCGGGAAGGCGATTGTCTGGACCGGCGAGCGCGAGCGGGCCGAGCTCTACTGGGAGCAGCTCGCCGGCTTCGGGCTCACGATGGCGCCCCTCTCGCCGGCGGGCTGAGCCGTGGCGGCGGTCGATCCCTGGCAGCTCCAGGCCGACCCCGAGTGGGCGCTTGCGATCGCCGTGGCGGCGGTCGACTACGTCGTCGTGGTGCGCACGTTCGGCCGGCGCGGCTCGCCGGTCCCGGGCTGGCGGCGGGCGTCGTTCGCGGCGGGCCTCGCGCTCATCGCGATCGGCCTGCTCTCGCCGCTCGAGCACGTCGCGCTCACCTCGCTCCTCTCCGCCCACCTGCTCCAGAACGTGATGCTGGCCGACTGGGCGCCGCCGCTCCTCGTGCTCGGGCTCACCCCGGCGATGATGGAGGCGGCGGAGAAGCGGGCGTGGGTCAGGGCCGCCACCGCCCCGCCGGTCGCGCTGGCCGTCTGGCTCGCCGCCTGGTATGTCCTTCACATCCCGGCGATCTACGGCTACGCGCTCGAGCACCGCTGGGCGCTCGGACTCGAGCACCTGGCCTTCCTCGGCTCGGGCCTCGCGTTCTGGTGGGCGGTCATCTCGCCGGGCCGGATGCGCGCGCAGGCGCGGCTCTTCTTCCTCTTCGGAGCGTTCCTCGCGGCCGCGCCGGTCGCCTTCCTCCTCGCGTTCACCCAGCCGCTCTATGACTTCTACGAGCGCGCACCGAAGCTCTGGGGCCTGACGCCGCTCGAGGACCAGCAGGTCGGCGCGGTTGCGATGGCGATCGAGCAGGCGGTCATCCTGTTCGCAGCCTGCTCGATCGCATTCATGCAGTGGCTGGACGAGGATGAGGCCCCACGGCGGCCGGTAGGCTTCCCCACATGACGACCATCCGCGCCGCCTGCGTGCAGTTCTCGGCCCGGGCCGACAAGTCGGAGAACGTCGCGCTCATGGCGCCGCTCGTCGCCGAGGCCGCCGGGCGGGGCGCCGACGTCGTGCTCCTCCCCGAGAAGTGGAACGCCTGGATGGACGGCCCCCGCCTGCGACCGCTGGCCGAACGGCTGGACGGCGGCGAGACCGTCGACGCCATGGCCGGCTGGGCGCGCGACCTCGGCGTCAACCTGATCGGCGGCTCCATCGCGATCGTCGCCGACGACGACGCCGTCCACAACGTCTCGATCGCATTCGGCCGAAACGGCGAGCGGGTCGCGGCCTACACGAAGATCCACCTCTTCGACGTCGACGTGGGCGGGTTCAGCTACCGCGAGTCCGACGGCACGGCGCCCGGGTCGGAGCTCGTGACCGCCGAGCTCGACGGTGTCACGGTCGGCCTCACCGTCTGCTACGACCTGCGCTTCCCGGAGCTGTACCGCTCGCTGGCCGTCGACCGCGGCGCGCGCATCCTGACGGTGCCGTCGAACTTCACGCTCCACACGGGCATGGCCCACTGGGAGGTGCTGCTGCGCGCGCGGGCGATCGAGAACCAGGCCTTCGTGCTCGCCACCGGCCAGCACGGGACGCCGGGCGGGCTCGACAAGCCGAGCTACGGTCACTCGATGATCGTCGACCCGTGGGGGACGGTGCTGGCGCAGGCGCCGGACGGCGACGGCGTCATCGTCGCCGACCTCGATCTCGCCGCCCAGGCGGCGATTCGCGAGCGGCTGCCGGCGCTTCTCCACATCCGCTCCGATCTCTACCAAGAAGCGCACCCCGCTCACACATAACGCTAACGGGCGTTCGAGATACTCGCGCCCGTGGACCCGATGACGACATACGCACCCGGGAGCGGCGTTCTGCTCATCACCATGATGCAGCTCGCCGGGTGGCAGGTGCGAATCCAGCGAAGCGGAACGCGCGCCGTGGCCGTCCGCGGCCTCCAGCAGGTGACCGCGACCGGATCGAGCCTGCCCGAGGTGATCCTGGGCATCTTCCAGAAGACCGTGCGCGCAGGCCGCGCGCGGCGCCGCTGACCTGAAACATTGGGGGGTCGGCGGCTACTCGGCCGGCGGGGCGTTCGGGTCGGGGATCGCGCCCTGGCGGATGAAGAACCTGCGCACCGCGTCGAAGTAGACCTTGGGCTGCTCGACGAACGTCATGTGAGCGGCCTTCTCGACGACGACCAGCTCCGACCCCTCGACCTCGCGGTGGATCTCCTCGGAGCGCTCGACGGTGCACACGCGGTCGCCCCGGCCTGTGATCACGAGCATCGGCTTGGAGATCCAGCGCAGGTGGTCGAGCCACTCGAAGTTGCCGTAGCCGTTGGCGGCGAAGTGGGCCAGCACCTCAGGCGCGTAGACGGTGTCGTCGGACTGCATGTAGCGGCTGTACGCGTCGCCCATCTCCCAGAAGTGAAAGGGCATCTGGGCGGCCGACACCTCGCGGGCCTGCTCGACCGTCTTCAGGCGCGGCTCCTCGTCCCACGACTTGCGGATCTGGTCGCGCAGGTAGGCCGGCTCGAAGGCGTCGATCGAGCGCTCGACGTCGGCCATGAGCGCGGACGTCGACGCCGCCCCCGACGAGATGACGTACTGGTCGGCCGTCCCCCGCTCGAGCGCGTGCGAGAGGGCGATGAACGCCCCGAAGGAGTGCCCGAGGACGCCGAAGGCCTCGATCCCCAGCGCCCGCGCCAGCCGGTCGATGTCGTGGGCGAAGACCTGGAGCGTGAGCGACGCCGGGTCGACCCGGGGCGAGCCGCCCTGGCCGCGCTCGTCGACGTAGACGAGCCGGAAGCCCATGTCGGCCAGCGGGTCGAGCCAGGGCCGGAACTCGTGGTGGTCGAGGCCCGGGCCGCCGTGGAGGAGCATGAGCGGATAGGCCTTCTGCGACCCCAGCTCGACGACGTTCAAGACGCCGCCGTCCTCGAGCTCGACGAGCCTCGCGTCGCCCGGCAGGTCAGCCATTCAGCTTCCGGTACCCCAGGGCGTGCTCGGCCTGCATCATCTTGTGGATCTGCGTCGTGCCCTCGTAGATGATCGGGGCGCGGGAATTGCGGAAGTAGCGCTCGACCGGGTACTCGGCGGAGTAGCCGTAGGCGCCGTGCACCTGGATCGCGAGGTTGGCGGCGTTGAAGGCGCTCTCGGTCGCATGCCACTTGGCGAGCGACGTCTCGCGGGTGTTGCGCACGCCCTTGTCCTTCGCGTGGGCGGCCTGCATGACGAGCAGGCGCGAAGTCTCGTAGCCCAGCACCATGTCGGCGATCATGTCCTGCACGAACTGGTGCTTTCCGATCGGCTTTCCGAACGTCTCGCGCTCGTTCGCGTACTTGACCGACGCCTCCAGGCATGCCCGGATCACCCCGACCGCGCCCGCCGCCACCGTGAAGCGGCCCTGGTCGAGCGAGTGCATCGCGATCTTGAAGCCGTCGCCCTCGGCGCCGACCAGGTTCTCGGCCGGCACCTGCACGTTCGAGAAGAAGAGCTCGCCCGTGGAGCCGGCCCAGATGCCCAGCTTGTTCGGGATCCGGCGGGCCTCGACGCCCTCCCACTCGCGCTCGACGACGAAGGCCGAGATGCCCCTGTGGCCGGCCGACGGGTCGGTCTTGGCGAAGACGAGCGCGTAGTCCGCCTCGGTCGCGTAGGAGATCCAATTCTTCTGCCCGTTCAGGAGGTAGGTGCCGTCCTCCTGGCGGGCGGCGTTCGTGAGCATCGCCGCCACGTCGGATCCCGCCGCCGGCTCGGTCAGCCCGAAGCAGCCGAGCTTCTCGCCGCGCGCCATCGGGGCCAGGTACTTCATGTGCTGCTCGGCCGTGCCGAAGCGCAGGAGCGAGAGCGAGTTCAGCCCGACGTGCACCGAGATCAGCGTGCGGAAGGCCGACTCGCCCCGCTCGATCTCCTCGCAGATCAGGGCCTCGCAGACGAAGTCGAGCCCGGCGCCGCCGTGCTCGGGCGGGATCGGCGCGCCCAGGAGCCCCAGCTCGGCCATCCCCTCGATGATCCCCATGTCGAGGTGATGGTTGATGTCGTTCTCCTGCGCCACCGGCAGGATGCGTCGGTCGACGAACTCACGCACGGTCTCCTGGATCGAGCGCTGCTCGTCGTTCAGGTCGAGATCCACGGTCCTCCTCGCCCCCTCTCGGCGGGCATCCTAACGGGACCGTTAGATCGGGCGGGGCACGCGCGGCTTCGCCGCGTACATCGCCCGGTCGGCCGCGCGGAACAGCGGCCGGGGATCGTCGCCGTCGCGCGGGCAGACCGCCACGCCGAAGCCGGCGGCCAGCTCCTCGTTCCGGCCCGTGAACGCGGCCGCCATCGCCCCGGCCACTCGCTCCACCGCCGCACGGGCCTCGTCCTCGCCGGTCTCCGGCAGGATCAGCGCGAACTCGTCGCCGCCGATCCGAAACGCCGCGTCGGCGGTGCGAAGCGCGCTCTGGAGCACGCCGCCCACGACCTCGAGCGCCTCGTCGCCGGCGGCGTGGCCGTTTCGGTCGTTGAGCGCCTTGAAGCCGTTCAGGTCGCAGAGGACGAGCGCCATCGGGTGGCCGTAGCGCATCGAGCGCGACACCTCCTGCTCGAGCCGCTCGTTGAACGCCCGCCGGTTGAGGAGCCGGGTGAGCGGGTCGTGCTCGGCCAGGAACTGCATCTCCTCGTACTGCGCCGCCGTGTCGAGCGCGGTGGTGGCCTGGTTTGCGAAGACCCGCAGCGCCTGGAGCTTTCGCTCCGAAGGCACCAGCCGGTCGACGGGGTCGTCGGCCCAGATCGCGCCCATCACGTCGCCGGCGCGGCTCCAGAGCGGGACGATGAGCCAGTGGTTTCGCCAGGCGAGCGGCCCGCGCCCGCTGAGCTCCGACTCGTAGGTGTGGTGCTCGGGAGCGACCCGGTCGAGGCCCTGCTCGTGGTCGAGCAGGAAGCACCCCTCGACCTCGAACGCGGGATCGAGCAGGCGCTCGATCTGGGCGAACGTCATCGCCGTGTTCACCGCCGCGTCGTCGATCCCCCACCCATGGGTGGCGCGCGTGCGGAAGACGCCGGTGTCGGGGTCGGGCAGGTCGATGCAGACGTTCTCGAACCCGAGCGCGGTGTGGATGCCGTCGCAGACCGACTGGAGGATCTCGTCGATCGCGAACGTCTCGGTGAGCCGCGAGGACACCTGGAGCAGCTGCTCGAGCGCCGCGCGGTGGCGGGCGGCCTGCTCGGCCTCCTGGGTGCTCTGCACCGCGATCGCGGCGTGGTCGGCCATGGCCACCAGCACGTCGAGCTCCTCGTCGGTCGGGATGCGGCCGCTGGCCGGCTCGTCGACGGAGAGGATGCCCACCACGTGCCCGTCGGGGTGCCGCAGCGGCACGAAGAGCGCGTCGAGCGGATGCCAGTCGTCGGGGCCGGTCCCCGCCTCGAGCGGCGGGACGTACGACCCGGGCGCGTGCGCCTCCCAGTCGAAGGCCCCGTGCGGCACGAGGTAGGCGCCGCGGCGGGCGAAACGCTCGTCGAGGAGCGGCTCCCACACGTCGCGGCCGCGCGCGTCTCCGGCCAGGCCCGCCACGGCCTCCGGGCCGCCGTGCACCGTCGTCACCTTGAAGTCGTCCCAGGCCGGCCGGTGCAGGTGCACGACGACCGTGGCGAACCCGAGCGACTCCGAGATCGACTTCGCGATCGAGGCCAGGAGGCCGCCCAGCTCCTCCTCCGAGCGAACGACGCGGGTGACTTCGAGGAACCCGCGCAGGCGGGCGAGCGCTTCGGGATCGTGGGGGCTCATTGCCGTCGTCCTCGAATCATGCAACGAAATGGATGGGGACGCCGCTGCGCTTGGCCTCGTACATCGCGGCGTCCGCGCCCCGGAGCAGCTGCTCGGCGTTGCCGAGCCCGGTCTCGGCGACGATGACGCCGAAGCTGGCCCGAAGCGGCGTGCCCGACCGCTCCCCGGCCGCATCGAGATCGTGGGCGATGCGCTCGATCACCGCCCGAGCCTCGCCCGCCGAGGTCTCCGGCAGGAGCAGCGCGAACTCGTCGCCGCCGATCCGGTAGGCCGTGTCGGCCGCCCGCAGCCCGGCGCGCAGCACCAGCCCCAGCCGCTCGAGGGCCGCGTCGCCCGCGAGGTGGCCGTGGCGGTCGTTCACCAGCTTGAAGCCGTCGACGTCGAGCACGACCAGCGTGAACGGCCGCCCGTAGCGGTCGGACCGGGTCATCTCCATCTCCAGCCGCAGGCCGAACGCGTGCCGGTTGTAGAGCCGGGTGAGCGGATCGTGCTCGGCGAGGAACCGCACCTCCTCGAATCGCCCGGCGGCGTCGAGGGCGGCGGTCGCCTGGTTGGCGAAGACGCGCAGAGCCTGCATGAGCTGTCGCGACGGGACGAGCCGGTCCTCGGGATCCTCGGCCCAGATCACCGCGATCACCTTGCCGTGACGGTCGACGAGCGGGACGACGAGCCAGTGCCGGTCCCACGCCCACGGCCCGCGGCCGTTCATCACCGAGCGGTACATGCGGTGGCCCGCCGGCAGGCGCGACATGGCCTGCTCGTGCGAGAGCAGGAAGCAGCCCTCGATCTCGAACGGGGGGTCGAGGAGCGGCGCCAGCTCCCACATCGAGAGCGGCGCGTTCTGGTGGAGCTCGTCGAGCGTCCAGCCCGTCGTCGCACGCGTGATGAAGACGTTCGTGCCGGGCTCGGGCAGCTGGATGGCCACCTTGTGGAATCCGAGCGCGTACGCCACGCCGTCGCACGTGGCCTGGAGGATGGCGTCGACCGACGACGTCTCGGCCAGCCGTGAGGACACTGAGCAGGAGCTCGCGCAGCGCGATCCGGTGGTGAGCCGCGGCCGCCTCCTCCTGGAAGCTCTGGAGCGCCAGGGCGACGTGGTCGGCGACGGCCACGAGCACCTCGAGCTCCTCGTCGGACGGGCGTACGCCGGTGTGGGGCTCGCCGACCGACAGGATGCCGAGCATGTGCCCGTCGGAATGGAGCATCGGCACGAAGAGCTCGTCGTCGGGATGCCAGGCGTGCGGGTCGGCGCTCGGCTCCCAGGCGGGCACGTAGCGCCGGCCCACGTCGCCCTCCCAGTCGAAGGCGCCGTGCGGGATGAGGTAGGCGCCGCAGCGCTCGAAGCGCTGGTCGAGGAGCGGCGTCCAGGCGCCCCAGTCGAGCGTGTCGCCGAGAAGCGCCCGGCGGGCGTCCTCGGAGCCGTGCACGGTCGTCACCTCGAAGTCGTTCCAGGCGGGGCGGTAGAGGTTGACGACGACGGTGTGGAACCCGAGCGACGTCGCGATCGACGTGGCGATGGCTTCGAGCAGGGCCGATTGCTCGGTCTCGGCTCTGACGAGCCGGGTGACCTCGAGAAGGCCGCGAAGGCGGTCGATGGTCGACGGGTTTTCGGGCATGGTGCGACGACTGGAACGGCCAGGCTGGAGCCGGTGTGGAGGGCCGTCCTCTAGGTTTGTCGGGACTATGCGGGGAATGGTTGAGCGGAATTCTGTGTTTATTGCAATATTGGCAGTATGTGCCAGTGCATGCGGACAGGCAAGCGAGCCTCCCGTCGCCATTCCCGCCCGCGCCGCGTCGATCGCGATCGCGCCCGACTACGCCGGTACGATCTGGGCGGCGGCCGGGTCGCATGTGTACCGCTCCCACGACGGCGGCCACAGCTGGCGCAGCATGGCCCACACCGACGGGATCGGGGTCGCGTTCCTCGAGAAGGAGGTCGTGCTCGTCGACGGCGCACACGTCGGCGTCGGCGGCTTCGGCGCGAGCCGGCTGGCCGAGCGCCCGGACGGTCGCTCGATCGCGGCCGTCGCCTCACCCTATTACCGCACGAACCGCCTCTACGGCCTCGACCGGCAGGGGCGGCTGTGGCTCTCGGTGCGGCGCGGCCGCCACTGGGTGCGGCTGCGGGCGACCGGCCTGCCGGGCGGCTGCACGTCGGTCTCGGCGGTCCGCGGCGATCCGCTCCGGCCGGACACGGTGTACGTCGGCTGCGGGGAGGGCGGGGTGTGGAGGTCGGCCGACTTCGGCGCCTCGTTCCGCCGGCTCGCCGCCGCACCCGGCGCAACCGCCCTCGCCACGACCACCGACGACCACACCCGCCTTCTGGCGGCGGCGGGGGACGGGCTCTACCTGTCGACCAACGCCGGCCGCACGTTCCGGCGGGTGGCCCGGGTGGAGGGCGTCTCGGCCGTGGCCTTCGACCTGCGCAACCACCTGGTCGCCTATGCAGCGACGGGGCGCACGCTCCTGCGCTCGGCCGACGGCGGGGTCACGTGGGAGCTTCCGGGCTGACCGCGTCCTTCAGCCACGCGGGAACGCGCACCGCCCGCATCGACGCCCGGTCGACGCACGCATGCCGCGTGTGCCCGCGGCAGGCGAGCTCGCCGCCGCGCAGCACCTCGTAGGTGAACGTGAAGGTTGCGCCGCGGACGCCGGTGCAGGCGCACTCCACCGAGAAGCGGTCGTCGAACCGCAGCGCGCGCAGGTATTCGGCGTGCGCCTCGACCACGACCATGTCCATCCCGCCCGCGTGCACATCCGCGTAGCTGTGGCCCAGCTCGCGCAGGTACTCGACCCGCCCGACCTCGAACCAGGAGAGGTACGCCGCGTTGTTGGCGACGCCCATCGCGTCGGTCTCGCCGAAGCGGACTCGCAGGTGGACGACGGTGCGGCGGGCCCCGGCGGCAATCACCCCCGCGAGGGTACTGGAAAACCGTCCGAGGCCGCTGGTACATTGAGTTGATGGATGACCGGAAGAACATCATCGATCGGATCACAGGCGCCACCGAGGACACGGTTGCCCGGGTGCAGCAGGAGATGTCGCAGAGCACCGTCGTGACCGCCACCAAGGAGCGGGCCACGGCGATGCGACAGCGCGCCCAGCAGGCCGCGATGTCGCAGCTCCAGCTCGCCACCCGCGAGGACGTCGCCCGGCTTCAGGCGTCGCTCGACCGCGTCGAGGCCGCGCTCAACGACCTCGGCAAGCGGCTGCCCGAGAGCAAGCCGCGCACGCGCTCGCGCGCCCCGAAGCCCGCCACGCCCCGCGACTGAGGGCGCGCGCTACGCGGGCACCCGCAGCCGAAGGGCTGCGGGGACGATCTCGAACGTCGCCGGGGTGACCCCCGGCGTCTCGCCGTCCGCCTCGATCGGGAGCGCCAGTTCGGGCTCGACCGTGACCCGGCGCGCCCGGCTGATGTCGGCCTTCGGATGGCCGATGTGCGTGCCGCGGTAGAGCTTGTGCAGGTTCCGGGCCAGGTCGGCCTTTCCGACGTCGCCCCACACGAGCACGTCGAGCAGGCCGTCGCCGGGATCGGCCATCGGCATGATCTTCATCCCGCTCGCGTAGTACCGGCAGTTGGCGACGATGACGTTGTTGCACACCTGGTCGAGCTCACGCTCGTCGATCCGCACCCGGAAGCGGCTGTTCCTGTAGCCCGCGAACGTCACGACCGTCCCCCACGCAAACGCGACCGTGGCGCCGAGCGGCTTCCCCGAGCGGTTCACCCGGTCGGCGGCGACGCCGGTGAGGCCGGCGCTTGCAACGTTGCAGAAGATCCGCGCGGCCGGCGCGCCGTCCCAGTCGGAGAAGCGGACCCGGCCCAGGTCGATCGTGCGGGCCTTCCCGCCCGCCGCCGTGGCGACCGCGCCGTCGACCTGCTTCGGGATCCCGAACGTCTTCACGAAGTCGCAGCCCGACCCGCGCGGGACGATCGCCAGCTCGGCCTCCGGGCTGACCGGCGCGTCGCCGGCGAAGAAGCCGTTTGCCACCTCGGACACGGTCCCGTCGCCGCCGACCGCCACGATGAGCCGGGCGCCCTCGCGCAGCGCCGCCCGCGTCAGCTCGGAGGCGTGGCCGGCCGCCTCGGTGGCGCGCACGTCGAGATCGAGCCCGCGGGTGGCGGCGGCGCGCGCGATCTCGGGCCAGCGCTGCGCCGTTCGCCCGTTGTCGGACGCCGGGTTCACGACCATGACGCCGGCCGCGTGGGCGCTAATGGTCGTCCACCGCGGCCGCCAGCGCCAGGCGGGTCATCCGCTCGACGGCCGCGGCCAGCTCCTCGTCGGAGATGCGGACGAACTCCTCGCCGCCGACGAGGTCGGAGACCACGAGCACGCACGCCGCCGCGACGCCGCGCAGCGCGGCGATCGTGAAGAGCACCGCGGCCTCCATCTCGACGGCCAGCACGCCGCGCGAAGCCCAGCGGCGGTGCCGCTCCGGGTCGGGGTCGTAGAACGTGTCGGAGCTCGCAACGGGGCCCACGTGCGGCCGGATGTCCATCCCCTTGGCCGCGTGCACGATCCCGTGCGTCAGCCCGAAGTCGGCCGTCGGGGCGTGCGCCTCGCCGCCGGTATAGGTGAGCGCCGTCCCGTCGGCGGGCACCGCCGAGATGCCGACGACCACCTCGCCCATCCCCACCGCGCGTGAGAGGCCTCCGCAGGTGCCGACCCGGATGAGGCGCTTCGCTCCGAGCTGGATCAGCTCCTCGATCACGATCGCGGCGCTCGGGCATCCCATCCCGGTCGCCTGCACCGACACGGGCCGGCCCTGGTGGGTGCCGGTGTAGCCGAGCAGGCCGCGCTCGCCGTTCACCTGGCGGGCGCCGTCCATGAACTCGCGCGCGATCCGCTCGGCCCGGAGCGGGTCGCCGGGGAGCAGGACTGCGGGCGCGTAGTCGCCCGGCTCTGCGCGCAGGTGGATCGGCACTGCGGCGGGAACTGTATCCGCTCAGCGGGTGGCGGCGACGCCCAGCGCCGAGCCCGGCGCGCGGTAGCCCTCGCCGTCTCGGAAGCGCTCCATGGCGGCGCGCACGGCATCGGCCAGGCGGTCGCGCTCCTCCTGCGGCAGAGTCGGCAGGAGCTGCGCGAGCGAGCCGTTCAGCGACGACTGCGTGCGCCAGTAGCTCTCGAAGTCGGGATGGCGCCACTCGACCGCGATCGGCTCGACCGCGATGTCGTCGAATCCGGCGTCCGCCAGGAGCTCCCGCAGCCGGGCGGGATCGCCGAGCGAGAACATCCCCGGCCCGCCGGGTCGGGCCGGCGGCAGCTCGGTCAGCCGCTCGATCACCTCCCAGAGCGCCGGCGCCCACGGGTTACGCTCGACGGCGTCCCACACGGTCGCGGCGAGCCTGCCGCCGGGCCGCAGGATCCGGCGGATGCCCGCGAGCGCGGCGGCGGTGTCGGGGACGAGCATGAGCGCGAGCCGGCAGAGGACGCCGTCGGCGGAGCCGTCAGGGAGGTCGATCGCCTCCATGTCGAGCACGCGCACCTCGACGTTCCGAAGGCCGAGCTCGGTCGCGCGGCGGCCGGCCGCACCGAGCATGGCCGTCGACCGGTCGGTGAGGACGACGCGCCCGCCGGGAGCCACGAGCCGGGCCGCGAGCAGTCCCGTCTCGCCGGTTCCGGCGCCGAGCTCGACGAGCGTCTGGCCGGGCCGGGGGTCGGCGTGCGCGAGCATCCACTCCGTGAGGGGGCCCAGCGCCGCCTGCACGGCCCGGCGTTCGCGCTCCCATCCGGCCGCCGCGCTCTGCCAGTTTCTGTAGCTGCGCCGACGGTACTCGTCGGCGTCGCCGTGGCTGGTAGTTTCCGTGCGATGCATGCGCAAACCCTCGCGGTGGACGGGCTCCGTGTCAACGTCGCAGAGTGGGGCGCCGGTGATCCGGTGGTGCTGCTCCACGGGCTCACCGGGTCGCTCGACTACTGGGCGCCGTTCGCCGAGCGCCTGGGCCGCTCCCACCGCGTGATTGCCGTCGACGTACCGGGTCACGGCGAGTCGGACGTGCTCGATCCGTTCTCCTTCACCGAGGCCGTGCGGCTCATGAGCGACGCGGTCGACCAGATCGGCGTCGAGGAGCCGGCGGTCGTCGGCCACTCCTTCGGGGCGCCGCTCGCGGTGACCTGGGCGGCCGAGCGGCCGGTGTCGGCGATGGTGCTCGCCTCGCCCGTCGGGATGGCGCCGTTCAGCCTGCGCCGGGCCCGGTTCATCATGCCCTTTCACCGCGCGATCGCGGCGACGGAGCGGCTGTGGGAGAAGCCTGCGGCGAGCCGCCGCCTGCCGCGCAAGCTGGTCTTCGGGTGGTTCGTCGGCATGTCGCGCACGGAGGGCCTCGACGTGCCCGCCGCCCGCCGGCTCTTGCGCGGGGCCGCCAGGGCCGCACCGATCGTGCCGGGCGTCCTGCCGGCGCTCCAGTCGCTCGACCTGCCCGGCCTGATCGAGCGCGTGAACACCCGGTCGCTGGTCATCTGGGGCGAGCACGACAGGAGCGGCTGGGAGAACGGGCCCGCGCTGGCCGAGGCGCTCGCGGGCGAGGAGCTCGTGCTCCCCGGCGTCGGGCACATGCCGATGATCGAGGCGCCGTACTCGTTCGGCGTGGCGGTGGCCGAGTTCGTCGGCGCGTCGGTGCCGGCGTGACGTCCGACCCCTGGCACTGCGAGGCGTGCGGCGCGGCCTACGACATGGCGGGCCGGACGCTCGAGGCCGGGCTTGTCCGCCTCGCCCTCGACGGTCCCGAGGGGTTCCGCCTTGGCAGCGCCGGCATCGAGGCCGAGCTGGCGCCGCTCCTCGATCCGTGCGCGTGCGGCGGCCGGCTCGCCCCGGGCGGCGACGCAACATCGGGGTCTGACCCCGTTGTTGCGCGAGAGGCGCTGCTGCCGCTCGCGCGGCGCGGGTGGGAGGTGCTCGTGGAGTGCGATGAGCCGGGGCTCGCGCGGCTGCGCGAGGTGTGGCGGCCGCGGGCGCTCCGGCTGCTCGGCCGCGACGAGGAGCTCACGAACGAGGATGTCCTCGAGCTTCGCCTCGAGCAGCGGCTTGCCGGCCTGCGGGCCGAGATCGACCGGGCCCGCGCGGCCGGGGACGAGGACGCCGCCCAGATGGCGCACGCGCGCTACATCGAGCTCGGAACGAGCTATGCCCGCCGGTTCGCCGCTCGCTGAGCGCGTCGCCGGGTTCATCGCCGAGCACGGCATCCTCGAGCCGGGCGAGCCGGTCGTGGCGCTGGTCTCCGGGGGCGCCGACTCGCTCTGCCTGTGGGGCGTCCTGCGCGAGCTCGGCCACCGGGTGGAGGCGCTGCACATGGAGCACGGCCTGCGCGGCGAGGCGGGCCTGGCCGACGCCGCCTTCTGCGCCGGGCTCGGTGCGACCGTCGTGCCGCTCGACCTCGACGCCGGCCCGAACATCGAGGCCCGCGCCCGCGAGGCCCGCTACGCGGCGGCCGCCGGGCACGCCGGCGGGCGCGTCGTCGCCACCGGCCACACGCTGACCGACCAGGCGGAGACGGTCGTCTACCGGCTCGCCAGCTCCTCGGGGGTCCGCGCCCTCTCGGCGATGCGGCCCCGATCCGGGCAGCTCGCCCGCCCGCTCCTGTGCGTGACCGCCGCCGAGACGCGCGAGTGGTGCCGGGCGGCCCGGCTCTCGCCCCGTGTCGACGCCACGAACGACGACACGACGCTTCGCCGCAACCTCATCCGCCACGACGTGATGCCGGCCCTGAAGCGCGTCCATCCCGCCGCCGAGGCCAACATCGCGCGGACGGCGGAGCTCCTCGGCGAGCTCGACGCGCTCCTCTCCGAGCTGGCCGGCGAGCACGTCGCCGACGAGCTCGACCTCGACCGGATCGCCGAGCTGCCGCGGCCGCTTCGGGCCATCGTCCTGCGAGCGGCGGCCGAGCGGGCCGCCGGCCGGCCGCTCCGCCTGACGCGCGCCCTCACCGACCGGCTCGTGGAGCTCGCCGGCCGCAGCGACGGCGCGGAGCGGCTCTCGCTCGGGCGCGACATCGAGGCCGTGCGCGACCGCCGCACCATGGGCTTCGGGCCGCCGGGTCGAAGCCGGTATCCTGCCCAGCCATGAACTTCACCACGGCGGCCGAGCCCGACCCGCTGATCGCGGAGGTGCTCGTGGGCGAGGAGGAGCTGCGCGGCCGGGTGGTTGAGCTCGGCGCCGAGATCTCGCGCGACTACGCCGGCCTCGACCCGGTGCTGGTGGGAGTCCTGAAGGGCGCGGTGTTCTTCATCGCCGACCTCGTCCGCACGATCACCGTCCCGTGCGAGATCGACTTCATGGCGGTGTCGAGCTACGGCAACACGACCGACTCGTCGGGCGTCGTCCGGATCCTGAAGGACCTCGACGCGGTCATCGAGGGCCGCCACGTCCTGATCGTCGAGGACATCGTCGACTCGGGCCTCACCCTGTCGTATCTGGTGAGGAACCTCGAGGCGCGAAAGCCGGCGTCGCTCGAGGTGTGCGCGCTCCTCACGAAGCCCGCCCGCCGCAAGTCCAACATCCGCTGCCGCTACGTCGGATTCGAGATCGCCAACCGGTTTGCCATCGGCTACGGGCTCGACTATGCCGAGCGCTACCGGAGCCTGCCGTACGTCGCCGCCCTCGACGAGACGAAGCTCCCCGAGCCCCTCGACTGACGCCGCCTCGGCGGCCGGTCTACAGAACCTGACAGTCGGTGCCGATACCCGGGCTGGCGATACCCCCGTGGTAAGGTTCAAGCCCGGGTCACCGGGCAGGCGAATGCGCATGAACAGACTTTTCAAAAGCGCGCTCTTTCCGATTCTGGTCGTGGTCGTGCTCGCGTTCTTCGCGCTCAAGATCATCGGCTCGTCGTCCAGCTCGCGGCCCACGACCTTCTCCGACCTCCAGGATTGGACGCAGCAGGGCAAGGTCGCCTCGCTCAAGTCCGACCCGGCGAACAACAGCGTCAGCTTCAAGCTGACGTCGAACCCGGACAAGACCTACTCCGTCGGCGTCCCGTCGCCCGACCTCCTGAAGCAGGAGCTGGCCGACGCGCAGACCGCCGGCGTCACGATCGACGGCGCCAAGGCCGGCGGCTCGCCGTGGTGGAGCGCGCTGATCACGATCCTGCCCTTCCTGCTCTTCTTCGTGATCTGGATCCTGCTCATGAACCAGATGCAGGGCGGCGGCTCCAAGGTGATGAGCTTCGGCAAGAGCCGCGCCAAGCGCATGTCCGTCGATTCGCCCAAGATCACGTTCAAGGACGTGGCGGGCGTCGACGAGGCGGTGGAGGAGCTCCAGGAGATCAAGGAGTTCCTCGAGAACCCGAAGAAGTTCCAGGCGCTCGGCGCGCGCATCCCCAAGGGCGTCCTGCTCTTCGGCCCTCCCGGCACCGGGAAGACGCTGCTCGCCCGCGCGGTCGCCGGCGAGGCGGGCGTGCCCTTCTTCTCGATCTCGGGCTCCGACTTCGTCGAGATGTTCGTCGGCGTCGGCGCGAGCCGCGTCCGCGACCTGTTCGAGCAGGCCAAGCAGAACTCGCCCTGCATCATCTTCATGGACGAGATCGACGCCGTCGGCCGCCACCGCGGCGCCGGCATGGGCGGCGGCCACGACGAGCGCGAGCAGACCCTGAACCAGCTCCTCGTCGAGATGGACGGGTTCGAGATGAAGGACAACGTGATCCTCATCGCCGCGACCAACCGGCCCGACATCCTCGACCCGGCGCTCCTCCGGCCCGGGCGCTTCGACCGCCAGGTCGTCGTCGACCGGCCCGATCGCGTCGGCCGCAAGAGGATCCTCGACGTGCACACGCGCGGCAAGCCGATCTCGCAGACCGTCGACGTCGAGGCCCTCGCGGGCCAGACGCCCGGCTTCACCGGCGCCGACCTGGCGAACCTGGTGAACGAGGCCGCCCTGCTCGCCGCCCGCAAGGGCAAGAAGCAGATCGAGAACCTGGAGCTCGAAGAGGGCATCATGCGGGTCATCGCCGGGCCCGAGAAGAAGACCCGGCTGCTCTCTCCCAAGGAGCGCGAGATCACGGCCGTCCACGAGATGGGCCACGCGCTCGTCGGGCACTACCTGACCCACAACGACCCGGTGCACAAGATCTCGATCGTCGGCCGCGGCATGGCGCTCGGCTATGTGGTGACGCTGCCGAGCGAGGACAAGTTCATGCGCTCGCGCGCGGAGCTGCTCGACGGCCTCGCCAAGAACCTGGGCGGGCGCACCGCCGAGGAGCTCGTCTTCGGCGAGGTCACGACCGGCGCCGAGGACGATCTCAACAAGACGACCGACACCGCCAAGCGGATGGTCACCCGGTGGGGCATGTCCGAGAAGCTCGGGCCGCGCACCTTCGGCCGCGACTCGTCGCAGCCGTTCCTCGGGCGCGACTTCGGCCACGAGGCCGACTACTCCGAGGAGATTGCGCGTGAGATCGACGACGAGATCCGCCGCATCGTCGAGGCCGCCCACGAGCGGGCCCGCGAGGTTCTGACATCGCACATCGACGAGCTCCAGTCGATGTCGAAGATCCTGATCCAGTACGAGACCTTCGACTCCGACCAGTTCCAGCGGCTGCTCTCGGGCGAGTCGCCCGACGAGGTCTTCGCCGACCAGGAGCCCAACGAGTCGGACACGCCCGTCGCCGAGCAGCCGCGCAAGGAGCCCGGCCGCGCCCGCGGCATCGGCCTCCCGCTCCCCGGCAACATCGCCTCCGGCCAGCCGCCGGAGTCGCCCCAGCCGAGCTAGCCGAGCCGGCCGAGCCGGCCGAGCCAATCCGGGCGGTGCCGCCGACCGCCACCGTCGGGGTCAGACCCCGCATCGGCCGCCGTTGCAACGGCGTGGCGCAGAGGACACACCCGACCGCCGGAGGCGCCCGAGGGGGCCGTCGCCGTGTGTCGTAACCGTCGCGGAACAGCCACACCGCCCGATGCGGGGTCTGACCCCGGCGGCCGCGCCGGCCGGTTCACCGGTTGGGGTAGGGGTCCCTCCCTCCGAAGGGGGCGGAACCGTTCCCCCGCCCGCCGATAACCCTCGTAGCGCATCGGCTTCAGCAGGGGGTTTTCTGGCGTGTCTTCCAAACTGTTCTCCCGCGTGCTCGGGATCGGCCTCGTCGGCCTCGCGGCCATTTCCGGCACCGCCACGGCCTGGGCGGGCCCCGTCACCACGAAGGTGGTCATCTCGCGCAAGACGCTGAAGCCCGGCGTGACGCTCGTCCACTCGCGCATCACCGTGCGCGGTGCCTTCGGGGCCCAGGAGGTCTACAAGATCGCCTGGAAGATGGGGAACCCGCACGTCAGCCTGCACTCGTCGCTGCTCGGCCCCTACAACGACGGGAACTCCTGGATCACCGACCACCAGATCTCCCACCTCGCGTCGTCCGGCGGGCCGGCCGGGATGGTCGCGGCCATGACCGGCGACTACTCGGTCTACAAGAGCTGGAGCCCCACGCGCAGCGTGACGAGCGGCATCCTCGTCCAGGACCGGAACGTCTTCCGCTTCGGCACGGGGAGCCTCGCCGTCGGCTACAAGCCGCACGGGCGCTTCATCATGGGCCACCCGATCCTGCGCCCGGTGAAGCTCGACCTGCCCGGCACCTCCGCGACGGTCGGCGCGTTCAACCCGGCACCGGCCGCCCTCGGGGCCTCGATCAAGAGCGACCAGGTGGCGGTGTACACCCACGCCGGCCAGACCGTGACGGTGCCTGTGGGTGCGGAGGGCGTCGTCCTCGACTCGGACGTGCTCGCCGCCCAGCTCCGCGGCCGCCAGGACGCCTACAAGAACGTGAAGGGTCTGAGCAAGCCCGAGTCGGTCGTGTCGTTCCGGATCACCGAGGCGACCGCCGAGCGCCAGCCCGTCTCGATGCCGATCTCGGCTCCGGTGACGTGCGCGGCGAACGTGTGCCAGCCGGCGGAGTCGGTCACGATCCCGGCCGGCGGCGTCCTCCTGCTCGCCCGCACCGACACGATGAACCATCTCGCCGCGACGGGGCTTGAGGCCGCGGCGGCGCTCGGCACACCGGCGGTGGACACCGCTATCGACGACGCCGGATGGAGCAACGTCACCGACATCGCCGGCGGTAAGCCGATGCTCGTGAGTGACGGCCGCGTGATCTCGTCGCGGCCGGACTCGATCGATCCCTGGCAGTGGGCATGCGGGGGCGGCTGCTGGCGGCCCGCGCTCGTCCGCTCCGGCAGCTCCGCCTGGATGATCCTGATCGGAGGCAGGGGCGGCGCCGGCCTCACCATGCCGAAGTTCGCCCGCGTCCTCGCCGACATGGGCGCGACCGACGCGATGGGATTCGACAACAACAACTCGGCCGAGCTGTGGCGGCCCGGCCACCGCCCGATCACCGGCTACGGCTACGAGCGGCTCCTGCCGACGGCCACCACGCTCTCGTACCGGCGCTAGCGCCGGTACCAGGCGACGATCGTCGAGCGTAGGCGCGGCGGGAGCGCGCGCTCGACGCCGCGCAGGAGCGCGGCCGCGGCCCGCCGCTCGCCGGCGTAGCGGTGAAGCGTCGCCACCGGCACGACCCGCACCGGCTCGAAGCCGGCGCCGGCGAGCCGGCTCGTGAGGGCGGCCGGCGTGTTTGCGCGGTAGCGGGCGGGGAAGACGTCGCGCGCCGCGGCCCCCGGCCCGCGGCCCTTGACCGCTGTCCGCAGGCCCTGCGGCAGGATGCGCGCCGCCGCCATCAGCGGATTCGAGCGGTTGCTCGTGACGACGACCACGGATCCGCCGGGCCGAAGCACGCGGTGCCACTCGGCGAAGGCGTCCCCGGGCCGCTCGAGGTGCTCGACGACGAAGTTGGAGTAGACGAGGTCGAACGTCCCGTCGGCGAAGGGCAGCGTGCCGCACAGGTCGGCGACCACGAACTCGTCGACGAACTCGTTCGTCCGCCCGCCGGGCTCGTCCAGGTCGACGCCGACGAGACGGTCGATGCGGTCGCGGTAGCCGCGCAGCCGGCTCGTGCGCCCGCAGCCGGCCTCCAGCACGGCCGAGCCCGGACCGAGCGCCTGGCGCAGCAGCTCGGCCTCGACCTCCGTGTGCGATGTGTGAAACGGCGAGTGGCCTCCGGCGGGTCGGCGGGCCGCGCCATTCTAGAATCGCGCGGGTGGCCTCGCTGCGCGACCGCTTTCCGCCCCCGGCCGTCATGGGCGTGATCAACGTGACGCCCGACTCGTTCTCCGACGGCGGCGAGTTCCTGCACCCGGAGATCGCCGTCGCCCGCGGTGTCGCCCTCGCCGCAGAGGGCGCCGACCTGCTCGACGTGGGCGGGGAATCGACCCGTCCCGGCTCCGAGGGCGTGACCGCCGAGGTGGAGCTCGGCCGCGTCCTGTCGGTGATCCGCGGCCTGCGCGAGGCGACCGACGTCCCGGTCTCGATCGACACGTCCAAGGCGGACGTCGCCGAGCAGGCGATCGCCGTGGGGGCGGCGTTCGTGAACGACGTGACCGCGCTGCGCGGCGACCCGCGGATGGCCGAGGTCGTCGCGGCGGCCGGCGTGCCGGTCTGCCTCATGCACATGCGCGGCACGCCGAGGACGATGCAGGACGACCCGCGCTACGACGACGTGGTCGACGAGGTGGCGGCCTTCCTGGCCGAGCGGGTCGCGGCCGCCGAGGCCGCCGGGATCGCCGCGGACGCCGTCTGTGTCGACCCCGGCATCGGGTTCGGGAAGACCGGCGCGCACAACCTGACGCTCCTGCGCCGCCTCGATGCGATCGCCGCCGTGGGACCTCCGGTGGTGGTCGGCGTGTCGCGCAAGCGCTTCCTGGGGGGCGTCATCGGCGACCCCGACCGCTCCCGCGCGGTCGCGACGGCCGCCGCGAACGTCGAGGCCGTGCGCCGGGGGGCGTGGATGGTGCGCGTCCACGACGTGCGCGAGACACGCGACGCGCTCGCCGTCGCCGCGGCGGTGGAGGCGGCGTCGTGAGGGGCGTCGAGATCGAGATCCGCGGCCTCTCGGTGTTCGCCCACCACGGCGTCCTTCCCGAGGAGCGCGAGCAGGGCCAGACGTTCGTGCTCGACGTCTGGCTGGAGTGCCCGCCGTCGCCGGCCGCCGCGACCGACGAGCTGGCCGACGCCGTCGACTACTCGGCCGTCTGCGACAGGGTGGTGGAGCTGGCGACCGGCGGCCCGTACCGGCTCCTGGAGCGGCTTGCCGCCCTCATCGCAGACGACCTCGTCGACCGCTACGGCGTGACGCGCGCGCGGGTGCGGGTGGCGAAGCCGCAGGCGCCGATCCGGCACCCGCTCGACGAGGTCGCCGTGGTCGCCGAGGCTTCCGCTGGGGCCAATTCCGGCGTATAACGGGAGCATGACGCAGGCGCGCATCCTGGTCGTCGACGACCAGCCGCTCTTCCGCCGCGGGCTGGTCGCAGTCCTGGAGGCGGGCGGGCTCACGGTGGTCGGCGCCGCGTCCGGCGTGCACGAGGCCGCCGAGCTGGCGAGCCGCACCCAGCCCGACCTCGTCGTGGCCGACCTGCGCCTGGCCGACGGCAGCGGAATCGACCTCATGCGCGCGCTGGCCGAGACGGAGGCGCCGTCGCCGCGGGTCGTGATCCTGACCGAGTCGCGCGAACCGAGCGACATGATCGCGGCCGTCCGCGCCGGGGCCGCCGGCTACCTCACGAAGGACCAGCCGCCGGAGCGGCTCGCCGTCGCCCTGAACGGCGTCCTCGCGGGCGAGGCCGCGCTCTCGCGGACGATGGCCACGCACCTGATCGAGGACGTGCGCGAGTCGCAGCGGCGGATGCTGCTCGCCTCGAAGCTGCCGCACCGCGAGCGCCTGACGCCGCGCCAGCTGGAGATCCTCCAGCACATCGCCGCCGGCGAGACGACGGTCGAGATCGCCGACCGGCTCTATCTCTCGCCCGAGACCGTGCGCTGGCACGTGAAGGCGATCCTGCGCAAGCTCAAGGCGCGCACCCGCGCGGAGGCGGCCGCCGCCCTGCGCGAGGTCATGGCCTGAGCCGGTTCAGCGCGTTCTAGCGGCCTTCGCGGACGGTCTCGGACGCCAGGCGCAGGATCCACACCGACACCGTGAGGCAGTAGGTGATGACCGCGCAGGCGGCGAAGAGCGCCGTCGCCTTGCCGGTGGGGCCGGAGAGCTCGGCGGCGATGGCGGTGAGGATGGCCCGCATGCCGAGGAAGGCGAGCAGGCCGCCGATACCCAGGTGCACGGTGGTGCGCTTCACCTCGCGCGGCCGCAGGTTGGGGTAGCGGGCATCCGCCCAGATCGCGAGCGCCGCGGGGCAGAGCACGAGCACGACGGTCAGTTCCATGAGGGTCGACATGGCACCATCCTTGGTCAGAGCGTGGAGCGGATACGGCCAACGCGAATCACCCGTACCCTGACCAGAGCATCGGCAAATGTGAGTGATTCGTTAAGGGGAGATATGGAAAATGTACCCGGGCGGGTGAGTCGGGCGTACGTCGGATTCGGGGCGAACCTGGGAGATCCTGCCGCCGCGCTGCGATCGGCCGTCGCCGAGCTCGGGCGCGAGGCCGGCTTCGTGAGCGCGGTGTCGCCCGTCTACCGCTCGGCGCCCGTGGGCGTCACCGGCCAGCCGCCCTTCCTGAACGCGGTCGCCGCCCTCGACACGGCGCTCCCGCCGGACCGGTTGCTTGACGTGCTCCTCGCCATCGAGACCGCACACGGGCGGGTGCGGGACGTGCGATGGGGGCCGCGCACGCTCGACCTCGACCTGATCTGGTACGACGGCGTGGTGCGCGACGGCCCCCGCCTGACGCTCCCGCACCCGCGCGCGCACGAGCGGGAGTTCGTGCTGCGGCCGCTGTGTGACATCGCGCCGGAGCTCCCGCTCAACGGGAGGACGGCGCGGCGGTGGCTCGACGAGCTGGCTCCGCAGGGCGTCGAGCCGGCCGGGCTTTCGCTCATGTAGCGGGCCGCGCCCGCCGATGATCGAGGTGTGACCGAATACGTCTCCCGGGCCGGGCCGATCCCCGACGTGCTCACGCTGCTCGGCGCCCGCGCGATCCCGACGCTGCTCTTCACCATCATGGTGGTCGTGCAGTTCGAGGCGACGCTCCGGGCGTCGTCGATCTCGGGCGCAGCGTTCCACATCCTCTCCGGCGCGCTCTGGGTGATGTTCACGGTGCTGATCAACATCCGGCCGGCGCCGCTGCGGCGCGACCGGGCACCTGTCGGCGTCGCCGTCGCGCTCCTCTCGCAGCTCACCATGATCTCGGTCGGCCTCTTCGGGGCCGACGCCGGGAGCGGCATCCGCGTCGTCGTGTCCGACACGCTGCTGGTCGCGGGGCTGGCATTCTCGATCGCATCGGTCGCGTTCCTCGGCCGCTGCTTCGGCATCCTCCCCGACGTGCGCGGACTGGTCGTGCGCGGCCCCTACCGGCTCGTGCGCCATCCGCTCTACCTCGGCGAGCTGACCGCCGCCGCCGGCATCGTGGCCGGCTCCCGCCACCCGTGGGCGGCGGCCGGCGCGTGGCTCGTCTGCCTCGGCCTCCAGATCGCGCGGACGCACTATGAGGAGTCCAACCTGCGCGCCGAGTTCCCCGAGTACGGGCGGTACGCGGCCCGCACCAAGCGGATCGTCCCCGGCCTCGTGTGATCGATATCCTCGGCGGATGCCCGCCGAGGTCTGGGACGACGCCGAGCGGCTCGAGCGGTACGTGGGCCGGTGGAGCCGGCTCGTGGCGCGCGAGTTCGTCGCGTGGCTTCACGTGCCGCCCGGCGGCCGCTGGCTCGACGTGGGCTGCGGCTCGGGCGCGCTCACCGAGACCGTCCTGGCCGAGGCCGGCCCGGCGGCTGTGGTGGGCGTGGATACCTCGGAGGCCTACGTTGCCCACGCCGCCGCCCGGGTGAGCGATCCGCGGGCGTCGTTCGCGGTCGCCGACGCCCAGGCATTCGACAGTCCCGGCGCGGCCTTCGACGCGGTCGCAAGCAGCCTCGTCCTGAACTTCCTGCCCGACCCGGCCCGCGGCGTCGCGGAGATGCGGCGCGTCGCCCGCCCCGGTGGCGTCGTCGCCGGCTACGTGTGGGACTACGCCGGCGAGATGCAGCTCATGCGCCGCTTCTGGGACGCGGCGGCCGCACTCGACCCGGCGGCGGCCGAGCTCGACGAGGGCCGGAGGATGGCCGGATGCAACCCGGCCGCCCTCCAGGCGCTCTTCTCCGGGGCGGGGCTGGCTCACGTCGAGACGCGCGCGATCGACGTCCCCACCGTCTTCGCGGACTTCGACGACTACTGGAGCCCGTTCGAGGGCGGCCAGGGGCCGGCGCCGGGCTACTGCGTCGCGCTGCCCGCGGAGCGCCGGGCTGCCCTGCGCGAGCGGCTCCGCGACACGCTTCCGGCCGCGGCCGACGGCTCGATCAGCCTGGTCGCGCGGGCCTGGGCGGTCCGCGGCACACGCCTTAACTAGATGAGTGATTCCACGGCGCCGCGCGCCTGGACGTCCGTTTGTGAAGGGTTGACGACGTGTGGTGGGGCTGCGGCTGCGAACCTTCGCATCGCGGTGTCCTCGGTCGGGCCAATATCACTCGATATTGGCCCTCCCTGCGTCCTTGCGCTGCTCGGTTCTCGCCGCCCATGACATCACGGCGCCGTGGAATCAACCATCTAGACTCCCGCCATGTCGTTTATCGAAGACCTCGAGGAATACGACGCGGAGCTCGAGATCCGGCTGAAGAAGGAGTACGCGACCGTCTTCGGGCTCTTCAGGTACTGCGTCCTCACGGCCGAGGCGACCTACCTCTGCAACCGCCTCGAGATGGACACCACCAACCAGCCCGCCTATCCGCTCGTACGCCTGACGATGGAGGACGTGTGGGTGTGGGACAAGAACCGTCCCAGCCGCATCATCCCGCGGGCCGAGGTGCACACGACGCAGGACGTCACCATCGAGGAGCTGAAGCCGGAGAGCGAGATCGCGACCACGTTCCCGCCCGGGTTCGAGCTCTCCGACGAGTGACCGATGCTGCTCGCGCTCGACGCCGGCAACACCCAGACGGTCGCGGGGCTCTACGACGGGCCCGACGCCGTCGAGCACTGGCGCACGACGACCGTGCGCACCCACACCGCCGATGAGCTGGCGCTCGAGCTGCGCGGCCTGCTCGATCTGCGCGGCCGCGGCCTCGCCGACATCACCGGCCTGTGCCTGGCCTGCGGCGTGCCTGCCCTCACCATCGAGTACGCGGCGGTGGCCCGCGACCGGCTCGGCTGTCCCGCGGTCATCGTGGGGCCCGGCGTCGAGACCGGCGTCGGCATGCGCGTCGACAACCCCGACGAGGTGGGGCCCGACCGGATCGCGAACGCGGCGGCGGCGTTCGCGCGCTACGGGGGGCCGTGCGTGGTCGTCGACTTCGGGACGGCGATCAACTTCGACGCCGTGTCGGCGGCGGGCGAATTCGTCGGCGGCGCGATCGCACCGGGCGTCCAGGTCGCGACCGACGCCCTTCGCGACCGGGCGGCGCGGCTGGCGAAGGTCGAGCTGCGCGCCCCCGACCGCGCCATCGGCCTGAACACCGACACGAACATGCAGTCGGGCGCGATCTTCGGCTTCGCCGGCCTCGTCGACGGCCTCGTGCGCCGCTTCCGGGCCGAACTGGGCGGCGCGGCGGTCGCCGTCGCGACCGGAGGGATGGCCGCCCTTGTCGCGCCGCACTGCGAGACCGTGGATCACGTCGAGCCGCTGCTCACGCTCGACGGCCTCCGCCTGATCTGGGACAGGAACGCCGCCGCCTGACCCGTCCAGGGGATGCGGCACCCCCCGAGGTGCTGACACCCTTTGGGAGATGACCACGGTGACCGGGACGCTTGTGAGCGAGGGCGGCCCGCGGCCGTCGATCGCGTTCGTCTACGACGACCCCGCGCTTTGCAGCGCGGCGGAGTGGTGGAACGCGCTCGCACGAGCCGCGGCGGCGCTCCTCGTCCCCTTCGTGCTTGCCGGCCTCGCCGCCGTCGCGGCCGGCGGCGGCTCGCTGCCGGCGTTCGCGGCCTGGGTGAGCGCAGGAGGTCTGGCCGGCGCCGCCGTGCGCCTCCTGGCGGGGGTGCTCGGGCCGGGCGCACGGGTGGTCGCGGACGCCGGCGGTGAGGACGCGGCCGGGCCCGCGCCGCGGCCGGCGCTCCCGCGGCTCGCGGCCGCGCTGCTCGCCCGGGCGTGGGTCGCGTGGCCCCTCATCGTCGTCGCCGGCGGCGTCCACGCCCCCGGGCACGCGCTGATCGCGGCCGCCTGGGCCCCGGCGGTCGTCACGGCATGGACGGCGGCCGGCGCCGTCGTCGCCGCGGCTCGGATCCGGCGGCTGGAGCGCCGCCACGGCGGCCGGGTGCTGTTCCCCGCCGGGGCGCGCCAGCGCGCGCATGTCCCACCCGTGATCCGGCCGGCGCCCAGATGACCCACGTCCCAACGGCGGGCGACCTCGCCGCCCGCTGGCGGATCGTCCTTCCGGCGGTCGCCGCCGCCTTCGCCGTGAGCATCCGCAGCCTGCGCCTGTGGCCCTTCCTGGGTGCGCTGCTCGTCTTCTCGCTCTGGGCCGGCGCCGCCGCCGGGAGGCGGCAGGTGCGGGCGTGGCAGCGGCTGATCGACGCCGGACGGGCCGGCGGGCGGGCCGGTCCGGTCGAGGTGCAGGCGTCCGCGCCGCGGCGCCTGCCGCCGTTCGCGTTCGTCGGCGCTGCGACGCTGCTGGCGCTGGCGGCCAGCGGGACGGGCGGCGGCGCCGCTCTGGCGGTGTGGGGATCGGTCGTCGCCGCGTTCGGCGGCTGGTCGTTCGGGCGCGGCACAGCGGTGTCCGCGTTGGAGGCGAGCCGCGGCTGGACGCTTCACTGGCCCGCGGGGTCGTGCCACCGCCCCGGCGTGCCGCGGCTCGTGGCCGTGCCGGCGCCCCGGGCGCCGCGGAGCCGCGCCTACCGGTGGGGGCTCGCCGCCGCCGCGGCGAGCTCGCTCTTTGCGGCCGCGTTCGCGGTCGAGACGCTGGCGTCGGTGCGCGCGTACGCCACCCGGCCGCTGCCGGCGATCGCCGCGCCCTCGTCCGCGAGCCGGATCGAGCCCGTCTTCGGACGGGTCGCCTCGACGCTGGCGGGCCGGCCGGTCGAGGTGCGGTGCTGGTCGGCGGCCGACTGGCCGCGGGTGACCGTGCTCGATCCTGTTCAGACCGGCGGGTTCGCCGATCTCGGAGCCGGAACCGTGAACCTGCCGCCGAGCGTCTGCGGCCCGCTCGACAGCCTCGCCTACTCGGCGTCGCACCGGTTCGCGCACCCCACCTGGGAGGCGATCGCCGCCGCCCACGTCCTCGCGCACGAGGCGGCCCACCTGGGGGATGCCGGGACCAGCGAGTCGCGAGCCGAGTGCGACGCCGTCCAGACCACCCAGCGGGCGGCCCAGCTCCTCGGCGCGGACGCCGCCTATGCGCGCTGGATGGCGGCGCTTGACTGGTCGCATCTGTATCCGCGGCTCCCGGGGTCGTACCGATCGCAGCGCTGCGCGCCGGGCGGCCCGCTCGACCTGCACCTGGGCGAGGGATGGCCTACGCCAGCCGGGCCGTGATCGCGCCGTCAGGTGCGACGGCGACCGCGGTCGGGACGATCCCGATGCCGTACTTGCGGGCCAGGTCCGGCCGGCGGCGGACGTCGACGGTGACGAGCGTGCGGCCCTCGGACCGCAGCCGCCGCTCGACGTCCAGGCACTCCGAGCACAGCGGATGGGTGAAGTGCACGACGACCTCGCCGGCCGCGCCGTCCAGGTCGGCGCGGTCGATCCGGCGCAGCTCGCCGTGGCCGACGCCGCGCAGGCGCGCACCGAGCCGGTAGATCTCGCAGCCCGTGCAGAAGCCGGTCACCGCGGCCAGCAGCGCGAGCGCGGCGACGAGCAGGCCGAGCGTCCAGCCCAGCACCGCGAAGCCGGCGGCGTGTGCCACGGTCGCAGCGCCCAGGACGGCGGCGCCCATCACGTTCGCAAACCGGGGCGAGCGCGAGTCCTCGAGCGGGCCCTCGCCGAAGCGGGGCTGCACGAGCTCGAAGTAGGCAACGCAGGCCAGGCACCAGCGCCGGCCGAGCGTGATCCCGACCACGAGCTGGAGCGCGAGGAGGCCGAGTATCGGCCACCAGCCGGTGAGGAAGGCCGCCAGCGCGAGGACGCCGATCGCCAGCTGGTTCGCGCGCGGCGCCCGGCGGTCGATGACGTCGAGGTCGCGGTAGGGGTCTGCGTGCCGTTGCATCTTTGGATCCAAACTCTAGCGATACCGTGTGCGGCGTGGCGGACGAGTTCACGTTCGAGACATCCCGCGGCCCGGCGGCAGGGGCCCTCGACGTGCGCGCCGGCGCCTCCGCCGTGGTGGTGCTGGGGCACGGCGCGGGCTCGGGGATGGCCTCGCCGTTCATGGCCGGGATCGCCGGCGCGCTCGCCGACCTCGGTCTGGCCGTCGCGCTGTTCGACTTCCCCTACATGCATGCGGGCCGCAAGGCGCCCGACCCGGCGCCGGCCCTCGTCGAGACGTGGCGCCTGGCCCGCGACGCCGTCGCCGAGCGCACCGGCGGGCTCCCGCTCGTCGCCGGCGGCAAGTCGCTCGGCGGGCGGATCGCGTCGATGGCCGTCGCCGAGGGGATGGCGGCCGAGGCGCTCGTCTTCCTCGGCTATCCGCTCCACCCGCCCGGGCGCACCGACAAGCTCCGCCGCGACCATCTCGGCGCCGTCGGCGTGCCGATGCTCTTCCTCCAGGGCTCGCGCGACGCCTTCGCCCAGCCCGGCCTCCTCGCCGAGACGGTCGGATCGCTGGGCGAACGCGCCACGCTGGTCGAGGTGGAGGGCGGCGACCACTCGTTCCGCGTGCCCGGCGGGTCGCGCGACGGCGCCGCGATCGGCGCCGGCCTCGCCCCGGCGGTGGCCCGGTTCGTCGGCGATGTTGTGGGCACGGCGTGACGGGCGCGCTCGACTTCCACCGCGGGCTGGCGGCCGTGCTCTTCGATGTCGTGAACCGCGACGACGCGCCGGAGGTCGCCTACTACCGCGGCATCATCGAGCGCAGCGGCGAGCCGGCGCTCGACGCCGGCTGCGGCCCGGGCCGCCTGCTCTGCCAGTACCTGCGCGCGGGCCTGGACGTGGACGGCTGCGACATCTCGCCGGACATGCTCGAGCTCTGCCGCAGGCGGGCCGAGTCGGAGGGGCTCGCGCCGTCGCTCCACCTCCAGGGGACGGCGGCCCTCGACCTGCCGCGGCGCTACCGGACGATCGTCTGCTGCGGCACGCTGGGCCTGAACGGCACACGCGCCGACGACGTCGAGTCGCTGCGGCGGTTCCACCGCCATCTCGAGCCGGGCGGGACGCTCGCCGTCGACATCGAGGCGGGCTGGGCGATGGCGGAGGTGTGGAAGCGATGCGCCGACGGCGACCGGGCCCAGCCGGGCGAGTGGAGCGCGCGCGACTCGACGCCGCTCCCCGGCGGCGGCGAGATCGCGGTGCACCGCAGGTTCGTCGAGGCCGATCCCCTGAGGCAGTCGTTCACGCTCGACCTCCGCTACGACCTCGTGCGTGACGGTGCCGTGGAGCGGAGCGAGCACCACCGCCTCGTGGAGCGCTGGTACGGCGTGCACGAGATGGTCGCGATGCTGGAGGCGGCCGGCTTCGCGGACGTGCGCGTCGAGGGCGACTACCGGCCGGTCGAGGTCACCGCCGACCACCGGATGCACATCTTCATCGCCCGCCGGCCGTAGCGTCGGGGCAACCAGATCGGGGCAGGACTCGCCCCGGCGGCAGCGAATCTCGGATGGTGGCCCGGGGCTCGCTCGTACTCGGGGTGGTCTGGGCAGCCCTCGGGGCGCTCTACCCCGCGGCGGCGCTCGGCGACGTCTCCGCGGAGGCGACGCTCGCCGATCGCTACGCACCGGTGGTGCGCCTGGTCGCCCAGGTGGAGCCCTGCGGCGCGGGCGAGCCCTTCTCGCCCGTCGACGTCGACGGAGTGCTCGCGAACGATCAGGTGGCGCTGCGCGGCCCGTGGCAGGAGAGCAACCTCGTGAAAGTCGCTCCCACCGCCTCCGACCTCGCGGCCGGTCTCAGGAACTACCACCTCGACTTCCCGGGTAACGCGCTCCAGCCCGGCTGCACGTACGAGGAGTGGCAGCGGACGCTCGGGTCGGCGACGCCGACCACGTACGCGCGGGTGCGGTCCGAGTCGGGCCGGACCGCGCTTCAGTACTGGTTCTTCTACATCTACAACGACTTCAACAACAAGCATGAGGGCGACTGGGAGATGATCCAGCTCGACTTCGACGCACCCGACGCGGCGGCCGCGCTCGCGGTTCGGCCGGCGGAGGTCGGCTACAGCCAGCACGACGGGGCCGAGAGGGCGGCGTGGGGCGACGCGAAGCTCGAGAAGGTCGGAGGGACGCACCCGGTCGTCTATCCGGCCGAGGGGTCGCATGCCAACTACTACGCGCCGGCGCTCTATCTGGGGAGCAGCGCTGCGGAGGGGGTCGGGTGCGACGACACCCGCGGGCCGTGGCGGGAGCTGCGGCCGGCCGTCGAGCTCGTGCCCTCCGACCCGGCGGCGATGGTGGCGGAGTTCCCCTGGCTGGCGTTCGCCGGCAACTGGGGCGAAGAGCACGCCGCGTTCTACAACGGCCCGACCGGGCCGAACCTTCACTCGCAGTGGGATCACCCGATCACGTGGGCGGCGACCCGATGGCATCCGTCCGCCTTCGCGGTTCCCGGAGGCACCACCGGCGTCTTGCACACCACCGACGTCTTCTGCGCCGGCGTCGCCGGAGGTTCGACACTCCTGACGATCGCCGTCCGCGGGGGGCCGCCCGTGTTCCTGGCGGCGCTGGCAGCGCTGTTCGTCCTGCTGTGGGCGGTGCTGCGGATGCGGTGGCTGCCGTCGCAGCCGTTCGCGCTGGCCCGACGGCGCGGTCTCGGCCAGGTCCTGCTCGCGGCCGCCCGCGTCTACCGCCAGAATCCGCGTCTCTACCTCGCGATCGGCGTGCTCTTCGTGCCGCTGTCGCTGGTCGTCGCCGGCATCCAGCGGCTCCTCTTCGACCTGACCCGGCTCGACGCGCTCGCGGACGTCGCCGGTCGGACGAACGCCGCCGTGGCCGGGACGGCGCTGACAGTCGGGCTCGTCCTGACGCCGCTCGCGCTGACGGTCGTGCAGGCGATGGTGGCGTCGTCGATGGCATATGCCGAGCGGGAGCGCGAGCTCCTGCCGAGGACGGCATACGCCGCCATCAGGGTGTGCATCCGGCCGCTGGTCGAGGCGCTGGCCGCCGTCGCGGTTGTGGTCGTGATGCTCCAGTTCACGGTGGTCGGTGCGCCGGTGGGGGTGTGGGTGCTCGTCCGCTGGTCGCTCTTCGGACAGTGCATCGTCCTCGAGCGGCTCTCATGGCGGGCGGGGCTCCGGCGCAGCCACGAGCTGGTGCGCGGCCATTGGCTCCGCGTCGCCTGGGTCACGCTCGCCGTCGTCGGGTTCGCACTCCTGCTCGGACCGGTGATCGGCATCGTGCTCCTGCTCACGACGCCGATGAGCCTGGCGGCCGTCAACGTCGTCTCCGGCGTGGTCTATGTGCTCACGGTGCCGTACGCCGCGATCGCGACGACCTATGTGTACTACGACCTGCGCGTCAGGGAGCACGAGCGCGAGGCGCTCGTGCTCCCGGCCGAGGTCGCGCTGGACTGATCGGGTTCGCCTGCGCGGATCCGAGGGCAGACGCCCACCAGAGCGCCACGCCGAACCCGTCGAACTCTCTCCGGTCGAACACCTCGATCCCCCAGGACTCCGACGCGGCCGGACTCCTGCCGCCGCTACCCGCCGCCGTAGATCGAGATGGGGAGGTCGAGCAGGCGGTCGGAGCCGGTGTCGGGGAGGAGGGCCAGCTCGGCCTCGTGCTCCGCCATCCGGTCGCGGGCGCCGGGGCAGAATCGAAGCAGGGCCGCCTCGGCCTCGGCGACCGTCGAAGCGGAGGTGAGCTCGGGCTTCACCGACTTCGCGTCGGCCATGCCGCGCAGGTACCAGCCGTAGAACTTGCGCAGGAAGCTGGCCGCCCGGTCGCCCATCTCGCGCTCGACCTCGCGCATGAAGCGGATCAGCTCCGCCACCACCTCGACCGGCTCCGGCCGCTCGGCCGCGCGCGCGGCCATCTCCTGAAGCGTCCACGGCTGGCCCTGGGCGCCGCGGCCGACCATGACCGCGGCCGCTCCGGTCGAGTCGAGCACGCGCTCGGCGCCGGCCCGGTCGACGATGTCGCCGGATGCGACCACCGGCACGTCCACGCGCTCGACCAGCTCGGCGGTCAGCGCATGGTCGGCGGTGCCCGTGTACATCTGCTTCGCCGACCGCGGGTGAAGCGTCAGCGAGGCCACGCCGACGGCTTCCAGCCGCGGCCCCAGCTCGAGCGCGTCGCGCGAGCCGTTGTCGACGCCGCGGCGCATCTTGACGGTCACCGGGACGTCGACCGCATCGACGACGGCGCCGGCGAGCCGGCAGGCCAGGTCGTGGTCGGAGAGGGCGCTCGCGCCGGCGCCGGTCTTGGTCACCTTGCGCACGGGGCAGCCGAAGTTGATGTCGACGATGTCGGCTCCGGCTGCGACCACCATCCGGGCGGCCCCGGCCATCCGCTCGGGCTCCGAGCCGAAGATCTGGACGGCCAGCGGGTGCTCGTCCCGCGCGATCCGGAGGTAGCCGAGCGTGCGCTCGTTGGCGTGGGCCAGGCCGGCGGCCGAGACCATCTCCGAGCACACGAGCCCGGCCCCGAACCGGCGCCCCTGGCGCCGGAACGCCTGCACCGAGACCCCCGCCATCGGCGCGAGCACGATCCGGGACGGGATGACGACGTCCCCTATCGTCCAGGGCTGTGTGAGATCGGCCACCGCCGGGCATGGTAGAGCCTCGCACCGGTGCGCCGGCCGAACCGGTTGATTGTGACCCTCAGGTTGCATATAATCCCGCCTCCCTCGGTGCCAGCCGGCAAGATAACCGCTGCAAATCGGCGGAATCCGGCGACACCGTTTTCGTGCAGATAGGGGGCAGAAGGGCAGGAAGTGGACAAGGACGTCATCCTCACTCCCGAAGGCTACGAGAAGCTGAAGCAGCAGATCGAGGACCTCGAGACCACCAAGCGTCGCGAGGTCGCCGACCGCATCCGCGAGGCGCGCGAGTTCGGCGACATCTCGGAGAACTCCGAATACGACGACGCCAAGAACGAGCAGGCGCTGCTCGAGCACCGCATCGCGCGGCTCAAGGAGCAGCTGCGCTCGGCGAAGGTCATCGATCCCAAGGACATCGGCACCGATGTGGTGTCCGTCGGCACCCGCGTGCGCGTGAAGGACGTCGACCATGGCGACGTCGACACGTACGAGATCGTGGGCTCGGCCGAGGCCGACCCGGCCAACTCCCGGCTCTCGAACGAGTCGCCCGTCGGCCGCGCGCTGATCGGCCGCAAGAAGGGCGAGACGGTCGAGGTGTCGGTGCCGGCGGGCGCGATCCGGCTCAAGATCATGGACATCAAGACCGCATAGAGCGGCAGAAAGCGGCCGCGGCTTCACCGCTTTGCGGTATGTCGCGCCGGGTCGCGCGGCGTACCCTGTCCGGGAGGTGCGCCGGACACAGGGTCAGTCCGAGCGGCAGGTCGAGCGGCAGACGCGCACCGCGCTCGCCGTCCTCCTCGGCCTGCTCGCGGCGCTCTTCGGAAGCGCGCTCGCGACCGACCTCGCAACAAGCGCGGCGGCGGGGTGGCTCGCGCTCCTGATCGTCCTCGGCGGTGCGGCCATGCTTGCCGCCGTGCGGCTGCTGGCCCGCATGCCCGCCGAGATGCGCCTGCTCGCCGGCGAGCGGCGGCGGGCGCTCGACGACCTCCTGCGCGCGGAGGAGATCGAGCGCGAGCGGATCGCGACGGAGCTCCACGACGACACGATCCAGGTCATCACGGCGGCGCTTGTGACCATCGACCGGGTGACTCCGGCGCTCAGGGCCGGAGATACCGAACGGGTCGCCCAGACGCTCCCGCCGGCCCGGAAGATGCTCGCCGACGCCGTCGAGCGCGTGCGCAAACTGACGTTTGACCTGCATCCGCCGTTGCTCGAGACGCACGGGCTCTCGGTGGCGCTCGCCGACCTGATCGACCGCGCCGGCCGTGACTCCCGCATCGAGACCGACGTCGTCGTCGAGCTGGGCCGCTACTCGTTCGTGGTCGAGGACCTCGCCTATCGCGTCATCCGCGAGGCGATCGCCGACGCCAGGGCGCACGCCGGCACGACTCGCATCGAGGTCGACATCCGCGAGCACCGCGGCGCCGTGCACGGCCGGGTCTGGGACGACGGCCGAAGCGAGCCGGCCCGCAGGACCGGCGATCGCCCGCGCGTGCTGCTGCACCTGAGCCTTGAGCAGCTCGGCGATCGGGTGCGGCTCGGCGACGGCGAGCTCGAGATCCGATCGATCCCCGGGCGCGGCACGCTCGTGGCGTTCCGGCTTCCGATCGCCCGGCCGGCGGTGGCGGAGAAGGAGCCGGCAGCGGCCGCCGCCGGCCGCTCCGGCTAGCGCCAGGGCATTGCGGCCCGGGTGCGCGTCTCGTCGTCGAGCTCGGGCGGCCTGTTCCGGCGCCACGCGACGACGAGAGCGACAGGCACGGCCGCGAGCGGCACCAGGATCACGGCGATCAGCGCCAGCATCCAGCCGTTGCCGAGCACCGTGCGCTGGTGAACTCCCTGCTTGTGGGGGCCGAGGTCGGGGGCGGCGGTGATCGACCGCTGGTCGCCCGGCGCCGCGAACTGCGCCGTGGGATACATCGAGGCGACCAGCCAGCGGCCGTTCACGAGCTGCACCTCGGTCGTGTAGACGGCGACGCCGGCATTGCTCCCCTTCCGGGGCTGGAGCATCAGGTCGAAGATGACGTCGTCGGGGGTGACGAGGATCGGCTTCAAGCCGAAGTTCTCCGGGTCGGCCGGGTACGGCGTCACCGGGAGGTCACCCTGCTTCCACTGGGCCCGGGTCGTGGTCGAGCGGAGCGCGTCGGTCGCCAGGCCGTAGGCGGCCAGCGGATTGCGCCGCCCGATCACGTCGGGCACCCACGAGCGCAGCACCGCCCGGATCGCCCTCAGGTCGTCGGAGGGGATCTTCGGAGTCGCCGCCGCAGCCGGGGTTGCGGCGGCGAGCGCCGCGATCGTCGCGAGGAGGAGTACCGGCCGCCTCATATCCGTAGCCTGCCATGCCCGCACGGCGAGCGCATATTCTGTCGCGGTGAGCGGCGACGCCGAGGACCGGATCCGGGCCGACCGCATCGCCAAGATCGAGGCGATGCGGGCCGCCGGCGTCGATCCATACCCGGCCCGGACGCCCGCCCGGGTCCCGGTCGAGGAGGTGCGGGAGCGGTTCGGCGGCCTCGATCCGGGCGCCGAGACCGGGCAGCGGCTCGCCGTCGCCGGCCGGATCGCAGCCCGCAGGGGCCACGGCAAGGCCATGTTCCTCGACGTGGCCGACCGCACCGGCCGGCTTCAGCTCCACGCCACGCTCGACGGGCTCGGCGAGGAGCGCTACGCCGCGCTCGCGGACACCGACCTGGGCGACGTGGTCGCCGCGGAAGGCGACGTCTTCGTCAGCCGCCGCGGCGAGCTCAGCCTGCGCGTGGCCGAGTGGCACATGCTGGCCAAGTGCCTGCGGCCGCTCCCGGAGAAGTGGCACGGGCTCACCGACGTCGAGCTCCGCCACCGGCGCCGGTACGTCGACCTGCTCGTGAACGAGGACTCCCGCCGCCTGGCGCTTGCGCGGACGCGGATGGTGACGGCGATGCGGGCCGCCCTCGACGCCGACGGCTTCGTCGAGGTCGAGACGCCCATCCTCCAGCCGATCTACGGCGGCGCGTCGGCCCAGCCGTTCACGACCTACTACAAGGAGTTCGAGCGCGACTTCTACCTGCGGATCGCCGACGAGCTCTACCTGAAGCGGCTGATCGTCGGCGGCCTCGAGCGGGTCTATGAGATCTCGAAGGACTTTCGCAACGAGGGCGTGTCGTTCAAGCACAATCCCGAGTTCACGATGCTCGAGTGGTACGAGGCCTACGGCGACTACGAGGACGGCATGCGGAGGGTCGAGACGGTGGTGTCCGCCGCGGGCGCCGCAGCGGGAAGCGCGATCGACCTGACGCCGCCGTGGCGGCGCCGGCCGCTGCGGGAGGCGATCCGGGAGCACGCCGGCATCGACCCCATGGCCGACCGCGACCGCGGCCGGCTGGTCGCGTTCCTCGACGGGAAGGACATCGACACGTCGGCCGACCGCACCTGGGCCGACGCGGTCGACCACCTGCTCTCGCACTTCGTCGAGCCGGCGATCGACCGCCCGACCTTCCTGATCGACTACCCGGTCGAGCTCTCCCCGCTTGCGAAGCGGTCGCCCGGCGATCCGGGCGTCGTCGAGCGGTTCGAGGCCTTTTGCGTCGGCATGGAGATCGCCAACGGCTACACGGAGCTCAACGACCCGGCCGACCAGCGGGCGCGCTTCGAGGAGGCGGGCCAGGCGGACGAGGACTACGTGACGGCGCTCGAGTACGGGATGCCGCCGACGGTCGGCGTGGGGATCGGCGTCGACCGGCTGGCGATGGCGCTCCTCGGCGTCCGCTCGATCCGCGAGGTCATCCTGTTCCCGACGCTCAGGGAGCGGGACTGATGGGCAAGGTCTTCGACGGGATCGACGGGAAGCTGGAGCGCTGGATCGGCGCCCAGCGGCTGTTCTTCGTCGCGACCGCTCCGTCGGGCGGCGACGGCCACGTCAACTGCTCGCCGAAGGGGCCGATCGAGAGCCTGCGCGTGCTCGGCCCGCGCCGGGTCGCCTACCTCGACCTGGTCGGGTCGGGCGCCGAGACGATCGCCCACCTGCGCCAGAACGGCCGGATCGTCGTCATGCTCTGCGCCTTCAGCGGGCCGCCGCGCATCGTGCGCCTGCACGGCCGCGGCCGGTGCGTGGCGCCGCCCGATCCGGAGTTCGACGAGCTCGCGGCGGAGTTCCGGATCCGCGACGCGTACACGACCGGGCCGGCGCAGCGCTCGGTGATCGTGGTCGACGTGGAGCGCATCGCCGACTCGTGCGGCTACGGCGTGCCGCTCCTGGAGCCCGCCGGCGACCGTCCCCAGCAGGCGCTTTGGGTCGAGCGCAAGCTCGCGCAGGGCGGCTCGGGGGCGATCGCGGCATACCGGGCCCAGCACAACGTCCGCTCGATCGACGGCCTGCCCGCGCTGGACGCGTAGTGTCCGAGGGAACGCTCTACGGGCCGGGGCAGTCGCGGTTCGCGCGCCTGCTCGAGCGGCGCGAGGAGCGCAGGCCGGACCTCGCTTCACGCGAGCTCCGCCGCCGGCTCCTGAGCGGCCTCGCGGGCCGGGTCGTCGAGATCGGCTGCGGCGAGGGGCGGGCCTTCGAGCTCTACCCGCCGACGGTCGAGCACGTGCTGGCGGTCGAGCCCGATCCGGCGGCGCGGGCGGCGGCCACGGAGCGGGCTGCGGTCGCGCCGGTGCCGGTCGAGGTCGCCGAGGGCTTCGCAGAGCGGCTCCCGCTCGCCGACGGCTCGGTCGACGCGGCGGTCTGCGTGTGGGTGCTGTGCAGCGTCCCCGATCCGGCCGCGGCGCTGGCCGAGGTGCGCCGCGTGCTGGCGCCCGACGGCCGGCTCGCTGTCTACGAGCACGTGCGCTCGCCGCGGGCGCCGTTCCGGGTGATCCAGCGCGCGGTCGACGCGGCCTTCTGGACGCGCGCGCTCGGCGGCTGCCGCACCACCCGCGACACCGAGGCGGCCATCCGGGCGGCCGGCTTCGAGTTCGACTGGATCGAGCGCGGCTTCCAGTCCTCGTCGCTGCTCACGATCACGGCCGCGCCCCACATCCTGGGCGTCGCGCGCAAAATTGGGGTCTGACCCCGTTGTTGCGCGGAGCTCGCGCTACTCGTTCGCGGCGAGGAACTCGCGGAGCATCGGCATGTAGACCTCGGGGTGCTCGGCGAAGCACAGGTGCGAGCCGTCCGGGATGATCTCGAGCCGGCTTCCGGGGATGCGCTCGTGGATCTCGCGCAGGTGGACGGGGCGGCACTCGTCGTACTCGCCGCCGCTCACGAGGGTCGGCACGCGGATCTCGCCCAGCCGGTCCATGATGTCCCAGTCGCGCAGGGTGCCGATGATGCGGAACTCGCTCGGGCCGGCCATGTAGTGGTAGATCGGCGTGGCCATCCGGTCGAACGAGCGGACGACGAAGTCGGGCCAGGGATCGAGCCGGCACACGTGGCGCGTGTAGAACGGCATCATCGCCGCCTCGTACTCCGGCGACTCCATCCGGTCCTCGTTCTCCAGCCGCTCGATCTCCTCGCGCTCCCCGGCCGGCATCTCGTCGAGAAGCTCCTGGCAGATCTCGTTCCAGCGCGGTGACGATGCCGGGCTGCCGGCCATCGTGAGCGAGAGCGGCGGGCGGTCGCGGTCGAGCACGTACTGCATCGCGAGCATGCCGCCCCACGAGCTTCCGAAGAGGTGCACCCGCTCCAGGTCGAGCGCGTCGCGCACGGCGGAGAGCTCGTCCATGAACCGCTCCACGGTCCACAGGGAGCGGTCGTCGGGCTTGTCGGACTCGCCGCAGCCGAGCTGGTCGTAGAAGACCACCCGGCGCTCGTCGCCCAGCTCGGCGAACGGCAGCAGGTAGTCGTGCGGCGCTCCCGGCCCGCCGTGGAGGCACAGGAGCGGCGCGCGGCCGTCGTCGTCGCCGTACGACCAGTAGTGCACCCGCCCGCCGGGGACGTCGACCCAGCCCTGGGCCGGCGTCAAGAAGCCTTCACCCGCACCGCCTCGTCGTCGCCGGCGACGCCGTAGAGGTCGTCGCCCGGGTCGTAGCTCACGAGGTCGACGTCCATCATGTCCTCGCCCTCGGAGAGCGCGATCGCGGCCGCCGCGGGCGGGTCGTGGGCGTCGACCTGGTCGACCTTGCCGGTCGGGACGTACGCCACGCCCAGCGGGCGCTCGTCCGCCTCCACGGCCCGGAAGTGCTCGACGGTGTACCGCACGCGGCGGATAGTCGCGCATTTCCACGCCGCTGTCCACCCGCCGTGCCACCCGTGTAGCCTCCCGCAACCCAACCGGAAGGAGTCCCATGGACGTCCAGGTCAGGCACACGCCGTCGTTCGCCGTCGCCCGCTGCACGATGGCCGGCGGAGAGGCGGTCCGCGCGGAGGCCGGCGCCATGATGGCGACCTCCGACGGCGTCGCGGTCGAGGCCAGGATGCAGGGCGGGCTCATGAAGTCGCTGAAGCGCAGCATGCTCGGCGGCGAGTCGCTCTTCATCACGACCTACACGGCTCCGTCCCAGGGCGGCTGGGTCGACTGCGCGGCCCACCTGCCGGGCGACGCGATCGTCCGCACGGTGGGCGGCGGCCGGGCGCTCAACATGTCGCGCGGCTCGTTCCTGGTGGCCGAGTCGGGCGTCGAGATCGACACGCAGTGGGGCGGCTTTCAGAACCTGTTCGGGGGCGAGGGCGGGTTCCTCGTCCGCGCCTCGGGCGAGGGCGAGGTCGTCGCCGCCTGCTACGGCGCGCTCGACACGATCACGCTCGCCGGCGGCGAGAAGGTGGTGGTCGACTCCGGGCACATGGTCGCCTACGACGACACGGTGACCATGACGACCCGGCGCGTGGCGGGCACGATGGCGTCGCTGAAGAGCGGCGAGGGGCTCGTGTTCGAGTTCACCGGCCCCGGCGAGGTGCTCACCCAGACCCGCAATCCGTCGGCCCTCATCAACTGGCTCACCACCGTCCTGCCGTTCTCGCGACAGTAGGCTCAAGATCGCCTGTGCTCCGGCCGATGAGTGGGCATCGACGCCGCACCAGGAGACGGAGAGGGCCGGTGCTATAGTCCACCCGGCTTCACTCCCCAACCGGGGCGGCGGGCGACCGAAGGCGGTCGCTTGACGTCTCGGGTCGAAGCATTCTCAGAAATGACGGATTCACCGACACGCACCGAAAGGGGGCACGGAGATGTTTGAACGGTTCACGGAGCGTGCCCGCCAGGTCGTCGTGCTTGCGCAGGACGAGGCGCGGACCCTCAAGCACAACTACATCGGAACCGAGCACATCCTGCTCGGGCTCCTGCGCGAGGAGGAGGGGCTCGCCGCGCGCGTCCTCGACACCCTCGACATCACGGTGGAGGAGGTGCGCGCCCAGGTCGCCCGCATCGTCGGCCAGGGCGACGAGGTGACGACGGGCCAGATCCCGTTCACGCCCCGCGCGAAGAAGGTCCTCGAGCTGGCGCTGCGCGAGGCGCTGTCGCTCGGCCACAATTACATCGGCACCGAGCACATCCTGCTCGGGCTCGTTCGCGAGAACGAGGGCGTCGCCGCCCGGATCCTGCTCGACTTCGACGCCGACGCCGAGCGGATCCGAAACGAGATCATCCGGATGCTGTCCGGCCCGGGTCGCCGCCAGGGCGCCGGCGCCGGCGCGGCCGAGAAGGGCCAGAAGAGCTCCAAGCTGCTCGACCAGTTCGGCCGGAACCTGACGAAGCTCGCCACCGAAGGCAAGCTCGACCCGGTCGTCGGCCGCATGAACGAGATCGAGCGCGTCATGCAGATCCTGTCGCGCCGCACCAAGAACAACCCCGTGCTCATCGGCGAGCCGGGCGTCGGCAAGACCGCCGTCGTCGAGGGCCTCGCCCAGCGCATCTCCTCCAACCAGGTGCCGGAGCTCTTGAAGAACAAGCAGATCTACACCCTCGACCTGGCCGCCCTCGTCGCCGGCTCCAAGTACCGCGGCGAGTTCGAGGAGCGCCTGAAGAAGGTCATGAAGGAGATCGGTCAGCGGGGCGACATCATCCTGTTCATCGACGAGCTCCACAACCTCGTCGGCGCGGGCGCGGCCGAGGGCGCGATCGACGCGGCCTCGATCCTGAAGCCGGCGCTGGCGCGGGGCGAGCTCCAGACAATCGGCGCCACCACGCTCGACGAGTACCGCAAGTACCTCGAGCGCGACTCGGCGCTCGAGCGCCGCTTCCAGCAGATCAAGGTCGACGAGCCGTCGATCGACGACACCGTGCAGATCCTGCGCGGCCTGCGCGACCGCTACGAGGCCCACCATCGCGTCGGCATCACCGACGAGGCCCTCCAGGCCGCCGCCGAGCTGTCGTCGCGCTACATCCAGGAGCGGCACCTGCCCGACAAGGCCATCGACCTGATCGACGAGGCCGCGTCGCGCATGCGCATCAAGCTCATGACCGCGCCGCCGGTGCACAAGGAGCTCGACGACGAGATCGAGACGGTGCGCAAGGAGAAGGAGTCGGCGATCGAGTCGCAGGAGTTCGAGAAGGCCGCGAACCTGCGCGACACCGAGCGCAAGCTCTCGCTCAAGAAGCGCGAGATGGAGGAGAACTGGAAGTCCTCCGGCGAGGCCGAGCAGGCCCAGATCGGCGAGGAGGAGATCGCCGACATCGTCTCGATGTGGACGGGCATCCCGGTCTTCAAGCTGACCGAGGCCGAGTCGCAGCGCCTCATCCGGATGGAGGAGGAGCTGCACAAGCGGATGATCGGCCAGGACGTCGCCATCCAGGCGGTGTCGAAGGCCATCCGCCGGGCCCGCGCGGGCATCAAGGATCCCAAGCGGCCCACCGGCTCGTTCATCTTCCTCGGCCCCTCCGGCGTCGGCAAGACCGAGCTCGCCCGCACGCTCGCCGAGTTCCTGTTCGGCGACGAGGACGCGATGCTCCAGGTCGACATGTCGGAGTACATGGAGAAGCACGCCGTCTCGCGGCTGGTCGGCTCGCCTCCGGGCTACGTCGGCTACGACGAGGGCGGCCAGCTCACCGAGGCCGTGCGCCGAAAGCCGTATTCGGTGATCCTGCTCGACGAGATCGAGAAGGCCCACCCGGACGTCTTCAACATCCTGCTCCAGATGCTGGAGGAGGGCCGGCTGACCGACGCCCAGGGCCGCCACGTCGACTTCCGAAACACGATCGTCATCATGACGTCGAACATCGGCGCGGCCTCGATCGCCAAGAACACGCAGCTCGGGTTCAGCGTCGAGGAGTCCGAGACCGGCGTGTCGTACGAGGACATGAAGAACCGCATCATGGGCGACGTGAAGAAGGTCTTCCGGCCCGAGCTTCTGAACCGGATCGACGAGATCATCGTCTTCCAGAAGCTGACGAAGGACGAGATCAAGTCGATCGTCGACCTCCTCATGAAGCGGCTGCGGGAGCAGATGAAGATCCACGAGGTCGCCGTCGAGCTCACCGACTCGGCCAAGGAGTTCATGGTCGAGAAGGGCTACGACCCGACGATGGGCGCGCGGCCGCTGCGGCGGGCGATCCAGCGCTACATCGAGGATCCACTGGCCGACTATGTGCTCGGGCGCTCGCTCGAGCCGGGCTCGACCGTCCTCGTCGACCACCGCGACGGCGACGAGGAGATCTCGCTCCAGATGATCGAACCGGTCACGGTGCCGGACGCGCCGCCGGAGGACCTCGTTCCAACTCCGGCCGACGCCGAGGACGCCGAGACCGACGACTCGGGCGACGAGCCCGAACCGCCGGCCGAGCCCGCCGAGTAGCCCACCGGGCCGGGCCGGCAACCGATCTCGCCTGAGGGCCGCTCTCCGGAGCGGCCCTCACGCGTTAAGGGAGGTGGTCGGCAGGCAGGCCCGGGGTCAGACCCCGAACGCGCTGGGTGACATGGACGTGACGCCCGTGTGACGCACCGCCGGCGCCGGCGGCCGTTGGACGTCGCCGAACCGCAACGGCACCGTTACGCCAGAAGTTCAGGGTCTGACCCCGTCCGTCCCGGCGGACGTTCGGGGACTGTCCCCGGGCCGGCAATCGCACACCGGGGGTAGGTGCTCGGCGCGCGCGGTCGAATCCAGGTTCTGGCATGCGCCGACGCCCCATTCTCGTTGCCCTGCTCGCGGCCGCCGCACTGGCGCAGGCCGCGCCCGCCTACGCCGGCGCGCGGTTCGTCGGCTCCGCGCGCGCGTTCCAGCAGGCCGTGCAGGACTTCCGCGCGACCGGCGGGAGGATCGTGCTCCTGCCCCGCGACTACCGCCGTCCGCTGGTGGTCGGGCCGCGCTCGGACAGCCAGCTCGAGATCGTCGGCTCGCCCGGCGCGCGCATCCAGACGCTCTCGATCCAGCACTCGCAGGCCGTCACCGTCCGCGGGGTTGTCGTGCGGCCCATGGGCGCGAACGCCCTCGTCCTGGTGGAGAGCTCGCGGCGGATCGTCTTCCGCGGCGACGCATTCACGGCCAAGCACACCCACTACAAGGTCGGCCTCCGGCTCGACTTCTCGCGCGGCGTCCTCATCCGCAACAGCAGCTTCTCGCACTGCGGCGACCGCACCCCGAAGTGGTCGACCTGCCTCCTGCCGCACTGGGCGGCGGGCGTCCGCGTGGTGCACAACTGGTTTCACGACTGCCGCGGATGCGACTTCATCGGCGGGCGGGCCGGGCCGAACGCGGTCATCCGCGAGAACCGCTTCGACCGCGCGCTGGCGTGCCACACCGGCTGGGTCAAGTGCGCCCACCAGGATCTGATCGAGCTCTTCAGCGCCGACGGCATGCTGATCACCCGAAACGTGTTCGGCGTCAGCCAGGGAGGCGGGGCCCAGCTGAACCTCGCCACCGCAGACGACGGCGTGCGCGTCGTCAACAACCTCTTCCTTCGCGACGACCCGCTCGCGCCGGGCATCGTCGCCCGGGTCGGCATCCTGCTGGGGACGCGATCGAGCCCCAGGATCCCGCTGGGCGCCGAGATCGTGAACAACACCATCCTGTCCGGCGCGCCGAAGGGCCACCACGCGGAGTCGTCGATCGTCCTCAGCCCGGGCTATCTGAAGGTGCTGCGCCGGAACCGGCCGCTCGTCGCGAACAACGTGCTCGCCTGGCTGATGGAGCCCCGCCTCGTGTGCGGGCTGGAGGGAGACTCGGAGCGAAACGTGGTCGTCTCCGGGACCGTCTGCGGCCAGACCGACGTCGTCGGCGACCCCCTGCTCGATGCCGACGGGCGGCCGACCGCCGGCTCGGTGCTTCTGATCGACCTCGCCGACCCCACCCTCGCCCCGCGGGTCGACATCGACGGCACCGCCCGCGACGGCCCGCCGGACATCGGCGCCTACGAGTTCGTCGCTAGCTGACGGTCAGCGTGCCCTTCATGCCGGCGTCCTCGTGGCCCGGCACCGAGCAGTAGAACGTGTACGTCCCGGGCTTCAGGTCGGCGATGTCGATGGTCGAGACGCCGCCGTCCTGCACGATCTCGCCCTTCTCGTCGACGCCGTTGCCCTTGAGGGCGATGTCGTGGCCCGTCCCCTGCGGGTTCATCGACTTGATCGTCACGTGCCCCGCCGTCGCGGTCGCGCTGGTCTTGTCGTAGGCGAACCCGCTCGACGCGACGTCGATCTCGACCACCTGGCCGCCGCCGGCGACGGAGCCGCCTCCACCGCCCGACGTGTCGCCGCTGCTCGAACCGCCGCCGCAGGCGCCGGCGAGGAGCGCGACGACCGCGGCGCCGGCGATCCAGCGGCCCTTGATGATCCGGTTCCGATGGGTCATGAGGGTCCGGACGTTAGCAACGTGCGTGCCCCCGGGCGCCATCCGCGGCCGCTGCCACAATGGAACGTCCGTGACCCGGACGCTTGTCGCATACGCCTGCACCGCCTGCGGGCACCGCACGCCCAAATGGCTCGGCCGCTGCCCGGGCTGCGGGGCGTGGAACACGCTCACGGAGGAGTCCGCGCCCCGGCCGGCCCGGAACGGCCGCACGCGGCCCGCAGCGGTGGCCCGGCTGGCCGACGTCGAGACGGCCGAGGGCGCCCGCATGCAAACCGGGATCGCCGAGCTCGACCGCGTCCTCGGCGGCGGCATCGTGCCCGGGTCGCTCGTCCTGATCGGCGGCGAGCCGGGCGTGGGCAAGAGCTCGCTCCTGCTCCAGGCGCTCGCCGCGGCGTCCGGCCGCGGCCTGCGGACGCTGCTTGTCTCGGGCGAGGAGTCGCCGGCACAGGTGCGGATGCGGGCCGAGCGGCTGGCCGCCGCCGGCGGCATCGGCATCCTGGCCGAGACGGAGCTCGACGTGGTGCTCGAGACGATCGCCGCGGAGCTCCCCGACGTGTGCGTGATCGACTCGGTGCAGACGCTGCACTCAGCCGACGTGGGCTCGGCGGCCGGGTCCGTGGCGCAGGTGCGCGAGGCCGCCGACCGGCTGCTCCGGCTTGCGAAGTCGCGCGGCGTCGCCATCGTCCTCGTCGGCCACGTCACGAAGGACGGCAGCGTCGCCGGCCCGCGCGTGCTCGAGCACCTGGTCGACGCGGTGCTTCAGTTCGAGGGCGACCGCTACCGTCACCTGCGCGTGCTGCGGGCGGTCAAGAACCGCTTCGGCTCCACCGACGAGATCGGCATCTTCGAGATGACCGGCGCCGGGCTGGTGCCGGTGGTCGACCCGTCGTCGGCACTGGCCGAGGACGGCTCCGCGGGGCCTGGTGCGGTGCTCCTGCCCGCGATTGAGGGCACCCGTCCCATCCTGCTCGAGGTGCAGGCGCTCGTGGCGCCGTCCGACCTCGCGATGCCGCGGCGTCAGGCGACCGGGTTCGACCGAAACCGGCTCAGCATGATCCTGGCGGTGCTCGGCCGCCACGCCGGGATCGCGCTCGGCTCGTCCGACGTCTTCGTGAACGTCGCGGGCGGCGTGCGGGTCGACGAGCCGGCTGCCGACCTGGCGGTGGCGCTGGCCGTCGTCTCGTCGCACCGCGGCCGGCCGACGGGCGAGCGCCTGGCGTGCTTCGGCGAGATCGGCCTCACCGGCCGCCTGCGCCCCGTCGGGCACGCCGCGCCCCGCCTCGCCGAAGCGGCCAAGCTGGGCGTGAGCGACGTCGTCGCACCCGCCGGGACGTCGGCGCCCGGCACCCTCACCGTCCGTTGCGCTGGTACCCTGGGTGAGGCGATCGGGCTCGCACTGGCCTGAGTCGCGTTTCGGTCATGAGCGAGACTCCTGTCGACGTCCGGACGGACCCCAAGATGCTCGAGGCGCTGCGTCGGATCGCGCCGGGCACGAACATGCGCCAGGGGATCAACGACATCCTCCGCGGCGACCTGGGAGCGCTGATCGTGATCGGCGAGCCGGCCGAGCTGTCGTTCCTGTTCTCGGGCGGGATCCGGCTCGACCAGTCCTTCTCGCCCTACCTGCTCTACGAGCTCGCCAAGATGGACGGCGCGATCATCCTGAACGTGATGGCGACCCGGATCGTCTACGCCAACGTGCAGCTCATGCCCGACCCGACGATCCCGTCGGCCGAAACGGGCACGCGCCACCGCACCGCCGAGCGCGTCGCCAAGCAGACCGGCGCGCTCGTCATCTCGATCTCCCAGCAGCGCGACGTCGTCACGCTCTACGTGGGCGACGCCCGCTACCAGCTCGAGGAGATCTCCGACGTCCTCGCCAAGACCAACCAGGCGGTGACGACGCTCGAGACCTACCGGGCCCGCTTCGACCAGGTCTCAACGCGGCTCACGGCGCTGGAGTTCCAGGGCGCCGCGATGCTCGACGACGTCCTCGTGGCGCTCCAGCGGGCCGAGATGACCTCGCGCATGCGCTCCGAGATCGAGCGCAACGTCGTGGAGCTCGGCGTGGAGGGGCGCCTGATCAAGATCCAGCTCGACGAGATGTCGGAGTGGGTGCCCGGAGACGAGGTGGCGATGGTGCGCGACTACTGCCTCGACGAGGCCGCCGGCGGGCACGAGCGCGCGCTCGCAGAGCTGCATGCCCTCCCCGACTCGCAGCTGCTCGAGGTGGAGTCGCTGGCGGACGTGCTCGGATACCCGCGCACGATCTCGCCGGTGGACCACGCCGTGACGCCGCGCGGGTACCGGGTTCTCTCCAAGGTGCCGCGCCTCACCGAGACCGTCGTGAACCACGTCGTGGCCCACTTCGGCACGCTCGAGGCGTTCGTGCGCGCGTCGCAGGGCGAGCTCGAGGAGGTCGAGGGGGTGGGCGCCGTCCGGGCGCGCGAGATCCGCGAGGGGCTGCGCCGCCTCCAGGAGCAGAATCTGGTCGATCGCTACCTGAATTTGTAAGTTAAATCGCCGGTCCGCACCGCGTTTTGAAGTATTTTATTTGCGGTATACTCAATATAGCCTGATGCTTTCGGCTGGAGGCACCTGTTTCTGATAGAATTTTCGCCTCCCGGAGAATGGTCTGCGGCGGCCGCCCGGGTTCAGTTCTCTGGCGAGGAGGTCGAGGGACACCTTGTACAACGTTGGCGAGAAGGTCGTGTACCCGCATCACGGTGCCGGGACGATCGTGAGCAGAGACAGCAGGCAGGTCGGCGATCAGGAACGCGAGTACCTGACGATCAAGATCCTGCACAACGATATGACCGTCACCATCCCGCTCGACAGCGCGGACCGCGTTGGCCTGCGCAAGGTGATCGAGGAGGACACCGTCGACCAGGTCATCGACGTGCTCCAGGGCGACGGCACCAAGATGCCCAAGAACTGGAACCGCCGGTTCAAGCACAACCGCGACAAGATGAAGACCGGCGACATCTTCGAGATGGCCGAGGTGGTGCGGAATCTCGCCCAGCGCGACCAGGAGAAGGGGCTGTCGACCGGCGAGAAGCAGATGTTCTCGAAGGCCAAGCGCATCCTCGCGTCTGAGCTCATGTACGCCAAGAACATGGACGAGGACGAGGCGCGCGAGTTCCTGGAGGAGGTGCTTGAGGAGATCGGCGAGGCGCGCCGGGCCCGCGCGTAGCCAAGACTTTCGTTTCCCGGGGCCGGAGGCCGCGAAGCCCAACCGGACGCCCGGGCACAGAGGAACGTTCCGAGGAAGGAGCGGACGATGGTGGTGTCAACCCGAATCGTCTTGTCCCTCTTGGGAGTTCTCGGCGCCATCCAGGCGGGGTTGTCCTACAACCTCATCGACCGATATTCGGCCTCATACGCCTACCCCGCCTTTGGATGCATCATCTTCCTCGCCTTCGCCGTCGGCTGGATGGTCGGCGGGCTGGTCGGGAAGGGGCTGGTGCGGGGATTCAAGAGGGTCGAGCGCGCTGCGCAGACCCGGAGTGCCGGAGAGCTCACCGTGGCCGCCATCGGCCTCCTGGTGGGCCTTCTGGTCTCGGCGCTCCTGTGGTTTCCGGTGCACACCCTGCCGTACATCGGCAACTGGGTCATCCTGCCGCTGTTCCTGGTGGTGGGGTACCTCTTCGCATATGTGGCCGCCAAGAAGCACCGCGGCATCCTGCGGCTGGTCGGCGTCCACCAGATCTCCGAGCCCGGCGTCGCCGGCGCTCCGGCGGCCGTCGCCGAGACGCTCGTCGACACGAGCGCGATCATCGACGGCCGCATCGCGGACATCGTCCGCACGGGCTTCCTGAGCGGCGAGCTCGTGGTGCCGGAGTTCGTGCTGCGCGAGCTCCAGCAGGTGGCCGACTCCGGCGACCCGCTGAAGCGGGCCCGCGGCCGGCGCGGCCTCGAGGTTGTCCAGGGCCTGCGCTCGGACCTGCCGGTGGCGACGCCCGAGGTCGACTTCCCCGAGCTTGCAGACGTCGACGCGAAGCTGCTCAAGCTGGCCAGGCAGCGCGGTCTTCGCATCCTCACGACCGACTACAACCTGAACCGCCTGGCCCGCATCCAGGACGTCGTCGTCCTGAACGTCAACGAGCTGGCGAATGCGCTCAAGCCGGCGGTGCTCCCGGGCGAGCGGCTGGAGATCCGGCTCATCCGCGAGGGCAAGGAGCACGACCAGGGCGTCGGCTACCTCGACGACGGGACGATGGTGGTGGTCGAAGGCGGCCGCCGCCGGGTCGGCGACACGGTCGGCGTCGAGGTGACGTCGGTGCTCCAGTCGCCGTCGGGAAAGATGATCTTCACCCGCATCGGCGACGCGACGGGCGAATGACGGCCGAGCTGGTGTGGGCGGTCGTGGCCGCGGCCGGCGACGGCCGCCGCCTGGGCCACGAGCGGCCGAAGGCGTTCGTGAAGCTGGGCGGGCGGCCGCTCGTGGCGCACGCCATCGAGCTCTTCGAGGCCCACCCGCGGGTCGACCGGATCGTCGTCGTCGTCCCGGAGGAGTGGGAGGAGCCGACGTCGCTCCTCGTCGACGAGCTCGCGGCCGGCAAGGTCGCCGCGGCCGTGGCCGGCGGCCCGACGCGGGCGCTCTCGGTCGCCGCCGGCCTGGCCGAGGTTCCCGCCGCCGCGACGGCCGTCCTGGTGCACGACGCCGCCCGGCCGTTCGCGTCGGCCGAGCTGGTGGACCGCGTGCTCGACGCGCTTGCCGACGCCGACGGAGCCGTCCCGGGCATCCCGGTCGCCGACACGGTGAAGCGGGTCGGCGCCGGCGCCGTCATCGAGACCCTCGACCGCTCCGAGCTTCGCGCCGTGCAGACGCCGCAGGCGTTCCGCGCCGAGGCGCTGCGGCGGGCGTACGCCGGGAGCGGGGATGAGATCTCCGCGGCGACCGACTGCGCGCAGCTCGTCGAGCGCTCCGGCGGGCGCGTTGTCGTGGTCGAGGGCGAGCCGGAGAACGCGAAGATCACCGGCCCCGACGACCTGGCCCGGGCGGAGATGCGGACATGACCGAGGAGATGCGCGTGGGGATCGGCGTCGACGCGCACGCGTTCGCCGAGGGCCGCCGGCTCATCCTGGGCGGCGTCGAGATCGCCCACGAGCGTGGCCTTCAGGGCCACTCCGACGCCGACGTCGTCTGCCACGCCGCGTGCGACGCGATCCTCGGCGCGGCCGGGCTGGAGGACATCGGCCACCTCTTTCCGCCGGGCGACCCGGCCTACGAGGGCGCGTCCAGCCTCGCGCTCCTCGGCGAGGCCTGGGAGCGTGTGCGCGCCGGCGGCTGGGAGCTCGTGAACCTCGACGCGGTGGTGATTCTCGAGGCGCCGCGGCTCGCGCCGCACCGGGAGGCGATGCGGACGGCCGTGGCCGGCGCGCTCGGGGTGGAGCCCGCCCGCGTGACGGTTCGGGCGACCACCACCGACGGGCTCGGGTTCGCGGGCCGCCGCGAGGGCGCGGCCTGCCACGCGGTCGCCCTCCTGCGGAGGCCGGGTTGACGGGGCCGGCGGTCGTCTCGTTCGATCTCGACGAGACGCTGTGGGAGTTCATGCCGATGATGGACGGCGCACTGCGCCGGACGATCGAGCGCCTGGAGGAGCGGGTGCCCGCGCTTCGGGGGGCGCTCACCGTCGACGTGCTGCACGCCTACCGGGCCGCGATCGAGGGCGACTCGGGCACCTACGAGGAGCTCCGGATCGAGTCGTTCCGGCGCGCGCTCTCCGACCGCGGCGTGGTCGAGAAGGGGCTGCCGCGCTGGATGGTCGACGTGTGGATGGCCGAGCGGGTCTTCACCGTCGAGCTGCATCCCGACGTCGAGCCGGAGATGGACCGGCTGGAACGCGCCGGGCACGTCCTCGGCGCGATCACGAACGGCAACTTCCCGGTCGAGAAGCTGGGCGTCGCGCGCCGGTTCGCCTTCGTCGTCCATGCCGAGCGGGTCGGCGAGCTGAAGCCGGCGGCGGCGCCGTTCCTGCACGCCGCCGAGCTGGCGGGCGGGCAGCCGGAGCGGTGGGTGCACGTCGGCGACGACCTCGACACCGACGTCGCCGGCGCCCAGGCGTGCGGGATGAAGGCGGTGTGGATCAACCGCACGGGCCGGGAGCTGCCCGAGGGCTACGCGCCCGACGCCGAGCTGCCCTCGCTGGAGGGGCTCGCCGAGCTCGTCGCCAGGCTGGTCTGACCCGGCAGGCGGGCCGCTCCGGCCGAGACCTCCGCCAGACCGTCGCGGACGAGGGAGACCAGCGCCTCGGCGTCGCACTCGCCCTCGGGCAGCGTTCCGGCGGCCGCGATCTCGCGCAGGAGCCGCGCCCGCCGCTGGCGGAACGAGCCCTCGAAGCGCGACTGGCGCCGGAGCGGCGCGATACGTCCGCCCGCGGGACGGGCAGCCGGCGGCCAGCGGGCACAGCTTCGCAGCGCGGCCTGCGCGCGATGCAGACCTCGCGGCCGAGGTCGAACAGGGCCTGGTTCCACTCGTACGCCCGGCCGGGCGGCGGCTCCACGTCGGCGCCCGGGAAGGCCCGCTCGACCACGCGCAGGGCGTTCGTGTCGGGGGCGGCGATCTGGGCGCCGAACGCGAAGCAGGCGATCGCCGCGGCCGTGTACGGGCCGATGCCGGGGAGCTTCCGGAGCTCCTCCGGCTCGCGCGGGAACCCCCCGCGCGCCGCCACCGCCTGCGCGCACCGGTGCAGGTTGACCGCCCGGCGGTTGTAGCCGAGCCCGCTCCAGGCCCGGATGACGTCGGCCGGCGCCGCGCCGGCGAGCGCCTCGGCCGTCGGCCACCGCTCGAGCCACTCGAGGTAGCGGGGGACGACGCGGACGACCTGCGTCTGCTGCAGCATCACCTCGCTGACACGAGGATCGCATACGGATCGCGCGTCTGCCGCCACGGGAGATCCCGCGCGTTCTGGCTGTACCAGGCCAAAACCGCTCCTGCATCGCGGGCAGCCTATCGACCCCTCGGCGGCCCGAACGCTACCGGCGAGGCGGCTCCTGCGAACACGGTGCGAAGACCGGGCTGGAATTCGCCCGCGAGTGGAGCCATGGTCGCCTCGCTCTGGGCAATCCCGCCGGTCGTGCGATCGTGACGGACGGGTGCGCACCGGGTCCAGCATCTCGGTGCTCGACGTCGCCCACGCCGTACAGGGAGTCGGCGCCGCGATGATGTTCGCGAGCTCGCTCGCGATCCTCGCGGAGGCGTTCCCCGCCGGCGCAGACCGGGCGAAGCCGTTCGCCGTCTAGGGCGCCACGGTGGGCGTCGTGTTGCAATCGGCCCGCCGGCCGGGGGTGTGCTGACCTGCTGCGCGAGTCGCAGGAATCCCACCGCGGCCACAAGACGATGCCCGCGAGCGCCCCGACACCGAGCGGCATGCCGCTCGACGAGCCTTGTGATTGTCCAGACCACGGCTCGAACACGACGCACACACGCGCCGGCGAACTTGACCCTTCCCCGGCGATCCAGCGGCCGCGGGATGCCATCTCGGGCCGCTGCGGCGTTCAGTCAAGCGGGTGTCTGCGGACGGTCACGTCCGCAGACACCCGCCGGGGGTGGTGTGGGTCAGGCGATGCGGGCGTCGACGTTCGCGGTGCCCAGCGTGATGCCGGCGCTGAACAGGTGCACGCCGAGCGAGCTGTTGAGCGCGCTCGCGGCGGTTGAGGTCAGGGTGGCCTTGACGCCGTTGACCTTCACCGTCGGGGGATGCTTGACGATGGTCGCGTTGCTGAGATCGAGGTTGAGGATCCGCACGCGGGCTTGGGGTTGCCGTTGACGGCGGCGGTCAGGCCGGGGTGAGCGCTGATCTGGATCCGGAAGTTGGTCAGCTTCAGCGTGTGGCCGTTCGCCACGTTGACGAAGCGAAGGCCGCCCGAGTGGTTGATGTGCCCGACGAGGCTCCTCGCGTCGACGCGACCGCCGGTGATCGGGAACGTGTAGCGCAGCGAGAGCCCGCGACGCCACCACGCCGCGTCGACGCTCGCAGGCCGGACAGGCAGCGGCAGGATGCCGTTCGAGATCAGCGCCTTGGTGGTGGCGGGATCGGTCTGGAGCGTGGTGGCTTCGCCCTTCAGCTTCACCGTTCCCCCGCTGCTGGCGCCTGCTGTCGCGGGAGCGAGCATCGCGACGACCGCGACCAGGGCGGCAACCGCGGCGATCATCCTTCTCACGTGGGTGGTCAGAACATGAACGTCTCCCTCTCTCGTCGATGGCCTCGACTCCCCGCGTACGTCGCATGTTTGTCGAGGGTTTGTGCGATTCACGTTAGCCACAGGCCACCTGAATGTCAAATGTTTGTCCATGGTATGTATATACTGGTGGCATGAATGCCGCCGAACCGCAGAACACCATCTGCGCATAGGACAGCTAGCCGGCCGGGTCGGTGTCTGCGCCACTCTGTTGCGAGATAGGGAGCGCCGCTACGGACTGCTGGAGCCGGTGCGAACCCACCATGGCTACCGGCTCTACAGCGCCGAGGACGAGGCTCGGGTCAGGCCGATGCTCGCTCTGAACACCGACGGCGTGGCCACGCAGCAGGCGGCGCGCATGGTCATCTCCGGCACCGCGCCGGCCGCGGTCGCGCGAGCCGGCGACGCGTCCCGGCCCACGACCTCGCGCTCCTCGGGGCGGCGCTCGAGCGCTTCGACGACGTCGCGGCCAACGCCGTCTACGACGAGCTGCTCGCGCGGTACACGGTCAGGACGGTGCTCTCCGCCGTTGTCGTTCCGTACCTTGCCGGCCTCGGCGACCGGTGGGCGCGCGGCGAGGCGACGATCGCGCAGGAACACTTCGCGAGCAACCTGCTCCGCGGGCGCCTGCTCGGCCTGCACGCGGCTGGGACGAGGGCGTTGGGCCGCGTGCTCTCCTGGCATGTCCGAGCGGCGAGCTTCACGATCTCGGCCTCATCTGCTTCGGGATCGCCCTCGCGGCCACGGCTGGCGGATCACCTACCTGGGCGCGGACACCCCGCAGGCGACTCTGTTCGAGGCCGCGGCCGGCCTCGCACCGAACATCTCGTGCTGGCGGCGACGAGGACGCTGTGCCTGCGAGCGCTCGCAGGCGCGGCACGAAGTTCAGCGGTGCCGATCGTTGTTGCGGGAAGAGGGGCTACGCGCAGGGTCGCGGACGAGCTCGGCGCTGTGCTGCTCGACGTCGATCCGGTCACCGCCGCCGCTCGGGTAGCGGCGGAGATGCCATGAACCCCTCACACGGAACCGTTGACTGGCACGTGGCTCGATGGGGCCGGCTGGGCTGGATCGAGACGGGCGTCAAGGCCGTCGCGTTTCTGTGCGCTTATGTGGCGCTGGCATCGTCGATCACGACGGATGGTCGGCTCCCGGCGGGGTCAGAATCGTCGAGCTGTGCTGGTCGGCATCGCGACTCTTGGGCTATTGGCGGCGATTGGAGATCGCCTGTTGGAACGCGAGATAGTTGCCATGGTGTTCGTCTGTTTCAACAACGTCGCGCACCTGGCGCTGCTCGCGAGCCTCGTGACGACTGACGGCTCTGGTCGGCTCCTGACCGCGTTCGCGGTGCTCATGATGTGCGATGAGCCGTCAAGATCCGGTTCTTGCACTCCACCGGATTCACGGTTCGAACTACGCCGACGTCGACCGTAATCGGACTGACCGCCGCCTATGCACTGGTGTACGCCCTCGCCGCGCTGGTGTGAGTGTGGCGATGACGTCGCCGGCGCACGAGGGGGGCGGGTGGTCATCGTCGCTCCGTAGGCGAACCGATGGTGCGATCGAATCGACCAACGACAGATGGCCCCCGACCGGTCGTCGAGCACACCGTCGAAGGCGCGATGATCCTGGGAGCCGCTACTGGCGCGAGGTTGAACGTCTGACCCGCGGGCTTGTGCGGACGAGAAGCCGCAGCAGTGGCGGTACGGAACTTCGCGTCCACGGTGGGGACCGCGCCTGCGTTTCGGACCGCCCAGCTCAGCGCGACCGCCAACGCGGTCTCGACCACCTATCCGACTCGGCGGCCTGCTCGCACGCCGCGCCGCCGGAGCGCTCACGCTCTCGATGCACGGTGGGGCGGGCAGCGTGGAACTGCGCTCCGCGATCGCTGATTACCATCCCGCGCTCGCGGCGCGTCCCTGTGCGCGGCGTGGACGGGCGAGCTCTACGACCAGATCCAGGCGCGCGTCACGCGCGTGTCGCTGACGCTACTTCCACGCCTGATCGAAGGGTCGCCGCTGAGGATCACGGTCTTCGGCGCATCGGGCCGATCGGATCGCCTCTCCCGCTGCTCGTACGCGAGCCGAGGTGATCGCAGTCTCCCGCGGAGGCGCGCACACGTCGCGCCAACTCCGCTGGGTCATTTCAGATGCGGCCGACTCGCACAGCGTCGAGCTGCCTGGAAGGCGTCGAGGTCGCCGTCTACCCGTCCACTCACTCGGGCTTCCGACTTTGCCGCCCGAGACCGTGACGCGGCGTCGATCGTCGCCCGAGCAGCAGAAGCTCAAGGCGTTCACCAGATCGTGTACCTCGGCGGGCTGGGAGAGGAATCCGACGAGCTCTGAACATCTCCAGAGCTGCTGCGACACGGAGCGCCACCTCGCCTCGGGCAGCGTCCGGTCACGACGATTCGAGCCGGCATGGTGGTCGGGCCGGTAGCGCGGCGTTCGACCCTCCTCGCTCTGGTGGACAGCTGCCGGGAATGGTGTGCCCGCGTTGGGTGTCACCCCCACCACCCATCGCCATCTACGACGTCGCCTACATCGCCGGATCTGCGGCAACCCGGAGGCGATCGCTCAAACCTACGACGCGGGCGAGCCCGAGGTTGACGTACCGGGAGATGATCGAACGCATCGCCCGCATACGCCACCGCCACCCGATCTCTCGAGGTGCCGTTCCTCCCCCAGACTCTCGTCGCTCTGGCTGCGACTTCCACCCCGGTCCAAGCCGGCGTCGCCGACACTGATCGACGGACTCCGCACCGACGATCGCACCGACACCGCCTGCGCTCCCTGGTGCCGTTCGAGCTACGACGTTCGACACCGCCGCTCGGGCGCTGTCACCGCGCGCGACTCCGCGATCGCAGTGAGCGGCTGACGTGACCTCGCTCCTGTCTGCGATCTCGGTGGCGTCGCGCGCTGGCTCGTCTTCGGCGTGGCGCTCGTCTGGTCGCTCTCGCGCCCGCTTGGCCGAAGTTCCAGAACGCTCAGCAGAACGATCCGTCGCGTTTCTGCCGGGCGGCGCGGGTCGGTGCGCTCGTCGACCAGCACGCCGGTTCCCTCGGGAGCTGAACCCGCGTGACGGTGTTTCACCGCGACGGTCGTCTGACCGCGGCTGACCGCCAGGCGATCGCGGATTCGCGACAGGCTGAACGCGGATCCGGTTACGCCTCCCTCAGACTCACCACCACTGCCATCGAGGGATGGCACTCCGCGATCGTGGTCACGCCGCTCGCGTGTCGGGCGACGCCGGCGCGTTGACCTCGGCGGTGGTGAGATAGAAGCGCGCGCCGCTGAACGCAGCCGGGGTTTCGGGGAGGTGTCGGGTCGGCGGGTACTCGACCGATGCCTCAAGGTGTTCAGCGGGATCATACGACCTGTTCGCGGCCGCACTGGTGCTGGTACTGGTGCTGCTGGTGCTGATCTACCGCAGCCCGTGTTTTGGATCTCCCGATCCTCTCGGTGGTGCCGAGCGCTGTTGCGGGCGGCCGTATGCGTTGACCGAGGTTGGGGTAACGGTGAATGGGCAGACCGCGGGCATCGCCTTGATCCTGGTGTTCGGCGCGGGCACCGACTACGCCCTGCTCCTGGCGCTCGCTACCGGGAGGAGCTGCGATGCAACGAGAGCACCTACCAGGCGATGCGTCGCGCTCGCTGGTGCAGCACCTGCGATCGTCGCATCGGGCGGCCCGTCGTCGCGGCGCTGCTCGTCGTCACGCTCCGGAGCTACTCCACGGCTGGGCTGGGTCCGTTGTCGGCGGTGGGCGTGACCTGGCCGTGATCTCATCCTTGACGCTGCTGCCGGCGCTGCTTCTGATCGGCGGGCGGCGCGCCTTCTGGCCGTTCGTCCCTCATGCCGGTGACCTCGGCGCGGACCGACGCATGGCTGGTGGAGGCGGCTGGGCGACCGCATCGCCAGAGGCCTCGCGCGACCTGGAGCGGGAGTCTCGCCGTCCTCCTGATCCTTGCGGCCGGTCTGGTGACGTTCTCCACCGACCTCACCACGGCGGACTCGTTCCGCGGAGATCCCGAGGCCGTGCGCGGGCAGCGGTTGATCTCACAGTCTTCCCCGCCGGATCCAACGCGCCGACGGTCGTCATCGTCCCCGACGAGGCGCGCGTCGCGCCGTCGCGAGAGCTGCGGCGGGCTGCCGGTGTCGCACAGGTCTCGTCTCGCACGGAGCAGGGACCGCCCGGGACGAAGCTCTCGGTGACCTCGAAGCCGACCCCACTCGGCCACGGCGTTCGATGTGATCGATCCGCTCCGCACCGCGGTGAAGCAGGCTGGAGGCACCAACGTCACGGTCGGCGGACCGACCGCCGAGGAACGCGACCTCCGCGCCGCATCCGCCCGCGACAACAGCTGCTCGTCCCGCTGATCCTGCGTGGTGCTCGTGATCCTGATCGTCCTCCTCCGCGCCTGGTCGCACCGGCACTCCTGGTTGCACAGTGGTCGTGTCCTACCTGGCCGCACTGGGAGCAGCTCCGTCATCTTCACCAAGCTCTTCGGGTTCGCCGGCACCGATCCGTCCTTCCCTCTGCTCGCCTTCCTCTTCCTGGTCGCGCTCGGTGTCGACTACAACATCTTCCTGATCGCCCGCGTCCGCGAGGAGGCGCCGCGCCACGGCACCCGTGAGGGCATGCTGCGCGGACTCGCCGTCACCGGCGGCGTCATCACCTCAGCCGGCATCGTGCTCGCCGGCACCTTCCTCGTGCTCGGCGTGCTCCCGCTCGTAGCCCTCACCGAGATCGGCTTCGCCGTCGCCCTCGGCGTTCTGCCGACACCACCCTCGTGCGAAGCGTGCTCGTCCCAGCACTCGTGCTCGACCTCGGCGCTCGGATCTGGTGGCCGTCACGCCTCTCCTCCGAATCACGAGCCTCGCCCCGCTAGTCGCCGCCCACTGCAGATCCCTTGCGACGTGATACGGGCTCCGATCGGCCAATCCCTCCCCTTTACCTTGGGGAGCTCGAAGTGCGCGAACACGCTGCGGACACCGCGCTGGAATTCCGCCCGTGACGGGCTATGGTCGACCCCGTGATGAGCGCTCAACACCGCATGGTTGCCAGGGTTTCGACCATGACCACTTAGCCGATAGGAGACTGCTGCAGCATCACCTCGGAGACCGAGAATCGCGTACGGGTCGTGCGTGTGCCGCCAGGGGAGCTCGCGCGGGTTCTGGCCATACCAAGCCAAAACCGCGTCCTGCATCGCCGCTGAGCTCCTCACCGCCACGGCGGCACGCTACCGCTCGTGCCGGCTCCTGCGAACACCGTGCGAACACTAGGTGCGGTCCACGCGATCGGCCGGCCGCACCGCCGAGCGTGGCCGCCGGGTGTGGGCACGGCGCTCCACCTCGTCGACGATGCCAGCCTCGCGGCCAGGCGGGTGAGGAATGGCCTCGACGCGGACCGCGGCGCCACCCCCGATAGATGGATCCCATGAGCGCCGAGCACACACCCCAACCCTCCCGGTTCAGATCCCGGCTGCCGGCGAGCCTCATCCGCTCTTCATTCCCGAGGCGTGCGCGCGGCGCTGCTCTCGGTCAGCCAGGGCACCTTCGACCACGAGTGCGTTTCGTGGCAAGAGCGTGGTGTTCGGAAGCCACCTCGAGTCGTGGATGAGAGTCCGATCATCGTCTTCTCAAAACGGATCGTCTGCATGGGAACGCGGAAGACGATCGAGATCCCTACTTCAAGTTCGCCGGCATCGGACATGTTCACTATCGCCCTCGAACCTCGCAACATGGTCAAGTCATGAACTGCCCCGCGGCTCCTGGGTAGCCGGGCCGTCCGTTGTTCTGCCGTGCCGACGAAGGGCCAGCATCGCCGTTCGGGCTCGGGCCGAATGCGCCCGCTCCGCCCATCCCGCCGGCGCCCGGGGCTCCCCCCGGGCCGCCCGACCCCGGTATGCCCCCTTTTCCACCGGCCAGAGCGGCCGGATCGCGAACGACAACTGGGACGGACCCTCCGTAGTAGATCCAGATATGGCCTCCGTCGCCGCCACGTCCACCGTCGCCCCCGTGCGCGCCCTTGCCGGCCGCACCGCCGCGACCTCCGTCGCCGCCTCGCCCGAGAGCCCATCCCGGCCCGCCGTTTCCGCCCAGCCCCCCGTCTCCTCCGGGCGTGGAGGCATCCCCTCCAGGGCCTCCGTTCCCGCCCTTGGCGCTCAACCACGACGGGTTCCCTGGGTCGACGCTGGCGAGGTTGAGCACGCTCACCCAGATCTGCGCGTTGGACGCATTCCCGCCCGGGGTTCCGGGGGCACCGCTCTGCCCTGCCTTGTCAGAGTGGGTTCCAGTAATCCCTTCGGACCCTTCACCGCCGTTCCATCCACCCGGTCCACCCGGAGGGCCGGGCGGCGCCTGCGGCGGGGTCGGAGGCTTCGCGTTCGTTGGAGCGGGCGCCGGCTTCGGCGTGCTGTCGAAGCTCTGTCCATCGAGAATGATCCTGCCTGCCATCACGGCCTCCCTATTCGACGGTCAGGGTGTTGCACCTCAAGACCAAGTCACCCTGCACGACGAGGTCTCCGGCGATCGTGACGTCGTCGCATTCGATGTAGTTCAGCGGGTTGTTCAGTGTGACGACCGCGCGGTCGGGAATCCTCAGGCTCGTCGCGGCCACGCGGAGCACGCTGACCTTCTGCTTCTTCAGTTGACCGGCAATCTCCTCTGCGGTCGGCAGCGACTCGCCCTTCGCCTCTGCGACCTGTGCCCACAGCCCGAGGAAGTCCTGAACGTGCTCGGCCGAGCGCACGGGCGTCAGCCTTTGGAACCGCGCCAGGTCATGGTCCGCAGGTACGGGGAACTCGATCTGTTCCTGCCTCTTGCAATGCAGCTTGTGCTCCTCCCTGTTCGGAGGCTGCGCTGCGGAAGACCGCTTTGCCATGCCCGTCACCCCTTTCAGGCCGGAGTAACGGGTCCGATGAAGCGGCCGCGACGACGCCCTCCAGCCCAATGATGCGCCCGCCGCCCGACGATAGTGTCACACCACGACGTCTCAGGCAATGGATTGCGCCGGTTCGACCACTTGATCATCCGAACCGAGAGCGGGGTGCGTCCCGGGGAGCGGGCATCGTGACGCGTTCACGCGGACCGCAGCATCCGCCGCCGGCCGGCCGCCGATCGGCGCCGGGCGGTCGGCAGCACGACCACCGGGCAGCTTGCGTGGAGCGTGCAGTAGAGGCTCACCGAACCGAGCATCGCTGCCGATATCGGGGTCGCCCGGTGACTGCCGACGACGAGCAGGTCGGCGTCGGCGGACGCGCGCACAAGCGCGGGGCCGGCGTCTCCTTCCAGCGCCAGCAGGGCGACGCGCGCCCGGTCGCCCGCGTCCGGAAGCGCCGCGTCCCTGACCCGCTCCAGGAGCCGCAGAACCTTGCGTTCCCTCGCGTCCTTGATGGCCTGCTCGTGCTCGCGCGCCGCCTCGAGCTCCTCCCCGTATGCGTGCTCAAGCGCGCTCGCCGCCTCGGGCGTTCGCTGGACGGCGGCCGGAAGCCGTTCGCGCGTGGCGGCTGTCTCGTCGCCCGGGACGTGCCACGCGTGGACGAGATCGACCGCCGCGCCGGTTCCGCGGCTCTGTTCCACCGCCCACCGAACGGCGTCGCGGCTTCTCGCCGACCCGTCGACTCCGACAACGATCCTCTGTGTCGCGATGTGCACGACCTCACCTCCCCTGGTGGATGCAGATGCAGCATCACACCGGCCGGCGGCCGCCGCATCGGTGGGCGTGCCTAACCGCACAGCGGAGGAACTACGGACGCGCGCACCGGCAGCGGGCTACGGCCGCCGGGCCAGCGAGACGCCGCGCACGCCCCAGATGCTCCACTCCGGATAGTCGCCCGGCGCGACGAACTGCACCAGGTTGGGCGAGCGCGCGTTCAGGAGGCCGGTCGGGATCCCCGCGCCGCGCCGGGGGCTCCAGCCTCCGGCCACCGACGCGCGCAGCGTGCGCACGTAGTGCCAGTTGATCCACAGCTGCACCTCGTCTGCCTGGAGGTCGAAGCCGCGGTAGCGCACCAGCCAGGCGCCGGAGCGCCCGGGGCTCCGGTAGAAGAGCTCCTTCGGATGGCTGCGGTCGCCGCCCGGGATGTTGCCGAGCGCTGCGGCCTGCGGCAGCGCGAGCGGCAGCGGCGGACGCTGCCGCGGGTTGGCGGGCACGGCGGTCAGCTCGCTCCATGCCGCGGGCCCGGTCGTCGCGAAGTCGTACAGGCTCGCACCGAGCACGCCCTCCTCGCGCTCCGCTCGCACGAACGCCGCCACCTGCTCCGCGTCCGCGGTTCCCGCCTCGCCGCCGACGAGGTGGATGGGAACTCGGGGATCGCCGGTGCGCCGGCGCAGGACGTCCACGTTGGCGACCGTGTAGGCGTGGGCGCCGGCAGCGGTGGTCTCGTGATACGTGAAGTAGTCCATCGGGAGAAACGCGTTCACGAGCGACCGCAGCGCGCGGAACGGGAACCCTGGCCAGAGGTCCTTCCGCAGCCGCATCGCCTCCGGGGCCGGGACGATCGCCCCCAGCGGGCGGCGGGCGCCCGCGGCGGATCTGACCGCGTCCGTCAGCTCGAGCACGCGCCGGCTGCGGAGCGCCGCGTCTCGCACGCGCGTCGATTCGATGTCGAGCGCAAACGCGTCGAAACCCTGACCGTCGGGTGTGCGGAACCGAAGCGCCCGCAGGGCCCGCCACCGATCGAGCGCCGGCCGGGCGAAGGACGGCAGGTACCAGGCGACGACCTGCATCCCCGACGCGTGGGCGGCGACGATGAAGCGCGAGACAGCCGCAGGATCCACGACCGCGGACGCGGCGCCGAAATTGGAGGTCTCGAGGTACAGCGTTCGAACGCCGTGCGCCCGCATCTGCGTAACCGCCGCCTCCGGATCTGCGCGGGCCGCCGCGTCGTAGATGTCGACCCACGTGCCCAGGCCGCGGAAGGGGCGCACGTGCGGGCTCGCTCCGAGCGCGACCTGCGGCGAGCCGGCCGCCGCGACCGCCGCCGCCGCAAGGCACGCGAGCGCCGTCGCGATGGGCCGCCGCGCGCTGATGCCGCGCCTCCCTGGGGATCCCCGGCTCATGCCTGGAGCCTACGAGCGCCTCCGGGAGCCGTCATCGGGGGCATCGCCGACTGCGAGGTGTCAATTCGCCGCAGGTCGGCGCGGTGCGTCGATCCGGATGCGGTCGAGCCAGTCCCGCACGAGCGCGCGGAACGCGTCCGGGCGCTCGACGCGCCCGAGCCAGTGTCCCGCCAGGTCGAGCGTGGCGACGGTCGCGCGGGGAAACTCGTCGCGCAGGCCGCCAGGCGGCTTCGTAGCCGACGGCCGCGTCCTGGCGGCCCGTCAGGATCAGGCTGGGCCGGCCGAACGCGGCGCGGGCCGTCCGCAGCTCCGCCGGGAGCTGGTAGTCGGCCTCCAACCGGTCGAGGAAGGCCCGATCCGCCGCCCGGATCCCCGGCATGTCATCCGCTCGAATCGCGTCCACCGCCCGGCGGCTCTGCTCGACGAGCCGGCCCGGGATCCAGCGCTCGTCCTCGGCGAGGTCGTCGAAGACGCCCGCGGGCGCCTCGACGAGCGTGACATGGGACGGCGTGTCGCGCGACCCATCCTCCGCCGGGAGGTCGGGAACGAGCAGCGCCGCCCCCAGGAGTCGTTCGGGGATCGCGCGCACAAGGCCGAGCGCCAGGTACCCGCCGTAGCTGTTCCCGGCGACCGCGAACGGCTCGCCGGCGATCGCCTCCAGGGCGTCGATCAGGATGGAGACGACCTGGGGCTGCCCCGTGAGCCACGGCGGCGCCGGCGTCCGTCCGTGCCCGGGAAGATCGACGTAGATCCGCCGCCATCCCGGAGCGTCGGCGAACACCGGCTCGAGGTCTGCGGACATGTACCGGTGATCGCCCTGCCAGCCGTGGATGAGGACGATCGGCGTGCCCGAGCCGTGGCACCCGAAGGCCACCGGGATCCCCTGGACGACGACCTCGTGCATGCGCACAGGATGGCAGCCTTCCGGCGTCCCCGCCGGCACTCGGAGAACCCGCAGTCACGCTCAGGGCCGGCGCCGATGCGCCGGGGGGCGGTGGCGACGACGCTTTGGATGACACGGTGCCGGCGACATGGCACACGAGATCGAGAGCCCGCCGGCCGACGGCCGGCCGGGTCACCGCTGCGGTGGCGCTCCTCGTCGCACTCGCGCTCCCGGCCTGTGGCGGTGCGGACGGCGCGCCGTCCGCACCCGCGTCCGGGCCGGGGCCGGGAACGGGCGGACAGCTCACCCGGGCACAGCTCGCCCGCAGGGTGTTCACCGGCTATCTGCGCGCGGTGAGGAGCGTGGACGCCGCGGCGGCGGGGGAGACCGCCGCCGCCGTTTCGGATCTCCGGGCCGTGGCACGTGAGCCCTCGGCGCCGCGGATCGCCGCTGCCGCACGGGGCGCCCGGATCGGTGCGAAGACGCGTCGTGCCGCCACGGCGGCCCTGGCCTCGATGCGCCCGAGCCTCATCCCGGTGCGGGTCCACGAGCGACTGCTCCGCTGGAGCGAGCGCACGGCCAGGGGCCTGCGGATGGTCGCGCGCGGGCTGAAGGGCTGGCCGTTCGCCGACGCCGCCGCGGGAAGGCGGGTGCTACGCCGGGCCGCCGACACGGCCCTCGCCTGGCAGGGCGCCACGCGCCGTATCGCGGCGCGGCGCGGCGCGCAGCTGCCCGGCTGGGTACGGGCCCAGACGCTCCGCGCCCGGGCCCTCGCTCACACCGCGGATGTGGTGTTCAGGCCCGTCCGGCTCACGACGGGCGCCGGCGGGGCGGCGGTGAGGGCGGTTCAGGGGCGGCTCGCCGCCCTCGGCTACCTCCAACCCGGTTATGCCCCGGGCGTCTACGACTATCCGACGATGCAGGCGACGATCGCCCTCCAGGGCTGGGAGGGCATCGCACGAGACGGGGTCGCCGGGCCGTCGACGCTGCGCGCGCTTCGGACCGCGGCGCGGCCGGTCCCGTGGTCGAGCGACACGCGGCACATGGAGGTGCACAAGGCGCAGCAGGTCCTGCTCCTCGTGGAGAACGGCACTGTCGTGCGGGCGATCCACGTGTCGACGGCCGCTCCGGGCCACGTGACGCCCGACGGGACGTTCACGATCTACCGCAAGGAGCGCATGTCCTGGTCCGTCCCGTTCCATCCGGCGTCCCACGGATGCATCCGCGTCCCGGCCGGCGACTCCGTCGTCGTCTGGGACTTTGCGGTCATCGGGACGCCCATCACGATCGGCTGACCAGGATCGCCACCGGGACCGTTGCGAAGAGCTCCGCCGCCGCCGGGGCCGGACCGTGCACCTCGGCACCGGTGAGGACATGCTCCCAGGCCGCGGGCGCCTCGTCCGGCAAGCCGAGCCGCGTGTCGTTCCAGCCCTCCAGCGCCGCGGTGAGGCGGGGGACGGCGGCCACCACCCAGCGCCCCTCGTGCGCCCGGGCGAAGGCCACGACGTGGCCGGCGTCCCGTCCGGTCGCCGCGATCGGGATGTAGGCGCCGCCGGCGAAGAGGTCCGGGTTGCGGCGGCGCAGCTGGAGGCCCTGCCAGGTGACGTACAGCTTCAGCAGCCCGTCCTCCCAGTCCGCGGCCAGCTCGCGGGCCAGGCGGGCGCGGCTCTCCGCGCACCGGCGCTCGACGTCCTCCAGCATCCGGGCGCGGACCGGGAAGTCGACCGGCCGGCGGTTGTCGGGATCGACCAGCGAGAGGTCGGGGAGCTCGTTCCCCCAGTAGATGTCGGGGACGCCCGGCGCGACGAGCTTCAGCACGAGCAGCGCCAGCGAGCTGCGTGCGCCGATCTCGGCGACGCGGTGCGCGAATGCGTCGAGCTCCCCGAGGAACTCCGCGTTCCCGGGATCGAGTACGGCGGCGACGAACTCCTCCAGCTCCCGCTCGTGGCCCGGGTCGGGCTCGATCCAGCTCGTGCTCGTCTTCGCCTCCCTGGCCGCCTTCACCATGAACGCCCGCATCCGCTCCGGAAGCGGGCCACGGGCGGCGACGTCGAGCGGCCAGACGCCGGCCAGCGTCTGGTAGAGGAGCCACTCCTCGCCGGCGTCGGGCGCCCCGCCGGGCCGGCGCCGGTGGCGGCTGTTCTGCGCCCGCCATCGCTCGCACCGCTCCTCCCACTCGCCCGCGAGCTCGGAGAGCGCGGCGATCCGCATGCGCACGTCCTCGCTGCGCTTCGTGTCGTGCGTGGAGGTCGCGTTCAGGGGATGGCCGGTGCGGGCGGCCAGGCGGCGGTGGAGCTCCTCCGGACTCGTCGCCGGCCAGCCCGGGTCGCAGCCCGGCTCGTTCCGGGCGGTGAGGAACGTGTCGACGTAGAGGGCCGTGTCCTCGACGCCCTTCGCGGCGACCGGTCCCGTGAGCTGCTGCCAGCGGCGGACGAACGGCAGGGTGTGCGGCGCCGGCTCGGCGATCGCGGCCTCGAGGCGGTCGAGGCAGGCGAGCGCCTCGCCGGCGAGGGCCGGCCGGGCCGCTTCGGTCGCATCGGCCAGCCGGCGGCGCCCGTCTCCGTCGAGGCCCTCCTCGCCTGCGTAGGTGCGATACACGCCCAGCCGCACCGTCAGCTCGGCCAGCGCGGCGCGCAGCTCGGCGCCCGCCCCGAGGCCGGCGGACTCGGCCAGCCGGGCGGCGTGCTCCAGGTCGGCCGCGAAGAGCTCGTGCAGCGCGCGCCGCCGGGCCGGCTCGGCGATCGCGGAGAAGGCGGGCGGGAGGCCGGTGAGGCGGCGGTGGTGGCGGTGCAGGCGCTCCGCGCCGCCCGGGTCGACGAAGACGCCGCCGGCGAGGGCGAGGAAGTCGTAGCCGGTCGTCCCCTCGGTGCGCCACCCGGCCGGGATGTCCTCGTCGCGGGCGAGGATCTTCTCGACCACGACGTAGCGGCCGCCGGTCGCGCCGGCCAGCCGGTCAAGGTACGCCGCGGGGTCCGCCAGCCCGTCGACGTGGTCGATGCGAAGCCCGGTGACGACGCCCTCCCGGACGAGCCGGAGCACGAGCTCATGGGTGGCCGCGAACACGTCGTCGCGCTCCGCCCGCACCGCGACGAGGTCGGCGATGTCGAAGAAGCGGCGGTAGTTGACCCTCGCGGACGCCGTGCGCCAGTCGGCCGGCAGGTACGGCTGTGCGGCGGCGAGCGCCTCGAGATCGGCACCGGCCCGGTCGCGGCTCCCGGGGGCCAGCGGGAAGCGCCGCTCGAAGTAGGCGAGCGCGGCCACCCCGTCGTCCTCGACCACCCGCAGCTCGCCCCGGGCGGCCACCTCGTCGATCGGGCCGTCGAGGACGGGCAGCAGGATCCTGCCGTCGAGCCCGGGCGCGTCCCAGTCGATGTCGAAGACCTCGGCGAACCGCGACTCGCGGCCGTGGCGCAGGACGTCCCACCACCACGGGTTTCGGTGGTCGGCGGCCATGTGGTTGGGAACGACGTCGAGCAGGACGCCCATGCCCAGCCGCGCGAGCTCGCGAGCGAGCGCCGCGAGCTCGGGTTCGCCTCCGAGCTCGGCCCGCACGCGCGCCGGATCGACGCCGTCGTAGCCGTGCTCGCTCCCGGGCCGGGCCTCCAGGATCGGCGAGAGGTGGAGGTCGCCGGCGCCGAGCGCATGCAGGTAGGGCGCCGCGCGCCGCGCGTCGGCCAGGGTGAAGTCCGGCGAGAGCTGAAGCCTGTAGCAGGAGGCCGGAATCCTCATCCGGGCGGTGTCGCGCGCCGGTCGCGCGTCAGCCGGGCCAGGATGAACGAGCGGGCGACGAGGTTCACGGCCTGGCCGCGGACCATCCGCCGGCCCGGCCGGGCCGTGTTCACGAGCTCCTCCCACAGCCCCGGCACGTCGGCCCGGGGAAGGACGAACCGGCGCGACGTGTCGCCGCCGTTGAAGAGCAGGAGCACGGTCTGGCCCGACACGGGCCGGCCGCGCTCGTCGACCTCGTCGGTCGCCTCGCCGTCGATCAGCATCCCCACGACCCGGAGCTGGCGGTCGGCCCAGTCCTCGTCGCGCATCTCCCGCCCCAGCGCATGCAGCCAGGTGACGTCCTTGATGCCGGCGCGCAGCGGCCGGCCGGTGAAGAAGCCCCGCCGCCGGAAGACCGGGTTCTCGCGGAAGATCGCGAGCACGTCGCGGGTGAACTGGAGGAGGTCGCGGTCGCGCGGGTCGGTCTCCCAGTCGACCCACGAGATCTCGTTGTCCTGGCAGTAGGCGTTGTTGTTCCCCTGCTGCGTCCGGCCGAGCTCGTCGCCCCCGAGCAGCATCCGCACGCCCTGCGAGAAGGCCAGGGTGGCGATGAAGTTGCGCCGCATCCGGCCGCGCAGCTCGTCGACGGCCAGGTTGTCGGTCGGGCCCTCGGCGCCCCAGTTCGCGCTCAGGTTGTCGTCGGTCCCGTCGGAGTTGTCGTCGCCGTTGGCCTCGTTGTGCTTGCGCTCGTACGAGACGAGGTCGGTGAGGCAGAAGCCGTCGTGGGCGGTGACGAAGTTGACGCTCGCGTAGGTGCGCCGGCCGCCGGCCTGATAGAGGTCGCTGGAGCCGGAGACGCGCGACGCGAACTCGGGCAGGCGGCCCTCGTCCCCGCGCCAGAACGCCCGCACGCAGTCGCGGTACTCGCCGTTCCACTCGGCCCAGCCCACCGGGAAGTTGCCGACCTGGTAGCCGCCCTCGCCCAGGTCCCACGGCTCGGCGATCAGCTTCACCTGCGAGAGCGTCGGATCCTGCTGCATGATGTCGAAGAACGCCGCGAGCCGGTCGACCTCGAAGAGCTCGCGCGCCAGGACCGGCGCGAGGTCGAACCGGAACCCGTCCACGTGCATGTCGCCGACCCAGTAGCGGAGGCTGTCGAAGATGAGCTGCACCGTCCGCGGGTGGCGCATGTTGAGGCTGTTGCCCGTCCCGGTGAAGTCGAAGTAGTAGCGCGGGTCGTCGGGGTTCAACCGGTAGTAGGAGGCGTTGTCGACGCCGCGCAGCGAGAGTGTGGGGCCCATGTGGTTCCCCTCGCCGGTGTGGTTGTAGACGACGTCCAGGATCACCTCGATCCCGGCCCGGTGGAAGGCCTTCACCATCGACTTGAACTCGGCGACCTGGCTCCCGGGCCGCTCGCCCGTCGAGTAGCGCGCCTCCGGCGCCAGGAAGGCGATCGAGTTGTAGCCCCAGTAGTTCGCGAGGCCGCGCTCGACCAGGTGGCGGTCGTCCACGAACTGGTGCACCGGGAGGAGCTCGACCGCGGTGACGCCGAGCGAGAGCAGGTGGTCGATGATGGGGTCGCTCGCCATCCCCAGGTAGGTCCCGCGCAGCTCGGCCGGGACGCCGGGGTGGCGCATGGTCATGCCGCGCACGTGGCACTCGTAGATCACGGACCGGTTCCAGGGGACCGCCGGCCGGCGGTCGTCGCCCCAGGTGAACGCGGGGTCGATGACGACGCACTTCGGCATGTGCGCCGCGCTCGAGCGGTCGTCCCGCGAGAGGTCGGCGTCGGGGTCGCCGACCGTGTAGCCGAAGACGCTGTCGTCCCACCGCGGCCCGCCGCTCACCGCCTTGGCGTACGGGTCGAGCACGAGCTTGGCGGGGTTGAAGCGGTGGCCCTCCTGCGGGGCGTAGGGCCCGTGCACGCGGTAGCCGTAGAGCTGCCCGGCGCGGACGTCGGGGAGATAGGCGTGCCAGATCAGGTCGGTGCGCTCGACCAGGTCGATGCGGTCGGTCTCGTGCTCGTCGCCGGCATCCGCGTAGAGGCAGAGCTCGACGCCGGTCGCGTGCTCCGAGAAGATGGCGAAGTTGGTGCCCTCGCCGTCCCAGGTCGCGCCCAGCGGGTAGGGCGTCCCGGGCCAGACGCGCAGGTTAGGCACCGGCCACCGCCCCGAGCAGGACGAACGAGGTCGCCCGGGCCCGCAGCCCGCCCCCGTCGAGCACGCCCGCGCCCGGCCCGGCGAAGCGCGCGTCGGCCGAGTCGAGGAGGACGCGAAGTTCACGCCCGGCCGGCGGGATGTCGAGGTCGCGGTCGGACTCGCCGAAGTGCAGGCACGCGAGCGTCTCGCTCGGTCCAGCGACGCGCCGCACCCACACCACGGGCGGCTCGTCGCTCCGCGCCGTCTCCAGCGCGCCGGGGTCGTCGCCGGCCAGCGGGGGGAGCTCGCGGCGCAGGCGCAGGAGCTCGCCGTAGAAGGCGAGCACGCCGCCGTGCTCGCCGTCCCGGCGCGCGTCCCAGCCGAGCCGGGCGCTTCGGAACGTGTCCTCGGCCTGCGGATCGGGCGGCGCTCCCCGCCAGCGGAATGCCGCGAACTCGGCCGCCCGTCCGCGCCGCACCGCCTCGGCGAGCTCGGGGTCCTCGTGGCTCGTGAAGTACGGAAACGGCGCCGCCTCGCCGTACTCCTCGCCCATGAAGAGGAGTGGCAGGTAGGGCGCGGTCAGCACGGCCCCGGCCGCGAGCTTCGCCCGCTCGATCCCGGACTGGGCCGCGAGCCGCTCCCCGCCGACGCGGTTTCCGACCTGGTCGTGGTTCTGCGAGCAGATCACGAACCGGCGGGCGGGGATGCCGCGCGCCGGTGCCCCGTGCCGTCTCCCGCGGTAGGCGGAGCGGCGGCCGTCGATCACGAACGGCTCCCGGTACGCCTTGGCGAGCGGGGCCGTCCCGCCGAAGTCGGCGTAGTAGCCGTGGCGGTCGCCGGTGACGAGGGCGTGCAGGGCGTGGTGGAAGTCGTCGCTCCACTGGGCGTCCATGCCGAGGCCGCCGGCCGCCGCCGGCGTCACCATGCGCGGGTCGTTGAGATCGCTCTCGGCGATCAGGTGAAGCGGTCGCCCCAGCCGCTCGGCGAGGGCATCTGTGCGCGCGGACAGCTCGGCCAGCAGGTGGAGCGCCGAGCGGTCGGGGATCTGGTCGGCGGCGTCCAGCCGGAGCGCGTCGACGTGGAACTCCTCGAACCAGCGCAGGGCGGCCCCGATCAGGAAGGCGCGGACGCCGTCCGACCCGGCGTCGTCCACGTTCATCGCCGGCCCCCACGGGGTGCGGTAGCGGCCGGTCAGAAACGGCCCGTAGCGCGGCAGCACGTTGCCCTCCGGCCCGAGGTGGTTCAGGACGACGTCCAGGCACACGGCGAGGCCGGCGGCATGAGCAGCATCGACCAGCCGCTTCAGGCCGTCCGGGCCGCCGTAGGAGTGCTGCACGGCATGCGGGAACACGCCGTCGTAGCCCCAGTTGCGGTCGCCGGAGAACTGGGAGACGGGCATGAGCTCGATCGCGGTGACGCCGAGGCGTGCCAGATCCTCGAGCCGGGGGACGATCGCGTCGAACGTCCCCTCGGGCGTGAAGGCGCCGGTGTGGAGCTCGTAGAAGACGAGCCGGTGAAGCGGCATGCCGTGCCAGGCCGTGTCCGTCCACGCGAACTCCGGATCGACCACGGCCGACGGCCCGTGCACGCCCTCCGGCTGGAGGGCCGATGCGGGATCGGCCAGCTCGCCGCCGGCGCCGTCCAGCCGGTAGCGGTAGCGGCGGCCCGCCTCGACCGCCTCGACGCTCGCGCCGAAGTACCCGTCGCCGAGCGGCTCGAGCTCCGCCGTCACCTGCGGATCGAGCAGGCACAGGGTCACGCGCTCGGCGTTCGGGGCCCACACGTCGAAACGGCAGCGTCCGCCGGGAAGCGGCCTCGCGCCCAGCGGCGCGACGGGTCGAGTCACGCGCCGTCCTCGTGCGCGAGGATGAGGCACGACAGGGGAGGCAGCGTCAGGACGACCGAATCGTCCCGGCCGTGCGCAGGCTCGGCTGCCGACCGCACGCCGCCCATGTTGCCGGCGCCGCTCCCGCCGTAGTCCAGCGCGTCGCTGTTTGCGACCTCGCGCCAGAAGCCTGTGCGGGGCGCCCCCACGCGGTAGTTCGCGCGGACGACCGGCGTCAGGTTCAGCACGGCGAGCGCCACGTCCGAGCCGTCCCGCGACCTGCGCAGGAAGGCGAGCACGCTCGATTCGCTGTCGGACGTGTGCACCCATTCGAACCCCTCCGGGTCGCAGTCGAGCTCGTGCAGGGCGGGCCGGTCGCGGTAGACCGCGTTCAGGTCGGCCACCCAGCGGCGGATGCCGTCGTGGGCCGGATCGTCGAGCAGGTGCCAGTCGAGGCTCGCGTCGTGGTTCCACTCGTGCCACTGGCCGAGCTCGGCGCCCATGAAGAGCAGCTTCTTGCCCGGGAGCGCATACATGTACCCGTAGAGCGCGCGCAGGTTCGCGCGCCGCTGCCAGTCGTTTCCGGGCATCTTCGAGAGCAGCGAGCGCTTGCCGTGCACGACCTCGTCGTGGGAGAGCGGAAGCACGTAGTTCTCGGTGAAGGCGTAGAGGCCGCGGAAGGTGAGCTCGTGGTGGTGGTGGCGGCGGTGGATGGAGTCGCGCTCGAAGTAGGCGAGGGTGTCGTGCATCCAGCCCATGTCCCATTTCAGCCCGAAGCCGAGCCCCCCGAGGTACGTCGGGCGCGACACCATCGGCCAGGCGGTGGACTCCTCCGCGTACGTCTGGATGCCGGGATGCGCCGTGTACGCCGCCTCGTTCAGGCTGCGGAGGAGATGGATCGCCTCCAGGTTCTCGCGGCCGCCGTACCGGTTGGGGATCCAGTCGCCCTGCTCGCGGGAGTAGTCGAGGTAGAGCATCGAGGCGACCGCGTCCACCCGGAGCCCGTCCCCGTGGAAGGCGTCGAGCCAGTGCATCGCGCTCGAGAGCAGGAAGCTCCGCACCTCGTTCCGGCCGTAGTTGAAGATGTAGCTGCCCCAGTCGGGGTGGAAGCCCTGGCGCGGGTCGGCGTGCTCGTAGAGGTGGGTGCCGTCGAAGAGCGCGAGCCCGTGCGGGTCGGTGGCGAAGTGCGACGGGACCCAGTCGAAGATCACGCCGATCCCCCTGGCGTGGAGGGCGTCGATGAGCGCCATCAGGTCCTCGGGCCTGCCGTAGCGGCTCGTGGGCGCGAAGTACCCGGTGGTCTGGTAGCCCCACGAGCCCGTGAAAGGGTGCTCCATCACGGGCAGGAACTCGACGTGCGTGAAGCCGTTCTGGTGCACGTGGTCGGGAAGCTCGTCGGCCAGCTCCAGATAGGTGAGCGGCCGGTCCTCCTCGACCCGGCGCCGCCACGAGCCCAGGTGCAGCTCGTAGATCGAGACCGGCGCGGCGAGCGCGTTCCGCTCGCCGCGGCCCGCCATCCACTCCCCGTCACCCCAGCGGTACGCGCCGTCCCAGATGACCGACCCCGTGCGCGGAGGCACCTCGGCCAGCTTCGCCAGCGGATCGGCCTTCAGCTGCCGCGTCCCGTGGGACGCGATCGAGTACTTGTAGGTCGCTCCGGCCGCGGCCCCCGGCACGAACCCCTCCCAGATGCCGGAGGAGTCGCGCGGCCGCAGGGGGTTCTGGCCGTCGTCCCAGCCGTTGAAGTCGCCGACCACCGCGACGCCGGCCGCGCTCGGAGCCCAGACGGCGAAATAGGTGCCCGGGACGCCGCCGGCATCCATCGGGTGCGCGCCCAGCTTCTGGGCGAGGCCGGCGTGCGTGCCCTCGTTGAAGAGGTGAAGGTCGTCGTCGCTGAGCAGGCTCACCTCGGTGGGGGGCGGGGCGGGGCTCAGGCGGCGTTCTCCCTGAGCTCGGCGATCCGGCGCAGCTGGTCGGCCAGGCCGGGCACGCCGTCGAGCTCGTCGACGCCGTAGCGGGCGGTTCGCCGCCAGTTCAGCTCCCCGGCCGTTCCGGGCACGTTCTGCGGCTCGCGCTCCCACCACAGGTCCTCGAGGTTGATCATGAGGCAGCCGGCCTGCGAGCGCGCCAGCTCCTCGAGGCAGCCGGCGAGCACCTGCGGGCCGCCCTCGGCGCTGTGGCCGCGGCGCGCGACGGCGGCGGCCAGCCGCCTGCGCGGCGCCCCGTCCTCTTCCCAGAATCCGGCGAAGGTGGGCATGTCGTGGGTATTCATGCCCACCAGCGCCGCCCGGGGCACATGCTCGAGCGGATCGCCGTCCCCGCCCGCCTCGGCCTGAAGCACGAACGTCCGCAGGACGCCGCGGGCCGACATCGTCCGGCGGACGGCCGCCGGGACGGTGCCGAGATCCTCGCCGACGATCGTCGTCGCCGCGCGGTGCGACTCGATGCAGAGGACGGCGTAGAGCTCGGCGGCGGGGTAGCGGACGTACACGCCGTCGGACGCCGCGAACCCGTCCGGCACCCAGAAGACGCGGTGCATCCCCATGACGTGGTCGATGCGCGCGGCGACGGCGTGCCGCAGGAGCTCGCGCAGGCAGGCGATCGGATACACGTGGCCCTGCTCGCGGATCCGGCCGGGGTGAAGCGGCGGGAAGCCCCAGTTCTGCCCGGCGGTGAAGAAGTCGTCGGGCGGAGCGCCGACCGAGGCGCCGTGCGCGAACGCGCCGTCGAAGCGCCAGGTGTCGTAGCCCGACGGGTGCACCCCGAGCGGCATGTCCAGGTACGGGCCGGCGCCGCCCTGCGCGACCCCGGCCAGCTGCTCGGCGCAGAGCCACTGGGCGTAGGCGTGGTAGCGGGCGGCCGGATCGTCCCCCTCGCCGTCGCCCGCGCGGCCCCATTCCCGCCATCCGCCGCCCTCCCGCTCGCAGCGGGCCCGGAAGCCGGCGTAGGCGCGGAGGTCCGGGCCGGCCGCGAGGTGGTCCTCGAACGCGCGCAGCCGCGGGCCGGCGAGCGCCGCCAGCATCTCCTCCAGGATCGCGCGCTTGGCCGCGACGGCGGCGCGGTAGTCGAGCCGCCGCCCGGACGGGGGCGGGGCGGCCGCCAGGAGCCGGCGGGCCTCGGCGCTGGCATCGAGCTCGGGGACCGCGCCCGGATCGACGTAGAGCTCGTTCCAGAAGAGGCGGCTGACCGGCGCATACGGGCTCGGATCGAAGGGCCGGTCGAGGAAGGCGGCGAAGAGCGGCGTCGAGCCCACGGCCCGGCCCCCGTACCCGGCGGTCCATCCGACGAGCCGGCGAAGGCCGCTGAAGTCGCCCGGGCCGAACGGCCCGGGCAGGGCGTAGAGGGGCAGGAAGACGCCCCACGACCTGCCGCCGGCCGCGTATGCCCGCCGCGGCGCCGAGATGACGAGCGCCGAGGCCTCCCGCCCGCGCCCGGCGAGCCGGAGCGAGTGGTACCCGTGCGGGAGCCCCGAGAGCCGAAGCGGCCCGCCCTCGCTTCGTCCGCGCCGTTCGCCGCCGTCCTCCAGGACCAGCGTCCACTCCGCCCGGCCGCCGCCGTTCAGGGGGATCGCCGCACGTCCGTCCCACGCCACCGCCACCGGCTCGGCCAGGCGGCGGCCACGGTCGGCCCTCGCGGCCCGAAGGGCGCTCCCGGCCCGCTCGCCGGCGGGGCCGACGTCGTGGCCGAGCGCGGCCAGGACGGCCGCGAGCGCCGTATTGGAGGCGACGCGCCGCCGCCCGCGGACATCCATGTAGCTCCGCTGGACTCCGGACTCCCGTGCCAGCGCGGCCAGCGTGGCGTCGCGGCGCGTCACTCCGCCAGCAGCTCCTCGAGGCCGCGGGCCGGGATCGACACCCAGTCCGGGCGGTTGTCGAGCTCGTACCCGAGCTCGTAGACGGCCTTCTCGAGCAGGAACAGGTCGAGCAGGCGGCCGAACGCGGCGTCGTCCTCCGGCACGATCCGGGCCGGGGCGACGGCCTCGCGGTAGGCGCGCAGGAACGCCGCCGAGATCCAGCTTCGCCAGAAGAGGATCCACTGCTCGGGCAGCCCGCCGAGCGCCTCCGCCGGCCCGCTCTCGCGGAAGAGCGCGGCGTAGGCGGCGTAGTGGAACGAGCGCAGCATGCCGGCGACGTCCTGCACCGGCGAGCGCTTCAGCCGCCGCTGCCCGAGCGGGCGGGCCGGCTCGCCTTCGAAATCGATGATGACGACGTCCCGGCCGGTCCAGAGCACCTGGCCGAGGTGGAAGTCGCCGTGCGTCCGGATCCGCCGTCCGCCGAGCGGACCTTCGAGCAGCGTCCGCACCCTCGCGAGCGCGCGCTGCTCGCCGGTCCGCGCACCCGACAGCTCGGCGGCGTCGCCCCCGGCGCGGCGGGCGGCGCTGAAGACCCGCCGGATCAGCGTCCGCAGCGACTGGGCGAGGGCCCGCTGCTGGAGCGCCGAGAACGACTCGGGCCTGAACGCCCGGTCGTCGCCCGCCGACGCCAGCGCGACGTGCATCTCGCCGGTGCGCTCGCCGAGGAGGCGGGCGAACTCCAGATGCGGGCCGATCGCGTCGCGGATGTCGGCGGGCGGCTCGTCGCGCGGGAGCGCGTTCGGTGCGGCCGCCAGCGCGGCGGGCTGCACGGGGCTCTCTCCGGCGAGCGCCCGCTCGAGGAACAGGATCACCTCGTCGAGCGTGTAGGCCCAGGCGTCGCCCTCGTTGGGGACGTACCCCTGGAGGAGCCCGATCGTGGCCGGTTCGCCGCGCCGGCGGTGGTACTCGATCGTCGCCGCGGCGGGCGACACGTGCGGGAAGCCGAGCCTCGTGAGGAGGCCGGTCAGCTCCGCGTCCGGGTTCGGCCCCGGCTCGATCCTGCGGAAGAGCTTGAGCACCAGGCGCTGCCCGAACGCGACCGAGGTGTTGGACTGCTCGGCGCCGAGCGGCACCGGCTCCAGCCCGGCGCCGTCGCCGACCAGCCGCCGCAGCTCCGGCGTCCGCGTCGTCGCGAGCGCGCCCGCCCGGCCGGCGATCCGGCGGCCGCGGCGGGTGACGTCGAGGAGCCCGGCCGCAAGGACCGGGTCGGACCCGCCGTCGAGCACGACGGCGCGCCGGTTCTGGGCCTGGAGGATCGCAACGGCGTCGTCCGGCGGCCTGGCGTCGTCCTCCAGCAGCGGCCGGACGACCAGCGGCACGGCGTACGTCTCCGGCTCGCCCTCGGTGTACTCCACCCGGACGAGGCACAGGTACCCGCCCTCCCGCCGGCCCGGGCCGGGGATCCGCACCGACTCCTCCAGCGCGGCGCGGCGGATCCGGCGCGACTTGCCGGCGAACCAGCGCCGCGATGGCAGGAAGCGGACCAGGGCCTCGTCGAGCTGGCGGCGGCTGCGGCCCTCGAAGACCGCCGGCCACCGGCCCGTGATCCGGATCTCCGGGGTGGGGCCCGGGATCGGCGCCGCCTCCGCCTCGGCGGGGGTGAGCGCGAAGACGTAGAAGTCGTGGGGGCCGAGGGCGAGCGGGTAGAGCCCGTCGGCGGGAAGGGCGGGGAACACCGTGTGCCCGAGGAGCTCCTCGGGCACGAGCCCGTCGAGGCGGCGCAGGTCGAGCTCGACGTACTGCGCCCGCCGGGACAGGTTCGCGACGACGAGGATGCGCTCCTCGCCCAGCTCGCGCAGGTAGGCGAGCACCTTGCGGTTGTCCGGAAGCAGGAACTCGAGCGACCCGCGGCCGAAGGCCTGGTAGCGCTTGCGAAGCGCGATCATCCGCTTCATCCACCAGAGCAGCGATGTGGGGTTCGCCTGCTGGGCCTCGACGTTCACCGCGCCGTACTCGGGGTCGCTGATCACGGGCAGATACAGCTGCTGCGGGTTGGCCCGGGAGAAGCCGGCGTTTCGGTCGGCGCTCCACTGCATCGGCGTGCGGACGCCGTTTCGGTCGCCCAGGTAGATGTTGTCGCCCATGCCGAGCTCGTCGCCGTAGTAGACGACGGGCGTCCCGGGCAGCGAGAGCAGGAGCGCGTTCACGAGCTCGATCACCCTGCGGTCGTTGCCGAGGAGCGGCGCGAGCCGGCGGCGGATGCCCAGGTTGATGCGCGCCTGGGGATCGTCCGCGTAGGTGCGGTACATGTAGTCGCGCTCCTCGTCGGTGACCATCTCGAGCGTCAGCTCGTCGTGGTTTCGCAGGAAGATCGCCCACTGGCAGCCCTCCGGGATCGCCGGGGTCTGGGCGAGGATGTCGATGAGCGGATAGCGGTCCTCCATCCTCACGGCCATGAACATGCGCGGCATGAGCGGGAAGTGGAAGGCCATGTTGCACTCGTCGCCGTCGCCGAAATAGGCGACGGCGTCCTCGGGCCACTGGTTTGCCTCGGCGAGCAGCATCCGGTTGGGGTGCCTGCGGTCGACGTGGTGGCGCAGCCGCTTCAGCACCTCGTGGGTCTCGGGCAGGTTCTCGCAGTTCGTCCCCTCCTGCTCGTACAGGTAGGGCACGGCGTCGAGGCGCAGCCCGTCGACGCCCATGTCGAGCCAGAAGTCGACGACCGCGAACATCGCCCGCCGCACCTCCCGGTTCTCCCAGTTCAGGTCGGGCTGGTGGGAGTAGAACCTGTGCCAGTAGTAGGCCCCCGCCGTCGCGTCCCACGACCAGTTGGAGCTCTCGAAGTCGCTGAAGATGATGCGTGCGTCGGGGTACGGGTCGGGCGAGTCGCTCCACACGTAGAAGTCGCGCGCCCGGCTGCCCGGCTTGGCGCGCCGGGCCCGCTGGAACCACGCGTGCATGTCGGAGGTGTGGTTCAGGACGAGCTCGGTGATGACGCGCAGCCCGCGGCCGTGCGCGGCGCGCAGGAACGTCCGGAAGTCGCGCATCGTCCCGTAGTCGGGGTGCACCTCGCGGTAGGACGCGATGTCGTACCCGTCGTCGCGAAGCGGAGAGGGGTAGAACGGCAGGAGCCAGATCGCGGTGACGCCGAGATCCTCCAGGTAGTCGAGCCGCTGGGTGAGGCCGCGGAAGTCGCCGATGCCGTCCCCGTCCGAGTCGGCGAAGGCCCGCACGTGCAGCTCGTAGATGACCGCGTCCTCGTACCAGTGGGCGACGTCGGCTCCTTCGGGTGTGCGGGCGGCTGACGTCATGCGAAGTACTCGAAGTCCTGCTCGCTGCGAAGGCGGCGGCGGACATGGAACAGGTGGGCCGGGACCCGCTGCGGGTCGAGCTCGACGTAGTTCCGCGGGCCGTGCCACACGTAGGTCTCACCGTCGAGGAGGTCGTGCACCTGGTAGGGGTGATCGGGGTCGATGCCGAGCTCGGGCAGGGGCAGCTCGACCCAGCCGGACTGGATGTGGTGCGGGTCGAGGCTGACGACGGCGAGGACGACGTCGGCGAGGTCGGCCGTGTGCTTGCTGTAGGCGACGAGCGCGTCGTTTTCGATGCCGTGGAACCACAGCCGCTCGTTGCTCTGGAGGGCGGGGTGGGCGTGGCGGGCCGCGTTCACGGCACGCAGGAGCGGTGCGAGCGATCCGGCGTCGTCGATGTCCCAGGCGCGAAGCTGGTACTTCTCGGAGTCGAGGTACTCCTCGCTGCCCGGGCGCAGGCCGCGCTGCTCGACGAGCTCGAACGCGGGTCCGTAGACGCCGTAGCTGGCGCCCAGAGTGGCTGCCAGGACGAGCCGGGCCGCGAACGCCGGGCGGCCGCCGGACTGCATCGCCTGGGTCAGGATGTCGGGCGTGTTCGGCCAGAAGTTCGGCCGGAAGTACTCGGCGACTCCCGTCTGGGTGAGCTCGCGCAGGTACGTCTCGAGCTCGTGCTTCGTGTGCCGCCAGGCGAAGTACGTGTACGACTGGCTGAAGCCGAGCTTCGCGAGCCGCTCCATGACGCGGGGGCGGGTGAACGCCTCGGCCAGGAGGATGATCTCGGGGTGGGCGCGCTTCACCTCGGCGATCAGCCACTCCCAGAAGGCGAACGGCTTGGTGTGGGGGTTGTCGACGCGGAAGACCGTGACCCCCTGGTCGATCCAGTGCTCGACCACCGCGAAGAGCTCCTGCCAGAGCGCCTCCCAGGCGTCGCACTCGAAGTCGAGCGGATAGATGTCCTCGTACCGTTTCGGCGGGTTCTCGGCGTGGCGGATCGAGCCGTCCGGGCGCCTCCGGAACCACTCCGGGTGCTCCGACGCCCACGGATGGTCGGGGGAGCACTGGAAGGCGAGGTCGAGCGCGAGCGCCATGTCGTGCTCCGCGCACGTGGCGGCCAGGCGGCGAACGCCGGCGACCGTGCCGAGCTCGGGGTGGACTGCGGTGTGCCCGCCCTCGGCCGCGCCGATCGCCCACGGGCTGCCCGGGTCGCCCGGGCTGGATTCCGGCACGTTGTTGGGGCCCTTGCGCTTGGTCCGGCCGATCGGATGGACCGGCGGCAGGTAGAGGACGTCGAAGCCCATCTCGGCGATCCGGGGGACGGCCGCCTCGACGTCGGCGAGGGTGCCGTGCCGTCCGCCCTCGCCGAGCGAGCGGGGGAAGAGCTCGTACCAGGCGCCGCAGCGCGCCAGCGCCGGCTCGACCCGGATCGTCACGACCGTGGCGGAGTCGACGGCGTGCGGCCGGGGATCGTGCTCGCGCATCAGCGCCGCGAGGTCGTCGTCGAGGGCGGCGGCGACCGCCTCGGCGGCGCCGGCCGCGCGCATCCGGCCGCTCCGCTCGGCGAGCTCGGCGGCGGGGGAGTCGGGCGCCGCGCGCGCGGCGGCGTCGACCAGGAGCGCGCCCTCCTCGAGCTCTGCGCGCACGTCCTGCCCGGCGGCGACGCGCCGCTCGAGCTGCTCGCGCCAGGTGGTGAAGCGGTCGACCCATCCCGAGATGCTGTAGCGGTAGCAGCCGAGCCGCTCGACCGTGAACCTCCCGGCGAAGCGGTCGTTGCCGAGCGCCCGCATGGGCGCCTCGCGCCAGCGCCGTTCGCGCTCGTGCCGGTAGCGGACGACGGCGGCCACCGTGTCGTGGCCGTCGGCGAAGACGTCGGCGCGCACCTCGACCACGTCGCCGGCGACGCGTTTCACCGCGAAGCGGCCGCAGTCGACCTGCGGAGCCACTCCCTCGATGACGACACGGCGGCGCCCGTCCGTTTCAGGGCTCATGCCCTGCTCCGTACCCCGTTGCCCTCACTGGCACGCCGCCGTGCCCATGACGGGTGAGGCTAGCCGATCGCGGCCCGTTCCCGTGCTCAGCTGTCCGTCTGCGGCGGCAGGAAGACGGTCGTCTCGTACGAGTGCGTCACGGCGGTGACGTGCATCGAGATGTGCGCGCCGATCGAGCCGACCGGGTTCGCCGTGGCCAGCATCGGAATCGAGATGAGCGTGTTTCCGACCTCCGGCTTTGCCACGCCGTCCTGGCGGTACTGCGGGTAGCCCAGGTGGTACGTCGCGGTGATGACCAGGATCATCGGGAGGGCGACCGCGATGTAGCGCGCGCGCCCGAAGACGGTCGCCATGCGCCCGTGCAGCATGGTGTAGGCCACCACGCACGGGAAGACCGTCAGGAGCAGCGCGTCGATCGTGCCGTAGCCGGCGCCCCGCCACAGGAGCTCGAAGACGAAGTAGGCACCGTGCGGCCGGGACGTCGCGTCATCGGTGCGGAAGACGTTCCAGACGACGAACGCCGCGACCGGGATCCCGACGATCAGGCTTGAGAGCCGGTGGCGGGTGAAGAGCGCGCGCACGTCGACCTGCTCCATGTGGGCATATGTCGCCAGGAGCGCCAGCGTGACCGCGAAGTACGCGCCGTAGTAGACGTCGTGCTGAAGGTCGAGTTGCGAGACGCCGACGTACGGGATCGCGAACGCGAGGGCCGAGCCGAGGACGAACCACGCTCCCTGGCGAACGACATCCGGAACACCTGCCGCCCTCGTGTGTGCGTAGGTCGCCATGATCTCGCCTCCATCTGCGCTGTTGAGACCCCTCCACCATGACAGCGGCGTGCGCCGGCCGCATCGGGGTCGGCCCGAATTCCGCCTGCGGGCGGCTACCGATCGTGCCGCGGCGGGGCGGAGACGATCCGCCAGCTGTCCCACGTCACCTTGAGGATCACGAGCGTGATCGCCAGGCCGATCGCCGGATCGGCCAGGCGCAGGCCCCCCCAGACGGCCGCCGCGCTCGCGACGACGCCCAGCGAGACGTAGCCGTCCACCCGGGCGTGGTTTCCGTCCGCGATGAGCGCGGGGCTCCGGAGCCGGCGCCCGCCGCGGAGCCGCACGCGGGCGGCGAGCTCGTTCCCGGCGAACCCCGCGACGCCGGCCGCCGCCAGGACGCCGAGGTGCGACAGGTGCTCGGGGTGCAGGAAGCGCTGGATCGTCTCGTACAGCGCCACGCCCGCCGAGACCAGGATCGCAAGCACGACGAACATGCCCGCCGCTCTCTCGCCCCGGGCCGACCGCAGCAGGAACGCGATCCCGAGCGGAACGGCCGTGAGCGCGTCGCCGAAGTTGTGGATCGTGTCCGCCAGGAGCGCGACCGACCCCGAGAGCGCGAAGACCGCGGCCTGCGCCAGCGCCGTCACGCCCAGGATGGCGAGGCTGATCGCAACGGTGCGGACGCCGTCACGGGAGCGCAGGATCGAGCGGTCGACAAGGCCGTGGGAGTGGCCATGGTCGTGGTCGTGGTCGTGGTCGTGATGGTGATGGTGATGGTGATGGTCGTGCGCGTGCGGGTCGTCGTGGTCGATCCCGATCACGTGGACGTGGCGATGGCTGTGTACCAGTGAGCCGTGGCGGTGCTCGTGCGTGTGGGTCTCCGCCGGCGCGGACATGCCGGTGACTGTACCCGGAGCGTCCGCAGTGGGCGGTTCGGGGAATCCCGCAACAGCGCTGTGGGGATCTCGCGCCGGGATTCCGTGCTGACGCCGATGCCGGGCCGGCGCCGGTCGGCGAGTCTGTGCCGATGAGCAGCCGGTCGTTCAGCGCCACCTCCGCCGCCTCCCCGGGGCCGGCCGCGGCGGACGTCCGGGCCGTCCTCGACGCCGCGCGGGCGGCATCGGCGGGCGTCCGGCTCATGCCGGCGTCGTACCCGGTCACGGGCCGACCCGATCCCGCCTATGCCGGAGCGGGCCGTTGAAGGGTGCCGCTGCGAGCACCCCCACGAGAGCCGTGGGGTCTAGGTCACAGGCCGGGCGCGCTCGGCCGCCCGCTTGACCGCGATCCCCAGCCCGACAAGCCCGAGGCCCGCCAGGATGACGGCGAACGCGGAGTTGGTGGCGGAGCCGACGACGACGCAGATCATCTGGAGCCATTGCAGGCCGGCCAGGGCCGCGATCCAGACGAGCATTGTCAGGCCGCGGGTCGTGGCGGCGATCAGGGCGGCGACGACGGCCGCGATGAGGACGACGTGCCACGCGGAGAACTGCTCCGGGCCGGCGCTCGACGCGCCGACGACGGACGCCGCCCAGGCCCCCAGCATCGCCCAGTAGGCGGCGTAGCGCCACTCCGGCCGGCCGCCGCGGTGCAGCACGACGGCGGCTGCGGTCGCGGCGCCGGCCTCGCCGAGGACGACCCAGGCCATCGTTCCGGCGCTCGAAACGCCCATCAGGTGGGCGAGGCCGAGCCCGAGCGCGGGAACCGCGATCCCGAGGCCGACCGCAAACATGCGCGGGATCCGCGCCCCGGCGAACATTCCGGCGGCCACGGCGATGCCGAGCACGGCACACGCGATCACATACGGCGCCGCGATCCGGTCGTCGCCCAGCCAGCCCGCCTCGCCGCCGGTCGTGACGCAGGCGCCCCCGAGCGACGCGTAGACGACGTATGCGGCGGTCTCCTGGAGCCACGGGGCGGCCGACCGGCGCCGCAGCACGGCGAACGCGGCGAGGGCCACCAGTGGAAACGCGAACGGCGTGGTCAGGCGCAGGGCGTGTGGCATGTCGAGGAAGAGGGTGCCGTAGGCGATCGCGACGCCTCCGAAGACGACGATCGCTCCGAGCGTGCTCACGACGGAGCTCGGTGCGGGGCGCCCCGCCGCGCCGGGGTGCCCGAGCGCCCGGCTCAGCAGCCGGTCGAGCTCATGGGGCGTGAGTGCGCCGGTATCAAGCGCAGCGGTGACTCGATCCAGAGCGGCCTTGCGCTCGGACTCCGCGGTCTCTGAGACGGGATGCGGGGAAGCGGGTGCATGCGGCTCGTGGCTGACCATGGAACCCTCCTGCCGGGAGCATGTCCCCGCGGCGCCTCGCGCGCATCGGGGCGGGCACCGAGCCGGGTGCGGGTTCCCCGAAGGCCGCGCTCAGGCCGCGCGCTCGAGCCCGGGATCGTCCCGGCGCTCGAGCCGGTGGAGCGTCTCCAGCATGTGCGCCGTGGCGAGCGCCGACGTCGTCTGGTTGGCGAAGAGCCGCAGGGCCTGGAGCCGGCGCGGGATCGGCAGCAGCCGGTCGCGCGGGTCGTCGACCCAGATGACGCCGGCCAGGCTCCCGTCCGTCTCCCGAAGCGGTACGAGCAGCCAGTGCCGGTTCCACGCGTTCGGGCCGGAGCCGTTGAGCTGGGAGCTGTAGCTGACCGACGCGGCCGAGCAGCGGGCGGCGCCCTCCTCGTACGGCAGGAGGAAGCAGCCCTCGATCTCGAACTCGGGATCGAGCAGCCGGTCGAGGTCCTCGGCGGTCGTGGGCGTCCCCAGGGCCGCGTCGCCCGGCGCCCAGCCGACGCCCGCGACCGTCGGGAAGTTGCCCGTCGCCGGGTTGCGCAGCTGGATCACGACCTTGTCGAACCCCAGCGCCGACTGGATCCCGTTGCAGACCACCGAGAGGACGTCGTCAACAGAACTCGACTCGATGAGCCGCGACGAGACCGCCAGGAGCTGCGTGAGCGCGGTCTGCGACCGGGCCCAGTTGGCGGCCGACTGGGACGCCTCCACGAGCACGGACGCCTGGGACGCGGCCGCGACGAGGACGTCGACCTCCTCGTCGGAGAGGCGCAGGCCCGATGCCGGGTCGCCGACCGAAAAGATGCCGAGGATGTGCCCGTCGGAGTGCCGGAACGGCACGAACAGCTCGTCCTCGGGCTGCCAGGCACCGGGGATGATGTTCGCGGGGGCGCTCGGCACGTACCTGTCGCCGAGGTGGGCGCTCCAGTCGAACGTGCCCTGCTCGATCACGTAAGCGCCGCGGCGCAGGAAGCGGGCGTCCATGATCGGGTCGAACCACTCGCGCGGGTACGTCGAGCCCAGCAGCGTCGCGCGGGCCGCGTCGTTGCCGTGGACGCTGCACACGACGAAGTCGTCCCACTCGGGCCGGTAGAGGTTGATGACGACGGTGCCGAGGCCGAGCGCGGTCCCGACCGTCACGGCGATCTCGTCGAGCAGGCGGTCGGGGTCGTCGCGCATACGCACGAGCCGGATGACGTCGACGAGGCCCTGGATGCGGGCGACCGGCGAGAGGTCGGGAGCGGGCCTGGCCGCGGTGTCGGGGCCGCGAAGGCGGGTGGCCGGGTGCTCGAGGGCGGCGCGGGCGGCGGCGACGACGGCCGCGTCGAACTGCGTGCCGGCTCCGGCATCGAGCTCCGCGAGCGCCGCCTCGCGCGACATCGCCGGCCGGTAGGCGCGGTCGCTCGTCATCGCGTCGAACGCGTCGCAGACGGCGACGATGCGGGCGCCGAGCGGGATGTCCCCACCGGCGAGGCCGTCCGGGTAGCCGGTCCCGTCGATGCGCTCGTGGGTCGCGCGGACGAGCGCCGCCACGCCGCGCAGCGCGGGCGCCGCCGAGAGGACCGCCTCGCCGACGGCGCTGTGCCTGCGCATGATCTCCCACTCGGACTTGTCGAGCGGGCCGGGCTTGTCGAGGATGCTGCGCGGGACGACCGCCTTTCCGACGTCGTGGAGGTCGGCCGCGAGCGCGATCTCCTCGACCCGGTCGCGGGGGAGGCCCAGCCGTTGCGCCACGGAGCGGGCCAGGTCGGACACCCAGTGGGAGTGCGCGCGCAGGTCGGGCGCGTGCTGGTCGAGCAGCGCGAACAGGATGTCGCGGGCCTGGAGCTTGGTCGAGGCCCGCCGGCCGTCCTTCTGGGCGTACATGCGCTGGTCGACGATCCGAAGCGCCGTCGACGGGTCGCGCGCCTCGCGCGGGAGAAGCGCGAAGCCGTACGAGGGGCGCACGTCCGCCTCCTCCTCCGTGAGCGCGGCGAGCGCGGACGCGAGCGCCTCCTCCAGCTCGGCGGGCGAGCCGTGGAGGAGAACGCAGAACTCGTCGCCGCCCAGCCGGTAGGCGGCTCCCGGTCCGGCGAACCATGCCGCCGAGCCGCGCTCCGAGGCGGGCGAGGAGCGCGTCGCCCGCCGGGTGGCCGTGCGTGTCGTTGTACGCCTTGAACCCGTCGAGGTCGAACATCGCAAGCGCCGACGGCGAGTGGTCGGTGCCCTCGCCGATCGCCCGCTCCAGGTCGCCGAGCAGGCGACGCCGGTTGCCGAGGCCGGTGAGGTCGTCCGTCAGCGCCAGCTGCCGGCTCTCCTCGACGCGTCTTCGCACGGTTCCGAGCCAGAGCCACAGGCCGGCGGCGGCTGCGACGACGACTCCGGCCTCGCCGGCGGTCACGTCCAGCGTGAGCGCGCCGAGCAGCGCGGCGACGCCCGCTGCAAGGGGCAGGAGGAGCAGAAGCGCGCGCCGCGTCCGGCCGCGCACGAGCCACGAGATCGGGTCCACGTCTCTTGTTATCGGCCGAACATGCTCGAGGTTCGATGCATCCGGAGCGGCGCTCGCGCGCGTCCGGCCCGACGAGGTGAGCCGGATGGTCCGCGGGTCGAAGCACGACGTCGGAGGCGTTGCACGGCCGGCCTCGGCGGGAGGCGATCGCAAGCGAGTTCTCCGATCCCTAACGGAATCCTGAGACGCGCGGCCGCGGCAGGGTAAGATCGGCGGGCGATGGCGAGGACGAAGGATCGGAAGCTCGAGCTGATCGCCGCGGTGCCGCTCTTCGCCGGGTTCAACCGGCGCGAGATCGAGGCCCTCGGGCGGCTGATGGACGAGATCGACGTGAAGGAGGGCCGCGTCCTGACGCGCGAGGGCGCCTCGGGACGGGAGTTCTTCATCGTCGTCTCCGGCAGCGTCCGCGTCGATCGCAAGGGCCGCAAGGTGAACGAGCTGGGGCCCGGCGACTTCCTCGGCGAGATCGCGCTCATCGACCACGGCCCGCGCACGGCGACCGTGACCGCGGCCGAGCCGTGCCGCCTCATGGTGCTCGACGTCGGCGGCTTCCGCACGCTGATCTCGAAATATCCGACGGTGCAGGGGAAGATCATGCGGGCGCTGGCCGAGCGGCTGCGCGAGGCTCAGCCCCGCGCCGTCGTCTGACGGTCATTTAACGTACGGCGCGTGACCGTCCACGTCCGCTTCGCGCCGAGCCCGACCGGGTCTCTTCACCTCGGGAGCGCGCTGACGGCGCTCGTGAACCGGCTCTTTGCGAGCAAGGCGGGCGGCACGATGCTGCTTCGCATCGACGACACCGACGCGGAGCGCACCGTCGCCGGCGCCGAGGAGGCGATCCTGGCCGACCTGGGCTGGCTCGGGATCGGCTGGGACGAGGGGCCGGTGCGCCAGAGCTCGCGGGCGGAGCGCCACGTCGAGGCGGCCAACCTCGCCGGGCACACCACGATCCGCGACGGCGCGCTCTACCTCTCGCCGCCCGGCGTGCGCCCGTTCGTGATCGTGCGCGGCGACGGCCGCCCCACGTATCACTGGGCGACCGTCGTCGACGATCTCGACTTCGGGATCACCCACGTCATCCGCGGCGGCGACCACCGCGCCAACGAGGACCTGCACGCCGCCGGGTTCCGCGCGCTCGGAGCCAAGCCGCCCGTCTTCATCCACCACGCCGTCGTCCTGGGCGGCGAGGGCAAGCTTTCGAAACGGGAGGGCGACGCCGCGGTCGCCGACCTGCGCGCGGCCGGCTATCCGCCACAGGCCGTCGTCAACATGCTGGGGCTGGTCGCAAGCTCCGGGCCGGGCGAGCTGCTCGACATGGACGAGCTCGTGGCGAGGTTCGACCCCGACCGGATCGCGCGCGGCGACGTCCGCCTCGACCCGGCCCGCCTGCGCTCGCTCTCGGCCCTGCACCTGGCCCGGCTGGGGAACGCCGAGCTGGCGGCGGCCGTGCTGCCCTTCTGCCGGCCGGGGACGCCGCCCGCCGCGGTCGAGGCGATGGCGCCGGCGCTCCGCGGCGCGCACACCCTCGCCGAGGCGGCCGCGCTGGTCGCGTGCGTGCTCGACGCGCCCGCCGAGCGGCCGACCCTGCCGGAGCTCGCGGAGCTGCGCAAGAGCCTCCCCGAGCAGCTCGACGAGATGCAGGCCCGCGAGCTCGTCGACGAGCTGCGCCGGCGCGGGATCCCCCTGAAGCACGCCCGGCTCGCGCTGACCGGGCGGACGACCGGGCCGGAGCTCTGGGCCGTCCTCGCCGCGCTGCCGCGCGACGAGGCGGTGAGGAGGGCGGCATGAGGCTCCGCGACACCCTGACCGGCGAGCTGCGCGAGCTTCAGCCCGGCGCGGACGGCGCGATCGGGTTCTACGTCTGCGGCCCGACCGTCTATGACCGCATCCACATCGGGAACGCCCGCCCGGTCGTCGTGTTCCTCCAGATGAAGCGGTACCTGGAGTGGCGGGGGCAGCCGGTGCGGCTCGTCGAGAACATCACCGACATCAACGACAAGATCTACGCCGCCGCGCGTGCCCGGGGCGTCCGCTCCGACGAGCTGGCGGCCGAGATGGCGCAGGCGTTCGTCGCCGACACCGACCGGCTGGGGCTCGGCCGGCCCGACGAGGAGCCGCTCGCCACCGAGACGATCCCCGAGATCGTCGCGCTGATCGAGGAGCTGGTCGCCTCGGGGCACGCCTACGAGGCCGGGGGCGACGTGTACTTCGCCGTTCGCAGCTTCGACCGCTACGGCGAGCTCTCGGGCCAGCGCCCCGACGACGTCGAGGCCGGCGCCCGGGTCGAGCCGGGCGAGCACAAGCGCGACCCGGTTGACTTCGCGCTCTGGAAGGCGACCAAGGACGACGAGGACACCTCGTGGCCTTCGCCGTGGGGCGCCGGCCGGCCGGCGTGGCACATCGAGTGCTCGGCGATGGCCGAGAAGCTGCTCGGGCCGGAGTTCGCGGTGCACGGCGGCGGCCGCGACCTGATCTTCCCCCACCACGAGAACGAGATCGCCCAGTCCTGCTCGATCGGACGCGGGTTCGCGCGCGTGTGGGCGCACAACGGGATGCTCGAGCTGCGCGGCGAGAAGATGTCGAAGTCGGAGGGGAACATCCAGCGCCTGGCGGACGCGCTCGACGACTGGGGCGCCGAGACGCTCATCATGCTGTTCCTCCAGGCCCACTACGCCAGCCCGATGGAGTATTCCGACGCCACGCTCGAGCAGGCTCGCACGACGTGCGAAACGCTGCGAAACCGGCTGCGCACCGGGGCGGGAGAGGACGCGGGCGTGCGCGAGGCCGTGTGCGAGGCGCTGGACGACGACTTCAATACGCCGCGGGCGCTGGCGGTGCTCTTCCGCGCACCTGGGGAGGCCCGCGACACCGTGGCCGAGGTGCTCGGCGTGCTCGGGCTGGGGGCGCTGGCGGAGGAGCAGGAGGCGCCGGCCGAGGTGGTGGAGCTGGCCGAGGCGCGGCGGGCGGCGCGGGAGCGGCGCGACTTCGCCGAGTCCGACCGCCTGCGAGACGACATCGCCGCGCTGGGCTGGGACGTGCGCGACACCGCCGGCGGCCACGAGCTCGTCCGCCGTGACTGACGTCGTCTACGGCCGCCGCCCGGTGTTCGAGGCGCTGCGCGGCCGCCGCGAGGTGGGGAGGGTGTGGTGCACCGCCCGCGCGCGCGAGACGCTCGAATGGCTGCCCGAGCGGGCGGCGGTCGAGCCGGCCGAGCGGCTCGACGGGCGGGCCGGAAGCGACGAGCACCAGGGCGTGGTGGCGGAGGTGGCGCCGTATCCCTACGCCGGCGCGGCCGAGGTGCTGGGCGGCGAGCGGCCGCTGGTGGTGGCGCTCGACGAGGTGACCGACCCGCACAACCTGGGCGCGGTCGCGCGGGTCGCGGAGTGCGCCGGGGCCGGCGGCCTCGTCATCACCCGGCGCCGATCGGCGGCCGTGACCGCCGCCGTCTGCCGCGCGTCCGCCGGCGCGGTCGAGCATCTGCGGATCGCGCGGGTCGAGAACCTGGCCGAGTTCCTGCTCGGCGCCCGCCGGCCCGGCCTGTGGAGCTACGCCGCCGCGGTCGAGGCTGAGACGGCCTACGACGCCGCCGACTACCGCGACGGCGCGGTCTTCGCCCTCGGGGCGGAGGGGCGCGGCCTGCGCCCGCGCGTGCGCTCGGCGTGCGACCAGGAGGTGGCGATCCCGCTCGGCGGCCGGATCGACTCGCTGAACGTGTCGACGGCGGCGGCCGTCCTGCTCTTCGAGGCGCGCAGGCAGCGCCGTGGCTGACGACCTCTACATCCTCGACGGCGACAACGTCGCCCACGTCGGCGGCGCCGGGTCGGACTACCCGCGGGCACGCGAGCAGCTGGTCGGAGAGGTCGCCGGGTTCGCGTCGGAGGCCGGGATCGACGTCGTCCTCGTCTTCGACGGCGAGGGCGGCGGCCGCCAGATCGGCCGCGTGCAGGTCGTGCACTCGGGCCGCGAGACGGCCGACACGGTGATCGAGCGGCTGGCGCACCGCCGCGCCGGCGGCGCCGCGGGCGGCGTCACCGTCGTGTCGAACGACGCGGTGCTCCGCCACGTCGCGCAGCGCGGCGGCGTCCACGCGATGAGCGCCCGCGAGTTCCTCGACCGCATGCGTGCCACGCCGGCCCAGCGCCCCGCGCCGCCCGGCGCCCGCGGCCGCACGACGCTGGGCGACGCGCTCGACCCGGCCGTCCGCGAAGCGCTCGAACGCCTGCGCCGCGGCGAGTAGCCAGGGGGTCAGACCCCGCATCGGTGGCCGTGGCGGTTTCGATCCGAGAACTTGACATATCGCCTGCGTGCGCTTAGAGTTCCCGACCGTCCCTAAACCTGTAGTCGAGGGTCAGGTTGATGACACTCGAGGGTTGGCTCCTTCCGGAGGTAGAACTGTGGCGACATCGAGAGCATCCGCCGCGGCCCGAACCGGCACCCGCACCTGGCGGGAGCCGCACGAGCTGGCCCTGATCGCGGCAGCGAGGAACGGCGACGAGCGGGCCATGGACGATCTGATCCGCCGCTACCACGGGTTCGTCCGGCTCAAGGCCAGCTCGTACTTCCTGGCCGGGGGCGATGCGAGCGACCTCGTCCAGGAGGGGCTCGTCGGGCTCTTCAAGGCGGTGCGCGACTTCCGCGCCGACAAGGAGACCTCGTTCCGGTCGTTCGCCGAGCTCTGCATCACGCGCCAGATCATCACGGCGATCAAGACCGCGACCCGGTACAAGCACGCCCCGCTCAACACGTACGTCTCGTTCAGCCACACGCCCGCCGGGCAGGACCTCGACGCCGAGTGCACGCTCGGCGACGCGCTTCCCGGTCCGGCCGTTGACGACCCGGCGACGTGTGTCATCTCCACGGACGAGCTCCAGAGCCTGCTGGCGTGCCTGGGCTCGACGCTCTCGCCGCTCGAGTCGCAGGTGCTCACGTACTACCTCGAGGGGCGAAGCTACGAGGCGATCGGCGACCTGATCGGCTGCGACCCGAAGACGGTCGACAACGCGCTCCAGCGCGTCAAGCGGAAGGTGCTCGCGCACCTGCACACCCGGCGCCAGCTGTCGTAGCGGCGGCGTCGTGCTATAGCATTCCGGGAGTACCGACTCACGGCGGCGTACCCCCATTCCTGAGCGCCGCCCACCTGTGGCCGGCCGGCGCATGCCTCCCCCTCCGCGTCGGCCGGCCACCTCAACCCTACGGGCGTCCTGCCGGCTGGCAACAGGTCGCCGGTGTGGCCGGCCGCGGGCCGCCGGGGTAGGCTCGAACGAGCGCCGGGATAGCTCAGCTGGTAGAGCCTCCGATTTGTAATCGGACGGTCGCGGGTTCGAGTCCCGCTCCCGGCTCTCCCACGCCCGGTCGGTCGATCGCGCCGTCCCCCGCTGCGGCCGTCGCGACGACCTCCAGCTCGGTGGGCGCGAACTTGTCGGTGTGCTCCTGGACGGGAGCCATACGGGCCTTGAACTCGGCCGAGCCTTTCCAGCCCCGGACGTCGTCGGCGCTGTCCCAGCTCATGAAGCTGACGAACCGGTCCGGATCGCGGAGGTCTCGCGCGAGCAGCGCCAGCTGCGCGCCCGGCATCCGGCACGACCACGTTGCGAACCGGCGCCAGGCGTCCAGGAAGGCGTCCTCATGCCCGGGGAACGGCCGCCAGGATCCGGTCGTGTAGACGGGCGCTCCCACGCCGAGCGTGGTCGAAGGTGCGGAGGTCATGGCGTGTCCTCCCGGGTCAGCTGCGACAGCGCACTCTCGATCCGCCGGCGCGCTTCGGCGGCGAGCGGTGCCAGCTCGGGATTGCCGGCGAGCCGCATCGCGGCGTCCGGCTCCATCGCGGACACGCGGACCGCATCGCTGTCCGCGCGCACGACGACGTTGCACGGCAGCAGCACCCCGAGGTCGGGCTCGATGCCGAGGCCGCGGTGCGCAAGCGGCGGGTTGCAGGCGCCGAGGATGAGGTACGGCTCGCTCCGAACGCCGAGCTTCTGCGCGAGCGTCGCCTGCACGTCGATCTCGGTGAGGACGCCGAAGCCTTCGCCGGCGAGCGCCGCCCGGACACGTTCGACAGCGGTCGCGAAGTCCGTGTGGAGCGTGGTCGTGATCGCATAGGGGGTGGTCGTCAGGGCGGGCATATGGGGCTCTCCTTTACATGGGTACAGTTGTACAGTAGTACATCGACGAGAGAAGGGGACCCAGGCGTGGGCCGGCCGCCCGGCGTGCGGGTTTCCACCCCCCGGCGGGTACGCGTCGGCACCGATGCGGCCCGGCCGCGCCGGCCCTACGGTGGACGGGCTGTTTCGGATCGGAGGAACCATGCACCCGGTGACACGTCGCAACATCGAGTCGGCCATGCGGGACGAGGCATTCATGTGCGCCCGGTTCACCCTGTACGGCCGCAACGCCCGTGCCCACGGGCACCGCGAGCTCGCCGACCTGTTCGAATCGCTCGCAGACGTCGAGGTGTTCGACTACTTCATGAAGGAGGCCGACCTGGCGCGGTTCGCCTCGAGGTCGGACGTCGAAAACCTGCGCGACGCCATGGCTGCCGAGGCGGCGGCCGGCGAGGAGACCTACCGGGCGCTCGAGCACCAGGCACGCGGCGTCGGCGAGACGGAGGCTGCGGCCGAGTTCGAGCGCATCCGCGCCGACAAACGCCGCCGCCACGACGTCCTCGCCCAGGCGCTGGAGCGGCTCGATCAGGCGATGCCGCACACGCACCGCATCCTGGTGGTCGCCGACGAGTCCTGCCACGGCAGCGGCCTCTGCGACGAGATCTCCTATCGGGCCGGGAGGGTTCCCACCGACGTGCTCATCGTCGCGCCGGCGCTCACCCGGAGCCGGCTGCACTACCTCGCGTCCGACCTCGACCGCGAGCGCGGCGAGGCGGAGGACCGCATGCAGGAGCTCCGCGCCCAGCTGGCCGGAAACGGCGTCCGGGCATCCGGGCGTGTCGGCGACGCGAACCCGATCGTCGCCGTGGAGGACGCCCTGCGCGAGTTCCCGGCCGACGAGATCGTGATCGCCACCCGCCCGCCCGACGAGTCGCCGTGGCTGGAGCGCAGGCTCGTGGATCAGGCCCGCGAGCGGTTTGCTCCGCTGCTCATCACGCATGTCGTCGTCGACCCGGCGCTCGATCGCGGGATGGTCGCGGCTGCCGAGTAAACCGGTCGGACCCGGGCCGGCGCCGTCTACGGGTCCGAGCCGACCCGCATCGACCTGTGCACGATGCGCGCCGCGGCGAGCAACGGCACCATCCCGGCCGTGAACATGACGGCGCCGGCCCGGTGCTGGTCGGCGAGCGCGCCCGCGCCGGTGTAGGAGTCGTAGACGACGTTCGGGTCGAAGAGGAGCCACAGCCCGATCGCGTCGGTGCCCGCCATGATGCTGACGACGTACAGGCCCACCACGAGGGGGTGGTAGCGCCCCGACCGGAGGGCCGCGAACGCACAGCCGAAGAACGCGACGCCGACCGCGAGGAGCAGCCAGTGGAGGGCGGCGAGCGCGGCCGGCCGGTCCCAGAGCCCGTCGAGCACGGCCGGAATGTGCACGATCCACTGGGCCGAAACGATCGCGAGCCACGCAGCCGTCAGTGCGGGACCCCCGAGAGACCGGACGCGCGGGTTCCGCCGCCCGCGGACAAGGATGTCCGGCCGCCCGGCCACGATGCCGAGCGAAACGAGGAAGAGCAGCGCCATCTGCTGGGCCATGTGCCACGCCAGCGACGCCTGTGCGCGATCGTCGGCGACGGCGCTCGTCGCGGCGCCCAGCACCAGCAGCGCGGCCAGCGCGGCGGCGGTGCGCCGCCCCGGCCAGGCCCGCCCCGTGCTGCGGAACCGCTCGGCCCCGGCCACGTAGGCCAGTCCCGGCACGAGCGCGTTCAGGAGCGCGGCGCCGCCCATCGGCGCGAGGACGAGTGCGGTCGCCGCCAGCCCGGCGAGCTCAGGCCCGGTCGGCCGCAGCACGGGCCTCGGCCTCGGCCTCGCGGCGATTCCGCACCACCTCCTCGTTCCGGCGAAGCTCGTCGCAGATGCGCAGCGTCAGCCAGAAGACGGCCGGCGGCAGGACGAACACCAGGACGCGGTAGATCTGAAGCTGGGTCTCGTAGCTCCATCCGAAGAGGACGTAGGCGCGGTCGGCCGAGCCGGCCAGGAAGATCAGGAACACCCAGCTCAGGAAGGCGGTCGCCGTCGCGGTCCGCCAGCGCACGTCGCGGGGACGGTCGAGCAGGTTGTGGCGGGCGCGGTCGCCCGAGAACCGGCGCTCGATCGACGGCCAGGCGTAGAGCGTGCCGAACACGATGCCGGGGAAGAGCACCCCTCCCCAGAACGGGTTCGGGATCACGGTGTAGTCGAGGATCGTGACGTCGAACGCCGGCATCAGCCGGAGCGCCCCGATCAGCCAGCCCAGGTACCAGTCGGGCTGTGCGCCGTTCGTGCCGGCGCCGACGTGATAGGGCCCCCAGAGCCAGATGGGGTTGATCTGGACGAGCCCGCCCAGCAGGAAGAGCGCGGCGAAGACCGCGAACATGAGCCCGAGCGAGCGGGCCGCCTGGGCTGGGAACGCGGGCAGGCCGACGAGCCGCCGCTCGGTGCGCCGGCCGCCGCCGAACTGGGTGTGGTGAAGCGAGGCCACGAGCGTGAGATGAAGCGCGATGAGCGTTGCGATCGCGATCGGCAGCAGGAAGACGTGCGCGATGTACATCCGCGACCAGAAGTCCGGCGTGCCCGGGAACGGCCCACCCCAGACGACCTGGGCGATGTTCGCGCCGACGAACGGGATCGAGAGCGCGACCGCGTAGCCGATCGCGAGGCCCATGCCCGAGAGCAGGTCGTCCACGAGCGAATAGCCCAGATAGCCCTCGAGAAGTGCAAGCACGAGAATCGTCAGACCGACGTAATACGTCAGTTCGCGGGGCTTACGAAACGCGCCGGTGAACACGATGCGCATGAGGTGGATCGCGATCGCCGCGACGAACACGTCGGCCGCCCAGTGATGCGTCTGACGCATGAGCAGTCCCGCTCGTACGTCGAGCGACAGATGCACCGTCGAGCGATACGCCTCGGTCATGCGCACGCCGTCGAGCGGTGCATAGCTCCCGTGATAGACGACCTGCGCGGTGGACGGATGGAAGAAGAGCGCCAGATACGTTCCCGTCGCCACGAGCACGATGAACGTGTAGAGCGCCACCTCCCCGAGCAGGAACGACCAGTGGTCGGGAAAGAGGTACCTGAGCGCGCGGAGCCCGAAGGGCGCGGCATGCGTCCGCTCCTCGGCGGCCCTCGCGGCCGACCGGATCACGACGTCGCCCTCCCGCGGCGCACGCCCCACCACGAGGGGCCGACCGGCCCCGAGAACGTTCCGCCCGCGCGCAGGTTCCCGTGGCGGTCGATCCGCAGCGGCAGCTGCGGCAGCGCCCGCCCGGCCGGACCGAAGACGACCGTGCCGCCGGTCGCCGGGTCGAACGTCGAGTAGTGGCACGGGCACACGAGCCCCGGCGGCTGCTCGACCGGCTCGAAGAGCGGCGCGCGGTAGAGGGCGATCGCGCAGCCGGCGTGCGTGCAGACCTTCGAGTAGGCGAGGATGCCCTCGGGTGCCCATGTGCGGCGCGCGGCGGGCAGCCGCAGTCCGGCCGGGTCGAGCCGGATGAGGATGATCGGCGAGCCGATCTGCTCGGGGTCGGCGCCCTCGGGGTACGCCGTCAGGAACTCGCCGGGGCGGACGGCCGCGGCCGGGATCGGGCTCCCCGCCTCGTCCACGAGCCGGCGGCCGCGCCGCCACGGCGTCCGTGCCATCGACGCCAGGTCGAAGGCCGGCCCCAGCGACACGACCGGAGCCAGCAGGGCGGCGCCGAACGCCGCCCCCGCCGCCGCGCCCGCGCCCACCAGCAGCCGGCGGCGGCCGATGCGGCCGGCGCCGGCGCCCGCCACCTCGGCGATCTCGTCGGCGGCGTCGGGCGCGGGCTCTCCGTACTCGTCCTCGCCGTCCTCGTCGGGCACGAGATGCCGGCCGGCCACGACCAGCGCAGCCGCGGCGCACGCGAACGCGGCTCCGAGCGTGAGCCCGAGAAGCTGTGTCTGGTGCCCGATCGAGTCCAGGGCGTAGACGGCCACGAACCCGGCAGCGCAGAGCGCCGCAAGCCCGAGGAGCGCCGCCACCGCGAGCTCCGCCCAGCGCGGGGCTCGGGGCTCGCTCACGCCGGCCTCCGGGCGATCGCGATGCACACCATGACCAGGACCCCGCCCGCCACCAGCCAGGCGACCAGCCCCTCGGGTACCGGCCCGACGTGGCCGAGCGCGAGCCCGCCGCGGTCGTCCGGCGATCGCGTGGAGAGCACGTACGCGATCAGCGAGTCGAGCTGGGCGTCGCTCAGGCGCCCGGGCGAGAACCTCGGCATCAGATTCGGGCCGATCCGCACGGCCTCGGCGATGTCGCGCGCCGAGTTGGGGCCGAGCGGCGGCGCCACCGCGTCGGGCACGTAGCCGCCTGCGGCAACCGCCTGGTGGCAGCCGGCGCAGTTCTCGGTGAAGAGCGTCATGCCCTCGCTCAGGCTGCCCTGGGCGGGCTGCGGGGTGGGAATGCCGGGACCCGGCGCGAGCGAGGCGACGTAGGCCACGAGGGCCCGGATCTGCCCGGGCGAGAACTCGACGTGCGAGCGGCGCGGCTGAAGCGACGGGCTTCGAAGCGGCATGTACCCGGTGCGGAGGTAGAAGTCCGCGGCGAGCGCGCCGACCCCGCGCAGCGAGGGTCCGAACCCGTCGACGTCGCCGACGCCGTGCACGGGCCCGGGCTCGGTCTTCCCGGCTCCGCCGATGCCGTGGCAGCTCTGGCAGTTCTCCGCGTAGAGCTCGGCGCCCTGCGACACCTGCGCCGAGGAGGCGGAGCCGCCGGCGGCGAGCGCCGCCGCCGTCCACGTGCCGGCGAGCGCACCCGCCGCCAGCAGCACGAGCGCGGCCCGCCTCACCGGCGGCACTCCTCGATCGTGAGGACTCCGGTTCCCGTGTAGAGGATCAGCGCGACGAAGATCGCTCCGATCGCAAGCCCGATCGTCGTCACGAACCTCAGGCGGCCGTTCGGGTCGTCGAGATCGCCGCGACCGACCGCCCGGTGGAGCGCCAGCGCCGCCGCCCATCCTCCCGCGGCCGTCGCCAGCGCAAGCGCGAAGATCACGGCCTCCCACGCGTGGACGGCGATGTCCCAGGTGCGGCCGGCGGGGCCGCAGGCCGCCTCCGTGAGCCCGTAGCCGACGACGAGCTGGGCCGTCCACGCAAGCGGCGCGCCGAGAACGGCGTACACCTGGAGGGCGAGCGCAAGCCGGGGCATGCGGGCCAGGCTCACCATGCCGGCGAGAGGATCGTGGCGGTCACCGCGAGACCGGCCAGGCCGACGAAGTACCAGTAGAGCGCAACCGCCGTCACCGCGTTCCGGCGGTAGTCGGTGAGGCCGCCGCGCAGGCGGCCGAGAAGCCAGCAGTCGAGGAGCACGCCCACGCCGACGTGGGCGTGGTGCACGGCGAGCATCGTGAAGTAGATCGACCCGTACGCGCTGCCGCTCGCCGGGAAGCGATCCAGGTCGGCGGCGAAGAGGTGCGCCTGGAACGCGAGGTAGGCCACCTGCACGGTCAGGGCGAGCACGATCGGGGCGACCAGCGGGCCCGTGCTGCGGCGGCGGGCCGTGCGCGACGCGAGCGCCAGGGGCACGCTCGTCGCCACGAGGACGAGCGCCAGGACGATGGGTGCGGTCACGCTCGGCGGCTCGATTCCGGGCGGCGGCCAGCGCGGGTCGTAGAAGCGCAGGTACGCATATGTGGCGAGCAGCGTGCCGAAGAGCGCCGACTCCGTCGCGACGAGCGCGAGCATGCCGTACCAGCCGTTCGGGCGGGCGCGGGGGATGGGCGCCGAGCTCATGCCGCGGCCGGCTCCTTCGCGTGCCAGAGCGTCAGGACCGTCGCGGCCAGCGCCACCGCCGCGGCGGCGATCAGATAGTGATCGGTGAGCACGAGTGCGGTGCCCAGCGTCGCGACGACTCCGAGCGCGAACGGCCACGGCGACTCGGACGGCATGTGAAGGGTCTCGTAGACGTGCCCGTCGACGGGCGTGCTGGCAACCGTCTCGTGTCCCTCCTCGAGCACCAGGTCGCCCGACTCCAGGCGACGGCGGTCGTCCGCGCGGTCGTCGTCATCCCAGGAGGCGTAGGCGCTCGTCACGCGCGGGATGACCGCGAAGTTGTAGGGCGGCGGCGGGGACGTCGTCGCCCACTCGAGCGTTGCGCCGCCGAACGGGTTCGACCCGGCCGGAGCGCCGCGGTACCCGCTGACGACGAGGTTGGCGAGGAGGCCGAGGAGCCCGGCTGTGAGCAGGAACGCGCCGATCGTCGAGAGCAGGTTCTCGACGTTCCAGCCCAGGCCCTGCGGATATGACCACACGCGCCGCGGCATGCCCAGGAGGCCAGCGATGTGCATCGGAAAGAACGTGAGGTTCGTGCCGGCGAAGACGAGCCAGAACGTGAGCTGGCCGACGCGCTCGTTATACATGCGGCCGGTGACCTTCGGAAACCAGTAATACAACCCCCCGAGAAGCGGAAAGACCGCCGCACCCCAGATGACGTAATGGAAGTGGGCGACGACGTAATACGTATCTGTCACCTGCTGGTCGAACGGGATGGCGGCGAGCGTGATCCCCGAGAGCCCGCCGAAGACGAAGAAGACGATGAACCCGACGATGAAGAGCAGGGGAGTCTTGAACTCGGGCTGGCCGGTCACCATCGTCATGCACCAGGCGAAGATCTGGATGCCGCTCGGGATGACGATGATGAGGCTCGCCGCGGCGAAGAAGATCATGGTCGTGCCGGGGAGGCCGGTGGCGAACATGTGGTGGACCCAGACGCCGAACCCGATGAACGCCACGAGCAGCTCGGCGACCGCAACGAGCGGGAACGCGACCATCTTCCGCCTCGTGAACGTCGGGATGATCGACGTGGCGATGCCGAACGCCGGCAGGACGATGATGTACACCTCGGGGTGGCCGAAGATCCAGAAGAGGTGCTGCCAGAGCAGCGGGTCGCCGCCGTGGGCGACGTCGAAGAACTTGAAGCCGAGCTTGCGGTCGAGCTCGAGAAACACCAGGTCGGCCGTGAGCGGCGGCAGCGCGAAGATGAGCGAGAACGACGTCGCCAGGATCGCGAAGCAGAAGAGCGGCATCCGGTTCAGTGACATCCCAGGCGCGCGGAGCTTCGCGATCGTGACCAGGAAGTTCGCCGCGGCGGCGGTCGACGAGACGCTGTTCAGGATCAGTCCGAGCGCGTAGAAGTCGATGCCGAGGCCGGGGCTGAACCGGCGCGACGCGAGCGGGACGTAGTCGAACCAGCCGGCGTCCGGGGCCATGCCGAGCAGCAGGCTCGTGTAGACGAGCAGTCCCGAGCCGAGGTAGAGCCAGTAGCTGAGCGCGTTCATGCGCGGGAACGCCATGTCGCGAGCCCCGATCATGAGCGGCACCAGGTAGTTGCCGAACGCCCCGATCGAGAGCGGGATCACGAAGAAGAAGATCATCGTGACGCCGTGCAGCGTCATGAGCTGGTCGTACGTGGACGGGCCGACGACGTGCTCGTGCGGCTGGGCGAGCTGCGTTCGCATCACGAGCGCCTCGGTTCCGCCGGCGGCGAAGAACGCAAGCGAGGTCGCGAGGTAGAGGAGGCCGATGCGCTTGTGGTCGGTGGTGGTGAGCCAGCCGGTGATCCCGGGGCGCTCCGTCCAGATCCGGTCGAGGCGGTCGATGCGCTGGGCGGCGGCCGGAGCGTGGCTCTCGAGCGCCATCAGCGCAGGCCCTCGAGGTAGGCGACGAGCGCGCGCCGGGCCGATGCCGGGAGCGAGGCGAAGCCCGGCATGCGGCTGCCCGGCTTCCACCCCTGCGGGTTCGTGATCCACTGCATGAGGTCGCCGGGCGTGTTCGGGATGGTGAGCGCGGCCAGCGTGCGCCGGCTGCCGACATGCGTCAGGTCGGGGCCGACCCTGCCGGCTGCCGATGTCCCGCGGATCGCGTGGCAGTCCCCGCACGACGCCGTTTCGAACTCACGCTCGCCGGCCGCCGCCGGTCCGGCCGAGGGCGTGTCGGCCGGCTGGGCCTCGTGGTCGAGCCAGGCCCGGAAGGCGTCCGGCGGCTGGACGATCACCTCGAACGCCATCTCGGCGTGGCCGAGCCCGCAGAACTCCGAGCACTGGCCCCGGTAGGTCCCGACCCTGGGCACGTCGAGCTCGATGCTGTTCGAGCGGCCCGGGATCATGTCGATCTTGCGATTGAGCCGCGGCACCCAGAAGCTGTGGATGACGTCGGCCGTGCGGGCGACGATCCGCACGGGCGTCCGCGCGGGGAGGTGGATCTCGTTGGCCGTCACGGCGTCCGTGCCCGGATAGCGCACCTCCCAGTACCACTGGTGGCCGACGACCTCGACCGTGAGCCGCGTCGATCCCGGCGCGGGGGCCGACACGGCCGGCATCACCCCGATCACGAAGGCGAAGAGCACGGCGAGGAGGACGACGGGCGCGACCATCCCTCCGCCGAGGATGACCGCATACGAGGCCCGTTCGGTGCGCGCGCTCTCATCGTTCCGGCGGCGGCGCACGAACGCCAGCACGAGCAGCCCCATGACGACGGCGAAGATCACCATTCCCGCCGCGAACATCGCCCACCACAGCGTGTCGATCTCCCGCGCCGGGTCGGTCACCGGGCTGGTGATCGACTGGTTCGTCGAGCCGCAGCCGGAGGCCAGCGCGGCGGGCGTGCAGGCCGCCGCGATCCGTAACCCCAACCTGGCGCGCGGGTGGCGGAGATTCACGTTCGGCGGTGGATACCCGGCTCAGGCGCCGAATATGCCGGCGCCGAACCGGGTTACCACGCGTCGCCGAGCGTGACCGCGACCGACTGCCCGCTGACCGCCGCCGCCTCGTCCGAGCAGAGCCAGGCGACGGTGGCGGCGACCTCGGCGGCCGTCGGCAGGCGCCCGGCCGCGTACGAGCGCTCGCGCTCGTCCCACACCTGTTCGACGCCGACGCCGCGGCGGCTCGCCTCGGCCGCGGCCGACCGCTCCGACATCTCCGTCCGCACCCAGCCCGGCAGGACGGCGTTCACGGTGACGCCGTGCGGCGCCAGGTCGAGCGCGGCGGCGCGCACGAGTCCGATCACGCCGTGCTTGGATGCGCAGTACGCCGGCATCTGCGCGCCGCCCGCGATTCCGGCGGTGGAGCTGGTGTGGACGATCCTGCCCCATCCGCGCTCGACCATGGCCGGCGCCGCGAGCCGGGTCAGGTGAAACGGCGCGTCGAGGTTGATGCGCATCGTCTCGGCCCAGACGGCCGGCGGCTCCTCCCAGACCACGGTCTCGGCGGTCGACCCGATCCCGGCGCAGGTGATCAGCACCTCGACCGGGCCAAGCCTGGCCTCGGTCTCCTCCACCGCCCGCCTGCACCCCTCCTCGGTGTCGAGCGAGACCGCGAGCGTCTCGACGCCCGTCGCGGCGGCCAGCTCGGCGAGCCGCTCCCCGCGCCGGGCGACCGCCATGACGCGGGCTCCGGCGCGCGCCAGGGTCTCGGCCACGACCCAGCCGATCCCGCTGCTCGCACCGCTGACAAGCGCGATCCGCCCCCGCACGACCGGCGAGCATACCGGGTCGCCCGAATGCGCAGAGGTTTGCGTCTGTTAGGCTCGCCGGATGCCACTCGGTTCCCTGATACTCGAGCTCGAGCGGGCGTCCGACGCGGCGGCGGGCGACTGCCCCGAGCACGCGGACCTCCTGTTGCGGGCGCTCACCGTGATTCAGGAGGTGGCCGACATCGGCGCCGCCGCGACCATCAGGGAGGCCGGCTGTTCGCTGAGCGACCCGTGCCCGCTGCTTCGGCTCGCGGCCCTCTCCGGCTAGCCGCGCGGTGGCGGCGGCGGCCGGGCGGGCACGCAGGGGAACGCTCGACGTGTAACGCCGCGGCACGGTCGCGCGGTGTGTCGGGTGATGGGCGACACCGCTCCCCCGTTCGGGCAGACGGACGCCGTGATCGTGGAACGCCCCAGCCGCCACCGCGGGCTTCGGGTGACGGCGGTGGCGTTCGCCGGCCGCGAGCCGCGGATCCGGGCCTACCTTCACACACCGGCCTGGGAGCGGATCGTCGCCACGGCGACGGGCGGCTCGGCCGGGGAGGCCGCCGTGCGGGTCGAGGATCTGGTCGAGCACGCGGCCGCCCGCGGCGTGCGTGTCGATCCGCCCCTCAGGCGGGTCGACGCCGCCTAGATGAGTGATTCCACGCCCCCGCACGTCTGGACGTCCGTGCTGTGGCGGGTCGCCGTCTCGCTGGTGGGGCTGCGGCTGCGAACCGTCGCCTCGCGGCGTCCTCGGTCGGGCCAATATCACCAATATTGGCCCTCCCTGCGTCCTTGCGAGACTCGGTTCTCGCCGCCCAGAACATCACGGCGGCGTGGAATCACTCATCTAGCTTGAGCGCCAGGGGCGCGGAGCCGATAACCGTCGTGTCGTGTCCGCCGCGTCCGGCCCCCTCGTCCGCCAGTCCGAGGTCATCTCGGCGCTCTCGCGCGCCGTCGACCTGACCGAGGGCCAGCCCATGGGCCACGCGGCGCGAACGTGCATGATCGGGATGCGGCTGGCCGCGGAGACCGGCCTCGACGCAGCCGGCTGCTCGGCGCTCTTCTACGCCCTGCTCCTGAAGGACGTGGGCTGCTCGAGCACCGCCGCGCGCGTGTCGGAGCTGCTCGGCGGCGACGACCTGGAGTTCAAGGCCGGGCTCAAGCGGATCGACTGGAACCGCCCGGGGGAGGCCGTGCGTCACATCGCCGGCTCGACGGCCGGCTCGCCGGTCGCCCGCGTCCGCCGCCTCGCCGCCGTCGCCCGCGACGGCGCCCGCCTGGGCGACGAGCTCGTCGGGCTGCGCTGCGACCGGGGCGCCCAGATCCTGCGCCTGCTCGCCTTCCCCGACGCCACGGTCGTCGCGATGGCGGCGGCCGACGAGCACTGGGACGGCCGGGGCAAGCCGGCCGGGCTCCGGGGCGGGGAGATCCCGCTGCTGGGGCAGATCGTCGCGCTCGCCCAGACCAGCGAGGTGTTCTTCGCCGCGCACGGCCCGCAGGCGGCCGCGGAGGTCGCCCGCCGCCGCAGCGGCACGTGGTTCGACCCGGCGCTCGCCCGCCTCGTCGTGCGTATCGCGGACGACGCCGATTTCTGGGAGCGGGTCGCCTCGCCCGACGTGACCGCGCATGTCGCCGAGCTCGAGCCCGCCGAGCGGGTCGTCCTCGCCGACGACGCCCGCCTCGACCTGATCGCCGAGGCGTTCGCCCGCGTGGTCGACGCCAAGTCGCCCTTCACCTCGCGCCATTCGGAGCGGGTCGCGGAGACGGCCGTCGGCATCGCGGCCGTGCTCGGGCTCGGCGCGGGCGAGCTGCGCGACCTTCGCCGCGCCGGCCTGCTGCACGATCTCGGCAAGCTGGGCGTCCCGAACTCGATCCTCGACAAGCCCGGCAAGCTGACGCCGGAGGAGTGGGCGATCATGCGCCGCCACCCGGCCCACACCGCCGAGGTGCTGGCGCACGTCGAGTGCCTGCGCCCCATCGCCGGCACCGCGGCGTCCCACCACGAGCGGCTCGACGGCAGCGGGTACCACCGCGGACTCGACGCCTCCGCGCTGCCGCTCCCGGCCCGCATCCTGGCGGTCGCCGACGTCTACGACGCGCTCGCCCACGACCGCCCGTACCACGCCGCCATGCCGGCCGGGCGCGTTCTTCAGATCCTCGCCGCCGACGCGGGCACCCGGCTCGACGGCAGGAGCATCGCCGCGCTGCGCGAACTCCTGCAATCGGGCTCGGAGCTCGCGGCCTAGTTCCCCTATTCCGGGGGAGGCAGAACCTCCCCGTGGGGCCTACGTTGGGAGTTCCCGCCCATTACCCCCGATGGCCCGGCTCCTGCTCTCATCCCTTATCGAGGACGCATCCGCGTCCGACGACGCGACCGTCAGTCGCGTCGTCCGCACGCTGCTTCGCTCACCCATGACCGACGCCGAGCGCGTCGGCGAGCGGCTGTGCGTCTACGGCTGGGAGTGCACGCGGCCGGGAGAGCTCGCCATCTCATGGCGCTATCGCGTTGTCGGGGCTGATAGCGGGACGGAGTACGTCAGCTTCGGCCTTGCGATGCCGACCGGTCCGGACCTGCTGCTTTCGGTGTTCGGCCTCCAGCTACAGATCGCGCTGAACGGCCTGGCGTCGACCTCCGAGGAGGAGGTCGGCTGCTTCATGGAGCTGATGGCGGCCGTCCGCGCCGCATAGATTCGCGCGGATGTCCTCCGCGCCCGCCCGGTGGTGGACGTCCAGCCGGGCGGGCGCATATCAGGGAGGCACCCCTGTCGCGGTGCGCGCCAGGGATGTAGGACGAGTCTGACGCTCGGGGCGCGCCCGGGATAGCCCCCTGGCGGGGTGGTTTCCGGGGTGGGCTTGGCCCCCTTGGCTACGCTGACCCCATGGACGACGTTCTCGACGCGTATTCGCGAGCGGTGATCGAGGTGGTCGCGCGCGTCTCGCCGTCGGTGGCGAACCTGCGTGTGCGGCTCCGCTCGCGCTCGGGCGCGCGGGAGGCCGGTGGCGCGGCGGTCGCGATCGCCGGCAACGAGCTGGTCACGAACGCGCACGTGGTGCCCGCCTCCACGCGCGGCGGATGGGCGTCGTTCCCCGACGGCCGGGAGCTCCGCTTCTCGGTGACGGGACGCGACCCCTTCAGCGACCTGGCGGTGATCGGGGTCGACGAGGGCGGGCTGCATCCGGCGGAGCTCGGTGACGCATCGACGCTCCAGGTCGGCCAGCTGGTCGTGGCCATCGGCAATCCGCACGGCTTCGCCGGATCGGTGACGGCCGGCGTCGTCTCGGCGGTCGGCCGGTCGCTGCCCGCCCGCGCCGGCGGCACGCTGCGCATGATCGACAACGTCATCCAGACGGATGCCAGCCTGAACCCCGGCAACTCGGGCGGCGCGCTCGCAACCAGCGACGGGCGGGTCGTCGGGATCAACACCGCGCTCGCGGGAATGGGGCTGGGCCTGGCGGTGCCGGTCAACGCCCACACCCGTGCGCTGATCGAGATGCTCGCGCGCGAGGGCCGCGTCCGGCGCGCATATCTCGGCGTGGGCGCCGCCCCGCGGCCGCTGCCTCCGAAGGCGGTGGCGGCGCTCGGCCGCACGACGGGCATCGAGCTGATCGACATCGCGCCCGGCAGCCCCGCCGGCCGGGCCGGCCTGCATCCCGAGGACATCGTGGTGGCGCTCAACGGCAGCCCGGTCGAGACCGTCGAGGAGCTTCAGCGGCTCCTGTCGGCCGACGCGATCGGCACGCCGCAATCGGTGACCCTGGTGCGCGAGGGAGCGGTGATGGAGATCGAGGTGCTCCCGGCCGAGCTGGCCGCGTAACCGCCCGGCCTGAAGCGCCGATAAGGAGTCTGAGATCGCCTGCGAACCGGGCACGCCGCGAGCATGTGTCCCTGCGAGAGGAGCACGTGCGTGTACTGGCAGCCTGTGTGGTTCAGCGCCGGGACGCCCGGCGTAGATGCGCGACCTGCCCGACTCGGTGCGGTTGACCTCTGCCTGGGGACGCCTGGGAGGGAATCTGCTGGAGGGCCTGCTCATGGTCGTCACGCTCTTCGTGGGATGGTTCGTCTGGAGCATCATCCTCTGGGGTCGGGGGCAGACGCCGGCCAAGCAACTGCTCGGTAAGCGCGTTCTGCGCCGGGACTCGCCGACACCGGCCGGCCGCGGGCGCATGGTCGTTCGCGAGGTGCTGTGCAAGGGGCTCATCGGGGTTCTCAGCAACCTGACGCTCGTGGGCTTCGTCGTGTACTTCTGGCTGCTGTGGGATTCCGATCGCCAGGAGCTGTGGGACAAGATGGTCGGCACCGTGGTCGTGAACGATCCCGAGAATGCGCTCGATCCCCGGGGCAGCTGGTCCACTGTCGGACTGGCGAGCGCGGCGTAAACCGGCTCACGCTCGCCGCCGTCCTGCTTAAATCGCGCTGTGCGCGTCGTCACCGAGTTCCCGCGCCCGGTCCGCACGATCCCGACCGTGTGGATCGAGCTCGCCGACGGCTGCCGGCTCGCGGCCCGCATCTGGCTCCCCAAGGACGCCGAGCGCGACCCCGTCCCGGCGATCCTCGAGTACCTGCCGTACCGCCTGAACGACGGCACGGCCGTGCGCGACTCGCACCACTTCCCCTACCTGGCGGGCCACGGGTTCGCCTGCATCCGGGTTGACCAGCGCGGCACCGGCGAGTCGGACGGGATCCTGGAAGACGAGTACCTGCCCCAGGAGCAGTCCGACGCGTGCGAGGTCATCGCCTGGATCGCGAAGCAGCCCTGGTGCACGGGCAAGGTGGGGATGATCGGGATCTCGTGGAGCGGCTTCAACTCGCTCCAGGTGGCCGCCAACCGGCCGCCCGAGCTGGGCGCGATCATCACGCTCTGCTCGACCGACGACCGCTACGCCGACGACGTCCACTACGACGGCGGCTGCGTCGGCTCGGACATGCTCCAGTGGGCCTCGTCGATGCTGGGCTGGAACGCGTGGCCGCCCGACCCCGACATCGTCGGCGGCCGCTGGCGCGACATGTGGCTCGAGCGCATGCGCGAGGCGCCGCCCTTCATCGACCCGTGGCTCGGCCACCAGCGCCGCGACGCCTACTGGAAGCAGGGGTCGGTGTGCGAGGACTTCTCGCGGATCGAGGTGCCGGTCTATGCGGTGGGCGGCTGGGCCGACGGCTACACGAACGCCATCCCGCGCCTGCTCGAGGGCCTCTCCGTCCCCCGCAAGGGGCTCATCGGCCCGTGGGCCCACGCCTGGCCGCAGGCCGGCCCGCCCGAGCCGACGATCGGCTTCCTCCAGGAGGTGGTGCGCTGGTTCGACCACTGGCTGCGCGGGACCGACACCGGGATCATGGACGAGCCGATGCTGCGGGCCTGGATCCACGAGCCCGTGCGGCCGGCGGCGTGCTACACCGAGCGGCCCGGCCGCTGGGTGGCCGAGGACGGCTGGCCGCGGGCCGGCGCCCCCGCCGTGACGCTGGGCCTCGGCGGCGACGGCCGGCTCGAGCGGGATGCGACGCCGGGCCGGCTCGACATCGTGGGGTTGCAGACGGCCGGGCTCGACGCCGGGTCGTGGTGCCCGTACGGCGAGGTGGCCGACTGGCCCGGCGATCAGCGGGCGATGGACGGGATGAGCCTCACCTTCACGTCCGACCCGCTGCCGGAGCGGCTCGAGATCCTGGGCTACCCGGAGGTCACGCTGCGCCTGGAGAGCGACCGGCCGCTGGCGCTGGTGATCGTGCGCCTGTGCGAGGTGTGGCCGGACGGCGCCTCGACCGTCGTCACCCGCGCGCTCCAGAATCTCACCCACCGCGAGAGCGACGAGTTCCCCGAGCCGCTGGTCCCCGGCGAGCCGTTCACCGCGACGGTGAAGCTCGACGCGGCCGGGCACGCCTTCGCCCCCGGGAACCGCATCCGCGTCGGCGTGTCGCCCACGTACTGGCCGTGGGCATGGCCGTCACCCGAGCCGGTGCGGCTCACGCTCCTCGCCGGCGAGAGCACGCTGGCGCTGCCGGTGCGCGAGCCGCGCGCCGAGGACGCGGCGCTGCCCGGGTTCGGCGAGCCGGAGGAGTCCGAGCCGATGAAGAAGGAGGTGCTCCGCTCGGGGCCGGCGGGGCGCACGCTCACCCACGACCTCTCGACCGGCAGGGTCGAGCTGGCCTACGACTGGCAGGTCGGCGGGCTCGTGCGGCTCCCGAACGGCCTCGAGGTGGAGGATCGCAACTACACGGTCTTCTCGATCGCCGAGGGCGACCCGCTGTCGGCGCGCGTCCGCAGCGAGACGGCCGGCGCGATCGGCCGCGGCGACTGGCGCACGCGCTGCGAGACCGTCTCGGAGATGACGTGCGATGCGGAGTCGTTCCACGTGCAGTGCACGGTGCGCGCCTGGGAGGGGGACAAGCCCGCGTTCGAGAAGACCTGGAAGCGCAGCTTCCCGCGCGATCTGGTCTGACTCAGGCCGCCCGCCGCCCCGGCGAGAGGCGGCGGCAGAGCCCCGCGATCTCGGGCGCGGGCACGGGAGGCGAGAAGTGGTAGCCCTGGCCGAGCGGGCAGCCTCGATCGGTGAGGAACCGCAGCTGCTCGGGCGTCTCGATCCCCTCCGCCAGCGGGACGAGGCCGAGCGTGCGGGCGAGGCCGATGATCGCCGCCACCATCGTCGCCGAGTGGGGGTCGCCCGGCAGGTCGCGGATGAACGAGCGGTCGATCTTGATGGTCGTCACCGGCATCTGCTTGAGGCGCGAGAGCGACGAGTAGCCGGTGCCGAAGTCGTCGATGGCGAGGCCGAAGCCGCGCTCGTGGAGCTCGCGCAGGATGCGGGTCGTGCGGTCGGGGTCGGTCATCGCGGCCGACTCGGTGATCTCGATCATGAGCTGCTCGGCGGCGATCCCGAACGTCTGGATCGTCCGCGTCAGCCGCCGCAGCATCGAGGGCTGCCACAGGATCGGGGGCAGGTTGATCGCGACGCTCAGGTCGAGCCCGGCCGCCCGCCAGTCGTGGGCCTGGCGGCAGGCGCGCTCGACGACCCACTGCGAGATCGGCCCGATCATGCCGATGCGCTCGGCCACGGGGATGAAGTCGCCGGGCTGGACGAGCCCGTGCTCGGGATCCTGCCAGCGGACCAGCGCCTCGACCCCGACCATGCGACCCGCGTCCAGGTCCATCACCGGCTGGTAGTGCAGGACGAGCTCGTCGCGCTCGACCGCCCGCCGCAGGCGGGTGACGAACGACAGCTCGAGGCGCGCGGGCCGCTCGGCCGCCTGGCCGCCGCCGCGGTCCTGGTTTCGGCCGCGCAGCATGTCGTCGCGGGCGGCGCGCAGGAAGGCCTCGGGATCGGTTCCCTCCGGCGACGCGACCGCGATGCCCGTCGAGACGCCGATCGAGATCTCCTTGCCGTCGACCAGGAACGGCGCCTGGAGCGCGTGGCGGATCTGGCCGGCGATGGCCTGGCTCGCCTGGGCGGAGTCGCGCTGGTGGGCGGCGTCGCCGGCCGTTCCCGTGGCCGGCTCGATGTCGGCCAGGAGCACCAGGAACTCGTCGGCCGCGAACCGGGCGACGACGTCGGCGGGCCGGGTGACGTCGCGCAGGCGCATGCCCGCCTCGCTCAGGACCGCGTCGCCCGCGGCGTGGCCGACCGCGTCGTTCACGAGCCGGAAGTCGTCGATGTCCACGTAGACGACCCCGACCGCGGCGCCGGTGCGCGCGGCGCGCGCCAGGGCGACCTCGAGGTGCTGCATCAGCATCGCCCGGTTGGGGAGGCCGGTGACCTCGTCGTGGTGGGCGACGTAGGCCAGCCGCTCCTGGGCGCGGCGGCCCTCGCTGACGTCGATGAAGGTGCGAAGGACGTCGCCGTCGCGGGAGTTCGCAAGCGGCGCTCCCGAGACGAGGACGTGGCGGGTGCCGCCGCGCCTGCCGCGAAGCTCGGCCTCGCGGGTCGCGCCGTTCTCCGACGCCTCGATCCGCTCCAGCGACCCCGTGGCGAAGAACGCCGCGTGGGGGACGTCGCTGAGATCGTCGTCCTCGTCCAGCTCGAGCAGGGCGCGCATCGAGGCGTTCATGAAGACCGTCTCGCCGGCGGCGTTCACCTGCCACAGGCCGACCGCGCTCGCGGCCAGCGCCTCGAACCGCTCCTCGGCGGTGCGGACCGCCTCCTCGGCGTGTGTCCGCTCGATGAACTGGGCGATCTGGCTACCGACGGACTGCATGAGCTCGAGCAGCGGCGCGTCGGGCCGGCGCACCTCGCGGCTGAAGAACTCCATGACGCCGAGGACGCCGGAGGGCAGGAGGATCGGGAACGCGAAGGCGGCGTGCAGGCCGAGCCGGGCCGTGTTCCGGACGCGCTCGGAGCGGGCCAGGCGGGCGACGTCGTTCACCCAGATCGGGCCGCCCTCGGCCCAGGCCCGGCCGGGGATCCCGATGCCGATCGGGAAGGCCGCGCGCTCGCAGGCGGCGGTGAAGCCGGCGGCGTCGATGGTCTCGCCGTGCCACACGGCCGAGCAGCGCAGGCGGCCCGACTCGCGCTCGACGCACCACACGGCGCCGAGCTCCCAGCCCAGCGACCCCCCGAGTGCGGCGAGCACGCGCGGGGCGGCGTCGGCCAGCGACCCGGCCTCGGCCAGCGCACGCGTGGCCGCGTTCTGCACCTGAAGCCGGTGCTCGGCTGTGGGGCCGGGAGGCACTCTGGCGTTGATCGTCGTGACAACGTCCGAATTGAGCCGGCAAACCCCGGGGCCAGGCCCCGTGGTCAGCCCGCCAGCACCTCGGCGGCGGCGCGGGCCGCGCGCAGGAAGGGCTCGCGCTCGGTGATGTCCGAGTACCAGGCGACGTACGGGGTCAGCACGAGGTGGTCGTGACCCAGAAGGTCGGCGCCCGGCGGGCGCTCCCACAGGGCGTCGAACGCGGCCCGCACGTGGGTCGCCGCGAGCATCGCGGCCCGGTCGACGATCGCCGCGCGGGCCGTGTTCACGAGCACCGTCCCCGGCGCGAGGAGCGAAAGCCGGCGGGCGTCGAGGAGGCCCTCCGTCTCGGGGGTGAGCGGCATGTGCAGCGAGACGGCCTGCGCCCAGCCGAGCAGCTCGTCGAGGTCGGGCTCGCCGCCCGGGACGTACGGGTCATACCGGCGCACCTCCATGCCGAGCGCCGCGGCCCGCTCGGCGAGCGCGCGCCCGATGCGTCCGTAGCCGACGACGGCGAGCCGCGTCCCGGCCAGGCGGCGGGGGACGCCGCCCGCCAGGTGATCGAACTCGCCGGCCTGGACCGAGCGGAGCTGGGCAGGGATCCCGCGCAGCTGGGCGGCGAGCAGGGCCAGCGCGTGGTCGGCAACCTCCTCGGCGCAGTAGTCGCCCGCGTCACGCACCTCGACTCCCGCCGCGGCGGCGGCCGCCGTGTCGATGTGGTCGACGCCGGTCGAGGCCGTGGCGATGACGCGCAGGTCGGGCATCCGCCCCACGTCGGCGGCCGTGACGGGCGAGTCCGGGCCCACCAGCAGCGCCACGACGCCCGGGCCGCCGTCGGCCACTCCCGCCCGCTCGGCCTGCGGCAGCGACTCGCGCACCGCGTCCATCGGGTACCACTCCTCGCAGACGAGGACGCGGCCGGTCACGGCATCCGCGCCGCGAGCGCGCCGGCCCGCGAGCGGGTCGCGCCCGGTCCGTTCACCAGCAGCCAGCTGACCCGCGCCCGCCGGGACACGACGGTGACGAGGATCGGGCTCTCGCGGTGGCAGCCGCAGCTCGCACCGCGGACGAAGAAGCCGGGCCGGCCCGCCGACGTGACGGGGCGGACGGACGTGCCGGGGCCCCAGTAGCTCGCCGCGTGGTCGGCGACGTACGCGACGTAGGCCGCCGCGCCGGCCGGCCGGCGGAAGAGGAGCGTGCGCGAGACGACGTCGGTGAACGTCTTCGATGCGCCCTTGAACTCGCGCTCGCGGCCGCCCACAAAGCCCCACCGCTCCAGCTCGCCGGCCAGGCCGGGAAGCGGCGCGTCGTGGGTGAGCGCCTCCGCGTCGAGCGCCCGGTCCTCGGCCGAGAGGCCAGGCACCGCGCCGAGCACCGGCAGGCTCGCGGTCGCTGCGGCGCCCGCAGGCGAGCCCCCTCCGCCGCAGGCCGCGACCAGACACGCGAAGAGCGTTGCCGTGGTCACGAGATGGACACCCCGGGCCATCCCCGGTATGTTCGCACGTGCGCGCACCCCCAGCCCAAGGAGGAACCATGGCGCGGCGGATGGATAGACGACGCTTTCTTGCGAGCACCGCTGCGGCGGGCGGCACGGTGCTCATCTCGGCCTGCGGCGGCGGATCGAGCTCCGGCGGCGGTGGCGGCGGCGCGAGCGCTGCCACGCACCCCGCGATCGGCAAGGAGCCCGGCAGCCTGAGCGTGTACGAGTGGCAGGGCTACGAGGCCGCCGGCACCAAGGCCCAGACGTACATGAAGGTCCCCGGCAAGTCGTACGTCGACGAGTTCGGGGCGAAGAGCATCAACTACACGGCGTTCCAGTCCGACGACGCGGCGGTCGCCAAGGTGCTGAGCGGCGCCCAGTACGACCTGGCGCACCCGTGCATCTCGTACGTTCGCGACTGGGTGGAGAAGGGCCTCGTGCAGCCGTTCGACACGAGCCTGCTCACGAACTTCTCGGAGCTCGACCCCGAGGTGGTGAAGGCGGGCCAGGTCGACGGCAAGCAGTACTGGATCCCGTGGGACTCCGGCTACTCGAGCATCATGTACCGGACGGACATGATCGATCCGGCCGACGCAAAGAGCTGGAACCTCTTCTGGAACCCGAAGTACGCCGGGAAGATCTCGATGTGGGACGGGTTCACGACCCCGTTCGTCATCGCCGGCCTGGTGAACGGCGTGTCGAATCCGTACGACATGTCCGACGCCGAGATCGAGGCGGCGAAGCAGAAGCTGATCGAGCAGAAGAAGGTCAACAAGTTCTACTGGAAGCTGGAGTACGACGACATGCAGCCGGCGTTCAAGTCGGGCGACATCTGGGTGACGTACGCCTGGCCGAACGACTACAACGACATGCTGTCTGCGGGGCTGAAGACGGGCTGGATGAACCCGACGGAAGGCCAGCTGGCGTGGTACTGCGGGTTCATCATGCTGAAGAACTCGCAGAACTACTACCACTGCCACAAGTACGTCGACTCGTTCATCGGCCACGACGCCTGCGTCGACCTCTTCAACGCCTTCGTGTACGCGAGCGCGAACACGACGGTGAAGAAGAGCGAGCTCCAGATCAAGGGCGCCAAGTACCCGAAGGCCTATGCGCTCCCGGACGCGGCCGATGCGCTCCGGATCGGCGACCCCAACCGGCTCGCCGCGCCTGTCCACCTCGAGCAGTTCATCCCGCAGCGGGCCGCCTACCAGGCGGCCTGGGAAGAGGTCAAGGCCAGCTAGATGGTCTCGTAGGGCGCTATGAGCGAGGCGCACACTGCCGGGCGCCGGCGGGGGTTCCCCCTCCGGCGCCCGTGGCGTCCCGGCCGGGCGTGGCTGTCGGTGCCGGTGACGCTCTATCTGCTGGCGGGGCTGATCGTGCCGATCATCCTGATCGCGCTCTACAGCGTCCACCTGCTGACGAACCTGATCTTCCCGCCGGCGAAGTTCTCGGTCGACACGTGGAAGGGCTTCCTGCCCTACCTGCACGACGGCACGTCGGTGTACTTCGACCGGTTCAAGACCTCGATGGCGATCACGCTCATCGTCTCGACGGTCGCCGTGCTCGCCGCCTACCCGCTCGCCTTCTACCTGGCGTTCGTCGCCCACCGGCGCCGCTACACGCTCCTGCTCGTGCTGCTCGCCCCGTTCTTCGTGAGCTACCTGTTGCGCGTGTATGCGTGGACCGTGATGCTCTCGTCCGACGGCACGATCAACTCGATCCTGGTCGAGCTGGGCCGGGCGAAGGGGCACCCCGTCGAGTGGCTCTTCCACTCCAAGTTCGCGATCGGGCTCGTGCTCGCGTACTCGTGGATCCCGTTCGTGGCCCTCCCGATCTTCGTCGTTCTCGAGAACCTCGACAAGCGCGTGCTCGAGGCGGCCCAGGACCTCGGCGCCAACAGGTTCATGACGTTCCTGAAGGTGACGCTCCCGCTCAGCCTGCCCGGCGTGATCGCCGCGTTCGTCTTCGTGCTCATCCCGACGACCGGCGAGTTCGTGGCGCCGTCGCTCGTCGGCGGCTCCGACGACAGCATGTTCGGCAACTTCATCCAGGACTCGTTCGTGAACACGACCGACTGGGCGCTGGGCGCGGTGATGGCGATGTGGCTCATGGCGATCGTCGTCGTCCTGATCGCCGTGTCGGCGAAGTACCTCACCGCCGACCTGCGGGGGCCGGCGCGGTGAGCGCGACCGCCGGACGCATCGCCCGCGGGATCCTGAGCGGCTACTTCCTGCTCATGGTCGTGTTCCTGTACGCGCCCGTCGTCGTGCTGGTCATCTTCTCGTTCAACGACAACACGACGCCGACCCTGCCGCTGGCCGGCTTCACGACCCACTGGTACCACATCGCGCTCGGGAACGACCTCCTGCTCGCCGCGGTCAAGCGCAGCGCGGCCATCGCGGCGCTGAACGGGTTCGCGGCCACGCTCCTCGCCATCCTGGCGGCGCTCGCGCTCTCGGCGCCGCGGGTGTTCGCCCGCCCCGCCGTGACCGCGCTCGTCATGCTGCCGCTGGTCGTGCCGTACGTCGTCCTCGGCGTCGGGATGCTGGTGCTCCTGAAGACGATCGGGCTCGACCAGTCGCTCTCGGCCGTGCTCTTCGTGCACGTCGTCGTCTCGGTGCCCTACGGCGTGCTCGTGATCCTGCCGCGGCTCCAGACGCTCGACCCCGCGATCCAGGAGGCGGCACGCGACCTGGGTGCCGGCGAGATCGCCGCCTTCGTGCGCGTCACCCTGCCGCTCATCCTGCCGGCGATCCTGTCGTCCTACCTGATCGCCTTCACGATCTCGTTCGACGAGTACGCCATCGCCTCGTTCCTCGTCCCGCCCGGCCACGACACCTTCCCGATCTTCCTCTACTCGAACGCGCGCACCCCGGCCCTGCGCCCGCAGACCGTCGCCATCGCCGGCCTCGTGATCGCCATATCGCTGGCGCTTGTCGTCGCCGCGGAGATCGGCCGGCGGACGGCGGAGCGGCGCCTGGAGGGCGTCTGATGCTCGGGCCGATCCACTAGGCTCGCTTGCGCATTGCGCATCCTGCTCGTCTCAGGCATGTACCCCTCTCCGGAACGCCCCGAGTACGGCGTCTTCGTCGAGCGGCTCGCACTCGCGCTTCGGGCCCGCGGCCACGAGGTCGACGAGGCGGTCCTCACGAGCGGCCGGCGCGGCAGGGTCGCCACCCCCGTCGCCTACGCGGGCCTCCTGGCCCGCACGCTCGCGGCCGCGCGCCGGACGAAGCCCGACGTGGTGTACGCCCACTACCTCGTGCCGCCCGGCCTGATCGCGGCCGTGACACGTTGTAAGTATGCAGTCACTGCTCACGGCGGCGACGTGCGAAACGCCCGCTCGAGCGTCGTCATCGGCCTTCTCACGAAGGTGGTTGTCCGCCGGTCGCAGGCCGTGATCTGCGTGTCGGAGTACGTGCGCGAACGGCTGGGCGCCCCGGCCGAGGTGATCGACTGCGGCGTCGACACGGACCGGTTCCGACCGACGCCGCGGGCGCCTGGCGGCGACGGCCCGCGCTTCCTGTTCGTCGGCTCGCTCACAGCCCGCAAGAACGTGGGCCGGCTGATGCGGGCGTTCGCCCGGCTGCGGGAGGGGTCGCTCACGATCATCGGCGCCGGCCCGCTCGAGGCGGAGCTGCGCGCGGCCGCTCCGGCCGGCGTCCGCTTCACGGGCCGGAGGACGCCGGAGGGCGTGCTGCTGGCGCTCCGCGAGCACGACGTCGTGTGTCTGCCGAGCCTCGAGGAGCCCCAGGGCCAGGCGATGCTCGAGGCGCTGGCGTCCGGGCGGCCCGTGGTCGCGACGACCATCGGGGGCCCGCCCGAGATCGTGACGCCGGCGTGCGGCGCGCTCGTCGATCCCTACGACGAGGAGGCGATTGCCGCCGGCATGCGCGCGGCGGCCGCCCTGCCGGTGCCGTGCGCCGCTGCCGTGCGCGTCGCCGAGGAGCACGCGCTGACGCATCAGGCCGAGCGGATCGAGGCCGTGCTGGCCCGCGCCGCCGGTATCGTTCTCCCATGACCGTGTGGTGGCTGCTGGTGGCGGTGCCGGCCGCCGTGGTGGGCGCGCTGCGCCTGCGTGGGCGGCGGGCGGAACGCCGGCGCCCGCCGGCGCGGGTCGCCGCCGCGGTGCTCGGGCTGGCCGAGTTCCCGGCCGGCGGGGCGCTCGTCCAGTTCTCGAATCCCAGCCCGGCCTCGCGGGTCGCGCTCAACCGGCTCGCCGAGGCTGTGGCCCATCACCCGGGCGTGACGGTCGTCGAGCTGCCGTCGAGCAGCCCGTGCGCGTCGATGCTCCAGGTGCGGTCGGCGCCGACCGTGCTGCTCGTCGACTCGTCGGGCGCGGTGGTGCGCCGCTGGACGAAGCCGCCCGAGCGCGCGGAGCTGGCCGCGCTCCTCGACCCGGCCGCTCAGGCCCCGGTCGCCGCGGCCTCCAGGTAGAAGCCGTTCTCGTACAGGTCGGCGACCTGATCGAGCTCGGCCTCCGAGAGGTCGGCCGTCTCGGGCGCCGCCGCGAACTCGCGCAGCTGCTCGGAGTCGTAGATGTTGGGGAGGACGGTGGTCACGGCCGGCTCGGCCAGGAGCCACTTCATCGCGGCCTGCCCGAGCGTGCGCCCCTCGGTCAGGAAGCCGAGCCGCTCGACCTTCCGGAGCCCCTGCTCGAGCCACTCCTTGGGACGGTGGCGGCGGTGGTCGTTGGCGGCGAAGACGGTGTCCTTGGTGTACTTGCCCTCGAGCATGCCCGAGGAGTGGGGGACGCGCGCCATGAGGCCGATGCCGTTCGCCCGCGCGGCCTCGATCAGCTCGCGTCCGGGATCCTGCTCGAGCAGGTTGTGGATGATCTGGCCCGCCGCGAGCGGCCGGGTCGTGAACGCCTCGAGGCCCTCGTCGCGCCAGCCGATGGCCGGCCCCAGCGCGACCCCGTAGGCCCGGATCTTGCCGGCCGCCTTCGCCTCCTCGAGCACCTCGAAGACGGCGTCCGACCGGATCGCGTCCATGCGCGGGTTGTGGAGCTGGTAGACGTCGATGCGGTCGGTGCCGAGCCGCGAGAGGCTCTGCTCGAGCGCGAAGCGGATGAACTTGGGCGACCAGTCGTGCGGCCGCTCGACGTGGCCCTTGCGCTCCCACGGCGAGTAGATGTCATACCCGAACTTGGTGGCGATGGTGATGTCGTCGCGGACGTCGCCGAGCGCCTGGGCGAGCAGCGTCTCGCCCCGGCCCTCGCCGTAGGTGTCGGCGGTGTCGAAGAAGGTGATGCCGAGGTCGTGCGCCTCCCGCAGCAGGGCGACCGCCGACTCGTCGGAGTGCTCGCCCCACCAGCCCGTCGAGATCGTCCAGAGCCCGAACCCGACCTCGGAGGCCGCGATCCCGGACGTGCCGAAGGTGCGCGTCTTCACGCCTCGGAGTGTAATTGGTCCAGAGATTCCAGCCGCCGCTCGATGAACGGCCGGAAGCGCTCGCCCACGCCGACCTCCTCGGCCATCCGCAGCGCCTGCTCGTAGGTGCCGCGGGCCTTGGCGTACTTGTCGTCGCCGCCCTGCTTCAGCCGGTTGTCGCCGACGATGATGAGCTTTCTGATTCGCTCGGCGGCCACGTCGGGGTCGACGTCGGGCATGGCCCAAGGATAGGCCATCTAGAATTGGCCCCATGGCGACCGCCGCAGTCCGGCTCACCCAGCTCTCGCACGGCGCGGGCTGCGCGTGCAAGCTCCCCGCCGGGTCGCTGCGCGAGGTGCTGGCGGCGCTGCCGGCCTTCGAGGCGGCCGACCTGCTGGTGGGCCACACCGGGCTCGACGACGCGGCCGTATGGCGGGTCTCCGACGAGCTGGCCGTCGTCCAGACCATCGACTTCTTCACGCCGCTCGTGGACGACCCGTACACGTTCGGGCGGATCGCGGCCACGAACGCCTTCTCGGACATCTACGCGATGGGCGGCCGGCCGGCGTTCGCCCTGAACGTGGTCGCGTTCCCGAAGACGCTGCCGATGGAGCTTCTCGGCGAGATCCTGCGCGGAGGGGCCGACGTGGCCCTGGCGGCCGGGGCGGTCGTCGCCGGCGGCCACTCGATCGACGATCCCGAGCCCAAGTACGGCATGGCGGTCACCGGGTTCGTGCATCCCGGCGAGGTGTGGACGAACGCGGGCGGGCGCGAGGGCGACGTGCTCGTGCTCACGAAGCCGATCGGCACCGGGATCGTGACGACGGCGGTGAAGCGCGGCGCGCCGGATCCGGAGGTGGTCGATCGCGGCGGTCGCCTCGATGACGACGCTCAACGCCGAGGCCGCCGAGCTCGTGCGCGCGGCCCGCCCGCACGCCGTCACCGACGTCACCGGGTTCGGGCTGGTCGGCCACGCCCGCGAGGTGGCCGACGGCGCGGGCCTCCGTGCCGAGATCGACCTCGCGGCCGTCGAGCTCCTGCCCGGCGTGCGCGAACTGATCGCCGAGGGACACGTGCCCGGCGGCACGCGGACGAACCTCGACCTGGCCGCCGGTTACGCCGAGTTCGGTGCCGCGCTGGACGAGGCCGACAGGCTCCTGGCCTGCGACGCACAGACGTCCGGAGGCCTCCTCGTGGCGCTCCCGCCGGAGCGCGCGAGGGCGCTTCCGTGGCCGGCGATCGGCCGTCTCACGGCGGGGCCGGCCGGGACCGTGCTGGTAGACTGACCGCGTGTTCACGCACATCCTCTCGGGCCTCCAGGTCATCCTCGGCGTGGCCCTCGTGGTGCTCGTGCTGATGCACTCCGGGAAGGACACCGGGCTCTCGGGCATGCTCAATCCCGGCGGGTCGAGCTACGGCGGCACCGCCGTCATGGAGCGCAACCTGACCCGGCTCACGATCTTCGTGGCCGTGCTCTTCACCGCCAACGTGATCGCCCTCGGTTTCCTGCTCTAGGCCGCAACAGCGGGATTCAAGACCGCGGCGGCGGGGCGGCCGCGAGCCGGTAGACTCCGGGGTCGCACCGCACGCGCTGGTGGCGGAATTGGTAGACGCGCAAGGTTGAGGGCCTTGTGGCCCGTATGGGCCGTGGAGGTTCAAGTCCTCTCCAGCGCATGACCCGAAACCCGCTTGAATAGGCGGCTTTCGGCGTTTTGCATCCATCGACGGCTTGTCGTGAGCCGACTCGGGCCTAGTCGCCGTTCGGTGCGGCGGTGGTGAGCCGAGCGCCGCGATAGGCTGCCGCGGTCGTGAAGGGAGGGTGATCGAGGCGTCGACGCCCGGGTAGGGTCGACCACCACCATCTGGTGATGTCTTCGGCCTCAACCGCTGCCGACGCCGACCACATGAGAACGATTCGCGTGTTCGCGTTGGCGACCCTGGCCGTGGTCGCCTTCGCATCAACCGCTCAAGCGGCCACGATCCGCTTTGCCCACCAGGACTGGCACCGGTTCAAGTCGACCGGCAAGCTGGGCCAGAAGTGGGATCCGGCGATGGTGTCGAAGTCGCACGGCCGTCTCACCGAGCGGATCCAGGGTGACGTCGCAGGCGGCGTCGGCTCGACCCGCTATCAGCTGCGCGGCCGCTACGACATGGACTTCCGCATCTCCGCCGGGGCCGGCAAGTTCGTGCTGCTCCTGGCCGGCCGCGAGGGCACGCCCTTCAACGAGCTCGACTTCGCCGAGGGCAAGGTGGGCGACTCCAAGCGCAGGGAGATCATCGCCACCCGCCACTGGGGCGTCGGCCGCTCGCATCTGAAGCAGCATCGCGTCCGCGCCAACTTCACCCGCTGGCACCACATCACCGTGGTGTGGAAGCGGCACAAGATGAACGTGCGGCTGGACGGCGTCCGCTTCGCGCACTTCACCCGCCACATCTCAAAGACGCCGATGGCGCTCAAGATCCAGACCGCCGGCGCGAACGTAGGCGGCGCGGGACCAGACGCGCGGCTTCAGGTGGAGCACCTGAAGATCAGCTAGCCCTCCGGCGTCGACGGGGGCGCGCTCAGCGGGCGCTGCGGCCGTCGTCAGCGGGGTTTCGGCGTTACGCGGCCGGTTGCACCGCGCGGCACCGCTCCGCCAGGCGCTCGTCCCCGAGCCGCTCGGCCCATGCGGGCCAGGCGGGCGTCGGCCCGCGCCAGCGCAGGTCGTCGACGCCGCCGAAGAGGTCGACCTCGTCCCTGAGCGTCGCCAGGTCCTTGAACAGGAGCGCGAGGGCACGCCGGTCGTCGCCGAGCACGGAGGACGGGAAGTTCTCGAGCTCTCCGTGCTGGTTCACGAGCCGGGCCGCCGTGACGCGGCCGATGCCGGGCACGCCGGGATAGCCGTCCGCGGAGTCGCCGACGAGCGCGAGGAAGTCGGGGATCAACGCCGGCGGGACGCCGAACTTCTCGCGGACGCCGGCCTCGTTTCGGACCGCCTGAGCGCGGCGGTCGATCTGCACCACGCGGTCGCCGCGCACGCACTGGGCGAGGTCCTTGTCCGGCGTCCAGATGCGGACCTGCTCGACGCCGTCGTCGGCGGCGGCGATCCGCGCCGCCGCGGCCAGCGCGTCGTCGGCCTCCAGCTCGACCATCGGCCAGACGGCGATCCCCATCGCCGCGAGCCCCTCCTCGAGCGGCTCGAACTGGGCCCGAAGGGCAGGGTCGACGCCGGCCCCGGTCTTGTACCCGGGCCAGAGATCGTTTCGGAACGACTCGATGACATGGTCGGTGGCGACGCCGAGGTGGGTCGCGCCCTCCTCCACCATCTGGAGCAGCGAGTGCAGCACTCCGGAGACGGCGCCCAGACGGTCGTCGCGGGCCGCTCCGCGGCGGCGGCCGTAGAACTGGCGGAAGAGCTCGTACGTCCCGTCGACGAGGTGGACGACCATCGAACCGGCATCGTCGCACGGCCCGGCGGACGGCGGGTACCTCAACGCGACGGTGAGGAAATCTTGCGGGCTTTTGCGGAGCAGATCCCGTAGAAATCGCGCTGGTCCGGTGCCGATGGATTCCGTACGTTCGGTCGAGCGTCAATCGAATCGGAGGAATCTGGATGCTCTCGCCCTTCAAGCAGGCAATGCTGTTCGTTCTTGGCCTCGTCGCCATCTTCGTCGTCGTCACGGTGACCGTGCTGGCCGCCGTCGACGCCAGGCACGCCAACGCCGGCGGCTCCAAGCCCGGCACCCACAGGGCGCACGGCAGCCTCGGAATGGCGGGGATGATCATGCCGACCGCGAACACGACGACCACGGCCGACGACCTCCAGAGCTTCGCGAACGCCGCGCCGCAGAACGCCTCGGAGCTGGCCGCGAAGCAGACGCCGTACGACGCGACGCTGCCGCCGGTCATGCCCGGTCCGGTCGCGCACGTCGACCTGTCGATCAACGAGCAGACCGCCCAGATCGCGCCGGGCGTCAGGTATCAGACCTGGACGTTCGGCAAGACCGCGCCCGGCCCGACGATCCACGTCCGCCAGGGCCAGATGGTCTCGGTGACCCTGACCAACCACGGCATGATGCCGCACTCGATCGACTTCCACGCCGCGCAGGTCGCACCGAACGAGGACTTCGTCGACATCATGCCCGGCAAGTCGATCCACTTCACCTTCCGGGCCGAGCTCGCCGGTGTGTTCATGTACCACTGCGGCACCGTCCCGGCGATGGATCACATGGCGAACGGCATGTACGGCGCCATCGTCGTCGACCCGAAGAAGCCGCTTCCGCCCGCCGACCGCTCCTACGTGCTCGTCTCCAGCGAGTGGTACCTGAACTCGGACGGCCTCTCCGAGCCGGCCGGGCTGAACACCACCAAGCTGCTCGACCAGCTGCCCGACTGGGTGACGTGGAACGGGTACGCCAACCAGTACAAGACGCATCCGCTTCAGGCCGACCCAGGCGACACGATCCGGTTCTACGTCGTCGACGCCGGCCCCAACCTCGACAACGACTTCCACGTCGTCGGCAGCGTGCTGAAGCGGGCCTGGATCGACGGCGACGTCACCCACGAGCTGAACAACATCCAGACGGCGGGCGTCCCCGCCGGCGGGGCCGGCATCTTCGACGTCCAGATCCCGCACCCGGGCCTGTACCCGTTCGTGTCGCACAGCTTCGCCGCCGTCGGGCACGGCGAGGTCGGCCTGCTGTCAATCGGCGGGGTCCTGCCGAAGTCCTGAGCGGGCTCCGGCCGTGCCGCGGCCGAGGAACGAGCGGTACCGCTCCGCGAACCAGTGCAGGCCGCTGTCCATCGCGGGGTACACGCCGTGGGTGAAGGCGCGCGATGCGACCCCCAGCTGGACGCGCTCGCACACGGCGGCGTCCTGGGCGCTCACGAGCTCGCTGAAGTCGACGACGTCACTCGGGTCGAAGCCGTCGGCTGCGATCGTGTCGGGAGCGAACAGGTACTGAACCACGAGCTCGCAGGTGTCGACGGAGCGCGGATGGATGGTGCTGAGGGTTGCGACCTGACCGCTCACGCCGATCGTGGCGTTCGGGAAGACGTAGGCGCCGTACACCGACGCCGCTTCCTCGGCGGACAGCCGGGGGAGCAACGGGAGGACGGTGGTGCCGGATGCCGTGAGGGCGGCGGCGCCTGACTTGAGCGCGACGCCCCAGTCGGGGCGATCCGGATCGACGACGGCACCCCTCCGATACGTGGGGACCAGGTCGACGAGCTCGGGGTGGACGGTGGGGCAGTGCAGGCACTCCTCGTAGTTCTCGACGAGGATCTTCCAGTTCGCGCGGATGACCCGTGTGGTCGTGTGTCCCACCCGGAGGTTGTCGAGATCCCACTTCCCAAAGGCCAGCGGCTGGTCGTCCTGGTCGTCGAGCCATTCGCGCAGGGTGGGAGCGTCGCCCGAGAGGTTGACGAACAGGCAGCCCTGCCACTCGTCGACCCGGACCGGGAGAAGGCCCAGGCTCGCCCGGTCGATCTCGTCGCGGCCGACGTTCGGCGTCCCGATCAGGCGCCCGTCGAGGCTGTACGACCAGGCGTGGTACGGACATTTGATCGCTCGTCGCAGGGTGCCCTCCCCGGGCCCGCAGAGGAGCGAGCCACGATGCCGGCAGACGTTGTGAAACGCCCGCAGGGTGCCCTCATGATCGCGAAGGACCAGGATCGGCTGGTCGACGACACCGGCCGTCATGTAGGAGCCGGGCGAGTCGACCGGGTCACGGCGGCCGATGCAGTACCAGGAGCGCGAGAAGACGCGGTCGAATTCCGACGCGAACACCTCGTGGCCGCGGTAGAGCTCGCCGGCCAAACCCTCCCGTGTCGCCATCGTGCCAGGATAAGCCTGGCCGGATGGTCGATCAACATCCAGGCGGCGGAGTCAATCACGATCGCCGGCCGGACGGGCCGTAGAGCCGTGCGATGCGGTCGAGGTTGTGTTGCAGACAGACCTCCCGGCGGAGCTTGAGCGTGGGCGTCACCTCGCCACGATCCTGCGAGAACTCGTCCGGAAGCACAGCGTGGCGGCGGACGCGCTCCGCCGCCCCCAGCTGCCGGTTGGCCCGGTCGACGATCTCGCCGACCGCCCGTCGGGTCGCGTCGTCGTCGAGCCCGCGGCGGCGCTGCTCCGCGGGGTCGACGGTGATGAGCGCGACCACGTAGGGGCGGCGATCCCCGAGGGCGATCGCCTGCGACACGAGCGGATCGGCCGTCAACGCCTCCTCGATGCGAAGCGGCGCGACGTTGTCCCCTCCGGAGGTCACGATCAGGTCCTTCTTGCGGCCGGTGATGAAGAGGAAGCCGTCATCGTCGAACGTGCCGAGATCGCCGGTCGCAAGCCAGCCGTCGGCGGTGAACACCGCTCGTGTCGCGTCCGGGTCGCCGTGGTAGCCCGCGAACACGTTCGGCCCGTGCACCTGCACCTCGCCGTCGGCGGCGAGCCGCACCTCGACCTTCGGCAGCGTCCGCCCGACGCTGCCGAAGCGGTAGCCGCCGGGCTGCGGCAGGTTGAAGTTCGACGCGCAGGTCGCCTCGCTCAAGCCGTAGCCCTCCATGACGCGGATGCCGGCCGCCGCCAGTGATTCCGCAACGGCGACAGGAAGCGGCGCGCCGCCGGAGACGGCCAGCCGCAGCCGTCCGCCGACCCTGCGCCGGATCTGGCCGAGGACGAGGGCGTCGGCGAGCGCCAGCTCGGCGCGCCGACGCAGCGGCGGACGCTCTCCGCGCTGACGCCGGCGCTCGACCTCTGCACCCACACCGAGTGCCCACCGCGCCGCCAGCCGCGCCGGTGGCGAGCCGCCGGCGACGCGCGCGGCGACCTGCCTGTGCAGGAGCTCCCACGCCCGCGGGATGCTCGGCAGGATGTGGGGCTGCACCTCGGTCATCGCTGCCGGCACGCCGCGCAGGTCAGGGCAGTAGGCGATCGTGATGCCGACCTTCACCGCCAGGTTCTGCATCAGCCGGGCGAAGCTGTGGGCAAGCGGGAGAAAGAGCAGCACGGTCTCGCCGGGAGCGAGAAGGCCCGGGATGTCCGCCACCAGGTCGGTCATCGACCGCAGATTCCGGTGCGTCAGGACGCAGCCCTTCGGCGGGCCGGTGGTTCCCGACGTATAGACGATGGATGCGATGTCGTCCGGCCGGACACGGGCGCGCGCCTCCTCAAGCGCTCCAGGCTGTTCGGCCAGGAGGCGGTCGCCGGCGGCGGCCAGCTCCGCGAGCGTGTCGCTCCCGTCGGCCGTTGCCTCGGTGAGCACCACGTCGATTCCGGCTTCGGCGCAGACGTCCGCGATCCGCGTGTGACCGGCAGGGTCGACGATCAGCATCCTCGCCCCGCAGTCGCGCAGGATGTGGGCCACGTCCGCGCGCGAGTGGGTCACATAGAGCGGTGCGGGTACGGCCCCGATCGAGAGGAGGGCGAAGTCGCACAGCGTCCACTCCGGGCTCGTTGGGAGGAGCAGGCCGACGCGATCGCCGCGACCGACCCCTCGGGCCAGGAGGCCGGCCGAAAGCCGCTCCACGCGTTCGACGGCCTCCTTCCACCCGACCGGCTGCCAGTGCCGCTCGGTGCGAAACAGGAAGGCCGGCGAGGTTCGCGGTGAGCGCGCGGAATCGTGCCAGAGCTCCGCCATCGTCCCGTGGTCGTCCATGCTGGTCGGCATGATCGACCAGTCACGCGAGAAGCGCCACCAAGTGTCAGAGCCCGTGCCGCCGGGCCCAGAGCCCCGCCTGCATCCGGTCGGTGACGCCGATCGCGCGGAAGATGCTGGTCAGGTGGGCCTTCACGGTCTTCTCGCTGATCTCCAGGCGGCGGCCGATCTGCTTGTTCGGAAGTCCGTCGGCAACGAGCGCGAGCACCTCGCGCTCGCGGTCGGTCAGGGCATCCAGCGGATCGGGCGCTCGCTGGGCTCCCAGCATCGTCCGCGCCGCACGGGGATCGAGCGGCGACTCGCCGCGGGCGGCCGTGCGGATGCCGCGGATGAGTTCCTCGGGCTCCGCGTCCTTCAGGAGATAGCCGATGGCGCCGGCGCTCAGCGCGTCGACGATCCGCTCCCGGTCCATGAACGACGTCAGGACGACCACCTGGACGCCGGGAGCCGCCTCCGCGATCCGGCGGGTCGCCTCGATCCCGCCGACGCCCGGCATCGAGAGATCCATGAGCACGACGTCCGGCCGCTGCTCGACGCACAGCGCGACGGCCGCCTCGCCGTCGCCCACGGCGCCGACGATCTCCAGGTCGGCATGCCCGCCGAGAAGAGAGACGAGCCCGTTTCGGACGATCGTGTGATCGTCGACGATCGCGACCCGGATCACGATGCCGGCACCTCGAGCTCGACCGCCGTGCCCGAGCCCGGCCTCGACGTCACGGTCAGCGTCCCGCCGGCGGTCTCCGCCAGGTCGCGGAGCATGGCGAGGCCCAGGTGTCCCTCGGCACGGCGGGCCCGCACGTCGTCGTCGTCGAAGCCCCGGCCGTCGTCGGCGACGCGCAGCTTCACGATGTCGCCCGACCGCGTGACGCTCACGGCGACGTTGCATGCAGCGGCGTGCGAGCCCGCGTTTCGGATCGCCTCCTGCGCCGTTCGGAAGACGAGCTGCTCGATCTCGGCGGTCATCTGGAGATCATCATCCATGTCGACCGTCACGTTGACGCCGCGCGCCGAAAGCGGCGCGACGGCGTCCGGCAGCGCAGCGGCCAGCCCGTGGTCGCGCAGCGCCGGAGGGTAGATCTCAAGCAGCAGGGACCGCAGCTGCCGGATCGCGTTTCGCGTCCCGCCGGCGGCCTGGCTCAGCACCTCGCGCAGCTCGGCGTTCGACTGATCCCGCTCCAGCGCGGCGGCCATCTGGAACGAATGCCCGGCGAGCTCCTGCACGACCCCGTCGTGGAGCCCCGCGGCGATCAGCCGCCGTTCCCGGTCGGAGGACTCGACGGCGCGCTGCAGGAGCCGTTCGCGGTCCTGCTGCGCCCTGCGGATCCGGGAGGCCATCCGCCAGGCGAGCGGGATCTGAAACGCCGCCAGCACCAGGAGCGCGACGATTCCGACCGGGGCGAACAGCCGCACGAGGCGGCGGCTGCTCCCCGCGATGGCGCTCGAGCGCAGGTACTCCTCGTAGAGCACCGGCGTTCCGTCCTGGGCGCGGAGCCCCAGATACACCGACGTCAGGTTGCCGAAGGCGCGCTCGTGGGCATTCTCGGGCTCCGTGAGATCCGTGTTGCGGGCCGAGGCGGTCGCTGTCCGGAGCGCGCGCAGATCCTCCGGCGCGAGCGAGTACCGGCGGCCGATCAGCGACGGGTCGTCCGAGTAGAGGATCGTGCCCTCCGCGTTCCACACCTTCACGCGCGCGACGTCGGGGGCGAGCACGCGGCGGCGAACGATCCGGTCGAGGTGTGCGATGGCCTCCGGGTCGCCGCGCACCACGGCCGTCGTCAACGCGGGCTCGACGATGCCGCGTCCCGTCACCGTGGCCAGCCGGCGCGCGTCACGCAGCGCCTCCGAGGTGCTCAGGCTCCGCATCGCGAGCGTCCCCGCCAGGGCGACCAGCGCCAGGACGGCGAGGCCCGAGAGCGCGAAGACGGCAACCGGGCGCAGGATCGCCGCGCGCTCGGGCCTCATGACGTGACCGGTCCGGAGGACTGCACGCGCCCAGCATGCCTCGCCCGGAGCCGAATCGCCACGGTCCTAGGACCAATGTCGCGTTGCGACCTCGACGCCCGTCCGCGCACCATGGCCCTACACCAGAAGCGACTCGGGAGGGTCAACCACATGCGCCGCACCACGTTCATCACCGCACTCATCGCCTGCCTCGCGCTGGCGGTGGCAATCGCTCCGGCGGCTTCGGCAAAGGGCGGCGGCACCGCCCGCACCATCTCGCTCAAGGGGAGCGTGTCGTTCCCCGGCGCCACCGGCAAGGCGGTCTCCAAGGTCAACGGCAGCGAGCGCGAGCTCGAGGTCGACGTCCAGCACATCCGGTCTCTGGCCGGCAAGCGCGTCAACGTGAACGTGAACGGTCACCTGCTCGCCACGCCGCGGGTCAACAGCCTGGGTCACTTCACCGTCAACCGCAACACGAGCCTCGGTCAGGCCGTGCCGACCATCAAGGCCGGCTCCACGGTTCGCGTGCGCACGCTCGGCGGCACGCTGATCGCAAGCGGAACGTTCTGATCCACCCCGCCAATCGGGTGGGCCGGAGCCTTCTCCGGCCCACCCTGTTCGGCGGCCGGATCTGGCACACTGGCCCGGTGGTGTCGACCGTCTCCCCGCTGTGGGCCGCGTGAGCTCGATGCCTGACCCCGCGGCCGCCACGATCGTCCGGGTCGAGGTCTACGGCTACGAGCTGACCTACGCCCACGGCTCCTACGTCATGTCCGAGGGCCGGGTGCTGGACGCGCTTCCCAGCACGATCGTCCGCGTCGTCGCGGCCGACGGACTGGCCGGCCACGGCGAGGTGTGCCCGCTCGGGACGCGCTACCTGCCGGCGTTCGCCGGGGGCGCCCGGGCCGCGCTGCGCGAGATATGTCCGGCGCTGATCGGCGTCGACGCGGCCAACCTCGCCGCCGTCGGCGACGCCATGGACGGCGCGCTCCTCGGCCACGCCTACGCCAAGAGCCCGGTCGACATCGCCTGCTGGGACATCCTGGGGCGCCGCGCGGGGGTGCCGGTGCACGCGCTCCTCGGCGGCCTGCGCGCCGAGAGCTTCCCGCTCTACGTCGCCGTGCCGCTGGCACCGGTCGCCGAGATGGCCCGCTTCGTGGAGGAGCGGATGGCCGAGGGCGTGCGCCACTTCCAGCTGAAGCTCGGCGCCGACCCGCACGACGACGCCGCCCGCGCCGCCGAGGTGGCCCGCCTGCTCGGCGACCAGGGCCTCCTCGTCGCCGACGCCAACTGCGGCTGGCTGCCGCAGGACGCCGTGGTCGCCGCCCGGCTGCTCGACCCGCTCGACCGCGTCTACCTCGAGCAGCCCTGCCGCACGCTCGAGGAGTGCGTCGCGGTCCGCCGCCACACGACGCTGCCGATGGTGCTCGACGAGATCATCCTCGACGTCCGCTCGCTCATGCGCGCCGTCTCGGCGAACGCCCTCGAGGCGTTCAACCTGAAGCTGAGCCGCGTCGGCGGGCTGACGAACGCCCGCCTCATGCGCGACCTGGCGCAGGAGCTCGGACTGCGCGTGACGCTGGAGGACACGTGGGGCGGAGACGTCACCACCGCGGCCGTCGCGCACCTGGCGGCCAGCACGCGGCCCGAGCACCTCCTGACCGTCTCGTTCATGAACGACTGGACGAACGAGCACATCGCCGGCTACGAACCGCGATCGGCCGGCGGCACCGGCGCCGCGCCGACAGGCCCCGGGCTCGGCATCGAGGTCGACCTCGAGATGCTCGGCGAGCCGCTCTTCGTGGTCGAGTAGCTAGCCGACCTCCGCCAGCCCCGCGGCGATCCCGGCGGCCATCCCGTCGAGCTCCTCGGCGCTCGAGATGAGCGGCGGCGAGATCGCAAGGCAGGGGTTCACGCGATCGTCGAGGCGGACGATGACGCCGTTTCGGCGGATCGCGTCCCGGGCCGCGGGAAGCAGCGACGCGTCGCGCAGCTCGATCGCGCGGAAGAACCCCCGACCGCGGGCCTCGACGACGAGGCCGGAGCCGCCGGCCACCCCGGCGAGCAGCCCGTCCAGGTGCTCCTCCAGCTGCCGGACGTTCTCGACGACGCCCTCGCGGCGCATGATGGCGAGGTTGGCGAGCGCGACCGCGCAGGCCAGCGGGTGGCCGCCGAACGTGAACCCGTGCGCGTAGAGCGCGCCGCCGTCGAGGAGCGGGGCGGCGACGTCGTCGGTAAAGAGCATGCCGCCCAGCGGGGCCTGGCCCGAGGTGATGCCCTTGGCGAACGTGACGATGTCGGCGTCGAACCCGAGCAGGTCCGACCCGAGCCAGGCGCCGAGGCGGCCGAAGCCGGTGATGACCTCGTCGCACCAGAGCAGGATCCCGTGCCGGTCGCAGACCTCGCGCAGCCGCGGGCCGTACCCGTCCGGCGGCACCAGGCAGCCGCCCGCGTTCTGCACCGGCTCCAGGACGACGGCCGCGACGGTGTGCGGGCCCTCGGCGACGATCATCCGCTCGATCGCGGCGACCGTGGCGTCGAGCCAGGCGGCGTCGTCGGCGGCGGTCGGGTAGTTGCGCCGGTCGGTGTTCTCGGCGTGGCGCACGTCGGCGAGCAGGGGCTCGAACGGCGCGCGGGCGCCGGGGATGCCGGTGAGCGAGAGCGCCCCCAGGGTGCAGCCGTGGTAGGCGCCGCGGCGGGCGATCACCTTGCGGCGCAACGGCTCGCCGCGGCCGAGCCAGTGAAGCCGGATCAGCTTGAGCGCCGACTCGACCGCCTCCGACCCGCCCGACGTGAAGAAGACGCGAGTGAGGTGCTCCGGGCTGAGCTCCGTCACCTGGCCGGTGAGCTCGACCGGGCTCGGCGAGGTCGCCGCCCAGTTCGGGTAGAAGCCCGAGCGTCTCGAGCTGGCGGGCGGCCGCCGCGCCCAGCTCGGCGCCGTGCGAGTAGCCGATCTGGGTCGTGAAGAGGCCGGACACGCCGTCGAACATCCGGTTGCCGTCCCCGTCGATCACGTACGGCCCCTCGCCTCCGACGATGACCGGCGGTGCGTGGTCCGTGAAGTCGGCCATCCGCGTCCACGAGAGCCACTCGTGCGAGATCGTGTCCTTCACGTGCTCGATGCCCGGGGCGTGCGTCGACATTGGCGTTGCTCCTCCGATCGGTGTGCCCGGAGGCTACCCGGTCGCCCCGGCGGCCGTGACATCCTGCAATCGGCATGCAGCGCCCGTTCTCCGACGCCGAGTACCGCGACCGCGCCCGCCGCGTCCGGGCGGAGATGGCCCGTCGCGGCGTCGACGTGCTGCTCGTCCTCAGCCCGCCGAACCTCTACTACCTGACCGGGTTCGAGTCGATCTGGTACCCGCCGCGCGCGCCGGTCGGCGTGCTCCTCGCGGCCGGCGACGAGCGCCTGGTCTTCGTCGACTACGAGCGCCACCGCACGCTGGTCGAGCAGGTGGCGCTGTACGACGACGCCGTCTTCTACGACTACTCCACGGCGGTCGCCGACCTGTGCGCCGCGGTGAGGGCGCGCGGCTTCGGCGGCGCCGCGATCGGCGTCGAGCGCTGGACGCAGTCGCCGGGCGCGCCCGTCGTCGAGGAGATCGCGGCCGCGCTCTCCGACGGCGGCGCGAGCGTCGTCCCCGGCGACTGGATCGTCGACCGCGTCCGCCTCGTCAAGTCGGAGGCCGAGCAGGAGTGCGTGCGGAGGGCGGGGGAGATCGTGGACGCCGCCTTCGCGTCGCTTCCCGGGTTCGTCCGCCCCGGCCGCACCGAGATCGAGATCGCCGCCCACCTGAACGCCGTCATGGCGGCCCACGGAGGCGAGGAGCCGGCGATCCGCACGATGGTCTCGGCGGGGCCCGACGTGTGGTGCCGCACCCACTCGCCGCCGTCCCGGCGCCCGGTGGAGTCCGGCGACGTCATGTACGTGGACGCCTGCGGGGTCGTCAACCGCTACCACGTGGACCTGTGCCGCACGTTCGCGATCGGCCGCGACCACGCCGGGGCGCGGGCGATCCTGGAGCAGACCGCAGGAAGCGTCGAGGCGGTCCGGGCCGAGGTGAGGCCCGGCGATCCGCTCGACGTCGCCCAGCGCGCCGCCGAGGAGTACGTCTTCGCCCGCTTCCCGCGCGAGCGCGTCTGGTGGGTGGGCGGCTACGCCCTCGGGATCGCGATGCCGCCGAACTGGGTCGGCCACACGTACCTCTCGAACGACGCCTTCGAGACGTTCACCTGGGAGCCGGGCTACGTGACGAACTACGAGAACATCCTGTTCGACCGCGACGGCGGCTTCACGGCGAGCTACATGGAGACGCTGCTCATGGGCCCGGAGCGGATCGAGGTGCTGTCGGCGCACCCGCGCGAGCTCACCGTGTTGCCGGCGCGTCCGTAGTTCTCCGGCCCCGGTGTGGTGAGAGCCCCGATGCCGCCGGGCGAGGCATCGGGGACGCTGCCGGCCGGGTACGAGGATGCGATGCACTCGGATGATCGGAGCCGTGGCTGCGGCCGCGGCGGTCGCGCTCGCCGCGCCGGCGTCCGGCGCTCGCGGCGGGGGGATGGCCGCAATACGGCTGGAACGCCCGGCACACGTTCGCAAACCCGGCGGAGTCTGCGATCACGCCGCGCACCGTCGCCCGGCTCCAGCCCGGCTGGGCACGGACGGTCGCGCGGGGTTCGTTCCTGGCGGCAACGCCGACGGTGGCCGGCGGGCGGGTGTTCGTGGTCGTCCAGGGCGGGCCGCTGGTCGCCCTCGACGCGGCCTCCGGCGCGCGCCTCTGGAGCGCCGGCGGCGACGTCGCGGGGCAGCCGGCGGTAGCGGGAGACCGCGTGCTGGCCTGCGTCGACGGCGTCGTTCATGCCTACGGCGTGCGGCGCGGCGCGCCGCGGTTCACGGCCGGCGCCTGCACCGGCGCACCGGCGGTCGACGGCACGCGCGGGTTCAGCGCGGCGCGGCGCCTCATCGCATGGAGCGCGGTCGACGGTCACCGCCTGTGGCGCTCGGCGCGATCGGTCGCGCTGCTCGACCAGACGCCCACGGTCGGCTACGGCCGCGTGTTCGCCGGCGGAGCGCGGCCCGACGACCGCAACGTCTACGTGTTCGACGAGGCGACCGGGCGGTTGCTGAACGTCCGCCGGGCGGGTTCGGGATGCCTGTCCGGCACGCCCCCATTCCTGTGCGGCTACCGCGTCATGAGCGGGTCGTCGCTCGTCGGCGGGAACCTGTGGTTCGTGCGGTTCCTGTGGTGCGGCGCGTGCGCGGACACCGACGGCAGCGCCTCGCTGCGCGCGCTCCCGGTCACACCGTGGGCCAGGCCGCCGGCTTCCGAGACGCTGGCCAGGGGCTGGGACGAGATCGCGCAGTACTGGGATCCCGCGACGCCGCCGCCCGTGGTCGGCGACCGGCATGCCTTCGTGCCGACGCTCGACGCCGGCGAGGCGGCCTACCGGCTGGTGCCCGGCGCGGCCGAGTGGCAGACGAGCGCCGTTCCCGGGACGATGAACGCCGCGCTCGTCCCCGGTGTGGCCTTCTTCGACACGTGCCGCTGTGCGGTCGCGACGGCGACCGGCCGCGTGCTCTGGTCAAGCGGCGGCGGGTGGGCGGCGGCCGCGCCCGCGGTGGCCGGTGGAGTGGTGTACTGGCCGCAGGGCGGCACGCTTCGCACCTACCGGCTGCCCGCGTAGCGACGCCTCCTCCGTGATGCCGCCGTGACGCGATCGTGATGCGATCGGCACGCCGGGCGCCGTGATCGTTATGTGGCCGTGAGGCGTTCGGTGCGACCTTGTAGGGGATGGCAGCATCCTCCCCGCCTCATCGCCCCGGGTCGCCGGCCCGGTCGCCGGTCGTGCGCCGCCGCCGCCCCCGGTCCCGGGCCTCACATGGCCGCGCCGGCCTCTTCGCGTCGGGATATGCGCGGATGGGCTCGGGGATCTTCCTCGCGCTCGGCATCGTCACGGTCCACGCGCGCGGGCTCGCGCCGCTCGCGGTGCTGGTCGCCGGGATCGTCGTCATGGCCGTCGCGGCGAGCTACGCCGAGGGCATGTCGCTCTTCCCCGAGTCGGGCGGCCCGGCCGCCCTGGCGCGCCACGCGTTCGACGAGCTCGCGAGCTTCGCGACCGGTTGGGCCGAGGGCATGGCGCTGGCGGCGACGGCGGCGCTCGCGGCGCTCTTCGCGGCCAGGTATCTGAGCGTCTTCTGGGATCCGCTCGCGTCGGGCTGGTGGTCGGTCGCCGGCGGACTGGCCGTGCTCGCGCTCGTCGCCGGTGCGGCGGCGGTCGGTCTCGAGCTCTCGGCCGGCCTGACCGGCTTCGCCGGGGTCGTCGACGCCGGACTCCAGGTCATGCTGGTCGTCCTCGGCGCGGCCTTCGCCTTCCGGCCGGAGGTGCTGGGACAGGACGTCCACCTCGGCACCGCGCCGTCATTCGGGCAGCTCGCGCTCGCGTGCGCGCTCGCCACGGTGGCCTTCACCGGCGTCGAGGCCGTCGGCGACATGGCGGCCGAGGCGCGCGATCCCGACCACGACCTCGCACCGGCGGCGACCGGCGTGCTGCTCTCGGCGGTCACGCTGGCCGCCGCCGTCTCGCTCGTCGCGGCCATGGCTGCGCCGGTTCCCGGCAGCGCGCATCCGGCCGGCCCCGCGCTGGGCATCCCCGCGACGATCCCGCTGAACGTGCTCTCGGCCGGCATGAAGGGCGTCGCCGGCCTGCTCGTGGCGGTGCTGCTCGCCCTGGTCGCGCACGCCGCCGTCGGCCGCTGGGCGCGTCTCCTGGTCTGGCAGGCCCAGCACCGGCAGCTGCCGGCGGCCCTCGCTGCCGTCGACCCCGTCCGGGAGGCGCCGGTCGCCGCCGTGGCCGCGTGCTCGGTCGCCGCCGCCGCGCTGGTCGCCGTGCAGGGCGCGAGCGGCGGCGCCGGCCTGCTGGCGGCGCTGTACGCGTTCGGCGCGCTCCTCGCCTTCGCCGGGGTGCACGCGTCGGTGCTCGCCCTGCGCTGGCGCGATCCGGACCGCTACCGCCCGGTGGCCGCCCCGCTCAACCTCTGGGTCGGGAGCCGCAGCGTCCCGCTCGTCGCGGTGCTCGGCGCCGTCGGCACGGCCTCGGCCTGGCTCGCGCTCGTGGCGTTCGACGGCCACGCGCGCCTCCTGGGCCCGGCGTGGCTCCTCGCCGGGCTGGCGGGATACGCCGCCCACCGCCGCAGCCACGGCCTTTCGCTGCGCGAGCGGGCGGCCCGCGACGTGGCGGCGCGAACCGGCCCGGGCGTCGAGGTCGAGTTCCAGACGATGCTGATTCCCGTCAACACCGCGGCGGCCGGCGTCCCGGCCGACCTGCTCGACGTCGCCGCCCAGCTCGCCGGCGAGCGGCGGGCCTCGCTCGTGCTCCTGGCCTTCACCGAGATCCCGCTGGGCGAGGAGATGGACCTCGAGATCGACGGGCTCGACGAGACGGTCGAGCGTCTCGCCGCGGCCGGCCGGGCGGTCGGCGACCGCTACGGCATCCGCGTCCACACGACCCACCTGCGCACGCGCGACGCGGCCGAGTCGATCCTCGCGGAGGCGGAACGGCGCGACACGCAGGTGATCCTGCTCCGGGCCGCGGGGCTCCAGCGCGCCGACCTGCGCCGGGTGGCGTACGACCACGCCGTGCGCCGCATCGTGGCCGAGGCCGGCCAGCGGGTGATGATCGTCCGGCCGGAGCAGGCGCCGGCATGAGGCACCACACCCTGATCGTCTGCACCGACCCGCGCATCGAGCCGGAGCTCCTCGCCGGCGCCCTCGACGAGGCCCTGGCCCGCGCCCCCCGCGACGCCGTCCGGGTGGTACGCGTGCTGCTCCCGGCGGTGCTGCCGCCCACGCTCCCCATCAGCGCGTGGCCGCCGCGGCTTGTCGAGCGGCTCGAACGGCTGCGCGCCGCCGCCGACGAGCGGGGGCGCCGGTTCACGCCGCGCCCGCGGGTCGAGATCGTCCCCTGCCGCAGCATCCCGGCGCTCCTCGGCGCCTCCTGGCGGGTCGACGCGCTCGTGCTCGCCGGCAGCGCCGGGTGGAGCGTGCGCCGGGCGGCCCGGGGCGTCGCGCCCGACGTGACGATCGTGCCTTCGCGCCGCGACCGCAGCGGTGCCCGGCCCGGCCGCCCGCCGCTGCACGAGGCCCTCCCGGAGTAGCCATGAGCACCGACGCAACCATCGCCACCGGAGAGCGGGTGACGGCCGGGCCGCGACGGCTCCCCGGGCGGCGGCGTCCTGAGGCCGCCGACGCCGGCCACGCGGGCGCGCACGCGGCCACCGGCTGGGGCTCGCTCGCCCTCTCGCTGGGCGCCCTCGGCGTCGTCTACGGCGACATCGGGACGAGCCCGCTCTACACGATCCAGCTGATCTTCACCGGCGACCACCCGATGGGGCCTTCGCCGGTGCGCGTCTACGGCGCGCTGTCGCTGATCTTCTGGGCGCTCGCGCTCGTGGTCACGCTCAAGTACGTGCTCCTCATCCTGCGCGTCGACAACCACGGCGAGGGCGGGATCATGGCGCTGGTCGCGCTGATCGAGCGGGTCGTGAAGACGCGCCGGAAGACCGGTCTCGTCATCGTCGGCGTGCTCGGGGCGTCGCTGTTCTACGGCGACGGCATGCTGACGCCGGCGATCTCGGTCGTGTCGGCTGTCTCCGGGCTTCAGGTCGCGTCGCCGGCACTCGCGGCTCAGATCGTCCCGTTCTCGCTTGCGATTCTCATCGCCCTCTTCGCGCTCCAGCGCTTCGGCACCGGCGCGGTCGGCGGGCTCTTCGGGCCGATCATGATCGTCTGGTTCCTGGTGCTCGGCACCCTCGGGGCCAGGGAGGTCGTGGCCCACCCGGGCATCATCCGCTCGCTCTCGCCGACGTACGCGGTCCAGTTCGTCGTCGACGACCCGAAGATGGGGTTCTTCGCCCTCGGATCGGTATTCCTGGCCGTCACGGGAGCCGAGGCGATCTACGCCGACATGGGCCACTTCGGCCGCAAGGCCATCACCCGGGCCTGGCTCGGCCTTGCGTTCCCGGCCCTGCTCTTGAATTACCTGGGGCAGGGCGCCCTGATCCTGGCCCATCCGCAGACGGCGGCGAACCCCTTCTTCTTCCTCGTGCCGGGCGGCCAGACCGGGCAGAAGGCGATGGTCGTCCTCGCCACCGCCGCCACCGTGATCGCCTCGCAGGCCGTGATCTCGGGCGCGTTCTCGGTCACCCAGCAGGTGATCCAGCTCGGCTTCCTGCCGCGCATGAGCATCAGGCACACATCGAGGCGGATCATGGGCCAGATCTACATCCCGATCGTGAACTGGATCCTGCTCGCGGCGGTCATCGCGCTCGTGTTGACGTTCCGCTCGCCGACCGGCCTCGCGAATGCCTACGGCATCGCGCTCAGCGCCATCTTCGCCACGAACACGCTCCTCGCATTCGTCGTCTTCCGCACGCTGTGGCGGAAGCCCCTCAAGCTTGTGATCCCCGCGGCTGCGGTGTTCCTCTTCATCGAGCTGACCTTCTTCGCCGCGAACCTGACGAAGATCGCGAGCGGCGGCTGGTTCCCGCTCGTTGTGGGGGCGGTCTTCTTCGTCATCCTCACGACGTGGCACCGCGGCCGGATCCTGCTCGGGCGGGCGATGCGCGAGGGGCGCGTCCCGCTGCGCCGGTACATCAACCGCATGATCGACGAGCCGCCGAACCGGATCCCGGGGTGCGCGGTCTTTCTCACCACCTCGCTCGACACCGTTCCGACCGCGCTCCTGAACAACGCCGAGCACAACGGCATCGTCCACGAGCGGGTGATCCTGGTGAAGATCCACACCGTGGGCGTGCCGCACGTGCCGGAGCCGCAGCGGGTGGCGGTGAAGCACCTGCGCCTGGGCTTCGTCGCGATCGCCGTCAGCTACGGCTACCAGGACGAGCCCGACGTCGTCGCCGCGCTGGAGCAGGCGCGCCGCCAGGGGCTCGACATCGATCTCGATCGCACCTCCTACTACGTCGATCACGTGACGATCCTGCCCACGGGTCGAGCGCGCATGGCGGCCTGGCGCAAGCGGCTCTTCGCGCTCCTTCACCAGAACTCGAACCCCGTGGCCCGCTCGTACCACATCCCGCCTGACCGGGTGTTCGAGGTCGGCGCCTACGTCGAGCTCTGATCGCGGGCCGGCTGGGCCCGGGATCTGTCGCGAATGCGCCGCGGTGGTGTTACGGCGGGCGTTCGGGGACTGTCCCCGGTCCGCTTACCGGGCCCGTCTCGCCGGTGCGAACTCCAGGATGCGGCCCAGGTCGCGGAAGCCGACCGCCGCGTAGACCCGCTCCGCCATCGGCGTCGACTGGAGGCTGGCCGTCTCGCAGCCGCGGTCGCGGGCATCGTGGACGAGCGCGGCGGTGACGGCCGTGCCCATCCCGCGCCGGCGGGCGTGCGCCAGCGTGCCGACGTTGTAGATCCCGCAGTCGCCGCCGAGGTCGAGCGCGATCCCGGCGGCGACGCTCTCGCCCGCGAGCCGGCCGACGACGACGTGGAAGGCCGACGGGTCGATCCCGTCGAGGAGCCCCGGAGGCAGCTCGCCGATCCGCAGGTACTCCGACCAGTCGGGCGGGCCGAGCTCGATCTCGGGGCGGGGCAGCCGGATCGAGGCCAGCTCCATCCCCATCGCGCGAGTCGTCTCGGCGAGCGTGTAGCCGCGCCCCTCCAGCTCGGCCGCCATCGCCGTATCGGTCTCGTGCACCCAGGCGGCGAAGTGGCGGATCCCGGCGGCGGCGTAGGCGTCCTCCATGTGGTGCACGGCCTCGGCGCGCTCCGTGGGCGCGAGCCCGCGCCCCAGCACGGCGTTGTTGTAGAAGCCCCGTTCCGGCCCCTTGGGGAAGACGGCGGCCGTAACTCCCGGCAAGCGCATCACCGCGGCGCCGGCCGCCGCGCGGGCGTACTCGTCCCACGAAGCGACAAGCGTTGCGATCCCGCGGCGGTGGAGGTCGGCGTCGGTGTGCATCGTCGCGCCGAGTCTGACAGGTAGTAGCCCGAACCTCGATTCAGCGTCCACACCGATGCGGCCGCAGCCCGGGCGGCGGAACACTGGAAGCCGTCACGAGCGGAAGGAGCGCGTTATGGCGATCCGGGTCATGCAGGGTGAGCGCCGCGCGGCGCAGGGCGCAGTCGAGGCCGCCACCGCCGTCGACGGGGCGGCCATCGTCCAGGCTCGCTCGGTCGAGAAGCGCTACGACACGGGCGAGCTCGAGGTGCAGGCCCTGCGCAACGTGAGCTTCGCGGTCCACCACGGCGAGATGGTCGCGATCATGGGGCCCAGCGGCTCGGGCAAGACCACCCTGCTCAACTGCCTCTCCGGGCTCGACGCCATCGACGGCGGCGACATCCTCATCGAGGGCGTCTCGCTCGCGTCGATGTCCGACGACGAGCGCACCGACTACCGGGCCCAGCGCATGGGGTTCGTGTTTCAGTTCTACAACCTGATGCCGGTGCTGAGCGCGGTCGAGAACGTCGAATTGCCGCTGCTCGTGAGCCACACGCCCGCCAGAGAGGCCCGCCGCCGGGCGCTCGCCGCGCTCGAGATGGTCGGACTCGGCGCCAGGGCGGCGCATGTGCCGGAGGAGCTCTCGGGCGGCCAGCGCCAGCGGGTGACGATCGCCAGGGCGCTCGTGAACGACCCGGCCATCGTCTGGGCCGACGAGCCAACTGGCGACCTCGACAGCGAGAACGCGCACGAGATCGTCGCGCTCATGCGCGAGCTCAACCGCTCGCGCGGGCTGACCTTCCTGATCGTGACCCACGACATCTCGGTCGGCCGCTCGACCGACCGGATCGTCCGCATGGTCGATGGGCAGATCGTCGACGAAGAGCTTCTGGAGGTGGCGACATGATCGCCCGTGTGACATTGGCGGAGATCGACGCGGTGCGGATGAGCGTTGAGCAGGCGGTGGCGCTCTTCCGCGAATCGGTTGTTCCGGCGCTTCGTGAGCAGGACGGCTACGAGGGCGTCTACGTGCTGCTCTCCGACGAGGGCAAGGTGCTGGCCCTCACGTTCTGGGAGAGCGAGGAGGCGGCCGACGCCGGCCTGGCCGGCGGCCGCAGCTTCTACCTCGAGCAGGTCGCGAAGTTCGTGACCCTGTATCGCTCGCCGCCGGGCCGGGAGATGTACAACGTCGTCCTCGCCGACGCTCCCGCGGTCGCGATCGGCTAGCCCCATGGCCAGGCTCTTCGGCATACCGATGGGCATCCTGGCGGTCGTCCTGGTGACGGCGCTCGCCGCCGCGCTGGTGTCGGTGGCCGTCGTCGCGGCTCGAAACCGCGTGTTCCTCCGACTGGGGATCCGAAACGCCGAGCGCCGCCCGGGGCGCAGCGCGCTGATCGTCGTCGGCCTGATGCTCGGCACCGCGATCATCGCGGCCGCCCTGGCGACGGGCGACACGATGACGCAGACGATCCGCTCGTCGGCCGTCTCCGCGCTCGGCCAGACGGACGAGCTCGTCTCGGCGCGCGGCGCCACCCCGAGCGTCGAGGCCCAGAGCGGCGCAGCCACGGGCGTCAAGTACTTCCCGCAGTCCGACTACGCGGCGGTGAAGCGGGCCGTGGCGGGTTCGGGCCTGGTCGACGGGGTCGCCCCGGCGATCATCGAGCCGGTCGCGGCGCAGAACCCGGCCGCCCGCCGCAACGAGCCGCAGGTGACGCTCTTTGCCAGTGACGGCCGGGCCCTCGCCGGGTTCGGCGCGATCACGGCCGCCGGCGGGCGTACGGTGTCGCTCTCGGCGCTCGCGCCCGGCTGGGTGTACCTGAACCGCGACGGCGCGGAGAAGCTCGGAGCCTCCGCGGGCGACACGCTGCGCGTCTTCGCAGGCCGGGCGGCGGCAGAGGTGCGGGTGAAGGCCATCGTCGAGTTCGACGGGGCCGGCACCGACGGAGCCGCGGTACTGATGCCGCTCGCCGCCGCGCAGCAGCTCCTCGGCCAGCCGGGCCGGATCAAGTACGTCCTCGTGTCGAACCGCGGCGGCACGACGTCGGGCGTCGCCGCCACCGATCGGGTCGTCGCGAAGCTGCGGCCCGCGCTGGTGCCGCTCGGCCTCCAGGCGAACCCGACCAAGCGCGACGCGCTCGAGACGGCCGACGCGATGGGCGCCGCCTTCGTCTCGCTCTTCACCACGTTCGGGTCGTTCTCGATCGCGGCCGGGATCCTCCTCATCTTCCTGATCTTCATCATGCTCGCGGCGGAGCGGCGCGGAGAGCTCGGCATTGCCCGCGCCGTCGGGACGCGGCAGCGGAACCTCGTGCAGATGTTCCTGTTCGAGGGCGTGGCGTACGACCTGCTCGCGGCCGCGGTCGGCGCGTTCGTCGGGATCGGCGTCGCCTACGTGATGGTGCTCATCATGGCCGGCGCATTCGCCGACACGAGCGCCTTCCACGTCAGCTACTCGGTCTCCCCGCGGACGATGGTCGTCGCCTACTCGCTCGGCGTCCTGCTCACGTTCGTCGTCGTCGGGGCGTCGGCGTGGCGGGTGAGCCGCATGAACATCGTGACCGCGATCCGCAACCTGCCCGAGCCCCCTGCCGCGCGCGGCGGGCGACGGTACTGGCTGCTCGGCGGGGCCGTGCTCCTGCTCGGCGCTTCCCTGATCGCATCAGGCGTGAGCGCCAGGAACGCGATCACGCTCGGGTTCGGCGTTTCGCTCGTGCTGCTCGGCCTGGTGCCGGTGAGCGAGCGGCTGGGCGTTCCCGACCGGGTCGCGCGCACGGCCGCCGGCCTGGGCCTGGTCGTCTGGTTCGTGCTTCCGATCAGCCGCTGGCTCCTCGGGGATCTCACGACGGACTTCTCGATCTTCATCCTGTCGGGGCTCATGATCGTGGTGGGAGCGAGCTGGGCGATCATGTACAACGCCGACCTGCTCCTGCGCGGGCTGTCGTGGTCGCTGGGCCGCTTCCGCGGACTGGCACCGGTGCTTCGCATGTCGATGGCGTATCCGCTGCGGAACCGCTTCCGCACGGGCGTGACGCTCGCGATGTTCACGCTCGTCGTCTTCACGCTCGTCGTCGGCGCGACGACCACGACATCGTTCGTGAACGGCCTGAACGACATGCAGACCTACGGCGGCGGGTTCGACGTCCGGGCCACCGTCTCGCCGACCGCGTCGATCGCGGACATGCCCGCGGCGCTCCGGCAGGCGTCCCGGGTGGACGCCGCCGACGTCCGGGTCGTCTCGGCCCAGTCGTTCCTGCCCGTGAAGGCGCACCAGGACGGCGCCCCGGGCGGCGCTTCGGACTATGTCGTCCGCGGCCTCGATCCCGCCTTCCTCACCCACACGACGTACGGCCTCGCTGCCCGCGCGAGGGGCTACGGCTCCGACGCCGCGGTGTGGCGTGCGCTGAACGGGCGCACCGGGCTTGCGGTCATCGACGCCTCGGTCGTCCAGCGCCGCTCGAACTTCAACTTCGCTGCGCCGCAGGACTTCCAGCTTCGCGGCTTCTACCTCGAGGACAAACGGTTCGCCCCGGTGCCGGTCGACGTGCGCGACCCCCAGACCGGCGCGCACGTGCGGCTCAGGGTGATCGGCGTCCTGTCCGAGACGGCGCCGCTCGAGATGGCCGGCATCGCGACGTCGCAGGCGACGCTCTCGGGGGCGTTCCGGGAGCGGGCGAAGCCGACCGTGTACCTGTTCTCGCTGCGGCCGGGCGTCGACGCCGGCCGGTTCGCCAATCGGCTCGAATCGGCGTTCCTCGCCAACGGCATGCAGGCCGACGCGCTCTCGGCGCTCCTGGCCGACGCCGTCTCCGGGTCGCTCACCTTCGACCGGCTGATCATGGGCTTCATGGGTCTCGGCCTGATCGTCGGTGTGACGGCACTCGGCGTCATCACCGCCAGGTCGGTGGTCGAGCGGCGCCAGCAGATCGGCGTCCTGCGCGCCGTGGGCTACCGGCGCAGGATGGTGCAGATGACCTTCCTGCTCGAGTCGTCGTTCATCGCGCTCACGTCGATCGCGCTCGGCACGGCTCTTGGCCTCGCGGTCTCGTACAACGTCGTCCACGACTCGCAGCGCCAGCCGAGCTGGACGAACCTGAGCTTCGATCCCCCGTGGGGCACGATGGGCCTGATCTTCGTCGTCGTGTATGCCGTGGCGCTCGGGACGACCTACGTGCCGGCGGTCCGAGCGGCTCGCGTCTACCCGGCCGAGGCGCTCCGCTACCAGTAGGTCAGCGGGCGCGGCCCGAGGCGAAGAACTGCCGCAGGGTGCGGGCGATGCCCGACGAGCGCGGCGGGCGCAGCATCGTTCGAATGAGCATGCGCCGGCGCTCGTCGTCGATCTCGATGACGTCCGTCTCCGCGACCGGCGTGAGACGGACGATGAAGAGGCCGGTGACGACGTGGATGGTGTCGAGCGGGCCGTCAAGACGGCTTGCCGTGACGCTTGTGACGACGCCCACCCTGCCGTCGGGGCCGTCGACCCGGTAGCCCTCGACGTCTCTCAGGTCGAAGGCCGGTTGTCCGGGCTTGGCGGCGACGACGTCGCGCGTGGCCGCCACCACGTCCTCGCGGTACAGCGGATGCCCCACCGGGTGAGTCTCTCGTGACCCCATCACAGCCCTGACCCTATGCGGACAGCTCGTTCCCGGCATCGGTGCGCGCCCCTATCGGCATTCGGCGGAATCCCCGACGCGGCCCGTACGACCGTACTTCGCCGCATCACGGCTCCGTATCGGCCCCGATGCCGGATCCGGTTGCTGAGGCGATGATTTTTGACATGGGAAAGACACCGCAACCGCAGTCAGAGCGCTCCAAGGCGCAGCGTCGGCGACCGGCTCGTGATCCAGGGCCACCACGAGGGCGAGCCGCAGCGCGATGCCGAGATCCTCGAGGTGCGCGGCCCCGGCGGAGGCCCGCCGTACCGCGTGCGGTGGCAGGACGACGGCCACGAGAGCATCTACTACCCCGGCTCCGACGCCTTCGTGCAGCACCTCTCGCACAGCCGGAGCGGACGACGTTCGTGAGGAGGAGCCATGTCCACCATCGTCGTAGCCACTGATGGATCGCCGGCCGCGCGGGCGGCCGTGGAGCGAGCGGTCACCGAGGCGCGCGCGTCGAAGGCCACGGTCGAGCTCGTGAGCGCCTGGTCGACTCCGGTCAACGGCGCGCTGGGCGCGCCCACGTACATGTCCGAGGACGTCTTCTATGCAACCCGCGACGCCATGGCCGAGCTCCTCGCCGCTGCGAAGGCCCACGTCGCCGAGGCGGGCATCGAGGCCGAGACGCACCTCGTCGCGGGCGACCCGGCCGCGGAGATCTGCCGGCTCGCAGAGGCGCGGCGCGCAGACTTGATCATCATGGGCTCGCGTGGACACGGCCCGCTGGCCGCGGCGTTTCTGGGCAGCGTCACCGCCCACGTGGTGCAGCATGCGCGTTGCCCGGTGATGGTCGTCCCGGATCCGGAGCGCGCGGCCCGTCACGCGGCCTGATCCGCGCGACCGCCGGCCAGGCGCCTGAGGCCGGGCCGCCCGCACCCGCTACCCTCCGGGGAGTCGGAGGCGGGAGGTCTGGGCATTTCCCGAGGCATGCGAAGGATGATCCTCGCGGTCGCCGTCGTGGCGGCGTCCGGGTGCGGCGGAGGCGGAGCGGCCGCCTCGCCACGGCTGCCGCATGCGCTGGGAACCCAGCTGGCAGCCCAGGCAGAGGCCGTCGCGGCCAGCCTTGGACGCGGGGACGAGTGTGGCGCGGCGGGTGAGGCGAAACGCCTCCAGCAGATGGTCGCCCAGGCAGTGGCGGCCGGCCGGGTGCCGGCGGGCTTGCGGCAGCCGCTCTCGAGCTCGGCCGGCGCGCTTGCGGGCGAGATCGCCTGCACCCCCGCACCGCCCGCCGGAGGTCCGCCCGGCCAGGATGGCCCGGCCAAGGACAAGGGCAACGACAAGGGTCACGGTCCCGGCCACGGGAACGGCAAGGGCCACGACCACGGCGGCGGAGGCAAGGATTAGCGCACGCACGGCACTGGGGCGGTTCCGCGTCGACGGCACGCTCGGACGGGGCGGGATGGCCGTGGTCTACATGGCCTTCGACACGGAGCTCCACCGGCCGGTGGCGGTCAAGGTGCTGGCCGACCACGGCATCGAGGACGGCGCGTTCCGGGCCCGGTTCGCACGCGAGGCGCGGAGCGCCGCCCGGCTCAGCCACCCGAACATCGTGCAGGTGTTCGACATCGGCGAGGACGGCGGCCGGCCGTTCATCGTCATGGAGTACGTGGAGGGCGAGACGCTGGCCGACATCCTCCACCGCGAGCGGCACCTGGGGCCCGAGCGGGTGGCGGAGATCGCCCGCCAGTGCTGCGCCGGCCTGGCGTGCGCCCACGCGGCCGGGCTCGTCCACCGTGACATCAAGCCGCACAACCTGCTCGTCACTCCCGATGAGACGATCAAGATCGCCGACTTCGGCATCGCCCACGCGCTCGACCAGACGCGGCTCACGCTGACCGGAAGCATCGTCGGCACGGCGCGCTACCTGGCTCCCGAGCAGACCGACGGCAGGGCCGTCACCACCGCCGCTGACGTCTACGCGCTCGGCGTCGTCATGTACGAGCTCCTCACCGGCCGCCCGCCGCACCCGGGCGACTCGCTGCCCGAGCTCGTGGCGGCGAAGCGCACGAAGGCCGTGAAGCCGCCGCGGGCGCTGCGGCGCGAGATACCGGTCGAGCTCGACGCGGCGGTGCTGGCCTGCCTCGATCGCGAGCCCGGGGCCCGGCCGACGGCCGCGGCGCTCGCCGAGCGCCTGGCGGGCGGCCCGGCCGCGGTGCTCCCGAGCGACGCGGACACGGCCCGCACCACGGTGCACGCGGGCTCGTCCCGGCGCACGTTCCGGGCCCGGCGGCGGCGGGGCCGGGTGGCCGCCGGAGCGAGCGTGCTCGCGGCCGCGGCCGTCGTGGCGCTGCTCGCGGGGTCGCTCGGCGGCGGCTCCTCGCCGCGTCCGCACCCGGTCCGGACGCCGTCGGGATCGACGCCGGGCGAGCACGCGCACAACCTGGCCCACTGGATCCGCGGCCACACCGGCTGACGCCGCGGACGCGCCAACCGGCGCTCCGGCCGCTTTCGGCCGGATCCCCTTTCCGCGGCATGCGCGGATCCCCTCGATGACCGATGTTGAGAGGTGATCCGCTGCCCGAGCGGACAACGTGCTCCCCTTCCCCCCAAGAGGATCTCACAATGACGCGTACTCATCTGTCGCGCCTCGGCGCGGTCGCCGTGACCGGGCTCCTGGTCGCCGGCGTCGCCGCCTACGGCGCATGGTCCGTGAGCGGCAGCGGCACCGGAGCGGCCTCCGCCGCGACGGCCGCGAATCTCACCCTCTCGCCCGGCACGCCGGCGAGCGCGCTCTACCCCAGCGGCACCGCCGACGTGGCGACCACCATCGCCAATGACAACCCCTTCCCGGTGCACCTGTCCGCGATCTCACTGGACGCAGGTCAGGGAACGGACGGCTTTGCCGAGGACGCCGGCCACAGCGGCTGCGACCTGAGCACGCTCTCGTTCGATGCCCAGACGAACGGCGGCTCCGGCTGGGACGTTCCGGCGAACGACACCCTCGACGTCGATCTCGACGACGCCATCGCCATGAGCGGAGCCGCCGACGACGCCTGCCAGGGCGCCTCGTTCACGCTCTACCTGACCGCGACCGCCGCGAGCAGCTAGGCCTGACGCCGTGCTTCCGGCCCGCCTGAGGGGCGTGGCCCGCCCCCGATTCCTCGTCGCCGTCGCCGTGGCCCTCGTGGCCGCGGCGACGCCGGCGGTGGCATCGTGGACCGTTCCCGCGAGCGGGAGCGGCGGGGCCCAGGCCAGCCCCGACTTCCACGCCCCGAGCGTGAACAGCGCGACGATCGCCCCTGCCGGCATGACTGCGGCGGGCGGCGGCGTGCGGGCGGGCGGCCAGTTCGTCGTCTACGCGAACGTCACCGACCCGGGCGGGACGGGCGTCGCGTCGGCGAGTGCCGATGTGTCGGGCATCGCGGCCGGTGCGGCCGCGGTGGCACTGAGCCCGTGCGTGTCCTCGTGCACGATCGGGTCGACGACGTACACCTGGTCGAGTTCGCCGATCCCGGCCGACGCGGACCTGACCGAGGGCGCGAAGTCGTTCTCGGTGTGGGGCACCGACAATGCGTCGAACACGGGGTCGCCGAAGGCCTTCTCGGTCACGGCCGACAACACCGACCCGACCGCGTCGGCGGCCGTCGTCGTCGCCTCGGCCACCTCCGGCGTGGGCGTCGTCCGTGAAGGCGGCACCTACGCCGTCTACGCGTCGGCGTCCGACGCGGGCTCCCCGGCCACCGGGATCGCCGCCGTGACCGCCGACGTGAGCGCGCTCAACGCCGGCCTCGCCGCCCTGGCGCTCCCCAAGTGCACCAGCAGCTGCAAGGTCGGAGGCGTCACCTACGGCTACAAGAGCGCTGTGACGACGGCCGACTCCTCCGTCTCCGAGGGCGCATTCTCGTTCACGGCGACGGCGACCGACAAGGCGGGCAACACGGGATCGTTCACGGCGGCCGGGACCGTCGACGACACCGCCCCGACCGTGAGCGCCGCCCAGATCGTGTCGTCGAGCACGCCCGGCTTCGTAAGGCCGGGGGGCACGTACATCGTGTACGCCGCCGTCTCCGACGACGGTTCGCCCGCGAGCGGCATCGCGTCGGTCAAGGCGGACGTCAGCGCGCTGACCGCGGGCCAGACGGCGCTGTCACTGAGCGCGTGCAGCTCGGGCTGCACGGTCGCCGGCGTCACCTACGGGTACAAGAGCACGAGCAAGACCGCGGACGCGCTCGGCCCGGGCCAGGTCGGCTTCACGGTCACGGCCACGGACAAGGCCTCCGGAACGGTGACGGCCACGTCGTCCGCGACGGTCGACGACGCCGCGCCGGTGGTGACCGAGGTCGCGGTCGCGACGACGACCACCGGCGTCCCGGGATGGCTGCGCAAGAGCGGCGCCTACAACGTGTACGCCAACGCGACCGACGCTGGAAGCGGCGTCTCCACGGTGAAGGCAAACGTCTCGTCGATCACGAGCGGCCAGACGGCGCTCACGCTCTCGGCCTGCACCACGGGCTGTACGGTCGGCGGAGTCACCTACGCGTACAAGAGCGGCAACAAGACGGCGGCGTCGACGATCGCAGCCGGCCCCGCCGCGTTCACGGTCACGGCGACCGACAGGGTCGGCAATGCCTCGACCGCCGCGGGCGGCGCCACCGTCGACAACACCGCTCCGCTGATCTCGGCGGCGGCGATCGCGACCGTGGCCACCGGCGTGCCGGGCTACGTCGGCCAGGGCCGCGACTACGTCGTCTACGGCGACGCGGACGACGCCGAGAGCGGCATCCTCAAGCTGACCGGGAAGGTGAGCAGCCTGACCACCGGCCAGACCGCAATTCCGCTGGCCGCCTGCTCGCCGGCGTGCACGGCGGGCGGCGTCTCGCACGGGTACGCGAGCGCGACGACCACGGTCAAGGCCACGCTCAGCGCGGGCTCGAAGACGTACACGCTCACCGCGACCGATCTCGCCGGGAACACCAAGACGACCACCAACCAGACGGTCGTCGTCGACAACACCGCGCCGGCCGTCTCCATCTCGTTCCCCACGGCCGGCTACGCCGGCGGCTGGGCGGCCGGATGCTCGACGGCGGGCGTCGACGACGTCTGCGGCACGGCGACCGACGCGAGCGCCGGGGTGGCGAAGGTGCAGGTGAGCTTCCGCCAGGCGGGCGCGCCGAGCCTGTACTGGGATCCGCTCCCCGCCACGTTCTCGTCGGCGGGCGAGGTGCTCGCAGACGCGACGCCCGCGCTGCCGGCGTGGTCGTTCCCGATGGCAGGAATCGGCCTTCGCGAACGGCGCGGCATACACGCTCAGGGCGCTCGTCACCGACGCCGCCGGGAACACCGCCACGACGTCCACGACCTTCACGTTCTCGCCCTAGCCATGCGCCTCCTTGCTCCCATCCTGGCCCTCGTCGCCGCTTCGGCCGCCGCCGCGGCGGTGACGCATGCCCGCCAGCCGGCGCCGCGCGGCGACGCGGAGCTCGTCGCGTCGGTCAAGAAGCGGTTCGGGATCGCCTCCGTCCCCGTGACGGGGCTCTATCCCGGCGCGACCCGCGCGCTCACGGTCAAGGTCGAAGAACGTCTACGCGTTCCCGATCAAGGTGGGGCCGGTCAAGGCGAAGGTGAAGTCGAGCAACCGCCAGGGCTGCACCGGCGCCGCCGCCAACCTCGCCGTGGCCTCCGCGGGTACCCGCAGCCTTCCGATCCGGGCGCACAGGACGAAGACCGTCGTGCTCCGGGTGACCATGCCGCGCACCGTCGCGAACGCCTGCCAGGGAGCGAGGTTCTCGCTCTCGTTCAGCGCCCGCGCGACGCGGGGCTAGCGGGGGCGCAGCGCGGCGACGCCGTCGCGGAGCGCGCGCTCGAAGACCCAGACGTCGGCGAAGGCCAGGAGCTGGAACCCCTGGTCGGCCGCCGCGGCGCCGGCCTCGGCCGACGCGACCAGCTGACCGAGCGGCGTGTCGTGCCGGCGGCACGCGTCCAGGAGCCGGTCGACCGCCTCGAGATAGCGGGGGTGCTCGAGCTCGCCCGGACAGCCGAGCGACAGCGACAGGTCGAACTGACCAACCCAGGCGGCGTCGATGCCGGGCACCGCGAGGATCTCGTCGGCGTGCTCGACCCCGGCCGCCGACTCGATCTGGGCGACCACGACGGTGTCGCGGTTGGCGCGCTCGGCCGCCGCCGCCGGCCCGGCGGTCAGCTCGTCGGACATGATCACGCCGAAGCCGCGCCTGCCGAGCGGCGGGTAGCGGGCCGACTCGACCAGGAGCCGGGCCTCGTCCGCCGACTCCACCATCGGCGCCATGACGCCGCGCGACCCGGCGTCGAGCGCGGTCGCCACCAGCGGATACTGGGCCCTGACCACGCGCGTCACCGTGTGGATGCCCGTGTCTCTCCCCGCGGCCAGCACCCGCCGCAGCGACCCGGCGTCCCAGGCGGTGTGCTCGAGGTCGAAGAGCGCGAAGTCGACGCCGGCCGCCGCCAGGATCCGCATCACCCGCGGCGTGTCGAACTCGAAGAGCATGCAGCCCACGGCCACGCCGCGCTCGGCGATGGCTCGGAAGATGGCGTTCTCGGTCATGAGCGGCGGCCTATCCTAGGTCGCGATGCCCGGCTCTCGTCACGGTCCGCCAGGCGGTCGGCGGAGGACGCCGAGGCGATCGCGCGCGTCCAGGTCGAGACGTGGCGCGCTGCCTACAGCGGCAGCGTCCCGGACGCGTTCCTCGACGAGATCGACGTGGCCGAGCGGGCCGCGCGCTGGCGGCAGGGCATCGGCGATCCGCGGGCCGCATGCACGTGGGTCGCCGAGGCCGGCGGGAAGGTGGTCGGGTTCGTGGCGTTCGGGCCGTGCTCGTGACGATGATGCCGCCGTCGCCGTTGGCGAGCTCTACGCGATCTACGTCCTCGCCGACCGGTGGCGCGGCGGGATCGGGACGGCGCTCCACGACGTCTGCATGCGCGAGCTCCGCGGATGCGGCTTCGAGGAGGCGACGCTGTGGACGCTCGACGCCAACCCGGCGGCGAAGGCGTTCTACGAGGCGCTGGGCTGGGAGGCGGACGGCGCCACGGCGCCGCACGACTTCGCCGGCACCGTGCTGCCGGTCGTCCGCTACCGGCGGCCGCTCGCGGACTGCAGGCCCAGCGGGGTCAGACCCCGGCCGGCCCGCCTACCATGGAGCGGTGACGGCTTCCGACCAGCCGCTGATCGAGGCCGCGGGGGTGACCAAGCGGTTCGGCCACGTGACGGCGCTCGACGGGGTGACGGCCGACGTCACCAGCCCGGCGCTCGGGCTGCTCGGCGCCAACGGCGCCGGCAAGTCGACGTTCATGAAGGCCATGCTCGGGCTCGTGAAGCCGGACTCGGGCCGGGTGCGCGTGCTCGGGATGGACGCCGCCCACCAGGCCCGCGAGATCCGCCGCCTCCTCGGCTACATGCCCGAGAACATGTGCCTGCCGATGGGCATGACGGCGCGCGACTTCATCGTCCACATGGGCGAGCTCCGCGGGCTGCCGCGCCGGATCGCGGTGCTGCGCGCGTCGGAGGTGCTCTTCCAGGTGGGCCTCGAGGAGGAGCGATCGCGGCTCATCCGCACGTTCTCGATCGGCATGAAGCAGCGCACGAACCTCGCCCAGGCGATCGTGCACTCGCCCAGCATGGTCATCCTCGACGAGCCGACGAACGGCCTTGACCCGTCCGGGCGCGAGGAGATGCTGGCGCTCGTCCGGCGGCTGTCGGCGGAGCTCGGGATCGCGGTCATCATGTCGTCGCACGTGCTCGAGGACATCGTGCGGACGTGTGATGCGGTAATCGTGCTGCGCGCGGGCCGCGTCGCCGCGAGCCGCGACCTGGCCGGCGCCGCCGCCGCCAGCGAGCGGGAGGCGCGGGTGGTCGTCTCGGGTGACCCGGCCGCGTTCGCGGCGCACCTCCAGGCGGCCGGCGTCTCGGCCGCGGTGCGCGACGACCACGTGCTGGTGTCGGGCCCCGACGCCGACACGATGCTGCGAGCGGTGCGCGACGCCGCAGCCGACACCGACGCCGGCCTGCGCGAGCTGCGTCCGGCCGGCCCGACGCTCGAGGACGCGCTGATCGGAGACCTGACGTGATCGAGGCACGCGTCCACGACGTCCGCTTCCACCGCTACGACGGCGAGCGCAGCGGCCGGCTCGCGGCGTTGTGGTCGATGACACGCTGGAGCGCGCTTCGGGCGCTCGGCGCCAAGCGCGGCTGGAAGGCGAAGGTCATCCCGATCGCGCTCACCCTGATCGCCTTCTTCCCGGTGCTCATCGTGCTCGGCCTGCGGGCGCTCTTCGCGTCGAGCATCAACGACAACCTCGCCACGGTGCTGCCCTACAGCGACTACGCCGGGATCGTGGGGATTGTCATCCTTGTGTTCGCGGTCGTCGTCACGCCCGAGCTGCTCTGCCCCGACCGCCGCGACGGAACGCTCGCGCTCTATTTCGCGACGGCGATCAGCCGCACCGACTACGTGATCGGGAAGGTGCTCGCGGCCCTGCTGCCGCTCATGCTCGTGACCGTGCTCCCGGTGGTGATCCTCTACGCCGGGAACGTGCTGTTCGCGACCCACCCGCTCGGCTACGTCCAGGATCACCTCCATGACATCCCCCGCATCGTCGGCGCGGGAACCGCCATGGCGCTCTACTTCGCGTTCGTCGGGCTTGCGATCTCGTCGCTCACAGGACGCCGGCCCTTCGCCATCGGGGGCTACCTGGCCTTCCTGATCGTGCCGACGATCGTGGGCGGCATCCTCTCCAACAACATCGAGCACGGCGACAACTTCCGCCTGATCGCGTTCGCCGCCGTCCCGATCCACACCGCTGAGGCCCTGTACCCGGTCACACCCGACCCGGGCGATCCGTCGAACACCGCGTGGGTCGTGACGTGGGCCGCGCTGATCGCCGTCTCGGCGCTCGTGCTCGCCTGGCGGTTCCGGGGGGATGAGTCGTGACGGACGTCCCGGCCATCGAGTTTTCCGGCGTCTCGCGCTGGTACGGCGACACGGTCGCGGTGGCCGACGTCACGTTCGCGGTCGGGCCGGGCGTCACCGGCCTGCTCGGCCACAACGGCGCCGGGAAGTCCACGACGCTCAAGCTGTGCGCCGGCTTCACCTCGCCGAGCACCGGGGCGGTGCGCATCTTCGGCGTCGAGCCGCGCCAGAACCCGGCGGTGTACGAGCGCATCGGCGTCGTCCCCGACCAGAGCCCGCCGTGGCCGTTCCTGACGGCGGCCGAGGTGGTCGGGCTGTGCGCGCGCCTGCACCGCGTGGACGATCCCGCTGCGGCCGCAGCGCGCGCGCTCGAGACGGTCGGCCTCGCCGACGTCGCCGGGCGCAAGGTCGGCGGGTTCTCGCACGGCATGCGCCAGCGGGTGAAGCTGGCCCAGGCGCTCGCGCACGACCCCGACCTGCTGCTCCTCGACGAGCCGCTGAACGGCCTCGACCCCGCCCAGCGGCGCGAGATCATCGAGGTCCTTCACCGGCTCGGAGACGAGGGGCGGACGGTGATCGTCTCGTCGCACGTGCTCCACGAGGTCGAGCGGATGGCGCCGCAGGTGCTCGTGCTCGTGAACGGCCACCTCGTCGCCGAGGGACAGACGAGCGCGATCCGCCAGCTCATCAGCGAGCGGCCGCGCACGATCCGTGTCGCGGCCGGGGCGGACGGCCGGCCGCTGGCCGGCGCGCTCGTCGACGACGGGGTCGTCGACGCGGTCCGGTTCGAGGACGGCATGGTGGAGTTCGAGACGGGCGACGTCGACCGGTTCAGCCGGGCGCTGCCGGCGATCGCCCGGCGCACCGACACGCTCATCCGCCGGGTCGAGCCGGTCGGCGACGATCTCGAGAGCGTCTACGCCTATCTGCACGAGCGCGCGCGGGGGGCGGGCCGGTGATCATCGGCCCCATCTACCGGCTGACGCTGCGGGCGCTCCTCCTCCAGCGGCGCACGATCCTGCTCCTGCTGCTCGCGCTCGCGCCGGTGCTGGTGGCGTTCGTGTACGCGGTCGCCGCCAAGCAGGGCGCCCACCACTTCCGGTTCTACTCGCACATGATGCAGGAGCTGTTCGTGCCCACGATCGCAGCCGTCGTGGCGCTCGTGATCGGCGTGAGCGCGATCGGCGACGAGCGCGAGGACGGCACGATCTACTACCTCGTCGCCACGCCGCAGTCGCGGATCGGCCTGGTCGCGACGAAGCTCGCCGCCGCGTGGACGGCGACGCTCGTCCTGCTCATTCCGAGCCTCGTCATCTCGGCGCTCCTCATCCTGAAGGGCGGCGCCGACGCCTCGTCGATCCTGTGGCCCGCAGCCGGCGTGGCGCTTGCGACGCTGGCGTACTGCGGCGTGGCGGCGTGGCTCTCGCTTCGGACGCGCCGGCCGATCGTGATCGGCGTCCTCTACATCCTGCTCTGGGAGGGGTCGATCGCGACGTTCGCCGCGTCGGCGTCGAAGCTCTCGATCGCGGCGTACGGCCGGGCGCTCGTCGCCGAGCGGCTGCCCGAGGCCGCTGCGCCCGTCGTCGGGCCCGCGCCGGCCGTGGTGATCCTCGCCGCGGTCGCCGCGATCACGTGCTGGCTGGGTGCGCGCGCGCTCGTGCGGGTCGAGCTCTGACCTGCCAGCCCGCGCCGAGGAGCGCCGTCGCCGCGAGCACGAGCGCGACCAGGCTGACGGCGATGGTGAGCGACACGCGCACGTCGAGGAGGCCGCTCGCCAGGACGGCGCTGCCGACGAGCGCATAGATGCAGCCGATGAACCCGGCAGTCACCTCGCCGCGGTGCTCGGGTGGCGCGATCCGGTTCAACTCGTCCTGCGCCTTCAGGAACGCCACGCCGTGGCCGGCGCCGACGGCGACGGCACCCAGGAGCAGCACCGCCAGCGAGTGGAGGTCCGACGCGGCAGCCAGCGCCAGGAGGCCGGCGGCAAGGACGGTGAGGCCGGCCGACTGCGCCGAGCGCGGCTCCCAGGTGCGGCGCTGGGCGACGAGCTGCGCTGCGCATGAGGCGGCGAGCGCCACCGCGGAGACCGTGCCGAGGAGCGCGAGGTTCCCTGTGTCGAGCAGGTCGGCCGCGTACGACGGGACGATGGAGAGGCAGAGGGCGACGCTGGCCCACACGGTCGCGGCGGTCAGGCTCACCCGGGCGAAGTCGCGCCGGATCCCCTCCGGCACGCGCGGGCGCTGGATCCGCCATGGCTCGCGGTCGGCGCCGGCGGGCTCGGGCAGTGTCAGCATCAGAAGGCCGCCGGCGACGTTCACCGCGAGCAGCACGAGGTAGGAGAGCCGGATCGGATCGGGCGCCCACTCGGCCAGCGGGCCGCAGACGAGCGGCCCGAGCGCGCTCCCGGCCGCCTGCGCGAGGCCGGCGAGCAGGGCGGGGCGGGCCGTGCCGGTTCTCGGATCGAGCTCGACCAGCGCGGCGGTCGCGGCCCCGCTCACGACTCCGACGGCGAGCCCCTGCAACGCGCGGGCGACGAAGAGCCAGGCCGTGCCCTGCGCCGCGGCGAACACCAGGAGGCCGATGGCGCCCGCGGCCATCCCGGCGACGATCATCGGCCGCCGCCCGAACCGGTCGGATACTCGCCCGAAGATGAGGAGCGTCGGCACGAGCACGACGGCGTAGGTCGTGAAGATCGCCGTCAGGACGAGGCTGGAGAACCCGAAACTGGTCGGCGTAGACCGCATAGAGCGGCGCGGCCACGTTCGCTCCCGCCATCAGGGCGAGCCAGGCGCCCCAGACGGTGAGGAGCGGGCGCAGGTCTGACATCAGTGGGCGCTACCACGCCGCGGCCGGGCGCAAACACCTGCGGTGGTTGGGCGCTCGTCGGGCCGGGGCTCCGCCAGATGGCGGTCGGGTGAAACGACATTCGGTGTGTTCTGTGACCGGCGCGTGACCTAATGTTGCGGGCCGTGCAGCGCCACCCCCGGTATACCCGCGACCGCATCGCCCAGGTCGGCGAGCGCATCCGCGCCCTCATCCATGCGGACGCGCGCGATCCCGACTCGCTCCGCGTCGCGGGGCCGGTCGACCGCATCTCGCACGACGAGGCCGAGCGGCTCGACTATCGCGACGCCGAGCTCGGCGAGCGGTTCGGGCCGCTGTGGGCCACGTACTGGTTTCGGGTCGAGGCCACCGTCCCGGAGGAGTGGGCCGGCGGGCGGGTCGACCTGCTCTGGGTGAGCCACAGCGAGGCGACCCTCTGGATCGGCGGGCGCCCCGTCCAGGGCCTGAACTCGAGCCCGGAGGGCGCCCGGGTCGACGCGCCTGTGCTTGACCCGGCGGCCGGCGGCGAGCGGCTCGACCTGCGCGTCGAGCTGGCGTGCAACGGCAAGTTCGGCGAGCTGCCGCGGGTCTATGCCTCGCTCGAGCCGGTCGTGCTCGACCGCTGTGCGATCGCCCGGTTCGACGGCCGGGCATGGGATCTGCACCACGACTTCGACGTCCTGCGCCGCCTCGAGGCCGACGCGGGAAACGGTCTCGACCCGTCGTGGGCCGGCGAGCTCCTCTCCGAGCTCAACCGCTTCTGCAACGTGTGGGTCGAGGACGACCGCTCGACGTGGGACGAGGGCGAGGCGATCCTGAAGGCGCTCCTCGACAACCGAAACGGGTCGCACGTCCACGAGATCGCGGCGATCGGCCACGCCCACATCGACACTGCCTGGCTCTGGCCGCTTGCAGAGACGCAGCGCAAGATGGTGCGGACGTTCAGCTCGCAGACCGCGTACATGGACCGCTACCCGGAGTTCCGGTTCGCGTGCTCGCAGGCCCAGCAGTACGACTGGATCCGGACGCGCGTGCCCGAGCTCTACGAGCGCATCCGCCGCCATGCTGGAGGCGGGCCGGTGGGTGCCGGTCGGCGGCACGTGGGTCGAGCCGGACTGCAACCTGCCGTCGGGCGAGTCGCTCGTACGCCAGTTCCTCCACGGGCAGCGCTTCTTCGAGCGCGAATTCGGCCGCCGCTGCCTCGAGTTCTGGAACCCGGACGTCTTCGGCTACAACGGCCAGCTCCCGCAGATCATGCGCGGCGCCGGCATCGGCCGCTTCCTCACCCAGAAGCTGTCCTGGAACCGGTTCAACCCGCCGCCGCACCACACGTTCACGTGGCAGGGGATCGACGGCTCCGAGGTGCTCGCCCACTTCCCGCCCGCCGACACCTACAACGCCACCGCCGACGTCGAGGAGCTGCGCCGGAGCGCGCGCGACTACAAGGATCACGACCGCTCGGGTCAAAGCCTGCTCGTCTTCGGCTACGGCGACGGCGGCGGCGGGCCGACGCCCGAGATGCTGGAGACGCTGCGGCGGGTGCGCGACCTCCAGGGCGTGCCGCGCACGGCGATGGCGACCTCGGACGAGTTCTTCGACGCGCTGGAGGCGGACGCCAAGGATCTCCCGACCGTCGTCGGCGAGCTCTACTTCGAGTACCACCGGGGGACGTACACGACCCAGGCGGCGGTGAAGCGCGGGAACCGGGAGGGCGAGCGGGCGCTCCACGACGCCGATCTTCTGGCGGCGCTCGCCGTCGCGGATCGCCGGCGCCGAGCATCCCGGCGCGAGGCTTGCCGAGCTGTGGCGGCTCCTGCTCCTGAACCAGTTCCACGACATCCTCCCGGGATCGAGCATCGCGCTGGTCTATGAGGATGCCGCGCGAGACCACGCGGCGATCGGGGCCGGTGCCGACGCCGATCGCCGACGATGCGCTGGCGGCGCTCGTCGGCGCGGAGGAGGGCCGAACGCCGTTCAACACGATCGGGTTCGCGCGCGCGGAGGTGGCCGCCGGCCCCGACGGCGGCCTGGCGTGGGTCGAGGCGCCGGCCTACGGGTTCGGCGCAGTCCGGGAAGCGCCGGGCGCGGTCACGGCGACCGAGACGACCGACGGCGTCGTGCTCGAGAACGGCATCCTGCGGGCCGAGCTCGGCCGCGACGGCAGGCTTCGCTCGCTCGTCGAGCTCGACACGGGACGCGAGGCGCTGGCGGGGCCCGGAAACATGCTCCAGCTCTACGAGGATCGCCCGACGCAGTTCGATGCCTGGGACGTCGACCCGTTCCACCTCGAGACGGTGGCGGACTGCCCGCCGGCCGAGTCATGCAAGGTGCTGGCCAGCGGGCCGCTTCGGGCCGAGGTGGCGTTCGAGCACCGCGTCGGCCGGGCCAGCTCGATGCGCCAGGTCGTGCGGCTCGACGCCGGCTCGCGCAGGGTCGAGTTCCACTGCGAGGCCGACTGGCACGAGTCCCACGCCATGCTGAAGGTGCTCTTCCCGGCCGACGTCCGCAGCTCGAGCGCGACCTATCAGATGCAGTTCGGGCACACCGAGCGGCCGACGCACTTCTCGACGAGCCACGACCTGGCCCGGTTCGAGGTGCCCGGCCATCGCTTCGCCGACCTCTCCGAGCACGGGTTCGGGGTCGCGCTCCTCACCGACTGCAAGTACGGCTACTCGACCTACGGGAACGAGATGCGGATCAGCCTCCTGCGCGCGCCCAAGGTGCCGGACCCGGAGGCTGACATGGGCCGGCACCAGTTCGCCTACGCCGTCATGCCGCACGCCGGCGGCTGGCGCGACGCGGGCGTGGTGGGGGAGGCGGCCAGGTTCGAGACGCCGCTTCGCTGGGCGCCGGGCGCGGCTGAGCCCGGATCGCTCTTCTCGGTCGACGATCCGAACCTGGTGCTCGACACGGTGAAGCGCGCCGAGGACTCAGACGCGCTCGTCCTTCGCCTCTACGAGGCCCACGGCGCGCGCGGCACGGCCCGGCTCCGGGTCGGTGTGCCGTTCACCGGGGCCGTCTCGTGCAACCTGCTGGAGGATCCGGGCGAGCCGCTCGAGACGGACGGCGACGAGATCGTCGTCGCGTACCGACCGCACGAGATCGTGAGCCTGCTGGTGAGATGACAGAGCCGATCCAGATCATTGCTGATATCCCGACGCGGTCTCCCGGCCTCGGCTTCGAGGAATACGTCGAGGCTCTAACAGACGCGATTCGAGGCGGTGACCCTCCGCAATTCACCATCGGGCTGTACGGCCCGTGGGGGTCGGGCAAGTCATCGCTCCTGTCCGCGATTCACGCAAGGCTCGAGAAATATCATCCCGAGGTCGTCCCTGTGGTGTTCGAGGCATGGCGCTACGATCAGTCGCAACATCTCGTCGTGCCTCTGCTCCATAGGATCGCCGCGGGCGTCGCCGCGGCCGGCCCTCCGCAGCTCGCCGATGCAATGCGAAAGGCCCTCGCCTCTGTCGTCTTCAGCGTCAATGGCGCGACGGTTCGCCGCCCACGGCCTAGCCGGCCTCGCCGCTCGGCCTCGCAGCGGCCGGCCGAAGACAATCGATGACGCCCACATCATCGCCGCTACGCTCCAGCCGCCGCCGTGTCGTGGCGGTCACACACTGGTCGTCTGGCTGTTAGCCAAGCATCTGGCATCGGCGACGCGACCGTGGCCAGGGCGTGGCGCGCCTACGGAATGCAGCCGTGGCGCAGGGCACGTTCAAGTTCTCCACCGACCCCCAGCTGGAGGCCAAGGTCCACGACCTGGTCGGTCTCTACCTGGACCCGCCCGCAGAACGCGTCGTGCTGTGCGTCGACGAGAAGTCTCAGATCCAAGCGCTCGACCGCACCCAGCCGATCCTGCCCGCCGGCTAGGCCTGCCCGAGCGGCCACCCCGACTACAAGCGCAACGGCACCACGACGCTTTAGCCGCTCTGGAGCTCGCGACCGGCACGGTCACGACCGCTGCTACGACCGCCACGGCAAGGCCGAGTTCTTGGACTTCCTGAAGCGCGTCGCCAAGGCCTACCCGCGCCGTGACCTGCACGTCGTGCTCGACAACTACCACACCCACAAGCACGACGACATCAACCAGTGGCTGGCCAAGCACCCGCGGATCACGCTGCACTTCACGCCGACCTCGGGCTCCTGGATGAACCTCGTCGAGGTGTTCTTCGGGATCATCACCCGCCAAGCATCCGCCGTGGCTCCTTCGACAGCGTCAAAGCAGCTCGTCGTCGCGATCAGCGCTTCATCGACGCCTACAACGTACCGCTGCAGACCCTTCTCTGACAAGACCGCGAAAATTGACAACGTAAAACCGGCTAGCGGATCGCCTCGCCCGTCTCCGGGTCGAAGAAGTAGAGCCGGTCGCGGTTGACCGCCAGGCGGGCCATGTCGCCCTCGGCGATGCCCGCGCCGCGCTCGAGGCGGGCCGTGATCTCGGCTCCGCCGTCGCCGCCGTCCAGGTAGGCCATGAGCTCCGAGCCGAGCGACTCCATCCGGTTCGCCCTGAGCTCGACCGTGCCGTCGCCGGCCGCGCGGAAGTCCTCCGGCCGGACGCCGACCACCAGCTCACGGCCGGTGTACCCGGCGAGGCCGGGCCGGGCCGCCAGGGCGCCGTCGGGCAGCTCGATCCGCGTTCGCCCGAAGATGACGCCGGTGCCGTCCATGCGGGCCGTGATCAGGTTCATCGACGGCGAGCCGATGAAGCCGGCCACGAAGACGTTCACGGGGTTGTCGTAGATCTGGTCGGGCGTGCCCAGCTGCTGGAGCACGCCGTCTCGCAGGATGGCGACACGGTCGCCCATCGTCATCGCCTCGGTCTGGTCGTGGGTGACGTAGAGCGTCGGCGCGGCGATCCGGCGCTGGACGCGGATGATCTCGCCGCGCATCTCGACCCGCAGCTTGGCGTCGAGGTTCGAGAGCGGCTCGTCCATCAGGAACGCCGCCGGCTCGCGCACGATCGCCCGCCCCATCGCCACCCGCTGGCGCTGGCCGCCGGAGAGCTGGCGCGGCTTTCGGTCGAGGTAGTCGGAGAGCCCCAGCATCTCGGCCGCCTCGTCGACCCGCCGCTGGATCTCGGCCTTCGGCATCCGCGCCATCTTGAGCCCGAACCCCATGTTGCCGCGCACCGTCATGTGCGCGTAGAGGGCGTAGTTCTGGAACACCATCGCAATGTCGCGGTCCCGCGGCGGGAGCTTCGTCACGACCTTGTCGTTGATCCTGATCCGGCCCGCGGTCACCGGCTCGAGGCCGGCCACCATGCGAAGCGCCGTCGTCTTGCCGCAGCCCGACGGGCCGACGAGGACCAGGAACTCGCCGGGCTCCACCTCGAGGCTCAGGTCGTCCACCGCGACGACCCCGCCCGGGAAGTGCTTCGTCACGCCCTCCAGGCTGATCGTGCCGCTCACGACGACCCCGCCAGCATGCCCGCGATCCGCTTGTTCAAGAGGAGCGCCACGACCGCCGGCGGGATCAGCGCCAGCACGCCCGCCGCGGCCAGGATCGGATAGTTGGTCGTGTACTTGCCGACGTACTCGGTGATCTGCACGGTGACCGGCTTCGCGTTCATGGTCGAGGTGAGAAGGAGCGGGATCAGGAACTCGCCCCACACCGACAGCACCAGGATGGCCGCCACGGCCGCGATGCCCGAGCTCATCTGCGGGATGACGACGCGCACGAACGCCTGCCAGCGCCGGCAGCCGTCGATCAGCGCCGCCTCCTCGGGCTCGGGCGGCATCTCCTTCACCTGCGCGTAGAGCAGCCAGGTCGCAAGCGGCGTGAGGGTCGAGACGAAGACGATGACCAGCCCGCGCTTCGTGTCGATCAGGTGCGCGTCGGCGAGCACCTGGAAGAGCGAGATGACGATGACGAAGATCGGCACGACCATCGTGCCGACGAGCAGCGCCAGCACCGCGCCGCCGAACCGGAACCGCAGCCGTCCGAAGGCGTAGGCCGCCATCGTCGAGACGACCAGCGTGACCGCGGTCGTGATCAGCGCGAGCTGGGTCGAGTTCCACATCGAGCGGGTGAAGGTGCCGGCCTCGGTGACGGTGCCGCCGATCGCCCGGCTGTGCGATCCCTGAAGGAGCTCGCGGTAGGCGGTCGTCGTCGCGTCGTGGGGGAGCCAGTGCGACGGGACCGACGCCACGTCGCGCTGCGTCGAGATGCTCGTGAGCACGCCGAGCACGATCGGCGCGACCGACCAGGCGACGATGGCGAGGATGGCGACCGTCTTCAGGATCCGGCCGCCGAGCGTCGACGTCATACGGTCACCCTCCGCAGGAGCAGCGCGTAACCGCCGCCGAGCACGGCCGTCAGCGCCGCGAGCAGGAACGCCAGCGCCGTCCCGTGTGCGAAGTCGGCCGTGACGAAGGTCGTGTTGTAGACCTGGATCAGGATCGAGCGGGTGTTGAGCGCCGTGCCGTTCAGGACGTAGATCTCGTCGAAGATCGAGATCGCGAGCAGCGTCCCCACGGTGAGCGCGATGGCGATCGACGGCCGCAGCAGCGGCAGCGTGACATGCCGGAACTGCCGCCACGGCCCGGCACCGTCGACGGCGGAGGCGCTGTAGACCTCGTCGGGGATGCTCTGGAGCCCGGCCAGGAAGATCAGGCTCACGAGCGGCAGGACGCCCCACACGTGCACGAGGGTGATGTAGACGATCGCGCCCCGCCCGCTCGCGAGCCACACGTGCGGTTCGCTGATGACGTGGAGGTTGAGCAGCACGCTGTTCAGAAGCCCGTTGTCGGGGTCGAAGACGCGCCGCCAGAGAACGCCCGAGACGACCGACGGCAGCGCCCACGGAAGGATCAGGATCGCGAGCACCACGCCGCGGCCGCGGAAGACGCGATGCAGCGTGACCGCCACGAAGATGCCGAGCACCAGCTCGAGCGACACGGCCAGAAGGACGTACTCGACCGTGTGGCGCATGGCGTCGCGGGAGGTCTGGTCGTTCAGGACGTCGCGGTAGTTGCGCGTGCCCACGTAGCCGGGCAGCTCGCCGAACAGGAACCCGCCCGAGCGGATGCTCTGGCGGAACCCCTGGGTGAGCGGGTAGAGGACGAGTGCCGCCACGAGCAGCATGGCGGGCGCCACCAGGATCCAGCCGAGGATCTGGGTCTCGCGGGCGGCCCGGTCGCCGCCCTCGCCCCTGCGGCGCAGACGCAACGCCCTACTGGTTGTGCGACTCGGCCTTCGACGCCAGCTGACTGAGCGCGTCGCCCACGCTCATATCGCCCTTCACCGCCGCGTTCAGGAGCCCCTGGGCGTCGGAGCTGAACTGCGAGTACCAGATCGGCGCGCCGGCCGAGAAGAGCGGCGAGACGTGCGGCAGCTCGGCGTTCAGGACGTCGCCGCCCTGGAGCTGGCCGCTGTCGGCGAGCTGCTTCACCGCCGAGGCGCCGCACGGCAGGCTGCCCTGGGTGTTGTAGATCTTGATGGCGTTCTCGGGCCGCTCCCACCACTCGATGAACGCGGCGGCCGCCGCCTTGTGCTTGGCGGTCACCGGGATCGAGAGCCCCTCCGGCAGGCCGAACGAGGCGCCCGGCCCGTCCACGCCGGGCACGAGGCCCAGCGCGGCGTCCCCGGCGATGTTCGACTGGCTCTTGTCGTTGGCGGTCGCCATGTTGCCGGGGCCGGTCGCCAGCACGATCGCCGTCTCGCCGGCCGTGAACTTGTCGAAGGCGACCGAGTCGTCCATCGACACCGAGCCGGGCGACACCCAGCCGTTCTTGACCGCGTCGGCCTCCCACTGGAGCGCCTGGTAGCCGGCGGAGCTCGGGTCGGAGAACGTCGGCGCGAGCTGGTCGTCGAAGAGCTGGCCGCCCATCGCCAGCGTGAGCAGGTACCACGGCGTGACGCCGCCCTCGGTGGCCGCCATCGGCACCGAGAGCGGGTACTGGACGCCCGACGCCTTCAGCTTCGAGACGTCCTGGCCGAGCTCGTCGAGGGTCTGCGGGAACGAGGTGATCCCCGCCTTCGCGAACATCTTCGTGTTGTACATCGAGACGCGGAAGTCGTTCGAGTAGCAGGCGGCGTACGTCTTTCCGCCCGAGATGAACGCCGCATCGGTCGACTTCAGGTCGTTCAGCGTCTTCGCATCGACGAGCCCGTCGAGCGGCTCCACCCACTGGGCGCCGGCGAACTGGCCGGTGAACGACCAGTCGAACTCGGCGACGTCGGCGATGTAGGTCTTGGCCTGGTTCGCCACGAGGAGCTTGTTATGGGTCGCGTCCCAGCCGGTGCGCACGTAGTTCACCTTGACGCCGGTCTCGGCGGTGAACCCGTCGAGCAGGCTCTTGGGCATCGCGTACGGCACGAGCACGGTGATCGTCTGCCCGCGGATCGACTCGCTGGTCGCCCCTCCGCCGCTTCCGGCCGACCCGTTGTCGCTTCCGCCGCAGGCCGCCGCGAGGGTCAGCGCGACGGTGGCGAGGGCGATGAGGACGCGCCTGGTTCGGAGCATTCCGCGATACTACGGACTGGATGGACGGAACACAACACGCCTTCGCCGGCCATCCGCTCGATCCCCTGGCGGCAGCCGAGGTCGCCGCGACGGCTGCCGTTGTCCGCGCCGGCGACGCCTTCCGCGAACGAGCCGGCGGCTGCCGGTTCATCACGATCGCGCTGCAAGAGCCTTCCAAGGAGGCCGTTCTGGCATGGGAGGCCGGCGGTTCGCGGCCGCCCCGCGAGGCGGAGGTCGTCCTGCTCGACCGCAACCGCGCCGAGACCGTGGAGGCGGTCGTCTCGCTCGAGGCAGGGGCGATCACAGCGTGGACCGTCCGCACAGGCGTCCAGCCGATGGCGGTCGTGAAGGAGCTGATGGAGGCCGAGGAGGTGCTGCGGCTTCACCCCGAGTTCCAGGCCGCCCTCGCCCGCCGCGGCGTCACCGACCCCGGCCAGATCCAGGTCGACGCCTGGCCGGCCGGCCACTTCGGCCGCGAGGAGGAGTCCGAGCGCCGCCTGGCCCGGGGCGTGGCGTTCGTGAAGCCGGCGCCGGGCGACAACGAGTGGGCCCACCCGGTCGACGGCGTGATCGCCCTCGTCGACCTGAATACGCTCGAGGTGCTGCGGGTCGACGACCACGGCGTGGTGCCGGTGCCGCAGGAGAGCGGCAACTTCGACCCCGCCGCGGCCGGCCGGCTGCGGACCGACATCGCCCCGATCGAGATCACCCAGCCGGACGGGCCGGGCTTCACCGTCGACGGCCGGGTCGTTCGCTGGCAGCGCTGGCAGGTGCACGTCGGCTTCACCCCGCGCGAGGGCCTCGTGCTGAACCGGATCGGCTACGAGGACGGCGGCCGCCTGCGGCCGATCATGCACCGCGCGTCGCTCTCGGAGATGGTCGTCCCGTACGGGGACCCCAGCCCGACGCACTACTTCAAGAACGCCTTCGACGCGGGCGAGAACGGCGTCGGCGTCTCGGCCTCGCCGCTCACCCGCGGCTGCGACTGCCTGGGGGAGATCGTCTACCTGGACGCGGTCTGCAACGACGCCGCGGGCGAGCCGGTGGTGATCCGAAACGCGATCTGCATGCACGAGGAGGACGTCGGCGTCCTCTGGCGGCACATCGAATGGCGGGACGGGAGCGGCGAGGTGCGGCGCTCGCGCCGGCTCGTCATCTCGTCGTTCTCGGCCATCGGGAACTACGACTACGGCTTCTTCTGGTACCTGTATCAGGACGGCTCGATCGAGTTCGAGGTGAAGCTGACGGGCGTGCTCTCGACCGGCGCGGTCGCGCCCGGCGTGCGGCCCGAGCACGGCGTGCTGGTCGCGCCGGGCCTGAATGCGATGGTGCACCAGCACTTCTTCAACATGCGCCTCGACCTCGACGTGGACGGGGTCGAGAACGCGGTCGAGGAGGTGTGGACCGAGTCGCTCCCGCCCGGGCCGGGAAACCCGGTCGGAAACGCCTTCCGGCCGGTGCGGCGCCGGCTCGAGACCGAGCTCGGGGCGCGGCGGCGGCTCGACCCGGCCTCGGCCCGCTGGTGGGAGATCGTGAACCCCGGCGTCCGCCACCGGCTGGGCGAGCCGGTCGCCTACCGGCTCGTTCCCGGCGAGAACGCCGTGCCGTTCGCCCAGCCCGACGCGCCGGTGAGCAGGCGGGCGGGATTCATGCACCACCACCTGTGGGTCACGCCGTATGCGCCCGACGAGCGCTACGCGGCGGGCGAGTACCCGAGCCAGCACCCCGGCGGGGCCGGGCTTCCGGAGTGGACGCGCGCCGACCGGCCCGTCGCCGGACGGGACATCGTGGTCTGGTATACGTTCGGCCACCACCACGTGCCCCGGCCGGAGGACTGGCCGGTGATGCCGGTGGCGACCATCGGCTTCATGCTGAAGCCGGTGGGGTTCTTCGACCGAAATCCCGCCCTCGACGTGCCGCCGCCTGAGCCGCACGGCGAGAGCTGCCATCAAGGAGGAGCCGACCCATGAGCGGAGTGGAGGGGCGCGTCGCGCTGGTGACGGGGGCGACGAGCGGGATCGGCGCGGCCACCGCGCGGGCGCTCGCCGCGGGCGGAGCACACGTCGCGCTGGCCTCGCGGGGCGGCGGCGACCTCGGGATCGAGGGCGCCCATGCGCAGTCCTGCGACGTGCGCGAGCCGGATCAGGTCGAGGCGCTCGTCGCCGCCTGCGCCGAGCGATTCGGGGGGCTCGACATCCTGGTCGTGAATGCCGGTGTGGGCGCCTACGGCGACTTCCTCGACCTGAAGCCCGAGTGGCTCGACGAGATGGTCGACACCAACGTCAAGGGGTTCCTCCACACGATCAGGGCGGGCCTTCCGCACCTGCTCCGCAGTGACTCCGCCGACCTGGTCGCGGTCACGTCGATCGCGGGGCAGCGGGCGCCGGAGGGAGAGGCCGTGTACGCGGCCACCAAGCACGCCCAGATCGGCTTCATGCGCTCGCTCGACCACGAGCTCCACAAGCGCGGCGTGCGCTGCTCGATCCTGGCCCCGGGCGGCGTCGAGACCGCCTTCGCGATGGGCCGCGGACGCACGCCCGAGGATCCCGACCTGCCCGGGATGCTGCGCTCCGAGGAGGTGGCCGACGCGGTGCTCTACGCCGTCACCCGGCCGCGCACCGGGCGGATCTTCGAAGCCTCCATCCTGCCCATGGCCGACGACTCGATGGGATGAGCCCCATGACCAAGGTCACCATCATCGGCGGCGGCAGCTCGAGCTTCGTGCCCGTGCTCCTGCGCCGCCTCATCCAGTCGGGCCCGCTCGGCGACGCGACCGTCACGCTGATGGACATCGACGAGCGCCGGCTGGGCGTCATGCAGGAGCTGGGCGACCGGCTGGTGGCCGGCGAGGAGAGCCCGCTCAAGGTCGAGAGCACGCTCGACCAGCGCGAGTCGCTCGAGGGCGCCGACTTCGTCATCGCCGCGATCTCGGTCGGCGGGTTCGATGCCTGGGCGCAGGACCTGGAGATCCCCGGCCGCCACGGGATCGTCATGCACGTCGCCGACTCCGTCGGGCCGGGCGGCATCATGCGCGCCTTCCGGAACGCGCCGGTGCTGGCCGAGGTGGCCCGGAACGTCGCCGACGTCGCGCCAGACGCCCACGTCTTCAACTACACGAACCCGGCGCCGACCGAGGCCATGGCGATGCTGGCCGCGGCGCCGTCGGTGAAGACCTACGCGCTGTGTTCGTGCACCGGGCACCCGTCGAGCGCGGAGTGGCTGGCCGAGCAGGCCGGCGTGGAGCCCGGCCAGATCGCGATGCCGCCGGTGGTCGCGGGGATCAACCACTGCGCGTCGGTGACCGAGCTTCGCCTGCGCGACGGCAGCGACGCGATGCCGCGGGTGCGTGCGCACGCCACGAACCCGATCGTGCGCTGGGCGCTTGAGACCTACGGGGTGCTCCCGTACTGCTGGAGCCACTGGGTCGAGCACTTCCCGCAGATGCAGCGGCTGGAGGGCGAGTACGCCGGCACGGCCCAGGGCGTCGCCATGCGCTACGGCATCACGACCCACGACATGGCCTACGAGAAGGCCCGGGTCGCCGAGCTCGAGTCGCTGGCGGCGAAGTGGACGGCTCCCGACGCCGGCCGTGTCACCCTCGCCGACCTTCCGCCGGGCGACGAGGACTGGGGGATCGAGGTGATCGACATCATCGAGGCGATCGTCGAGAACCGGAACCGGACGTTCGTCGTGAACGCCCCGAACAACGGCGCGATCCCCAACCTGCCCGACGACGCCGTCGTCGAGGTGAACGCGTCGGTGAACGGCTACGGCATCCGCCCGATCGCCGCCGGCCCGCTGCCCGAGCCGCTGGCCGCCCACCTGCGCGGCTTCGTCGACTTCGAGCGCCACGTCGTGAAGGCCGCCCTCTCGGGCGACCGCGACGCCGCGATGCACGCGTTCCTGCTCGACCCCAACATCCAGTCCCGCCTGGAGCTGGAGCAGATCGGCGAGCTCCTGGACGAGATGCTCCGCGCCAATGCGGAGTGGCTGCCGCTCTTCGGCGGCTAGACGGGCCGGCCGAGCGCGAGCGCCCGGGCCACGTCGGTCATCGAGACGATGCCGACGAGCTCTCCGTCCGAAAGGACGAGGCCGCGGCCGGTGCGGCTCGCCGCGAGCTCGTCGAGCGCCTCGGCCGCCGGCGTCGACGGCGAGAAGCACGGCACCTCGGAGGCGCGGATGACGTAGTCGCGGACGCGCCGCGACCAGAGGCCGGAGCCGCCGTTCGGAGCGAGCGCGTGCAGCGGCAGGAGGCCGACGACGGCGCCGTGATCGAGCACCGGGTAGGCGGTGTGGCGGGCCGTGCCCGCGAGCCGGTCGGCCACCTCCGCGAGCGTCTGATCCGGTCCGACGACGATGGGATCCCTCGTCATCAGCGCCGAGACCGTGACGCCCGCCAGCACGTGATGGGTGTCGACGCGCTGCTCCTCGGCGCGGCCCGCCTCGAGGATGAACCAGCCGACCACGGCGAGCCAGAGCCCCCCGGTCGCCCCCGCGAGCGCCTCGAGGACGCCGGCGGCCACGATGATCGTTGCGAGCACCGATCCGATCCGCCGAGCCCGGTGCGTCGCCTCCGGCAGGTCGCCCGAACGCGACCACAGCGCGGCCCGAAGGACGCGGCCGCCGTCGAGCGGCATGGCCGGCAGCATGTTGAAGACGAGCAGGACGAGGTTGATGTAGCCGAGCCATGCGAGCTCGGTCGGCACGGCCCCCGAGCCCGGCCAGACGGCCGCGGAGGCCACGAACACGACGCCGAGCGCCAGGCTCACGGCCGGTCCTGCGAGTGCCATCCGGAGCTCGGCTCCTGCCGACGGGAACTCACCCGCGATCTTGGCCACGCCGCCGAAGAGCCACAGCGTGATCCCCTCGATCTGCACGCCCTCGCGGCGGGCCTCGACGGCGTGTCCCAGCTCGTGCAGGATCAGGCAGCCGAAGAAGAGGATCGTGGCCGTCGTGCCCATCGCGGCGTACGTCTGCCAGTCGCGCCCCGGGAGCGCGTCCGGGAACTGGACGGCCGCGAGCGACCACAGGATCAGCCCGAACACGATGATCCAGCTCCAGTTCAGGCCGATCTCGACACCGGCGACCCGTCCGAGCACGATCGTCGACGAGAAGACGGTGCGCGGCCGCTTCGGCGGCCGGCCGGCGGTGACGCCACCGAGGCTGTGCGCGTTCGAGCCCATGGCCAGGCCAGGAGCATCGCAGCGATCCGCCGTCCGCGCGTCCGGGAATTCCCGGCTCTTCTCCAGGAACTTGACTAGACAGAATCTATCTAGTAATGTCATGACTAATGACGAAGAGATCCCCTCAGCCCTCCTCGCTCGGCCTGATCGTCCTCTGGCTGCTCGTCGCCCGGCCCATGCACGTCTACGGCATGCAGAAGCTGATCGAGACGTTCGGCAAGGACAAGGTCGTGAACGTCCGCTCGCGCGCGAGCCTCTACCAGGCGCTCGAGCGGCTGGTTCGAAACGGCCTGGTCGAGATCCACGAGACCGTGCGCTCGGAGGGCTATCCGGACCGGGTCGTCTACACGATCACCGATGCCGGCCGCACCGCCGCGTCGCAGTGGCTGCGCGACATGCTCCGCACCACCGGCACCGAGTACCCCGAGTTCATCGCCGCCGTCTCCGTGCTCTTCGGGCTCGCGCCCGACGACGCGCGCGCGCAGCTCCAGGAGCGGGCCGACCGGCTCGCCGGGGAGCTCGCCGAGACCGAGGCGGTCTTCACCGAGAACCCGCACGTGCCGCGGCTCTTCCTGCTCGAGGAGGAGTACCGGCGGGCGGTGCTCTCGGCCGAGCTCGACTGGGTGCGCTCGGTCGTGCGCGACCTCGACGCCGGGACGCTCACCTGGACGGAGGACTGGCTGATGGGCCTCTTCTCGGAGCACGACCCGATGACGCACACCCAGGAGGACCCCCGATGACACCGACAATCGACGCCCGCGGGCTCGTCAAGCGATACGGAAAGACCACCGCTCTCGACGGGCTCGACCTCGTCGCCGAGCCCGGCCAGGTCGTGGCCGTGCTCGGCCCGAACGGCGCCGGCAAGACGACGTTCGTCCGCGCCGTCGCCACGCTGCTCCGCCTCGACGGCGGCACGCTGCGGGTGGCCGGCCACGACGTGCGCCGCGCGCCAGGCGCCGTCCGCCGCTCGATCGGCCTCGCCGGCCAGTTCGCCGCGGTGGAGCCGGCCATGACGGGCCGCGAGAACCTCGAGATGGTGGCCCGGCTCTTCGGCCGCGACCGCCGCGCCGCCCGGTCGGCCGCCGCCGGCGTGCTTGCGACGCTCGGCCTCGATGACGACGCGGACCGCCTGGTCCGCACGTACTCCGGCGGCATGCGCCGCAAGCTCGACCTGGGCGCGAGCCTCGTCGGCGCGCCGCGCCTGCTCCTGCTCGACGAGCCGACCACCGGCCTCGACCCCAGAAGCCGCATGGACCTGTGGGAGGCGATCCGCGGGCTCGTGGACGCCGGCACCGACGTGCTCCTGACGACGCAGTATCTGGACGAGGCCGACCATCTCGCAAGCCGGATCGTGATCGTCGACCACGGCCGCGCCGTGGCCACCGGCACGCCGGCCGAGCTCAAGCGCCGCATCGGCGGCAACGTCATCGAGGTGCACGCCCGCCGGCGCGCCGACCTCGCCGCCCTCGCGGATGCCCTCGGTGCGATCGACGGCGGCCGGGCGGCGGTCGACGAGGCCGCCCGGCGGGTGACCGTCGGCGCCGACTCGCACGGTGCGCCGCTCGTCGCGGCGGTGCGCTCCGTGGAGGCGTCCGGCGTCGAGATCGACGACATCGCCCTCCGCCAGCCGACGCTGGACGAGGTGTTCCTGGCCCTCACGGGCCGGGTCGCCGCCGAGGGCTGACACACGAAAGGACACACACCATGACGACCATCACATCCACCCTCGACCGCGGGCCGGCGCGCTTCCTGCCGAGCACGCTGATCGTGGCCCGGCGGGCGGCGCTGCGGTACCTGCGCACGCCCCAGCTCGTCGTCCTGGGGACGATCCAGATGGCGGGCTTCATGCTGGTCTACCGCTACGTGTTCGGCGGCGCGATCGACGCCGGCCCGATCCCGTACGTGGACTACGTCGTCCCGGGCTTCGTCACGACCGGCGTCCTCTTCATGGGGATCGGTGCATCGGTGGCGATGGCCGAGGACCTCGACCAGGGGTTCATCGACCGGCTGCGGTCGCTCCCGATCCCGCGCAGCTCGGTGCTGGCGGCACGGGCGCTCGCCGATACCGCGATCCTCACCTGGAGCCTCGGCGTCACCGTGGCGATCGGGTTCCTGGTCGGCTTCCGGCCTCACGGGAGCCTGCTCGAGGGCCTCGCCGCCTTCGGCCTCGTCGTGCTCTTCGGCTACGTGTTCGAGTGGACGTTCATCGCGATCGGGCTTGTGGCCCGCACGCCGCAGGCGGCCCAGGGCTACGGCCTTCTGGTCTTCCCGCTGACCTTCCTCTCGAGCGCGTACGTGCCGGTCGACTCGATGCCGCGGGCGCTCGAGCTCTTCGCCGAGTACCAGCCGATCACGTACATGGTGAACGCGGTGCGGGCCCTCACGCTCGGGCCGGACGCGACGGCGCTCCTCGGCCACCCGGCCGGCTACTTCGTCGTCCGGGCGCTCCTCTGGGCGGCCGTCATCCTGGCCGTCTCTGCTCCCCTCGCAGTGCTGCGCTACCGGCGCGGCTGACCTCCACGAAAGGACACCCATGACGCATGAGCCCAACTACGACCGCTACGCCGAGATCAGCATGCAGTGGTACGGCTGGGGATCGCCGATCGGCCTCGGCATCGGCCTCGTCCTGATCGGCGGTTTTCTCGCCCTTCTGGCCCTGGCCTGGTCGCTGGTGGCGTAGCCGGACCCCATGGGGCCCGGCCCTGCGGGGCCGGGCCCCGGGTGTTCGGTACCGTGTCCCCACCGCGACCGAGGAGACCGGCATGATCACCGTCGAGCACGTCGACTTCATCTCCGTCCCCACCCGGGACGTCTCGCGCGCGAAGCGGTTCTACGGCGAGGTGCTCGGGCTCGAGCACGAGAAGGACACTCCCGCCGGCGCCGAGTATCGCGCGGGCCAGGTGACGCTCGCGATCTGGGCGCCCGAGAGCCAGGGCCTGGAGTTCGCCCCCAACCCGTCCGGCTTCGCGCTGCGCGTCCCCGACGTCGGCGAGGCCCAGCGCGAGCTCGAGGCGGCGGGCGTCACGTTCGACATGGCGACGTTCGACACCGGCGTCTGCCACATGGCGCTCATGCGCGACCCGG
>CAWDUU010000010.1:0-154908 GCA_963805545.1 uncultured Actinomycetes bacterium
CGCGCCGGCTCACCCGGGCTCGTCCGTCTCCGGCGGGAACCAGTACACGGCGTGCGGCGGCACGCGCCGGCCGACCTCCACGACGATCTCGGCATGCCGGGTGAGCGGCACGGCACCGGGCGGGCCGCGCCACCGCCGTCCGGCGACGTAGACCCGGACCGGACGCCGCCCGCGGAACCCGCATACACGGTGCCGGGTCAGGGGCCGGCCCCAAACCGCGAACACGTCGGCGAGGGTGAGCCCGCGGCCGGGGAGGAACTCGACGACACCGGTGGGATCGGTGGTCCGGACCGGATAGGAGCACCGAGCGCTCGTGATCTCAGCGCCGACGCGCCTCACCGGCGGCGCCATTCCGACTCCGGGGGGGATGATCACGGTTCGGCCGCGCGCGAACACTTCGAGATGGGCCGAAACGCGGACGGCGCCGCTCGCCGAGCAGCGCAGGTGCCGCGCGCGGGCGGCCTGCTGCGTCCCGTCGCCCGCCGCCGCGAGCACGTACCCGGGGCCGCGCCCGATCGGCGAGAGTGCAGGCGGGGACACCGGCCCCGCGCCGGCGAGGAGCACCGCGACAAGGCGTACGACGGCCACCATCAGGTCACGTCTCCCGGCAGCATGTCAGCAAACCCTCGGCGCTATCCCACCGGCGGACGGGTTCGATACCGGTAGACACCGATCCCGGCGAGCACGAGCGCCGACACCCCGAGGCCCGCGAGCGCAAGCAGCGCCACCGCCCGCGGAAGCGAGCCGTATCCGGTGCTGGTCCGCGATGCCGAACGGGTGCCGGAGGTGCTCGACGCCTCCGGAATGCGGAGATGTCGAGGCACGGGATGGCCCGCCGCCGCGGCCAGCACCCGCACCGCGTCGATGCCCGCCGCAACCAGGTCGTCCGGCGATGCGCTCCGCGGAGGCCGCGCGTGTGCGAGCGTCTGTTCGAATCGGCCCACGCGCCGGGGCCTGTACTGCTGGGACTTCGTGATCCGCCCACCGGCGGCGACGCCGAACCCCTGGGGCATGACGACCACGAGCAGGCCGTTGAGGCCCGCGTACCCGAGCTCGGCGTCAAGGAATCGGGCGTATGTTTGGGGCTTGCCGAACAGCTGTGGCACGGCCCCAAGATCGGAAGGAGCCTGGATGACGGCGACACGGATCGGATATCCGGAGTGCCTGGCCGCCGCAACCGTTGCCGTGAGTTGCGCCTTTCGCCGGTCGGACGGTTGGCGGAACGGGAAGAAGACCCGCTGGTAGAGGAGAACGTCGCTCGCGGGATCGCCGTCGCCGTATGCGGGAGCGGCCGCGAGCGGCCCACCGAACAGGCCGGCCGCGACGGCGACGGCGCTCAGCCAACGGCTGCGATGCATGACGCGAAGACTACGACGATCATGAGACCTGAGGATCGATGCCTCGCCGGGTAGGCGCGTGCCTGATGCTGGCCGCCGCCGCGGTCCTTGTGACGCCGGCGCCGGCGCAGGCCCATGTCGGCGGCGGGCGGTTTGCGACCGACTACGAGGCGCGCATCACCGGCCTCGTGCCGGCCGTCGCGGGGGTGAGAGCCGCGATCCGAGCCGGTGACCAGCAGCTTGAGCTGTCGGTGTCGCCACCACACGTCGTCATCGTGCTGGGCTTCGCCGGCGAGCCGTTTCTGCGATTCTCCTCAGCCGGGGTGGCGGTCAACCGGGCGTCGCCGACAGCCACGGCAGCCCGTGTCGTCTCTGCCGCCGACGCTGAGCCTCCGCTTCACCGGCCGGCCTGGCGGCGCGTCTCCACCGACCACACATTCGCGTGGCACGAGAACCGGCTGCGGCCCCTCACCGTCAAGGGCGGGCGGATCGCCGGCTCTCGGGCGGTCGCGCGCTGGGGAGTTCCGATGCTTGTGGACGGGGTGCCGGCCGTTCTGCGGGGAACGGAATGGTATGCGCCCGGGCCGTCTCTACGCCGGTGGGTGATCCTGGCGGCGGCGATCGTGATCGGAGCCGCCGCCGCCGCCGCCCGTGCCGGCGCGGAGACGCTGGCCCGAATCGCAGCGGCGGTGCTCCCCGTCGTGGTCGCGGCATGGCTCCTCGGATGGATCGGCATCCTGCTCACCGACGGGCACGGCGCAAGGGCGACCGCGCTCGCGGCGGCATACGCGGTGGCGACCGCTGCGCTCGTGGCGGCGGTCATGATGGCGACGGCAGGGAACGGCCGGCTGGCAGCAGCGGCGCTGTTAGGGGTGGTCGCCGCGACGTTCACGCTCCCCGAGATGTCGGCGTTTTTCCACGGCTACGTCCTCTCCGCCCTGCCCGCCACCGCCGCCCGCGCCGCCGCCGCCGTCTCGCTCGCCGGTGGCGTGGCGCTCCCGGTGGTCTGCGCCCCCGCGATCAGGCGCCTCCTCGCCGAGGATCCGGCCATGCAAGACCTGATCTCCGGGCGCGGCGTGAGGAGTTGACCGGCCCCGAATCGCCAGGTAGCGGCCCGCCTCGTCGCGGCCGATCCAGCCGTCGAGCTCGAGCCGCGAGAGCGCGGCGGCCAGCTCGGAGGCGGGCGTCCCCAGGCGTTCGGCCAGCTCGTCGACGTGCGCGGGGCCCGACGCCACGGCTTCGACGAGGGCCGCATCCGCCGCCGGCGGCGGCGACTGCGACGGCGGGTCGAGGCCGAGCCACGCAGCCAGATCGTCCTCGTTCTCGACCATCCCCGCACCCGCCTTCAGGAGCCCGTTCGTGCCCGCTGCGGCGGGCGAGCCGGCCCAGCCGGGCACGGCCAGGACGTCGCGGCCCAGGTCGAGGGCGTGGTCGGCCGTGATGAGCGCGCCGGAGCGGGCACGAGCCTCGACCACGAGGACGGCGCCGGCCAGGGCCGCGATCAGGCGGTTTCGGGCGGGGAACCGCCACGGCGCGGGCGGCGTCCCCGGCGGGTACTCCGAGAGCACGAGGCCCGTCTCGAGGATCCGGCGGTGGAGGCCGGCGTTCGTCCGTGGATAGGCGACGTCGGGGCCGCAGCCGAGCACGGCCACGGTCGGCCCGCCCGCATCGAGCGCGCCCTGGTGGCCGGCGGCGTCGACGCCGAGCGCGAGCCCGCTCACGACGCACACTCCCGACGACGCTGCGAAGCACGCGAGCCGGCGGGCGAGCGCAAGCGCCGGCGCCCCGGCGCGGCGCGCGCCGACGATTGCCACCGCCCGGCCCGGCACGGCCGGCGGCGGCCCCGCCCCGGCGCCGGCCGCGAAGATCGCAAGCGGCGGGTCGTGGAGCTCGCGGAGCGGCGCCGGGTAGGCCGGGTCGGAGCGGGCGACGCAGACGATGCCGCGCGCCGCCATGCCGCCGGTGAACTCGGCAACGTCGAGGGTGCGCGCCGCCCTGAGCTCGGACGCCAGGCCCGCCACGACGCCCAGCGCCTCGAGCCGGGCGGCCGAGGCGGTGAGCAGACGCGCCGCGCCGCCGGCCCGCCGCACGAGCGCACCCGCGTCGACGCCCGCCCGGGCGGCCGCGGCCACCACCCTGAGCTCGGCCTCGGCGCTCATCCGGCCGCCCCGCGGAACGACAGCGCCTCGGCCATGTGCTCCTCGGCCGCCCGCTCGTCTCCTTCCAGAGCCGCGATCGTGGCCGCGACGCGGAGGGCACGATCGGCGCCCCGCCCGGACAGGTGGAGTCGCACGACGGCCCGCTCGAGCAGGGCGGCCGCCGCCGGCTCGAGCGGCGGCATCCCCGCAGCAAGGATCGCGCGCGCGGCCTTCACCCGCGCGGCGATCGCGGACGACGGCTCGCCGGGAGCGGCGTGCGCCGCCGCCCGCGGCGCCTCGACGCGCAGGTCGAAACGGTCGAGCAGCGGGCCGCTGATGCGCCCCAGGTAGGCCACCCGGCGCACCGGCGAGCAGGTGCACTCCCGGTCGGGGTCGCCGGCCATGCCGCACGGGCACGGGTTCATCGCGGCCACCACGATGCAGTCGGCCGGGAGCGTCACGGCGCCGTGAGCCCGGGCCAGGTGCACCCGCCGCTCCTCGAGTGGCATCCGCAGGCCCTCGAGCGCCGGCCGGGCGAACTCGGGCAGCTCGTCCATGAAGAGGACGCCGCGGTGTGCGAGGCTCACCTCGCCGGGCCGGAGGCGGGCGTTCCCGATCAGGGCGGCCGCCGAGGCACTGTGGTGCGGCGCCCGGAAGGGCCGCGCGCCGACGAGTGTGCCCGGCGCGAGCAGCCCGGCCGCCGAGTGGATGCGCGTGACCTCCAGCCGCTCGAGCGGATCGAGCGGCGGCAGGATGCCCGGCAGGCGCCGGGCGAGCATCGTCTTGCCCGACCCCGGCGGCCCGGTCATGAGCAGGTTGTGGCGCCCCGCCGCGGCGATCTCGACCGCCCGCCGGGCCCGCGGCTGGCCGCGGACGTCGGCCAGGTCGGGGCCCGCGCCCTCGTCATGGATCGGAGCCGCCGGTACGACCGCAGGCTCGGCCCGCCCGTCGAGGATCTCGACGGCGTGGCGCAGGTCGCGGGCTGCGACGATCTCGACGCCGCCCACCAGGCCGGCCTCGGCGGCGCTCTCGGCCGCCACGATCAGCGCCTCGGCGCCCGCCCGCCTGGCCGCCTCGGCCATCGCCAGGGCGCCCCGCACGGGCCGCAGGCGCCCGTCGAGGCCAAGCTCGGCCGCGGCGGCGACCCGGGCCACGCGCTCGACGGGCGCCTGGCGCGACACGGCGAGGACGGCAAGGGCGATCGCGAGGTCGAACCCCGATCCCTCCTTGCGCTCCTGCGCCGGCGCCAGGTTGACGGTGAGGCGCGTGCCGGGGAACCGGAACTCGGCCGACACCACGCCGCTTCGAACGCGCTGGCGGGCCTCCTGGACGGCCCGGTCGGCCAGGCCGACGACCACGAAGCTGGGCACGCCGTCGACGAGATGCGCCTCGACCTCGACGCGCCGCGCCGTGATCCCCATGAGCCAGAACGTGAGCGCTCGCGCCACCACACGACCGAGCGTATTGGGCCAAGTGCAACACGGGTGTCACGAACCGTTGCGGCTCGAGCCCGGAAGCGTTCAGAAGGCCGCGCGAATGTGGGTGAGGCGAAGGCCGTCGACGGCGATGACGTCGAAACGCACCCGTTCGAGGCCGGGATGGGCGGCGAGCAGCATCTCGCCCGCCTCGGCCATCCTGCGCCGCTTGTGCGCGTCGACCGCCTCGGCCGGCGCACCGCGCGTGAGGCTGCGGCGGCCCTTCACCTCGCACACGACCAGCGTGCGCCCGCGCCGGGCCACGACGTCGATCTCACGGCCGGCCACCCGCACGTTCCGGCCCAGGATGCGGTAGCCGCACAGGCGCAGCCACGCCGCGGCCAGCGTCTCGGCGAGGCGGCCGTACTCAGAGGCCGAGATCGAGCTGCGCATAGGCGATCGCCTCGAACGACCGCCGGTGAAGCGGCGTCGGGCCGAGCGTCCGGACCGCGCGGGTGTGCTCGGGCGTGATGTAGCCGACGTGCTGCTCGAAGCCGAACCCGGGATAGCGGGGCGCGATCCGGCGCATGAACCGGTCGCGCGTCACCTTGGCGACGATCGACGCCGCCGCGATGGCCGCGCTCCGGCCGTCGCCGCCGACCACGGCCCGGTGCCGGCGCGGGCAGCCGGGGACGGCGAACCCGTCGGTCAGGCACACGTCGGGCTCCGGGTCGAGCGCGCAGAGCGCCGCGCCCAGCGCGTGCAGGTTCGACCGGTGCAGGCCGCGGCGGTCGATCTCGGGCGCCGGGACGACGCACACGGCCACCTGCGATGCGCACGACACCACCGCCTCGAACAGCTCCTCGCGGCGGGCCTCGGTGTGGCGCTTGGAGTCGTCGAGCAGGCCGAGCGGTGCGCACCGCGAGCCGCGCAGCCGGTCGAGGTCGAGGCACACCGCCGCGGCGACGAGCGGCCCGGCGAGCGAGCCGCGCCCGGCCTCGTCGGCCCCGGCCACGAGCCGGGCGCCGAGCCCGCGGTCGTGGGCCAGGAGGCGCCGCCCCGGCCTGCGGCGGGGGCGGCGGGGGGCGGTCACGGCCATGCCGCCACCCTATCGCGGGGAGCGGACGCGCGGCCAGGGCCCGAAGACGCGGGACCGTGCCGGAAGCGTGCCGGGGTCAGCGCGCCTTCTCGCGCACCCGCGCGGCCTTGCCGACCTTGCCGCGGAGGTAGTACAGCTTGGCGCGGTTCACGTCGCCGATCGACACGACGTCGATCTTCTCGATCTTGGGCGTGTGGACCGGGAACGTCCGCTCCACCCCCACCCCGAAGGACTGCTTTCGCACCGTGAACGTCTCGCGGGCGCCGGCCCCCTGGCGCTTGATGCAGATGCCCTCGAAGACCTGCACGCGCTGGCGCTGGCCCTCGATGACCTTGAAGTGCACGCGCAGCGTGTCGCCCGCCTTGAACTGGGGCAGCTCGCGCAGCTGGCGACGTTCGATGTCTTCGATGACTGTCATGGCAGGCCGAATCCGGCGGAAGGGCGGGCGTATGCTAGCCGAGCCCCGGCGGCCGTCACAACTGCGACCCGGCCCGGAGGCGCGACTGCTCCTCGCGCCAGCGCGCCACCTCGCCGTGGTCGCCGGAGAGGAGCACCGGCGGCACCGGCCAGCCCCGAAACTCCTCCGGCCGGGTGTAGTGGGGATACTCGGGCCGGCCCCCGAGCGCCTCCGAGAACGAGTCCTCGAGGTGGCTCTCGTCGCGCCCGAGCGCACCGGGCAGCTTGCGCGTCACGGCGTCCACGACCGCCATGGCGGCCACCTCGCCTCCCGAGAGCACGTACGGCCCGATCGAGATCGCATCGTTTGCGAGGTGGTCGTGCACGCGCTGGTCGAAGCCCTCGTAGCGGCCGCACAGGAGCGTGAGCCGCTCGATCCCGGCGAGCTCCGTCACGACGTCGTCGCGGAGCTGGCGTCCGACCGGCGTCAGCACGGCCACCCGGCGCTCGTCGAGGACGCGCTCGACCGGCGCGGCGTAGATCCCCTCCAGCGCCGCGCACACGACATCGACCCGGATGACCATCCCCGCCCCGCCGCCGTACGGCGCGTCGTCCACCTGGCGGTGGCGGCCCGGCGCGTGGTCACGCAGGTCGAGAACCCGCAGCCGCAGCGAGCCCGACCCGATCGCGTTTGCGATCGGACGCGACCCGTGCATCCACTCGAACTGGCCGGGGAAGAGCGTGAGGACGTCGAGTTCGAGCGTCACAGGAAGTCCTCCCGGATCCCGACGACGCGCCCGGCAACGTCGACCCGGACGACGACGTCGTCGACGAACGGGATCAAGAGTCGCTCCGACCCGTCGGGCGGGCGCACGTCGAGCACGTCGTTCGCAGGGTAGGCCAGCACGTCGTGGACGGTGCCGAGCTCCCGCGACCCGGACCTGACCGCGCAGCCGACGAGGTCGACGTGGAAGTACTCGTCGCCGCCGGTGGCGGGCAGGAGGCCGGCCGTGACCGTGACCTCCTGGCCGCGGATCGCCTCGGCCCCGTCGCGGTCGCGTGCGAGGTCGAGCAGCAGGATGGGGCGCTCGGCCGTGCCCTTGCGGCCGACGACGACCGCCGGCCTGCCGTCCACCTCGACCTCGGTCCCGGGCGGGAGCGGCACGACGCCGCCGTGGCCGTCGAGATGTATCGAGCCGTCCAACCCGTGCGGGCGCCCGACTCTCCCGACGACGATCCGCTCCGGGCGCCAGGGCGTGTCAGCCGGCGATCTCGACATGCACTCGGCGGCCGGTCCTGACCGCCGACGCGCGGACGAGCGTCCGCAGCGCTCGGGCGACGTTGCCCTGCTTGCCGATCACCTTGCCGACGTCGTCCTCCGCCACGTGCAGCTCCAGCACGACGTCGGGGCCGGCGTCGTGCCGCTCCACGCGCACGTCGCCCGGATTGTCCACGAGCTCGCGCGCCAGGTACGCGAGGAGCTCCTCCATCCTCCGCGCCCCCTACACCCCGGCGATGGTGAGCAGCTTCCGAACGGTGTCGGTCGGCTGCGCGCCGCGCGAGAGCCACTCGCGCGCCCGCTCGGCGTCGATCTCGACCAGCGACGGCTGGATCTGGGGGTTGTACCTCCCGATCTCCTCGATCGTGCGGCCGTCGCGCGGCACGCGCGAGTCGGCGACGACGACCCGGTAGATCGGGTTCTTCTTGGAACCATGCCGCGCGAGGCGGATCTTGACTGACACACGACCTCCGTCCGACGTTACGGCGCAGGAGTGTAGCCGCTCATGCCCTCCGGAACGCCGAAGGGCCGCCCCGGAGGGCGGCCCTTCTTGGCGAGGATCGAGCGTGAGCCCGGGGCCGGCTAGTGGTTCTGGTAGCCGTTCCCGTTGTTGCCGTTGTTGCCGTACTGGTGGTGCTTCGGGCCCTTACCCGGCTTGCCGTACTGATCCTTGAACGGCGGGTGGTAGCTGTTGTGATACGGGTCGAACGGGTTGAACCCGAAGAACCCGAGGTTCGCATACCCCACGCCCCCGAACGCGCTCATACCGAAGAGCGTGCCCACGGTCAGTACGACGGCGAAGCCCGCCCGGCGCCCACCGCCGGAACGAGCCCCCCCGACCCTCCCGCAGATGGCGCTCTCGACGTCCTCGCCGAGGCGCGGCCGTTCGGAGCGCAGGGCCGCTTCGATCTGGCCGAGCTCGTCGTGGTTCGAGAATTCCATTCTGCGCTGCCTCCCCCTCCGCTGGTTGTACCTAGCACTGATGACTACGGGCGGATCGCCCGAAACCCTTACACGCCGTCTGCGGAAGTCCGCAGCGGCGGCCGCGCACGGCTCCGGGACGGGGCCGGCTCGCCTTCGAGCTCCGTGCGCAGCCGGCGCAGCGCGCGGTGGAGCGCCACCTCGACGGCGTTCGGGCTCAACTCGAGCAGCTCACCGATCTGGGCCGCGGTCAGGTCGGCGCCATACCGGAGAGCGATCATCTCCCGGTCACGATCGCCGAGGACGGCGACGGCGCTCTGCATCGTTACCCGATCCACGGAGTCGTCCTCCAACGCGCCCGGCGCCGCGGTGTCGGGCACCTCCGCGACGGGCTGCGGCTGGCCCGCGGCGCGCTCGGCGATCACTCGCCGGGCGATGCCGGTGAGCCACGCGGCCGGCGATCCCTTCGATGCGTCGAAGCTCGTCCGGTAGCGGAGGGCGCGGGCGAAGGCCTCGCTCGTCACGTCCTCCGCATCGGGACCAGCGCCGATCCGGTACGCCACGTAGGCGTACACGCTCTGCGTCAGCCGCTCGGGGTGCGCGAGCGGATCGGGGGTCCGACGTGCCACCCTTTGAGGCTACGGGTGAGACGGCCCGTTGGGAAGGCCGAGAGCGGACGCCGGGCGACGCCTACCGCGTGCCGATTCCCGGGAACTGCGGCATCTTCCCGCGCCCGATCTGGCGCATCATCTTCTGCACCTGCTTGAACTGGCCGAGGAGCTGGTTCACCTGCTGCACCGACGAGCCGCTCCCCGCGGCGATGCGCCGCCGCCGGCTGCCGTCGATGAGGCGCGGGTTTCGCCGCTCGGCGGGGGTCATCGAGAGGATGATGGCCTCGACGCGGTCGACCTGGCGCTCGTCCACCTTGAGGTTCTTCACCTGGCGGCCGACGCCCGGCAGCATCCCGAGGAGGCCGGCCAGCCCCTGCCCGGCGGTCATCTTGCGCACCTGCCGCAGCTGGTCGAGGAAGTCGTCGAGCGTGAACTCGTTCTTGCGGAGCTTGGCCTCCATCTCCTTCGCGTCGCGGTCGGAGATCTGCTCCTGCGCGCGCTCGATGAGCGACATGACGTCGCCCATGCCGAGGATGCGCGAGGCCATGCGGTCGGGGTGGAACGGCTCGAGCTGGTCGAGCTTCTCGCCGACCGACACGTACTTGATCGGCTTTCCGGTGACCGAGCGCACCGCGAGGGCGGCGCCGCCGCGCGCGTCGCCGTCGAGCTTCGTCAGGATGACCCCGTCGTAGTCGACCGCCTCCGAGAAGCGCTCGGCGACCGACACGGCGTCCTGGCCGGTCATCGAGTCGAGGACGAGCAGGACGTTGTGGGGCTTCACCGCGTCCTTGATCCTGACGAGCTGGTCCATCAGCTCCTCGTCGACGTGGAGGCGGCCGGCCGTGTCGACGATCACCACGTCGCGGCCCTGCGCGCGGGCCTGCTCGACGCCCCACGCCGCCACCTCGACCGGGTCGGCGTCGACCCCCTGCTCGAACACGGGCACCTGAAGCGACTTCCCGAGTGTCTGGAGCTGCTGCACCGCCGCCGGCCGCTGGAGATCGCAGGCCACCATCGCGGGGCTCTTCTTCTGCTTCGCCAGGAGGCGGGCCAGCTTGCCGCACGCCGTCGTCTTGCCCGAACCCTGGAGCCCCGCCATCAGGATCACGGTCGGCGGCCGGTTCGAGAACGAGAGCCCCGAGCCCGCCGACCCCATGAGCGAGGTCAGCTCCTCGTGGACGATCTTGATCACCTGCTGGCCCGGCGTGAGGCTCTGCATCACGTCGGCGCCGAGCGCACGCTCCTTCACGGCGGCGACGAACTCGCGGACGACGCCGAAGTTGACGTCGGCCTCGAGCAGCGCCAGGCGGATCTCGCGCATCGCGCGGTTGATGTCGTCCTCGCTCAGGCGGCCCTGGCCGCGGAGGCCGTCGAGGGTCGCACCGAGCCGGTCGGACAGGGAGTCGAACATGGAGGAAGCCTAGATGCACTGCACCGGTCGGTGATGGCTCCGGCGAAGACCGCGTTCGTCGCCGGAGCGCCGCCAACGCTGCGCCACCCCGTTAAGGAGGGGGCCAGCGGGGAAGCCCTGGGTTCCCCCGCGTTACGAGAAGAGCGCGCGGGCGAAGTCGCGCGCGTCGAACGGGCGCAGGTCCTCGATTCCCTCGCCCACCCCCACCAGCTTCACCGGGATGCCGAGCTCGTGGGCGATCGCGAGGACGATGCCGCCCTTCGCCGTCCCGTCGAGCTTCGTGAGCACGATCCCCGTCACGTCCACGGCCTCGGCGAAGAGCCGGGCCTGCTGGAGGCCGTTCTGGCCGGTCGTGGCGTCGATCGTCAGCAGCACCTCGTGCGGCGCTCCCGCGAGCCGCTGGCCGATCACCCGGTGGATCTTGCGCAGCTCCTCCATCAGGTGGCCCTGGGTGTGCAGCCGGCCGGCCGTGTCGACGATCACGACGTCGCGGCCGCGAGACTCGGCCGCCGCCACGGCGTCGAACGCGACGGCCGCCGGGTCGGCGCCCGACTGCGACCCGACGAAGTCGGCGCCGGCCCGCTCGGCCCACGTCTCGAGCTGCTCGCCGGCGGCGGCCCGGAACGTGTCGGCGGCGCCGATCACGCAGGTGCGGCCGGCCTCGCGCAGGTGCCAGGCGATCTTCCCGATCGACGTCGTCTTGCCGGTGCCGTTGACGCCGCTCACGAGCAGCACCGACGGGGCGTGCGAGATGTCGATCCGGGAGTCGCCCTCGGGCGCCATCAGCTCGGCGATCACCTCCTGAAGCCGGGTCGTCAGCTGCTCGGCGGTCGCAAGCGTGCCGGCCGCGGCCTCGGCCTCGAGGCGCTCGATGACGGCGACCGTCGCCGGGACGCCGCAGTCGGCGTGGATCAGCGCCTCCTCGAGCCGCTCCCAGACCTCGTCGTCAGACGGGTCCAGCACCGCCGCGGCCAGCTGCTGGGCCATCGCCCGGCGGCTGCGCGAGATCGAGTCGCGCAGGCGGCGGAAGAGGCCGGACGGCTCGTCGGGATCGGCCGACGGCGCGGGCTCGTCGCCGGCCGTCCGGAACATCTCCTGCCAGGTGCGCGCCACGGGCCGGGATCGTACCGGCGGCCCGCCTGGTACCGTCGCCGGATGGCCCGCGTGAGCCTGGACGAGCTGCGCGCCGCGGTCGACCGGCGCCTTCGCGGGCTCGGATTCGACGCGCGCGCGGCCGGGCTCATCGGCGAGCACTACGTCGACGCCGAGCTGCGCGGAGCGGCGTCGCACGGGCTCGAGCGGCTGCGCTGGCTGGCGGCACAGCGGGACATCGACCCCGCCGCCCGCCCGGCGCACATCGAGCGCACCGACAGCTCGTCGCGCTGGGACGCGGCCGGCGCCGTCGGCTATGCCGCGCTCGCCGAGGTGATCGCCTCCGAGGTGAAGACGCCGCCGACCGGGGCACGGCTCGTGGTCGTCGAGCGCTGCTTTCCGACCGGCCGGCTCGGCTGGTTTGCCGAGCGTGCCGCGGCCGACGGCCTCGTCTGCCTCCTCACCGCCACGTCACCGGCGCGGATCGCGCATCCCGGCGGCGGCCCGCCGATCCTGGCCACCGGCCCGCTCTGCCTCGCCGTGCCGGGAACTCCGCCTGCGGTGATCGACGTCTCGATGGGGCGGATCACCTACGGCCAGGTGCTCGCCACGGCCGCCGCCGGCGAGCCGCTCCCGCCCGGGTCGGGCGTCCGCCCGGACCGGACGCCCGAGGACGACCCGGCCGAGATCAGCGCCGACCGGGCCGGGATCCGGCCGTTCGGCGGCGACCAGGCGCACAAGGGGCTCGCACTGGCGGCGCTGGTCGAGCTTTTCGTCGGCGCGGTGTCGGCCGGCCCCGGATACGCCGCGGTCGTGCTGCTCGCCGCGCCGCGGTCGGACGCGGCCGGGCGGATCCGCGGCCTCTTCGGCGGCCGGAGGTTCCCCGGCGACGAGAGCCGGGCCAGGCGCGACGCGGCCCTGGCGCGCGGCTCGGTCGCGGTGCCCGACGACCTGTGGGAGTGGATCAGGCGCTGACCGCGCGCGGCCCGTCGGCGGGGACGCGGCGCGAGAGCACCCGCGACTCGCCGTCGCCCGCCATCGTCACGCCGTACAGCACGTCGGCGACCTCCATCGTGCGCCGCTGGTGGGTGACGACGATGAACTGGGCCCGGTCCTGATAGGCGCGCAGAAGGTCGAGGAAGCGCTCGATGTTGGCGTCGTCGAGGGCGGCCTCGACCTCGTCCAGCAGGTAGAACGGCGACGGCTTGGTCAGAAGCAGCGAGAAGAGAAACGCGATCGCCGTCAGCGCCTTCTCGCCGCCCGACAGGAGCGACAGCGCCTCGATCCGCTTCCCCGCCGGCCGCACCTCGAGCTCGATCCCCGGCTCCGCCTTCGCTTCGGCGGCGCCCTCGGCTCCGTCGTCGCCCGGCTCGACCGGGGCCGCCGAGACGACGTCGTCCTCGGTCAGGCGCAGCCGGCCCGAGCCGCCGGGGAAGAGCGTCGCGATCACCTCGCCGAAGTTCTTGGCGACGGCCGAGAACGTCTCGGCGAAGCGGCGGTCGATGGTCTGGGTGAGGTCGCGGATCAGCCCCCGCAGCTCGCGCAGCGACCGCTCGAGGTCGGAGCACTGGTCGGAGAGCTCGTCCGCCCGGCCCTTGGCCTCCTCGTACTCCTCGGCCGCGAGCGGGTTCACGGCCCCCAGGCTCTCGCGCCGCCGCTCGAGCCGCTCGAGCCGGGCCGCGGCCGCCGCCGCCTCGTCGGGCTGGAGCGGCTCGGCCGGCTCGGGCGGATCGAGGGAGTACTCGGCCCGAAGCGCCGCCCGGCGGCGCTCGATCTCGTCGATGCGCTCGCCGCTTCGCGCCAGCGAGACCTCGATCTCGGTGAGGGCCGCCGCCACCTCGCGTGCGCGGGCCTGGGCGGCCGCCTCGTCTGCCGCGCATGCCTGGAGCTCGGCCGAGAGCTCGGACGCCCGCCGCTCGATCTCGTCGATCCCGGCCCTGGCCGGCGCCCGCAGGCGTTCGGCCGCCGCAGCGGCCGCGGCGGCCGTCGCCAGCGCGGCGCCGGCCGGAACGTCTTCGGCCTCGGCCTCGACGGCGAGCCGGAGCGCACGCTCGCCGCCCTCGGCCGCGCGGGCCGCCGCGGCCGCGGCGCGCGCGGCGTCGGCCGAGTGCCGCTCGGCCCGCTCGGCCAGCGACGCCATCCGCGCGGCCCTGGCGCTCGCCTCGTCGGCCAGCTCCCGCCGCCGCGCCTCGAGCCCCGCGTGCCGCTCGTCGGCCGCCTCGGCCTCCTGGCGGCGGCGCGCCACGACCTCGTCGATGCTCGCCACGGCCGCCTGAAGATCGGCGCCGCGGCGCTCCTCGACCTCGAGGTCGTGGGCGGCCATGTCGGCGGCCGCGTCACCGCGGGCCAGCTCGTCGACGAGCGCGTCGCGCAGGCCGGCCGCCTCGCGGGCGCGCGCCTGGGCGGCCGCCAAAGCGGTCTGAGCGGCTCCGAGCTCGGCGCGGGCCGTGGCCTCGGCGGTCGCTGCGCCGGCCGCCGCTGACGCCGCCGCCTCGGCCCGGCGCTCGGCCTCGACCGCCGCCCGCTCGTCGGCCGCGAGCGCAGCTGCCAGCCGGTCGCGCTCGGCCCGGGCGGCCATCCAGGCGGCCTCGCCCGCATCCGCGGAGCGCCACAGCTCGCCCCGGTCGGCGTCGAAACCCGCGCCCTCGCGGGTGACGGCCACGCCCTGCTCGACCGCACCCAGGTCGTCGACGAGCCAGACGCCGTCGATCAGGCGGGCCGCCGCCGGGTCGCGGACATCGGCCACCTCGCGCAGCGGCCTGGCGCCGGGTGACGGCGGCAGCGTCGGCTCGAGCGGCCGGGCCTGGCGCAGCACGACCGCGACCTCGCCCTCGCCCTCGGCGGTTCCAAGCAGCTCGAGGGCATGGTCGATCCGCTCGGCGACGACGGCTCCCGCGCGCCAGCCGAGCGCCGCGGCGACCGCGCGCTCGTACCCCGGATGGGCCTCGATCCCCGAGACGACCAGCTCGGCCCCGGCGGCCTTGAGCGCGCGCGCCGCCGGCGAGAGCCCCTCGCCGCGCTCGATCGCGGCGTCGAGGGCGTCGACCCGCGTCCGGTGGACGTCGAAGCGGCTGCGCGCGTCTGCGGCCGCGGCGCGGGCGTCGCGCTCGGCGACCGCGGTCTCGTCGGCTCCGGCCCGGGCCTGGGCGGCCGTCCGCTCGCAGTCCGCAGCCGTCGTGCTCGCGGCCGCGACAGCGGCCCCGGCCGTGTCCGCCGCGGCCTCGGCCTCGGCCAGTGCCGCCCGGCGCTCGTCGCGGCCGGCCCGAAGCGCCGCCGTGCGCTCGCGCAGCTCCCCGGCCCGGCGGGCCGACGCGTCGGCCTCGCGGCCGGCCGTCGCAGCCTGGCCCTGGGCCTCCGCCAGCCCGCGGCGGGCCTCCATCATCGCCCCCAGCGCGGCCTCGGCCGCGGCGGCGGCCTCGGCCGCGGCACCGGTGTCGGCGGCCGCCAGCTCGTCGGCCTCGCGGGAGGCCGCGGCGGCAGCCTCGGCCGACCGGTCGCGATCGCCCGAGAGCCGCTCGGCGTCGTCGCCGAGTCGTTCCGCGGCGGCCCGTCGCCGGGCGGCCGCGCGCGCCAGGGCGCTGCGGACCCGGCCGAGCCCCTCGACGGCCAGGCCGAACCGCTCGCGGGCGGTCTCGAAGGCGTAGAACGCGTGCCCTGCCCGCTCCTGCGCCGTCGCAAGTCCGGTCAGCTCGGCCTCGGCCCTGGCCCGGCGGGCTCCGAGCTCGGCGAGGCCGGCGTCGGCCCGGGTGCGGTCGGCCGTCGCAGCGTCGAGCCGCGCACGGCCGGCGGCCACCCGGGCGCCCTCGGCGAGCGCGTCGGAGGTGAGCAGCATGACCCGGCCGGCCGCGATCTCGGCTCCCAGCTTGGCGGCGCGCTCGGCCGCCGTGGCCTGGAGCGCCAGCGGGCGCAGCCGGCCCTTGACCTCGCGCTCGAGGTCGCGGGCCCGCTCGAGCTCCGACGAGACGCGGGCCAGCTTCGACTCGGCCCGGACCCTCCGGCGCTGGTACTTGCCGAGCCCGGCCGCCTCCTCGACGAACCGGCGCCGCTCGTGCGGCTTGGAGAGCAGGATCTCCTCGACCTTGCCCTGGCCGATCACCGAGTGCATCTCGCGGCCGAGGCCCGTGTCGGACAGGAGCTCCATCACGTCCAGCCGGCGCACGCGGGCCCGGTTCACCAGGTACTCGCTCTCGCCGCCGCGGTCGAGCCGGCGCATGACCGACACCTCGCTGAACTCCAGCGGCAGCGTGCCGCACTCGTTGTCGAGCACCAGCTCGACCTCGCAGACGCCGGCCGGCGGGCGCGAGTCGGAGCCCGCGAAGAGCACGTCCTGGCCGGTCGGCGCGCGCAGCTGGACGGGCGAGGAGACCGCCATCGCCCACTGGAGCGCGTCGGCGATGTTCGACTTGCCCGAGCCGTTGGGGCCGACGACGACCGCGATGCCGTGGTCGAACTGGAGCTCGACGCTCCCCGGGAACGACTTGAAGCCCCGCATCCGCAGCGCCTTCAGGTACATCGGCCTCGCCTTCGTCGAACGTCTCTGCCGGCTACGACTCCCGGAGCGCATCGAGCGCCTGCCGGGCCGCGCGCTGCTCCGACGTCTTCTTGCTCGAGCCGGAGCCGCGTCCGAGCTCGCGCCCTCCCACCATCGCCGCCGACGTGTACGAACGCTGGTGCGGCGGGCCCGAGGTCTCGGCAACGACGTACGTTACCGACCGGTCCAGACGTGCGAGCTCCTCCTGAAGGACGGTCTTGTAGTCGACGTACTCGACCAGCGCGTACTCGACGCGTCCGGCGAAGGCCTCCACCACCGCGTCGGCCACGGGCTCGAACCCGTGCTCCAGGAAGCACGCACCGATCGCGGCCTCGACCACCGCTCCCCGGACGGCCGCCGACTCGACGACCGCGGCCGCGTCCCCTGCGCCGAGGGCCTCAGCCCGGGCGGCGAGGTCGGCCACGAGCCCGAGCGCGTCGGCCACCGCCGCACAGCTCTCGCCCGAGACGATGTGGGCCCGCGCCCGGGCGAGCTCCCCCTCCGCCCCGTCCGGCAGCCGCCGGTACAGATGGTGCGCGATCGCGAGCCCGAGGACGCCGTCGCCCAGGAACTCCAGCCGCTCGTACGACCTCACCCGCTCCGGCAGCCAGGACGAGTGCGTGAAGACGGCCTCCCGGACCTCGGCCGGAAGGCCGTCGATCAGCTCGCGCAGCCGGCTCCTCGAGCCGGACTGCTCAGCTGTGAGAGACGACGTAGTCGACCGCCTGGCCCACGGTCGAGATCTGCTGTGCATCCTCGTCGGAGATCTTGAGTCCAAACTGGTCCTCGAGCTCCATGATCAGCTCGACGAGGTCGAGCGAGTCCGCGTCGAGGTCGCCCTGGAACGACGCGTCCTCGGTCACCTGCTCCTCGTCGACTCCGAGCTGCTCCACCAGGATGCCGCGGACGCGCTCGAGTGCCTCCTCACGATTCATGCGGTTCGATCTCCAGTCTCAGGGGATGCGACGCCGGAGACTGTATTGGCCCCGGCTTCCGCCTGCAAGTCGGATCCCGGAGCGGCCGCCGATGCGCGCCTGCCCAGCCGGCCCACGACGTCGGCGTCGAGGCCCCGCGCCGCGTAGCGGATCGCGTTTGCGATCCCGAGCCGGCCGGCATTCCCATGGCAGATCACGGCGAGCCCGCGCACCCCCAGAAGGTAGGCGCCTCCATAGACCTCGGGGTCGGTCCGCTCGCGCAGCCCGATGAGCGCGGGCCGAAGCAGCATGCCGCCGATCTTGGCACGGACGCTCGTCGACGCGGCCCGCCGCACCTCCGAGAACATGGAGGCAGCAGCCCCCTCGAGCCCCTTCAGGAGCACGTTGCCGGCGAAGCCGTCGGCGACCACGACCTGGAACTCTCCCGTGAGCACGTCGCGGCCCTCGCAGTTGCCGGCGAAGTCGAGCCCCGGAGCAGCCGAGAGGAGCGCATGCGCCTCGAGCGTTCGCTGGTTGCCCTTCGAGGCCTCCTCTCCGATCGAGAGCAGGCCGACGCGCGGCCGTTCGACGCCCAGGACGTCGGAGGCGAACTCCGCCCCCATGGCGCCGAACTGCGCCAGGTGCTCGGGGCGGGCGTCGGGGTTGGCGCCGGCGTCGATCAGGACGCAGGGCCGGCCCCGGGCAGGGAGCGGAACCGCGATCCCGGGCCGCTGGATACCCGGCTGGCGGCCGATGTGGACAAGGCACGCCGCCAGCATCGCCCCGGTCGGGCCGGCCGAGACGATCGCTCCCGCCGCGCCCTCGCGCACCAGCCGGCAGGCGCGCACAAGCGAGGAGTCCGGCCGCGATCGCACGGCCGCCGCCGGCTCGTCGGACGAGCCGATCACGTCGGAGGCGGCGACGATCTCGACGTTCGGGGCCGCCGGATGCGCGGCGAGCTCGGCCTCGATGTCCGCGGGGCGGCCGACCAGGAGCACGCGCACCTCGCCGCGGGCCGCCTCGACCGCACCGGCGACCACCTCAAGCGGCGCGCGATCGCCGCCCATCGCGTCGACGGCGACCGTCTGCACAACCTGCTCCTAGGGGGCTTCCTCGCGGAGCGGCTCGACCTCGCGGCCGCGGTAGTGGCCGCACTCCCGGCAGGCATGGTGCGGGCGCACCGGCTTGTGGCACTGCGGGCAGAGCGTCAGCGCCGGAGCCGAGATGCCGTGCGTCGCGCGCCGCTTGTCGCGCCGCGCCTTCGACGTCTTCTTCTTGGGGACGGCCATCGCCCGAGGACTATACCCCCGACTCCCGCCAGCTCCGCAGCTTCTCCCAGCGCGGATCGGCCTCCTCCTCGCCGCAGTCGTGCTCGACCCCGTTCTCGAGCCGAAGGCCGCACCGGGGGCAGATCCCGGCGCACTCCGGACGGCACAGGATCTTCGCGGGCAGGGCGAAGACGAGGGCGTCCCGCGCCCACGCCTCGGCATCCAGCTGATCGCCCTCGACGTAGTCCGAGCGCAGCTCCTCGGCCCCCGCCGGCTCGTGGTACTCGGCCGCGTCGACCGACACGTGGACGGCCGCGTCGTCGAGGCAGCGGAAGCACGGGCCGCGGACGTCGGCCTCGAACCGCAGCTTCAGGTAGACGCCGCCCCGGACGCCCTGGAGCTCGAGCGACGCCCGCGGCGCGGGCGGATCGACCAGGTACTCCTGGCCGCCCATCCAAAGCGGCGGCTGGGGCAGGTCGAGCTCGGTCCGGCGGACCTCGCCCGGGCGCACATCGAGCGCTCGCAGATCGACCATCGCAACGGCCCCCGGACTACTGGAACTGGGGCTCTTCGTGATCGACAGTCGCGGCGCCCTCGCGGTCGTCGGACTTGGACGCGAGCTGCGCGCGGCCGCGCTCGAGCGCGTCCATGATCTTGCCCAGGTTGTGGTGCAGGTTCTCGAGGATGCCGTCGGCGTAGTCCTCGGCGCCGTGCCGGATCGAGCGATCCTGGCGGCGCGCCTCGGCGAGCACCTCTTCGGCCTGCCGCTCGGCCAGCTTCACGACCTCCTGCTGGGAGGCCTCCCGCGCCGCCTGCTCGCGGGCCTCGGCGATCAGGCGCTCGGCCTCGCGCTTGGCCTCGGCCAGCATCTCCTGCCGTTCCTTCACGATCCAGCGGGCCTGCTTGATCTCCTCAGGGATCGTGGAGCGCATCTGGTCGATGATCTCCCAGATCTCCTCGCGGTCCACGCGGACCTGGTCCTGGGACAGCGGCACGCCCTTGGCGTTCTGCACCAGCTCGTCCAGCTTGTCGATCAGCACGAGGACATCCAAGGTGCTACTCCCTCCGTCTCGCTACAGCTCGCCCGCCGCGTACAGCTCCGCGAGCCGGCGCGCGACGGGCTCGGGCACGTACTCCGCGACCGACCCCCCGAACGCCGCGATCTCGCGAACGCCGCGGGACGAGAGGAAACTGTACTCCGGCGAGGCCATCAGGTACATGGTCTCGATTTCGGGGGCCATCCCCCGGTTCAGGTTGTTCATCTGGAATTCCCACTCGAAGTCCGACACCGCCCGCAGGCCCTTCACGATCGCCTGGGCGCCGCGCTCACGCGCCAGCTCCACGACGAGCGTTGCGAATCCTTCCACGGTCACGTTCGGCGTGCCCCCCAGGGAGTCCTCGATGAAGCCGATCCGGTCGTCGAGGCTGAACATCGTCTGTTTGTGCTGAGGTGCACGGACGACCGCGACGATCACGCGGTCGAAGATGCCCGCCGCACGGCGGATGATGTCGAGATGGCCCGACGTCACCGGGTCGTACGTCCCCGGGCAGACGGCGACGGTCTCAGCCACGCCGCCACACCGTGATCGCGGTGTCGCCGTACGCCCGCTCGGTCGCGACCTCGAGCGCCGGCTGCGGCGCCGGCCCGCCGGCCCGCCGCTCGAGCACCGCGCGCCCGCCCGGCGCGAGGAGCGCGGGAAGGTCGGCTTCGAGCTGTTCGGTCAGTTCGGGGAGCATCGCGTAGGGCGGGTCGAGCAGCACCAGGTCGTACGTGACTCCGGCGGCGCGAGCCGCGGCAAGCCGGCGCCGGGCATCCTGCCGGCGGATCGTGCAGCGGTCAGCGTACCGGAGCCGGCGCGCGTTCTCGCGCACCGCGGCCACGGCAAGCCGGTCCGTGTCGCAGAACGCCGCTGTCTCCGCGCCACGCGAGAGCGCCTCGAACCCCAGCGCGCCCGACCCCGCGAACGGGTCGAGGACGGCGGCTCCGGCCACGTCGCCCAGGATCGCGAAGAGCGACTCCCGCACCCGGTCGGAGGTGGGCCGGGCGGCGCGGCCGGCGGGCGCCGCGAGCCTCGTGCCCTTGCGCTCGCCGGCGACGATCCTCACTACGGGGAGGCCAGCCAGTCGACGTCGCCGAACGCCCGCCGGGTGGCCTCGGCCACGACGGCGGCCGCAGGGCCGGACATGCCGGGATCGGCGGCAAGCGCGGCCTTCGCGTCGGTGCGCGCCTCGGCCGCGAGCCGGCGCCGGCGGGCGAGGCGGGCGTGGCGCAGGTCGGGCACACCGCTCTGGCGCAGCCCGAGCAGCGCCCCCTCCCCGCGCAGCTCCAGGTCGACGTCCGCGAGCTCGAAGCCGTCGGAGATGCGCACCATCGCGTCGAGCCGGGCGCGGGCGTCGTCGGTGGCCGGGTCGGCGAGGAGCATGCAGTAGCTCTCGTGCGCTCCGCGGCCGACGCGCCCGCGCAGCTGGTGGAGCTGGGCGAGCCCGAAGAGGTCGGCCTGCTCGATCACCATGACCGTCGCGTTCGGGACGTCCACGCCGACCTCGATCACCGTCGTCGCCACGAGCACCCGCACCTCGCCGGCGCGGAAGGCCTCCATGATCCTGCGCCGCTCGGGCACAGGGAGCTGGCCGTGGATGCACCGAAGCCGGTAGCCGGCCAGCTCGCCGCTCCCGAGCCGCGCCGCCTCCGACTCGGCGGCCGCGGCGGCACGGGCGTCCTCGGCCTCGGTCACGAGCGGGCAGACCACGTACGCCTGGCGGCCCTCGTCCAGGAGCCGGCGCATGCGGGCGAACACGTCGTCGCGCCGGTCGAGGCCGAGGAGGCGGGTCACGACCGGCGTCCGGCCGGCCGGAAGCTCGTCGAGCACCGACACCTCGAGGTCGCCGTAGACCGAGAGCGCGAGCGTGCGCGGGATCGGCGTTGCGGTCATGTGAAGGACGTGCGGCGACGGCCCGGAGCGAGCCTTCTCCTCGAGCGCGCGCCGCTGCTCCACGCCGAACCGGTGCTGCTCGTCGACGACCGCGACGCTCAGAGCGCCGTAGTCGACCCCGGCCTGGATCAGGGCGTGCGTGCCCACGGCGACCGCCGGCTCGCCCGAGCGAAGCACGCCCTCGGCCGCCCGCCGCTCGCGGGCCGCCATCCCCTGCATCAGCCCCAGAACCCGCACGCCGAGCGGCTCGCACAGCGCCGCCAGGCCGATCTGGTGCTGGGTCGCGAGCGTCTCGGTCGGCGCCATCAGGGCCCCCTGCCCGCCGGCCTCGACCGCCCGCAGGAGCGCGTACGCGGCGACCGCCGTCTTGCCGGAGCCGACGTCGCCCTGGAGCAGCCGCCGCATCGGGACGCGCACGGCCCAGGTCGGAATCGATCTCCCCGATCGCGCGGGTCTGGGCGCCGGTCAGCTCGAACGGCAGGGCGTCCACGAACCCGCGCGCGAGGCCGTCCGGCGGCGGCAGCGGCCGCGCGCTGGCCTCGGCCTCGAACCGGGCCCGCCGCCGCAAGAGACCGAGCTGGAGCAGGTGCAGCTCGTCGTAGGCCAGCCGCCTGGAGGCGGCGCGCGCCTCGCCGAGGTCGCGCGGCTGGTGGCTGGCATGGATCGCGTCGCGGCGGAGCGGGAGCCGGCGGCGGGCCTTCACCGCGTCGGAGAGCGGGTCGACCTCGTCGCCGCTGTGGGCCAGTGCGCCGGCCGCCAGCTCCACCAGCCGCCGGCTCGACACCCGCTCCGAGGCCGGGTAGACCGGCACGAGGCCCGAGGTGTGCAGGCCGTCGCCGTCGTCGCCGGCGCGCTCGTGGCTCTTCACCACGAGCTCCGCCCCGATCGTCGGGCGGCGCTCGCCCCGCAGCGAGAGCACCATCCCGGGCTTCAGGTTCTTCGCCAGGTAGCGCTGGTTGAACCAGACCGCGATGCCCGGCCCGGACTCGTCGCGGATCGCCGCCTCGACGATCGCGAGGTTCCGCCGCCGCGTGGGCCGCAGCCGCACGCGCTCGACCGTGCACACCACCGTCGCCTCCTCCCCCGGTCCGATGTCGGCCAGCAGGCGGCGCGAGCGGAAGTCCTCGTGCCGGAACGGCACGTGCTCGAGCAGGTCGCCGACCGTCTCGACCGGGCGCGGGCGCAGCGCGGCGAGCGCATCGGCCAGCGCCCGGCGCGCCGTCGCCGGCTCGTCGAGGTGGGCCGGGCTGGGAGCCGAGCGCGGCCGCGGGAAGCCGGTCTCGGGCACCGGGGCGCCGCCGAACGCGTGCGTCATCCCTCGGCCAGCACGAGCAGCCCCAGCGTCCCCGGGCCGCCGTGCGTCCCGACGACGGCGCCGATCTCGCACACCCGGTCGATCGACGCGTCCGGGCGCGAGCGCCGCACGATCTCGCGCAACCGCTCGAGCCCGGCGGAGTCGTCGGCGTGGGCAAGGCCCACGTGGGCGGGTCGCCCGTCGGGAACCGCGGCCCGCAGGAACCGGTCGAACTCGCGCATCGCCGCCCCGCGCCCGAGCGCCTTCTTGTACGGCTCGATGCGGCCGCCGCGGATCGTGAGGAGGGGGCGCACCCCGAGCGCGCCGCCGACGACCTCGGACGTGCGCCCGATCCGCCCGCCCCGGCGCAGGTACTCGAGCGTGTCGACGTAGATCAGGACGGCCACGCGGTCGCGCGCGGCGGTGAACCAGGCGGTCAGCTCGTCGAGGTCGGTGCCCTCGTCGAGCAGGCGCTGGAGCCCCTGGGCGAGGAGGACGGTGCCCGCCGACACCGTGAGGCCGTCGAGGACGGTGACGCGCCCACCCGCCTCAGGCGTCTCCGCGGCGATCCGGGCCGCCTGGGCCGAGGCGGAGACCTGCGAGGACACCGGCAGCACCAGGATGTGCGCGAACCCGGCCAGCTCCTCGTAGACGGCGGCGTAGGCGCCCGGAGACGGCGCGGCCGTCGAGGGATGCGAGCCGCCGGCGCGCAGGCGCGCGTAGAACGCCGCGGCGTCGATGTCGATGCCGTCGCGGAATTGCTCCTCGCCGAATCGTACGGTGAGCGGCACGGAACGCCACGACGGGTGCTCGGAGGCCGCGTCGGGCATGTCGGCGGTCGAGTCGAGGACGATGGCGGTGTTCTCGGCGGTCATGCGCCGGTCCGCCGTCCGCCCGCCCGGGATCGCGGTCAGGTGGCGCTCGCCGGTCAGCCGGCGCTCGCGCTCCTCGGCCTGGACGTGCATGTTGGCGATCGCGACGCGGTCGATCGCGCCCATGACGACCGCCGCCGAGATGGCCTCGCCGGGGTCGTCGGTGTGGACGTGGACCTTGACGAGCGGCGCCTCCCCCACCACGAGCAGGCAGTCGCCCATCGCGAGCAGCGAGGCCTCGAGCCCGTCGCGGTCGATGCCGTCTCCTTCCACGAGGAACGCGGTGCAGTACCGGTAGCGCGACTGCTCCAGATGGATCGCATCGACGCCGACCGGCCCGGCGATCGCCTCGATGGGCGCCTCGACCTCCTCGCCGCGAAGGCCGGCGAAGGCGCCCCGCGCGAACTCCAGGAGACCGGCGGCGCCCGCATCCACCACCCCCGCGTCGCGCAGGACGTCGAGCATCTCCTGCGTGCGCACCACCGAGGCCTCGCCCTCGGCCAGGATGGCCTCCACCGCCTCCTCGAGCGGACGGTCGGCGACCCGCTCGGCGGCCTCGGCCATCTCGCGGATCACGGTCAGCATGGTGCCCTCGATCGGCTGCTGGACGGGCCTGTAGGCCGCCTCGGCCGCCGACCGCAGGGCGCGGGCGAGCGTCTTCGAGTCGATGCCCCGGGAGTCGCCCACCACCCGGGCGAAGCCACCCACGATCTGGCTCAGGATGGCACCGGAGTTGCCGCTCGCGCCGCGCAGGGCCGCCCGCGTCGCGGCGACGGCGAGCGCGTCGCGGGTCTCGGCAGGGTCCGCCTCCAGCCCTGCGGCCAGCTCGCGCGCGGTCTCGGCGAGGTTCGTGCCGGTGTCGCCGTCGGGCACCGGATAGACGTTCAGGTCGTTCAGGCGCCCGCGGCTGGACTCGACCGCGGCTGCCCCGCCCCTCGCCATTGCGAGGGCGATCCGGCGGGCCTCGGTCACGGCGTGCGCTTGACGCCCTGGATGTGGATCTGGAGCGAGTGGACAGGCATCTGCGTGAGCTTCTCTACCTGATACTGCACCCTCGAGCGGACGTTTGCGGCGATGTCGGCCAGGTTCAGCCCGAACTCGACGACGACGTAGAGGTCGATCGAGAGGCCCGCGCCGTTCCTGCGGACGCTCACGCCCTGGGTCAGGCGGTCGCGCGTCAGGAGCCGGGCCACGCCCTGGGTCAGGCTGGTGGCCGCCATGCCGACGACGCCGTAGCACTCGAGCACGGTGAGGCCGACCACGTGTGCGACGGCCTCGTTCGTCACCGCGACGGCCCCGCCGACGGCAGGCTCGGCGCGTGCGTGCGCATGCCCCATCGCGTTGTCAGACGCCCCGAAAGCGGCCCGGGTTGCGTGAAGCCGCGGCCGGCCGACCCTTCGGGACCGCGGCGCCCCCGAGGCTGGGCTGCCGCACGCCCTTGGCGATCGTGGCGGCTGCGAAGACCACGCTCTTCGCAGCCGCGCACCCGACGCCCCGGCAGCCCTTAAGGAGGGGGCCCGCGGGGAAACCCTGGGTTCCCCCGCGACGGCTATACTCCCGGCCGTGTCCAGAGTGTGCGTGATCTGCAGCAAGCGGCCAGGTACGGGCAACAACCGCAGCCATTCGATGGTGGCCACCAAGCGGCGCTTCGACGTGAACCTCCAGAAGATCCGCATCCTCATGGACGGCGCCCCGGTCCGCGCCTACGTCTGCACCCGCTGCCTGAAGAGCGGCCGGGTCCAGAAGGCCGTGTGAGCGCGCTCCGGCGCTCCGACCTCGCTCCCGAGCCGCTCCGCCAGGTCGAAGCCTGGCGCTACGAGGCCGCCGAGGCCGGCGTCGACACGAGCGTCGCCGCGCTTGCGACCGCGTCGGCCGCGGGCCGCCCGTCGGTGCGGATGGTGCTCGTGAAGGGGGTCGACGAGGGCGTCTTCCGCTTCTTCACGAACTACGAGAGCCGCAAGGCCGCCGACCTGGCCGAGAACCCGCTCGCGGCACTGCTCTTCCACTGGCCCGGGCGCCAGGTGCGCGTGGAGGGCGCGGTCGAGCGCCTGCCCGAGGCCGAGTCCGACGCGTACTTCGGCTCGCGCCCGCCCGGGAGCCGGCTGAGCGCGGCGGTCTCGCCGCAGAGCCGCCCGGTGGCGTCGCGCTCGGAGCTCGAGGCGGCCGTGGAGGCGCTGCGTGAGCGCCACCCCGACGGCGGCGTCCCCCGGCCCGCCGGCTGGGGCGGCTACCGGCTCCAGCCGGACACGTACGAGTTCTGGCAGCACGACCGGCACCGGATGCACGACCGCTTCCGCTACACGAGCGCCGACGGCGGCTGGCTCGTGGAGCGACTCGGACCCTGAAGCACATCCCGGACGCCGCGCAGGCGCGTTTCCAGCATCCCTCGGGCCCGCGAGCAGTCAAGCCGGCAGTCGAGCGGGCGCGGCTCGGGCCGCTCCGCCGAGCGCGTGCCGCGGATGAGCTCCGCGTCGTGCCCCGCCGCCGCCGCGACGAGACGCGCGAACTCGTGGCGTGAGACCGCGTCAGGCCCGGCGACGTGCAGCGGGCCGGCCGGGCGCAGCTGCGCCAGCTCCAGCAGGGCAGCCGCCAGGTCGCCGACGTGGACGGGGCAGCGGATCTCGTCGGTGAAGAACTCCATGCCGGAATCGCCGTTCAGCGCGTCGAGCACCGCCCGCTCGTGCGTCGAGGGTACGTCGCCGCCGTAGATCAGCGACGTGCGCACCACCGCCGCGCCGGGATGGGCCTCGCGCACGGCGTCCTCGGCAGCCGCCTTCGAGCGGCCGTACGCCGTGAGGGGATCGGGCCGGTCGGCCTCGACGTACGGCCGTCCGGCATCGCCGCCGAAGACGACGTCGGTCGAGAGGTGGACGAGCCGGGCTCCGGCGGCCGCCGCGGCGGCCGCGACGTTCCGGGCGCCGGCGACGTTCGTCTCCCAGGCCGCATCGCCCGACCGGGCGTATGCCGTGTGGATCACGCAGACCGGCCGGACGGCCTCCACGGCGGCCGCGACGGCGGCGGCGTCGCGCACGTCGAGGCGGATGTCCGCCCGGCCGGTGTGCGCTGTCCCAACGGCGCCGGGCGCACGGCGCAGGATCTCGCCGCCGAGATAGCCCGACCCGCCCGTGACGAGGAGGCGCACCGTTACCGGCGGCTGCCGCGCGGCAGCGCGCGCAGGAGACCGGCCATCTCGAGGGCGGCGTCGGCGGCGTCGGCGCCCTTGTTGCCCGCCGGGCCGCCGGCCCGCTCCAGAGCCTGGTCGAGCGTGTCGCAGGTGAGAAGCCCGAAGCTGACCGGGACGCCCGTGTCGAGCGCCGCCTGGATCACGCCCCGGGACGCCTCCCTACAGACGTACTCGAAGTGCGGCGTGCCGCCGCGGATCACGCACCCCAGCGCGACGACCGCCTGGTGGCTCCCCGCCTCGGCCAGCCGCCGGCACGCGAGCGGCAGCTCCCAGGCTCCCGGGACGAGCACGACCATGATCCGGTCGGGCGTGATGCCGTGCTCGACGAGCCGCGCGACGGCGCCGTCGAGCAGCCGCTGGACGACCTCCGAGTTGTACCGCGACGCGACGACGGCGACGTCCTGATCCAGCACCCGCCCCTCGACCGCGTGGCAGCCCTCGGGGATCGTGAGCGTCCCGGGCCCGGCGTCGCTCACGTCTCGTCCAGCCGCAGGCCCTGATGGCGGATGGTGTGGCCCATCCGCTCGACCTTGGTGCGCAGGTAGCGCTCGTTGACCTCGTTGGGCTCGGCCTCGATCGGCACCTGCTCGGTGATGACGAGCCCGTAGCCCTCGAGGCCCAGGATCTTCTTCGGGTTGTTGGTGAGCACGCGCAGCGACGTGAGCCCCAGGTCGGCGAGGATCTGGTAGCCGACGCCGTAGTCGCGCGAGTCCACGGGGAACCCGAGCGCCAGGTTCGCGTCGACGGTGTCGAGGCCCTGCTCCTGAAGCTCATAGGCCCGCAGCTTGTTGAGAAGGCCGATCCCGCGCCCCTCCTGCGAGAGGTAGAGCAGGACGCCGAGCCCCTCCGACGCGATCTGGGCGATGGCCGCCTCGAGCTGGTCGCCGCAGTCGCAGCGAAGCGAGTGGAAGACGTCACCGGTGAGGCACTCCGAGTGCACGCGCACGAGGACGTCCGACTTGCCGGCGACGTCGCCCATCACGAGCGCGACGTGCTGCTGGCCGTCGATCATCGACCGGTAGCCGTGGGCGACGAAGTCGCCGTACCTGGTCGGCATCGCGGCCGACGCGATCCGCTCGACGAGCTTCTCGGTGCGGCGCCGGTAGGCGACGAGGTCGGCGACGGTGATCATGGTGAGGCCGTGGCGGGCGCAGTAGCCCACGAGGTCGGGCACGCGCGCCATGGTGCCGTCGTCGTTCATGATCTCGCAGATCACCCCGGCCGGCTGGAGCCCGGCGAGCCTGGCGAGGTCGACCGACGCCTCGGTCTGGCCCGTGCGCTCGAGCACCCCGAACGGGCGGGCCCGGAGCGGGAAGACGTGGCCCGGCTGGACGAGGTCAACCGGCCGTGCCGTCGGGTTGATCGCCACCTGGATGGTGTGCGCGCGGTCGGCCGCCGAAACGCCGGTCGAGACCCCCTCGCGGGCCTCGATCGAGACCGTGAACGCCGTGCGGAGCGGCGCCTCGTTGTGGCGCGCCATCTGCTCGAGCCCGAGCTCCTCGATCCGTTCGGGCGTCAGCGAAAGGCAGATGATGCCGCGCCCGTGCGTCGCCATGAAGTTGATCGCCTCGGGCGTCACGTGCTGGGCGGCCATGACGAGGTCGCCCTCGTTCTCGCGGTCGGGCGAGTCGACGACGACGACCATGCGGCCCTCGCGGATGTCGGCGATCGCCTGGTCGATCGGCGCGAACGGCCACTCCCCGCCGAGCTCGGGATACGCCTCGAGATACTCTGCTCGGCTGCTCATGGGGTCGCCTCCGATCGTAGCAGAGCACCTGGAAATGCCAGCTTTTCGACGTACTTCGCAAGCACGTCGGCCTCGAGGTTCACGCGGTCGCCGGGTCCCAGCGTCCCCAAGGTCGTGACCGCCAGCGTGTGCGGGACGAGCGAGACCGAGAAGCCCGCCTCGTCGAGCGCCGTGATGGTGAGCCCGACTCCCGCGACGCACACGGAGCCCTTCTCGATCGCGTAGCGCATGATCCCGGGCGGCGCGGTGAAGGTGAGGTTCCTGGCCTCGCCCTCGGGCTCGATCCGGGCCACCTCGCCCACACCGTCCACGTGGCCCTGCACCCAGTGGCCGCCCATGGGATCGCCCACCCGCAGCGCCGGCTCCAGGTTCACCCGGTCGCCGGCCGCGAGGGCGCCGAGCGTGGTCCGCCGGAGCGTCTCGGCGACGGCGTTGAACTGAAGGACCGCCCCGTCGAGGCGCGCCACGGTGAGGCAGCAGCCGTCGATCGCGACCGAGTCGCCGACCCGGGCGCCCTCTGCCACCACCGGCGCCTCCACGGCCAGGTCGACTCCGCCGCCCGAAGGGGCTGCGGCCCTGACGATTCCCGACTCGATGACGATGCCCGTGAAGATCTACGGCTCCTGGATCTCGAAGATCCTCAGCATATCCGGGCCGATCCGGCGCTCCTCCGCCACCCCGGGGAGCTCGACCTCGCGCGCGAAGAGGCCCGGGCCGGGGCCAAGCTCGACCGGCGCCTCGAAGACGGCCACCCGGTCGACGAGGCCGGCGTCGAGGAGCGCCGTGGCGACGGTGGCGCCGCCCTCCAGGAGCACCCAGGCGATGCGGCGGCGGCCGAGCTCGCGGAGCGCCGCCGCCGGGCCGTCGCACTCGATCGCCTCGACACCCACCGCCGAGATGCCGCCGGCCCCGGGGGCGCGGACGACGAGGACCGGCGCCTCGGACGAGGCCGTGCGGGCGAGCCGCGACGTGGCGGGCAGGCGGCCGCGGCGGTCGAGCACGACCCGCAGCGGCTGGCGCTCGGCCGGCGGATGGCAGTCGCGGGCCGTGAGCAGCGGATCGTCGGCGAGCGCCGTCCCGCTTCCCACCATGACGGCGCCCGATTGCGCGCGCATCTCGTGCACGACCGCGCGGCTCTCCTCCGAGCTGATCCAGCGCGGGCCGGCACCCGCCGCCGCGGTGCGGCCGTCGGCGCTCACGGCGGCCTTGTAGGTGACGTGCGGCCGGTTCCGGAGCGCGAGCGTGAGCCAGCCGGCGTTCGCCCGCCGCGCCCGGCGCTCGTCCGGGCCGCCCGCGACCTCGACGTCGACGCCCGCCCCGCGCAGGCGGGCGATCCCGGCGCCGTTCACCTTGTCGGTCGGGTCGATCATCGAGACGACCACGCGCGCCACGCCGGCCTCGATCAGCGCATCGGCGCAGGGAGGCGTGCGGCCGTGGTGGCTGCACGGCTCCAGGTTGACGTAGACCGTGGCGCCGGCGGCGTCGCCGGCGTCGCGGAGCGCGGCGACCTCCGCGTGCTGCCCGCCCGGCCGCTCGTGCCACCCCTCCCCGACCACGCGGCCGTCGCGCACGACCACCGCCCCGACGACGGGGTTGGGGGCCGCCGTGCGGCGGCCGCGCCCGGCCAGCTCGAGGCAGCGGTCGAGGTGTGCGCGGTCGGCGCCGGTCAGCGCCACGCGACGGCGCCCGCTCCGGCGACGACGTCGACGAGCTCGGCATACGCCTCGCCCGGACTCGGCGCGCCGAAGACGGCGGATCCGGCGACCAGGATGTTCGCCCCGGCCCGGTAGACGCCCGCCGCCGTGTCGGGCGCGACCCCGCCGTCGACCTCGACGGCGGTGTCCGGCCCCGCCAGCCCGCGGATGCGGGGCAGCCGGTCGAGCGTCGCCGGGATGAACGATTGCCCGCCCCAGCCCGGGTTCACGCTCATGCAGAGCAGGACGTCGGCGTACTGGGCGGCCTCGGCAATCGCCTCGACCGGCGTCGCAGGGTTGAGCGTGACGCCCGCACGGCAGCCCAGGTCGCCGATCTGGTGCAGCGTGTAGTGCAGGTGCGGGCAGGTCTCGACGTGCACCGTGATGCTGTCGGCCCCGGCCGCCGCGAACTGGGCGATGTGGCGCTCCGGCTGCTCGATCATCAGGTGGACGTCGGCGAAGCCGCCGCGCTCGTGGATGACGCCGGCGACGTCCTCCACCATCTTCGGCCCGAACGTGATGACCGGGACGAAGTGGCCGTCCATGACGTCGATGTGGACGACCCGCGCACCGGCGTCGAGCACCTCGGTCACCTGCTCGCGCATCCGGCCGAAATCCGCGGAGAGGATCGACGGCGCGACCTCGACGGTGGTGGGCCATGCGCGCATTCGGCGCCACTGTAGTGGATGGGCGTTTTCGGTCGCTCAACCCCCTTTCGGGGCGGGCGATTACGCGACTAGGTGCCCTCCGTTCCCGCCGTTCACCCTGCCCTGGTCGCGCTCACCGTCGCGGTCGGCGTGGCCGTGCTCGCCACCGCTCTGGTGGCGCTCTCGAAGCTGCCGCGGGGCCGGCACCGGACCGCCTGGTGGCTCTGGTCGGCCGCGCTGGCGTTCGACGTGGCCGGGACGGCGGTCGCCGCCGCGGCGCACGGCGCGTTCGGCGCCGGGGCCGCTCGCGGGGCGGTCGAAGGGATCCTGGCGGTCGCAGCCCTGCTGGGCGCCGCCGGAGTGGTCGCGCGCCTTCCCGAGGGCGCATTCGCCGGGCGCCAGCTCGTGCTCGACCAGGTGCCGCTGGTGCTGGCGGTCGTCTCGGTGGCCTCGGTCACCTACGGAGGCGTGGTGGACGACTCCCCGGCCCATTTCGCCGCCCACGTCGCCGGCCCGGTGGCCTTCATGATCCTCGCGTCGACGTGCATCGAGGGCATCCGCTACGTCGGCGGCCGCTCGGCGCCGCGCCCGGCGCAGGTCCTCACGCTCGGCTTCCTGCTCACGGCGCTCGCCGGGATCAGCCCGGCCTTCGTCTCCGATCCGGCCGTGCTCATCTACCCGAGAATCATCGTGTGGATGACGGGCCTCGCCGCGATCGGCCTCGGGGCCGGCCTCCGCGTCCGGCATTCCACCGGGATGCGCGAGTACGTGCCCCGGACCGACCCGATCCGCGGCTGGTCGTGGGGGGCGATGGTCGGGATCGTCGTCCTCTTCGTGCTCGCGATCACTCCACCGCGGGCCCGAGGACGACTTCCGCCAGGTCGCGGCCGTGATCGCGCTCGGGTGCTTCGCCGCCCGCTCGGCGATCGCGCGCCGGGAGGGCGACCGCCTGCTCCGCAAGCTGCGCGGCGCCGAGGCCCGCTACCGCTCGCTCGTCGAGCAGATCCCGCTCGCCATCTACACCGACGCCCTCGACGACACGAGCACGGCCCAGTACGTCAGCCCCGCGATCGAGGAGCTCACCGGCTACACCCGCGAGGAGGTCGAGGGCAACCCGGACTGGTTCCCGACCGTGCTGCATCCTGAGGACGCCTGGGTCCTTGACGCGATGCACGAGTGGCACGCCGGCGGGGCGCCCTGGGAGCAGGAGTTCCGGCTGGTCGCGAAGGACGGCAGCGTGCGCTGGGTGCGCGACCGGGCCGTGATCGTGCACGACGAGTCCGGCGCCCCCCTGCACGCCCAGGGATACCTCCAGGACGTGAGCACGCGCAAGCGGGCGGAGGCCGACCTGCGCGAGTCCGAGCGCCGCTACCGCGACACGCTCGAGGGCGTGAACCTGCTCGCGCTCCAGCTCGATCTCGATGGGAACGTGACGTTCTGCAACGACCACGTGTGCGAGGTCACCGGGTGGTCGCGCGACGAGCTCGTCGGCAGGAGCTGGTACGACACGGTGGGCCCCGTCGAGCGCGAGGAGAGCTTCCTCCGCGCCGTGCGCGAGAACGACCTCGAGGACGGCTCGGAGGAGCGGCTGCGGACGCGCAGCGGCGGCGACAGGGTCATCAAGTGGTGGGACAGCGTGAGCCGTGCCGCCGACGGCGCCGTCGTCGGCGTGAACAGCATCGGGCAGGACATCACCGAGCGCCGCGAGGCCGAGGACAGGCTGGCCTTCCTCCGCGACCACGACGAGCTGACCGCCCTCCCGAACCGCACCCTCTTCACGAGGCGTGTGTCCGACGCCGTCGAGCGCGCCCGCCGGTGGAGCCGCTCCGTCGGCGTCGTCTTCGTCACCCTCGAGAACTTCCGGGTCGTGAACGACGCGTACGGGCACGGCGTCGGGGACGCGGTGCTGTGCCAGCTCGCCGACCGGCTGCGCGGCGCCGTCGGCGAGGCGACGCTCGTCGCCCGTCACAGCGGCGACGAGTTCGTGGTGCTCCTGGCAGACACGGCCGACAGCGCGGCCTCGCAGACGCACACCCAGCCGGCGGACGTGGCCCAGATGGGCACCGCGCTCGGCGGGCGCGTCCGCCACGTCCTGCGGCGGCCGTTCCTGCACGGCGGTCACGAGATCTACCTGAGCGCCCGGACCGGCGTCGCCGTCTTCCCGGCGGATGCAGGCAGCGGCGACGAGCTCCTGAAGGCGGCGCACGTGAATGCCTATCGCAGCGCCGCCCTGGTACGCCGCGACGACCGGGCCGTGAGCGGCCTCGCCCCGCGCGAGGAGCTCGACCTGATCGCCCGGATGCACCATGCGATCGAGCGCCAGGAGTTCGTGCTCCACTACCAGCCGGTGGTCGAGCTGGCGTCCGGCGAGATCGCCGGTGTCGAGGCACTCATCCGCTGGCAGCCGCCGGGCGGCGCGATGATCCCGCCGAACCGGTTCATCCCGCTGGCGGAGCGCACGGGCCTCATCGCACCGATCACGCAATGGGTGATCGAGCAGGTGTGCGTGCTGAAGGCCGACTGGCGCCGGCGCGGGATCGACCTTGCGATCAACTTCAACTTCCCGGTTGTCATGTGGGACGAGCCCACGCTGCTCAACATGGTCGCGCTGATGGCCGCGCACGGTCTCGCGCCCGACGACCTCGTGATCGAGGTGACGGAGTCGGAGGTCGTGGGCGACGCGGACCTGTCGTCGGGAGCGCTCGACGTCGTGCGCGACCACGGGATGCGGCTCGCCATCGACGACTTCGGCACGGGCAGCTCGTCGCTCTCGCGCCTGAACACGCTGCCGGCGTCGGTGCTGAAGATCGACCGCTCGTTCGTGCGCGACCTGCCGCACGATGCCTCCGCGGTGGCGCTCACCGACACGATCGTCCGGCTGACGCGGGCGTTCGGCATGCGTGCCCTCGCCGAGGGCATCGAGACCGAGGAGCAGCGTGCCCTGCTCGCCGGCCTGGGATGCGACCTCGGCCAGGGCTTCCTCTTCTCGCGCCCCGTCCCGGTGGCCGAGGTCGAGGCGATGCTCGCCGCCGAGCGGCGCGACGCGGCCTAGAGGATTGCGATGTAGAAGCCGTCCGTCCCGTCGCGGTGGGGGAGCGTCTGCCGCCCGCCGGGGAGCACGCCCTCGCCCTCGGCGCGGCGGATCGTGCACACCGAGTAGACGAGCCTCCCGCCGGGAGCGAGCAGCATGCGTGCATGGGCCAGCATGCGCCGCTGGGTCGCCGCCAGGTCGTCGGCCGCCCCCTCGTCGCCGCGCCAGCGCGCGTCGGGGCGGGCGGCGAGCACGCCCAGGCCCGAGCACGGCGGGTCGAGCAGGATGCGGTCGAAGCCGTCCTCCGAGAACGCCAGGACGTCGGCCTCCACCACCCGGGCGCACGAGGCGCCGAAGCGGTGCAGCGTGGCCTGGAGCGCGCGGGCCCGGCCCGGGTGCCGCTCGACGCACACCAGCTCGCCGCGGTCGGCCATGAGCGCCGCGAGATGCCCCGCCTTCCCGCCGGGGGCGGCGCACAGGTCGAGCACGCGCATCCCCGGCTCCGGCGCCAGGATCCGCGCCGGGAGCATCGCAGCCCGCGACTGCGGCCAGATGATGCCGGCCGCCAGCTCCGGGCTGGCCGACACGTCGAACGGCGCGTCGATCACGACCGCCTCCGGCAGCTCGGGGTCGCCGTGCACCGGGACGCCGAGGTCGACCTCCGGCGCGCGCAGGCGGTTCACGCGCACCGACAGCTCCGGCGGCTCGTTCTGGGCGACCATCACCGCCTCGGCGTCGGCGGGGCCCAGCATCGCCTCCCACTCCGCGACGATCCAGTCCGGGTACGAGTGGCGCAGGGCGAGCGGGAGCCCGTCGAGCCATTCGGTCCCGGCCGCGGCGATCCGCCGCAGGACGGCGTTCGCCAGCCCGGCGGTGTGCAGTCCGGCGACCCGCTTGCACAGCTCGACGGTCTCGTTGACGGCCGCGTGCGCCGGCACGCCCTCGGAGAAGAGCAGCTGGTACGCACCGATCCGGAGTGCCGCCCGGAGGGTCGGCTGGAGCTCCGCAGGGGGGCGGCCGGCCAGCGTCTCCATGGCGTGGTCGAGCGTGCGCACCCGCTGCACCGTGCCGAACGCGAGCCGCATCGCCTGGCGGCGGTCGCGCTCGCCGAGCTCGGCCCGCTCGGCCTCCGCCCGGAACGCCCGGTCGGTGTAGGCATCCTCCTCGAACGTGCGGCGCACGACCTCGCACGCCACGGACCGCGCGCTCACGCCGCGCGCTCCGGAGCCCGGCGCAGACCGCGGAGATAGTCGTCCGCTGCCATCCTGCGCCTGCCGGCGGCCTGCACCTCGAGCAGGTCGAGAACGCCCTCGCCGCAGGCCACCCGAAGCGGCGCCGTCACCGTTCCCGGGACGCCCTCGCCGGCCACGGCCCGGGCGCGCCAGATCGTCACGAGCTCGCCGTCGAGCTCGCACCGGGCTCCGATGTGCGGCGAGAGGGCCCGCACGAGGTTCGCCGCCCGCGTAGCCGGGCCGCTCCAGTCGATGCGGCGGTCGGCCGGCTCGATCTTCCGGGCATACGTCACGCCGTCCGCGGCCTGCTCGACACCGGTCGTCTCGCCGCGCAGGGCGGCCGCGAGAAGCGGCACCCCGGCCTCGAGCGCGCGGGCCCGGACGGCCGCGGCGTCGTCCTCGGGCCCGATCGGGAAGCGCTCGCATCCGTGGATCGGCCCGGCGTCGAGCTCGGCCGTGAGGTCGATGACGCACACGCCCGTCTCGGCATCGCCCTCCATGATGGCGCGCTCGACCGGGGCCGCGCCGCGCCAGCGCGGAAGGAGCGACGGGTGCAGGTTGTAGAGCGGGTAGGCGCCCAGAAGCGGCGGGCGCACCATCTGGCCGAACGCGACGACCGCGCCCGCATCGGCGGCGGGCGGCACGGCCGATGCGGCGGCCGTCTGCACCAGCGGCAGGCCCAGCTCGCGGGCCGCGCCGGCCACCGGCGGGGACTGCTCGCGGCGCCCGCGCCCCGACGGCCGGTCGGGCTGCGTCACGACGGCGACGATCTCGATGTCAGTCTCGCCGGCAAGCCGGCGCAGGACGTCGGCACCGAACGCCGACGTCCCCAGGAAGGCGACTCTGGGCATTGGATCCCGCTATGCCCGCAGGCGGAGGTCTCGCAGCGCGGCCTTCCGGTCGTCCTTCGCAGCCCGGTCCACGATGAGGACGCCGTCCAGGTGGTCGATCTCGTGCTGGATGACGCGCGCCTCGAGGCCCTCGGCATCGACCTCGACCGGGTTGCCGTCGGCGTCGACGGCCGCGACGACGACCCGCACATGGCGTTCGACCGCCACCTGAAGGTCGCCGCCCAGGAGAGACAGGCAGCCCTCGGTGTCGGACTCGGTCTCCTCGGAGCGATCGCGCAGCTCAGGATTGATGAGGACGTGCACCTCGCCGTCGGAGGAGACCCGGTAGACGAGGATGCGGCGCAGGACGCCGAGCTGCGGCGCGGCCAGGCCGACGCCGTGGGCCTGGCGCATGACCTCGCTCATCCGCTCGACCAGCCGCTTCACGTCGCCGTCGACCTCGGAAACCCGGTCGGCGGGGACGCGCAGCACCGGGTCGGGGTACTGGCGCACGAGCATGAGCGCCGCCGCATGGTGGGCGCGGCGCTCCTCCTCGTTCGCGGTCGTCTCGACCTGGCCGTCTGCGATCTCGTGGTCGTCCATGGCTCCTCAGGTGGCCGCCAGCTCGGCGGAGGGATCGACGGCCGCGTAGCCGTCCGCGAGCGCGGCCAGGAACGCGGCGTGCACGTCCGGGGCCTCGATCCTGCGGCCGCCGAACTCGAGCGGCATCGTCGCGCATGCGTCGTGGGCCACGCTCACCTCATACCCCAGGTCGACCGCCGCCCGAACCGTTGCATCGACACACATCGAGGTCATCATCCCGCACACGACGAGCCGGTCGACGCCCGCGGCGCGCAGGCCGGCGTCGAGGGACGTCTCCAGGAAGGCGTTGGGAAACGCCTTCTCGACCACGGGCTCCCCCGGCCGCGGCGAGACCGCGTCGTTGATCTCGCCGCCCGGCGTGCCGGGCCGCAGGTAGAGCGCGTCCGGCGCGTCCCAGACGTGCTTCACGTGGAAGACCGGCTCGCCCGATGCGCGGAAGGCGTCGAGCAGCCCGCGTGCGTGCGCGGCGGCCGCCTCGGGCCCGTCGAGCGGGTTGGCACCGCCCGGGAAGTAGTCGTTCTGGATGTCGACGACAACGAGCGCTCGGGTCACGCGCAGAAGGCTACCGGGTCACGAGAGCGACTGCGGATCCACGTCGACGACGGCCGTGGCGCGGGCCCGGCGCAGGTCGGGCCCGAGGTCGCGGACGACGCTCCTGAGCACCGCGGCGGCCCGGAGCGGCTGCTCCGTCTTGATCAGCAGGTGGCTGCGCCAGCGGTCGCGGAGCCGGAAGAGCGGCGCCGGCCCGAGCAGCAGGTCGCCGGGGAGGGCCGGCTCGACGGCGCGGCGGACGGCGTCGGCGACCCCCTCGGCGACGTCGCCCGCCGGTGCACCGGCGAGCACGCGCACCAGCCGCCGGAACGGCGGGTAGCCGAGTGCCCGGCGCCGCTCAAGCTCACCCTCCAGGAACTCCTCGACCGCGTGGCGTGCGGCGAGCACGACCACGCGCAGCTCCGGGTCCCAGGCCTGCACGATCACGCGGCCGCGCGGGTCGCCCGGCCGCCCGGGGCGGCCCGAGAGCTGGGTCAGGAGGGCGAACGCCCGCTCCTCCGCCCGGAAGTCGGCGACGGCGAGCGCCTGGTCGGCGTCGATCACGGCGGCCAGCTTCACGCCCGGCACGTCGTGGCCCTTCGCGACGAGCTGGGTGCCCACCAGCACCGCGGCGTCGGCTCGCCGGAAGCGGCGCAGCGTGGCCTCGGGCTCCCCGGCCGCGGCCGCGACGTCGGCATCGAGCCGCAGCACCTCCAGCCGCGGGAACCGGCGCCCCAGCTCGGCCTCCACACGGGCAGTGCCCGCCCCGATCTGGGCCAGGTCGACCGACCCGCAGCGGGGGCAGGCCCGCGGCATCGGTTCCGACGCGCCGCAGTGGTGGCAGCGCAGCCGGCGGCCGTGGAGCGTGAGCGCGACGTCGCAGCGCCCGCACCGCCACGTCCGGGCGCACGTGCGGCAGTGGAGCGCCGCGGCGGCCCCACGCCGGTTCTGAAGCACGATCGCGCGCCCGCCGCCGTCCTCGATCTCGCCCAGCGCGTCGAGCAGCGGCCGGGTCAGCGGATAGCCGCCGTCCAGGCGCAGGTCGACGATCTCGACGCGCGGCAGGCTGCCGCCGACGCGGGCCGGAAGGCTCACCCGCCGGGCGACGCCGTGCCACGCCTCGGGCCGCGGGGTCGCGCTCCCGTACAGCGTCACGGCCCGCTCGAGGCGCGCGCGCTTGGCTGCCACCCGGCGGGCGTCGTAGCGGGGGTCGGCCTCGTGCTTGTACGACGCATCGTGCTCCTCGTCGACGACGATCACCCCGAGGTCGGGCACGCCCGCGAAGACCGCCGACCGCGCGCCGACCACCACGCGCGCCTCGCGGGCCGCGATCCGGCGGTGCTCGGTCCCGCGCCGGCCTGCGGAGAGGCCGCTGTGAAGGACGGCGACGGTGGCTCCGAACCGGGCTGTGAATCGCGCTGCGACCTGCGGCGTGAGCGCGATCTCGGGGACGAGCACGATCGCCCCGCGGTCGAGCTCGAGCGCGTGTTCGATCACGCGCAGGTAGACCTCGGTCTTGCCCGATCCCGTGACGCCGTGGATGAGCACGTCGCCGCCGCCGGCCTCCAGCACCTCGACGCAGGCTCCAACCGCCGCCTCCTGGGCGGCGGTCAGCTCGACGCGGACGTCGGTGCGGGGAGCCGGAGGCATCGCCTCGAACGCCACGAGGCCGCGATCGCGCATCCGCCGCAGCGTCTCGCGGGTCGTTCCCGCGGCGGCGACGAGGTCGGACAGCGGCAGCGGCGCCAGCCCGGCGTGGGCCAGGATCTCGGACTGGCGGGCCGTGGCGCCCTCCGCGGAGAGGACGCGCACCCACGGCTCGGGCGGGCGGGCCTCCGCCTCGGGCGGCGTCACGAGCGGAAGCGCGCGCGCCAGGGTGGAGGCGTAGGTCGCCGCGATCCACTCGGCGAGGTCGAGCAGCGTGAGCGGCACGGCGCCCACGACAGCGAGCACCGGCTTCAGCTCCGCTACCTCGGAGGTGCCGCCGCGGCCGGTCACGACGCCCTTCACGCGGCGGTTGCCGAGCTCGATCTCCACGATCGCGCCGCGCTCGACGGCCGCGTCGAGGCCGGACGGCACGGCGTAGTCGAAGGACCGGTCAACGGCGCGCGCCGTCACGAGCGGTGCGACCGCCGCGACGGGGGCCGTGTCAGACGCGGATGGGCTCACCCAGGCCGCACGCCGCGCGCAGCTCGGCGACTCGGTCCGCGCGTTCCCAGGGGAAGTCCTCGTCGATGCGGCCGAAATGGCCGCCCGCGGACGTGCGCTGGTAGATGGGCCGCAGCAGGTCCAGCTCGCGGATGATCGCAGCCGGCCGCAGGTCGAAGACCGACGCCACGGCCGCCTCGATCGTCGACCTCGGCACCCTCTCGGTGTCGAACGTCTCGACGGCGACCGACACCGGGCGGGCCACGCCGATGGCGTAGGCCACCTGCACCTCGGCGCGGTGGGCGAGGCCGGCGGCGACGACGTTCTTGGCCACCCAGCGCATCGCGTAGGCGCCCGACCGGTCGACCTTGGACGGGTCCTTGCCCGAGAAGGCGCCGCCGCCGTGCCGGGAGGCGCCGCCGTAGGTGTCGACGATGATCTTGCGCCCGGTGAGACCCGTGTCGCCCATCGGCCCGCCGGTCACGAAACGGCCGGTCGGATTCACGAGCACGAAGTCGGGGTCGGCCAGCTGCTCGTGCGGGCACAGCTCGGCGGGGATGACGGCGGGCAGCACGTGGTCGACGAGGCCCCGGCGGATCGTCGCCTCGTCGACGTCGGGATCATGCTGGGTCGAGACAAGGAGCCGCTCGATCGCGACCGGCTCGAGCCTGCCCGCGGACTCCCGGTAGCGCACCGTCACCTGGGTCTTGCCGTCGGGCCTGAGGTAGGCGAGCGTCCCGTCCTTGCGCACCTCCGCCATCCGGCGGGCGATGCGGTGGGCGAGCATGATCGGGAGCGGCATCAGCTCCGGCGTCTCGTCGCACGCGTAGCCGAACATCATCCCCTGGTCGCCGGCGCCCTGGCTGTCGACCTCGGCCTCGGCGCGCTGGCGCTGTTCCTCGTAGGAGGTGTCGATGCCCATCCGGATGTCGGGCGACTGCTCGTCGATCGCAACGACGACGCCGCAGGTCAGGAAGTCGAATCCGAAGGCGGCGTCGGTGTAGCCGATGTCGCGCACCGTGTCGCGGACGACCCGCGGAATGTCGACGTAGGCGTCGGTCGTAATCTCGCCGGCGACGACCACGAGGCCGGTCGTGACGAGCACCTCGCACGCCACCTTCCCGCCCGGATCGCGCCGCAGCACCTCGTCGAGGACGCCGTCGGAGATGGCATCCGCGACCTTGTCCGGATGGCCCTCCGTCACCGACTCGGACGTGAACAGAAACTCGCGGGGACCGGCTGCCGCCATCCGGCGGATGGTAGTGGAAAGGTCGCAAACCCCGTGGTGCCAGGCCCCGGACGGGGCCTGGCCCCGGTGGTTCGGCGGGGACTGGTTCAGCGGGGACAGTCCCTGAACTTCTCGCGACACGCTTTCGTGACCCGTGCGCGACACGCCGCGTCCCTCAGCGCGCGGCGGCGCGTCACGCCGGCGTGACGCGCGTGCAACGCGGCATGTTCAGGGACTGTCCCCGGTTGGCCGACGGGCGAACACCGTGGGCCAGGATGAATCCTGGCCCCAGACCCTCATTCCTCCACCGGCTCCCGGGCCATGAGGCCGGCCAGGGCTTCGAGCGGCGTCACGCCGCCGAAGGCGACGTCGCACACGGCCTCGGTGATCGGAAGCTCGATCCCGCGCTCGCGGGCCACGTCGCGGACGACCGGCGCCGCCGTGAGGCCCTCGGCCACCTCGCCGATCTCCTGCTCGATCCATGCGGTCGGCACGCCGGTGGCGATCATCTGGCCCGCGAGCCGGTTGCGGGAATGGTGCGACGTGCAGGTGGCGACCAGGTCGCCCATCCCGGCCATGCCCATGTACGTCCGCGGGGAGGCGCCGAAGCCCTCGCCGAGCCGCGACATCTCGGCCATCCCGCGGGTGATGATCGCGGCCTTGGCGTTGTCGCCGTAGCCGAGTCCGTCGGAGATCCCCGCCGCGATCGCGATCACGTTCTTCGACGCGGCGCACAGCTCGACGCCGACCACGTCGCGCGACGCATAGACGCGCATCGTCCGGCCCGAGAGCTCGCGCTGGAGCGTGCGTGCCAGCTCGGCGTTGTCGCTGGCCACGACCGAGGCGGTCGGCTGGTCGCGGGCCACCTCCTCCGCGTGGTTCGGGCCCGAGAGGACGGCGACCCGGCCGGCGTCCGCAAGGCCGCCGAGGATCTCGGAGAGCCGCCGGCCGCTGCCCGGGTCGAGGCCCTTCGTCATCGAGAGAAGCGCCGACCCCTCCCCCGCCCGCGGCACGACCGCCGCCGCCGCCTCGGCGAAGGCCCGGCTCGGCACGGCGAGGGCCACGAGGTCGGCGGCGGTCATGTCGGCCCCGTCCAGCGGGCAGGCGTCCAGGCCGGCTGGAAGCTCGACGTCGTAGAGGTGGCGCGGGTTTCGCCGGTGGCGGACGATGGCGTCGGCCTGGGCCGGGTCGCGGCAGACAAGGGTCGGCTCGTGACCCTGGAGCGCGAGCAGGCGGGCGAAGGCCGTGCCCCAGCTCCCGCAGCCGACGACGAAGACCCTCACGAGCGGCTCTTGAAGTCGATGATGACGGGCGTGCCCTCCAGGCCCAGCCGGCGGCGCAGCTGGTTCTCGACGAAGTAGGCGTAGTCTCGCGTCACGAGCGACCTGTCGTTGACGACGATACGAAACCGCGGCGGCCGGGTGCGGTACTGGGTGGCGTAGAGCACGTTCAGCTTGCGCCGGCCCTGCCGCGGCGTCTCGCGGGCGGCCCCGATCTCGGCCATCGCCCGGTTGAGCGCCCCGGTGCCCACACGCGAGGTGTGGCGGCCGAAGAGCTCCTCGATCGCATCGAGCAGGCGGTCGACGTTTCGGCCGGTGAGGGCCGACGTCGTCACCATCGCCGGCCGCTGGCGCAGCTTCCGCGTGAGGCGCTCGCCGATGTCGTCGACATCGACGGTCGTGATGTCCCACTTCGAGAGCACGACGAGCGTCGCGCAGCCGGCCTTGCGCGCCTCGTCGGCCACGGTGAGGTCGCCCTCGGCCAATCCCTCGGACGAGTCGACGAGAACCAACGCGATGTCGGCCCGCTTGGCGGCGTCGAGCGCACGCACCTCGCTCCAGTACTCGATCCCCTGCCGGTGGCGGCGCTTGCGGCGGAGGCCGGCGGTGTCGATCAGGCGAAACCGGCGCCCGCCGCGCTCGAAGAGCGTGTCGATCGCGTCGCGGGTCGTGCCCGGCGTCGGGGCCACGATCACCCGCGGCCGCCCCAGGATCGCGTTCACAAGCGACGACTTGCCCACGTTGGGACGGCCGAGGATCGCCACCCGGATCTCGTCGTCCTCCTCCTCCTCGGTCTCATCGCCTTCCCCGGCCCCCGGGAGCCGGTCGACGACGGCGTCGAGCAGGTCTCCGGTGCCGCGGCCGTGCAGGGCGGAGACGGCGATCGGATCGCCGAGGCCGAGCGCGTGCAGCTCGAGCGCACCCGCCTCGTGGGCGGCGTCGTCGACCTTGTTCGCGACCACGATCACCGGCCGCCGGGAGCGGCGCAGGATGTGGGCGAGCTCCTCGTCGCCCGCCACGAGCCCCGCCCGGGCGTCGATGGTGAGCAGCACGAGGTCGGCCTGCTCCACGGCCTCACGGGCCTGGTCGGCGACCTGGGTCTGCATGTGCGACGGGTCGGCGGCATCGACGCCGCCCGTGTCGACGAGGACGAATTCGCGCCCGTTCCAGTCGCACGGCACCTCGTTTCGGTCGCGGGTGACGCCCGGTGTCTCGTCGACGACCGCCGTCCGGGAGCCGGAGAGGCGGTTCACGAGCGTCGACTTGCCGGCGTTCGGGAACCCGACGACCGCCACCATCGGCCGGCGCGCGCTCATCCCGCCTGCTCGTACAGGCGCCGGATCTCGGCCATCAGCTCGTCGGCGGTCTCGCGGTAGGCCGCGCCCGGCCGCCGGTCGCCGCGCTCGTAGCGCCGCGGCTCGCCGAAGGCGATCCCGATCCGGCGGCCGGGCCGCCAGGTACGCGTGCCCCGGATGGCCGCGGGCACCACCGGCACGTCCTCGACGACCGCGCACCGCCCGGCGCCGGCCTTGGCTCCCTCCAGCTCGGCCTGGCGATGCCCCTGGATGAAGATGCCGACGGCGCCGCCCGCCTCGACCGTCTCGTGCACGATCCGCAGCGCGTCGCGGTCGGGCTCGCCCCGGCGCACCGGAAAGGCGCCGCCCCAGCGCAGGAGCCACGCCAGCGACCGGTAGCCGTACAGCTCGCGCTTGGCCATGTAGCGGATCGAGCGCGGCTGCGCCCAGCCGAGCGCAGGGATGTCCCACCACGACTCGTGGTTCGCCACGATCAGGACCGGCCCGCGGGCCGGAACGTGCTCGCGGCCGACGATACGCGGCCGAAGCAGGATCCAGACCAGGAGGCCGACCGTGCGGCGCAGCGTCCGCCACGCGCGGTCGAACGCGGCCAGCTCGGCGGCCACGGTCACGAGCTCGCCCTGCGGACCAGGTCGAGCACGCGCTCGATCACCGCCTCGACGTCGAGCTCGGTCGTGTCGATCGTGTGGGCGTCGTCCGCCGGGGCGAGCTGGACAGCGTCGCGGCGGTCGCGCTCGGCGATGGCGAGCTCGACCTCCGGCTGCGGGATCCCGAGCTCGGCCGCACGCCGCCGGGCCCGCTCGGCGACCGAGGCGGTGAGGTAGATCTTGACCTCGGCGTCCGGGCACACCCGTGTCCCCGTGTCGCGGCCCTCGAGCACGGCGTCGCGGGCCAGCTCGCGCTGGCGGTCGCGCATCCGCAGCCTGACCGGACCGTGCCGCGACACCGCGCTCACGTGCGCCGAGATCCGCTCCGAGCGCAGGTTCACGGGCCCGGACGCCGGCACGCTGACGAGCGCGGCCAGCGCGTCGCCGTCGTCGAGGTCGGCGCCCCGCTCCAGCGCGACCGCGGTCAGCTCGCGGTACATCTCGCCCGTATCGACGTGGCGGTAGCCGAGCCGCTCCGCCACCGCCCGGGCGACGGTGCTCTTGCCGGCTCCGGCCGGGCCGTCGATCGTCACCACCATGCCGTCAGGCGCTCACGGCGGCGAGGCGGTCCGCGAAGTCGGGGAAGCTGACGCCGAGGACGTCCGCGCCGTGCACCTCGACGCCCTCCTGGGAGCAGACGCCTGCGACGGCGCCGAGCATCGCCACCCGGTGGTCGCCGGCGGCGTCGACGTCCCCGCCCCGGAGGCGCGCCGGGACGCCGCGGATGCGGAACCCGTCCTCGAGCGGCTCGACGTGCCCGCCGACGGAGTTGAGCGCGGCCGCGGTCGCGGCGATCCGGTCGGACTCCTTGACCCGCAGCTCGCCCGCCCCGCGGATCGTGGTCACGCCGTGGGCGAAGCAGGCCAGGAGCGCCACCAGCGGCAGCTCGTCGACCAGGAGCGGGACGAGCTCCGGCTCGACGTCGGCGGCCACGAGCTCCGCCGGGCGCACCTCCACGTCGGCCACGGGCTCGCCGCTCGCAAGCCGGCGGCGGAAGACGCCGACCCGCGCACCCATCCGCTCCATCACGGTGAGAAGGCCCGTGCGGGTGGGGTTCACGCCGACGTCGCGCAGGGTCAGGTTCGAGCCCGAGAGCACGGTTGCCGCGACGATGAACGGCGCGGCCGACGAGAAGTCGCCCGGCACGTCCACCTCACCGAGGTGGAGCTCCTGCACGGGCGACACGGCCACCCGGCCGGCGCCGCGGTCGACCGGCACACCGCCCGCCCGGAGCATGCGCTCGGTGTGGTCGCGGGTCGGGATCGGCTCGCGCACCTCGGTGACGCCGCGGTCGGCGAAGAGCCCGGCCAGAAGGACGCACGACTTGACCTGGGCCGAGGCGACCGGGAGCTCGTAGGTGATGGGGCCGGTGCGGCCCGTGCCTGTGACCCGGATCGGCGGGCGGCCGCCGGTCGTCTCGATGTCGACGCCCATCTCACGCAGCGGCGCGGCGATCCGCTCCATCGGCCGCGACCGGATGCTGTCGTCGCCGGTCAGCTCGAACACGCCGGTCTGGCCCGCGAGGATGCCGGGCAGGAGCCGGATCAGCGTCCCGGCGTTTCCGACGTCGATCGGCCGGTCGGGCACATGGAGGCCGCGCAGGCCGGCGCCGTGCACGACGAGGTCGGTCTCGCCGGTCCGCTCCACCTCGACGCCGAGCGCCTCGATTGCGGCCACCGTCGAGAGCGTGTCGGCGGAGGCGCCGAACCCGCGCACGCTGACCGGCTCGGACGAGATCGCCCCGAGCAGCACCGCCCGGTGGCTGATCGACTTGTCGCCGGGGACGGCGAGCTCGCCCGTGAGCCCGCCGGCCGGCCCGATGCGAAGGCCCTCGGCGCTCACGCCTCGACCGCCGGGGTCGAAACCGCTCCGTAGCCCTGCGCGTCGAGCAGCTCGACCGCCCGCCGGGCCTCGTCCTCGCCCGCGACGACGATGACCGCCGTCCCGCCGGCGTCGGCCGACATGTGGTGGAGCTCGAAGTCCTCGATGTTGATGCCCTCGGCGCCGAGCGCCTGGGTGATGCCCGAGAGCACGCCCGGCCGGTCGAGCACCCGCACCCGGACCCGGTAGAGCTCCTCCGGCACCGCCTCGTAGGCCGCCTCCAGGAGGCGCCTGCGGTTGCCGGCGGCCTCACCGATCCAGCGCGCCAGGAACCCGGCGTCCTCCCGCTCCAGCGCCCGCGCCAGCTCGTCGACGCGGCGGCCGTGCTCGCGCAGGCCGTCGAGCAGGGCCTCGCGGTTGTCGAGGAAGATGTCGACCCAGATCCGCGGGTTGGCGCCGGCGACGCGGGTCATGTCGCGGAACGACCCGCCGACCGCTCCCAGCGGGTCGTGGCCGTCCACCCGGCCCGCTCCGGCCTGGTTTGCGAGCACGTTTGCGACGGCGTGCGGCAGGTGGCTCGTGATCGCGACCAGGCGGTCGTGCGCGCCCGGGTCGATGGCGACCGGCCGCGCGCCGAGCCCGGCCACGAATCCGTGCACGGTGCGGTGGTGGGCCGCGCCGGTGGCCGCGACCGGGGTCAGAAACCAGGTGGCGCCGCGGAAGAGGTCGGCGCGGGCGTTCGCGACGCCGCGGGCCTCGGAGCCGCACACCGGATGGCCGCCCAGGAAGCGCGGGCTTCCTCCGGCGGCCGCGACGAGCCGCGACTTGGTGGAGCCGACGTCGGTGACGGCGCAGCGCTCGCCGGTCGCGGCGACGGTCTGCTCGACGAGCGCCGGCAGGTGGACGACCGGCCCGCAGACGACCGCCACGTCGGCATCGGCCACGGCCGCCTCGAGCGTGTCCTCGACCCGGGCTGCGGCGCCGCGCTCCAGCGCGGTCGCGCAGGCCTCGGGATCGGGGTCGAACGCCACGACCTCGTCGCCACGCTCCGCGGCCGCGAGCCCGATCGACCCGCCGATGAGGCCGAGCCCGACGATCCCGACACGCATCCGGCTACCCGCCCCGGACGGCGGTGTCGTGCGCCGCCCGCATCAGCTCCGCGAGCCGGAAGGCCAGGTCGAGCGACTGGCGGGCGTTCAGGCGGGGATCGCACAGCGTGCGGTAGCGCACCGAGAGGTCGTCCTCGACGACCTCCTCGGCGCCGCCCAGGCACTCGGTCACGTCCTCGCCGGTGAACTCGAGGTGGACACCGCCGGGCCAGGTGCGCTCCGCCCGGCAGGCGACGAAGAAGCCGGAGATCTCGGACATGATGTCCTCGAAGCGGCGCGTCTTGTAGCCAGACGGCGTGCGGAACGCGTTCGCGTGCATCGGGTCGCACGTCCACACCACGGGGTGTCCGGCGTCGCGCACCGCGCGGATGAGCGGGGGCAGCTCGTCCTCGACCCGGCCGGCGCCCATGCGGGCGATCAGCGTCAGCCGGCCCGGCGCGCGCTCCGGGTCGAGCCGCTCGCACGTGTCGAGGAGCTCGTCGGCCGTCGCGGTCGGCCCCACCTTGAGCCCGAGCGGATTTCGGACGCCCGAGAAGAACTCGACGTGGGCGCCGTCCGCCTGCCGGGTGCGGTCGCCCACCCACAGCATGTGGGCCGAGCAGTCGTACCACTCGCCGGTCAGCGAGTCGCGCCGCGTGAGCCCCTCCTCGTAGTCGAGCAGGAGGCCCTCGTGGCTCGTCCACACGTCCACCTCGTGCAGGCGCCGCTCCGAGTGGAGGTCGATGCCGCAGGCGGCCATGAACCGGAGCGCGCGCTCGATCTCGGTCGCGATCGCCTCGTAGCGGCGGCCCTCGGGCGAGGTGGCCACGAACTCCTGGTTCCAGCTGTGGACGCGGGTCAGGTCGGCGAACCCGCCCTTGGTGAAGGCGCGCAGCAGGTTCAGGGTCGCGGCGGACTGGTGGTAGGCCTGGACGAGCCGGTCCGGGTCGGGCACGCGCGCGGCCGCGGTCGGCGCGTCGTCGTGCACCAGGTGGCCGCGGAAGGCCGGCAGCTCGACGCCGTCCACCGTCTCGGTCGGGGCCGAGCGGGGCTTCGCGAACTGGCCCGCGATCCGTCCCAGCTTGACGACGGGCAGCGTGCCGGCGTAGGTCATCACCGCCGCCATCTGGAGGATGATCTTGAGCTTCTCGCGGATGCTGACCGCCGAGAAGTCGGCGAACGACTCGGCGCAGTCGCCGGCCTGGAGCAGGAACGCACGCCCCTCGGCGACGCCTGCGAGCGCGGTCGTGAGGTCGCGGGCCTCGCCGGCGAAGACGAGCGGGGGCAGCTGCTTCAGCCGTTCCGTGGCAGCCGCCAGCCCGCCCTCGTCGGGCCAGTCCGGCTGCTGCCGGGCCGAGTACGCCCGCCAGGAGGCGGGCGACCAGGTGTCGGGCGAGGCGACCATCGGATGGATCCTAACGGGGGGTCGATCGTTAGGATCCTGCCGCGATGACGCGCGTCTTCTCGGGGATCCAGCCCACCGGCCAGAAGCACCTGGGCAACTACATCGGCGCGATCCGGCACTGGCCGGCCTACCAGGACCTCGGCGAGGCGATCTACTGCGTCGTCGACCTGCACTCGATCAGCGTCCCCTACGACGTGGCGACGCTGCGCGAGAACACGCTCGACACGGCCGCGACGCTCATGGCGGCCGGCCTCGACCCGGACCGGTGCACGCTCTTCGCGCAGAGCGCCGTCCCCGAGCACTCCGAGGGCACATGGCTCCTCGGGGCGCTGGCGACGTTCGGCGAGCTGCGGCGGATGACGCAGTTCAAGGAGAAGAGCGAGGGCCAGGACTCGGTGTCGGTCGACCTCTTCACCTACCCGGTCCTCATGGCTGCCGACATCCTGCTCTACGACGCCGACAAGGTGCCGGTCGGCGACGACCAGCGCCAGCATCTCGAGCTGGCCCGCGACATCGCCCAGCGCTTCAACGGCCGCTTCGGAGAGCTCCTGAAGGTGCCGGAGGCGGCGATCCCCGGGACGGGCGGGCGGGTCATGGACCTCCAGGAGCCCACCCGCAAGATGTCGACCACCAGCGGGACGCCCCAGGGCACGCTGCTCCTGACCGACCCGCAGGACGTCGTGGTGCGCAAGATCCGCTCGGCGGTCACCGACTCCGGCCGCGAGGTGCGCCGCGCGGGCGAGGGCAAGGAGGGCATCGCCAACCTGATCGAGATCATGGCGATCGCGACCGACCGCACGCCCGACGACGTCGAGGGCGCCTACGACGGCGCCGGGTACGGGCAGTTCAAGTCGGACGTCGCCGAGGCGGTCGAGGCCATGATCGGGCCGATGCGGCAGCGCTACCTGGAGCTGCGCGCCGACGAGGGCCACCTGCTCGAGGTGCTCTCGGCCGGGGCCCGGCAGGCGCAGGCACTCGCGGCGCCGAAGCTCGCCGAGATGAAGCAGCGGATGGGCTTCGTCTGAGTCCTACGAGGCGGCGTGCACCTCGGCGGCGGCCCGCTCCCCCGCCCTGACCGCGCCCTCCATGAAGCTCGGGAGGTCCGACGCCTCGGCGCCCGCGAAGTGGACCGGGCCGGAGGGATCGGCCAGGCGCGCGCCGAGGCCGCGCAGCTCGCCGGGCTCGAAGATCAGGTAGCTGCGCGGGTAGGTGACCCGCGTGATGCGCGCGACCGGCACGCCGAATGCGCGCCGCACCGCCTCGGCCACCGCGGCGTCCGCCGCCCTGCGGCCCGCCCGGATCAGCCAGGCCGCCGGCGTCGAGCCGACGAAGCTTCCGAGGCTGCGCGCGTCGCGCCGGTACGCGTAGCCGAGGGCCGTGTCGGTGAGGACGGCCGTGGGCGCGTCCGGAAGGTCGCCCTCGACCTCGATGAGCGACTTCACGGCGACGCCGTAGGAGCCGGCCGGGACATCGGGGAGCCCGGCGATGCGGGCCCGGGCGTGGAGCGGCACCGCGACGACGGCACGCCTGGCCCGGAGCCGCTCGGCCCCGGAGGCGACCTCGACGCCGGAGCGCCACGCCCGCACCGCCGCGGCGGCGGCGCGCAGTCGCACCCGGCCGCCGAGCCCTGCCGCCAGCGTCTCGGCGAATCCGCCCGCACCGCCGGCGAAGCGCAGCTCGGCGCCGTCGCCCTCACCGCGGCGGGCCGCGGTCTTCACGGCGAGCGCCTGGAGCGACATCCGCTTCACCGGCATCGTCGAGGACGTCACCGACACCACCGTCTCGGCGACGGCCAGGTCGAACATCCCGGCCCCGTCGCGCGCCATCCACTCGGCGACGGTGAAGCGGTCGTCCGCCTCGGGGCTTGCGCCGCGGCGGTCGATCTCGGCGGCGAGGCGCCGGTAGCCCGCCGAGTCGGGCGCGCCGGCACGGCCGGCGACGCGCCACTCGACCGGCGCCGGGCCGTGGTCGCCCCACCCGACCTCCGAGCGGCGAAGCGCCGCCCCCACCTCCTCCGCCAGGCCGCGCAGACGCGTGTTTGCGAGATCGACGGCCTCCCCGCCCGCCTCCCAGCGTCCCGCGGGGCCCGAGGGGCTCCAGACCCGCCCGCCGACGCGGGCGCCGGCCTCGAGCACGACGACGTCGGCCCCGGCAGCGGCCAGCCGGTGCGCGGCCGTCAGCCCCGAGAGCCCCGCGCCGACGACGACGGCGTCATGCATTCCTGAGCTCCGCGATCTCGTCGGGGCCGAGCTCCCGCCACTCCCCCGGCTCCAGCCGGCCGGCCGTCAGCCCGGCGTACGCCGTCCGCCGGAGGTGGATCACGGGATGGCCGACCGCAGCGAACATCCTGCGCACCTGCCGGTTTCGGCCCTCGTGGATCGTGATGTCGACCACGCCGGAGCCGCGGCTCGTCACCTCCGCCGGCGCGGTCGGGCCGTCGTCAAGCTCGATTCCCGCCCTCAGCCGGTCGAGCGCGGCCTCGCCGGGCTCGCCCTTCACCCGCGCGCGATACGACTTGGGGACGCCGTGGCGGGGATGCATGAGCCGGTCGGCCAGCGCGCCGTCGTTGGTGAGGACGAGGACGCCGGTCGTGTCGCGGTCGAGCCTGCCGATCGGGAAGAGGCGCGCGCCCGCGTCGACAAGCCCTGTCACCGTCGGCCGGCCCTGCGGGTCGCTCGCCGTCGTGACGACCCCGCGCGGCTTGTTCAGGAGCACCGCCACGACCGCCTCGGGGCGCACCGGCGCGCCGTCCACGCGGACGTCGTCCCCCTCCTCCACCCGGGTTGCGAGGTCGGCCGTCGCGCCGTTCACGGTGACCCGGCCCGCGCGGATCACGTCCTCGACCGCCCGCCGCGAGCCCATCCCGGTGGACGCGAGGTAGCGGTTAACCCTGACCGGCACGCGCGTCGGCGACGAGGTGCAGCCGCGCCCGCAGCGCCTCGTGGTCGGCCTCGGGCAGGTCGAACTCGGCCAGCGAGGGCAGGCTGCCCAGCCCCTCCTCGAGGCCGAACATCCGCTCGAACAGCACCGTCGTCGAGTAGAGCACCGGCTGGCCCGGCGTCTCGCCGCGGCCCGATTCCTCGATCAGCGCGCGCTCGAGCAGGCCCGCCACCGCCGAGTCGGCCGCGACGCCGCGGATGCGCGCGATCTCCGGGCGCGAGACGGGGCCCAGGTAGGCCACGATCGCCAGCGTCTCGAGCGCCGCCTGGCTCAGGGCGCGCGAGCTGGGCCGGTTCACGAGGCGCGCGCACGCGGCGGCGGTCTCGCGCGACGCCCGGAAGCCGTAGCCGCCCGCAACCCGCTCGATGACGACGCCCGAGCGATCCTCGCTGTAGCGGTCGCGGAGAGCGTCGAGGGCCCGCTCGACCCGGGCGGGAGGCGCCTCGGCCAGCGCCGCCAGCTCGGAGACGCTGAGCGGCTCGGAGGCGACGAAGAGCAGCGCCTCGACGGTGTGGGTCAGCTCGCTCACGCGATCGCGCGCTCCGACTCGGCGGGCGCGCGCCCGCGGCGGGCGATCCGGATGGGGCCGAAGACGTCGCCCTGCTCGGCCTGCACCTCGCCCTGCTTCCACATCTCGAGGATCGCAAGGAAGGCCGCGGCGTGCGAGAGCCGGTCGAGCCCGGCGACCGCCTCGTCGAACGAGAACCCGCGCCGCTCGCGCAGCACCGCCCGGAAGCGCGACAGGAACTCGCTCACGGGCACAAGCCGGCGGCGGACGGCCGAGAGGTCGATCTCGGGCGGCGGCCGCAGCAGCCGGCCGACCGCGGCCTGGAGCTGCCAGGGATCCTCGGAGAACTCGTCGACCACCGGCTCCGGCCGCGGCGCGAGCGGCGCGGGGCCCGAGCGGAAGACGCGCGGCTCGGCGGCGGCGGCGGACGCCAGCCACGCCGCGGCGGCCGCGTAGCGCTTGTACTCGATGAGGCGCGCGAGCAGCTCGGCCTCGGCGTCCTCGGCGCTCATGCCGTCGCCCTCCTCGTCCTCCTCGCCGGGGAACAGCATGCGCACCTTGATCTCGAGCAGGGCGGCGATCAGGACGAGGAACTCGCTCGCCGACTCCAGGTCGAGCTCGCCGTCGTCGTAGGCCCGCTCGACGTAGGCGACCACGATCTCGGCGATGGGCACCTCGGCCAGCTCGATCTCCTCGCGCATGACGAGGGCGAGCAGCAGGTCGAACGGCCCCTGGAAGACCTCCAGGTCGAGATCGAGCTGGTTCAGGTTCACGAAGCCCGGATTCTACGGCCGTGCGCGGACGCGCCGGGGCCGGCGAACCGCATTGGGGCCCCGGCGCACCCCATGGGGCCGGCCCCCCGGACGGGTCTGGCCCCGGCTGTCGGCCGCTACGCCAGGACGGCGTCGCCCAGGAGCGCGCGCGCCTCGGCCATGAAGTCGCCGTCGGGCCGCACGCGGTAGCCGGCGCCGAACCGCAGCACCTTCGGGCCGTCTGACGTCTGGATCTCGAGCTCGACCGGCGCGTCGCCGGGGTACTCGCCGATCAGGAGGCGCAGGTCGTCGATGAGGCTCGCGAGCGCGGCCCGCGCGTCGATCCGGAGCTTCACGATGCCCTCGTCCGCAACCGCCTCGAACGGCGCCACCTCCATCGCGATCAGCTTCACCTCGGACTCCGAGCGCCGGTCGGCGCGCGCCTTCACGAGCACGATCGCGTCGGGCAGGAGCACGTTGCGGCAGGTCTCCCACGTGCTCGCGAACACCACGATCTCGGCCGAGGCGGTGATGTCGTCGAGCTCGCAGAACGCCATCTGGTCGCCGCGCTTGGTGACCATCGGGCGCAGCGACGCGACGATCCCGCCCACGGTGACGATCTGACCGTCGCGCAGGTCCTGGAGACCGCGAAGCGGCGTGTCGGTCTTGCGCGAGAGCTGGTCGCGAAGCGGCGCCAGCGGGTGGCTCGAGACGTACATCCCGAGCGCCTCCTTCTCGCGCCGCAGGAGCTCGTCGCGCGGCCACTCCTCGGTCGGCACCGGCGGCCGGCCGCGGCTCGCGGGCGTGGCGCCGTTGCCGTTCTCGTCGCCGAGGTCGAAGATCGAGCCCTGGCCGACGAGGGCGTCGGACTGGGTGCGCTGGCCGGCCGAGATGGCCTGCTCGAGGACGTCGAACATGCCCCGCCGCGGCGCACCCGTCGAGTCGAAGGCCCCGCAGGCGATCAGGCTCTCGACCATGCCGCGGTTCAGGACCGCCATGTCGACCCGCTCGCAGAAGTCCCAGATCGAGTCGAACGGCCGCTCGCTGCGGGCCGCGATGATCGCCCGCACCGCGCCCTCCCCGACCCGCTTCACCGCCGCGAGGCCGAAGCGGATGCGGCCCTCGACGACCGCGAAGTCGGACAGGCTCGAGTTGACGTCGGGCGGCAGCACCTCGACGCCCATGTCGGCGCACTCCCCGACGTAGAACGGCACCCGATCCTTCGTCGACATGACCGACGAGATGAGCGCCGCCATGTACTCGGCCGGGTGGTTCGCGCGCAGGTACGCGGTGCGGTAGGCGATGAGCCCGTAGCAGGCCGCGTGGGCCTTGTTGAAGCTGTAGTCGGCGCTGCGCTCGTTGTCCTCCCACAACCGCTGGGCCGTATCGCCCGGGACGCCGTTCTCGAGACAGCCTGCGATGAACCGGTCCTTGATCGACGCCATGAGCGACGGGATCTTCTTGGCGACCGCCTTGCGCAGGTCGTCGGCGTCGGCCGGCGAGAAGCCCGCCACCGCCTTGGCGACGTCCATCAACTGCTCCTGATAGACGGTGATCCCCACCGTCTCGGCCAGGAAGGGCTCGAGGCGCGGATCGGCGTAGCGGATCGGCTCGCGGCCGTTCTTGCGCGCCGCGTAGTGCGGGATGTTCTGCATCGGCCCGGGCCGGTAGAGCGCGACGAGGGCGATGACGTCCTCGAACCGGGTCGGCTTGACCTGGCGCAGCGCGTCGCGCATGCCCGTCGACTCGAACTGGAACACCCCGGCGGCGTCACCTCGCGCGAGCATCTCGTACGTCTTCGCGTCGTCGAGCGGGACGGCGTCCATGTCGAGCCGGGTTCCCGTCGACTCCTCGATGATGTCGACCGCGCGGTCGATCACGTCGAGGTTGCGAAGGCCCAGGAAGTCCATCTTGAGCAGGCCCAGCGCCTCGACGTCGCCCATCGAGAACTGGGTGACGACCTCGGAGTCGGCTCCCTTCTGCTGAAGGGGGAGGTACTCGGTGAGCGGGCGGTCGCCGATCACGACCGCGGCGGCGTGGATGGAGTCGTTTCGGACGACGCCCTCGAGCGGCATCGCCATGTCGACGATCGAGCGGGTGGTCTCGTCGGCGTCGTAGGCCCGGCGCAGCTCGGCGCCGGCCTTCATGCAGGCGTCGAACGAGACCTTCGGCCCTTCCGGGACGAGCTTGGCGATCCGGTCGACGACGCCGTACGGGATGCCCATCACCCGGCCGGCGTCCTTGATCGCCGCCTTGGGCTGCATCTTGCCGAAGGTGATGATCTGGGCGACGTTGCGGCGGCCGTACTTCTCGGCGACGTAGTTGATGACGCGCTCGCGCCCGGCCACCGCAAAGTCGATGTCGATGTCGGGGAGCGACTTCCGGCCCGGGTTCAGGAACCGCTCGAAGAGGAGCGAGTAGCGGATCGGGTCGAGGTCGGTGATGCGCAGGCAGTACGCGACGAGCGACCCGGCCGCCGAGCCGCGTCCGGGGCCGACCGAGACGCCGTCCTGGCGGGCGAAGCGGATGAAGTCCCACACGATCAGGAAGTAGTCGGCATAGCCCATCTCCTCGATCGTGCGCAGCTCGAAGTCGAGGCGCTCGCGGAGCTCGGGCGTCTCGGCTCCGTAGCGTTCGCGCAGGCCCTGCTCGGCGAGCTCGCGCAGGTACTGCGGCGCGGTGCGGCCCTCGGGCACGTCGAAGCGCGGCAGGTGAAGGGTGTCGAGGTCGAGCCGGGCGTCGCAGCGCTCGGCGATCTCGACCGTCCGGGCCAGCATGTCGGCGCCCCACGGCTCGGCCATGAGCGCGTACATCTCCTCGGGCGACTTCAGGTAGAAGCCGTGGTTCGAGAACCTGAACCGGTCGGGGTTGTCGAGCGTGTCGCCGGTCTGGATGCAGAGCATCGCCTCGTGCGGGACGGCGTCGGCGGCCTTCAGGTAGTGGACGTCGCCCGTCCCCACGAGCGGCAGGCCGGCATCGCGCGCCAGCGCCGCCAGCGTCGGGTTGATCGCCGTCTGGATGTCGATGCCGCCGTCCTGGAGCTCGACGTAGACGTTGTCGCGGCCGAAGATCTGGACGAGCCGGTCGACCTCCGTGCGCGCGCCGCGCTCGTCGCCGTCGACAAGCGACTTGCATACCCGCCCGGACAGGCAGCCCGAGAGGGCGATGATGCCCTTCGAGTGGGCGGCGAGCTGGTCGAGATCGACCCGCGGCCGGTACCAGTAGCCGTCCAGGTAGCCCGAGGAGACCAGCCGCACGAGGTTGTGGTAGCCCTCGCTGGTCTCGGCGAGGAGGGTCAGGTGGCAGCGGCGCTCCTTCTGCGGACGGGCGGCGTGGTCGTCGACCACGTACATCTCGCAGCCCAGCACCGGGCGGATCCCGGCCTTGGTCGCAGCCCGGGTGAGCTCGACGGCGCCGGCCATCGAGCCGTGGTCGGTGAGGCCGATCGCGGGCATGCCGAGCTCGGCCGCACGGGCCACGAGCGGCTCGATACGGCACGCCCCATCGAGGATCGAGTACTCGCTGTGGACGTGGAGATGGACGTACTGCTGGCCGCTGGGCACGGACGTCCATCCTACTGACCGGCGCCGACGGAGCCGGAGGCGGCCGGCAAGTCGTGAGCGGGACAGTCCCCGAACGGACCGCGGTACGAAGTGGCACCGGCGGTCGGGGCTCCGGCGAAGACCGCGTTCTTCGCCGGAGCGCGCACGACAGAACGAGACCCGTTAAGGAGGGGGCTCGCGGGGGAACCCTGGGTTCCCCGGCGTGAAGCTCAGTCGTGCTCGTGCGAGCCGTTGCGGCGGCGGTGATGCGCGATCACCGCGGCGCCCGCGACGGCCGCGGCGGCGCCGCCGACGAGCGGCAGCCGGCGCCTGCGCGCGCGCGCCGTCTCGCTCATCCGGCCCATGAACCGGCGGCCCCGGCGACGGACGACCCTGCGCGCGACGCGGCTTCCGACGACGTACGTGGCGTAGCCGATTGCAGCCTTGCGCTTGTTCGACATCATGGGGGGCATTTTACTCCATGGGATCGGACGAAATACCCCGGTCAGGGGAGGGACTGCGGGCCCCAAACGGGCGACTACTGGGGCATGAACGAGAACGACATCACCGCCGCGCACGAGATCTCGCTCGACGAGCGCTTCATGGGCGACTGGGTCGCGTTCGGGATGTCGGAGCTCCAGGCGTACCTGACGAAGCACGCCCGCTTCGCCGCCTTCTGCGACGGCCTCGACGCCGCAGACGCCGACGACCTCGCCGCCTAACCCGCGACGACCGGCAGCCGCAGCCGCCGCGTCTTTCGCTCGGGCCGCACCATCCCCGCGGCGATCCACGCGTCGATCTCGTTGAAGAGCTCGTCCACGAGCGCCGCCTGAGGCACGCGCCGCAGCACCTCGCCGTGCGCGTAGATGTGCCCCGCGTCGCGGCCGCCGGCGATCCCGAAGTCGGCGTCGCCCGCCTCCCCCGGCCCGTTCACCGCGCAGCCCATGACCGCCACGTGGATGACCTCGTCGTAGGCCTCCAGGCGCCGCTCGACCGTCTCGGCCAGCACCAGGACGTCGACGTTCGTGCGCCCGCACGACGGGCAGGCGATCATCACCGGCCCCTTGTGCCGCAGCCCGAGCACGCGCAGGATCTCCCAGGCGACCTTGACCTCCTCGACCGGGTCGGCGGTGAGCGAGACGCGAAGCGTGTCGCCGATCCCGTCGGCCAGGAGCGACCCGATCCCGATCGCGCTCTTCACCGTCCCGGTGAACACGGGGCCGGCCTCGGTCACTCCGAGGTGGAGCGGATAGGGCACCTGCTCGGAGAGGCGCCGGTAGGCCTGGATCATCACGGGCACCGACGAGCTCTTGACCGAGATCTTGAAGTCGCGGTAGCCCAGCCGCTCCAGCAGCCGCACCTCCTCGAGCGCGGCCTCGACGAGCGCGCCCGCCGGATCGTTGGTGGCGAACTGGCGCAGGTGGTCGGGGAGCGAGCCGGAGTTGGCGCCGATCCGCATCGGGATCCGCGCCGCCTTGGCCGCGGTCACGACCTGCTCGACCTTGTCGGGGCCGCCGATGTTGCCCGGGTTGATTCGCACCGCCGCGACCCCTGCGTCGATGGCCCTGAGCGCGAGCGACGCGTTGAAGTGGATGTCGGCGATGACCGGGATCGGCGAGCCGGCCACGATCTCGGGCAGCGCGTCGGCGTCGCGGCGGCCGGGGACGGCCACGCGGACGATCTCGCACCCGGCCGCGTCGAGACGGGCGATCTGGGCCAGCGTCGCGGCCGCGTCGCTCGTCTCGGTGAGGGTCATCGACTGCACCGCCACCGGCGCTCCGGCGCCGATGTGAACGCCGCCGACGCTGATCCGGTGGGTCGAGGCCATCAGCCCGCAGGATACCGGGAGGCACCGGCGAGCTCGGCGGTCGCGCGGGCCGTGAGCGCTGCGACCGCGGCGGGATCGATGGGCGGCTCGGGGCCTCCCCCCTGCTCTGCGAGCGCCGCCCTGATCGCCTCGTCGGAGACGCCGCGTCCGAGCGCCCACTCGCCGCCGCCGGCCTTCGAGACGAGCCGGCGCTCGGCGGCGTAGCACCAGGCCCGGCACGCGTTCAGCACCCCGTAGGCGGGCGGGGCGTTCTCGGCCGCCCAGGCCAGCTCGCCCGCGAAGGCCGTGTCGAGAAGCTCGGCCGGCGTCGCGGCGAACACGCCGGCCGGCGGCGGGCCGGCCAGCGCGCGGCCCGCCGCCCGGCACACGGCGAAGTGCATCAGGTAGTCGGCGTGCCCGGGCCTGTCGCTCCCGAGCGTCGGCCTGTCGCCGCCGGAGGCGGACGTCGTGAGGTCGAGCTCGAATCGCGGCTCCGGGCGGGGCGCGGCGGCGCTCGCGGCGGTCACGAGCCCGAACTCAAGGCCGCGCTCGACCGGGCACGGCAGCGACCGCACCGAAACGGCGGCGGCCAGCTCCCGCAGGCCCGCCGCCGCGACCGGCGCGGCGCACACCGCCAGCACGTCGATGTCCGAGCGCTCCGGGTGCCATCCGCCGAGCACGGCCGAGCCGTGCAGGTAGGCGCCCCGGAGGCCGTCGCCGAGCTGCACGCGAAGGACGCGGACGAGCGCCGCCAGGTAGGCCTCGACGGCGGGCGTCACCGCGCCGGCGTGAGGATCCCGGAGAGGTCGTTCTGAAGCCCGATCAGGAAGACCAGCACCATCAGCGCGATCCCGAGCACCGACACCCGCTCGAACACCACCCGCGACACCATCCGGCCGCGGATCTTCTCGAGCGCGATCAGGAAGATGTGGCCGCCGTCGAGCGGCAGGAACGGCAGCAGGTTGAAGATCGCGAGTGAGAGCGAGATGTAGCCGAGGAGCGTGAGGTAGAACGGCGTCCCGGCGTCGGCGGCGTCGGCCGAGTAGCGGACGATCCCGACCGTCGAGTGAAGCTGCGAGCGGCCCTGCGGCGTCACGACGTCGGCGAGCGCCGAGGCGGTGCCGGTCGTCAGATCCCACATGAACGAGGCCGAGGCGACCGGCGCCTCGAGGAACGAGTACTTCTTCAGCCCCGCCTGGAAGCTGAAACCGAGCCGGTAGCTGCCGTCGATCACCTTCGTGCGCACCGGGCCGAGCACGACCCGGCGGCCGTTGCGGTCGACCGTGACGGTGATGGGCTGCCCGTGGCTCTGCTCGATCGCGTCCCGCACGCGAAGCGGCGGGAGGGCGCGGCCGTCGACGGCGAGCAGCCGGTCGCCCGGCCGCAGGCCGGCATGATCGGCCGGGCTGCCGGCGAGCACCCCGGCAACGTCGCGGGAGAGCACCGACCCGTCCGGGCGCCCGTGGATCGCAACGCCCCACAGGATGACGAAGCACGCGAGCACGTTCGCGGCCGGCCCGGCGGCGATGACGGCCAGGCGGCTGCCGCGCGAGCAGCGCCAGTAGGCGCGCGGGTCGAGGTTCTCGTCGAGCCGGTCGATCGACCGCACGGCGCGGCGGCGCTGGAGCTCCGGGAGCGACGGCGCGGCCCGCTCGACGGCCGCCCGCAGCTCGGGCAGCGCGGCGAGTGCGGCGTCGTGGCGGCCCTGGGCCAGGTGGCGGCGGACGTCGTCGAGCGCCACCCCGATGGCCGTCGCCTCGTCGTCGCCGAGGTCCTCGGAGCGCTCCAGCAGGTCCTCGACGTCGTACAGGTCGCCCGGCTCGGGGCGCAGCATCCCGGGAATCTTCACGAAGCCGCCGAGGGGGATCGCCCCGATCCCGTACTCGGTGTCGCCGAAGCGGCGCTTCAGGACCGCGGGCGGGAAGCCCAGGTAGAAGCGCAGGGCGCGCATGCCGGTGAGCTTCGCGGCGGTGAAGTGGCCCAGCTCGTGCACCGCGACGAGCAGCAGCAGGCCGCCGATGGCGATGACGACGCTCATGCGGCGGCGGCCCCCGCCCCCGCCGCGGCCGCCCGCGCGCGCCGGTCGGCCTCGAGCAGCTGCTCCAGCGAGGAGAGCGGCTCGGCCGGCACCCGCGCCAGCGCCTCCTCGACCACGGCCGCGATGTCGAGGAAGCCGATGCCGCCGTCGAGAAAGGCGCCGACGGCGACCTCGTTCGCGGCGTTCAGGATGCACGGCGCGGTGCCGCCGGCCATGCCCGCCTCGCGGGCCAGCGCGAGGCACCGGAACGTCCCGGTGTCGACCGGCTCGAATTCGAGGCTGAGCGGGCTCGTGAGATCGAGCGAGGGCACGGCCGTGGCCTCGCGGGCCGGATACGTGAGCGCCCACGAGATGGGCACGCGCATGTCCGGGAGCCCGACGTGGGCGAGCAGGGCGCCGTCGCGGAAGCGCACCATGCCGTGGACGATGGACTGGGGATGGACGACGACGTCGATCGACTCGTACGGGATCCCGAAGAGGTGATGGCCCTCGATCACCTCGAGCCCCTTGTTCATGAGGGTGGCCGAGTCGATCGTGATCTTCGGCCCCATGCTCCATGTGGGATGCGCGAGCGCGGCGGCGGCCGTCACGTCCGCCAGCTCCTCGCGGCGGCGGCCGCGGAACGGCCCGCCCGAGGCGGTGATGACGAGCCCGGTGACGGCTCCGGCGGCGGCGCCGTCGAGGCACTGCGCGAGCGCCGAGTGCTCGCTGTCGACGGGCAGGAGCAGCCTCCCGCTGGCCCGCTGGGCCGCGAGCACCAGCTCGCCGCCGGCGACGAGGCTCTCCTTGTTGGCCAGGGCCACGTCGGCCCCTGCCGCGAAGGCCGCGAGCGTGGCCCGAAGGCCCGCCGCTCCGACGATCGCGTTCAGGACGAGGTCGGCCCCGCTGGCTGCGATCAGCTCCTCGACGGCGCCCTCGCCGGTGAACGCCGTCGCGCCGTCGACCTCGGGCGCGGCGGCGGCCGCATCCGGGTCGGTCAGGGCGACGAACCGGGCCCCGCTCGCGCGCGCGGCGGCGGCGAGGCCGGCGGAGTCGCGGTGGGCCGAGAGCGCGCATGCGTGCAGGCCGGGACTCGCGGCGATCACGTCGAGCGCCTGCACGCCGATCGAGCCGGTCGCTCCCAGGACGGCGACGGATCTCATGCGGCCAGTGTAGTTGCGGCCCCTTGGCGAGCCGTTACGCCAGCGCGGTGATGTCGGCCGGCAGGTCACGGCGGCGCTCGAGCGGGAGCTCGCGCAGCACGTGGCCGGCGACGACGTCGACGACGAAGCCGCGCCCGTCCTCGATGCCGCGGTCGGGATCGGACAGGAAGCCCAGCGCGTGATAGCGGCCGCCGGCGTCACCCTGGAGCCTGTGGCCGAACCACCCCACCTCGACCTCGGCGAGGCGCGGATGCCGCGCGCACACCGCGGCGACCGCCCGCTGCATGCGCTCGTCCGCCAGCTCGCGCTCGACCTTCAGGAACGGCAGGAGCCGCGACGCGGCGGAACGGCGCTGCTCGGTCATGGGTGAATGGTACGTCCAACCCCATGGGGTCAGACCCCGCATCACGAGCGTCACGGCGGAGTCACGGCGGCCGATGCGGGGTCTGACCCCGGTGGCTCGTCTAGGCCCGGCCGATCGCCAGGGCCAGGAAGTAGGCCGCCGGCGCCGCCAGGAGCAGCGCGTCGACCCGGTCGAGCATGCCGCCGTGGCCGCCCAGGAGGCGCCCGGCGTCCTTCACCCCCATGTCGCGCTTCACGTAGCTCTCCAGCAGGTCGCCGATGGGGGCGGCCAGCGCGATGGCAACCCCGAACTCGAGCACGTGGAGCGTCGAGAGCGGGTCGCCGTGCGGCTCGCGGTAGAGGGTGAAGAAGACGGCTGCCGTCCCCACGACGAGGCCCGCCACGAAGCCCTCGACCGTCTTGGCCGGCGAGATCTCCGCCGCCAGAAGCCGGCGCCCGAAGAGCCGCCCGATGGTGAATGCGGCGATGTCGGACGCCCACACCCCGATCAGGATCGCCAGAAGGAGCTCCCGCCCCAGGCCGTGCCGGCCCGGCAGGTCGCGGACCGCGACGAGGAAGACGAAGCCGAGGCCGATCCAGACCGCCCCGAAGGCCGTCGCGCCGAGCTGGACGACGGCCGGCTGGCGCACCTCCGCCACCGCCGAGAGCCAGAACGCGAGGACGACCATGGCGACCAGCGGCCCGGCGGCCCAGGCGACGCCGCCGTGGTGGACCGCAGCCGGCGCCAGGACGACCGCCGCGAAGCCCGCCGGGACGAGCGGCCGCAGGTTGCGCACCATTGCGTAGAACTCGTGCAGGGCGATCACCGCGGCCGCGGCCACGATCGCGACCAGGAGCCAGCCGCCCTGGAGCGCCGCGTAGATCGCCGCCGCGCCCAGCGGGACGGCGACCACGATCCGGGATGCGAGGTTGTTCACCGCACCCCGAACCGGCGCCGGCGCTGCGCGTAGGCCTGAAGCGCCGCGGCGAGATCGTCGCCGCCGAAGTCGGGCCACAGCGTGGGCACGAACTCGAGCTCGGCGTACGCCGACTGCCAGAGCAGGAAGTTCGAGACGCGCACCTCCCCCGACGTCCGGATGACGAGGTCGGGGTCGGGCATCTCGGGAGCGTACAGGTGCGCGCGCACGGCGTCCTCGTCGATGTCCGCGGCCGGCGTGCCCTCCTCGACGAGGGCGCGCACCGCGGCGACGATCTCGGCCCGCGAGCCGTAGTCGAACGCCACCCACAGGTCGAGCCGGGTGTTCGCCGCGGTGCGGCCCTCCATGTCGTCCATGAGCGCCCGCAGGCTCTCCGGGCAGCGGTCGCGGCGGCCGAGGAACCGCACCCGAACGCCCTGGCGGTGAAGGTCGGGGAACTCGCGCTCGATCGTGTCGGCAAAGAGCTCCATCAGCCCCTCGACCTCGGCCTGCGGCCGGCCCCAGTTCTCGGTCGAGAAGGCGTAGACGGCGAGGCTCCTGACGCCGAGGTCGGGCGCGGCCTCGACCGTGCGCTTGAGCGCGCGCGTGCCGGCGCGGTGGCCGGCGAGGAGCGGCAGCCCCCGCCCCGCGGCCCACCGGCCGTTGCCGTCCATGATGATCGCCACGTTCCGCGCCGTCTCGGCGGGAACGGGCTCGGCGCCGGGCGAGGCCCGCCGCAGGCCCATGAGGGCCCGGAGGAGCCCGACGTACCGGCGCAATCAGACTTCCATGATCTCGGCCTCTTTGGCCTTGAGCGCTGCGTCGATCCGCTGGACGTGCTCGTCGGTCACCTTCTGGAGCCGGTCCTCGGCGCGGTGGACGTCGTCGGCGCCCGCGTCGCCGTCCTGCTCGAGCTTCTTCAGGTTGTGGACCGCGTCGCGGCGGACGTTGCGGGCGGCGACGCGGCCCTCCTCGGCCATGTGCCGCACCTGCTTCACGAGCTCCTTGCGCCGCTCCTCGGTGAGCTGCGGGATCGGGAGCCGGATCATCTGGCCGTCGTTCGACGGCGTGAGCCCCAGGTCGGACTCCTGGATGGCCCGCTCGATGTCCTTCATGATGCTCTTGTCGAAGGGCGTGATGGTGAGCATCCGCGGCTCGGGGACCGAGATCGTGGCGAGCTGGTTCACCGGCATCTTGGTGCCGTAGGCGCTGACCTGGATCCGGTCGAGGAGCGCCGCCGACGCCCGGCCGGTGCGGATCGTCGTGAACTCGTGCTTCGCCGCGTCGACGCTCTTGTCCATACGCCGTGAGGCGTCGGTCAGCACGTCGTCGATCATCTCGCCACCTCCGCCGGCACCTGCGCCTGGATCACGGTGCCGATGCGCTCGCCGCGCACGACCCGCTCGATGTTGGACTCGTCGTCGAGGTTGAACACATGGAGAGGGAGCCGATTATCCATGCACAGCGAGAGCGCCGTCGTGTCCATCACGCGCAGGCCGCGCTCGATCGCCTCGAGGTGGGTGAGCTCGGGGATGAGGCGGGCGTCGGGAGTCGTGCGCGGGTCGGCGTCGAGGACGCCCTCCACGCCGTTCTTGCCCATGAGGATCGCCTCGGCTCCGATCTCGAGGGCGCGAAGCGCCGCCGCGGTGTCGGTCGTGAAGAACGGGTTCCCCGTGCCCGCCGCGAAGATCACGACCCGCCCCTTCTCGAGGTGGCGGATGGCGCGGCGGCGGATGTATGGCTCGGCGACCTGCGAGACGGTGATGGCCGACAGCACCCGCGTGGCGAGCCCGAGCTGCTCGAGCGCGTCCGAGACCGTGAGAGCGTTCAGGAGCGTCGCCAGCATCCCGGCGTAGTCGGCGGTCGCCCGGTCCATGCCCTTGGCGGCCTCGCTCGTGCCGCGCAGGATGTTGCCGCCGCCCACGACGATCGCCTGCTCGGTGCCGAGCTCGTGCACGTCGCGCACCGCCCGGGCGACGGCGGCGATCCGGGCCGGGTCCTGCCCGTACTCGCGCTCGCCCATCAGGGCCTCGCCGGAGAGCTTGAGCAGGACGCGCCGGAATGCGGCACCCCCCTCGGCGGCGCTCACTCCGCACCCACCTCGAAGCGCGCGAACCGCTTGATCTCGATGTTCTCGCCGATCGTCCCCGAGAGCTCGGCCCGCAGCGTCTCGAGCGTCTTGCCGTCGTCCTCCGGGCGGATCGAGGGCTGGTTCAGGAGCACGTAGTCGGTGAGCGACTTCTTCCACATGCCCTCGGCGATCTGGTCGAGCATCTTCTCGGGCTTGCCGTCGGCCGCGGCCTTGGCCCGGAAGATCTCGAGCTCGCCGGCCCTGAACTCGTCGGAGATCTCGGACTCCGAGACGAACCGCAGGTCGCGGCCGGCCGCAACCTGGAGCGCCACCTTCTTGGCAAATGCCTGGAAGTTGTCGTTCCGGGCCACGAAGTCGGTCTCGCAGCCCACCTCCACCATGGCGCCGATCTTGCCACCCGCGTGGATATAGGTCTCGACGAGGCCCTCGCCGGTGCCCCGCCCGGCCCGCTTCCCGGCCTGCGCGATCCCCTTCTCGCGCAGGAGCCTGACCGCGGCGTCCATGTCGCCGGCCGTCTCCTCCAGCGCGCGCTTGCAGTCCATCATGCCGGCCTGCGTGGCCTCGCGAAGCTGCTTGACCTCGGCCGCCGTCGGCGTGTACGTCACGTCACTCATCCTTCGCCTCGCCTGCTGCGGGTGCCTCCTCTGCCGCCGGAGCCGCGGCCTCCACTGCCGCCGCGGCGGGCTCGGGTGGCGCCTCGTCAGCCGCCGGCTCGGCCGCCTCGGACGATTCGGCGGCCTCGCCGTCGCCGCCCTCGCCGTCCGGAGCGACGAAGTCCGACACCTTGACCCCGCGGTTCCTGCCCTCGGCGACGCCGTCGGCGAGGACGCGCATGATGAGCGCCGACGCGCGGATCGCGTCGTCGTTTCCGGGGATCACGAAGTCGGCGTCGTCGGGGTCGCAGTTCGTGTCGACGAGCCCGATCACCGGGATGTTCAGGCGGCGCGCCTCGCGCACGGCGAGGGCCTCCTTCTTCATGTCGATCACGACGACCGCGTCGGGCAGCTTGCGCGTATCCGCAACGCCGCCCAGGTTGGCCTCGAGCTTTTCGAGCTCGGCGAGCGTCGACTGGCGCTCCTTCGGCGGCAGCAGGTCGAGCTGGCCGTCGGTCTTCTGCCGGCGCAGCTCGTGCAGGACGCCGATCCGCTCCTGGATCGTGCGGTAGTTCGTGAGCAGGCCGCCCAGCCAGCGATGGTTCACGTAGGGCATCGAGACGCGGCGGGCGTGCTCCTCGACAGCGTCCTGGCACTGCTTCTTCGTGCCGACGAAGAGCACCGACCCGCTGCGCTCGCCGATGTTCGACAGATAGCGGTAGGCGTCGTTCAAGAGCTCCATCGTCTGCTGGAGGTCGATGATGTAGATGCCGCCGCGCTCGCCGAAGATGAACCGCCGCATCTTGGGGTTCCAGCGGCGGGTCTGGTGGCCGAAGTGGACGCCGGCCTCCAGCAGCTCGCGCATGGTGACTGCGGACACGCGCACTCCTCCTGATCGGTTGGGTTGAACGTCCGGCGGAGGCGTTCCGGAGTCCCGCGCCCTGCGGGACACCGCCGGCACGCCACGTGCACCGCCGGGTCGAGGTGGTCAGAACCGCCGAAATGATACCCGCTACGCACTCCGAGCCACGCCGAGCGCGGCCTCGAGGTCCGGAGGGAGCGGCGCGGCGACCTCGATCTCCTCACCCGTCCAGGGGTGGGTGAACCGGAGCTCGGAGGCGTGCAGAAACTGGCGGTCGAGGCCCAGCTCGGGTCCGTGGCCGTAGACCGGGTCGCCGACGACCGGGTGCCCGATCGCCGCGAGGTGGACGCGGATCTGGTGCGTGCGGCCCGTCTCCAGGTCGACCCGAAGGAGCGAGCGCCCGGGCAGCGCCTCGACGATCTCGAAGCGCGTGACGGCGTCGCGCGGGTGGTCGGTGTCGAGCGACTGCCGGGACGGGTCGCGCCGGTCGCGGCCGATGGGCGCCTCGATCCGCCCCGTGCGCGACGGCGGCCGGCCGCGGACGAGCGCGGTGTAGGCCCGCCGGATCCTGCGCCGGCGGAGCTGGGCCTGGAGCCGCCGCAGCGTCTCGTCGTCGCGCGCCACGAGCAGGAGGCCGGACGTGTCGCGGTCGAGCCGGTGGACGATGCCGGCCCGGCCGGGCGGGCCGCCGCCGGCCCGGCCCGCCAGAGCCGCGGCGAGCGTGGGCGCCGCATGGCCCGGGACGGCGTGGACGAGGAGCCCGGCGGGCTTCACGACGACCAGGAGGCGCTCGTCGGCGTGCACGACCTCGACGTCCTCGTCGGGCAGCGGCGCCTGCACGGGCTCCGGGATCGTGACCTCGACCACCGCGCCCGCGACCACCCGGTGCGCGCGCGGCCGCACCTCGCCGTCGACCCGCACGGCGCCGGAGTCGATGAGGCGCGCGGCCGCGGCCCGCGAGCCGACCGATGCGCGCTCGGCCACGAACCGGTCGAGCCGCTCGCCGCCCGCCTCACGGGGGACGACCAGCTCGACGGTCACACCCCGGAGTCGGCCCCCGCCGGCGGCGGAGGCGCGGGCGGACGCGGCTGCTCGATCCGCATGAGCGCCAGGGCGAGCAGGAGCACGCCGACGACGATGAACGAGTCGGCGAGATTGAACGTGGGCCAGTGCGTGACGTGGATGAAGTCGGTGACGTGCCCCTGGCGGACGCGGTCGGCAAGGTTCGAGACGCTCCCCCCGACCAGCAGCCCCAGGGCGACCGGGAAGATCGTGTGCCGGGCACCCGAGCGGGCGAAATGGACGAGCATCCACACGACGGCCGCGGCGGTGAGGACGGACACGATCCCGAGCCGTCCCGGGAGCACGCCGAAGGCGATTCCGGTGTTCTGGACGTGGGTGATCGAGAGGCCCGGGATCACGGAATGGCTCTCGTTCAGGCCGATCCGCTCCTCGATGACCCGCTTCGTCAGCTGGTCGGCGACCGCCGCCGCCACCGCGATCGCCGCGAAACCCGCCCACTGCAACGAACCCGCCCGGTGGGCAGGCTCGGGCTCCACCTGGACGTGAATCAGCCCCGCTCCTCGAGCCTCTTGCACTCGATGCACTTCGTCGCCCACGGGAGCGCGTCGAGACGGTCCGCCGCGATCGGCCCGCCGCAGCGCTCACAGTTTCCGTACGTGCCGGCGTCGATCCGCGCCAGCGCCGCGTCGATGGACTCCAGCAGGTGCTCGGCGTTGTCGCCGATCGAGAGCTCCATCTCGCGGTCGAGCGTCTCGCTCGCGCTGTCGCCCATGTGGCTGTCGTTGCCGTCCTCGTCGACGGCGTCCTCCATCGAGCGTGAGGTGTCGTCGAGCAGGTGCTGGCGGGCCTCGATCACGCGTTCGCGCTCCGACTCGAGTCGGCGGCGCGCAGCTTGGATGTCGACGACGGCCATGCCCCCACCTCCGGCAAAAACAGGATCCCCAGCGTGCCGGCCAGTATACCGAGAGGGCCTCCCGGCTCAGTCGCCGCCGGTGTAGTCGCCCGGCTCGACGGGCGGCATGAGCTGCGTGTGCTCGCCCTGCTTCTCGGCCCGGCCGGTGGCGTCGGCGAGCCGCTGCTCGTGGTCGCGAACCGCCTCCAGGGTCGCCCCCAGGAGCGCGCGGAGCCGCAGCCGGAACTCCGCCTCCTCGGTCAGCAGCCGCGAGGTCTCGCGGCGGACGCGCTCACGCTCGGCGTAGGCGCCGTGGACGAGGTCCCGGGCCTTGGCCTCGGCGTCGCGGATGATCAGCTCGGCCTGGCGCGAGGCGGCCGCGCGGAGCTCGTCGGCGGCGCGCTCGGCGCTCACCAGCGCGCTTCGCATCGCCTCCTCGGTCTCGCGATGGCGGGCCAGCTCGGCCTCGAGCTCGTGGACGCGGTCGTCGAGGTCGGCCCGCTCGCGCCACACGACCTCGTAGGCGTCGGTCGCGCTCTCGAGCAGGTTGTCGACGTCTCCTCTGCGATACCCGAACGGCCGCCGCCGCGGTCGCTCGTGGCGCAGCTCGACTGGCGAAAGTCCCATGCCGGGGTGATTCGGCGTCCGCATCGCGAGTCCTCCTGCCCTGGATGACCGGACCGCGAGTCTACAGGTTATTGCGCGGCACGAAGCCCCGGCCGGGCGTGCCGCCCACCATGATCAGCGTCATTCCCTCGGGCCCGGCGACCGGCTGGCGGATGTGCGCCGCGTCGACCCGCAGCCACCGGCCCTCGACGAGCTCGACGTCCTCACCGTCGATCCGCATGACGCCGGACCCCGAGATGACGACGTAGACCTCCTCCTGGCCGCCCTCGGCCTCGTCGTGCTCCCGGCCGGCTGCGCCGGGGGGCAGCTCGACCTGGTTGATGCCGAAGCCGGTCGCACCGAGCGCGATCCGCATCTTCCGGAAGACGCCGAAGCTCGGCTCGACGTCGGCGGCGTCGATGACTGTGTGTGCCACCCGGCCGGTCTCCTTTCCTATCGGAACCCGTCGAGGATCGCGAAGACGATCTGGAGCAGGATGCGCAGCCCGAAGATGGCGATCATCGGGCTCAGGTCGAGGCCGCCCAGCGGCGGCAGGAGATTGCGAAGCGGCCGCAGCACCGGCTCGACGGTGTCGTAGAGGAACGTCCGCAGCGCCCCGACCCACCGGCTCGGCGGCAGCTGGAGCCACGACGTGAGGATGTAGAGGCCGATGACGAGCGAGTAGACGAGCCAGAGCGAGTAGAGAAACTGCTCGAGCGTCGAGATGTTCACCCGAGCTCGCCCGCTCTCCGCTGGGCCGCTTGCACGCCGTCGATGATCGCCCCGCGCACACCGCGCCGCTCCATCTCGGCGAGCCCCGCGGCGGCGGTGCCGCCGGGCGACGTCACCATCCGGCGCAGATCCGCGCAGGCGATGTTCTCCTCGGCCAGCAGGGAGGCCGTCCCGCCGACGGTCGAGAGGATGAGCCGGCGGGCGCTCTCGTGGGTGAGGCCGGCCACGATGCCGGCGTCCTCGAACGCCTCGACGATGAGGCCCAGGAACGCGGGGCCGGAGCCCGAGAGCGCAGTGGCGGCGTCGAAGAGCCGCTCCTCCAGCGGCACGACCTCGCCGAGGAGCGAGAACGCCTCGAGCACGGCCTCCTCGGCGGCGGTGTTGGTGAAGCGGCCGGTGGAGAACGCGAGCGTCCCGGCGCCGACGCGGACGCCGACGTTCGGCATGAAGCGGAACACCGGCGCGTCGACGTCGAGGATCGTCTCGAGCGTCGAGGTGCCGACGCCCGCGGCCACCGACGCGATCGTCTTCCCGGGCGTGATGAGGTCGGAGACCTCGCGCAGCACCCGCTCGACGTCGATCGGCTTCACGCACAGCACGACGATGTCGGCCTCGCGCACGAGGTCGGCGTTCGACTCGACATGGCGGACGCCGAGCCGGTCGGCCAGGCCGGCGGCACGCCCCGAGCCGCGGTCGGTGACGAGGATGCGCTTCGCCATCGCCGCGTCCGCGCGCACCCAGCCGGAGACCATCGCAGAGGCCATGTTGCCCGCACCCAGCAGGCCGACGACGGGCGCGCGGTCGGTCATTGGACGCGAAAGCGTATCGGGAACGGTGCGGACGAGGCGGGGTCGCCCGGGCGGCGCGTGTCGCTCACGCGGGCGGGGCCCACTCGTCGAGGAGCGCCCTCAGCTCCTCGGCTGCCGCCGCCAGCTCGGGCAGGGCGAGGCGATCGACCCCGACGATCGCCGGCAGGCGGGCGTAGAGCTGCGGAAGCCCGAGCACATCCTCGACCTGCTCGCGGATCCACTTGTCGTAGGCGATCGGGTAGGTGCGGCGGGCGATGAAGAGCGCCTGGAGAAAGCCCTGGAACGCCAGATAGAGCCGGTGGAAGGCGTGAAACGGCTCGTCGCGGCGGACCATCAACGGCACGTGGTCGAGATCGTTCAGCACGTACATGCGCGCCTCCGTGAGCCGCTCGGCGCGCAGCTGGTCGCCGTAGTACGGCAGCCAGCGGCTCCGCAGGTCGTCGAGCCGGCCGTCACGCTGCCACAGCGGCACGCTGTAGGCCACCTCGTTTCCGACCGCCACCTCGAAGTCGTCCGGCCCGCTCGTCCAGCCGCGCGGCCCCGGCCCGAACTCGCCGGTGATCGCACCCAGGTCGACCTCGACGAACGGCCCGAGCGCGGCGAGCGCGGCCATCGCGTCCGATTCCGCGGCGAACGCCGCGAACCCCGCCTCCACGCGCACCGCGGCCTGCGCGTCGGCGACGAGCACCGTCAGGTCGAGGTCGTTGGCGTCGGCCCGGCGGGCACAGGAGCCGACGACGCTCACCGCCTCGGCCTCGTCGAGCGTCGAGACGAAGTCCACCGCCGCCCGGGCCGCCGCTTCGTACAGAGGAGACGGGAAGGACGCCAACCGAGCCGTCCCGCCGAGCTCAGTACTGGTTGAAGAAGCCGCGCTCCATCAGGAGCGCCTTGTCCTCGGCCGACACCGAGATGGAATGCGGCGTCAGCAGGAAGACGCGGTCGGCCACCCGCTGCATCGAGCCGTCGAGCGCGTACGTGAGCCCGCTGGAGAAGTCGACGAGGCGCTTGGCCAGGTCGGCGTCGGCGCCCTGGAAGTTGATGATGACCGGGACGTCCGCCTTCAGCTTGTCGGCCACCGTCTGGGCGTCGTTGAAGCTCTTGGGCACCACCAGCGAGACCTGCTGCGCGGCCCGGTGGCCGTTCTGGGCGGGCGGGCCGTCGGGCGGCCGGCGCCGGGCCGCGACCGCGCGCGGCTCCTCGTCGGAGAAGACGTCGTCGTAGTCGCCGCCGCGTCCGCGCCGGGGCTTCAGGCGGCGGACGTTGGGACGCTCGGAGTAGGTGCGCTCGAGATCCTCGTTGGCGGCGGCGCCGTCGTCGTCGTACTCCTCGTCCCAGTCCTCCTCGCGCACGCCGAAGTACACGAGCGTGGAGTGCCACAGGTCTCGCATCGGCATGGAAAGAGTCTAGCCCCGGTAAAGGACGGTGCCGACCCGCACGATCGTGGCTCCCTCAGCGGCCGCGACGGCGTAGTCCTGGCTCGTGCCCATGCTGAGGTGGGTGAACTCGTGCCGCCCCTCCCACTCGGGACGCAGCCGGTCGCGCAGCTCCCGAAGCGCCGAGAACCACGGCCGCGCCTCCTCGGGGTCCTCCGCGAGCGGCGGCATCGTCATCAGCCCGCGCAGGCGCACCCGGTCGAGCGGGGCGACCTCGTCGAGGAACGCGCCGACCTCCGCGACCGGCACGCCCGACTTCGTGTCCTCGCCGGCCACGTTCACCTGGAGCAGGCAGTCGACGGGTACGGCCGCCCGCGACTGGATCTGGGCGCAGGCGCTCGGCGAGTCGAGCGCGTGGATCAGCCGCACCCGGCCGATCAGGTCGCGCACCTTACGGCTCTGGACGTGGCCGATGAAGTCCCACGTGAAGGCGTCGCCGAACTCGGCCTGCTTGGCCAGCAGGGCGTCGGTGCGGTTCTCGCCGAGGAGCGTGACGCCGCCCTCGCGGAGCGCGGGCAGGTCGGCGGCTTCCACGTACTTCGTCGCCGCCAGGATCTCGACGTCCGGCCCGACCGCCGCACGCACACGGGCCAGGTTCGCGGCGACGACGGCGGGGTCAAGCACCGAGCATCCCCACGATCCCCTGCCGCCCCGTCGTCCCGTGGTCGCGGCGGTGGGAGAAGTAGCGCTCGCCGCAGATCGAGCACTCGCCGGCGACCTCGACCGCGGCCACGCCGGCGCCCTCCAGCGCCCGCCGCGCCGCCAGCCACAGGTCGGCCCTGCCGTGGCGGACGACGTCGTCGCCGAAGCGCCCGCGCAGGATCCCGGCGACGTCCTCGCCCACCTCGTAGCAGCACGGCCCGGCCCCTGGACCGACGGCCGCGCTCGCCCGGCCGCGGACGGCCTCGACGCCCCGCTCGACGATGCCGGCGACCAGGCCCCGCCAGCCGGCATGGAGCACGGCCAGCCTGCCCCCGTCCTCGCGGGCGATCGCGACCGGGAGGCAGTCGGCCGTCAGGAGCACCATCGGCCGCGCCGCAAGGCCCGTCACCAGGCCGTCCGACTTGGGGAAAGCCTCCACGCCCGGCTCCAGGAACCGCCCCGGCGCCGGCCGCTCGTCCACCTCGCGGACGTCGGGGCCGTGCACCTGCCAGGCCATCGTGGCGGCGGCCCCGTCGCCGCCCGCGGCCGCCACCGCCCGGCGCCGGTTCTCGGCCACGTTGGCGGGGTCGTCCGCGGTGAGCGCCCCGAGGTTGAGCGAGCGGAACGGCCCGCCCGAGACGCCGCCGTCGCGCGACGTGAACGCGACGGCGACGCCCGCCGGCGCCGCCGTCCACCGCAGGAGCGGCAGGTCGCCGCCCTCGTCCCAGGCGAGGCCGCTCACCGGCCGGTCTCCGCCAGGATCTCGCGGGCCGCGGCGAGCTCGGCCGCGCGGCCGTCGAGCTCGCCGTTTCGCTTGCGGCGCAGGAGCTCGCGCAGCACCTCGCCGACCCGCGGGGACTGCTCGAGCCCGAGCTCCTCGCGGAGCACGCCGCCGTCGATTGCAAGCCGCACGCCGCGGAGGTGCTCGAGGTAGACGGTCGCACCCGCGCTTCCGGAGGCGGCGGCGAGCAGCGCCGCCTCCACGGGCCGCGACGCGTAGATCTCGGCGACGGCGGCGGGGCTCGCGCCCTCCCTGGGGAACGGCGCGGACACGGCCGCGCGAAGCGTGGCGGCGTCGCGGCGGCGAAGGACGAGCCGGTGGGCCAGCATCGGCAGGTCGGCGTCGGGGAGGTGGCGGGCGAGCACGACGAGCGCGGCCCGCCACGCGGGCGTCCGCGGCGCGTGATGCTGCCGGAGCCGCTCGACCGCGCGGAGGAGCTCCCGTGCGTCCGGCCCGCAGTCGAGCCCCGGCCAGACCGCGCGGCATCCGCCGAGCGCCTCGAGCCGCCGTACCGCGTCGGGCGCCGTGGGCTCGCACAGGAGCGTGACCAGCTCGGCGCGCACGCGCGAGCCGGACAGGTGGCCGACGAGCCCGTCTCTGACAGCGACCGCGGCGAGCTCGGCGGTCTCCGGCTCGAGCTCGAAGCCGAGCCGGGCCGCGTAGCGGACCGCCCGGAACACCCGCGTCGGGTCGTCGCGGAACGACCCGGCGTGCAGGATGCGGATGGCGCCCCGCTCGAGGTCGCCGCGGCCGCCGGCCGGGTCGAGGAGGCTGTCGCCGTCTCCGAGCCGAAGCCCGATCGCGTTCACCGTGAAGTCGCGCCGCAGCAGGTCGGCCTCGATGCCGGCCGGCTCGACCGTGGGCAGCGCCCCGGGGCGTGCGTAGCTCTCCGAGCGGGTGCGGGCGATGTCGACGCGCATGTCCTCCCACCTCACGGTCGAGGTGCCGAACGCGGCATGCACCGTCACCCGGGCGCCGCCGCCGAGCCGGCCGCGCAGGCGCTGGGCCACCGCCGCGGCGTCGCCGTCGGCCGCCAGGTCGATGTCGGTGATGTTCGCGTCGCCGCGAAGGAGGTCGCGGATCGCGCCGCCGACCAGGTAGAGCGGCAGCCCGGCGGCCGCGTCGAGCGCGGCGTCGAGCATGCGTGCAGCGTGCTCGGGAACGGGGACGGCGGCATGACGGTGCGGCATGCAAGCATGATACGGACGGCACCCTTCGGAGCCGTGCCCATGGACGCTCACCGCACCCGTATCGCGCACCTCGCCTGCCTCGCGGCGATCGCCGCCGCGGCGGCCTGCGGATCGAGTGGATCGAGCGGCTATGACGACAGCGTGCGGCAGCGATTCGTGGCCGCCTGCACGCGAGCCTCGTCCGGCCGCCAGTCGGCGTGCGAGGCGGCCTACGACTGCATCAGGAAGCGGGTCTCGTTCGCCGAGTTCAAGGCGGCCGACGACGCGGTGCGAGCGGGGCAGCCGGTCGATCCGAAGACGGCGCAGGTGCTCGTCCAGTGCGCCGCCGCGAGCACCGCCGGGTGACCCTTCCCGGGCGTCAGTCCGACGGGACGGCGGGTGCGGCGTCGGCGCGGGCGGCGCCGGCGGCCGCAGCGCCGCGGATCTCGCCGGAGCGGGCGTGGTCGACGAAGCCCTCGGCGCGGGCGAGCGCGGCGAGCGGCGCGGCCAGCGACGCGGCCGACGCCTCGGAGAGCTCGACGACCTCCTGGGTGCGCAGGAACGCGGTCGGCGAGAGCCCCGACGAGAACCGGCTGTGGCCGCCCGTCGGGAGGATGTGGTTCGAGCCGGCGATGTAGTCGCCGTAGGCGGTCCCGCTGAACGGGCCGAGGAAGATCGCGCCGGAATGGTGGATGTCCCGGAGCGCGGCGTCGGGGTCGGCCACCATCAGCTGGAGGTGCTCGGGGGCATAGGCGTTCACGAACCGGAGCGCCGTGCCGAGGGTGTCGGCCTCGACGACCACCACCCCGCTCTCGGCCGGCAGGAACGGCTCGATTGCCGCGATGACGTCGGGATCCGCCGAGACCAGCACCGACTGCGAGCCGGGGCCGTGCTCCACCTGCGCGAGCAGGTCGAGCGCCGCGGCCTCCGGTGGCGCGGAGGCGTCGGCCACGACGACGAGCTCGGTGGGTCCGGCGAGCGACTCGATCCCGACCTCGCCGAAGAGGCGCCGCTTGGCCTCCTCGACGTAGGCGTTCCCCGGCCCGACGACCATGTCGACGGCGGGGATCGACGCGGTCCCCAGGGCCAGCGCGGCGACGGCCTGGGCGCCGCCGACCGCGTAGACCTCCTCGACGCCGAGGAGCGCGCACACCGCAAGCGCGCCGGAGTGCGGAAGTCCTGACGGGCCCGGGGGCGAGCATGCCGCGATCTCGGGGACGCCGGCGACCTGGGCCGGCACGATGGCCATCACGGCGCTCGACGGGTACGCGGCGAGGCCCCCCGGCACGTAGACGCCAACGCGCCGCACCGGCACCTGCCGGGTCGAGACCACCTGGCCGTGGCGGAGCGTCACGCGGGTCGGACGCGGCATCTTGTCGGCGGCGACGGTGCGCAGGTTCTCGGCCAGGAGCTCGAGCGCCGCGCGGACCTCGGGATCGAGATCGTCGAGCGCCTGCCGCAGCCGGCTCGGCGCGACCCGCACCCGCTCGACGTCGACGCCGTCGAGGCGCGTCGTCAACCGGCGGACGGCCTCGTCGCCGCCGTCCCGCACCATGTCCACGATGTCGGCGACGGTCGAGCGGATGTCCTCGCGCAGCTCCTTGGACGGCCGCAGCGCGCGGACGAGATCGCCGACCTCCGCCGCCGCGACGCGTCTGCGCTCGCTCACCCCGCGAAGCGTACAGGGCCGCTCAGGCGGGGACGCGCTCGATGCGTGCGCCGAGGTCGCGCAGGCGCGCGTCGATCCGCTCGTAGCCGCGATCGATCTCGCCGACGTTGCCGATGCGGCTCTCGCCCTCGGCGGCGAGCGCGGCGAGCACCATCGCCATGCCGGCGCGGATGTCGGGGCTCGCCATCCGCTCGCCGTAGAGCTTCGCCGGGCCGGTCACGACGACCCGATGGGGGTCGCACAGGATGATCCGGGCCCCCATCGAGACCAGCTTGTCGGTGAAGACGAGGCGGTTCTCGAACATCTTCTCGAAGATCAGCACGGTGCCGGCAGCCTGGGTGGCGACGGCGACGGCGATCGACGTCAGGTCGGCCGGGAACATCGGCCACGGCCCGTCCTCGACCTTGGGGATCTGGGCGTGCACGTCGTCGACGATGCGCAGCGACTGCCGGGCCGGCACGCGCACGGCGTCGCCCTCGATCTCGACCTCGACGCCGAGCCGCGAGAACGTGTGCCGGATCGAGCGCAGGTGCTCGACGGCAGCGTCCTCGATCAGCACCTCGCCGCCCGTGACGGCGGCGAGCCCGATGAACGACGCCACCTCGATGTGGTCGGCGCCCACCCGGTGCGTCGCGCCGTGGAGGCTCTCCGAGCCGTGGATGGTGAGCACGTTCGACCCGATCCCCTCGACGGCGGCTCCCATCGAGCAGAGCAGGTTGCAGAGGTCCTGCACGTGCGGCTCGCAGGCCGCGTTCCGGATGATCGTCGTCCCGCGGGCGAGGACGGCGGCCATGACCGCGTTCTCGGTGCCCGTCACGGAGGCCTCGTCGAGATAGATGTCCGCGCCCTTCAAGCCGGACGGCGCCGAGAGCCGGTATTCGCGGTCGGCGCCGACCTCGGCTCCCAGCCCCGCGAACGCCATCAGGTGGGTGTCGACGCGGCGGCGGCCGATGACGTCGCCGCCCGGAGGCGGGATGTCGGCCGCGCCGAACCGGGCCAGGAGCGGCCCCGCGAAGAGGATCGAGGCCCGGATGCGGGAGCAGAGCTCGGCGTCGAGCCGGGTCTTCCTGACGTCGGCCGCCCACACGCGCAGCCGGTTCGGCCCCAGCCATTCCGCCTCGACCCCGATATCGGTCAGAAGGTCGATCATGGCCTCGACGTCGCGGATGCGCGGGACGTTGTCGAGCGTCACCGGGTCGGCGGTGAGCACGCACGCGGCCAGGATCGGCAGGGCGGCGTTCTTGTTCCCCGCGGGCCGGACGGTGCCGGAGAGCGGCACCCCGCCCTCGATGAGGAAGGTCTCGATGGTGGTGTCCCGTGTCGCGACGGCCATGGTCTGAGGGTAGCCGGATTCGCTGCCGGAGCAACAGGTTCCTGCCTCCCCGCACGTGCCGCGGGGCACGATATCGTCCGCGGCGATGGCTGATCTGGTACACGACCGCGACGCCGCCTGGGAGCTCCTGACCGAGTGGACGAAGAGCGAGGCGCTCCTGCGCCACTGCCTGGCGGTGGAGGCCTCGGTGCGGGCGTATGCGCGCAAGTGGGGCGAGGACGAGGAGGCCTGGGGCAACGTCGCGCTCCTGCACGACTTCGACTACGAGCGCCACCCCACCCTCGACCAGCACCCGCAGGAGGGCGCGCCGGTGCTGCGCGAGCGGGGCTATCCGGAGTGGTTCGTGCGGGCGATCCAGTCGCACGGGAGCCACACCGGCGTCACGCGCGAGTCGAAGCTCGAGCACACGCTCTTCGCGTGCGACGAGGTGTCGGGGTTCGTGCACGCCTGCGGCCTCGTGCGGCCCGACGGCATCGCGACCCTCGAGCCGCGGTCGGTGCGGAAGAAGCTGAAGCAGCCGAGCTTCGCCCGCGGCGTGAACCGCGACGAGGTCGTCGAGGGCGCCGAGGAGCTGGGCGTCGACCTCGACGAGCACATCGCGTTCGTGATCGCGGCGCTGCGGCCGATCTCGGCCGAGCTCGGCCTGCGCAGCTGATCGCGGGGGAACCATGGTTCCCCCGCGGGCGGCCATACCATCATGTTCTCATAACCTGTCAAGCGTGAAACAGCTGTACCGGGTACAGGTGTTTCAGTCGCCGGAGCGGATCGCATCGAGGCCGTCGAGCAGGGCGTCGAGGTCGGCGTCGCTCGTCCACGGCCCCACCGAGAGCCGCAGGTAGGGCGTCCCGGGGATGTGGCGCAGGAGCACCGAGCGCTCCGCGAGCGCCGGCACGACGTCGACCGGCTCGTGGCCGGGCACCTCGAAGGCGACCAGGCCGGTCGAGCCCCCCGGGGGATCGACCGCCGCGATGCCCGCGGCCGTGAGCCGCGCGCGGGCGGCGGCGACCCGCTCGCGCCCCAGGTCGAGCCACGCTCCCCAGCCGCCGTCCAGTCCGTCGACCCACTCCACCGCGGCGGCGAACCCGGCCAGCGCCGCCAGGTCGATCGTGCCCGGGTCGAACCGGGCCGCGCCGGGGCGCATCTTCCCGACGACGCCGTCGGCATACGTCAGGTAGCTGGGGGTCGCGGGCCGGAGGCGGTCGTGGTGGCGGGCGGCCACCCACAGCGCGCCTGTGCCGTTCGGGCCGAGGAGCCACTTCTGGCCGGAGATCGCGTAGAAGTCGGCGCCCGTCGCCTCCATCCGCAGGTCGAGCTGTCCGGCCGACTGGGCGCCGTCGACCAGGACGAGAGCGCCGGCCGCGTGGGCGGCGGCGGCGATCTCGGTCATCGGCAGCACGCGGCCCGTCGTCCACAGCACGTGCGAGAGCGCGACCATCCGCGTCGTCGGGCCGATCGCGGCGATGACGTCGTCGGCCGGGACGGCACGGATGACGGCGCCGTGGCGGGCGCGCAGCTCGTCGAGCGGCCCGAGCACGCCGGGGTGCTCCTCGGTGGTCGTCACGATCTCGTCGCCGAACTCCCAGTCGAGGCCGGCCGTCACCACCCCGACGCCCTGGCTGGTCGACGTCGTGACCGCGACCTCCTCGACCGGGGCGCCCAGCCGGCGCGCCGCGGCCTCGCGGGCCCGGCCCCGCACCTCCCAGAAGCGCTCGAAGGCGCGCGCGCCGATCCGGGGCGAGCGGACCGCGGCCTCGATCTCGGCGGCCATCGCCTCGGCCGCGGCCTTCGGGAGCGGGCCGTTCGTGCCCGCGTTCAGATAGGCGCAGCCGCCGACGCAGGGGAGGTCGGCCCGGTCAAGCAAGCGACACCACCGCGTCGACGGGATCGTGATCGGAGAGGCGGAGCGGCAGCGAGCCGTTCAGGCGCAGGTCGCGACGCTGCGGCAGCCAGCGCGTCGCCGGCCACTCCAGCTCGGCGCCGCGCACGAGGAGGTGGTCGATCCCGACCTCGCCCCCGTCCTCGACCCAGCCGCGCCCGACGAGCGCGCGCAGTCCGGCCGACTGCATCCGGGCGTTCAGGTCGCCGCCCAGGATCATCGGGGCGCCGCGGGCGAACCGCTCGAGCACGTAGCCGGCCTTCTCGATCTGGGCGGGCGCGCCGCGGTGGTCGGCGTGCACGTTTCCGACGGCCAGCTCGACGCCGAGGCTGCGGTGGCGCAATCGCACGAGCTGGGCGATCCGGGGCTCGCCGCGGAGGCGGCGGGGCTCGTTCAGGAGCACCCGCCGGACCGAGACGAGGAGCAGGTTCGGGCCGTAGAGGAGCGCCTGTCCCTGGCCCTCGAACTGCGTGCGGACGACGTCGGGCAGCGCCCTTCCCAGGGCGGCGCCGGCGGCGAGCGGCAGCGGGACGTGCAGGAACGGCACATGGGCGCCGTACGCGTCGGCCAGCGTCACGCCCATGCCCGTGTGCTCGCGCAGGAGGCTTCCGGCCCACACCGGTACCTCCTGGAGCATCACGACGTCGGGATCGTCCTCGACCATCACGGCGCACATCTCCTGAAGGAGCTTGCGGCGGGCGTGCCCGTAGCCCGGACCGGGAGGCACGTCGCGCCCGTGGGCGATGTTCCAGGTGCGGACGAGGAGCGAGCGCGGCTCGGTCATGCGCGCGTCACCTTAGATGATCGATTCCACGCCGGCGTGCGTCGATACGATGCCGGTGTGAGGATCCCGGGCAGGCCACGCTTCTCCGACGTCATCCGCCGCCAGCTCGAGATGTTCGAGGCCGAGAGCGGCGGCCTGCTCGACCGGATCGACGCCGCGAAACGGGCCTACGACCGGGCCGGGGCCGCCGAGGCCGAGGAGGCCTACGGCGACTACATGGATCTCGTCGAAGAGGCCGAGGACGGGCTGCTCGAGCTGCGCGACCGGTACGCCGAGACGATGGCCGCGCGCGACCGGCGGGCCTACGAGCGCGAGTTCTGGCGGGCGGCCGAGAAGCGGCTGCCGACGCTCCAGGGCCGGCGCCTCTACCTGCGCGCAGTCGATCCCGACTCGACGATCTGACGGCTACCGGTCCGGCGCCTCGCCGTGCCAGTAGTCGACGCCGCTCGACCGCTCGACGAGGAGGTCGTCGTCGCGGTTGCCGGTCCAGACGCCGACCTTGCCGCTGTCCGGATAGACGCTCGCCGCCGGGCTCGCGCGGTTCGAGAACATGAGGACGCGCGCGGTCTCGCCGGTGTCGTTCCTGACGGCGTGCGCACCGGCGGGCCCGGTCGGAAAGCAGACGGCGTCGCCCTCGTCGAGCCGGTCGGTACCCTCCGGATGGCGCAGCGTCGGCCGGCCGGCGAGGACGACGAGCCACTCCTCCTCGCCGTACTCGTAGTGGTAGGGGCAGATCGACTGCCCGGGCGGCAGCTCGTACACGGTCGCGCCGGTCAGGCTCGCCCCGAGCCCCGGCCCGATCCGGGCGCTGCCCGACCTGAACCCGGCGGGGTCGGAGTCGTCGTACTCGACGTCCACCGTCTGGATGTTGATTCGCTTCGGCATATGCGGAGCATAGCTTGTCGATCGAACGTATGTTCGATATGCTGGGCGGCCCCGATGCCGCGGCGCCGCTCCCTGATCGTCTGCACCCTCGTTCCCCGCTTCGCGCTGCGGGTGGCGGCCGGGATGGGCGGCTCGCTGCCCGGCGATCCGGTCGCGCTCGGCCCCGAGCCCGGCGGCCCGCCGGCCCTCGGCGAGGCCAACGCCGCGGCGGCGGCGTTCGGGGTGCACGAGGGCATGCGCGTCGCCGAGGGGATCGCCCGCTGCCCGCGCCTGCGGCTCGTGACGCCCGACCCCGGCGCGGTGGCCGAGGCGGCCGAGCTCCTGCTCTCCCGGCTGGAGGGGCTGGGCGCGGCCGTCGAGCCGCTCGCCCCCGGACGGGCCCTCTTCAGCGCCGACGGCCTCGTGCGCCTCCACGGCGGCGCGAACCGCCTGCTCGCGGCGGCCGCCATGGCCGCCGGCCCCGGAGCCCGGGTGGGCGCCGGGCCGGGCCGGTTCGTGGCCCATGCCGCGGCGGTGCGGTCGCGGCCGCGGCGGCCGCACCTGGTCGAGGAGGGGGCGACCGCCTCCTTCCTGGCGCCGATGGCGGTCGACCGGCTGCCGCTCGACCCCGGCACGGTCTCGACCCTCGAGGCGCTCGGCATCCGCACGGCGGGCGAGCTGGCGGCGCTTCCCCTGCCGGCCGTCGCCGACCGCTTCGGCCGCCCCGGGATCTCCGCCTGGCGGCTCTCGCGGGGCGAGGACGACGCCTACGTGGCGCCGCGCACGCCGCCGGAGCCGCTGCGGGCGCGGATCGAGTTCCCCGAGCCGGCGGGCGACCTGCTCGTGCTGCGCGGCGCCCTGGCCGTCCTGATCGACCGGCTGCTCGCCCATCCCCGCCGCGCCGGCCGCCCGCCCCGCGCGTTCGTGCTTCAGGCCCGGCTGGCCGCGGAGGGCTCCTTCCGGCGGCAGGTGGCCCTGCGCGAGCCGACCGGCGACCCGCGCAGGCTGCGCGACGCCCTCCTGCCCCACCTGGCCGAGCTCCCCGGGGCGGTCGACGAGCTGGGGCTCGAGATCTCGGCGCTCGCTGCCCACGGCGACCGCCAGCTGGCGCTGCTTCGGCCGGCGTCCGAGCTTCTGCGCGAGCGCGCCTCCGAGGCCGCCCGCCAGGTCACGGCCGGGCTGGGCGAGGGCCACCTGTGGCGCGTCGTCGAGGTCGCTCCCTGGTCGCGGCTCCCCGAGGGGCGCCACCTGCTCGTCCCGTTCGACGGCTGACAGAGGACGCCAACCGGCGCACACATAGACTCCTAGGGGTGTTGTTCCTGATAGGCGGCATCCACGTCCCGGCCAACCTCGGCTATCTCGCCCTCTTCCTGATCGTGGGCGGCGAGTCGGCCGGGCTTCCGATCCCGGGCGAGACCAGCATCCTGATCGGCGGCGCGCTGGCCGCAAGCGGCGACCTCGACCTGCCGCTCGTCTGGGTCTTCGCCGCGGCCGGCGCAATCATCGGCGACAACATCGGCTACCTGATCGGCCGCCACTTCCTGCGCCGGCTGCTCACGGGCTCCGGCCGCCTGGCCGGCCGGCTCGAGCGCTCCGTCGCGCGCAGCGAGGTCTACTTCCGACGCCACGGCGGGAAGACCGTCTTCTTCGGCCGCTGGCTGCCCGTGCTGCGCGTGACCGCGGCCTGGATGGCGGGCGCGAGCCACATGGAATGGCGCCGGTTCGCCGTCTTCAACGCCCTCGGCGGGATCGGGTGGGCGGTCTCGATCAGCTCGCTCGGCTACGTCGCCGGCAAGTCGGCCGACAGCATCGTCGGCGTCCTCGGCATCCTCGCGCTCGTCATCGTGACCCTGGCCCTCGTCTCGCACTGGTGGCTGCGCCGGCTGGGACGGGCCGCCGCCGCGGAGGAGCCCCAGCCCTAGATGGCTGAGAGCTCCCTCGAGCGCAGGATCGCAATCGCTCGCGGGGACGAGCCGGCCGACCTCGTCATCTCGGGCGGGCGGGTGCTCTCGGTCTTCACACGCGAGTGGCTCGACTGCGACGTGGCGGTGAGCGACGGCTGGATCGCCGGGCTCGGGAGCTACCGGGGCCGTGAGCGGCTCGACGCGTCCGGCCGCTACGTCGTCCCCGGCTTCGTGGACGCCCACGTGCACATCGAGTCCTCGCGCCTGCTGCCGGCGGAGTTCGCGCGGCTCGTGCTGCCGTTCGGGACGACCTGCGTCGTGGCCGACCCGCACGAGATCGCAAACGTGCTCGGCACCGACGGCGTGCACTGGCTGCTCGACGCGACCGAGGGCATGCCGCTCGACGTCCGCTTCACGGCGTCGTCGTGTGTCCCGGCGTCGCGGTTCGAGTCGCCGCGGCGGGCGCTCACCGAGGGCGACCTGGAGGGGCTCCTGCGCCGCCGCCGCGTGGTGGGCCTGGCCGAGATGATGAACTTCCCCGGCGTGATCGCCGGCGACCCGGCCGAGCTCGCGAAGCTCGCGCTCGCGGGCGCCGAGCGGGCCGACGGGCACGCTCCCGGCGTGCGCGGCGCGGCGCTCCAGGCATACGCCGCCGCCGGCATCGGCAGCGACCACGAGTCGACGACGATCGAGGAGGGCCGCGAGCGGCTGCGGGCCGGGATGTGGCTCCTCGTGCGGGAGGCGACCGGCGCGCGCAACCTGCGCGAGCTGATCCCGCTCGCCCGCGAGCTCGGCCCGCACCGGATGGCGCTCTGCACCGACGACCGCGACCCGCAGCACATCGCCGCCGACGGGCACGTGAACGCCCTGGTGCGCGACGCGGTGGCCGCGGGCGTCGATCCCGCCGACGCGCTCGTCATGGCGACGCTCAACCCGGCCGCCTGGCACGGTCTCGCCGGGCTCGGCGCCGTCGCGCCCGGCTACCGGGCCGACCTGCTCGTCCTGCCCGACCTGGAGCGGTTCGTCCCGGACGCCGTCCTGACGGCGGGCCGCCCGCCGGCGGCGATCGAGCCGGCGCCGGTGCCCGAGTGGGTGCGCCACACGGTGCGGGTCGCGCCGATCACGCTCGGCGACCTGCGCATCCCCTGGGAGGGAGATGGTGAGGCGCGGGTGATCGGGATCGTGCCGGGCCAGATCGTGACCGAGGCGCTCTTCGAGACGCCGGCGGTCGCCGCCGGTGCGGCGGTCGCGGACCCCGAGCGCGACCTCGCGAAGATCGCCGTCGTCGAGCGCCATCTCGGCACGGGCCGGATCGGCCTCGGGCTCGTGCGCGGGCTCGGCCTGCGCGCCGGGGCCATCGCCTCGACCGTCGCCCACGACGCCCACAACATCGTCTGCGCCGGCGTCGACGACGGCGACATGGCGCGGGCGGTGCAGCGGCTGGCCGAGCTCGGCGGCGGGATGGTCGTCGTCCGCGACCGCGGCATCCGGGCCGAGCTGCCGCTCCCGGTCGCAGGGCTGCTCTCGGACGCACCCCTCGATCGCGTGCTGGAGCAGACCGAGACCCTTCTGGCCGCGGCGCGCGAGCTGGGGACGCCGCTCGACGCCCCGTTCGACGCGCTCGCGTTCCTCACGCTCTCGGTGATCCCCGAGCTCAAGATCACCGACCGCGGCCTCGTCGACGTCGGCCGGTTCGAGATCGTGCCGCTCGCCGTCTGAAGACGTCCGCCGGTCCGACGCCGTCTCGATCTCGTCCAGCTGGGTACGACCGCAGGACGAGCAGCGGGTTCGTGAGGATCCGTGTCAGGCACGCCGTTCGGCGACGGTACTCGATCGGTCCCACGGGCGACACTTGGCGACATCGGCGGGCGCACGCCGGTGCGGCCGAGCGCCACTTGGCCGTGCGCACAAGCGTCCATGGCCGGATTCAGGAGCGCTCGACGGTGCACGCGAACGCCACTTGGCGGTACCGGCGAACGGCGCGCAGTCAGGCCGGGCCCCACCGCGCGGCGCGGATCGTCTAGGGAAGCGGCTGTCCGGGCGGCGGCGCCGGCTCCGTGGGAAGGCCCGCCGCCTTCCACGCCTGGTAGCCGCCGATCATGTCGCCGGCGTCGCCGACGCCGAGGTCGACGAGCGTCGCCGCGGCCAGGCTCGACGCGAATCCCTCGTCGCACATCACGATCACCGGGCCTGTGCGGCCGGCGACCTCTGGATCCTCCCAGCCTGATGTCGGGTCGACCCGCCACTCGACGACGTTTCGCGACATCACGGTCGCACCGGGGATGACGCCGTCGGCGCGGCGCTGCTCGTAGGTGCGGGTGTCGAGGATGACGCCGCCGCCCGCCAGCGCGTCGCGCGACTCCTCGGGCGTCAGCCGGTGGATGCGCGCCCGGGCCGCGTCGACCAGATCGTCGATCCTCCCCATCGGGGAGACCTTACCGCCCCGCTACTTCGGGTACCACTCGAGGCGCAGGCCGCCGAGGCGCAGCACGCGCCGGCGGCCGCGGCGGTCGAGCCCGATGCCCGACTCCTCGCGGTAGACGTCGACCCTGTAGCCGCGCGTCCGCCGCCCCACGAGCGTGAGCGAGCGCACCGGCTGCACCGATTCGATCCCTGCCATTGCTCCAGGGTACGGGCCGGGGTCGAGGGTGACTAGAGCCGCCATGGTGGGGGTGGTTGCGCCCTCGTCGAGGAGCGGCGCGATCGGCAGAGCGGGCAGCTCGGCGACGACGCCGCGCCAGGGCGGCTCGGCGTCCGCCGGGTCGAGGCGGCCGAACCACACGCGCACGTGGCCGTCCTCGGCGGCCGCCGCGGCCTCGTAGCGGCGGCGGACATGGCCCTCGGCCTCGTCGCGGGCCGCCAGGAGGACGTCGAGCGCCGCCTCCGCCGCCTCCGCGCCGTCGCCGAACGGCCGTACGGGGATCACCATGCTGCGGACGTCGTGGGCGTACACGACGAGGGCGTCTCCCTCGGCACGGATGTCGAGCCCCGCGGGCAGCGCCGCGGAGAGCCGCTCCGCAAGCGCGCCTGCCAGCCGCTCGGCCCCTGCCCTCTCGTCCATGCTTCCAGCATATGGTTTTTCGGGAGGCGGCGCAGCCCCGTGGACGTACGAACGTGTGTTCGGTATCATCGCGTCATGCACGCGGCCGGCCCCCGCATCCTCGGCGCCCCCAGGAGCGTACGCGTCGCCGCCGACGGCGCCGGCGTGCCGCAGTCGCTCGATGGGCGGCCCGTCGCCTCGGTTCGCGACGAGTGGCGCGTGGAGGAAGGCTGGTGGACCGGCCGGCCGGTGCGGCGCCGGTACTTCGACGTCGTCATGGCCGACGGCCGGAACGCGGTCGTCTTCTGCGACCGAACAGGGCGCTGGTTCACCCAGCGAGGGTAGATCGGCGCCCTGAGGATTCCTAACGAATTCTCCAAAAGTACTTGACCTGTTATCCGAAAAGTTGTTAGGGTTTTCCTCCCACGCCGGGTTGGCGTCGGGAAATGTGGAGGGGGAGATCACATGGCGAGCTCGCCGGCAGCGGCGCTCGCGTCCTCGCCGGTCGTCGAGGCCGCGTCGCCGTACACCTATCAGGTCTACGTGCGCCCATACCCGGGCTGGTGGCGGCGATGGCACGGGCGGGTGATCACACGCGACTGCGACGGCCGCCACCGCTTCTGGCCGTGGCGGTTCGCACGCGACCGCGAGGACCTCGTCCAGAGCCTCTGGGCCGAGGTGCACCGCGACATCGAGTGGCGCCGCGGCGGAGCCGCGGTCGAGCTGTTCGAGGTCACCTCGACCCTGCGCTGAGCTCCACGCCGGGCTCGATTGGCACGCCGGCCGGCGGCTCGGTATGCTGATCGCATCGAACACCTGTTCGGTGCAATGTGGCCTATCCCGAGCTTCACGCCCACTCCTCGTTCTCGTTCCTCGACGGCGCCTCCCAGCCTGAAGAGCTGGCGGCGCGGGCGGCCGCGCTCGGCTACGACGCCGTCGCCCTGACCGACCACGACGGCCTCTCGGGATCGCTGGCCTTCGCCCACGCGGCCCGTGAGGTGGGCGTGCGGCCGATCACCGGCTGCGAGATCACCCTGGAGGGCGGCGCCCACCTCACCCTGCTCTGCGAGGACCGGCGCGGCTACGCCAGCCTGTGCCGGCTCATCACCGCCGCCCACAAGCGCGACCGGCGCGCGCCCGAAGCGAGCCTCGATCAGGTGATCCGCCACGCGGACGGCCTGCACTGCCTCTCGGGCTGCGCCCGCCACGGCGCCGTCGCCCGGCTCGTCGGGCAGGGCCGGCTCGGAGAGGCCGAGGCGCTGGCCCGGCTCCTTCGCGACGCGTTCGGCCGCGACCGGTTCTCGATCGAGCTCATGCGGCCCTACATGCGCGGCGACGCGCGCCGAAACCGCCTCCTGGGCGAGCTGGCCGGCCGGCTGCGGCTGCGGACGGCCGCCACCGGCGACGTGCACGCGCACACGCCACGGCGGGCGCTCCTCCAGGACGCGCTCGTCGCGATCCGGACCGGCACCACGCTCGAGGGGTGCGAGGCGGAGCGGCGCGGGAACCACGAGTCGGTGCTGCGCTCCCCCGCCGAGGCGGCGGCCCGCTTCCCGGCCGAGGCCGTGCGCGGGGCGGCGGACGTGGCCGACCGCTGCCGCTTCGACCTGACGCAGGATCTCGGGTACGCCTATCCCGACTTCTCCGACTCCGGCGAGCCCGCCCAGGCGGCCCTCACGCGCATCTGCCGCGAGGAGCTCGAGCACCGCTACCGCGGCTCCCCCCACTGGCACGAGGCCCTGGCGCGGCTCGACGAGGAGCTCGGCCTGATCGCCCACCACGGCCTGGCCGGCTTCTTTCTCCTGCACCGCGACATCCTCGAGATGGCGCGCGACGTGGCGGTGCGGGTGCGCGGGGCGAGCGCGGGACGCCGCCTGCTGCCGCCCGGCCGCGGGCGCGGATCGAGCGTCGGCTCGATCGTCTGCTACCTGATCGGCCTCTCGCACGTCGACCCCGTCGCCGCCCGCCTCTTCCTCGGCAGGTTCCTGTCGCGCGACCTCGCGAGCGTGCCCGACATCGACCTCGACTTCCCCCGCGACGTGCGCGAGGGGCTCATGCTCGACATCGTCGAGCGGTACGGGCCGGAGCACGCCGCGCTCGTCGCCGCCTTCCCCACCTACCGCACCCGGGGGGCGATCCGCGAGCTCGGCAAGGCGCTCGCCCTGCCGCAGGGCGAGATCGAGCGGATGGCGCGGCTGGCCGACGAGTGGGGCGCCGTGCCCACCGAGCGGATCGACCGGCTCCGCGAGCGGATGGGCTCGGCGCGCTGGCGGGCATTCGCCTTCCTGATGGAGGAGATCCGCGGCCTGCCCCGGCACATCTCCCAGCACTCGGGCGGGATGGTGATCTCGACCCGGCCGCTCGTCGACCTCGTCCCCGTGATCCCCGCGGCGATGGAGGGCCGCCAGATCTGCCAGTGGGACAAGGACTCCTGCGCCGACGCCGGGTTCTTGAAGATCGACCTCCTCGGGCTCGGCATGCTCTCGGCCGTCGAGGAGTGCGTCGACCTGATCGCCGAGTCGCGCGGCTCGCCCATCGACCTCTCGCGGGTCGGGTTCACCGACCCGGAGGTCTACGCCGAGATCCAGGAGGCCGACACCGTCGGGGTGTTCCAGATCGAGAGCCGGGCGCAGATGCAGTCGCTGCGCCAGACGCGGCCCGAGAACCTCGACGACCTGACCGTCCAGGTCGCGCTCGTGCGGCCGGGGCCGATCGTCGGCGACGCGGTCAACCCCTACATCGCCCACCGCCGCGCGAAGCGCCACGACCCGGAGTTCAGGCCGCCGTGCGACCACCCGCTGCTCGAGCCGGTGCTCGCCGACACCCTCGGCGTCGTCGTCTTCCAGGACCAGGTGCTCGAGGTCGCCATCGCGCTCGCCGGGTTCACCACCGGAGAGGCCGAGAGCCTGCGCCGGGCGATGAGCCGCAAGCGCAGCCGCAAGGCGCTCGAGAGCCATTGGCACCGGTTCCGCGACGGGGCGGCGGCGAAGGGCGTCGACGCCGAGACCGCCGAGCGGGTCTTCCAGAAGGTCGTCGCGTTCTCGGAGTTCGGCTTCCCCAAGAGCCACGCCGCCGCGTTCGCGATCCTCGCCTACCAGTCGGCGTGGCTCCACCGGGCCTACCCGGCCGAGTTCCTGTGCTCGCTCCTGAACGCCCAGCCGATGGGCTTCTACCCTCCGGCGACGCTGCTTCGCGACGGCGAGCGGCGCGGCGTCGAGATGCGCCCGCCCGACGTCAACCGAAGCGGCGCCGGTTGCACCGTCGAGGACTCGGGCGGCGCGGTCAGGATCGGCCTCGGCTACGTGAAAGGCGTCGGCACCCGCGCGGAGGGGCTCACTGCCGAGCGCGCGACCGGCGGCCGGTTCTCCGATCTCGGCGACCTGGTGCGGCGCGCGCCGCTCGACATCCCACAGCTCGAGGCGCTGGTGCGGGCCGGCGCCTGCGACGAGTTTCACCGAAACCGGCGCCGCCTGCTCTGGGAGCTGCCGCTGCACCGCGCGCCGGCCGGGCCCGCGGGAGCACGCCAGCTCGCGCTCGCGCTGGACGGCTCCCCCACCCCGGCGCTCCCCGGCCTCACCGCCTGGGAGCGCATGGTGGCCGACCACGAGGCGATGAGCCTCACGACGGGCCCGCACCCCATGACGCTCCTGCGCGAGGGGCTCGACCCGGCGCTTCGCACCTCGGCCGACCTGCGCACCGACGGGCTGGGACGGACGACCACGGCCGGCATCGTCATCGCCCGCCAGCGGCCGGGGACGGCCAGGGGCATCGTCTTCCTGCTGCTCGAGGACGAGCACGGGATGACCAACGTCATCGTCCCGCCGGCCGTCTACGAGCGCGACCGGATCATGGTGCGGGCCGAGCCGCTCCTCCAGGTGTGGGGCCGGCTCGAGCGCCGAAACGGCGCCGTGAACGTGATCGCCGACCGGATCGCCGGGCTCTCGCACGCCGCCCGGCCCGAGGTCGCCAGAGCCGCGGCGCGGGCGGCGGGCACCGGCGCCGGCCAGGGCGGCCACGTCGCCGATCTCCGCCGCCTGCGCGCGGCCGCTCCGGCCGCGAACAGCTTCGGGCGGGGGCGGCGGTGAGACGGCTGGCCCGAGCTATCCCGGCTCTGGCCTTCGCAGCGGCGGCCGACCGGTGACCCGCCGCCAGGCGACGAGGGCGTAGACGGCGATGAACGTACCTACGAAGAAGCCGAAGACGAGCGACCGCGCCATCCATGGGAGCTGGGTGCCGGCCCCAATCGCGACGGCGGCCGTAATCTCTCGCTTCCAGCTGCGGGGTGGACGTGGTTTGTCGTGGTACGCATGGACGAGCCCTGCGAAGAACGCCGCCGCGACGAACACCCCTGCACCGAACGCGGACCAGTGAATGAGGACGCCGATCGTCAGCAGTCAGCTTCCTTGACGGAAAGGCGGAGTCGGGAGGCCCGTACGACCGAGTCGGAGCGCGGCACCGGAAGGCAGCCGAGATACCGGGCCGGCGGCAAATCGTCGTACACGTCGCAGGTGTCGTCGCGACCCGCGAGCGCGTCGACGGAGGCGGATCCGGCGACGCTGATGACGACGACCCCATCCGACGTGCAGCCACTCACGTCGATTGGCCGGCTGAGGCCGTTGACCACGGTGACTGTCCTCGTCGGTGTGTAAACGAACTCGTAGCCCAGGGCGAGAAAGACGACGACCGTTCCGAGCGTCCACTGGATTCGCCGCTTCCAGGGAGACGCGGATGGCGGATGAACCATCTCCGCTCCTAGCGGTTGCCGGTGAGGCCGAGCCGCACGCGGTCGTCAGGGCCCAGCGAGCGCCGCGTCGCCTTCGGGTTCAGCTTGGCCGACATCTGGAGCGCGTGGAACCGCTCCGGGTCGACCGTGACGTCCGCCAGCCGGCGCCAGGCGATCCAGTCGTACGGATCCTTGCGCGTGGCCGTGCGGAGCGCCGCGGCTGCCTGGCCGGAATGGCCCTGGCCGACCAGCGCGGCCGCGAGAGCGACCCAGGGCTGGTCGGACCACGGCGCCCAGCTCGTGGCCGTGCGGGCCTCCGACTCGGCCTTCGCATAGTTGCCCTGCTCGGCGGCGTCGGAGCTGGCCGCGATCGCCTGGTTCCCGACGCCGCCGACGAACGCCCCGATGCCGATCGCGACGCCCACCGCGACGAGCGCGGCGCGGGCACGGCTGGTGAGCGGCCGCGGGGACTCCGGCCTCGACGTGACCAGGATCGCCGCGGCCGCCGCCAGCGCGAGGCTCATCACCGCGGGCATCTCCCAGTCCCAGTCGAACCCGGCGTGGAGCGCGAAGGCGACGAACGCCCCCAGCGCCGTCAGGACGACCGGGTCATGGCGGCGGCGGACGGCGACGCCGATCGGGTAGACGACGAGCGCCAGGACGAGGATCAGGCCGATCGGGCCCTGCTCGGCGAGCCGCTCGAGGTAGAGGCTGTGGGCATCGCGGGCGACATAGTTGCGCGGCCGGTGCTCGTTCCAGTACTGCTCGAAGGTGCCCGCCCCTGACCCGAGCAGCGGGTGGTCGCCGATGTCGGCGAGGGCCGAGCGCCACAGCATCGGCCGCCCGTTCAGTGACAGCGTCTCGAGGCGCAGGTTCTGGTTGGTGTCGTTGGCCGGCCCCTTGGCCTCGAGGGCGTGGCGGACGCGCGAGACCATGTGCGGCGGTGAGCCGTACACCGCGACGGCGCCCGCGAGGACGCAGACGGCGGCGACCGCCAGCGCGGCGAGGTACGCCCGCCGCACGGCCGGCCCGAACGTCACCCGCCTCTCCACGACGCCGACCAGCCACATCGTGACCGCCGAGGCGGCGGCGCACAGGGCCACCACGAAGAGCAGCGGCCGGCCCTCGCTGGCCGCCGCGTGGACACCGGCCCCGCCGCGCGCGAGCGCCCCCTGAAGGCGGGCGTCCCCGACGGCCAGCGCCATCCACGGCGCGAGCGCGAAGGCGACGGCGAGTGAGCGAAGCCGGTCGCGGTCGAGCGCGAGCGCCACGCCGACTCCGATCGCAAGCGTCATCATCGACCCGCGGCTGAACGTGAAGAACAGCGTCGAGACCACCGGCGGCAGGGCGGCGGCGCCCGCGATGCGAACCCAGGGCGTGCGTGACCGCATCGCCGCCCCGAGGCACAGGGCCGCCGTCATCGCGGCGAAGATGCCGAGCGCGTTCCAGTAGCCGATCGGCTGGTACAGGCGCCCGTGGGCCACCGGGTCGTCGTAGAGGCCGAAGAGGTCGGGGCGCAGCCGGGTGACGAGCGCGAAGCCCGACACCAGGACGCCGGCCAGCGCCGCCCCGCCGAGCATCGCTCCGGCGCTCCCCACGCGGGCGGTGACAAGGAGCGTCGCAGCCAGGACGAGGTAGACGAGCGTCCGCTCCACCTCGAGCACCGGCGCCTGCACGGCGTCCGCCCAGAGGCCCGAGAGGGCCGTCCACGCGGTCAGGGCCCCGAGGATGCCGAGCAGGGTCCACTCCTGGCGCACGAGGGCGGCGCCACGGCCCAGGACGAGGGCGATCGCGGCGATCCAGACGAGCGCGACGACGCTCCAGCCCCACTCCGGCGGGAAGTAGCCGCCGTCGTTCGACGCCAGGACGAGAACCGTCCCGAATGCAACCAACGCCGCCGGCACATGGACCACGGAGGCGCGCCCACGGATTCCCGCGAGCGCGCCCAATCGCTCGACGGCCTGTGCGGCCGTCACCGTTGTCTCCTCGCGGCTAGCTGCGGCGGAGCCGCGTCGATGCGGCCCTGAGTCCGAAGCCCGAAGCGATCAGGCCCGAACCGGCACCCAGTACCAGCAGGAGGTTGAGCCCCGTGAACGGGAGCCCACCCGTGCCGCCACCGGACTGCTCGCCCAGCACGTTCCCACCACCGCCGTTCTGGCCACCAGAGCCATATTCGTCGCCGGCAGGAGTGACCTGCGCGGACGCAGCCTGATGCTGCGTGCGCGCTGCCGCTGCGGCCGACGCCGCGCCGGTGCCGAGCACCAGCACGCTCGCCGAAGCCGCGAGCAACACTTTGAACCTTCTTCCGTGCATCTGCAGCGGTACCTCCTGGACTGTCGTCCTCCCCGCGGCACGGTATCGCATCAGTCGGACGGACGCCAATCGACAAAGGCCGGAATTTCGGGGAAACCACTCGGCTATGCCTTCCCGTGGTGCTTCTTAAAGGCCGGGATGTGCTCGCAAACCGTGCTCTCGTCCGACGCCAGCGACCGCCACGGCGCCACGCGAACGAGCAGGCAGTCACTTGTCGCGCCGGAGGGTCCGAGGCAGGCCCAGCGCACCTTGGTCGTCGGCACCTTCGCGCATCTGGCGACCGTGATCCCGCGCTGGCTCTCCAAGTCGGCCGCCACCGCGGCGGACGTGATCCGCTCGGGCAGGATCGCCGCCAGCTGCGCCCGGTGGTCGCACAGGCCGACGCCGTCGTTCGTGCTCCAGTCGCCGACCGGGTTCACGTTGGCGATCAGGCACACCGACGCGGCACGGTAGACGAGCCCGCACGCCCAGACCGCACCGTTCGGCTGCTGCTCGACGCAGCGCACCGCCGACGCATGCTCGCGACCACCGACGTCCCGCTCGATCGCCGCCTGCGAGATCCGCTGGTGGACGCGCAGGGCCCAGTAGGCGGTCCCGGCGACTCCGACCAGCGCAAGCACGATGACGCCGAGCCACACGTGCGACCGGACGGCGGCCCAGAACGGCGAGCGCACCGGCCGCGGAGCGCCCCGGACGGGCGGGGCCGCGACCACCTCGGGATCCGCATCGGTGCGCGCATAGGGGACGTGCACAGGCACCGGCCGGCCCTCGGAATCCGTCTGCGGCTCTCGGGGCGGGACGGGCTCCGGCCGGGCCTCGTCGCGCCCGCCGTCCTCCTCGACGGCGACCGCCGCAGGCCGAGGCGGCTCGGGCGCGGCGGGCGGCGGCGCCTCGGGCGCCTGCGCGCCCTCGCCGAACGGCGGGTTCACGGGAGCCTCCCGGCGCCCGCGCAGGGGTCGCAGGTTGCCCATCGTGCCCACCGCGCGCTTCGCCGCGCGGCGTGCGGAGCCGAGAAGTGCCGGACGACGCACACGTTCGAGTGTACGCCGCAGAACGGCGTCTGACTATGAGAAGAAGCCGGCGACCACCGTCATCGCGTAGATCGCGCCGAACCAGATCGTGACAGCAGCCGCCACGGCGACGACCACGTGGTCCTGCGCCCACTCGATCACGGAAGCACGGTTTTCGTACGCCCACGGCTCTTCGCCGTCAAGCAGCCTGCGAACCATTGGAAGACCCTCCTCGCGGTTGCCTCCAAAGCATCGGCGGCGCCCGGCGGGTTGGCGACCCCCGGGCGGGGGAAGTCCGGCCGGGTTGCGTCGCGGCGCTCCGCGCCTGCTGCAACATCGGCGTCAGACCCCGGCGGTGGCCGTCAGAGCGTTATGAGGGCGACGCCGGCGTCGACGTCGTCGACCCGCGGCACCACGTCCACCGTGCTCTCGCGGGCGCAGAGCCGGAGGTCCTCGGCGAGCCCTGCCGCGCGCAGCTTGGCTGCGCTCGTGGAGGCCCCGAGCGCCTCGGCCGGCGAGGAGAAGCCCCCGGCCAGCACCTCGGCCGCGATCGCCGCGTCGGTCGACCCCCACTCGGCCAGCCAGACCCGCAGCTCGGCCACGAACCGGCCCGCGGTGTAGGCGTCGTCGAGCGCGAACTCCCCCTCCACGCCGGCGCACTGGACGAGGATGTCGCGCTCGCCGTCGCGGGCGAGCCGGGCCGCCGCGGCTGCGCAGGCGGTGAGGTTGGTGAGGCTCCCGACCAGCACGGCGTCGGCGTCGGCGGCCGCCGCGGCGATCGCCCGGGTGCCGTTCGTGGTCGCAAGGACGAGGGTCTCGCCCAGTGCCGGCCCGCCGGCGTACTCGGAAGGGGAGTTGCCGAGATCGAACCCGTCGGGCTTTACGCACTCCCGCTCGCCCGCCAGGACGGCGCCGTTCCCGAGCCGGGAATGCAGCTCCCGGGCCTGGTCGATGCCGGCGCACGCCAGCACGCGGCTGTAGCCCTGACCGACCGCCTGGGCGATCGTGGTGGTGGCCCGGATCACGTCGACGACCACGGTGACGGACGCGGCCGGCATGGCGCCGGGCGCGAACGCGACGTCGATCCTCACCGGTGTGAGAGCTCGGCCTGGGCCGCGGCGAGCCGCGCGGTCGGCACACGGAACGGCGAGCACGACACGTAGTCGAGCCCGACGGTGTTGCAGAAGTCGACCGAGTCGGGGTCGCCCCCGTGCTCGCCGCAGATGCCGAGCTTGATGCCCGGCTTCACGCCCCGCGCGCGCTCGACCGTGCGCTCGATGAGGACGCGGACGCCGTCGTCGAGCGTCTCGAACGGGTTGCGGGAGAGCACGTCGTCCTCGAGATATGCGGCCAGGAACTTGCCCTCGGCGTCGTCGCGGCTGAACGCAAGCGTCGTCTGGGTGAGGTCGTTCGTCCCGAAGCTCATGAAGTCGGCGTAGGGCGCGATGCGGTCGGCGAGCAGCGCCGCCCGCGGAACCTCGATCATCGTCCCGATGAGGATCCCGAGCTTGCCGCCGGCCTCCTCCTCGATCACGCGCTCGGTCAGGTCGCGCATCCTGCTGAGCTCCGTGGCGAATGCCACCAGCGGGTGCATGATCTCGGCCCTCGAGCCGTCGACCGCCAGGGCCGCCCGCACGATCGCCCGCACCTGCATCTCGTAGATCTCGGGGTGCAGGAGCCCCAGCCGGCAGCCGCGCGTCCCGAGCATCGGGTTCACCTCGCGGAGCGCCTTGATGCGCGACCGCAGGCGCTCGTCGGACGGATCGACGTCGTCGAGGTCGGGCAGGAACTCGTGCAGCGGGGGGTCGAGCAGCCGGATGGTGACCGGCTGGCCGTCCATCGTCGCCAGGATGCCCTCGAAATCGGACTGCTGGAACGGCAGCAGGCGGTCGAGGGCCGCCCGCCGGCCCTCCTCGTCGCGGGCCAGGATCATCTCGCGCATGACCGGCAGGCGCTCGTCGCCGAAGAACATGTGCTCCGTGCGGCAGAGCCCGATTCCCTCCGCGCCGAACTCGCGGGCCCGGCGGGCGTCCTCGGGCGTGTCGGCGTTGGCGCGCACACCCAGGCGGCGGGCCTCGTCGGCCCAGGCCGTGACGGCGGCGAAGTCGTCGGTCATGTGCGGCGGGACGAGCGGCACGGCGCCGCTGATCACGAGGCCGCGGCTACCGTCGATCGAGATCTCGTCGCCCTCGGACACGACCGTGCCGTTCACCGAGAACGTGCGGCCGGCGACGTCGATCCGCAGCGCCTCGACCCCGCACACGCACGGCTTGCCCATGCCGCGGGCCACGACCGCGGCGTGCGACGTCATGCCCCCATGGGCGGTCAGGACGCCCTGGGCCTGGATCACGCCGTGGATGTCGTCCGGCGTCGTCTCCCAGCGCACGAGGATCACCGGCTCGCCGGTCCGGCCGCGCGCCTCGGCGGTGTCGGCGTCGAACACCGCCCGGCCGACCGCGGCTCCGGGCGACGCGTTCAAGCCGGTCGCCAGCACCTCGTACTCCGCACCGGGGTCGATGGCCGGGTGCATCAGCTGGTCGAGCTGGCCCGCGTTGATCCGACGCACCGCCTCGTCCTGCTCGATCACGCCCTCCGAGACGAGGTCCCGTGCCACCCGTACCGCCGCCTGGGCGGTGCGCTTGCCGGCCCGCGTCTGGAGGACGTAGAACCGTCCGCGCTCGATCGTGAACTCGACGTCCTGGATGTCCTTGTAGTGCGACTCGAGCGTCGCCATCGCCTTCTCCAGCTCGTCGTAGCCCTTTGGGAAGCCCTGCTGCATCTCGGCGATCGGAAGCGGCGTGCGGATGCCGGCGACGACGTCCTCGCCCTGCGCGTTCACCAGGAACTCGCCGAAGAGGACACGCTCGCCGGTGGACGGATCGCGGGTGAAGACAACGCCCGTGGCCGAGTCGTCTCCGAGGTTGCCGAACACCATCTGCATGACGTTCACGGCCGTGCCGAGCGTGTCCGGGATGCCCTCGTGGCGCCGGTAGGTGCGGGCCCGCGGCGTGTTCCACGACGCGAAGACCGCCTCGATCGCGCCGTCCAGCTGCTCGCGCGGGTCCTCGGGGAACTCCCGCCCGGTCTCGGCACGGCTGATCGCGAGGAACTCCTCGGCCAGCTCGCGCAGCGCGGTCGCGTCGAGGTCGACGTCGGCGCGGACACCGCGCGCCTGCTTCTCCCGGGCGATCGCCTCCTCGAAGAGGTCGCCCGAGACGCCGAGGACGACGTTCGCGTACATCTGCACGAACCGGCGGTAGGAGTCGGCGGCGAAGCGCTCGTTCCCCGAAGACCGGGCCAGCCCCTCGACCGACCGCGGGTTCAAGCCCAGGTTCAGGATCGTGTCCATCATCCCCGGCATCGACACCGGGGAACCGGACCGGACCGAGACGAGCAGCGGGTCGGCCGGATCGCCCAGCCGCCGCCCGCAGCTCTTCTCGAGGGCGGCGAGGTGGTTCGTCACCTGCTCCTTCAGCCCCTCCGGCCACGTGCCGCCCGCGGCCAGGTAGGCGCGGCAGGCCTCGGTCGTCACCGTGAAGCCGTCGGGCACCGGCAGCCCGATCGAGGTCATCTCCGCGAGCTCGGCGCCCTTTCCGCCGAGCACGTCGCGCATGTCGCTCGAGCCGTCCGCGAAGGCGTAGATGTAGGCCGCCACGGCCGCGAAGCATAGATCGGATTTCGCCGATTTCGAGTCGGCGGGAAGAAAGATGGACACCCGACCGTCCTCTACGTCACACCATGACGATTCCGATGGGACAGCGGAACCCGAGGCGCGCCGGCCACCGGCGCGCGACGCAGCGTCCAGAGGCCGCGCTGTCTTGAAGATGGGCTCAGCGGAAGGGCCCCTGCGTGGGCGGCTCCCCGGCGGGGGCCGCCCACCGCATTCCGCCGCTAAGGTGAGCACATGCCGATGACCGTGGCGGCGTGCGAGTGCGGGCGGGCCGATTGCAGCGAGCACTTCGACGTCGACCCGCGCGAGTGGCGGGCCGTGCACGCCGACGGCTCACGGGCCGTCGCGCCCGGGCACACCTCCGGCTCGCCCGGCGAGGTCGTCGTCGCCCGCCGGGCCGCCTACTGGGTCGTGAAAGGCGCCGACGCGGTCGAGGAGGCCTCGTGGGAGTCGTTCCCGGCCTCCGACCCGCCGCCCGGGCCGGCGATCTGACGGCTACGCCTTGACGCCTTCGAGCGCCGCACGGCGCCGGGCCTCGACGAGCTCCGCGGCCCGCGCCGCGGTCTCCTCGATGGCGAGGCCGGTGACGTCGATCACCGGGCAGCCGAGCCGCTTGTGCAGGCTCGCGGTGATCTCGAGCTCCTCGTAGATCTCCTCGAGGTCGGCGTACCGCGCGCCGGCGCCGGCGGCGAGAGCGCGCACCCGGCGGCGGCGGATCTCCGACAGCCGCTCGGCGTCGATCGTGAGGCCGACCAGCTTCCAGGAGTCGACCTGGAAGAGCGACGGCGGCGGGTCGACGCCGCGGACGATCGGGATGTTCGCGGCCATGTAGCCCATGTAGCCGAGGTGCATGGAGGTCGGCGTCTTGGAGGTGCGGGAGACGCCGATCAGGACGACGTCGGCCTGGGTCAGGTCGTCGGCGCCGCGCCCGTCGTCATGCTTCACCGCGAACTCGATGGCGGCGATGCGGCGGAAGTACTGGGCATCGAGCGGGGCCGTGCGGCCGGGCACCATGGTCGCCTCCCGGCCCGATGCCGTCGCCACGGCGTTCAGCGCGGGGCCCAGCACGTCCTGGACGACCAGGTTGTGCTCGCGCGCCAGCTCGACGACCGCCTCGCGCAGCGACGCGTCGACGAGCGTGTAGAACACGGCGGCGCGGCGGCCGGCCGCCGACTCGAGCGCCCGCGCGAGCTGCTCGCGGGTCTGCACACGGGCGTGCCGCACCATCTCGATCTCGGTCTCCTCGAACTGGCTCTGGGCGGCGCGCGCGACCCGCGCTCCGGTGTCGCCGGTGGAGTCGCTCACGATGTGGATCTCGAGCCGCTCGGCCATCCGGGGCCATCCTATCCGGGAAGCTGCGCGAAATCTCCGAGCCGGCGCAGCCGGTCGCGCACGTTCGCGACCAGCGTGAGCCGGTTCGCGCGCACGGCCTCGGCGTCGGCCATCACCAGCACCTCGTCGAAGAACCGCTCGACAGCCGCCGCGAGCCCGGCGGCCGAGTCAAGCGTGGAGCCGCCGCCGGCGGCCAGCGCCTCGGCCAGCCCGTGCTCGGCGGGATCGGCGAGGAGGGCATGGTCGACGTCACCGGCGGCCGTGTCGCCGGCGATCCGGGCGCAGCGCCCGTACGCGTCGCGCACGGCGTCTCGGCGCGGCCCGGCGAAGGCGTGCAGGTCGCGGGCCAGGCCGGCGACCGCGGCGGGCTCGGTCTCACCCGACCCGCGGGCCGCTCGGAGCTCCTCGATCGTCACCCCCTCCTCGAGCAGCACCGGCTCGAGCCGGTCGAGCACGAAGCCCACGGCGGCCTCGCCGACCAGGCCCGGCAGATCGACCTGCCAGCGGCGGTGAAGCGCGATCGCCACGAGGCCCGCCGCCGCCCGGCGAAGGCCGTAGGGGTCACGGCTCCCCGTCGGCTCGAGTCCGGCCGCGAAGGCGACCCGGATCGTGTCGCCCTTGTCGGCCAGGGCGACCAGGGCGCCGGCCGGGCTCGCCGGAAGCTCGCCGCCGGCCTCGTCGGGCCGGTGGTGCTCCTCGATGGCCGCGCAGACGTCGGCAGGCTCGCCCGCCTCGGCCGCGTAGACCGATCCGGCGTAGCCCTGGAGCGCCGCGAACTCGCCGACGAGGCGGGATACGAGGTCGGCCTTGCAGAGCCCGGCAGCCCGCAACGCGGTGGCGCGGACCCCGGAGTCGAGACCGTTCCGGTCGCAGAGCGACCCGACCAGCGGGCCGAGCCGGGCGGTCTTGTCGGCCAGCGAGCCGCCGCCCTCGATGAAGCTCACCCGGTCGAGCTCGGCCACCATCGCGGCCAGGCCCAGCTGCCGGTCGCGGTCGTAGGCGAACCGGGCGTCGTCGAGCCGCCCGACGAGCACCTCCTCGTTCCCGCGCCGGACCACGCCGTCGTCGCCGCCGTTCGAGACCACGACGAACCGCGGCTCCAGCCCGCCGCCGGCGGCGCGGATCGGGAAGTAGCGCTGGTGCGACTGCATGGCCGTGACCGGGATGCGCTCCGGGAGGTCGAGGTAGCCCGCCGGGAACTCGCCCACGAGGATCCGCGGCCGCTCCACCAGGTAGACGACCTCCTCGAGCTTCGCCATCGGGTCGGAGCCGCCGTGCTCCTCGAGCCCGGCGCCGATCACGGCCCGGCGCTCGCCGGCGTCGACCAGCACCCCGTGGGCGCGCAGGTCGTCGAGGTAGGTCGCGGCCGAGCCGATCGGCACGCTGTCGCGGCCGGGCCGGGGGCCGCGGCTCGCGCCGCCCGCGGCGACGCCGGCGGTCTCCGCGGCGACCACGTCGGAGCCGAGCTTGCAGACGAGCCAGCGGATCGGGCGCGAAAAGCGGCCCCCCGGCCACCGCATCGTGCGCGGGAACTGGAGCCGGCCGGCCGCGGCGGCGACAACGCCTGACAGGAGGTCGGCCGCAGGCACCGCGGCACCCTCGGAGACGGCCCACACGAACCCGTCGCGCTCCACAAGCGCCGCCGCGTCCAGCCCGTGCTTCCGCGCGAACCCCTGCCGGGCCTGGTCGGGGGCGTCGGAGCGCGGGCCGCGCACCTCCCGCCGCTGTGCCTCGCGGCCCTCGGGGATGCCGCGCGCGATCACTGCCAGGCGGCGCGGGGCGACGTGGGCGCGGACCTCCTCGGCCGGGATCCCGGCCCGGTCCAGCTCGGCCGCGAGCAGGCCCGGCAGCGCGTCCTCGGCGATCCGGCAGTGCGCGGCGGGCAGCTCCTCGCAGCCGATCTCCAGGATCAGGTCAGGCATCGCCGGCGACCTGCTCGAGATGCGCGGCCGCAACCGCCTGCGTCAACCGCCGCATGCGCAGGATGTAGGCGGCCCGGTCGGTGACGGCGATCGCGCGGCGGGCGTCGAGCAGGTTGAACGCGTGCGAGCACTTGAGCACCTGGTCGTAGGCGACGAGCGGCAGGCCGGCTGCGATGCACCGGCCCGCCTCGGCCTCGTGGTCGTCGAAGTGCCGGGCGAGCATCGCCGTGTCGGCGAGCTCGTAGTTGTAGGCCGAGAACTGCCGCTCCCCCGCCTCGCGCACGGCAGCCCATGTGACGCCCGAGCCCCACTCCATGTCGTGGGCCCGGTGCACGCCCTGGAGGTGCATCGCCAGCCGCTCGAGGCCGTAGGTGATCTCGGCCGAGACCGGGTCGAGCTCGATCCCGCCCGCCTGCTGGAAGTAGGTGAACTGGGTGATCTCCATCCCGTCCATCCACACCTCCCAGCCCAGGCCCCAGGCGCCGAGGCTGGGGCTCTCCCAGTTGTCCTCGACGAAGCGGACGTCGTGCTGCTCGATGGGGATCCCGATCGCACGCAGCGAGTCGAGGTAGACCTCCTGCACGTCGTCCGGAGCGGGCTTCAGGATGACCTGGTACTGGTAGTGCTCCTGGAACCGGTACGGGTTCTCGGCGTAGCGGCCGTCGTCGGGCCGGATCGACGGCTCCACGTAGGCCGCCCTCCACGGCTCCGGGCCGAGCACCCGAAGGAGCGTCGCCGGGTTCGACGTGCCGGCGCCGACCTCGGTGTGGTAGGGCTGGACGATGACGCAGCCCTGCTCCTCCCAGAAGGCCTGAAGGGCCGAGATCATCCGCTGGAAGCTCGCCGCCATCGGACGCGGAAGCTATCAGCCGGCTACGCCTGGAGCGTGCGCAGGCGGAAGCCGCCGTGGTGCTCGTAGGTCGACTCGACCACGCGCACCGCGTCGGCCGCGGCCGTGCCGGAGAGCGGGCCCGCGGCGAGCGGGCGCTCGACGAGCGCCGAGACGGCCTGAAGGCTCCCCGGACGAAGGCGGAACGCGCCGTCGTCGGCCGCGCAGATCCCGCACACCGCGCCGCCGGCGGCGGCCGAGTAGCCGACCAGCGCGCTGTCCGACCCGCAGCCCGCGCACGACCCGAGGTGCGGCAGGTAGCCGGCGAGGGCCAGGAGCTTCAGCTGGAAGCCGAGCCCGGCCCCGTCGCAGACGGGATCGCGCCCCGGCTCGATGCCGCGCTCCAGCAGGTCGAGGAAGCGCACGAAGCCTTCGAACACCCGCGGGTGCGGCTCGGGTTCCGGAAAGAGCTTCAGCACGGCCTCCGAGCCGATCTGCGCGACGGCGAGCGCGTACGGAGCGGCCCGGACGCCGGCGTGGGCCGCGACGATGTCGGCGCCCGACACGGTGTGCAGCTCGCCGCGCCCCTCGTGAAGCAGGAGCTGGGCGCGCGTGAGCGGCTCCAGCCGCCCGCCGAACCGGGACGTGGTCTTGCGCACGCCCTTGGCGATGGCGTTCACCCGGCCGCGCTCGGCCGTGTAGAGGTGCAGGATGCGGTCGGCCTCGCCGTAGCGCAGCGAGCGCAGCACGACCGCGTCGGCCTTGTACGTCCGTCCCACCGCCTCAGTGTAGGGTGCCGCGATGTCGGCGGAGGTGGTCGTGCGGCCGGTGCGGCCGGCGGAGTTCGAGGCGGTCGGAGACATCACCGTCGCCGCGTACGCCGCGATCGAGGGCTTCTCCCCCGGACCGCGCTACGAGGCGGAGATGCGCGACGTCGCCGCGCGGATCGAGAGCGCCGAGGTGCTGGTCGCCTCCACGCCGGATGGGCGCGTCCTCGGCGCCGTCACCTTCGTCCCCGGCCTCGGCCCGCTGGCCGAGTTCGACGGCGCCGACGAGTCGGGGATGCGGATGCTGGCGGTCGATCCGGCGGCGCAGGGGCGCGGCGTCGGCCGCCGCCTGGCGCTGGCCTGCCTCGATCGGGCGCGGGAGACCCGGCGCGCGCGGCTCGTCCTGCACACCACGGGCGCCATGGACGCGGCACACGCCCTCTACCGGAGCCTCGGGTTCGCGCGCACGCCCGAGCGCGACCTGCGCACGCCCGGCGGGCTCGTGCTCGAGGCGTACGTCTTCGAGCTCGCCGGCTAGCTCTGGGCGGTGTGGCCGGCGATCGCCGCGGCCAGCGTCTGCCAGTCGGACGGCTCGAGGCCGTGTCCGGCCCCGTCGACGTCGGCGCGGCGATGTCCGAGAGCCGGCCGCGGGGCCTGGCGCCGTCGACCAGCTCGTGGTTTCGGGCAGATCTCGACGTCGTTGGCCCACACGATCCGCTCCGCCATGGGCCTCAGTCCGTGACCTCCCGCACGTCTGCGCCCGGGATCGCCGCAATCAGCCGCTCCGTCTCCACCTCGAACACCGCCCGCGGAGTCCCCGCGGCGCACCACACGGTCTGAAACCGGCGCAGCGACCCGTCGACGACCGTCCGCACCGGCCGATCGTGGCCGAGCGGGGGGACGCCCCCGATCGCGTAGCCGGTCGCGTCGCGCACCTCGTCGGGCGTCGCCCGGCGGACGCCCTCCCCCACGAGCGCCGTGTCGACCCGGCGGTCGCCCGCGCACAGGACGAGCACCGGGCCGCCGGCGTCGGCGAAGACGAGCGACTTCACGATCTGGCCGAGCTCGCAGCCCGCGGCCGCCGCCGCCTCCTCGGCCGTGCGGGTCGAGGCGGCGAGCTCCCGTACGTCGACGTCGAGGCCTGCGGCGCGAAGCCGCTCGGCGACCTTCAGGGCTGTCGGGTGCACCGTGGGCACAGGTGGGTTCCTCGCTGGGCGACGCGGATCTTCTCGATGAGCGTGCCGCACCGCGGGCACGGCTCGCCGTCGCGATCGTACGCGTTGAAGCGCTCCTGCATCGACCCCGGCGCGCCGTCGGGGCCGCGGTAGTTGCGGATGCTCGCGCCCTGGTGGGCGATCCCCCGCTCGAGCGTCTCGACGACGGCGGCGTGCAGCCGCCGCACCTCGGCCGCCGTCAGCTCGCCGCCGGGGCGGAGCGGATGGATGCGTGCCTGCCACAGGGCCTCGTCGGCGTAGATGTTGCCGACGCCCGCGACGACGCCCTGGTGCAGGAGCAGCGCCTTGACCGACGCCCGCCGGCCGGCCAGGTCGTGGCGGAACCGGCGCGGCGTCCACTCCTCGGACAACGGCTCGGGCCCCGCCCGCGGCCGCAGGTGGTCGTCGAGCTCGCCGGGTGCGATCAGCCGCCACGTCCCGAACCGGCGCTGGTCGGCGTAGACGAGCGACGCGCCGTCGTCGAGGCCCAGCACCGCCCGGACGTGCGTCAGCGCCTCCCCGTCCGGGCCGCGGCGGTGGTGGAACCAGCCCGTCATGCGCAGGTGGACGACCAGCGTGCGCCCCGAGTCGAGCCCGAAGAGCAGGTACTTGCCCCGCCGGCCGACGCCCGTGAACCGCTCGCCCAGGAGCTCCGCCGCGACGGCGACGGGATCCTCGGGCGCCGTGAGCCGGCCGTCGGCGATCTCGGCCGCCTCGATCGACCGCCCACGGAGCAGCGGATCGAGGCCGCGGCGGACGGTCTCGACCTCGGGCAGCTCAGGCACGCCGGCACCTCATGCCCGCATTCTGGCCGAGCTTCGGCGGGTAGGCGCCGACTTGGCGACTTGGCCGTCCGCGCGGATCCGAATCGACCGGCGCGCCGCGTATGGCGAACCCCTGGGGTCAGACCCCGCATCGGCGGTCGTGACGAACGTGTGACGCTCTCGAGGCGGGGTCTGACCCCACCTCGACGAGACGGATGAGGGGAAGGTCGCTTGATTGCCGCCCCGCCGGCGGAGCCGATTCCACCCTCGTGTCGGGAGAGCCCGCGCCCCCGCGCTCGGACGTGCCTCAGATCACCGGCGTGCCGGGCAGGCCGGCAGCCTCCGAGCCGACGAGCACCTTGAACGCCGTGGCTCCGACGTCGGCGAACGTGTCGCCGTCGTGCCGGCGGCCGACGAGCGGGGCGCCGGGGACGTGCGCGACGAGCAGCCCGTGCTCGCGCGAGTGGTCGGTCGACGGGGTGGTCGGGTCGCAGCCGTGATCGGAGGTGAGGAGGAGCAGGTCGCCGTGCCGCATCGCCGCCAGGATCCCGGGCAGGCCGGCGTCGAACTCCTCGAGCGCGTCGGCGAAGCCGCGCGGGTCGTTCCGGTGCCCCCACAGCATGTCCGTCTCGACGAGGTTCGCGAAGACGAGGCTCCCGCCGGCTGAGGAGCGCATGAGCTCGGCGATGACCGCGATCCCCTGGGCGTTCGAGGATGTCGGATGGCTCGTGTCGATGTCGCAGCCGGCGAAGATGTCGCCGATCTTCCCGACGCCGTGCACCGTCATCCCGGCCTCGCGCAGGCGCTGAAGGTGGTTCGGGCGCGGCGGCTCAAGCGAGAAGTCGTGCCGCCGGGGGGTGCGCCGGTAGTCGCCCTCCGTACCCTCGAACGGCCGCGCGATCACCCTGCCGACGGCGTGCTCGCCCTGGAGGATCCCGCGCGCGGTCCGGCAGGCCTCGTAGAGCTCCTCGATCGGGATCACGCCCTCGTGAGCGGCGATCTGGAACACGCTGTCGGCCGACGTGTAGACGATCCAGCTGCCGGTGCGCTCGTGCTCCGCGCCGAGCCGCTGGATGATCTCGGTGCCCGACGCGGCGACGTTGCCGATGACGCCGCGCCCCGTCGCCCGCGAGAACTCCTCCACGATCTCCGCCGGAAACCCGCCCGGGTACGTCGGGAAGGGCCGCTCCGTGACGATCCCCATCATCTCCCAGTGGCCGGTCGTCGTGTCCATGCCCTGCGACCGCTCGCGCAGCCGCCCCCAGACCGCCGGCGCGTCCGGCCGGGGCGGGCAGCCGCGCACCTCCATCACGTTGCCGAGACCGAGCGCCTGCATCGCCGGCACCTCGAGGCCGCCGACGGCGTCGGCGACGTGCGCGAGGGTCGACGACCCCTCGGTGCCGTAGCCGGCCGCGTCGGGCAGGTCCCCCACCCCGACCGCGTCGAGGACGATGACGCAGGCGCGGGGCGTCAGTGCTCCTCGAGCGGGAGCCCGAAGCGTGCGATCGTGCCCTGCCCGGGCCGGCTCTCGATCGAGAAGTCGCCGCCCGCGAGGCGCAGCCGCTCCGCCACGGCCACCAGCCCGAGATGCAGGCGCATCACGCTGCGATCGCGGGCCCGGGTCGTATCGAAGCCCGAGCCGTCGTCGCTGACAAAGCCTTCGAGGCGCCCGCCGGCGGCGGCCAGCGACACCTCGAGCCGCGTCGCCCGGGCGTGCTTGCGCGCGTTCGAGACGAGCTCCCGGACCGTGCGGTAGACGAGCGACTCGACGTTCGGCGAGAGCCGCGCGACGTCGATCGTGACGGCCACCTGAAGCCCCATGTCGCGCCGCGTCTGATCGAGCAGCTCGCCGACGGCGTGGCCGAGGCCGTGCGACTCCAAGAGCGGCGGGCGGAGCTCGAACATGAGCCGGCGCGTGCGGTCGAGCGTCGAGCCGAGCAGGACGCGCGCGTCGGTGAGGGCCGTCGGGACGCCGGTCCCGCTCGCACGGGCGGCGCGCAGCACGCGGTCGATCGAGAGCAGGCTGCCCGTGAGCACCTGGATCGTGTCGTCGTGCAGGTCGGCGGCGATGCGGGCGCGCTCCTCATCCTCGGCCCTGAGCATCCGCGAGAGCACGTCGACTCGCTTTCGCTCGCTCTCGCGCAGCGCCTCCCGGGCCCGCTCGCGCTCGATGGCGAGCCGGGCGATCGAGACCGCCAGCTCGACGACCCGGATGTCGGCTTCCGACGGCGCCCGCGGCTCGCCGAAGTAGAGCGCGATCGTTGCCGGGATGCTCCCGTCGGCGGCCAGCACCGGCGCCGACCAGCAGGCGCGCAGGCCGTGGCGAAGCGCCGGCTCGGAGAACGACGTCCACAGGGGATCGGTTGTGACGTCGACGACGTAGACCGGCTCGCGCCGGTGGACGGCGGTGCCGCACGACCCGCAGCGCGCGCCCACGGCGGCGCCGTCGATCGCCGCCAGATAGGCCGCCGGGAGACTGGGGCCCGCCATGGGATGAATGCACCCGCCGTCCTCCGAGACGCCCATGACGCCGCAGGCGCCGCCCCGGCAGTGATCCTCGACCAGGAGCGCCAGGCTGTGGAGCACGGCCTGAAGCGGCGTCTCGGCGGCGACCATCTCGAGCAGCCGTATCTCCGCCGCCGCGAGCCGCTCGGCGGTGCGCCGCCCGGTCACGTCCGTAAACGAGAGCGCCACCCCGTGCGTCCGGCCCATGTCCGGGGCCGGGAGGGGCTGCGAGTTCATCGAGAGCCACACCGTGCGCCCGTCGCCGGCGGGGATTCCGCGGACGACGTCATGGTGGGCGCGGCCGGTGCGGAGCGTGTCGAGCGCCGGGAGCTCGTCCGCCGGGGCCGGCGTCCCGTCCTCGCGCACCGCCGCCCAGCGCGCGTCGCCCAGCCGCGACCCCACGATCCGCTCGCGGTCGAGCCCGAGGATGCGCTCGGCGCTCGCGTTGCAGGCGGTGATGCGCCCGTCGGCATCGAGCAGGATGACGCCCTCGGCCATGGCCGCCACGACCGACTGGTAGCGGGCCTCGCTGGCGTTGAGCTCGTGGTGCGCGGTCGCGTCGGAGACCACGATCCAGAGCCCGCCGTCGGGGCCGCCCGACGCGGGAAGCGGGTGGTAGTCGATGCGAAGCGCGCGCCCGCCGGCCGCGGCGAACATGCCGAGGACGGGCGTGCGCGTCCGCATGACCCGGTGGCACAGGTCCGGCGTGTCGGACGAGAGGCCGGCGAAGACGTCGGTGATGGGGGCGCCGATGAGCTCCCACCCGGGGCGGCCCGTGAGCGCCACGAGCGCGGCGTTCGCACGCTGGAGGCGCAGGTCGCCGTCGAGCAGCGCGCAGCCCACGGGCACGCTCTCGAGGATCGATTCGAGAAGCGTGACGGGCGCCGCTGCCGCCGGCGTGTGACCATGCACCGTCTCCAGGGGGTCCTCCTGGCCTCGGGCCGGGGAGTGTACCCACCCGGGGCCGGGCGTGCTCAGGCGCGCGGGTGCGCCTTGAAATACGCCTTGCGGACGTGCTCGGGCGAGACGTGCGTGTAGACCTGCGTGGTCTCGATGGAGGCGTGCCCCAGCATCTCCTGGACGCTTCGCAAATCGCAGCCCCCCTCGATCAGATGCGTGGCGAACGAGTGCCGGAGCGTGTGCGGCGTGACGTCGCTTGCGACGCCCGCCCGGCGCGCGTGGTCGCGCACGAGCTGGAACACCGCCTGCCGGGTGATGCCGCGACCGCGGTGGTTCAGGAAGAGCACGTCGCCGCGCTGTGTGCGGCCGAGGTACGGCCGGCCGCGATCGAGGTAGGCACGGGCGGAGTCGATGGCCCCCTTCCCCATCGGCACCACGCGCTGCTTCGCCCCCTTCCCCATGCAGCGGACGAGGCCCTCGCCCAGGTCGACGTCCGAGACGCGCAGGGACACGAGCTCGGAGACCCGCAGGCCCGCGCCGTAGAGGAGCTCGAGCATCGCCCGGTCGCGCAGGCCGCGGGGCGAGCCGTCGGGAGCGGTCACGATCGCCTCCGCCTCGGCCTTCGTCAGCGGCTTGGGAAGCGAGCGGCCGAGGCGCGGGAGCGGCACGGTGCGGCCGGCGTCGCCGCGGCCGCCCTCGCGGGCGCGATGCTTCAGGAAGGCGCGCACGGCCGCCAGCCGGCGGCGGACGGTGGCCGGGGAGAGGCCGCGGTCGCGCAGGGCGACCGCGTACTCGTCGAGCACTCCCACGGCGATCGTGTCGGGGTCCTCGTGCTCGACGAAGTCGCCGAGGTCGATCAGGTCGCGCCGGTAGGCCTCGACGGTGTGCGGCGAAGCACCCCGCTCGAGCTGGAGGTGGGTGAGGAAGTCCGCGAGCTTCGAGTCGTAGGCGCGCACCGCACGGCATTTCGCCGTGGTGCCGGGGAATCCTCCACGACGGGAGGTCTACGCGGCCTGGAGCGGAAGCACCTGCGAGAGCGGCGTGTAGTCCATTCCGACCGCGTCGGCGACCGGCTCGTAGGTGATGCGGCCGTCGGCGACGTTCACGCCGAGCGCCAGCGCCGGGTCCGACGCGAGCGCTCGGTGAAGGCCCTTCTCGGCGATCGCCTCGACGTACGGCAGGGTGACGTTCGTCAGCCCCCAGGTCGAGGTGATCGGGACGGCGCCGGGCATGTTCGCGACGCAGTAGTGGACGATGCCGTCGACCTCGTACGTCGGGTCGGAGTGGGTCGTCGGCCGCGACGTCTCGAAGCAGCCGCCCTGGTCGATCGCCACGTCGACCATCACCGATCCGGGCTTCATCGACCCCAGCATGTCGCGGGTCACCAGGTGCGGCGCCTTCGCCCCGTGCACGAGGACGCCGCCGATCACGAGGTCGGCGTCCGGCAGCGCCTCCGCGACGGCATGGCGGCTCGACATCTGAAGGAGGACGGTGCGGCCCAGGCTCACGTCCAGCTCGCGCATGCGGTCGACCGAGCGCTCGAAGACCGTGACGTCGGCCTGCATGCCCTGGGCGATGAGGGCGGCGTTGTAGCCCACGATGCCGCCGCCGAGGACGAGCACCTTCGCCGGCAGCACGCCGGGGACGCCGCCCATCAGGCGGCCGCGCCCGCCGAACGGCTTCAGCAGGTAGTAGGCGCCGACCTGGGCTGAGAGCCGCCCGGCCACCTCGCTCATCGGCGCGAGCAGCGGCAGGCGCCGGTCGGCCGTCTCGACCGTCTCGTAGGCGATGCACGTCGCGCCCGACTCCGCCAGGCCGCGGGTCAGCTCGGGCGCGGCGGCCAGGTGCAGATAGGTGAACAGCACCTGCCCCGGCGACAGCCGCTGGTACTCGCCGTCGAGCGGCTCCTTCACCTTGAGCACCATGTCCGCGTCGGCCCAGACCGTGTCGACGCCGGCGATCGACGCCCCGGCCGCGCGGTAGTCGTCGTCGCTCATCGCGCTTCCGTCGCCGGCGCCGGTCTCGATCAGGACGTCGTGCCCGCGGCGCACGAGCTCGGTGACGCCGGCCGTGGTCAGCGCGACGCGGTACTCGTCGGGCTTGATCTCCTTCGCGACGCCGATCCTCATGCCGGGCCGATTGTAGAAGTTTGCGGGGGATTCCGGGCGGCGTCGATCAGCGCGAGCGTGATGTCGAGCATGGCGTCGAGGTCGGCGGCCGCGATGTGCTCGGAGGCGGTGTGGATCTCGGCCATGCCGTTGCAGAGGTTCACGCACGTGAGGCCGCGGGTGTTCCAGACGTTGGCGTCGGCCCCGCCGCCGGACTCGATGTAGGCCGGCTCGCGGCCGCACGCCTCGAGCGCCCGCGCCGCCAGCCGCACGGCGGGGTCGGAGCGGGAGAACCGGTAGCCGTCGTACTCGGGCTCGATCCGGCTCTCGAGCTCGCACTCGGCCAGGTTGGCGGCGAACGTGGCGGCGTCGAGCATCGCCTGCACCTGCTCGCGCAGGCGGCCCGGGTCGCGGCTTCGGGCCTCGGCCTCGACCAGGCACTCCGGCGGGATGATGTTGCCGGCGATCCCGCCCCTCACGATCCCGACGTTCGCGGTCGTCTCGGCATCGATCCGCCCCAGCGGCATGTCGGCGATGGCTCGGGCCGCGGCCACGATCGCGCTTCGCCCCTCCTCGGGGGCGATGCCGGCATGGGCTGCCCGGCCGGCGAAGCGGAACCGCACCGTGCGCTGCGTCGGCGCTGCGAGGACGATGTTCCCGATCGGGGCGGCGTGGTCGTAGCAGTACCCGACCCCGGCCCTGAGGCGAGACGTGTCGAACGCCTTGGCGCCGCGCAGGCCGACCTCCTCCATCGGCGTCAGCACGAGCTCGACGCCGGCGTGGGGGCGGCCGCCGCGGACGAGCTCCGCCACGGCCGCCAGCATCACCGCCACCGCCGCCTTGTTGTCGGCCCCGAGGATCGTGTCGTGGCGGTTCACGACGATGCCGTTTCGCACCTCCGGGTCGATCGGTCCCGTGGGCGGCACGGTGTCGAGGTGCGCGTTCAGGAAGATCGGCGTGCCCTCCTCCCCGGCGGTGGGCGGGAGCGCGACGTGGATGTTGCCCATGTCGGAGCCGATCTCCGCGCCCGCGTCGTCCTCGCTCGGGTCGAGCCCCAGGTCGCGCAGGTAGGCGAGCGTGCGGTCGGCGACCGGGCGCTCGCGGCCCGAGGGGCTCGGGATCGCCGCCAGGTCGCGGAAGAGGTCGAGGACAGGGGTCGCGGTGGCGGCCACGGATCCCGAACTCTACGCGGTCCGGCGCACGCCGTAGAGCTCGCCGTACTTGGCCCACAGGTAGGCCATGAACGGCTCGTGGTCGAGGCCGGAGCCTGTGACGCGCTGGATCAGCTCCTCGCCCTCCAGGATGTACCCCGGACGGTGGATCCGGTCGCGCAGCCATCCGAGGAGCGGTCCGAACCGGCCCGACTCGACCTGGGCGTGGACGTCCGGCAGGTCGGCCAGGATCCGCTCCCAGAGCAGCGCCGAATACAGGTTGCCGATGGTGTAGGTCGGGAAGTACCCGAACGCGCCGGACGACCAGTGCACGTCCTGGAGCACCCCGTCGCCGTCGTGCGGCGGGGTGACGCCGAGGCGGCGGCGGTACGCGTCGTTCCAGGCGGCGGGCAGGTCGGCGGCGGCGAGATCGCCGCGCAGGAGCGCGAGCTCGAGCTCGAACCGGACGAGGATGTGCATGTTGTAGGTGACCTCGTCGGCCTCGACGCGGATCAGGGACGGCGACACCCGGTTCACCTGGCGGTAGACGTCGTCGACCGTCGCGCCGGCCATCGTCTCGCCGAAGACCTCGTGCAGCACCGGTGTGTAGCGGCGCCAGAACGGCAGGCTGCGCCCGACCAGGTTCTCCCACAGGCGCGACTGCGACTCGTGCAGGCCCAGCGACGGCGCCTGGGCGATCGGCGTGTCCTCGTAGTCGGGGTCGAACCCTTGGTCGTAGAGCCCGTGGCCCGCCTCGTGCAGGGTCGAGGAGAGCGCCGAGAAGGGGTCGGTCTCGTCGATCCGGGTGGTGAGCCGGATGTCGTGGAGCGCGATCGTGGTCGTGAACGGGTGCGCCGAGCGGTCCTGGCGGCCGGCGTCGAAGTCGAATCCGATGTCGGCCAGCATCCGGATCGTCAGGTCCCACTGGAGCGCGTCGGGGAACCTCGCTCCGGCGAAGGGCGGATCCGGGAGCGGGCCGGCGCCGCCGATCGCGTCGATCAGCCCGCTGAGCTCGGACGCGAGCGCCGCGAAGACGCGCTCGACACGTTCCGTGCGCATGCCCGGCTCGTAGAGGTCGAGGAGCGCGTCGTAGCGCTCGCCGTCGTGGCCGAGCAGGTCGGCCTGCTCGCGCTTCAGCTCGACCATCTCCTCGACGCACGGCCGGAACGCCTCCCAGTCGCGGTCGCGGCGGGCCGCCTGCCAGACCGCCTGGCCCCGCGACGACGCCAGCGCGAGCCGGCGCACGAACGCGTCGGGCAGCCGCACCGACTGGTCGCGCTCCCGCCGGAGCACGCGCACCATCGCCGCCCTCGGGGCGTCGAGGCTGTCGGCGGCGGCCTCGTCGAGCAGCTCGCCGAGGGCGGGGTCGACCAGCCGCTGGTGGCTGATCACCCTGAGCGTCGCGGTCGCCCGGGCCCGGCCCTCGGCCCCGCGCGGCGGCATCATCGTCTGCTGGTCCCACGACAGGAGCGCCGAGGTGCGCCACAGGTCCGCGAGCTCGCGCATGCGCTCCTCGAGCGACTGCCAGGTGGCGGGGTTCACGCCGGCAGGTTCTCGGCCGGCTGCGCCGGCGCCTCCGCCGCGGCCGTCCGTGCCGCGGCGGCGCCGACGAAGTCGCGGAAGAGCGGCTGCGGGCGGTTGGGCCGGGACTTGAACTCCGGGTGGAACTGGCTTGCGCAGAACCACGGGTGGTCGCGCAGCTCGATGATCTCGACCAGCCGCCCGTCGGGAGAGGTGCCCGACACCGCGAGCCCCTCGGCCACGAGCCTCGGCCGCAGGCTGTTGTTGACCTCGTAGCGGTGGCGGTGGCGCTCGTAGACGACCGGCTCGCCGTAGGCCGCCTGCGCCAGCGTGCCGTCGGCGAGCGTGACCGGGTCGGAGCCCAGCCGCATCGTGCCGCCCATGTCGGAGACGCCCTTCTGCTCGGGCAGGAGGTCGATCACCGGGTACGGCGTCGCCGGGTCGAACTCGCTCGAGTTGGCGCCGTCGAGGCCCACGACGGTGCGGGCGAACTCGACGACCGCCACCTGCATCCCCAGGCAGATGCCCAGGAACGGGACGCCGTTCTCGCGCGCGAACCGCGCGGCGGCGATCTTGCCCTCGATCCCGCGGACCCCGAACCCGCCGGGGATGAGGATGCCGTCGGCCTGCGCGAGCCGGCGCTCGGCCTCCTCGACCGAGAGCGTCTCGGCGTCGACCCAGACCACCTCGATCCGGGTGCCGTGGTGGATCGCGGCGTGGTTCAGGGCCTCGACGACCGACAGGTAGGCGTCCTGGAGCTGCACGTACTTGCCGACCAGGGCGATCCGCACGCTGCCCTCGGCCGACCGGATCCGCGCGACCATCGCCTCCCATTCCCGCATGTCGGGCGGACCGGTGACGAGGCCGAGCCGCTCGCACGCGAGCCGGTCGAGGCCTTCGGCCTGCATCGTCAGCGGGATCGCGTAGATGTTGTCGGCGTCGGGCGCCGAGATGACCGCCTCGACCGGGACGTCGGCGAAGAGCGCGATCTTCTCGCGGATCTCGCGGCCCAGAGGGCGCTTCGACCGGCACACGACGACGTCGGGCGCGATACCGATGCGGCGGAGCTCCTGGACCGAGTGCTGCGTCGGCTTGGTCTTGAGCTCGCCCGCCACGTCGATGTACGGCACCAGCGTGCAGTGGATGTACATGACGCTGTCGCGTCCGACCTGGTTTCGGAACTGCCGGATCGCCTCGAGGAACGGCAGGCTCTCGATGTCGCCCACGGTGCCGCCGATCTCGGTGATGACGACGTCGACGTCGGACGAGTCGGCCGCGAGCGTCACCCGGCGCTTGATCTCGTCGGTCACGTGCGGGATCACCTGCACCGTCGAGCCGAGGTACTCGCCCTTGCGCTCGCGGCGGATGATCTCGTTGTAGATCGAGCCGGTCGTGTGGTTCGAGTTGCGCGAGAGGAACTCGTCGACGAAGCGCTCGTAGTGGCCGAGGTCGAGGTCGGTCTCGGCGCCGTCCTCGGTCACGAACACCTCGCCGTGCTGGAACGGGCTCATCGTCCCCGGGTCGACGTTGATGTAGGGGTCGAACTTCTGGAGGGAGACGCGCAGCCCGCGCGCCTTCAGGAGCCGCCCGAGCGACGCCGCGGTGATCCCCTTGCCCAGCGACGAGACGACGCCCCCGGTCACGAACACGTACTTGACCTGCCTGCTCACGCGCGCCCCTTCCCGAGTTAATGACCGGTTACGGGATACGGATCATACGCGACCGGGCCGACGGGGCGGGCCGGCCGGGCGCCTACCTCAGGGCGCGACAGGCATCCGCGCAGGCCCGGCAGGCCGCGGCGCACGCGGCCATCCCGTCGCCCATGCGCTCGCAGGAGGCCGCGCAGCGCTCGCAGACGTCCGCGGTGAGCGCCGCCGCCTGGTGGGCGAAGTCGGAGCTCCGCAGCATCATGTCGCGGGCCGCGTCGCACATCTGCGCGCAGTCGAGCATGAGCCGCGCGTGGAGCAGGTGCGCGGGCTCGCCCCGCTGCTGGAGGCCCCACGAGAGCGCCTCGATGCACGCCTGGTGGCAGTCGGTGGCCGCCGCGATGGCGACCGCGAACCGCTCGCCCGCCCGTGTGGCCGTCAGGTGCTCGGTCATCCCCGCTCCTTCCGCTCTACACTGCTCCGCCGTGCCCGGACCCCCATTCTGCCAGGCCGGCGGCCGGAGAGCATCCTGAGCGTCCTTCCGATCGAGACCGAGCGCCTCCGGATCCGCGAGCTCGGCGAGCCGGACGTCGACGGCGCCCACCGCGTCTACGGCGACCCCGAGGTGATGCGCTACGTCGGCGCCGACGGCAGGCCGCGGACGCGCGAGCAGAGCGCGGCCGGCGTCGCCCGGATGATGGAGGGCCAGCGGGCGAACGGGTTCAGCCTGTGGGCGGTCGAGCTGCGCGAGACGGGCGAGATGATCGGCGTGTGCGGGGTCGTCCATGTCGACGGGGCCGGGCCCGACGTCGAGCTCGTCTACGAGTTCCAGCGCTCCGCATGGGGCAGGGGCTATGCCACCGAGGCCGCCCGTGCCTGCCTCGCCGCAGCTCTCGGCCCGCTCGGGCTGAAGCGGGTCGTGGCGCTGGCGTATCCCGACAACACCCAGTCGATCCGGATCATGCAGAAGCTCGGCATGCGCGACACGGGCACGGTCACCGCGTACGGCCACGAGCTGGTCTGCTACGAAGCCACCGCCGGGGTCTGACCCCCGGGGCCGGCACCGCCGCCCGGCCGCCGCGGGCGGTCCCGAGGGCCCGCCGCCGACCGTGGGCATACTCTCGTCATCGTGTGCCCCGCCCCCGACCCCCTGCCCTGGACATCCGCGCGCCTGACCCTGCGCCGCTTCCACCCTGACGATCTCGCCCGCTTCCAGGCCTACCGGCACGACGCCGAGGTCGGCCGCTACCAGGGCTGGGACCCGGTCTCCGACGAGGAGGCGCGTGCCTTCCTGGCCGAGATGTCCGAGGCGCCGTTCGGACAGCCGGGCAGGTGGCTTCAGATCGCGATCGCCGACCGGGCCGACGACATCCTGCTCGGCGACCTCGGCCTCTTCGTGGCGGCATCCGGGGCCGAGTCGGAGCTCGGCATCACGCTGGCGTCGGCGGCGCAGGGCAGGGGCCTCGCCGAGGAGGCCGCGCGAGGGCTGATCGACGGGCTCCGCACACATACGCAGGTGCGGCGGCTCGTGGCGATCACCGACACCCGGAACACACCAAGCGCGCGACTGCTCCGACGCCTGGGGATGACGCTCGAGGCCGAGTCGGAGGCCGAGTTTCAGGGCGAGCCGTGCCGGGAGTGGCACTTCTCGCTCGAGCTGTAGGCACTACGAGCGCAGCGCCTCCGCGTGCCGCAGCGCCGCCTCGTCGTCGGGGTCGCCGCCCAGCATGCGGGCCAGCTCCTCGACGACCTCGGCCTCCCGGAGCCGGACGACCTTCGCCGCGCCGTCGTCGGGCTTCTCGACCAGGAAGTGGGCGTCGGCAACGCGCGCGATCTGGGGCAGGTGGGTGATGACGAGGAGCTGGGCGCCCTGCGCGAGCGCGGCCAGCTTGCCGGCGACCGCCCGGGCGGTCCGCCCGCCGATTCCGGCGTCGACCTCGTCGAGAAGCAGGATCCCCGGCCCGCCGCCCGCCCGCGCGGCGACCCGGATCGCAAGCGCGATCCGCGACAGCTCGCCGCCCGATGCCGTCTCGGCGACCGGGCCCGCCGCCAGCGTCGGGGTGGCGGCCAGCTCGAGCACGGCCCGGTCGGCCCCGCGCGGGCCGATGTCGGCAGGCTCGACACGCGCCGAGAACACGGCCTGCGCCATCCCGAGGTCGGCCAGCTCCGCCTCGACCGCCCGCGCGAACGGCTCGGCCGCCTCCGTTCGCGCGGCGGTGAGCCGGGCGGCGCAGTCTCCGGCCGCCTCTGCGGCGTCGGCCCCGGCGGCCTCGAGCCGCGCCAGCTCCTCGGCCGAGCTCTCGAGCCGCTCGAGCGCCCGCCGGGCGGCGCCGGCCTGCTCGACCACCTCGCCGACCGGCGCGGCGTAGCGGCGCTCGAGCTGCGCAAAGGCCTCGAGGCGGGCCTCGACGTGCTCCAGCCGGGCCGGGTCGGCCTCGATGCCGTCCAGGTGCCCGCGCAGCTCCACCGCCGCGTCCTGGAGCCTCGAGGCGATGTCGTCGAGGGTCGCGGCGACGTCGGTCAGCTCCGGCGCGAAGGCGGCGACCGCCGACAGCTCCTGCGCCCCCCTGGCGGCCAGCCCGCGGGCGCCCTCGCCGTCGGCCGGGCTCAGAAGCTCGGCCGCCGTCCCGGCGGCGGCCCCCACCTCGTCGAGGTGGCGCAGCCGCTCGCGCTCGGCCCGGAGCGCCTCCGGCTCGCCGGCCGCAGGGGCAAGCTGGTCGACGCGGGCGACGAGGTCCTCGAGGTCGAGCCGGCGGCGGGCGGCGTCGGCGGCCTCGCCGCGCGCCGACTCGAGGGCCGACTCGGCGGCCCTGAGCCCCCGCCAGGCTGCGGCCATCTCGGCGGTGAGCTCGGCCGCATCCGCGTACGCGTCGAGCAGCTCGAGCTGGCGGGCGGGCCGGGCGAGCCTGCGCGCCTCGTGCTGCGAGGACATCTCGATGAGCCGCTCGCCGAGCGCCTCGAGGTCGGCCCGCGCGCAGCTTCGGCCCCACACGAGCGCCCGGCTGCGGCCGCCCGAGGTGAGCCGCCGCGCAACCACGAGCGTCTCCTCGCCGTCGGGCCGGAGCCCCGCAACGGCCGCGAGCGCCGGGTCGTCGAAGAGCTCGGCCGGCGTGTCGAACTCGGCCTCGACGTAGGCCTCGTCTGCGTACGGCCCCACCATGCCGGCGACCGGCTGGGCGCCGGTCAGGAGGCCGATCGCCTGAGCGAGCATCGTCTTGCCGGCCCCCGTCTCACCCGTCAGCACGTTCATGCCGGGGCCGAGCTCGAGCTCCGCCCGCTCGATCAGCGCGAGGTTGTGGATGGAGAGCCGGACCAGCATCAGTGCGAGAACTCCTCCAGGTAGCGCGTGAAGAACGACGTGCCGGCGACGCGGGCGAGCGCCGCCGTCGCGTCGCCCATGCGCACGTCGAGCCGCCCCCCCGGATCGATCACGGCGACCACGTGCCCGTCGACGATGGCCTGCACCGGCACGTCGGCGGCGGCGTTCCGGAACGTGACGGCATGCGGCCGCCCGAGCACCATCGAGCGGGCGTGCAGCGAGTGGGGCGAGACGAACGTGACCACGTATCCGTCGGTGCCGGGCACGAGAACCGGGCCGCCCGCCGAGAGGTTGTATGCGGTCGAGCCCGTCGGGCTGGCGGCGATCACGCCGTCGCAGCCCAGCTCGCCCAGCGACTGGCCGTCGACGCTCCACTCGACGATGGCCATGCGCCCGGGCGTCGCGCTCGTGAGCACGATGTCGTTCACCGCGACGAGCTCGCCCCGGCCGGCGTCGCCGACCAGCGTCGGCAGGTCGAGCACCTGGTAGCGCCCGGCGAACGCCGCCTCGACGCCGGTCTCGAGCTCGTTTGCGCCCACGCTCGTCAGGAACCCGACGCGGCCGAAGTTCACGCCCAGGCACGGCACGCCCGTGCCGAGCCAGCGCTGGAGGGCGCGCAGCATCGTGCCGTCGCCGCCCAGCACGACGACGATGTCGGGAGCGCCGTCGTCGACGATCTCGACGCCGCTTCGGCCGGCCGCGGCCCGCAGCCGCCCGAGCGCGTCGCCGATCACCTCGGCCCGGCCGTGGGTCAGGTAGGCCGCCCGCGCGACCGCGACGCCGTCACGTTGCGGCGAGCGCGCGTTCGATCTGGTCTGCGGCATCGACGGTCTGTTCCTTCCGGAGGGGATGCGCCGGCGACGCGAGGTACACCACGTACTCGCGGTTTCCGGCCGGGCCCGGGACACAAGAATCGCACACGCCGAGGACGGCCCAGCCGTTCCCGGTCGCAAACTCGGCGAAATCCCGCAACACCCTCCGCCGCACCTCGGGGTCGCGGACGACGCCGCGGCGCACGTCCCCGCGCCCGGCCTCGAACTGCGGCTTCACCAGGACGAGCGCCCGCCACGGCTCGGCCGCGCACGCGAGCACCGCCGGCAGGACGAGCCGGAGCGAGATGAACGAGACGTCCGCGGTGACCAGGCCCGGTCGAAACGGCAGCGCGCCGCAGTCCAGCGAGCGCGCGTTCGTGCGGTCGAGGACGGCCACGCGCGCGTCGGCGCGCAGCCGCTCGTGGAGCTGGTTTCGCCCCACGTCGAGCGCGACCACCTCTGCGGCGCCGTGCTGGAGCAGGCAGTCGGTGAATCCGCCCGTGGAGGCGCCGACGTCGAGGCAGCGCTCGCCCGCGACGCCGACGCCGAACGCCGCGAGCGCCGTCTCGAGCTTCTCGCCGCCGCGCGACACGAACCGCGGCGGAGCGATCAGCTCGACCGTCGCGTCGTCGGCCGTCGGCGCTCCCGCCTTCGTCGCCGGGGCACCGTCCACGTGCACGCGCCCGGCCATGACGAGCGCCTGCGCCCGGCTCCGCGTCTCGACCAGGCCCCGCTCGACCAGGAGCGCGTCAAGCCGTCGTTTCGCCGCCATCCGGCTCCCGGCCGAAGCGGAAGAGGACGAGCTCGGCGGGCCGCAGGCCGCGGCGCTCGTAGAGCCGCAGCGCGTCGGCGTTCCCGGCCATGACCGCGACCTGGAGGTCGCGCACGCCCCGCGCATCGAGCTCCGCGTCGACGGCATCGAGGAGCGCGCTGCCGACGCCCGCACCCCGCTCCTCCGGGATGACCGAGAGTGAGACCACCTCGCCCCAGCGGCCGTCCACCGGCCAGGTGTCGTCCGGCCCCTCGTGCAGGTGCAGGAAGGCGTAGCCGACCGGCCGCCCGTCGCGCTCGGCGATCAGGACGACGCCGTCGCCTTCCGCGAGCATCTCCAGGTACCACGCCCGCCGGCGCGCCCACGAGGCGGCGTCGTCGGCGACGACGGGCTGCGCGGACACCTCGCGGTGGTGGCGGTGAAGCGCGAGCCACAGCGGCTCGAGCTCGTCGACGCGCTCGGCCCCCGCGACGGCGATCGCGACGCTCACGCCGCCCGGTCCGCCACCTCGGCGACGATGGCCTCGAGCTCCTCGGTCTCACCCTCGCAGGCACGCAGCAGCTTGAGCGTCGTCGTCCGCGTCTCCTCCGCGAGCCGGCGGGCGCCGTCGAGGCCGTGGCTTCGGACGTAGCCCCACTCGTCGGTGGCGGCGTCGAGGATGTCGTCGACGATCTGGAACAGCAGCCCGAGCTCCGCGGCGAAGGCCCGGTACGGACGCTGGGCGTCGTCGTCGAGGCCGGCGACGTGCAGGCCGCAGCCGACCGCAGCCGAGATGAGGGAGCCGGTCTTGAGCCGGTGCAGGCGGACGAGCCCCTCGGCGTCGGGCTCGGGGCCGGCGACGTCCAGATACTGGCCGTCGATCATCCCGGCGACGCCCGCCGCGAGCTCCGAGACGACCCTGAGCCGCACCTCCGGCGGTGCCTCCAGCCGCTCGGTCGCCAGCCGGTAGGCCGCGTTCAGGAGGCCGTCGCCGGCGAGGATCGCGACAGCCTCCCCGTGGGCGATGTGCAGCGAGGCGCGACCGCGGCGCTCGTCGTCGTCGTCGAGCGCGGGCAGGTCGTCGTGCACGAGCGAGAACGTGTGGACGAGCTCGACGGCCGCGGCGGCGGGAAGCGCGAGCGCAGGGTCGGCACCCCCTGCCCGGGCGGCGGCGAGCGTCAGCCGCGGGCGGATCCGCTTGCCGCCGCCGGCCAGCGGGTAGCGCATCGCCGCGTCGAGACCCGGCTCGCGCGACATCTGGAGCTCCACGAGGTAGGGCTCGATCATTCCCGGTCTCCCTCGCCCTCGATCTGCTCCGCCCGCGACTCGAGCGCCGCGACCGCCTGATGCACGACGACCGTCATCCGCTCGAGCAGCTCGACGGCCTGCTCCGGCGTCAGGTCGTCGCGCTCGAGGTCGGCGCGAAGCCGCTCGAGCTCGGCCGCAACCTCATGCAATCTGGTCTGGTCTATCGTCCGATCCCTTGCTCGCGGGCGATCCTGCCGAGCACGCCGTTCACCAGCGTAGCGGCCTCGGGCGATGCGTACCGCTTCGCCAGCGACACGGCCTCGTCGATCGCGACGGCGACGGGCACCTCGCCGCGGTCGAGCTCCCACACGGCCAGCCGCAGGATGTTGCGCTCGAGCACCGCCATGCGCTCGGCGCTCCAGCCCTCGGAGGCCGCGTCGATGCTGCGGTCGAGCCGCTCGCGGTCGGCCCAGGCGCCCTCGGCCTGGGCGCGCACGAATTCGGTGACACCCTCGCTGTTGTCGCGCTCGTAGGCGTCGTAGAGCGAGCGGAAGTCGCCCCCGGTGAGATCCTTCTGGTAGAGCAGGAACGCGGCGCCGCGTCGTTCCTCACGCCGGCTCGGGCTCACCGGTCGGGCTCCCCGTGCCGCGCCACCTCGGTGACGGTGACGTCCACGGAGCGAACGTCGAGCCCGGTCATCCGGGCGACGTGCCCGGCGACGGCGTCCCTGACCGCGACGCCGAGCTCGGGAAGGACGCGGCCGTACGCCGCCGAGATGTCGACGTCGAAGGCGATCGACGAGCGGTCGGCCTGCCACTCAACCGGCCCCCGCCGGCCCGGAAGCACGCGGGCGACCCGGCCCGGGGCGTCGAGGCGGGCGCCGGTTACGCTCGCCACGGCTCCGCGCACGATGCTCTCGACCGCCTCGTCGGCGACGGTTGCGGTGCCCAGCCGGAGCGGCATCAGACCGGTACCGCCGGGGCAAGGGAGCGCAGGCGGCTGCGGGCGTCGTCGAGGTAGGCGGTCGTGTAGGCGCCCGTTCGGAAGACGGGCTCGTCGACGATCTCGGCGAAGAGCGGCGCGGTGGTTGCGACCCCCTCGATCTCGAGCTCGCCGAGCGCCCGCCTCGCGCGGTCGAGGGCCTGGGGCCGGTCCTCGCCCCAGACGATGAGCTTCGCCAGGAGCGAGTCGTAGAACGGCGGCACGCGGTAGCCCTCGTAGGCGTGGGTGTCGACGCGGATGCCCGGCCCGAGCGGCGCTCGAAACCGGCCGATCGTGCCGGCGGCCGGGCGGAAGTCGTGGGCGGGGTCCTCGCAGTTGATCCGGAACTCGATCGCGTGCCCGCGGAGCCCCGCGAGCCCGGTGGCGTCGAGGGGCTCGCCGCCGGCGATGCGCAGCTGCCAGGCGGCGAGATCGCGGCCCGTGACGAGCTCCGAAACGGGGTGCTCCACCTGAAGCCGGGTGTTCATCTCGATGAAGTAGAACGCCCCGTCCCGGTCGAGCAGGAACTCGACCGTACCGGCGTTTCGGTACCCGCAGCCGGTGCACGCGAGCTGCGCCGCCTCGGCCATCCGGGCCCGCGTGGGCGCGTCGAGCGCCGGCGAGGGCCCCTCCTCGATCAGCTTCTGATGCCGCCGCTGCACCGAGCAGTCGCGCTCGCCGAGGACGAGCACGCCGGCCTCGTCGGCCAGCACCTGCATCTCGACGTGGCGCGCGCCGACCACCGCCCGCTCGAGGTACATCCCGCCGTCGCCGAACGACGTGAGCGCCTCGGCGGATGCGACGCCGTAGGCGTCCTCGATGTCGGCGGGGTCGGTGACGAGCCGCATCCCGCGGCCACCGCCCCCGGCCGTCGCCTTGAGCAGCACCGGGTAGCCGATCTCGGCGGCCGTCCGGCGGGCGTGGTCGGCCCCGCCGAGCCGGTCGAGCGAGCCGGGGACGAGCGGGACGCCCGCGGCCCGCATCGCCTCCCGCGCGCGGCTCTTGTCGCCCATCACCTCCATCGCCGCGGCGGGAGGCCCGACGAACACGAGGTCGTTCTCGCCGCACACCGTCACGAACGCCGCGTTCTCGGCCAGAAAGCCCCAGCCCGGGTGGACGGCGTCGCAGCCCGTCGTCTCGGCGGCCCCGATCAGGTTGCGCACGTTCAGGTAGCTCCCGGCCGGCTGGTGCGGGCCGATGCACACGGCGCGGTCAGCGAGCTCGACCCACAGCCCTTCCCGGTCGGCGGTCGAGTACACGGCCACCGCCTCGATCCCGAGGTCGTGGCACGCGCGCACGATGCGCACCGCACACTCGCCCCGGTTCGCCACCAGGACGCGATTCAGCATCCGGGCCCCGCCGCCACTCGCCCAACCACCGCCGGGGTCTGACGCCGATATTGCAGCAGGCGCGGTGCGCGGAGCGGCGCAACCCGCCCCTCGGCGCTCCCCATCACGCCGGCTCGAGCTCGAAGAGCGGCTGTCCGTACTCGACGGGGTCGGCGTTCGCCACGAGGATCTTGCGGATGACGCCGGCGTGCTCCGCCTTGAACTCGTTGAAGAGCTTCATGGCCTCGAGGATGCAGAGCGTCTGGCCGACCTCGACCTGGTCGCCCTCGTCCACGAACGCGGGCTGGCTCGGGGACGGCGACCGGTAGAACGTCCCCACCATCGGGGACTCGAGCCGGATCGACGACGACACCTCCGGCTCGTCGGCGGCAGCGCCGTGGGTCGGCGCGGCGGGCGGCACGGGGGCGGGGGGGCGCTCGTCATGGCGGCGCACCGTGATCCGCACCGGGCCGTCCTGGACGGTGAGCTCGCCGACGTCGGAGTCCTCGACCATCCGGATCAGCTCGCGGACCCGTTCGGACTGCGAGGGCTCCATGGCGTCGGAGTCGCGGTCGGAGACGACTCCGCGGCCGCGCAGCGTCTCGATGAGCCGGGCCGCGTCGTCGCCGAAGAGCGCGAGCAGGAGCAGGTCCTCCTCGCTCGGGGCGCCGCCGGCGCGGGCCTTCAGGTCGTCCATGTCGGGCGGCTCCTCGGCCGCGCCGTCGTCTTCGGCGAACGCCGCCGCCTCGGGCGAGATGTCCATCGGCGGAGAGCCGTAGCCGCCTCCCAGGAGCCGGCGCACCTCGGTCGACGCGTCCGCCCAGCGCCGCGCCGAGAGGACATGCCGCACCGCCTGGCCGGCGAGGATGCCGCCGATCGGCTGCGCCAGCGGCGGCATGCCGCAGTCCTCGCGGACCCGCGCCAGCTCCTCGAGCACCTCGTCGAGGCGGTCGGTCGCGTCGGCGGCGCGCAGGCGGGCGTCGACCTCGCCGACGAGCCCGACCGGGATGCGGTTGAGCGCCGTGCGAAGGGCGATGCGGGGCGGGATCGGCAGGGCCGGCATCTGCGAGGTGACGTGGTCGTCGATGAACCGCGACGCCTCCCACACGCGGGCCGTGTCGACTCCATGGTCGATCCCGAGGCCGGTCAGCGCGTCGCACAGGAACTCGGCCGCGACCCGGTTGAGCGACGCCGCGACCGGATAGGCGGCGGCCGCGATCGGCTCGGCGCCCGCCCGGGAAGCCTCGACGGCCATTGCGAGCGCGTTCCCGCCCGTGCCCTGGCAGTAGAGGCCGACCGGGACCCCCGACGCCTCGGAAAGGCGCGCGACGACCGCGCCGCAGGTGCCCGGGTCGAGCGCGCCCGCCGGGTCGTGAAGGAGGACGTGGTCGGCGCCGAGCTCGGCCAGCCGGCGGGCCTTCTCGACGACCCGCTCGAGGTTCGACATCTTTCCGGAGAAGGCGAGCCCCGCGTAGAGGCGCCCGCCGGCCTCGCGGACGGCGGCCGCCGCCGGAGCGAGGTTCTCGACGTCGTTCATCGGGTCGTGCAGCCGGAAGATGTCGATGCCGCTCTCGGCCGCGGACAGGATGAACCGGCGGATGAGATCGTCGGAGACGGGCCGCGGCCCGACCAGAAACCGGCCGCGAAGCGCGATCTGAAGCGGCGTCTTCGAGCAGCGCGCGCGCAGGCCGCGGATGCGCTCCCACGGGCTCTCGACGCCGCGCCGGACGGCCGCGTCGAAGCAGCCGCCGCCCGACACCTCCAGGGCGGCGAACCCGGCGCCGTCGAGGATCTCGGCCACCTGGAGCACGCGCGCGGTCGAGATCGTCCCCGTGAGGGGCTGTTGCGAGAGCAGCCGGATGGTGGTGTCGACGATGCGGGTCACGCGCGGGAGATGTAGCGCGCCTCGCGCGTGTCCACCCTGACCCGCTCGCCGACGTTCACGAAGAGCGGCACGGAGACCACCGCGCCCGTCTCGAGCGTCGCGGGCTTCGTGACGTTCGAGACCGTGTCGCCCTTCACGCCGGGCTCGGTGTCGACGACCTCGAGCTCGACGGCCGCCGGCAGCTGGATGCCTGACGGGCTGCCGTCGACGAGGAGCAACTGGATGGTGTCGTTCTCGCGCATGAACCGCAGCTCCTCGGTCATCGAGCCCGCCGGGAGCGCGAGCTGGTCGAACGTCTCGGTGTCCATCAGGTGGACGTCGGAGCCGTCGTTGTACAGATAGGTGACGTTCTTGACCTCGGTGCGCACGCGCGGCATCTTCTCGCCGGCCCGGAAGGTCTTGTCGACGACGGCCCCGCTCTCGAGCGCCTTCAGCTTGGTGCGCACGAACGCGCCGCCCTTACCGGGCTTCACGTGCTGGAACTCGACGATCCGGTAGACGGTCCCGTCGACGTCGATGTGCATGCCGTTCTTGAACTGGTTCGTCGAGATCATCCTGCCTGCCTACCCGAGCGTGGTCAGCTCCTTAGGGTAGCCCGTGAGCCGTTCGCAGCCGGTCTCCGTCACGATGACGAGATCCTCGATGCGGACACCTCCGAGCCCGGGCAGGTAGATGCCCGGCTCCACTGTGACGACCATCCCCGGCTCCAGGGTTGCGGGCGAGGCCGCCGAGAGGCGCGGATCCTCGTGCACCTCGAGCCCGACGCCGTGCCCGAGCGGGTGGCCGAAATGCTCGCCGAGGCCCGCCCGGTCGATGATGTCGCGCGCGACGGCGTCGGCGTCGGCGCACGCGAGCCCCGGCCTGATCCCCTCCATCGCGGCCAGCTGGGCCTCGAGGCACACCGCATAGGCGTCGCGCAGCGGCTGCGGAACGGTGCCGGTCGCGAACGTCCGGGTGCAGTCCGAGCAGTAGCCGTCGAGCACGCACCCCAGGTCGATGGTGACGAGCGTGTCCGGGCCGATCACGTCGTCGCCGGGCTCGGCGTGCGGCTGGGCGCCGTGCTCGTGGGCGGCGACGATCGAGGGGAAGCTGAGCCCCTCGGCCCCGAGCTCGTGGAAGGCCTCCTGGATGCTCCAGGCGACCTCGCGCTCCGTCCGGCCGACGAGGCCGGCCCCGGCCACCCGCTCCAGCACCGGCTGGATGAGCGCCGCCGAGCGCCGGATCGCCTCCTGCTCACCCGCGTCCTTCACCTCGCGCAGGTGCTCGACCGCGCCGGTCGTCGCGACGGGCGGGGCAGGCGCCGCAGCCGCGAGCCGCTCGTGCTGGGCCACCGTCATGTGGGCGCTCTCGAACCCGATCCGGGTCGCGCCCGGCGCCAGCTCGGCCAGGTGGTCGCAGGCCGACTTCATGACGTCGCGCTTCACCTGGCGCACCTCCATGTGGGCCTGGAGCGGCGCCGCGCGCTCGGCGTAGCGGAAGTCGGTCAGGAACGTGGCCGCGTCGCGGCGAACGAGCGCAACACCGTTCGTCCCGCTGAAGCCGGTCAGGTAGCGGATGTTCGCGCGCGAGGTGACCAGCAGGGCATCGACGCCCAGCGACTCCAGGCGCGCCCCCAGCGCCGCCAGCCGGTCGCCCTGGCTCATCTGGTGGCCGCCAGGTGCTCGAGCGCCTCGCGGTAGCCGTCGGGCCCGTGGCCCAGGATGCGGTGCGTGACGACGTCGGCGATGACCGACTTCCGCCGCCATTCCTCGCGCTCCTCGATGTTCGAGAGGTGCACCTCGACGACCGGGCCGGTGAAGATCTCAAGCGCGTCGCGCACGGCGTAGGAGTAGTGCGTCCACGCGCCGGGGTTCACCACCAGCCCGTCGGCCCCGGCGCACGCCTCGTGGATCATGTCGATGTAGTCGCCCTCGCTGTTCGTCTGCCAGCAGCGGACGGTCAGGTTCAGGTCGTTCGCCCAGCCGTAGATGAGGGTCTCGAGCTGCGAGAGCGTCACCGTCCCGTACACGGCCGGATCGCGCCGTCCCAGCATGCTCAGATTGACCCCGTTCAGGACGACGACCTGCATCGAGCGGGGAGGTTACTTGACCCGTGGTTGCAGGACAGAGCCGCCTTCTGTAGCCTGGCGGCCGGATGCGTGCGCGTCGGGCCATCGTGCTGCTCACGGTCCTGGGCCTTCTCGCGGGCTCGGGAGCTGCCGCACGCGCGGGTTCCCACGGCCCGTCCCCGCACGCCTCGGCGACCTACAGCGTCTGGTTCAAGCGCTCTGCCCGGCTGTGGCACACGAAGCGCACCGCTCCTTCGGCCACGTTCCCGGGGCGCACCGCCCTGCGGGCGCTCCTCGACGGTCCGAACGCGGCCGAGACGGCCGCCGGCGTGGGAACCGCGATCCCGGCCGGGACTCGCCTCGTCGGCTTCTCGGCGAGCGGCGGCGTCGCAAACGTGAACCTGAGCCACAGGTTCGTCACGCCGGCGCCGAGGAAGCGGGTGCGCATGCGGCTCGCCCAGGTGACGTTCACGGCACTCCAGTTCCCGAACGTGCACTCGGTGCACGTCCAGAACGCGGGCCGGGACATCACGTCCATCGGCGGCGTCCACGTGCCGGCGCACATGACGCGCGCGAACTTCCCGCGGCTCCTGCCGGCGATCGTCGTCCACGATCCTGTGATCGGCGCGAGCGTTTCGCCGACCGTGCGGGTGACGGGCACCTCGAACGTGTTCGAGGCGGCGATGGTGGTGAAGGTGCTGAACTCCGGCGGCCACCGGATCGCCAGGAAGTTCTTCATGGCGAGCTGCGGCACCGGCTGCCGCGGCCGCTTCGCGGTCACGATCTCCTACCACGTGATGAACGCCCAGAACGGCACGATCGTCGTCACCGACACGCCGGCCAGGGCGGGGCCGCCGCCGAACATCGTGCGCATCCCGGTCCACCTGTCGCCGTAGCGCCGCCTCAGCCGAGCGCGACGGCCCGCGCGACCGCCTTCTCGACCAGCTCGTCGCCCGGGTCGATCCCCCACACCGGCTTCCCGACCGCCTCGAGCAGCACGAAGCGCACCCGGCCGTCGCGCGCCTTCTTGTCGTGCGCCATCGCGTCGATGACGGCCGCCGCGCTGACGTTCCGCGCGGTCACCGGAAGCTCGTGCCGGCGCAGGAGCTCGCGCACCTCCTCCTCGACCGCCGCGTCGAGGCCGGTGCACCGCGCCGAGAGCCACAGGGCGGCCAGAAGCCCGATCGCGACCGCCTCGCCGTGCGAGAACGCCTTGTAGCCGGTCGCCGCCTCGATCGCGTGGCCGATCGAATGGCCGAGGTTGAGGACGGCGCGCTCGCCGCGCTCGGTCGGGTCGGCGGCGACGATCCGGGCCTTGTGGGCGGCGGCGCGGCGGATCAGCTCCAGCCGCTCTTCGGGCGAGCCCCGGCCGGGCTCCCAGCCGCGTACCAGGTCCCACAGCCGGCCACCCGCGAGAAGGCCGGTCTTCACGACCTCGGCAAAGCCCGCCGACCATTCGCGCAGCGGCAGCGTCTCGACGGTCGCGGGATCGCACACGACCCACTCGGGCTGATGGAAGGCCCCCACCGCGTTCTTGGCCTGAGGCAGGTCGACGGCCGTCTTGCCGCCGATGCCGGCGTCCACCATCCCCGTGAGCGACGTCGGCACCGAGATCCAGGGGACGCCGCGCAGGTAGGTCGCGGCGACGAACCCGGCGACGTCGGTGGCCGCGCCGCCGCCGAGGCCGACGACGACGTCGCCCCGCTCGACGCCCAGGTCGGCCAGGCGCGTCCAGGCCTGGCGCGCCACCGCGACGGTCTTCGCCGCCTCGCCGGCGGGGAGGCGCACGGTCACGAGCGGGTCGATCGGCGCGCCGAGCACCCGCAGCACGGCCCGGTCGGCGACGAGCGCCGCCCGGCGGGCGCCCACCAGCCTCGGAAGCTCCGACAGGGCGGCGGGTCGGGCCAGCGGCGCCAGCAGGGCCTCGTCCCCACGCAGGTCGTCGGCGTCCACGAGCGCGTCGCACGTCGCGTGGTAGAGCGGGCGGCGCTGCTCGTAGAGCTCCGCGAACCCGCGCGCCTCGCCCGCCAGGGGCCGGTCGCCGGCCTCCGCCTCGACCCGCCGCCAGGCCGTCTGCGGCGAGACGTCGAGCAGCACGGTGAAGCTGCCGTCGCGCAGCCGCTCGCGCGTGACCGACGAGAGCACCGCCCCGCCGCCGAGGGCCACGACCGCATTCGCCTGCGTGAGCAGGCGTCCGGCGACGCGCTCCTCGAGCGCGCGGAACCCGGGCTCGCCGTCGGCCTCGAAGAGGGCCGGGATGCTCCGCCCGGCCTCGCGCTCGATCTCGCGGTCGGCGTCGAGGAACGGCCATCCCAGCCTGGCGGCCAGCGCCTCGCCCGCGGTCGTCTTGCCGGCGCCCATGAAGCCGATGAGGGCGAGGTTCCGGAACGGGCCGGGAATCACCGGCGGGCGATGCGCTCGATGTAGGCCGCGTGGGCGGCGACGAAGTCGCCGATCGCGTCGCCGCCGAACTTCTCGTGGGCCGCGCGGGCGAGCTCCCAGGCGAGCGCCGCCTCGGCGACCACGGCCGCCGCGGGAAGCACCGTGACGTCGGAGCGCTCGACGTGGGCGTCGCGCGGCTCGTGGGAGCCCAGCTCGGCCGACCGCAGCGGGCGCATCAGGGTCGGGAGGGGCTTCCAGATCGTCCGCACGACGACCTCGGACCCGTTCGTCATCCCGCCCTCGAGGCCGCCGGCGCGGTCGGTCTCGCGGTGCCACCCGCGCTCGCCGGAGTGGAAGATCTCGTCGTGCACGCTCGAGCCGCGCCGGCCCGAGGACGCGATCGCGTCGCCGATCTCGACGCCCTTGGCGGACTGGATCGAGAGCATCGCCGCCGCGATCCGCCCGTCGAGGCGCCGCTCGCGCTCGACGTAGGAGCCGAGCCCCGGCGGGACGCCGTAGGCGCGCACCTCGGTGACGCCGCCCAGGGTGTCCCGCTCGCGCTTGGCCGCCTCGATCTCGGCGATCATCGCCGCCTCGGCGTCGGGGTCGATGCAGCGCACGGGCGAGCGCTCGGCCCGGTCGAGGTCGGACGCCGAGAGCCAGGCCGGCGGCGTCGCGCGCACCGATCCCACCTGGAGGACGTGCGAGCGCACCTCGATGCCGATCGCGCGGATGAGCGCCTTCGCCACCGCTCCGGCGGCGACCCGCCCGGCCGTCTCGCGGGCGCTGGCCCGCTCGAGCACGTTGCGCACGTCGTCGTGGCCGTACTTGAGGACGCCGGCCAGGTCGGCGTGTCCCGGCCGCGGGAGCGTCACCGGCTTCCCCCGCCAGCCGTACTCCTCGAGGGCCGCCTGCTCGACCGGCCACGCGCTCATCGGCGCGGTCCAGTTCTTGTGGTCGCGGTTCTGGATGAAGAAGGCGAGCGGGCTTCCGAGCGTGCGCCCGTGACGCAGGCCGCCGCGCGGCTCGACGTCGTCCTGCTCCAGCTGCTGGCGCGGGCTTCTGCCGTACCCGGCCTGGCGGCGGGCGAGGTCGGCCCGGATCAGCTCGTGGTCGAGCTCGAGCCCCGCCGGGAGGCCCGCGACGACGACGGTCAGGCCGGGCCCGTGTGATTCGCCGGCCGTGACATAGGAGAGCCCCATCCGGCCAGGGAGCCTAATCCACGGCGGAGGCGGGGAGCTCGGCTCCCCGCCTCGCACCGAGGTTCTCGAGCGCGACATGTGGGGGGCTCGTGGGGGGAGCCTGCTCCCCCCATGTCAAGGCGGCGGCCCTACCCGATCATGTACCAGTCCCAGATCTGCTGCCCCCACATGAGCCCGACGATCGCCCCGAAGGCGAGGAAGGGGCCGAAGGGGAAGCCGATCTTGCGCGCCCGGAGGCCCTTCACGAGGAGCAGGCCGAGCGACGGGACCAGCGAGAGGCAGAACGCGGCGAAGAGCGCCACCCCGACGTACTTGCCGAGGGCGAGCCCGATCATCAGCACCATCTTGACGTCGCCGAGGCCCATCCCCTTGGGAGAGACGAACCAGGCGGCGCCGAGGAAGAGCAGCCCCGCCAGCCCGCCGACGAGGAGCTCGGCCCAGCGGTCGGGCTGGGCGGCCACCGCGGTGGCGTAGACGAGCACGGCGCCGGGGAGGTTGATCGCGTCGGGGATGATGCGGTGTTTCAGGTCGATCGCCGCGGCCGGCACCACGAGCGCCGTCAGGAGGAGCGCCGGCACGAGCCGGGGATGAAGACCGATGTGGTAGGCGAGCGCGGCGAACAGCGCGGCTGTGACGGCCGCCACGGCCCACTTGCGGCGGCTCGAGGGCGCGGTGCCCGTCCCTGTCGGGAAGCGCTGGATGACCCATTCCATGGGCCAGCCGAGGGCGAACCCGGCTCCGGCGAGGGGAAGCGCGATCTCCATGCACCGACTATCGGCCGCAGGCGGCCGGCCCTGTAGTCTCCGCCGCCGATGCCCGATGTGATCGTGATCGGCGGAGGGGTGATCGGCACGACCGCCGCGTGGCAGATCGCCGCCGCAGGCGCCGAGGTGGTCCTCCTGGAACGCGGGGCGCTGGCATCCGGCGCGACCGGGCGCAGCCAGGGCCTTGTCCTCCCGCCCGACCACGCCGAGCTCGTCCCGCTCTGGCGCGAGAGCGCCGACCTCTACGGCCGCCTGGCAGACCGGCGCGAGTTCGGCTTCGACCGCACGCCGATCGGGACGCTCCTGCTTGCGACGTGCGAGGAGCAGCTTGCTGCGCTGGACGCCGTGCCTCACCCCGGCGAGCGGCTGGATGCGGCGGGCGTCGCCGGGGCGGAGCCGGCGCTCGCGCCCGGCATGGCGGGCGGGCTCCTGATCACGGAGGGCCGCCGCTCCGATCCCGGCGCGCTGACGGCGGCCGCAGCGGCGGAGGCCCGTGAGGCCGGGGCCGACATCCGCGACCACGTCGAGGTGAAGCGGCTGGTGCGCGGCGGCGTCGTCACCGATGCCGGCCGGATCGAGGCCCCGGAGATCCTGCTCGCCGCCGGGGCATGGTCGCGGCCGCTGGCGCGGATGGCCGGCCACGAGCTGCCGGTGCGGCCGGTGCGCGGGTGGATCGCGCTCCTCGCTCCCGGCCCGCCGCTTCTCCGGCACGTCGTCTACGAGGCCGAGTACACCCCGGCCGAGCCGCCGGTCCCCGGCGGGCCGGTGACGCTCGCCGATCTCGCCGCCGGCACGGTCGCTGAGGACGGCCCTCCCCCGGTGCACGCGCTCGGCATCCACCAGAACGCCGACGGCACCATCCTCGTCGGCGCGTCGCGCTCGGCTGCGCTGCACGAGGGCGCCGAGAGCCTGGCCGGCCTGGGCGGAAACGCCCGCCGGGCCTGCGAGATGGTGCCCGGGGCCGCCGGCCGCGAGGTGGCCGCCACCTGGACGGGCCTGCGGCCGTTCTCGCACGACGGCCTGCCCTACATCGGCCGGCTCGACGGCGGCCTCGTGGTCTGCGCCGGGCACGGCAGCGAGGGAATCCTCACCGGCGCCGGGTCGGGCCGGCTCGCCGCGGAGCTCGTGCTGGGCCGGGAGCCCTACACGGACCCCGCGCCGTTCCGGCCCGGCCGCTAGCCCGCGCGCGCTCCGCGCCGCATCGCCTCGACGGGCGCCGGCCGGCCGGTGAGGAGCTCGAACGCGTGGATGCCCTGCCCGATCAGCACCTCGATGCCGTCGACGACGCGCGCGCCTCGCTCGCGGGCGGCCGCGCAGAGCGGCGTCTCCGCGCCGTCGCCTCGGTAGGCGAGGTCGACGACGGTCATGCCCGGCCCGAGCAGGCTCGTGGCGATCGGCACTGAAACATCGGGGCCAGGCCCCGGTGTTTCACGCTGGCCGAGGGGGGCGGCGATCGGCACTGAAACATCGGGGCCAGGCCCCGGTGTTTCACGCTGGCCGAGGGGGGTGGCGTTCACGACCAGCGCCGCGGCGCGGGCGGGTGGCCAGGGGACGGTCGTGCCGAGCCCGGCGGCGGCCTCCGGCCGGCGGGCGCTCACCGCCACGTCCCAGCCGGCATCGCGCAGCGCCGCAACCGCCGCCCGGGCGGCGCCGCCGGCGCCGAGGACGAGCGCGTCGGCAGGCTCCAGCCCGCCCAGCGCCCAGAGGAGGCCGCGGCCGTCGGTGCTCTCGCCGCGGATCCGGCCGTCGCGGACGAGGAGCGTGTTGACCGACCCGGCGGCGGCCGCCTCGGGGCCGACCTCGGAGCAGAGCGGGATGACCGCCTGCTTGTGCGGGATCGTGACGTTCACGCCCGCGAAGCCGGCGGCGGCCATGCCCGAGACGAACTCCGCCAGCCGCTCCGGCGGCACGTCGACCGCCACGTAGTCCCAGTCCATGCCGAGCTCGGCGTAGGCGGCGGCGTGCATGGCCGGCGAGCGCGAGTGGGCGACCGGGTGCCCGATCACCCCCGCCCGCCGGGGCTCAGCCGCCATGCGCCTTGAAGTCGTCGTAGCTCGCCGTGAAGTACTGGGCGTCCTGGCCCGGGACGGCCACGTAGTAGAGGTAGTCGACCTTCGCCGGGTGCGCGGCGGCCTCGATCGACGCCAGGCCCGGATTGCAGATCGGCGTCGGCGGAAGGCCGGGGTTCGTGCGCGTGTTGTACGGCTCGTGGCTTTCGATGTCGGACTGGTGGATCGTGGCCGACCACGACCCCAGGTGGTAGAGGATCGTGGCGTCGATGCCCAGGTTCATCCCGCGGTGCAGGCGGTTGTAGATGACCGCCGCCACCTTCGCGCGGTCGCCCGGCGCGCGCGCCTCGCGTTCGATCATCGAGGCGATTGTGAGGACGTCGTAGGGCGTCAGGTTCTTGGACTCCGCGTAGCTCATGTCCACCTTGGCGACGTTCGTGCGGAACGCGGCGAGCTGCTGGGCGACGAGGGCCGCCGGCTTCTCGCCCGGCCGGATCGTGTACGTGGCGGGGAACATGAACCCCTCCATGTTCAGGTGGTGGCCGTAGCCGGGCGGCGACGGGGCGCGCCGCACGGCCCGGGCGTACGCCTGTTTCGGGATCCCGACCGCCGGCAGCCGGGCCTCGATGTCGGTGAGCCGGAACCCCTCGGGCACCACGAGCGTCTTCGTCGCCACCACCGGCCCGCGGTCGAGCATCCTGATCAGCGCGTCGTAGCCCGTGCCGGCCCGGATCGAGTAGGTGCCGGCCTTGAACGCCGACCCCTCCCCCTGATCCTTGGCGTAGCCGCGGAAGCGGCCGCCGTCGGCGATCACGCCCCGCTCCTCCAGGATGGCGCCGATGTCCGAGGCGTCGGCACCCGACGGGATCACGACCTCGATGGGGGCGCCGTGGGGATCGGCGGCGGGCGCCGACGTCGTCGAGCCGAGGTCGGAGATCACCCACTGGACGCCGCGCACGCCGACGACCACGGCGGCGACGAGCACCGCCAGGAGGACTAGCCGGCGAGCCGTGTGAGATACCCCTGGAGCAGGTGCGCGGCGGCGACCGCGTCCTCGTCGGGCCGTCCTCCCGGGACGGCGGCCAGCGCGGTGGTGAACCGCTCGTCGTAGGTGTCGACCGGGACGGCGCAGCGCGCCTCGAGCTCGCGGACGAACGCACGGGTCTCGGCGGCCTGGGCGCCCTCCTCGCCGCGCAGCGTGAGCGGCAGGCCGACCACGATGCGCTCCGGGGCGAGGCCTGCGATCGTCGTCACGAGCTCGGTCATCCCGGCCGGGCGCCGCACGTGGCGCACCACGCCCACCGGCCGCGCGACCGTGCCCGTCTCGTCGCTGACGGCCACGCCCGTCCGGGCGCTGCCGTAGTCGACCGCGACGACCCTCACGAGCGCAGGCGCTTCCGGATCGCGTCCTCGGCGGCCCGCACCGCCTCGTCGAGCTGGGCGGGGTTCGAGCCGCCCGCCCGCGCCATCGCCGGCCGGCCGCCACCGCCCCCGTCGACGATCGGGGCGATCGCGCGGATCACGTCGACCGCCGAGAGGCCTCGCTCCTGGGCGCCGCCGTCGAAGCTCGCGACCAGGTGCGCCTTGCCGCCGGCATTCCCGCCCAGCACGACGGCAGACGGCGAGAGCTTCGAGCGGATGCGGTCGGAGAGCTGGAGCAGCTGGTCGCCGTCGGCGTCGGACACGACCGCGGCCACGATGCGCACGCCGGCCTCCTCGCCGGCGCCGTCGATCAGGCCGGCCGCGTTGCCGTTGCCGCCGGCCGGGGCCGCACGCGCGGCTCGCTTGACCTCGGCTTCGAGCGCCGAAACCTGCGCGCGCAGCTCCTCGGCTTCGCGCGCCTGGCCGCGGAGATGGGCCAGCCCGGCACCCGCCGTCACGGCCTCGATGCGGCGGATGCCCTGGGAGGAGCTCGTCTCGCGCGTGACGACGAAGGGGCCGATCTCGGCGGTCGAGCGGACGTGCGTCCCGCCGCACAGCTCGCGGCTCACGTCGGGGATCTCGACGACGCGCACGTGCTCGCCGTACTTCTCGCCGAAGAGCATCATCGCCCCGAGCTCGCGGGCGTGCTCGCGCGAGGTCACGAAGACGTGCAGGGGGTGGTTCGCAATCACGTGCTCGTTCACGACCCGCTCCACCTCGGCCAGCTCGTCGGGCGTGAGCGGGGACGGGTGGCGGAAGTCGAAGCGCAGCTTGTCGGGGCCGACGTACGAGCCCGCCTGGGTCACGTGGTCGCCGAGCCGCCCGCGCAGCGCGGCGTGCAGCAGGTGGGTCGCGGTGTGGTTGGCCATCGTCGGCCGGCGCGCCTCGGTGTCGACCCGGGCCCGCACGCGCTCGCCGCGGTGAAGCTCGCCGTGCTCGATCCGGGCGACGACGACCTGGTCGTCGTCGAGCCGCACCACGTCCTCCACGGCCGCCCGGGCATCCTCGGTCTCGATCCAGCCGGTGTCGGACACCTGGCCGCCGCCCTTGGGATAGAACGGCGATTCGCGCAGCTTTACGAGCACGGTGCCGTCGCCCTGGTCGCGGACGGCGCCGATCTGGGTCGTCACGTCGAGCCGTTCGTAGCCCACGAACTCCGTCCGGAAGTCGGTCTCGAGCTCGCCGACGTCGACCCGCGGCCCGGCCGTCGCTGCCCGGGCGCGGTCGCGCTGCTCGTCCATGAGCACGGCGAAGCCGGCCTCGTCGACCCGCTTTCCGTGCTCGCGGGCGATCTCGACGGTGAGCTCGATCGGAAACCCGTAGGTGTCGTGCAGCTTGAACGCGGCGTCTGCCGGCACCTCCTCTCCGGCGCCCGCGAGCACGTCGTCGAGCAGCTTGCCGCCGGTCTCAAGCGTGCGCGAGAAGCGCTCCTCCTCGGCCTCGAGCAGCTCGGCGACGCGCGCCTCCTCGGCACCGAGCTCGGGATGCGCCTCGCGCAGGAGCTCGACGACGCGGGCGTGCAGGCGGCGCAGGAAGGCGTCCTCGAGCCCGATCCGGCGGCCGTGCTGGACGGCGCGGCGGATCACCCGGCGCAGCACGTAGCCGCGGCCCTCGTTGCCGGGCTCGATGCCGTCGCTGGCCAGGAAGGTCATGGCCCGGCCGTGGTCGGCGAGCACCTTGAGCGCCTTCGTCTCGGCGGCGGTGCGGCCGTACCGCGCGCCGCTCCAGCCCTGCACGACCTCGATGATGTCGCCGAACGCGTCGGTGAGGTACGCGCTGTCGACGCCCTCGGCCAGCATGGTCACCCGCTCGAGGCCCGCGCCGGTGTCGATGCTCGGCTGCGGCAGCGGCTCGAGCGAGCCGTCGTCGAGCATGTTGTACTGCATGAAGACGAGGTTCCAGAACTCGATGAACCGGTCGCAGTCGCAGTCGGGGCCGCACTCCGCCCGGCCGCATCCGAACTCGGGGCCGCGGTCGTAGTGGAGCTCCGAGCAGGGGCCGCAGGGGCCGACCGGGCCCGCCTGCCAGAAGTTGTCGCCACCGAGCCGCACGATCCGCTCGGGTGGGACGCCGACCTCGAGCCAGAGCGCGATCGCCTCCTCGTCGGCGGGGATCTCGCCCCCGTCGCCGCGGTAGACGCTGGCCCAGAGGTGGTCCGGGTCGAAGCCGAAGCCCTCCGGCGAGGTGACGAGCTGCCAGGCCTGCTCCACTGCGAAGCGCTTGAAGTAGTCGCCGATCGAGAAGTTGCCCAGCATCTCGAAGAAGGTCAGGTGGTGCGCTGTGCGCCCGACCTCGTCGATGTCGACGGTGCGGAAGCACTTCTGCACCGTCATCAGGCGAGCCTGCGGCGGCTCCTCGAGCCCGAGGAAGTAGCGCTTGAGCGGCTGCATGCCGGCCGTCGTGATGAGCACGCTCCGGTCCCAGTCGGGCGGGACGAGCGACCCGCTCGGGAGCTGGCGGTGCCCGGTCTGGGCGAAGTGGTCGAGGAACCGCCGGCGGATCTCGTGCGAGCGCATGGCGCGCAATTCTAACCGGGCGGCCCTCAACGCCTGGTGTACCCTCTTCTCCATGCACGGCGACGACACGCTCTCGCGCTTCGAGCGGTCGCAGAGCGGCTCCGGCGGCGTCGAGCCGCTCGACTCCTACGTGCTGCTCGAGCCGGTTGACGACGAGACCGAGACGAACGCCGGCCTCATCATCCCCGCGAGCGCGGAGTCGGCCTGCACGTCCGGAGTCGTCGTCGCGGTCGGCGACGACGTCCACGGCATCGCTCCGGGCGACAAGGTGCTCTACCCGCGCGGGGCGGGCTTCGAGATCCGGTTGAGCGGCGAGCCGAAGCGGCTCGTCGACCGCCGCGAGCTGATCGCCCGCATCGCCGACTGATCAGGCGTCGACGCTGTCGGCCGACCGCTGGGCCGCGGCGACGCCCTCCTCGGCGGCCGAGCGCAGGTCGTCCGGGATCGTCTCGATGTCCTGCCACAGCCGCTTCGGGAGATCGGTCAGGACGTCGGACAGCGGCCGGTCCTCCTCGTCGGCGATCTCCTGGGCGCGGCGGTAGAGGGCGACGGCGGCGGAGGCCACGACGCCGACCAGGAGCAGCCGCCTCAAACGACGCCGCCGCGGCGGTCGCGTTTGGCGCGGAAGGTCTCGAAGGCGTGGGAGACCCCCTCGGTGAACCCGGCGGCGGCGCGGGCCGGCTTCTGGACGGCGTCGGAGACGGCGCGGACGGCCGAGTCCACCTTGTCGGTGGCGTCGACCGCGCTGTCGGTGATGTGGCCGACCTTCTCCAGCTCGTCGTTCACGTGGTCGAGCGACGTCGACACCTTGCCGAGCATCGGCACGACCTCGCCCACGACGCCGTCCAGGGCCGTGTTCACGCGCTGGAGCGTGCCGGAGAGGCGCACGAGCACGAGGACGAGGCCGATGGCCGTGAGGATGAGGAAGGCCGCGAGGGCGTACCGCCAGGCGTCGGACGAGGTCGCGAGGAGGCTCAGGTGGACCGCCACGCGCGCATCCTATTCGATCGTCCCGGCGCCGACGACCGCATCGCCGTCATAGAGCACCGCCGCCTGGCCGGGGGCGACGCCCTCGACGGGCTCGTCGAGGTCGAGGTCGAAGCCGCCGCCCGCGCGCGGCGTCACGGTGGCCCACACCGCCTCCTGGCGGTAGCGGAGCTTGGCCCGGACGCGGCCCGCCTCGACGTAGAGGCGGCCCGGGGCCACCCGCACCGATGTCCGGGCCAGCTCGCTCCGGCCGCCCACGACCACCCGCCCGGTGGCCGCTTCGGTGCGAAGGACGTACGCCGCAGCGCCGCCGCCGAGGCCGAGGCCGCGCCGCTGGCCGGGCGTGAAGCGGTGCACGCCGGAGTGGCGGCCCAGCACGCGCCCGGCGGCATCGACGATGTCGCCGGGCCGTCCGGCCCCGCCGAGACGCTCGACCAGCGCCCGGTGGTCGCCGCCGCCGACGAAGCACACCTCCTGGCTCTCCGGGGCATCCGCTGCCGCGAGCCCGGCCGCCCGGGCCTCCGCCCGCGTGCGCGTCTTCATCTGCCCGCCGAGCGGGAACCAGCACCGGTCGAGGATCGCGGCGGGCACCGACGCCAGCATGTAGGACTGGTCCTTGGCGGGGTCGGCCCCGCGGGCGACGAGGGCCGTCCCGGCGCGGTGCTCGATCCGGGCGTAGTGCCCCGTCGCGATCCGGGCGGCGCCCAGCCGGTCGGCGACCTCCGCGATCGCCGAGAAGCGGAACGCGCCGTTGCAGCGCACGCAGGGGTTGGGGGTGCGCCCGCGGGCGTGCGCCGCCACGAAGTCGTCGACGACCGCCCGCCGGAAGCCGTCACGCAGGTCGATCGCCAGGTGCGCGACGCCGAGGGCGTGGCACGTCCGGCGCGCGGCTCGCACCGCGTCGGGCGAGCAGCAGGCCCGCTCGGCGTGCGGCGCGTGCGGGTCGACCCACAGCCGAAGCGTCACGCCGACGGGCACCATCCCCGCATCGAGCGCCTTCGTGAGCGCGACCGCGGAGTCCACCCCGCCGCTCATCGCCACGACGACCCGGTCCGGGTCGGCCTTGAGCCGGACGCTCGCCACGGCCGCCGCGAGCGCGGTGTGGAGGGCGTCGGCGGCGAGCGCCGTGCAGCGGCGCGCGGCGGCGGGCGTCTCGATGTGCGCGTCCAGCTCGGCGGCGCCGATGCGGGCGGCGTCGAGCAGGGCCCGCCCCTCGGCCAGCCGGCAGGCCAGCTCGGCCGCGGCCGTCGCGTGCGGGCATGCGAACGACCGATGGCGGGCGGCGGCGATGCGGCCGCCGTCGAGGCGCAGGCCGATCCGAACGGCGTCCCCGCACGTCGCGTGCCCGGCCTCGCCGTGGACCGCGCCGGGACCGGCCTCACCGGCCATGTCGTGTGCGAGGGCGAGATCGACGCAGGCGGCCGAGTACACGGCCGAAGGCTACGTCAGGACAGCGTGCCGATGTAGGCGATGAGCTGGTTCACCTCGGCGTCCGTGAGGACGCTGCCCCAGTGCGGCATGCTCACGATCGGCTGTTTTCCGAGGACGCTGCCCGAGACGATGATGTCGCGGATCTTGGCCGGGCGTGTTGAACTCGTCCGTGAAGTCCTTCCCCGAGAGCGGCGGGATGACCTGATCCTCCGACAGCGGATTGGGCACGCCGCCGAGGCCGTTCGGGCCGTGGCAGTTGACGCAGCCCAGGTTCGTGTACAGGATCGACCCGGCCACGACGTCGCCCTGATCGGTCGGCACCGGCACGGGCTCGGCGCCCGCCACGGCCGGAAGCCCGGCGTTCAGGTACGCCACGATGTCGGAGATCTGGTGCTTCGAGATGATGCCGTGCCACACGGGCATGAACGGCTTGGACGGATTGGCCGACTCCCCCAGCCCGTGCTCGATGATGTCGGTCATCTGCGCCACGGTGAGCGACGCCGCGACCGTGGTCAGCGCGGGCACGTCCGGCGAGACGCCGCCCGTTCCGCGGTCGCCGTGGCACTGGACGCAGGCGAAGCGGACGAAGTCGTGGGCGCCGGCCGCGACGGCCGGGTCGACCGCACCTCCGGTCGAGGTGGCCGGCGCGGAGGCGCCGCCGCCCGTCACCGTGACGGTGCTCGTCCCGGCATGGTTTTCGCCGCCGAACCATGCGGCGAGTGCGACGCCGACCGTCGTCACCATGAGCGCGGCGACGACGAGCAGTACCACTCCCATCCCGGAGTCGCCTCCGGGACGCCGCGTTCCAGGCTCGTCAGCCATGCCGGGGACACTACGACCTGCGCGGCCGCGGCGCCAGTGGGTTAATCGCCCGGCATGCCTGCGGGTTTCCCGCAGGTCACGCGGCCGGGAGGATGCCCTGCCGGAGCGTGCCGATGGTGCGTGCGAGGGCGGCGGCGAACCCGTCGACCTCTGCGGCGGATGTCCCCGCGCCCAGCGAGACCCGGATGACGCTGCGGGCGTCCGCGGCCGTCATGCCCTGCGCGACCAGCACGTGGCTCGGCTCGGCGTCGCCCGCCGAGCAGGCCGACCCGGCCGCGACGGCGTAGCCCTCCCGGTCGAGCCCGAGGACGAGCAGCTCCGCCCGCATGCCGCGGACGAGGAGCAGGCAGTGTCCGGGCAGGCGCTCGGAGCCCGCGCAGACCACCTCGACGCCCCCGGGCAGCGCGGCCTCGAGCCGCCTGCGCATCGCCAGGCGATGGTCGGCGGTCGTACGGGCCGCGGCGAGCGCCGCCGCGAACCCGACGCAGCCGGGGATGTTCTCGGTCCCGGACCGGTGGCCGCGCTCCTGGCCGCCGCCGAGGACGAGCGGCCGCAGGCGCGCCGGCTCGCGGGCGACGAGGCAGCCCACCCCCTTGGGGCCGTGCAGCTTGTGGGCCGAGACGGCGATCGAGTCGGCGCCGGAGCGGGCGAAGCTCAGCGGCAGCGAGGCCGCCGCCTGCACGGCGTCGCAGTGGAACGGGACGCCGTGCCCGCGTGCGGTCGCCGCCAGCTCCTCGACCGGCTGGAGCACCCCGGTGACGTTGTTGGCCCACATGACGGCCGCGACCCGGTCGCCCGGCCTCACCGCCCCGGCGAACGCCGCAACGTCGACCACGCCGTCCCCGCCGGCGGGCACCCACGCGACCTCGAACCCCTGCCGCTCGAGCTCCCGGGCCGGCTCGCGCACGGCCGGGTGCTCGATCGCGCTCACCACCAGCCTGCCCAGCGGCCGCCCGCAGAACCCGAAGACGGCCTGGTTGTCGGCCTCGGAGCCGCCCGAGGTGAAGACGACCTGGGACGGCTCGCAGTCGAGCAGCTCGGCGACGGTGCGGCGGGCGCCCTCCAGGGCGGCCCGGGCCTCACGGCCGTACGAGTGCGGCTCGGACGCGTTCCCGAACCGCTCCGAGAGGTAGGGCTCCATCGCCTCGCGGGCCTCGGGCCCGAGCGGCGTCGTCGCCGCGTGGTCGAGGTAGACCGGCGCGGTCACCGATCGCCGGGACCAGGCCGGCGCCTGAGGCGGGACGGGCGGCCACTTTCAGGATGCTTCGACCGCTCGGACAACCGCCTCGGCGCTAGAAGTGTTCGCACGACGGTGGTGAGGTGCGCGTTTCTCAATGGCGCCGGCTCGATCACACCTTAGCGTCTCCGCCGGGTCCGTCAACCACCCGGATGCCGTACGGGCGAAGCTCGGCCGCGGTCGCCGGGGTGGGCGCTCCCGTGAGCGGGTCTCCGCCGCCCTGGCCCTTCGGGAACGCGGTCACGTCGCGGATCGACTGGGCGTCGGCGAGGAGCATCGCGAGCCGGTCGATCCCGAACGCGATGCCGCCGTGCGGCGGCGCCCCCATGCGCAGCGCCCGCAGGAGAAACGAGAACTTGGCCTCGGCCTCCTCGTCGCTCATCCCGAGCATGGCGAAGATGCGGCTCTGCACCTCGGGCCGGTGGTTTCGGATCGAGCCGCCACCGACCTCGTTGCCGTTCAGGACGAGGTCGTACTGGCGCGCCCGCGCCTCGCGCGGCCGCTGCTCGAAGTCGGCCTCGTCCTCCGGCTCGGGCGCCGAGAACGGGTTGTGGCTGGCCTTCCAGCGGTTCTCGTCCGGCAGCCACTCGAACATCGGAAACCCGGTCACCCACAGGAAGTTCCAGCCGTCCCGGACGAGGCCGAGCCGCTCGCCCAGGTGCAGGCGAAGCGGCCCCAGGACGCGCACGGCGGCCTCCTCGACGTCGGCGACGAGCAGGATCGTGTCGCCGTCGCCCGCCCCCACGCCGGCCACGATGGCGTCCAGCTCGGCCGGTGCGAGGAACTTCGCGATCGGCGAGCGGATCTCGCCGCCCTGGAGCTGGAGCCAGGCCACGCCCTTCCCGCCCCAGGTCCTGGCGAACTCCACCAGGTCGTCGAAGTCCTTGCGCGAGAAGTCGAGCGCGCCGGGCACCGCGAAGCCGCGCACGACCCCGCCCGAATCCACCACCCCGCGGAAGGCCTTGAACTCCGTCCCGCGCAGCGCGTCGGTCACGTCGGCGATCTCGCATCCGAAGCGGGTGTCGGGCTTGTCGGAGGCGTAGCGCAGGGTCGCCTCCGCATGGGTGAGGCGCGGGAACGGGATCTCGAGCTCGATGCCGGCGACCTCGCGCCAGACGGTCTGGAAGAGCCCCTCCATGAGCTCGTGCAGCTCGTCCGGCTCGACGAACCCCATCTCGAGGTCGAGCTGGGTGAACTCGGCCGTCCGGTCGGCGCGGGTGGCCTCGTCGCGGAAGCAGCGCGCGATCTGGTAGTAGCGCTCGAAGCCGGAGATGACGTAGAGCTGCTTGTAGGTCTGGGGCGACTGCGGGAGCGCGTAGAACCGGCCCGGATGCGAGGACGTCGGCACGAGGAACTCGCGCGCCCCCTCCGGCGTCGACTTGTACAGGATCGGCGTCTCGAGCTCCCAGAAGCCGCGCTCCTCGAGGTGGCGGCGGATGATCCGCGTCAGGTCGAACCGCACGCGGATGTTGTGCCGCATCGAGTCGCGGCGCAGGTCGAGGTAGCGGTGGTGCAGGCGCAGCGTCTCGTCGACGCCGTCGTCGTCGAGCTGGAACGGCAGCACCGGCGCGGTGTTCAGGACGTCCAGCCGCTCGACCTGGATCTCGATCTCGCCGGTCGCGAGGCGCGGGTTCACCGTCTCGGGCGCGCGGCGGCGGACGACGCCCTCGGCCCGCACGACGAACTCGGCCCGAAGGCCGTGGGCGGCCGCGTGGGCCTCCGGCTGGTCCTCGGGGTTGAAGACGAGCTGGACGAGCCCGGCCTGGTCGCGCAGGTCGACGAACACGAGCCCGCCGTGGTCGCGCCGGCGCGCGACCCAGCCCGCGACCGTCACGCGCTCGCCCTCCTGCCCGGCTCGCAGGTCGCCGCCCATGTGCGTCCGGTAGCTCATCGTCGCAGCTCCTCCGCCAGCCTGTCGAGCGCCACGCGGCGCTGGTCGCCGGTAGTCATATCGCGCACGGACGCCTCGCCCGCCGCCCACTCGTCGTCGCCCACGATCACGACGGTGGCCACACCGCGCCTGTCGGCCAGCTCGAGCGCCCGCTTCAGGCGCCGGCCGCCGTAGGCCGCGTCGCAGCGGGTCCCCGCCTCGCGGACGTCGTCCATCAGGGCGTGCACCCGCGGTCGCGCCTCGTCGGCGAGCACGGCGAAGAGGACGTCGAGCGGCCGCGCCACCGCCGGGCCGGCGCCGGCCTCCTCGAGCGTCAGGACGAGCCGCTCCACGCCGGCGCCGAAGCCGACGCCCGGAACCGGGCGCCCGCCGAGCTGCTCGGCCAGGCCGTCGTAGCGGCCGCCGCCGGAGAGCGCCGACTGGGCGCCGAGCGCGCCCCACTGCCACTCCCAGGCCGTGCGCGTGTAGTAGTCGAGCCCCCGCACGAGCCCCGGATCCACCGTGTAGGCGACGCCGCGCGCGTCGAGGTGGGCGCGGACGTCGGCGAAGTGGGCGGCGCACTCGTCGCACAGGTGGTCGGTGATCTTCGGCGCGCCCGCCATGACCGCGCGGCAGCCCTTCTCCTTGCAGTCGAACGTCCGAAGCGGGTTCACGTCGCGCCGCTCGCGGCACTCGTCGCAGAGCTCCTCCGCGTGCTCGTCGAGGTAGCCCACCAGGAGCTGGAGATACGCCGGCCGGCAGTTGCCGTCGCCGATCGAGTTCACGAGCAGCTGAAGGCCGTCCACGCCGACCCGCCGGTACCAGCGCCGCTGGAGGCCGATCTGCTCGGCGTCGACCGCCGGGTCGTCCGAGCCGATGGCCTCGACCCCGAACTGGTAGTGCTCGCGGTAGCGCCCCTTCTGCACCGCGTTGTAGCGGAACATCGGCACCTCGTACCAGACCTTCACCGGCTGCGGCAGGCGGGTCATGTGCTCGAGGTAGGCCCGCATCACGCCGGCCGTGCCCTCGGGGCGCAGCGTGAGCGGCCGGCCGCTCCGGTCGGTGAAGCTGTACATCTCCTTGCGCACCACGTCGGAGCCCTCGCCGGACGTGCGCGCAAAGACGCCGGTGTCCTCGAACGTCGGCGTCACGACCTGGCCGTACCCGGCCGCCTCGAAGACCTCGCGGGCGGCGTCCAGCACCGCTCGCCGGAGCGCGGCCCGCGCTCCGTACCAGTCCAGCGTGCCCCGCGGCGCCTGGAACTCCTGGCTCATGCCCGCAGCGGCCCGAGGAACGGGTTACGGTCGCGCTCGTCGCCGAGCGTCGTCACCGGGCCGTGCCCGGGAAGGACGATCGTCTCCGGCGGGTAGGCCTCGATCAGCGTGGCGATGCTCCGGAGCAGGGTCTGCATGTCGCCGCCGGCGAGGTCGGTCCGCCCCACCGAGCCCGCGAAGAGCACGTCGCCGACGAACAGGTGGCCGCCGGCGCCGTAGGCGACCGACGCCGGCGAGTGGCCCGGCACCAGCGTGACGGCGAACTCGATCCCGGCCAGCTCGACCGTCTCGCCGCCCTCGAGCAGGTGCTCGGGGCTGTGCGGAGCGCCCGGGAACTCGCGCAGGAGGTCGGCCTCCGCGGCGGGCATCCAGACGTCTACGCCGGCCCCGCGCGCGACCGCCGCGACGCCGCCCAGGTGGTCGACGTGGCCGTGCGTGACGAGGACGCCGGCCGCCTGCCAGCCGCGGCCGGCGAGCTGCGACTGGACGAGGTCCGGCTGGTCGCCGGGGTCGATCACCGCAGCCTCCGATCCCCCTTCCCGCGCCACGAGGTAGCAGTTCGCCTGGTAGGCGCCGAGGGGGAGCTGGACGATCTCGAGGCCGGACGGCCCGCTCACGCCGCGGGGCCGCCGTGTTTCTTCTGGTAGCGGCGCCAGACGAAGTTCTCGACCATCCAGCCCATCGACCAGAAGAGCACGAACATCACCGCGGTGTTGGCGAGCTTGATGCCCGGGCTGATGGCGCTCGACGTGAACGTGATGACGAGATAGAAGAGGGTCGCGAAGAGGACCGCCCGCTTGGCCGTGCGCAGCGCCGACGGCGGGACGGGCGCTCCCCGGACGGGCCGCGCCTGCTGCTTCCTCTCCGGCTTGGTCTTGCCCTCGTCGCGCTCGTCGGCGATGTCCGCGTCGAGGTGCCGCGCATGCGCGACCGCGCGCTGGTACTTCCGCCGCTGCTGCTTGCGCGTCGCCATGCCGTCAGTCTACCGACGGGCGCTCCAGCGGGCAGACGCCACGCACCCGTGCCGACGTGTCGAATCTTCGCATCAGAAGCCCGCGGCGAAGGGGCCGTTACCTGGTATCGCGTGGGGGGCATTACCCCACCCCGGCGACCCGTTTGCCGCATGAATAGGCGGCGGCGATGTCGCGGCCCGCCAAGTGGTAGGCGACGTGGCGCCAATCGGGCGCGTCGAGCAGGACGATGTCGGCGTCGAAGCCCGGGGCGAGCCGGCCGGTCCGCCCGGCGCGGCCGAGCACCCACGCGGCGTTCACCGTGCACGCGGCCAGCGCCTCGCCCGGCGTCATGGCGAGCGCCGTGCACGCCAGCGTCATCACGACGGGGAGCGAGTCGCAGAACGCGCTTCCCGGGTTGAAGTCGGTCGCGAGCGCGACGATGGCGCCCTGGTCGACCAGCGCGCGCGCCGGGGGCTGCGTCCGGCGCAGGTAGAGCGCCGCAACCGGCAGCAGCACCGCGGCGACCTCGCTCGCGGCGACGGCCGCGACGCCGGCGGGCCCGGTCGCCTCGAGATGGTCGACCGAGCGCGCGCCGAGCTCGACCGCGAGCGGGATCGCGCCCGACTCGGTGAACTGGTCGCCGTGCAGGCGGGCCACGAGGCCGTGCCCCATCGCCGCGCGCAGGTAGCGCTCGGCCTGCTCGGCCGTGAACGCGCCCCGCTCCAGGAAGACGTCGGCGTGCTCGGCCAGGGCCGCCGCGGCGGGCAGCACCTCGGCGAGGACGAAGTCGAGATACTCGTCGGCCGATCCGAACTCGGGCGGGACCGAGTGGGCGCCCAGGTAGGTCGGCACGGTCGCGATCGGGTGCGGGCCGGCGACGGCGGCGAGGCTCGCGAGCTCCGTCTCGCGGTCGAGCCCGTAGCCCGACTTGCCCTCGGCGGTCGTCGTGCCGTTGGCCGCCATCCAGCGCAGGTGCTCCGCGGTCGCCTCGCCGAGGCCGGCGGCCCCGAGCGCGCGGGTCGCGGCGACGGTCGAGCGGATACCGCCGCCCGAGGCGTGGATGCGCTCGTAGTCGGCGCCCTGCGCGCGCAGGTCGAACTCGGCGGCCCGGTCGCCGCCGAACGCCGGGTGCGTGTGGCAGTCGACGAGTCCCGGGATCGCCACCGCCCCGCGGCAGTCGACCCGCTCCAGGTCGCCGTGGTCGCGCAGGACGTCGTCGGGCGCGCCCACCGCGGCGATCCGGCCGTCGACGACGGCGATCGCGGCCGGCTCCTGGACGTCGATCCGGCCGAGGTCGGAGCCCCGCAGCGGCGCCTCCGTCCCGGCGGGCGACGCGGCGGCCCGCAGCCCGTGAAGGACGAGGCTGGGCCCGGGGTCAGGCGCGCCCATACGCCGGGATGAGCCCTCCCGAGAGCGGCGCCGACGCGTCGGTGCAGAGCCACTCGACCACCTGGGCGAGCTCCTCGCCGGTCGTCCAGCGCGCGAAGTCGGCGTCGGGGTTCTCGGCCCGGTTTCGGGGCGTGTCGACGATCTTCACGACGACCGTGTTGCACCGGACGCCGTCCTTTCGCGCCTCGACGTCCACGCACCGCATGAGCCCGCCCAGCGCGACCTTCGAGACGATGTAGCCGGAGGCGCCCGAGAACGGCGTCAGCATGGCCGACGTCCCGATGTAGACGATGGAGCCGCGGCCGGCCTTCCGCATCGGCCCGAGCACCGCCCGGGTCATGTGGTAGGCCGTGTCGAGGTTGATCGTCATCTGGCGTCGCCAGACGTCGACCGGCTGCTCGTCGATCGTCCCCGCCGCCGCGAAGCCGCCGGCCACGTGCGCCAGCGCGTCGACGGCGCCGAACGCCTCGGCCGCCGCGGCGACCGCCGCGGACGCCGCGTCGGGATCCGACAGCTCGGCGCGCACCGCGAGCACGCCCTCGGGCAGGCCGGCCGGCGGCTGCTCCTCGCGGTGGGTCGCGGCGACGTTCCAGCCCTCGGCGCAGAAGCGGTCGAGGACGGCCCGGCCCCAGCCGCCGGTGACGCCCGTGAGAAGCGCGGTGCGGCCGGCCACGTTCACTCCTCCATCGGCAGCCGGACGCCGCCGGCCCGCGCGGCGTCGAGCGCCTCCGGATAGCCGGCGTCCGCGTGGCGGGCGACGCCGATCCCCGGGTCGTTCGTCAGCACCCGCTCGAGCCGCTCGTCCATCTCGTCGCTGCCGTCCGCCACCACCACGAGGCCGGCGTGGATCGAGTTCCCGATCCCCACGCCGCCGCCGTGGTGCACCGACACCCACGAGGCGCCTGACGCGGTCGACAGGAGCGCGTTCAGGATCGGCCAGTCGGCAATCGCATCGGAGCCGTCGCGCATCGACTCGGTCTCGCGGAACGGCGACGCCACCGACCCGGTGTCGAGGTGGTCGCGGCCGATCGCCACCGGCGCCGACACCTCGCCGCGGCGGACGAGGTCGTTGAAGAGCAGGCCGGCCTTGGCGCGGTCGCCGTAGCCGAGCCAGCAGATCCGGGCCGGCAGGCCCTGGAACGCGATCCGCTCCGGCGCGACCCGGAGCCAGCGCTGGAGGAGCACGTCGTCGGGGAAGGCCTCCAGCAGCGCGGCGTCGATGCGGTGGATGTCGGCCGGGTCGCCCGAGAGCGCCGCCCACCGGAACGGCCCGGCGCCCCGGCAGAAGAGCGGCCGGACGTAGGCGGGCACGAACCCCGGGAAGTCGAAGGCGTCCTCGAGGCCGGCGTCGCGGGCCTCGGTGCGCAGGTTGTTGCCGTAGTCGAAGACGTGGCTCCCCGCCGCCTGGAGGTCGAGCATCGCCTGCACGTGGCGGACGGCGGTCGCCCGCGCCCGGCGCACGTACTCGTCGGGGTCGGCCTCGCGGAGCGCCAGCGCCTCGGCGAGCTCCATCCCGGCCGGCACGTAGCCGTTCAGCATGTCGTGTGCCGACGTCTGGTCGGTGACGAGGTCGAACCGGACGCCGCGGCGCGCGATCTCGGCGAAGACGTCGGCGGCGTTCCCGAGGAGGCCGACCGAGACGCCGCGCCCGGCCGCCGCGTGGCCGCGCACGCGGTCGAGGGCGTCGTCGAGCGTCTCGGCCACCTCGTCCAGATAGCGCGTCTCCAGCCGCCGCTCGATCCGGTGCGGGTCAACCTCGACGTTCAGGCTCGCCGCCCCGGCGAGCGACGCGGCCAGCGGCTGGGCGCCGCCCATGCCTCCGAGGCCGGCGGTCAGGACGGTTCGGCCCACCAGGTCGGGCGAGCCCCAGTGGGCCTCGCCCGCGGCGGCGAACGTCTGGTAGGTGCCCTGGAGGATCCCCTGCGTGCCGATGTAGATCCACGAGCCGGCGGTCATCTGCCCGAACATCGTGAGCCCCTCGGCCTCCAGGCGGCGAAACTCGTCCCAGGTGGCGAACCGCGGGACGAGCAGCGAGTTCGCGATGAGGACGCGCGGCGCGCCCGGATGCGTGCGGAAGACGGCGACGGGCTTCCCGCTCTGGACGAGCAGCGTCTCGTCGTTTCCGAGCTCGAGCAGCGACGCGACGATCGCCCGGAGCGCCTCGTGGCTGCGGGCGGCCCTGCCCGAGCCGCCGTACACGACGAGCCGTGTCGGGTCCTCGGCGACCTCGGGATCGAGGTTGTTGCAGAGCATCCGCAGGGCGGCCTCCTGGTGCCAGCCCTTGCACGAGCGCTCCGTGCCCCGCGGCGCGCGCACCGCGCTCAGGTCGCCCACCAGCGACTCGACGCGCGACTCGGTGGCGGTGGCGGCCATGACGGAAACCGTACCAGCCGCGGATAGAGTGCGGACCGTGGCGAGACGGGCGGGGATCCTGGCGGGCGTGGTTCTGCTGCTCGCGGCCGTCGCTCCGGCGGCGCAGGGCGCGCGCCTGCACACGGTCATGTCGGGTCTCGACCAGCCGACGTACGTGACCGGCCACGGCGGCAACCTGTACGTCGTCCTGCGCGGCGGCAGGATCCGCATCCGGCACGGCGGCCGGATGCTCGCCCGGCCGTTCCTCGACATCTCCGCGCACGTCACCACCGCCGGCAGCGAGCAGGGACTGCTCTCGATGGCGCTCGCGCCCCGCTTCGACCGAAACCATCGCGTCTACGTCGACTTCACGAACCGAAACGGCGACACGCGCGTCGTCCAGTACCGCACCTTCCCGGGCAACCGGCACCGCGTGAACCCGGCCACGAGGCGGGTGCTGCTCAAGGTCGACCAGCCGTTCGCAAACCACAACGGCGGCCAGCTCCAGTTCGGCCCCGACGGCCTCCTCTACATCTCGCTCGGAGACGGCGGCTCCGAGGGCGACCCCAACCTGCGCGGCCAGAGCAGGGGGCCGCTCTCGGCGATCCTGCGGCTCGACCCGCGAAAGCGGCATCCGGCGGCGACGATGTACGCCTACGGCCTGCGCAATCCGTGGCGGTTCTCGTTCGACCGAAAGACCGGCGGCATGTGGATCGGCGAGGTCGGCCAGGACACGTTCGAGGAGGTGGACCACCTGCGCCACGGCGCCGCCGCCGGCAGCAACTTCGGCTGGAGCTTCTACGAGGGCCGGAGCGTCTTCAAGAACCAGCCGATCGACCGCTCGCAGCTGCGCTTCCCGGTCGCCGTCTACCGCCACAGCGTGGCCGGCGCCGACAACTGCTCGATCACCGGCGGCTACGTCTACCGCGGCGGCGCCGTCCCCCGCCTGCGCGGCCAGTACCTCTACGCCGACTTCTGCTCCGGCCGGATCTGGAAGATCCCCGCCACCGGCGGCCGCCCTCGGCTCACCAACATGAGCTTCAAGACGGGCAGCATCTCGTCGTTCGGCCAGGGCTCGAACGGCGAGCTCTACGTCGTCTCGCTGAACGGCACGATCTCGAAGATCGTGCGCTAGCGCAGCTCGCCCGCCTCGCCCTCCACCTCTGCCAGGAGCGAGCCGTCCCGCGCGCCGGCGGCGACGAGGTCGATCTCGTCGGCCAGCGAGCGGTCGCGCTCGAGCCGGGGCGAGCGCTCGCGCACGGCTCGCTGGAGCACGGAGACGCCGGGGCCGGGCCGAAGCGGGGCCAGGAAGTCGAGGCCCTGGGCGCCGCACAGGAGCTCGACCGCGAGGATCCGTTCCACGTTGGCGCACACGTGCCACAGGTGCACCGCCGCCGTCGCCCCCATCGAGACGTGGTCCTCCTGGCCGGCGCTGGTCGGGATCGAGTCGACGCTGGCCGGGTGGGCGAGGACGCGGTTCTCGGCCACGAGGCTGGCCGCCACGTACTGGGTGATCATGAACCCGGAGTTGAGGCCGCTCTCGTGCGCCAGGAACGGCGGCAGGCCGTTCGACATCGCCGGGTTCAGCATCCGCTCGACCCGCCGCTCCGAGATCGACCCCAGCTCGGCGAGCCCGATCTTGAGCGTGTCGAGCGGGATGGCGACCGGCTCGCCGTGGAAGTTGCCGTTCGAGACGACCTCGTCGCGGTCGGCGAGGACGAGCGGGTTGTCTGTGGCGGCGTTCAGCTCGACCGCGATCGCCCGCTCCGCATACGCGACGGCGTCGCGCACGGCCCCGTGCACCTGCGGCGAGCAGCGAAGCGAATAGGCGTCCTGCACCCGTCCGCACCAGCGGTGCGACGCCACGATCTGCGAGTCGTCGAGGAGCGCATAGAGGTTGGCCGCCGACGCCTCCTGGCCGGGGTGCGGCCGAAGCGCCTGGAGCTCGGGCGAGAACGGCGTCCGCGACCCGCGGACTGCCTCGATCGTCTGGGCGGCGGCGAGATCGGCGAGCTTCACGAGCCGGCGCGCCCGGATGAGGACGAGCGCGCCGATCGCCGCCATGAACTGGGTGCCGTTGATGAGCGCGAGCCCCTCCTTCGCCGCCAGCTCGATCGGCGTGAGGCCCGCGCGGGCCAGCGCGTCGGAGCCGGGCAGCACCTCGTCGCCGACCCGCGCCCAGCCCTCGCCGACCAGGACGAGCGCGAGGTGGGCGAGCGGAGCCAGGTCGCCGCTCGCGCCGAGCGAGCCGCGCGACGGCACGATCGGCAGGACGCCCCCGTCGAGCAGGCGCAGGAGCAGCTCGACCGGCTCGCGCCGCACCCCGGAGGTGCCCTTGGCGAGCGCGTTCGCGCGCAGCAGCATCGCCGCGCGCACGATCTCGTCGGGGAACGGCTCGCCCACGCCGCAGGCGTGGCTCCGCAGCAGGTTCAGCTGGAGCTCGGCCGCCTGCTCGGCGCCGATGTGGACGTCCACCAGCTTGCCGAAGCCGGTGTTCACGCCGTAGGTGGGCCGCCGCTCGCGCACCACGCGCTCGATCAGCGCGCGCGACGCCTCGATCTGGCGGACGGCCTCGGGCGCGAGCTCGGCCGGGACGCCCCGCAGGGCGGCCGCCTCGACGTCGTCGACGGTCAGGTCGTGCCCGGTGAGATGGATCGCCGCCACGTGCGCCGCTGAAGGCTACCGATCCCCACCATCCGCCCGCCCGAACTCCCCGCCGGCCGCGATCTCGAGGACGCGGTCGGGCGCGAGCTCCGGCAGGTGGAAGGCCGCCGCGGCCGCCGGGACGGCGACCGCCGCCGGCATGAGCCCCACCAGCTCGCCGCACGCGACCGACGCGCCGCGCTCGGCGGCCAGCCGCTCGACCTCGCGCACGACCCGGTGGAGCGGCGTGGCCGACACGTCGATCAGATTCATCGAGACCTGGGCGCGGCCGGTGCGCGCGAGCCGCAGGCCGAGCGCCTGCACGCCCGGGAGCCCGCCGTCGCGGGCCCTCACGCCGGCGGCGACCGCACGGGCGACCTCGACGTCGCCCGTGTCGAGCTCGATGTTGAACGCCACGAGCGGCGGGCGCACGCCGAGCAGGACGGCGCCGGCGGTGGGGTGCACCCGGGCCGGGCCGAAGAGCGGCACGATCTCGCCCGAATCGAACCGGGCGGCGAGCGCGTCCGGCCCGCCGGCCCGGAAGAACGCCGGCCGGCGGCCGCCGCCGAGGTCGCCGTAGCCCAGGACGGGGATCCCCATCGCGCCCACCCGCTCGCCCAGCCGGCGGGCGGCGTGCTCCGGCTCGCCGTCGCCGGCCTGGAAGCGGACGAACGGCACGACGTCGGCGGCGCCCACCCGTGGATGGACGCCCTCGTGGCGGGCGAGGTCGATGCGCTCGGCGGCGACCGCGATCGCGGCGGCCAGACCCTCCACCAGCCCGTCCGCCGGCCCCACGCACGTGAACACCGACCGGTTGTGGTCGGCGTCGGCGTGCACGTCGAGGACGCGGGCGTGCGCGCCGATCGCACGCCGGATCGCGTCGAGCACCGCGCCGTCGCGGCCTTCGGAGAAGTTGGGGACGGACTCGAGAAGACCCCGCACGCGGGACAGTATCCGCCATGCAGCGCCTCGAGCGGGCCTCTGGGTGGAGGCCCGCCGGAGGGGACATAACGGCGTTCGGGGGGAGAACGCGGTTACAAGGTCTGGCGGCCGTTTGATGAACGTACCGGAGAGGAAGCCGGAACTGCCAGACGCATACAGTCTCGGCGATCCGATCCCGCGGTGCATGCCCCTTCGGAGTGATTCGCGCTGGCAGCCCCTCCCAGCGCATACCCCAAATTGGTGATCGAACTGCGCCCGAACGAGCGACGACGCGGAGGCGTTCCTCGACGATCATTCGTCTACGGATCGATAAAGGCAAACTCGCCGCGAGGCGAGCACGCAAAGCTAGAGGTCTCAAGCACTGAGACAGCTCGGCTGCCGAACCGGGCCCCCTCGACATGCGACGTCCGAACCCGCGGAGACCGCGGGGACGAACCTCGCGAGGAGGCTCCCAGCGACGACATTCGTCGCGACAGCGCACGCGGGAACTAGGCACCCTGGTGCGCACCTCGATCCGAAACGACACGGAGCGGACGGTGAGCGCTGCGGGGGGCAGTGCCACACGGTGGCAGTGAGGTTCACCGTCCGCCCCGTCATCTTGCGCCGTAGGATCCGAGGCGATGCTGGAACGCCTCTTCTCGCCGCTCGCGCTGGGGCCGATCGAGATCCGAAACCGGGTCGTCTCGACGTCGCACCAGACCTCTCTCGTCCATGACCACCTGCCGACGGACGACCTGATCGCCTACCACCGGGCCCGGGCCGCGGGCGGCGCCGGCCTGATCGTGGTCGAGGCCACGGCGGTGCATCCGACCGGCCTTCTGACGGCGCACACGGTCGGCGGCTACCTGCCCGAGATCGTGCCGGTCTGGCGGGCGATGAGCTCCGCGGTGCAGGAGCACGGCGCGCGGCTCATGTGCCAGCTCTTCCACGGCGGCCGCGAGATGATCGCCTCGGGCACGAGGCCGCCGGCGGTCGCGCCGAGCTCCATCCCGTCGGCCCGGTTCAAGACCGAGCCGCGGGCGCTCACGCGCACCGAGATCGCCGAGATGCTCGCCGGCTACCGGCGGGCCGCGGCCCACGCGGCCGAGGGCGGTCTTGACGGCGTCGAGGTGTGCGCCGGGTTCGGCTACCTGCCGACGCAGTTCCTCTCGCGGCACGCCAACTCCAGGACCGACGAGTACGGCGGGACGTTCGAGAACCGCTTCCGCTTCCTGCGCGAGGTGCTCGAGGCGATGCGGGAGGGCTTCGGCCCCGGCGGCGCGATCGGCTGCCGGCTGACCGACGAGAGCACCTCCGACGTCGGCACGGATCCCGAGGACGTGCTCGCCGCCGCCGAGGCCGCCGGCGCCGAGGGCCTGGCCGACTACGTCTCGGTCACGCTCGGCTCGTCGCCGACCTACCGCGGCTCCACGTGGATCGTGCCGCCGGCGGCGACCGCGCGGAACGCCGTCGAGGAGTTCGCGCGGGCCGTGAAGGCCCGCACCTCCGTCCCGGTGATCGCGACCGGGCGCGTGCTCGACCCGGCGGACGCCGAGCGGCTGATCGCCGAGGGAGCCTGCGACGCGGTCGGCATGACCCGGGCCCAGATCGCCGACCCGAACCTGGCCCGGCGGGCGCGGGCGGGCGAGCGGGTCACCCGCTGCATCGGCTGCAACCAGGGCTGCATCGGCCATTACCACGCGGGTGTGCCCATCGCCTGCACCGTGAACCCGTGGGCCGGGTACGAGCGCACCCTTCCACGCCCCGCGCCGGCCGAGCGGCCGGGCGCGGTCGTGGTCGTCGGGGCGGGCCCCGCCGGCTGCGCCGCCGCAGCGGCCGCCGCCGCCCGCGGGCATCGCGTCGTCGTCTTCGAGCGCTCGCACAGCCCCGGCGGGCAGATCCGGCTCGCGCTCCCGGCTCCCGGGCACGCCGAGGTCGCCGAGGGCCTGGTCGAGATCCTGGGCGACTGGCTCGCGGGCGTGGACGTCCGCTACGGCGTCGAGGCGTCCGCGGCCGCCGTGACGGCCGAGGCGCCCGACCGCGTCGTCCTCGCAACCGGCGCGGTGCCCCACCGGCCGGCGATCGGCGGCGACGGCGTCGCGATCGTCGGCGCCTGGGACGCGCTCGCGGGCGCCGAGGTCGGCGAGCGGGTCGTCGTGAGCGACTGGGGCGGCGACTGGACCGGTCTCGACACCGCCGAGGCGCTGGCGGCCGGGGGAGCGCGGGTGCGGCTCGTCACCTCGGCCGCCGCGTTCGGCGAGGCGGTGCACCAGTACCAGCGAAACCTGTACCTGGCCCGCCTCGACGACGCGGGCGTCGAGCTCGTCCATCACCTGCGGCCGATGTCGGTCTCGCCGGGCGCGGTCACGTTCGAGAACGTCTTCTCGGGCCGCCGGGTCGAGCTCGGCGGCGTCGACACGCTGGTCGTGAGCGCCGGGCGCACGGCCGGGGACGGCCTCTATCTCGAGCTGGAGGCCGCCGGGGTCGCCGTCGAGCGGGCCGGCGACTGCCTCGGCCCGCGGTCGTTCGAGGAGGCGATCCGCGAGGGCACGCTGGCCGGCCTACGGGCATGAGACAGATGTACCTGGTACGTCTGTCTCAGCCGTGCTCGACGCGGCGCGGGCGGGCCGCGCCGAGGTCGATCGGCTCGATCGGCGTCCAGACCGCCTCCTCGCCGCAGCCGGGGCAGTAGCGGGGCTCGTCCGGGTAGTGGTCGGGCTGGGCGAACGCCTCGCGCACGAGCCGGGTCTCGATGTCGAAGGCGGCCTGCCCGGTCTGGCCGGCGATCGCCGTCGCCCGCTCGTGGAGCGAGGCCGCGTCGTAGCCGAGCGCGATCCGCGTGCCGCAGTAGGCGCAGAGCGCCATCCGGGACGCCTGCGGGGCCGACGCGGGCCGGTCCTCGTCGAACTTCCGAAACGCGACCCAGAGCGCCGCCAGGATTCCGACGAGCGGC
>CAWDUU010000011.1:0-21457 GCA_963805545.1 uncultured Actinomycetes bacterium
GAGCCGCTCCACGCCGGCGCCGAAGCCGACGCCCGGAACCGGGCGCCCGCCGAGCTGCTCGGCCAGGCCGTCGTAGCGGCCGCCGCCGGAGAGCGCCGACTGGGCGCCGAGCGCGCCCCACTGCCACTCCCAGGCCGTGCGCGTGTAGTAGTCGAGCCCCCGCACGAGCCCCGGATCCACCGTGTAGTCGACGCCGCGCGCGTCGAGGTGGGCGCGGACGTCGGCGAAGTGGGCGGCGCACTCGTCGCACAGGTGGTCGGTGATCTTCGGCGCGCCCGCCATGACCGCGCGGCAGCCCTTCTCCTTGCAGTCGAACGTCCGAAGCGGGTTCACGTCGCGCCGCTCGCGGCACTCGTCGCAGAGCTCCTCCGCGTGCTCGTCGAGGTATCCCACCAGGAGCTGGAGATACGCCGGCCGGCAGTTGCCGTCGCCGATCGAGTTCACGAGCAGCTGAAGGCCGTCCACGCCGACCCGCCGGTACCAGCGCCGCTGGAGGCCGATCTGCTCGGCGTCGACCGCCGGGTCGTCCGAGCCGATGGCCTCGACCCCGAACTGGTAGTGCTCGCGGTAGCGCCCCTTCTGCACCGCGTTGTAGCGGAACATCGGCACCTCGTACCAGACCTTCACCGGCTGCGGCAGGCGGGTCATGTGCTCGAGGTAGGCCCGCATCACGCCGGCCGTGCCCTCGGGGCGCAGCGTGAGCGGCCGGCCGCTGCGGTCGGTGAAGCTGTACATCTCCTTGCGCACCACGTCGGAGCCCTCGCCGGACGTGCGCGCAAAGACGCCGGTGTCCTCGAACGTCGGCGTCACGACCTGGCCGTACCCGGCCGCCTCGAAGACCTCGCGGGCGGCGTCCAGCACCGCTCGCCGGAGCGCGGCCCGCGCTCCGTACCAGTCCAGCGTGCCCCGCGGCGCCTGGAACTCCTGGCTCATGCCCGCAGCGGCCCGAGGAACGGGTTACGGTCGCGCTCGTCGCCGAGCGTCGTCACCGGGCCGTGCCCGGGAAGGACGATCGTCTCCGGCGGGTAGGCCTCGATCAGCGTGGCGATGCTCCGGAGCAGGGTCTGCATGTCGCCGCCGGCGAGGTCGGTCCGCCCCACCGAGCCCGCGAACAGCACGTCGCCGACGAACAGGTGGCCGCCGGCGCCATAGGCGACCGACGCCGGCGAGTGGCCCGGCACCAGCGTGACGGCGAACTCGATCCCGGCCAGCTCGACCGTCTCGCCGCCCTCGAGCAGGTGCTCGGGGGAGTGCGGCGCGCCGGGAAACTCGCGCAGGAGGTCGGCCTCCGCGGCGGGCATCCACACGTCGACGCCGGCCCCGCGCGCGACCGCCGCGACGCCGCCCAGGTGGTCGACGTGGCCGTGCGTGACGAGGACGCCGGCCGCCTGCCAGCCGCGGCCGGCGAGCTGCGACTGGACGAGGTCGGGCTGGTCGCCGGGGTCGATCACCGCAGCCTCCGATCCCCCTTCCCGCGCCACGAGGTAGCAGTTCGCCTGGTAGGCGCCGAGGGGGAGCTGGACGATCTCGAGGCCGGACGGCCCGCTCACGCCGCGGGGCCGCCGTGTTTCTTCTGGTACCGGCGCCAGACGAAGTTCTCGACCATCCAGCCCATCGACCAGAAGAGCACGAACATCACCGCGGTGTTGGCGAGCTTGATGCCCGGGCTGATGGCGCTCGACGTGAACGTGATGACGAGATAGAAGAGGGTCGCGAAGAGGACCGCCCGCTTGGCCGTCCGCAGCGCCGACGGCGGGACCGGCGCTCCCCGGACGGGCCGCGCCTGCTGCTTCCTCTCCGGCTTGGTCTTGCCCTCGTCGCGCTCGTCGGCGATGTCCGCGTCGAGGTGCCGCGCATGCGCCACCGCGCGCTGGTACTTCCGCCGCTGCTGCTTGCGCGTCGCCATGCCGTCAGTCTACCGACGGGCGCTCCAGCGGGCAGACGTCACGCACCCGTGCCGACGTGTCGAATCTCTGCATCAGAAGCCCGCGGCGAAGGGGGCGTTACCTGGTATCGCGTGGGGGGCATTACCCCACCCCGGCGACCCGTTTGCCGCATGAATAGGCGGCGGCGATGTCGCGGCCTGCCAAGTGGTAGGCGACGTGGCGCCAATCGGGCGCGTCGAGCAGGACGATGTCGGCGTCGAAGCCCGGGGCGAGCCGGCCGGTCCGCCCGGCGCGGCCGAGCACCCACGCGGCGTTCACCGTGCAGGCGGCCAGCGCCTCGCCCGGCGTCATGGCGAGCGCCGTGCACGCCAGCGTCATCACGACGGGGAGCGAGTCGCAGAACGCGCTTCCCGGGTTGAAGTCGGTCGCGAGCGCGACGATGGCGCCCTGGTCGACCAGCGCGCGCGCCGGGGGCTGCGTCCGGCGCAGGTAGAGCGCCGCGACCGGCAGCAGCACCGCGGCGACCTCGCTCGCGGCGACGGCCGCGACGCCGGCGGGCCCGGTCGCCTCGAGATGGTCGACCGAGCGCGCGCCGAGCTCGACCGCGAGCGGGATCGCGCCCGACTCGGTGAACTGGTCGCCGTGCAGGCGGGCCACGAGGCCGTGCCCCATCGCGGCGCGCAGGTAGCGCTCGGCCTGCTCGGCCGTGAACGCGCCCCGCTCCAGGAAGACGTCGGCGTGCTCGGCCAGGGCCGCCGCGGCGGGCAGCACCTCGGCGAGGACGAAGTCGAGATACTCGTCGGCCGATCCGAACTCGGGCGGGACCGAGTGGGCGCCCAGGTAGGTCGGCACGGTCGCGATCGGGTGCGGGCCGGCGACGGCGGCGAGGCTCGCGAGCTCCGTCTCGCGGTCGAGCCCGTAGCCCGACTTGCCCTCGGCGGTCGTCGTGCCGTTGGCCGCCATCCAGCGCAGGTGCTCCGCGGTCGCCTCGCCGAGGCCGGCGGCCCCGAGCGCGCGGGTCGCGGCGACGGTCGAGCGGATACCGCCGCCCGAGGCGTGGATGCGCTCGTAGTCGGCGCCCTGCGCGCGCAGGTCGAACTCGGCGGCCCGGTCGCCGCCGAACGCCGGGTGCGTGTGGCAGTCGACGAGTCCCGGGATCGCCACCGCCCCGCGGCAGTCGACCCGCTCCAGGTCGCCGTGGTCGCGCAGGACGTCGTCGGGCGCGCCCACCGCGGCGATCCGGCCGTCGACGACGGCGATCGCGGCCGGCTCCTGGACGTCGATCCGGCCGAGGTCGGAGCCCCGCAGCGGCGCCTCCGTCCCGGCGGGCGACGCGGCGGCCCGCAGCCCGTGAAGGACGAGGCTGGGCCCGGGGTCAGGCGCGCCCATACGCCGGGATGAGCCCTCCCGAGAGCGGCGCCGACGCGTCGGTGCAGAGCCACTCGACCACCTGGGCGAGCTCCTCGCCGGTCGTCCAGCGCGCGAAGTCGGCGTCGGGGTTCTCGGCCCGGTTTCGGGGCGTGTCGACGATCTTCACGACGACCGTGTTGCAGCGGACGCCGTCCTTTCGCGCCTCGACGTCCACGCACCGCATGAGCCCGCCCAGCGCGACCTTCGAGACGATGTAGCCGGAGGCGCCCGAGAACGGCGTCAGCATGGCCGACGTCCCGATGTAGACGATGGAGCCGCGGCCGGCCTTCCGCATCGGCCCGAGCACCGCCCGGGTCATGTGGTAGGCCGTGTCGAGGTTGATCGTCATCTGGCGTCGCCAGACGTCGACCGGCTGCTCGTCGATCGTCCCCGCCGCCGCGAAGCCGCCGGCCACGTGCGCCAGCGCGTCGACGGCGCCGAACGCCTCGGCCGCCGCGGCGACCGCTGCGGACGCCGCGTCGGGATCCGACAGCTCGGCGCGCACCGCGAGCACGCCCTCGGGCAGGCCGGCCGGCGGCTGCTCCTCGCGGTGGGTCGCGGCGACGTTCCAGCCCTCGGCGCAGAAGCGGTCGAGGACGGCCCGGCCCCAGCCGCCGGTGACGCCCGTGAGAAGCGCGGTGCGGCCGGCCACGTTCACTCCTCCATCGGCAGCCGGACGCCGCCGGCCCGCGCGGCGTCGAGCGCCTCCGGATAGCCGGCGTCCGCGTGGCGGGCGACGCCGATCCCCGGGTCGTTCGTCAGCACCCGCTCGAGCCGCTCGTCCATCTCGTCGCTGCCGTCCGCCACCACCACGAGGCCGGCGTGGATCGAGTTCCCGATCCCCACGCCGCCGCCGTGGTGCACCGACACCCACGAGGCGCCTGACGCGGTCGACAGGAGCGCGTTCAGGATCGGCCAGTCGGCAATCGCATCGGAGCCGTCGCGCATCGACTCGGTCTCGCGGAACGGCGACGCCACCGACCCGGTGTCGAGGTGGTCGCGGCCGATCGCCACCGGCGCCGACACCTCGCCGCGGCGGACGAGGTCGTTGAAGAGCAGGCCGGCCTTGGCGCGGTCGCCGTAGCCGAGCCAGCAGATCCGGGCCGGCAGGCCCTGGAACGCGATCCGCTCCGGCGCGACCCGGAGCCAGCGCTGGAGGAGCACGTCGTCGGGGAAGGCCTCCAGCAGCGCGGCGTCGATGCGGTGGATGTCGGCCGGGTCGCCCGAGAGCGCCGCCCACCGGAACGGCCCGGCGCCCCGGCAGAAGAGCGGCCGGACGTAGGCGGGCACGAACCCCGGGAAGTCGAAGGCGTGCTCGAGGCCGGCGTCGCGGGCCTCGGTGCGCAGGTTGTTGCCGTAGTCGAAGACGTGGCTCCCCGCCGCCTGGAGGTCGAGCATCGCCTGCACGTGGCGGACGGCGGTCGCCCGCGCCCGGCGCACGTACTCGTCGGGGTCGGCCTCGCGGAGCGCCAGCGCCTCGGCGAGCTCCATCCCGGCCGGCACGTAGCCGTTCAGCATGTCGTGTGCCGACGTCTGGTCGGTGACGAGGTCGAACCGGACGCCGCGGCGCGCGATCTCGGCGAAGACGTCGGCGGCGTTCCCGAGGAGGCCGACCGAGACGCCGCGCCCGGCCGCCGCGTGGCCGCGCACGCGGTCGAGGGCGTCGTCGAGCGTCTCGGCCACCTCGTCCAGATAGCGCGTCTCCAGCCGCCGCTCGATCCGGTGCGGGTCAACCTCGACGTTCAGGCTCGCCGCCCCGGCGAGCGACGCGGCCAGCGGCTGGGCGCCGCCCATGCCTCCGAGGCCGGCGGTCAGGACGGTTCGGCCCACCAGGTCGGGCGAGCCCCAGTGGGCCTCGCCCGCGGCGGCGAACGTCTGGTAGGTGCCCTGGAGGATCCCCTGCGTGCCGATGTAGATCCACGAGCCGGCGGTCATCTGCCCGAACATCGTGAGCCCCTCGGCCTCCAGGCGGCGAAACTCGTCCCAGGTGGCGAACCGCGGGACGAGCAGCGAGTTCGCGATGAGGACGCGCGGCGCGCCCGGATGCGTGCGGAAGACGGCGACGGGCTTCCCGCTCTGGACGAGCAGCGTCTCGTCGTTTCCGAGCTCGAGCAGCGACGCGACGATCGCCCGGAGCGCCTCGTGGCTGCGGGCGGCCCTGCCCGAGCCGCCGTACACGACGAGCCGTGTCGGGTCCTCGGCGACCTCGGGATCGAGGTTGTTGCAGAGCATCCGCAGGGCGGCCTCCTGGTGCCAGCCCTTGCACGAGCGCTCCGTGCCCCGCGGCGCGCGCACCGCGCTCAGGTCGCCCACCAGCGACTCGACGCGCGACTCGGTGGCGGTGGCGGCCATGACGGAAACCGTACCAGCCGCGGATAGAGTGCGGACCGTGGCGAGACGGGCGGGGATCCTGGCGGGCGTGGTTCTGCTGCTCGCGGCCGTCGCTCCGGCGGCGCAGGGCGCGCGCCTGCACACGGTCATGTCGGGTCTCGACCAGCCGACGTACGTGACCGGCCACGGCGGCAACCTGTACGTCGTCCTGCGCGGCGGCAAGATCCGCATCCGGCACGGCGGCCGGATGCTCGCCCGGCCGTTCCTCGACATCTCCGCGCACGTCACCACCGCCGGCAGCGAGCAGGGACTGCTCTCGATGGCGCTCGCGCCCCGCTTCGACCGAAACCATCGCGTCTACGTGGACTTCACGAACCGAAACGGCGACACGCGCGTCGTCCAGTACCGCACCTTCCCGGGCAACCGGCACCGCGTGAACCCGGCCACGAGGCGGGTGCTGCTCAAGGTCGACCAGCCGTTCGCAAACCACAACGGCGGCCAGCTCCAGTTCGGCCCCGACGGCCTCCTCTACATCTCGCTCGGAGACGGCGGCTCCGAGGGCGACCCCAACCTGCGCGGCCAGAGCAGGGGGCCGCTCTCGGCGATCCTGCGGCTCGACCCGCGAAAGCGGCATCCGGCGGCGACGATGTACGCCTACGGCCTGCGCAATCCGTGGCGGTTCTCGTTCGACCGAAAGACCGGCGGCATGTGGATCGGCGAGGTCGGCCAGGACACGTTCGAGGAGGTGGACCACCTGCGCCACGGCGCCGCCGCCGGCAGCAACTTCGGCTGGAGCTTCTACGAGGGCCGGAGCGTCTTCAAGAACCAGCCGATCGACCGCTCGCAGCTGCGCTTCCCGGTCGCCGTCTACCGCCACAGCGTGGCCGGCGCCGACAACTGCTCGATCACCGGCGGCTACGTCTACCGCGGCGGCGCCGTCCCCCGCCTGCGCGGCCAGTACCTCTACGCCGACTTCTGCTCCGGCCGGATCTGGAAGATCCCCGCCACCGGCGGCCGCCCTCGGCTCACCAACATGAGCTTCAAGACGGGCAGCATCTCGTCGTTCGGCCAGGGCTCGAACGGCGAGCTCTACGTCGTCTCGCTGAACGGCACGATCTCGAAGATCGTGCGCTAGCGCAGCTCGCCCGCCTCGCCCTCCACCTCTGCCAGGAGCGAGCCGTCCCGCGCGCCGGCGGCGACCAGGTCGATCTCGTCGGCCAGCGAGCGGTCGCGCTCGAGCCGGGGCGAGCGCTCGCGCACGGCTCGCTGGAGCACGGAGACGCCGGGGCCGGGCCGAAGCGGGGCCAGGAAGTCGAGGCCCTGGGCGCCGCACAGGAGCTCGACCGCGAGGATCCGTTCCACGTTGGCGCACACGTGCCACAGGTGCACCGCCGCCGTCGCCCCCATCGAGACGTGGTCCTCCTGGCCGGCGCTGGTCGGGATCGAGTCGACGCTGGCCGGGTGGGCGAGGACGCGGTTCTCGGCCACGAGGCTGGCCGCCACGTACTGGGTGATCATGAACCCGGAGTTGAGGCCGCTCTCGTGCGCCAGGAACGGCGGCAGGCCGTTCGACATCGCCGGGTTCAGCATCCGCTCGACCCGCCGCTCCGAGATCGACCCCAGCTCGGCGAGCCCGATCTTGAGCGTGTCGAGCGGGATGGCGACCGGCTCGCCGTGGAAGTTGCCGTTCGAGACGACCTCGTCGCGGTCGGCGAGGACGAGCGGGTTGTCTGTGGCGGCGTTCAGCTCGACCGCGATCGCCCGCTCCGCATACGCGACGGCGTCGCGCACGGCCCCGTGCACCTGCGGCGAGCAGCGAAGCGAATAGGCGTCCTGCACCCGTCCGCACCAGCGGTGCGACGCCACGATCTGCGAGTCGTCGAGGAGCGCATAGAGGTTGGCCGCCGACGCCTCCTGGCCGGGGTGCGGCCGAAGCGCCTGGAGCTCGGGCGAGAACGGCGTCCGCGACCCGCGGACTGCCTCGATCGTCTGGGCGGCGGCGAGATCGGCGAGCTTCACGAGCCGGCGCGCCCGGATGAGGACGAGCGCGCCGATCGCCGCCATGAACTGGGTGCCGTTGATGAGCGCGAGCCCCTCCTTCGCCGCCAGCTCGATCGGCGTGAGGCCCGCGCGGGCCAGCGCGTCGGAGCCGGGCAGCACCTCGTCGCCGACCCGCGCCCAGCCCTCGCCGACCAGGACGAGCGCGAGGTGGGCGAGCGGAGCCAGGTCGCCGCTCGCGCCGAGCGAGCCGCGCGACGGCACGATCGGCAGGACGCCCCCGTCGAGCAGGCGCAGGAGCAGCTCGACCGGCTCGCGCCGCACCCCGGAGGTGCCCTTGGCGAGCGCGTTCGCGCGCAGCAGCATCGCCGCGCGCACGATCTCGTCGGGGAACGGCTCGCCCACGCCGCAGGCGTGGCTCCGCAGCAGGTTCAGCTGGAGCTCGGCCGCCTGCTCGGCGCCGATGTGGACGTCCACCAGCTTGCCGAAGCCGGTGTTCACGCCGTAGGTGGGCCGCCGCTCGCGCACCACGCGCTCGATCAGCGCGCGCGACGCCTCGATCTGGCGGACGGCCTCGGGCGCGAGCTCGGCCGGGACGCCCCGCAGGGCGGCCGCCTCGACGTCGTCGACGGTCAGGTCGTGCCCGGTGAGATGGATCGCCGCCACGTGCGCCGCTGAAGGCTACCGATCCCCACCATCCGCCCGCCCGAACTCCCCGCCGGCCGCGATCTCGAGGACGCGGTCGGGCGCGAGCTCCGGCAGGTGGAAGGCCGCCGCGGCCGCCGGGACGGCGACCGCCGCCGGCATGAGCCCCACCAGCTCGCCGCACGCGACCGACGCGCCGCGCTCGGCGGCCAGCCGCTCGACCTCGCGCACGACCCGGTGGAGCGGCGTGGCCGACACGTCGATCAGATTCATCGAGACCTGGGCGCGGCCGGTGCGCGCGAGCCGCAGGCCGAGCGCCTGCACGCCCGGGAGCCCGCCGTCGCGGGCCCTCACGCCGGCGGCGACCGCACGGGCGACCTCGACGTCGCCCGTGTCGAGCTCGATGTTGAACGCCACGAGCGGCGGGCGCACGCCGAGCAGGACGGCGCCGGCGGTGGGGTGCACCCGGGCCGGGCCGAAGAGCGGCACGATCTCGCCCGAATCGAACCGGGCGGCGAGCGCGTCCGGCCCGCCGGCCCGGAAGAACGCCGGCCGGCGGCCGCCGCCGAGGTCGCCGTAGCCCAGGACGGGGATCCCCATCGCGCCCACCCGCTCGCCCAGCCGGCGGGCGGCGTGCTCGGGCTCGCCGTCGCCGGCCTGGAAGCGGACGAACGGCACGACGTCGGCGGCGCCCACCCGTGGATGGACGCCCTCGTGGCGGGCGAGGTCGATGCGCTCGGCGGCGACCGCGATCGCGGCGGCCAGACCCTCCACCAGCCCGTCCGCCGGCCCCACGCACGTGAACACCGACCGGTTGTGGTCGGCGTCGGCGTGCACGTCGAGGACGCGGGCGTGCGCGCCGATCGCACGCCGGATCGCGTCGAGCACCGCGCCGTCGCGGCCTTCGGAGAAGTTGGGGACGGACTCGAGAAGACCCCGCACGCGGGACAGTATCCGCCATGCAGCGCCTCGAGCGGGCCTCTGGGTGGAGGCCCGCCGGAGGGGACATAACGGCGTTCGGGGGGAGAACGCGGTTACAAGGTCTGGCGGCCGTTTGATGAACGTACCGGAGAGGAAGCCGGAACTGCCAGACGCATACAGTCTCGGCGATCCGATCCCGCGGTGCATGCCCCTTCGGAGTGATTCGCGCTGGCAGCCCCTCCCAGCGCATACCCCAAATTGGTGATCGAACTGCGCCCGAACGAGCGACGACGCGGAGGCGTTCCTCGACGATCATTCGTCTACGGATCGATAAAGGCAAACTCGCCGCGAGGCGAGCACGCAAAGCTAGAGGTCTCAAGCACTGAGACAGCTCGGCTGCCGAACCGGGCCCCCTCGACATGCGACGTCCGAACCCGCGGAGACCGCGGGGACGAACCTCGCGAGGAGGCTCCCAGCGACGACATTCGTCGCGACAGCGCACGCGGGAACTAGGCACCCTGGTGCGCACCTCGATCCGAAACGACACGGAGCGGACGGTGAGCGCTGCGGGGGGCAGTGCCACACGGTGGCAGTGAGGTTCACCGTCCGCCCCGTCATCTTGCGCCGTAGGATCCGAGGCGATGCTGGAACGCCTCTTCTCGCCGCTCGCGCTGGGGCCGATCGAGATCCGAAACCGGGTCGTCTCGACGTCGCACCAGACCTCTCTCGTCCATGACCACCTGCCGACGGACGACCTGATCGCCTACCACCGGGCCCGGGCCGCGGGCGGCGCCGGCCTGATCGTGGTCGAGGCCACGGCGGTGCATCCGACCGGCCTTCTGACGGCGCACACGGTCGGCGGCTACCTGCCCGAGATCGTGCCGGTCTGGCGGGCGATGAGCTCCGCGGTGCAGGAGCACGGCGCGCGGCTCATGTGCCAGCTCTTCCACGGCGGCCGCGAGATGATCGCCTCGGGCACGAGGCCGCCGGCGGTCGCGCCGAGCTCCATCCCGTCGGCCCGGTTCAAGACCGAGCCGCGGGCGCTCACGCGCACCGAGATCGCCGAGATGCTCGCCGGCTACCGGCGGGCCGCGGCCCACGCGGCCGAGGGCGGTCTTGACGGCGTCGAGGTGTGCGCCGGGTTCGGCTACCTGCCGACGCAGTTCCTCTCGCGGCACGCCAACTCCAGGACCGACGAGTACGGCGGGACGTTCGAGAACCGCTTCCGCTTCCTGCGCGAGGTGCTCGAGGCGATGCGGGAGGGCTTCGGCCCCGGCGGCGCGATCGGCTGCCGGCTGACCGACGAGAGCACCTCCGACGTCGGCACGGATCCCGAGGACGTGCTCGCCGCCGCCGAGGCCGCCGGCGCCGAGGGCCTGGCCGACTACGTCTCGGTCACGCTCGGCTCGTCGCCGACCTACCGCGGCTCCACGTGGATCGTGCCGCCGGCAGCGACCGCGCGGAACGCCGTCGAGGAGTTCGCGCGGGCCGTGAAGGCCCGCACCTCCGTCCCGGTGATCGCGACCGGGCGCGTGCTCGACCCGGCGGACGCCGAGCGGCTGATCGCCGAGGGAGCCTGCGACGCGGTCGGCATGACCCGGGCCCAGATCGCCGACCCGAACCTGGCCCGGCGGGCGCGGGCGGGCGAGCGGATCACCCGCTGCATCGGCTGCAACCAGGGCTGCATCGGCCATTACCACGCGGGTGTGCCCATCGCCTGCACCGTGAACCCGTGGGCCGGGTACGAGCGCACCCTTCCACGCCCCGCGCCGGCCGAGCGGCCGGGCGCGGTCGTGGTCGTCGGGGCGGGCCCCGCCGGCTGCGCCGCCGCAGCGGCCGCCGCCGCCCGCGGGCATCGCGTCGTCGTCTTCGAGCGCTCGCACAGCCCCGGCGGGCAGATCCGGCTCGCGCTCCCGGCTCCCGGGCACGCCGAGGTCGCCGAGGGCCTGGTCGAGATCCTGGGCGACTGGCTCGCGGGCGTGGACGTCCGCTACGGCGTCGAGGCGTCCGCGGCCGCCGTGACGGCCGAGGCGCCCGACCGCGTCGTCCTCGCAACCGGCGCGGTGCCCCACCGGCCGGCGATCGGCGGCGACGGCGTCGCGATCGTCGGCGCCTGGGACGCGCTCGCGGGCGCCGAGGTCGGCGAGCGGGTCGTCGTGAGCGACTGGGGCGGCGACTGGACCGGTCTCGACACCGCCGAGGCGCTGGCGGCCCGCGGAGCGCGGGTCCGGCTCGTCACCTCGGCCGCCGCGTTCGGCGAGGCGGTGCACCAGTACCAGCGAAACCTGTACCTGGCCCGCCTCGACGACGCGGGCGTCGAGCTCGTCCATCACCTGCGGCCGATGTCGGTCTCGCCGGGCGCGGTCACGTTCGAGAACGTCTTCTCGGGCCGCCGGGTCGAGCTCGGCGGCGTCGACACGCTGGTCGTGAGCGCCGGGCGCACGGCCGGGGACGGCCTCTATCTCGAGCTGGAGGCCGCCGGGGTCGCCGTCGAGCGGGCCGGCGACTGCCTCGGCCCGCGGTCGTTCGAGGAGGCGATCCGCGAGGGCACGCTGGCCGGCCTACGGGCATGAGACAGATGTACCTGGTACGTCTGTCTCAGCCGTGCTCGACGCGGCGCGGGCGGGCCGCGCCGAGGTCGATCGGCTCGATCGGCGTCCAGACCGCCTCCTCGCCGCAGCCGGGGCAGTAGCGGGGCTCGTCCGGGTAGTGGTCGGGCTGGGCGAACGCCTCGCGCACGAGCCGGGTCTCGATGTCGAAGGCGGCCTGCCCGGTCTGGCCGGCGATCGCCGTCGCCCGCTCGTGGAGCGAGGCCGCGTCGTAGCCGAGCGCGATCCGCGTGCCGCAGTAGGCGCAGAGCGCCATCCGGGACGCCTGCGGGGCCGACGCGGGCCGGTCCTCGTCGAACTTCCGAAACGCGACCCAGAGCGCCGCCAGGATTCCGACGAGCGGCAGCTTGAGCACGAGCGCCAGGAAGATCACCACCCACACCTCGCCCGAGAAGAAACTCAGCTCCGCCACACGCAGACCTTAGCCGACGGGCCCTTTAGAATTCCGGCCCGGCGGCCGATTGACGTGGGCGAACCCCCATGTCGAAGCTCACGCGCCACGAGATGCTCACGCTTGCCCTCGGCGTGCTCCCGCCTCCGCCCGCGGAGGTCGAGGTGCTGTCCGAGGACGGCGGCGCGTTTGCGCTCAAGATCTTCGAGCAGGAGGACGAGCTCCTGCACGCGTTCGCCCCGCGGAATCTGGTGCGCAAGGAGCTGCATCTGCTCGCGCGGGTCACCGACGAGCACCGCGGCCGCTACGAGGTCGAGCTCGAGGTCGACGAGGCCTACTTCCACAGCGGCGCCGAGGCGCTGGTGCACGCCGCCGTCTCGGGCGTACGCCACCGCAAGATGCGCCGGTCGGCGCCCCGCATCCCGGTGACCGAGCGGACGCAGGCCCGGGTGCTCTTCTGCCGGACGCTGCCGCGGCACCACACGATCGACGTCCGCCTGAGCGACATCTCGACGACCGGCATCGGCTTCACGTCGGCGAACGACCTGGACGCGGGCGACCTGCTCGTCGTCAAGGTCACGCTGTCGGGAAAGCCGGTCGAGGTCGAGACCCGCGTCGTCCGCGTGGACCCCGCGCCGTACGGCCGCTCCCGCATCGGCGGCGAGATCACGGAGCTGGCCGAGGCCGATCGCCGGCTGATCGCCGACATGGCGCTCCGGACGCCCGAGGCCGGCTCCGAGGCCGAGCGCCGAAACGGCGCCGCCGCGGGCGCTCCCGCAACGCGGTAGGGCGATACCCCTACGGGGGATTCCCCCGGGCCCAAACCACGCCGATACTCAATGTGCCGGCGTGCGTGCATGCCGGCGCTCTGTTACGAAAGGGGGTCTTTCGGTGCGCGTCTTCACCAACCAGCAAGGCAGCGTCGCTTCGGAGCTCAGCTTCGGCGCGATGGTGATCGGCATCCTCGTCCTGGGCGGGCTGTACATGGTCGCGCAGATCGAGGGCGTCTCCTTCTCAATGCTCCTCCAGCAGCTGCGAAACGGCTGACGAGCGCCGGTTCACCGCCCGCTAACCTGAGCGGGTGACGTTCCGGCGGCTGCTCGGTTTCCTGCGCCCGTACCGGGGGCAGGTGATCGCTTCGACGCTGCTCGCCGTCGGCGCCCAGGCCGCCGGCCTGACCGTGCCGTACCTGACGGGGCAGGTGATCGACACCGTCAACTCGGCGGCGCACAGCGACCGCCGCCTCTTCACCCTCGCCGCCCTGGTCGTCGCCGCAGGGGCGGTCAAGGGCGTGCTCATGCTGTTTCGCCGCTGGCTCGCCGGCCGGCTGTCGCTGGCGGTCGAGTACGACCTGCGAAACGCGATGTACGCGCACCTCCAGCGGCTCTCGTTCGGGTTCTTCGACACCCACCAGACCGGCCAGCTCATGTCGCGCGCGACCGTCGACCTCCAGTCGGTGCGCTTCTTCCTCGGCTACGGGCTCATCTTCTTCACCCAGAACCTGATCACGATCACGATCGTGGCGATCGCGCTGGTGTGGATCGACTGGCAGCTGGCGCTGATCGCCTTCGCCATCGCCCCGGTGCTGTCGGTGACGGCCTTCCGCTACTCGCGCACGAGCCACCCCATCCTGCGGGAGGTGCAGCAGCGCGTCGCCGACGTGACGACGCAGGCCGAGGAGAACATCGTCGGCGTGCGCGTCGTCAAGTCGTTCGCCCAGGAGCCGCGACAGCTGGAGCGGTTCAGCGCCGGCACCGAGCGCATCTTCCGGCAGGCGATCCGGGCGGCCCGGCTCCAGGCGGGCTACGTCCCGTTCATGTCGACGCTCCCCAACCTCGCGATGGCGGCGGTCGTCCTCGCCGGCGGCTACCGGGTGGTGCACGGCGGCCTCACCCTCGGCGCCTTCTTCGAGGTGAACGGCTACCTGCTCCTGCTGGTCGTGCCGCTGCGCTCGATCGGCATGTGGGTGGGCCAGTACCAGCGGGCGATCGCATCGGGGGAGCGGATCTTCGAGGTGCTGGACTACGAGCGCGACATCCTCGACGACCCTGCCGCGGAGCCGCTCAACCCCGGCCCGGGCGAGATCCGCATGAGCGGCGTGGGCTTCGGCTACGACCCCGAGCGGCCCGTCCTGCACGACATCGACCTCGACATCGCGGCCGGCTCGACCGTGGCCCTGATCGGCCCGACCGGGTGCGGCAAGACGACCCTCACCACGCTCATCCCGCGCTTCTACGACATCCAGGCCGGGGCCATCGAGCTCGACGGCCAGGACGTGCGCTCGGTGACGCTCAGGTCCCTGCGCGCCGCGGTCGGCATCGTCAGCCAGGACACGTTCCTCTTCTCGACCACCGTGGCCGAGAACATCGCGTTCGGCACGCCCGAGGCGACGCCCGAGGAGATCGTCACCGCCGCCCGCCAGGCCCAGGCGCACGAGTTCATCTGCGACCTGCCGGACGGGTACGACACGGTGGTCGGCGAGCGCGGCCTCTCGCTCTCGGGCGGCCAGCGGCAGCGGATCGCCATCGCCCGCGCGCTCCTGATGAACCCGCGCGTCCTCATCCTCGACGACGCCACGGCGTCGGTCGACGCCTCCACCGAGGCCCGCATCAAGCTGGCGCTGCGCGAGGTGATGAAGGGCCGGACCACCGTCATCATCGCCCACCGCCTCTCGACGATCTCGCTCGCCGACGAGGTCGTGGTGCTCGACAGGGGCCGGATCGTCGCCCGCGGGCCCCACGACGAGCTCGAGCGGACGAGCCCCGTGTACCGCGAGATCCACGACCACGGCCTGGTCGAGCGGCGGTTCGTGCAGCTCGACCCCGACGGGGCGCCGATCGAGAAGGACGGTGCAGCGCCGCCGCGCCGTGCGGCCGGAGGCCGGCTGCCGTGAGCATGTTCGCGAGCCACGTCGGACGCATGGGCGCCGACCCCTCCGGCCTCGGCGCGCGCGGGACGCTCCGGCGGGTGAAGGCGCTCTGGGCCTACAACTGGCCGTACCGCCGTCAGTCCGCCGCCGCGCTCGTCATGATGCTCGCGGCGACGGCGACGTCGATCGCCGGCCCGCTCGTCATCAAGTTCGCAATCGACCGCGGTATCGCCGCCTCGCCGCCGGACTTCGGCCAGGTCGAGCTGTGGGTTTCCGTCTTCGTCGTCGTCACCATCGCCACCTGGCTCACGAGCTCGGTGCAGACCTACCTCACCGCCTGGGTCGGCACGCGCATCCTGGCCGACCTGCGGATCGGGCTCTTCGCCCACATCCAGCGGCTCGACCTGGGGTTCTTCGAGCGAAACCGGGCCGGCGTCGTGATCTCGCGGCTCACGAACGACATCGAGGCGCTCGTGAACGCCGTCGTCGACGGGCCGACGACGCTCGTCCAGAACACCCTTGTCCTGTTCGCGTCGGCCGGCGTCCTCTTCTACGTCAACTGGCGTTTGGCCCTCGCCACGCTCACGGTGTTCCCGGGCATGGCGATCGGGACGGCGATCTTCCGGTACTACTCGGGCCGGGCCTACCGCGAGACGCGCCGCCGCCTCGCCGAGGTGACGGGGCAGCTCCAGGAGGACATCTCGGGCGTGCGGGTCGTCCAGGCGTTCCGGCGCGAAGGCACCAACTACGAGCGGTTCGTCGACATCAACGGCCACTACCGGGCGGCGAACGTCACGACCGTGAACGCCTCGGCCGTCTACTTCCCGTACGTCGACCTGCTCTCGGCGCTGGCAATGGCCGTGGTGCTCGGCTACGGCGGCACGCTCGTCTTCCACCACGAGCTGACGCCGGGGGGCCTCTTCGTCTTCATCGGGCTGCTCTCGAACTTCTTCGACCCGGTGCAGCAGCTCTCGCAGTTCTACCAGACGTTCCTGGCGGCCACGGCGGCGCTCGACAACATCTTCACCGTGCTCGACACCGAGCCGGGCCTGACCGATGCGAGCGACGCCCGCGAGCTGCCGCCGATCCGCGGCGAGGTCGTGTTCGACGACGTGCACTTCGCCTACTCCGAGGGCTCCGCGGAGGTGCTGCACGGCGTGTCGTTCACGGTGCCGGCCGGCAGCACCATCGCCCTCGTCGGCCACACCGGGGCCGGCAAGTCGACGATCGTGAAGCTGCTCGCGCGCTTCTACGACCCCACCGGGGGCCGGATCACCGTCGACGGCCACGACCTGCGCGACGTCACGGTCGCGTCGCTTCGCCGCCAGCTCGGGATCGTGCCGCAGGAGGGCTTCCTCTTCGCCGGCTCGGTGCGCGACAACATCGCCTTCGGGCGTCCGGGCGCCACCGACGAGGAGATCCGGGCTGCGGCCGGAGCCGTCGGCGCGGCCGCGTTCATCGAAGCCCTCCCGGACGGCTACGACACCGACGTCCAGGAGCGCGGGTCGCGGCTCTCGATCGGCCAGCGCCAGCTCGTCGCCTTCGCGCGGGCGCTCCTGGCCGACCCGCGCGTCCTGATCCTCGACGAGGCGACGTCCTCGGTCGACATCCCCACCGAGGCCCGGATCGAGGAGGCCCTGGAGACGCTTCTGCGCGACCGCACGGCCTTCGTCGTCGCCCATCGCCTGTCGACGATCCGCCGAGCTGACATGATCGTGGTGCTCGAGCACGGCGAGGTCATCGAGGCCGGCACGCACGCGGAGCTCATCGAGCGGCGGGGCCGGTACTTCTCGCTCTACGACGACTGGGTCGAGGCGGTGGCCTGAGCGGCGTCACAAACCGGACACGAACACAAAACAGTTCCCTAACTCAAGCAAGGAGTGCAAAGGGACGATGACAGGATCGTGAGGGGTCGCTCCGCCTTCCTCGCAGCTCCGGTCCTGGCGCTGCTCATGTTCGCGTCGCCCGCGCTCGCCGCGGGCGGCTTCAGCGACGTCCCGAAGGGCTTCTGGGCCAAGCCGCAGATCAAGTGGGCCACCGGGAACGCCTGGATGGCGCCGCGCACGCCGACCACCTTCGTGCCCCACCACACCGTGAGCCGCGTGAACGCGAGCAAGGTGCTCGTCCGCATCGCCCTCGAGCTGAAGAGCGTGCCGGAGGGGCCCGACCCGTTCGCGCAGGCCGTCGCCGCCGGCTGGATCCCGGAGGGCGCGGGGCCGTCGGGCACGATCACCCAGCTCGAATTCGACCGCGCGCTCGTGCGGATCCTGGGCCTCTCCCACTCCGCCAAGGCGCTGAATCACCTCCAGACCGCCGACGGATGGGCGCCGAAGCTCCCGGACGGGTTCGGGGTCGAGCAGGAGGTGCGCGCGATCGGGGCCCGCATCAACGTCCCCGACGGCTGGGACTCCTGGGAGCTCTCCTCCGCGGACCTGCTCCGGCGCGCGAACATGGCGGCCGAGACCTACCAGGTGATGCACCTCTCGTCGTGGGCGATCTCGTACGGGCAGGCGAAGGTCGCCGTCGCGACCCAGCTCCCCGCCTGGACGCCGCTCAAGCGCAAGGTGCTCGGGCTGGCGCTGCGGTACGCCGGCGCGCCCTACGTCTGGGGCGGCACCTCGCCCGACCCGCAGGCGCCGCTCGGCTCGCCGGTGGCGGGCGGGTTCGACTGCTCGGGGTTCGTCTGGTGGGTCATGAAGCTCCACTCCTACTCGGTGTCGAGCCACAGGTGGACGGGCAACACCAAGATCCAGGCCCGCTCGACCTACGACATGGCCGCGCAGCTTCCGGTCTCGAAGCGCATCCACCGCCGCGACCTGAAGCCGGGCGACATCCTCTTCTGGAGCTTCGCCCCGAACGGCGTGAAGACGAAGGCGGCGACCGTCTACCACGCCGGCATCTACATGGGGAACGGCTGGGCGATCAACAGCCACGGCTCCGGCGACGGCGTCACGCTCGACTACATGGGCAAGGGCGCCGGCTGGTTCCACGACGCGTTCGTCTTCGGCTGGCGCGTCATGCCGCGCTCCCGGTAGCCGATCACCCGCCGGACGGCTCTCCGCGGGCCGCCTTCGAGCGCCGGCTGTTTCGCTCCGACGCCGAGAGGACCGACCGGCGAAGGCGGATGCCGGCCGGCGTCACCTCGACGCACTCCCCCTCCTGGATGTACTCGATCGCCTGGTCGAGGCTGAGCGTGCGCGGCGGGTTGAGTCGCACCAGGACGTCGGCGTTGGAGCGGACATTCGTCATCTGCTTCGCCCGGGTGATGTTCACGTCGAGGTCGCCGGAGCGGCTGTTCTCGCCGACGATCATGCCCTCGTAGACGTCGGTACCGGGCCCGACGAAGAGCGAGCCGCGCTCCTGGAGGCTCTGGATCGAGTACCCGGTCGCCTTGCCGGAGCGGTCGGCGATCAGCGACCCGTTCGGGCGGCTCTTGATGTCGCCCGCCCAGCGCTCGTAGCCCTCGAAGACGTGGTGCAGCTGCCCCGAGCCGCGCGTCTCGGTCTGGAACTCCGACCGGAAGCCGAGGAGGCCGCGGGCCGGGACCAGATGCTCGAGGCGCACCCAGCCCGTGCCGTGGTTGGTCATCGACTCCATCCGACCCCTGCGGAGCGCGAGCGACTGGATGACGACGCCGGCGTACTCCTCCGGCACGTCGATCGAGACCCGCTCGACCGGCTCGTGGACCTTGCCGTCGACCTCGCGCGTCACGACACGCGGTTTTCCGATCGTCAGCTCGAAGCCCTCGCGGCGCATCATCTCGGCGAGGATCGCGAACTGCATCTCGCCGCGTCCCTGCACCTCCCACGTGTCGGGCCGGTCGGTGTCGAGGACGCGCAGCGACACGTTGGCGACCAGCTCCCGGTCGAGCCGGTCCCTGATCATGCGGGCGGTCAGCTTCGAGCCGCTGCGGCCCGCCATCGGGCTGGTGTTCGTCGTCACGGTGACCGACAGGCTGGGCTCGTCGACCACGATCGGCGGCAGCGGCCGCGGATCGCCGGGGTCGGCGATCGTCTCGCCGATCGTGACCTCCGGGATCCCCGCGACGGCGATGATGTCGCCGGGCCCGGCCGACCCGGCGGGAACGCGATCGAGCCCCTCCGCCACGAGGAGCTCGGTCAGCCGCAGCCGCGCGACCGTTCCGTCGGCGCGACACCAGGCGACGGTTGCGCCGCGCTCGATCTCGCCCTCGCGGACGCGGCAGATCGCGAGCCGGCCGAGGTACGGCGAGCCGTCCAGGTTCGCGACCTGGGCCTGGAACGGATGGCCGGCGGTGGAGGTCGGCGCCGGGATGTGCTCCACGATCAGATCGAGCAGCGGCTTGATGCTGTCGCCCGGCGTCGCCTGGTCGAGTGTCGCGGTGCCGAGCTTCGCGTTGGTGTAGACGATCGGGAAGTCGATCTGCGACTCGTCGGCGTCCTCGTCGAGGAAAAGCTCGTACACCTCGTCGACCACCTCCGCGATGCGCGCGTCGCCGCGGTCGATCTTGTTGATGACGAGGATCACCGGCAGCCGCCCCGCGAGCGCCTTCCGCAGGACGAACCGGGTCTGCGGCAGGGGGCCCTCCGACGCGTCGACCAGGAGCAGCACGCCGTCGACCATCGCCAGGCCCCGCTCCACCTCGCCGCCGAAGTCGGCGTGGCCGGGCGTGTCGATGATGTTGATCTTCACCTCGCCGTGGCGGACGGCGGTGTTCTTGGCCAGGATCGTGATGCCGCGCTCGCGCTCGAGGCCGGCGTCCATCACCCGGTCGACCCGCTCCTCGTGCGCCGCGAAGGTGCCCGACTGGCGCAGGAGCGCGTCCACGAGCGTCGTCTTTCCGTGGTCGACGTGGGCGATGATGGCGATGTTGCGGATGTCTGGGCGTGTCAGGGTGGCGTCAGGCATGGGTTCTCAGTCGAGGCGCTTTGCGAAGAAGACGCGCGAGAAGCCGCTCTCGGCCCGCCGCTCCGTCTCGCGATAGCCGAGCCGCGGATACCAGGCGACGTTCTCGGCCATGAGCTCGTTCGTGTAGAGGCGAAGCTCCGCGAGGCCGAGCGCGCGGGCCTCGGCCTCGGCGTGGGCCATGAGCCGGCGCCCGAGGCCCGTGCGCTGCGACGCCGGGTCGACGGCCACGTTCTCGACCAGCAGGTGGTCCTCCATCGGAATCAGGACAAGCACGCCGGCGACCTCACCGCCGCGCTCGGCGACCGTCACCCGGCCCGCCCGGATCAGCGCGGCATAGTCGGCGTCCATCGGGGCCGGGCGGCGGCCGATCAGCTCGACGTAGCCGCCGTAGGCCGCCTCGACGACGCGCTCGACCGCCTCGCGGTCGGCCGGGGTCGCATCGCGCAGGATCTCCGCCGCCATGCCCCGATCGTAATAGGCTGCCCGCATGAGCGGCGAGCCGGAAACGCCCGAGCCGGAGGAGGTCCCGGCCGGAGCCGAGCCGGAGGCCGGCCGGCCGATCAGCGTCCGCGCCGAGCGCGGCGCCCGGATGACGCCCTCGGAGGCCGTGCGCGACATGCGCATCACGCTGCCCGCCCGCGGCAACCGCAAGCTGCGCGACCTGATCGAGCGGGTGAACCGGGACACCGACCTGAAAGCGCTGTGGCACGCCGCCAACGTGAACGCGGTCACGCGCCTCCAGATCAACGACCACTCGTGGGTGCACATCCAGATCGTCACGAACATCGGCCTGAAGCTCCTGCGCGAGCTGCGCCGCGCCGGCGTCGAGCCGGGCATGGTGGCCGACTACGGCATGACGAAGGAGGACGCCGAGGTGGTGGTCGTCCTCGGCTGCCTGACCCACTGCCTGGGCATGGCGATCCACCGCACCGGCCACGAGGACATGAGCCTCTTCCTCGCCGCCGACCGCCTGCCCCGCCTGCTCGAGGGCCTCTACGAGGAGCCGGAGCTCACGATCATCCAGGCGGAGGTGCTCCAGACGATCATCTCCCACCGCTCCGACGGGGTGCCGCTCTCGGTCGAGGCCGGCGTCGTGCGGGTGGCGGACGCGCTCGACATGGCCAAGGGCCGCTCCCGGATCCCGTTCGAGTCGGGCCGCGTCTCGATCCACTCGCTCTCGGCGGCGGCCATCGAGGAGGTGCGCATCAAGGGCGTCGACGGGCACGTCAAGATCGAGATCGAGATGAACAACTCGGCCGGCCTCTACCAGGTCGACAACCTGCTTCGGTCGAAGCTCCGCGGGTCGGGCCTCGAGGAGCGGATCGAGGTCGAGGCCAGCATCTCCGGCGAGTCCGAGAAGCGGCTCCTGCCCCCGTTTCGGCTGTAGCCGGCAGGCCGGGGGCCGATAACCCCCTTTGGTAAGGTTCACCGGCCTTTGCGGGGTCGTCTAATGGTAGGACGCCTGACTCTGGATCAGGTAGTCGGGGTTCGAGTCCCTGCCCCGCAGCTC
>CAWDUU010000012.1:0-103307 GCA_963805545.1 uncultured Actinomycetes bacterium
GGGCACACCGCCTCGTCGCTCTCGCCCGGCTCCGAGGCGTGCACCTGCCAGCCCGGCGGCGGGGCTCCGGCCTCGTCGCCGTGGCGCGTCACGGTGGCGCCGCAGCTGCACCGGTAGACCGCGCAGAGATACGGGTAGGGTGCGTCGATCAGGTCGTACGTGACACCCATGCGCCGTATGGTCGCACGGCCGGGTGACGAGGCGCAACCGCCGCGGCGGGGCCTGATCCTGGTCGCGACGATCATCGGGTCGTCCATCACGTTCGTCGACGGCACCGTCGTCAACATCGCCCTGCCCACGATCGGGCACGATCTGGACGCCGGCCTCTCGGCCCAGCAGTGGGTGGCGCTCTCGTACTCGCTGGCGGTGGCGTCGCTCTACATCGTGTCCGGCGCGCTCGGCGACCGTTTCGGGCGCTGGACGCTCTTCGTCATCGGAGTCGCCGGCTTCGCCGCGGCGTCGGCCGTCGCCGGCATCGCGCCGAACGTCGAGCTGCTCATCGCCGGGCGCGTGCTCCAGGGAATCGCGGGAGCGCTCCTCACAACGAACAGCCTCGCGCTGCTCCGCGCCACCTACGCCGAGGACGCCGGACGCGCGGTCGGCCAGTGGACGGCCTGGAGCGGGATCGGGACGATGATCGGCCCGCCGGTGGGCGGCCTCCTCGTGCAGGTGGCGTCGTGGCGGTGGATCTTCTTCCTGAACCTCCCGTTCGCCGCCGTCGCGCTCTTCATGGCGTTCGCGGGCCGCTCCGCCGAGGACAGGGCGGCCCAGCCGCGGCCGCTCCAGGTCCCCGGCGCGATCGCGATCGCGGTCACGTTCGGGACGCTCACGTACGGCCTGATCGACGGAGCGCGGGCCGGGTTCCCGAACGTCTGGCCCTGGTTTGCCGCCTCGCTCGCCGGCCTCGGCGCGCTCGTCTGGAGCGAGCGGCGGGCGGCCGATCCGCTCCTCCCGGCCGAGCTCCTGCGCGCCCGCGTCTTCGCCGTCGCCAACGTGTACACGTTCCTCGTCTACGCCGCGCTCGGCGCATCGTCGTTCTACCTGGCGCTCTACCTCCAGTCCCAGGCGGTGGGCTACTCGCCGGCCCGCGCGTCGCTCGTCTTCGTGCCGATCAGCCTCGTCATGTTCTTCCTGGCGGCCCGCTTCGGCCGCCTCGCCGACCGCGACGGGCCGCGCCTGTATCTGACCGTGGCCCCGCTCGTGATGGCCGCCGGCTACGTGCTCCTGAGCCTCGTCCGGAGCACGAATCCGCTCGCCCCGCTCCCGGGCGTCCTCGTGCTCGCCGCCGGGCTGGCCGTGCTCGTGGCGCCGATCACGTCGACGGCGCTCAAGGCCGCGCCCGACCGCTTCGCCGGGCTCGCGGCCGGCGTGAACACGACAGTCTCGCGCCTCGGCGGCCTGATCGCGACGCCGATCCTGGGCGTCGTCATCACGCTCGTCTTCGCCGCCGACGCGGAGCACCCGCACCTCGGGCCGTTCGCGACCCACGGCCTCTCCGCGACCGACCAGGACGCGACGGTGGCCGCGTTCCGGGCGGCGCTGGCCGTCTCGATCGCGCTCTGCCTGGCCGGGTCGCTCCTGGCGCTGCGCGGGCTACAGGTCGCGCCGGACGAACGCCGCGCCCGCGAGGGCGACGACGAGCAGGATGTAGCCGAGCACCCAGGGCGCTAGGAGCGGTCCGGCGGGCTGGGCGCCTCCGAGCGGCCCCAGGTGGACGATGACGCCGGTGAGGCCGCTCGTCTGGCCGGTGAGCGCGTGCAGGCCGGCCTGGTAGAGGGCCTCGAACGGCAGCGCCCAGCTCGTGATCGTCCCGATCGAGCTCAGCGTGTCGGAATGGATCGCGTCTCCGATCTGGCCGAGCAGCCCGCCGACGAGCCCGGCGCCGAAGAGCATGAGGACGGCGATGCCGTTGGCGATCGTCGAGAGGTACACCGACCCCGCCAGCGAGATCGCCGTCACCACGGCGGCCCCGGCGGCCAGCTCGAGGCCCGGCAGCACGGCCTCGTCGGGCCACCAGCCGCCCGCGAGCCCGGTGATGACGGTCGCCGCCGCGTAGACGGCGGCCGCGTAGGTTGCCGAGACCGCGGCGGCCGCGGCGAACCGGGCGATCACGAACACCACCCTGCCCGGCGGGCGCACGACCATCGGCTGGAGCAGCCCCTGCTCGGCGTCGCCGCGCAGCACGTTGAACGTGAGGAAGACGGCCACGACGGTGCTCAGGAAGAGGGTCGCGAACATCGCGAGGCCGAGCAGGGTCGCCCCGGCGAGGACGGTCACGTCGACGTTGTCGCCGGGCGCCGGCTTGCCCAGATGGTGAAACGCCGTCACGGTGCCGAGCGTGTAGAGCCCGAGGAAGAGCGCCGTCAGCACCACGATGACGCCGAAGACCCGCCGCCGCGTGCACTCGCGCAGCGTCGCGGCGGCGATGACGCCCATGCCGTTCACTCCGGCTCGCCCTCGACCGCCTCCAGATAGGCCTCCTCCAGCGTCGAGCGGACGACGCGCACGCCGTAGACCCGGCGGCCGCCGGCGACGAGCCGGGCGACCAGGTCGGGTACCTCGTCGCGGCCGATGTCGTACCGCTCTTCGCCCGCGTCCGTCTCCACCTCGACGCCGCGCGAGTGGGTGAGCTCGTCGGGGCGCCCGTGCGCCACGACCTTCCCGCGGCTGATGATCACCACCCTGTCGCACACGAGCTCGACCTCGCTCAGAAGATGCGAGTTCAGGAGCACCGAGACACCGCGCCCGCGCAGCTCCTCGAGCAGCGCCCGCACCGTGCGCCGGCCCGCCGGGTCGAGCGCGCTCGTCGGCTCGTCGAGGACGAGGAAGCGCGGCGCGCCGATCATCGCCTGTGCGATCCCGAGCCGCTGCTGCATCCCCTTCGACATCTGGTCGACCTTGCGGCGGCCGACGTCCGCCAGGCCGACCAGATCGAGGAGCTCGCCGCGCTCGGCCGCCCCGCCGCGGGAGCCGGCCAGGCCCTGGTGCAGCCGCAGCAGCTCCTCGGCGCGCAGCCAGCCGGGGAAGCGGAAGAGCTCCGCGAGATACCCGAGCGCCCGGCGCGCCTCGCGCGACCCGGCGGGGCGCCCGAACACCTCGGCGCGGCCGCCGCCGGCGCGGACGAGCCCGCAGCCGATCTTGACGAGCGTCGACTTGCCGGCGCCGTTCGGGCCCAGCAGGCCGACCAGCTCGCCCTCGCCGACGGTCAGGCTCACCCCGGCGAGCGCCACGACGCCCCCGTACCGCTTCTCCAGCCCCTCAGCGGCGAATGCGTCCGGCACGGGGCCGGAGTGTACCGACGCCCGGCGCGCGTTCTTCCGCCGCCGTCAGCCGCGCCGCGACGGCCGAGACGAGGACGATCGCGCCCGCGACGCCGAACGCCGCCCGCGACGAGGCGGCGGTTGCGATGGCGCCTCCGGCCGCCGCCCCGACGGCCGTCATCACGCCGCCCGCCGACATCAGGAGCGCCAGGATGCCGGCCCGCTCCTCGGGCTCGGTGGCGCGCTGCACGGTCGAGCGGTTGTGGACGACGGCGAGCCCGTTTGCGATCCCGCCCACGATGAAGAGCAGGATCACGAGCGCGACCGCCGGGCTGGCGCCCGCCCCCAGCACCGAGAGGCCGACGACCAGCAGCACCGCCGCATAGTGGCGGCCCAGCCAGCCGCTCACCCGCGAGGCGAGCAGGCTGCCGAAGGTCTGTCCGGCCGACGCCGCGGCGATCGTCAGGCCGGTGAGGGCGGCGCCGGCGGCCAGCGGCCCGAGCAGGAGCGGCACCTCGATCGAGTTCACGATGCCCATCGCGGCCAGGACCGGCAGCCACGCGACGGCGACCTGCCGCAGCGGGAGGTTGCGGCGGATGGTGCGCGCGCTCCGGCGCAGGCGGCGCAGCGGGGTCCGCGCGGCCGTCTCGGCGACCGCGGCCGCCAGCGAGGGACAGGTCGCCAGGAGCAGCGCCGAGGCGACGAACGAGACGGCGTTCGCTCCCAGGACAACGCCGGCGCCGGCCACCGCGACCACCGCCCCGGCCCCGGCCTGGCCGATGGCGGTCATGGCCGTGTCGACCGCGGCCAGTTGGCCGTTGGCGGCGTCGATCCGGTCCCCGCCCGCGACGGCGGGCACAACGGCGAAGGAGATCGGCCGGAAGATGCCGGCGGCGGTGCCCGCGACCGTCGCGAGGCCGACGACGACCGCCGGCGTGTGGACGCCGGCGACGACGGCGAACACCGCAGCGCTCACGAGGTCGGACACGACCAGCGCCCGGCGGGGCTGGAACCGGTTCAGGCGGTCGGCCAGGAGGACGCCGATCGCGACCGGCGGCAGGAACTCGGCGGCGAAGATCGCCGAGACCCAGGCCGGCTGGCCTGTGTCCTGGAAGGTGCGCACGGCCAGCGCGATCGCGGCGGCGTACGTGCCGAGCACGCTGACGGCCGTCGCGAGCAGGAACCGGCGGAACTCCGCCTCCCCGGCGGGCCCGCGGGCGGCGTCCCGCGTGTCGCCGGTGGAGGGCATGTCCCAGCTATATCACGGCGTTTGGGGGCGCCGTCCGCGGACGGCGCCCCCAAAGCCCGGCCGCCTACGAGCCGGCGAACGCCTGCGGGTAGATCGGGCTCGGCGTGCCGATCCCGGTGACGTCGTCCCAGCCCTTCTTGGTGACGAGGCTCGTGTCCTGGTCGAAGGTGCGGACGCTGTAGACGATCCCGTCGGCCGGGTTGACGCCGTTCACGTAGTCGGAGCGCACGTTCGCTCCGGCGTGGTGCAGGACGTCGCGATAGGCCCTCGGGTTCTCCCTGGCGAGCGCGTAGATGGTCGGGTTTGCGAACCCGAGCCGCCCGCCGGCCGCCTGCGCCGCGAGCGCCTGGACACCGGCGAAGAGCGGCGAGGAGAGGCTCGTGCCGCCGATGCGGTACTCGCCGTAGTGCACGCCGTTCGGGAACCTCTGCGTCTCCCCGACGAGCATGCCGGTGGTCGGGTCGCCGTCGAGCGCCACGTCCGGCACGGCGCGGCCGGGGGCCGCCTCGTTCACGACGCCGTCCTGATAGGCGGGCCGGTTGAAGAGCGTCGAGAACCCGCCGCCCGAGCCGTACAGGAACGGCGGGGTGAAGGCCGGGACCCACCCCTTCCCGTTGCCCGACAGGTTGTACTTGTCGGTGCCCCATCCGGTCTGCCACAGGAGCTGGCCGCCGGCGCCGATGGCGGTGCTGGTGCCGCCGACCGCCGTCACCCACGGGTCGCTGGTCGGGAAGTCGGTCTGGACGCGGCCGCTCGCCAGGAACTCGTCACCGTCGTCGCCCGACGAGAACATGAACCCGATGCCCTGCATCGCGCCCTGCTTGAAGATCTGCTCGTAGGCGGCGGCGAGGCCGCCGGTCGTGTCCTGGTCGAGCCCGCCCCAGGAGTTGGTCACGATCGACGCCTTGTTCTGGTCGACGATCCGCTGAAGCGACTCCAGGAAATCGGTGTCGGTGCAGGAGCGGGCCGCGTAGTAGATGACGTGGGCGTCCGGCGCCATGGCGTGCACCGCCTCGACGTCGAGCGTCTCCTCGCCGAACCAGCCGTTGCCGCCGCAGAGGTTGACGTTGCGGAAGGCCTTCGCCGGCATCGACTGGGTGAAGCTTGCCTGCGTGAACGCCGGGTCGCCGTGCGTCGTCGCGTAGTGGTTGGCGTCGAAGCGGATGGTCGGCGCGGCGAAGGCGTCGGTGATCGCGACGGTCGCGCCCTTGCCGGTGAGCCCGGAGTCGCTGGTGCCGTAGGCCGTTCTGAACTCGAGCGGCGTGTAGCCGCAGTGCGCGTACGGCCGGTAGGAGCCCTTGAACTTCGGAAGCGGCGTCGTGAAGTCGGCCTGCTTGTTCGCGAGCACCTGGCCGTAGTAGAGAGAGCACGGGCGGCCGTTCACGAACCCGTCCGGCGGGCCGAGGTTGGCCGGGTGCATCAGGTGCTGCGCCGTGTCGAGGCCGGTAACGCCGAGGACTGCCGGCTTCAGCCCCTTCGGGACGCGGGCGTCTCCGACAGGCGCGCGGACGACGTGCGCGCCGCGCTGGAACATGGCCAGCTTCACATGGAACGCGCGCTGTGCGGCGGCCGCCGTTCCGGTGGCCTTCACGTAGCGGTTGCTCGGTCCGGCGCCCGTCACCTTCATGCCGGCGCCGCGCAGCCACGAGGAGACCGAGGCGATCGTGCGGGCCGTCGGGCCGAACCGGGACCGGTACTGGGCCGGCGTCAGGAAGTGGCGGTAGCTCGCGCTGCCGGGGGTCGAGACGGCCCGGACGGCCGCGTTCAGGGCGGCCGTGCCTCCGCGCGGCGCGAGGTAGACGCGCACCGCGACCTGCTGCGATGCCGGCGCGGCCCGAAGCGCCCTCTTGCCGGCCGTCCATGCGGGCGCGCTGTGCGCGAGCGCGGCGGTCGCGGGAGCGGCGCTCCGCGCGAGTCCCGTCGACCCCGAAACCGTCACGGCCGCCAGGCAGACCACGCCTGCGACCCCAGCCCTCATCGACCCGCCATACCGCATGAGCATTCCCCTCCCGATGGGCGTTACAGGTTCCGGCGAGTGTAGCGGACTCAACCGGGCGCAAATCCCGGCACGTGTACCGCCGGATTCGCTCCTGTCACCGGTCGGCCACGAACACGGCGGTGTCTCCGGCCCGCCCGTTCTCCCGGCCGAACGGCGAGCCGGGGTACTCGAAGCCGATCAGTGCCCACAGCTCCGCCAGGTGGCCGCGCCCGTTCCCGGTCGCCACGAGGCGGCCGCCGGGCCGAAGGACGCGCGCCAGCTCCCCGATCGCCCGGTCGCGGTCGTCCACGTGGTGCACCATCCAGAGCGCGACTCGCGGACGTCCCCACGACGCTTCGTCGCCCGGCGCCCGCGTCGTCTCGACCGTGTCGATCCGCGACCGGTCCATCAGCCGCGCCGGGCGACGAACACGTACTCGCGGCTCTCGTCGGTGAACGGCTCGCCTGCGAAGCCGCCGTGGAGCGACTCGACCTCGAGCCCGGCCACGTCGACCAGCCCGAGCCACTCGTTCTTCGTCGCCCACCAGAGCGAGCTCGTGCCCCCGCCGTCGAGGATGATGTCGATGCGGTTGTCGCCGACGGCGTGGCGGACGGTGTGGGGGACGGGCTCGTCCGCGTGCGCGCCGTCGTGCTGGGCGGCGAACGCGTGATCGAACGCGAACGCGTTCCAGGCGAAGCGGCCGCCGGGCAGAAGCGACGCCGCGACGCGCTCGAACGTGCGCCGCCGGTCGGCCCACGTCGGCAGATGCAGCAGTGCCCGGAACGGGCAGTAGATGAGCGCGGCCGGCTCGTCGGGCGCGAGGTCGCGCATGTCGCCCTCGCGCAGGTCGAGCTCGACGCCGGCCGCGGCGGCGTTGGCGCGGGCCTGGGCGAGCATGGCCGGCGAGGTGTCGATGCCGAGCACCCGGCGGCCGGTGGCCTGTGCGACCGGGATCGCGACGCGGCCGTTCCCGACCGCCAGCTCGACGAGGGGCCCGCCGGCGCGCCGGGCCAGCTCGACGTAGAAGCCGACGTCGGCGGTCATGCCGGCCGACCACTCCTCGTAGCGGTGCGAGAACGCCTCGTCCCAGCTCGTGCCGGAGCCGCTCACGCGCCCGGCCCGGATGAGCCGGAGGACGCGCGGTCCACGTCATCCACCGGCGGGTCGGATGTTCTGGTTCACGTGGAACATGTTCCCGCCATCGTAGGCCGCCTTGACCCGGGCGAGCCGGTCGTAGTTTCCCCGGTAGGTGGCGCGCACGCGCTCGTCGCCCTCGTCCATCATGAAGTTGACGTACGCGGCGCCCATCGAGGAGGGATGCACCGCGTCCCAGTAGTCGCGCGCCCAGCCGCTGATCGTTGCGGCGTTCGACGGGTCAGGATCGATGCCGGCGATCGCCATCGACCACGTCGCGTCGCGGTGGCTGAAGGCGGTGTCTCCGGCGGCGACGGTCGCGGCCGCGCCGTCGATCGGATACAGGTGCATGCCCGACTTCCAGGTCGGCATGGTCCGTGCGAAGTCGAGATGGCGTGCGATCGCGTCGTCGGGGATCTCGGCGACGAAGTCGCCGCGCCAGTACCACTGGTCGCCTGGGGGCATCAGCGCGTCGAACGCGCCCTGGAGCATCGGATAGGGGAGCTCGTGCGGCCCGTGCAGCGCGGGAGGGGCCGGATCGTTGACGGCGAGGAGCGTCCTGCGGGCCCGGTCCGCGGGGCCCGTGCAGCACCAGACGATCGCGCACATCTTCTGGAGATGCAGCTCCTCCGGGAACGGGGGAGCCGGCGGCACCGACAGGAAGGCGAAGAACCCGTAGACGTCCTCCGGCGCGTCGGGGAGGAACTCGCGGTACCACCGCAGCACGTCGGGGGCGGCCTCGAGCGGCCACAGGGTCGGGCCGCCGAGGACGGTCGAGACGGGATGCAGCCTGAACGTGAACGACGTCACGACGCCGAAGTTGCCGCCGCCGCCGCGCAGCGCCCAGAAGAGATCAGGATGGTCGTCGTCGCTCGCCGTCACGAACGATCCGTCGGCGAGCACGACGTCCGCGGCCACGAGGTTGTCGATCGTGAGGCCGTGCTTCCGCGTGAGGTAGCCGTGGCCGCCGCCGAGCGTGAGGCCGCCGATCCCGGTGGTCGAGATGATGCCCGCCGGGACGGCGAGGCCGAAGCCGCCAGCGGCGTGGTCGACGTCGCCGACGAGCGCGCCTCCCCCGACGGTGGCGAGGCGGGCGTCGGGATCCACCCGGACGCCGTTCATCGGCCCGAGGTCGATCACCAGGCCGTCGTCCACGCCGCCGAGCCCCGCGCCGCTGTGGCCGCCGCCGCGAACCGCGACCTCGAGCCCTTCACGCTGCGCGAGGTCGAGGGCCGCGCGCACGTCGGCGACGTCGCGGCAGCGCGCGATGAGCGCCGGCCGCCGGTCGACCATCGCGTTGTGCAGGCTGCGGGCGCGGTCGTATCCCGGTGTCTCCGGGTCGATCAGCTCTCCCCGGAACGTGCTGCGGACGTCGTCGCGGGATTGGGTGGTCGTGGGCATCAGGCTCCTCCTTTCGTGGCCGCGGGCTTGCGCCCGAGGGCGAGCAGGTACTCCGAGCTCACGAGCCCGTCGTGGAGCTCCACCAGCTCCGATCGCAGCGCCGGCCAGCGTCCGTCCGCCTCCGTGAGCGCCCGGACGGCGATCAGCGGACCCAGGGTCCGCGAGTGGTACTCGACGTTCTGCTCCGCCGAGTCGAACGGCGGCAGGTCGGCCACGCCGCGCTCGAACTCGAGCTCGACGCCGGTGCCGTCGAAGAGCGAGCGGAGGTGCTCCTCGGATCCCCAGAGCCATGGCGGCGACGCGAAGCCGGGCGCGGGCGGCAGGTAGCGCGCGACCGCGCGGAAGACTCCGGCCAGGGGGCTGTCCACCGCCCAGCTGCACACGGCCAGACGCCCGGCCGGCCGCAGCATCCGCGCCAGCTCGCGCGCGGCCACCCGATGGCGGGGAGCGAACATCACGCCCATGACCGAGAGCACGACGTCGTAGCTCCCGTCGGGGAACGGCAGGGCCTCGGCGTCCCCCTCGGTCCAGTCGAGGCTCGCGCCGGCGGCCGCGGCCACCCTCCGCCCGGCGGCGAGGAGCTCGGGCGTGAGGTCGAGGGCGACGACGCGGCCCCCGGCTGCTGCGGCCCGAATGGCGGCGTTGCCGGTGCCGCAGGCGACGTCGAGCACGTCGTCGCCTTCGCGCACCGTCACCCGCTCCACGATTCGCTCGCCCAGCGGCCAGAGCTCGCGGGCGGCGATCTCGGCGTAGTCGCCCGCGGCCCACATGGTCCGGGCGCGGCGCTTGAGCTCGTGCAGGAGCGGGTCCTCCGCGAGCCTCGCGACGATCGGCGAGTGTCCGGGAACGGTCATGCGGACAGCCTCGCGGCCCGGCCGCTTCACCGAATCGGTCAGAACCCTGAAGTCGAGGCGGAACCGTGTTCGAGGTGGCGAACGGCATACGCCGCCGCCTCGGCGCGGCTGCGGAGCCCGAGCTTCTGAAGGACGTTTCGGACGTGGTGCTCGACGGTCTTGCGGGTGAGGAAGAGCCGCGCCGCGATCTCGCGATTCGAATGCCCCTCGGCGAGCAGCTCGAGCACCTCGCGCTCCCGCCTGGTCAGCGCACCGGCCCCGCGCCCGCCGGTGCGCGCCGCCGCGACGCCGAGCGATCGCAGCAGGGCGGCCGCGTCGTCGGCGTCCCGGCCGGCGCCCAGGCGCTCGAACGCGGCGAGCGCCGCCCGGCCCTCGCGGGCGGCGGCGGAATCGTCGGGTACCGTCTTTGCGATCGCGAGGTGCGTCCGGGCGGACTCGTAGGGCAGGCCGAGCCGCGCGAAGCTGGCGAGGGCCCGCTCCAGCTCCGCCAAGGCGGCCTCCGGCTCGCCGGCCGCGGCCAGCACACGGCCCGCCGCCCGTGCCGCCATGGCGACGACCGGCTCGCATCCGGCCCGGGCGCCCAGCTCGGCCAGGGCATCGGCGGCAGCACGGGCGTCGCCGGCGGCCCCCTGTTCGACCCTCGCCTGCGCCAGGAGCTCGAGCAATGCCGCCCGCTCGAGCGAGGCCGCCGCCCCGGCCGGATAGGGCCCCGCCCGCTCCGGCCCGTCCAGCTCGCGCAGGCGGCGGCGAAGGACGGTCTCGGCGGCCTGCGCCTCGCCCAGGACGAGCCGGAGCGCGGCCAGGGGTGCCGCGGCAACCGAGTGGTCCTCGAGACCATCGAGCAGCCGCTCGGCCTCGTCGATCCGCCCCTGGGCCAGGCGGAGCTCGGCCAGCCGCGCCAGCGCCTCCTCGTGCAGCGCCCGGTCGGCGGTCCGGGCGCTCTCGATCGCGGCGTGCAGCTGGCGCTCGGCCTCGGCCCAGTTGCCGGTCGCGTACAGGACGGCGCCGTAGTAGGTGCGACACGTGGTGTACAGGTGCGGGCTGCCGAAGCGCTGCGCGAACCCGTCGGTGGCGCGGATCCACTGGGCGGCCCGCTCGATGCCCACCACGTGGGCGCACGCGCTGATCGTGTTGCAGCTGGCGTAGACGACGGTCCTCAGGTTGTCGCACTCCCCCGCCAGCGACGCGGCCATGGCCTCGTCGAGCAGCGCACCGCCCTCGTCCACCCGGCCCAGCTCGACGAGCGCGACGCCGAGCTGGCTCAGCGCGCACAGCTCGAGGTCCGAGTCGTGATGGCGGCCGGCGAGCCGGCACGCCTCGCGTGACCATTGCTCCGCGACCGCCGGATCGGCGCTGTCGTGCGCCCGCATCAGCATGACCCAGCCCTCGAGCGGTGCCAGCCCGTGCTCCTCCACGAGTCGCGCGGCCCGCTGGAGCCAGCCCCGGGCCGCGGCGGCGTTTCCCAGGCTGACGCGGTGGTGGAAGTAGAGCGTCACCGCCGCCACGATGGCCGAGGCGGCATCCCGATCGTGCCGGAACGCCGCGTAGGCCTGCTCCCCGCGGCGGACGGCGCCCTCGGTGTCGCCGAGCCACCACAGCGCGTCGCTCAGGCCCAGCAGCGCGTCGGCCCGCTCCTCCTGGCCCAGACAGGCCTCGAAGGCCTCCCGGGCGGAGCCCCACTCGCCGTCATCGAGGGCGGCGCGGCCGTCGCGGGCGAGCGCCTCAACGTCGGCGGGCACCGTCATGAGGCACCGCTAGCGACACGGCTCGCTTCCCGAATCCGTCGGGCCGCCCGCCGCCGCCGGCTTGAATTGCCAGGAGTAGCTGCCGCTTCCCAGCGTGACGGCGAGGATGCCGAACGCCCGGATCCGCCGTTCCGAGCCGGCGATCGGAGCCGGGAAGCTGCCCTCGCTCTCGCCTCCGGTTCCCACGATGATCTCGCGCGTCCGCGCCCCGGAGGTGGCCGGCTTCCCGCCCGCGTCGAGATCGGCGAACCGCTCATAGTGGTGGAAGTGGCCGACGAGGACCAGCTCGACGCCCGCGTTGACCATGTCGGCCCAGAACGTGTGCGTGTTCTTCACGCCGCCGGTCACGCTCGACCAGGGGGCCTGGTGCCAGTACGCCAGCGTGCACTGGTTTGCGTGCGCCTGAAGGTCGGCTCGAATCCATTTCTCCTCCGGCGAGCCCTTACCGCACCCGCCGACCCGGCCGCAGTTGGCGTTGACGGCGAGGACGTGCCACCCGCCGAGATCGTAGCTGTAGTAGCCGTCCCCGGTCACCCCGGCGGCCTCGGTGACGCCGCGGTCGGCGAAGTACGTGTAGTAGCCGGTCGCCGACTTCGAGCAGTCCTGCTCGCCGAAGCTGCTCGTGGCCTTCACCTCGTGGTTTCCGGGCACCGGTTCGCTCTTGCCGGCGAAGGCGCCCCAGGTCTTGTCGTAGACCGCGTTCAGGCTCGAGAGGCCGGCGCAGTCGTACTGGAGATCTCCGAGCGGAAGGACGCGGCTGTACGAGCCCTGCGCGATCAGCTCCGCGGTCGCCTTCTGATGGCAGTGGCCCGTCAGGAGGTCCCCCGTTCCGTCGCCGCCGTTGTAGTCCGGGTCGGCCGGGTTGCAGGCGATGTCCCCGGCGGCCGCGATGGTGACGCCGCCCGACCCGGTCTGCGTCGTCGCCGAAGCCTCGTTCGACGGCGCCGACTCGCCGCCCTGATCGAACGCTGTCACCGTGTATGTGTAGGTCGTCCCGGCGGCGAGCCCCGTGTCGGCGTAGGCCGTGGCCGGCGCGGTCACCGTGGCGAGCGGCGTGGTTCCGCCGCCTCGGTAGACGCGATACCCCGTGATGCCGCTGGTCGGCGACGCCGTCCAGGACAGATCGATCTCGCCGGCCGAGACGGGCACGGCCCGCAGGTTCGACGGCGCCGCCACCGTCGCTCCGGCCGCGGCCGCCAGGCTCAGGTTGTCGACCACGAACGCGTCGCCGGAGCGGGCATGCTTCTGGATCACGGCGAAGAGCAGCGAGTCGCCCGTCGTCCGGACGGTGTGCGTGACCGGCGGGATGTCCGTCCAGCTCCCGGTGCCGCTCGTGCACGATGTCTCCGATGCCGACCCCGATCCCACCTCGCGGACCTGGAGGCACACGGTCTTCCCGGACGGAGCGTTGAACCGGCCTCCGGCGACGTACGCGGCGCCGGCCGCGGCCGAACGCACCACCTTGCCCGACGACGCGATCCCGTACGTCGTGCCGCTGCCGCCGTAGGCGGCCTGGGCACCGATCCCGCCGCCGTCCCCCGCCACGAGCGTCAGCGCCGCCCGCCGGCCCTTCCATCCCGCCAGCGAGCCGTTGCCGGTGCCTTCGAAGTCCCCGTTCGAGAGCAGGTTCCCGCTCGCCGCCGCGGCCCCGGGGGCGAGGACGGCGACCGCCGCGGCGACCAGCACGACCAGCCGCGGACCCCGCGTTCGCCTACGAGATCGCAAATCGCGCATAGTGGGCCTGGGCGGTGCCGGCGACCTTGGTGAAGTCGCCGCCGATCTCGAGGCGGCCGGAAGTCCCCAGGGCCGCGAAGACCCCGAGCGTGCTGTTGATCGACGGGTGCCAGGCGGGATCGAGGGCGCCGCTGCCCTCGTCCAGCGCGGCGATCTTGCGGCGCACGACCGGGTGTGCGCAGTTCGTCCCCAGATCGCAGAAGTTGTCGAAGTGCCCGCCCGCGACGACGCTGCCGCCGGCGGTCGTGATCGCCTGCACGTTGCCGTCGGTCTGGGCCTGCCACAGCCGTCCGCCGCCGTCGGCCGCGTACGCGGCCACCATGCCCCCCTTGCCGGCGATGGCGGCGAACACCGATCCGTCCTCCTCCGCCAGGTCGAGGACGGCGGCCGGGGCGCCGGTGCGCCATGTGGACGCCGTCCCGGTGACGGGGTCGACCGCCGTCAGGTGCCCCGCGTGGGCGCCGGCGGCGTGCGTGAACGCCCCGCCGAGCACGATCTTCGCGGCGGCGGGGACGATGGCGCGGACGCGCCCGTCCGCCCGGGGATCCCAGGCGGTGAGGGCGCCGCCGGCCGTGTCGAAGGCGGCGGCGTGGCCGCGGGACGCGCCGTTGGCGCGCGTGAACACGCCACCTGCGTAGACGCGGCCTCCGGCCACGGCGAGCGCGTCCACCTCCTTGTTCGTGTGCGCCGCGAACGGCGCGAGCGACCCGCTCGTCGAGATGAGCGCCAGATGCCGCGCCCTCCGGCCGTCGATCGTGGTGAACGCACCACCGGCCAGGACCCTGGATCCATCGGCGGCGAGGGCCTTCACCGGATGGTTCGCGTTCGGCGTCCAGCCTGCGACGAGGTTCCCCGCCGTGTCGAACGCGGCGAGGTTCGCGACGGCCGCCGTGTGCCCGGAGTGGTCCGACACGCGGCTGAACTTCCCGCCGACGTAGGTGATGCCGCCCAGGTCGAGGATGGCGATGACGCGTCCGTTCGTCTGCCACGTCGCGGCCGGCTTCGCGGCGATCCCGGCCCGGGCGGGTGCGGCCGCCAGCACCAGTGCGCCCAGGGCCGCGGCGGCCCCGAGAACGGCTCGCCACAGCGCGCCCCGAACGGAACGGCCTGGCGCCGGGTGTGGTCGTGGTCGATCGATCGTTCCCCCTGCGGTTCGCTCAGAACCCTCGCCGAGGCGATGGCTTGCGTCCATGGGGTCCTGACCCCAACTCGTCTGCGGCGGCGCCCGGGTGCGCGCCGAAGGAATGGGGTGTGCGCCGGATTGTCCGTGCACGCGCGGGCTGCGAGACTTGGGGAACCGCCGGCACGAGGAGTCTTGATTTTGGGACGCAATGTTCACGTGGGTCGGGCGGCTCGCCGCAGGCTGCTGCCGTCGCCGAAGCGCTGCTGCCCGTGAGCAGCCTCATTCCACGGACGCTGATTGCTCGGGCTGCCGGCCGTGACGCTGCCCGCAGGCAGTGGACGCAGGTGTCCCGGTGCCGGGGGTTTCGGGTCTGGACGTCGAGGGGCAGACTGGGCGTGGTGGAGGCGGTGCTCTTCGAGGAATGGGGTGAGCCGCGCGAGTTGGTGGTTCGCCGCGGCCGGATCCGGCTTCGCCGGATCAGAATCCCCGCACGCGAGGTCTCGCTGGTCGACGTGGAACGGCGCTCGGTTTTCGCGGACGGCTGGGCCGGCGGCGCCGCGGCCGGTGGCCGGATGTCCGGCAGGGAGATCCTCGACCGGTGAACCGGCACCCGCCCCCCGTCGCGACTCCCGGTCCCGCGCGAGCGGGGGTGCCGTCGCCGTGGGCCGAGTCGTCTCTTCCGCCGGCCCGGTCGGACGGGGAGGACGCCGGTCGCGGTGCCGCGTTCTCCCAGAGCGCGCTGTCGCGGTCACGTTCGCTCATCTGGCGAGTGCTGGTCATCAACGCGACGATCCTCGTCGTCGCCGCGCTCCTGCTCGCGCTCACGCCGTTCACCATTCGCTACCCGATGCGGCCGGATCACGCGCTCGCGCTCGGGGCCGGGGTGCTCGTCTCGGTCCTGGCGAACGCGCTGCTGCTCCGGTTCGGGCTCGCGCCGCTCGAGCACCTGAAGCTGGCGATGCACGAGGCGGACGTGCTCCAGCCCGGCCACCGGCTCCCGGAGACCGAGGGTGCCGCCGAGCTGAACTCGACCGCCGGCGCGTTCAACGACATGCTGACCCGCCTCGAGGCCGAGCGGCGGCGGAGCGCCATCAGGACGACGTTCGCCGAGGAGGAGCAGCGGCGCCGGCTCTCGCGCGAGCTCCACGATGAGATCGGTCAACGCCTCACCGCCGTCCTGCTCTATCTGAAGCGCGTTGCCGCCACCGACGACGCGGTGCGGCCCCAGCTGGTCGAGGCGCAGGCCGAGATCCGCACCGCGCTGAACGAGGTCAGGCGGGTGCTCCGCGAGCTCCGTCCTCAGGTCCTGGAGGAGCTGGGGCTCGTGAGCGCGCTCGCCGAGCTTGCGAACGGCTTCTCGACCCAGGCCGGGCTCCCGATCGACCGCGACTTCCCCGAGCCGTTCCCGCGGCTCGATCCGGCTCAGGAGCTCGCCGTCTACCGCATCGCGCAGGAGGCGTTGACGAACGTGGCGCGCCACGCTGAGGCGACGCGTGCGTCCGTCACGCTCGGCTGCTCCAACGGGTCGCTCACCCTCGCCGTGGCCGATGACGGCATCGGCCTCGTCCATGGGATCGAGGACGGCGGGATTCGCGGCATGCGGGAACGCGCGATCCAGATCCGCGGCGTGCTCACCCTTGGCGCGAGCCCCCTCGGCGGCACCGAGGTGAGGCTGGTGGCTCCGCTCGTCCTGGCCGGGCCGGATGTCTAGAGCGGCGCCGAGACCGGTCCGCATCCTCCTGGCGGACGACCATCCGATGGTGAGGCGAGGGCTTCGCCTGGTGCTCGACATGGAGCCCGACCTGGTCGTCGAAGCCGAGGTGAGCGACGGGCACGAGGCGGTGCAGACGGCGCTCCGGCGGGAGTTCGACCTCGCGATCCTCGACGTGGCCATGCCGCGGATCACCGGGCTCCAGGCGGCGCGGCAGCTCCACAGGCATCGGCCTCTGTTGAAGCTCCTCATGCTGTCGATGCACGAGAGCGAGCAGTACCTCCTCGAGGGGTTGAAGGCGGGAGCCTCCGGCTATGTGCTGAAGAGCGCAGCCGACCAGGACCTGGTCGAGGCCTGCCGTGCGGTGATGCGCGGCGAGCCGTTCCTCTATCCGAGCGATGTCCCGGCGCTCGTCCGCGAGTTCATCGAGGAAGCCAGGGACGGAGACGGCGCGCGGCGCGGGATGCTCACGCCGCGCGAGGAGGAGATCGTGAAGCTCATCGCTGAGGGGTACACGTCGCGGCAGATTGCCGGCCTGCTCGTCATCGCGCCGAAGACGGTGGAGAGCCACCGCGCGAATATCCTCCAGAAGCTGGCCATGCGCGACCGGGTCGAGCTCACCCGCTATGCGATACGGAGCGGGCTGGTCGAGCCGTAGGCTCACTCAACACGGGAAGAGGAGGGGCGGCGTGATCGTGTCGATCGTCAGGTTCCGGTCCGGGTTGACCGACGACGAGGTGCAGCGGCTCTACGAGGGCCGCAGCGCCCGGTACGAGGAGGTGCCGGGCCTCGTCGAGAAGCTGTACCTGCGCTACCGCTCGGGAGAGCACGGCGCCGTGTACGTGTGGGAGGACGAAAACGCCCTCGAGACGTTCCGTCGCAGCGAGCTCGGGCGCAGCATCGGCGCCGCCTACCGGGTCGAGGGCGAGCCGCACTCAGAGCTGGCCGACGTGACGCTGCTGGTGGATCGGCGCGTCAGGGGAATCTGACGCCGCCGCGGCCTTGAGCAGGCGGTCGCCCATCGCGTACACGAGCGCGTGGTATCCGGCCGAGAGCACGGCGAGGATCACTCCGAGCTCCCCCTGGCCCGACGCGTACAACGCGCCGGCGGCGAGCCCGGAGATCGCCAGCTCCTCGACCAGGCGGAGCGGCTCCGCCAAGCTGCCCGCCCAACGGAAGTCCACGGCGCCCCAGATCCCAAATCCGGCCAGGGGGGCGCCGATTCCGAGCAGCGCCTTCGCGGCCGCGCCTCCTCCGGTCTCGTATCCCCAGTAGGCGAGCCCGGCGACGATGCCGGCTTCCATGACCGCGCGCAAGGTGAGCGGCACGGCGACCCGCGCGGTGATCGACCGCCTCGGCGGCGCGTGACGAGCGCCCGCGTCCCCGGAGTGCTCCATACGACGTCCATCGTATCACGATGGAATTTGCACGCGGTCATGCCGGTCGGGTGCGGCCGGAAGGCGGAGGGGGAGGGATTCGAACCCTCGATGGACGTAAACCGCCCATAACGGTTTTCGAGACCGCCGCATTCAACCACTCTGCCACCCCTCCGGGTGCGGGCCAATCTTAGTCGCCGATGCCGCGGGTTCGGCCGGAGCGGCGTCGCGCGAGCAGCCACAGGAGCGTCCATACGACCATGTACCCGACCGGCGGCACCGCCCATTCCCACCCGCCTGCGATGAACGCGAGCACCGAGAACGCGGAGAAGCTCGCGTAGAACGTCGCAGGGTGGTTCCAGGCCGTGCGAATCCTGCCGGGCATCGCGCCGACTCTAGTGCGAAGCTCCGCCGGGGCGCGCTCCGTTACGCTTGCCCGGATGGCCCACACGGCTCCGCCGGCCGCCGACCTGAGCGACGAGCAGCGCGAGATCCAGGCGCTCGCCGCCGAGTTCGCGCGGACCGAGATCCGGCCGGTCGCCGCCGAGGTCGACGAGCGCGACACCCACTGCCCGGTCGAGATCGTCCACAGGGCGGCGGAGGTGGGGTTGACGTCGTTCATGCTGCCCGAGGAGGTCGGCGGCGGCGGCGTGACCGACGTCCTCACCGGCTGCATCGTCCAGGAGGAGCTGAACTGGGGCTGCGCCGGGATCGGGAACCTCGTCACGTCGGGCGGCTTCTTCGCCCGGCCCGTGGTGGAGGTGGGGACGCCCGAGCAGCGGCAGCGCTGGCTCGCGCCGCTCTGCACCGAGACGCCGCCGCTGACGGCGCTCGCGGCCACCGAGCCGGGGGTGGGTTCCGACGCCGCGGCGATGACGACGGCCGCCGTCCCGAGCGGCGACGGCTACCGCCTGAACGGCCAGAAGTCGTGGATCTCGAACGGCGGGATCGGCCGGTTCTACGTCGTCTTCGCGACGGTCGCGCCCGGCACGGGCTCGAGGGGCGTGACCGCCTTCCTCGTCGAGAACGGCGATGCGGGCGTCTCGTTCGGCGAGCCGATGAAGAAGCTCGGTCAGCGCGCGATCCTCTCGACGGAGGTCTTCTTCCACGACGTCGACCTGCCCGGCGACCGGCTGCTCGGCGAGGAGGGCAAGGGCTTCTACAGCCTCATGCACACGTTCGACGAGTCGCGCATCCACCTGGCGGCGGGGGCGGTCGGGATCGCGCGGGCGGCGCTCGACTACAGCGTCGAGTACGCGTCGAGCCGAAACGCCTTCGGGAAGCCCATCGGACGCCACCAGGCGGTGGGATTCAGGCTGGCCGACATGGCCACCCGCATCGATGCGGCCCGGCTCCTCACCCACCGGGCCGCCCGCATGATGGACGCCGGGCAGCACGTCCCCGCCGAGGCCGCGATGGCCAAGCTCTTCGCGTCGGAGGCGGCGATGTGGTGCACCTGGGCGGCGGTGCAGAACCTGGGCGGCTGGGGCTACTCGCGCGAGTACCCGGTCGAGAAGTGGATGCGCGACGCGAAGCTCGAGGAGATCGAGGAGGGCACCTCGGACATCCAGCGCCTCATCATCTCCCGCCGCCTGCTCGACGCCCGCGGATAGCAGCGCCACGCAACATTGGGGTCCGACCCCGGTGTTGCGTCAGGCGGGGACGGCGCTTTCGTCGAGCGGCACCAGCGCGGCGCCCGTGTCCTCGAGCACGCGCAGGGCGTCGGCGGGGAGGTGGGCCTGCACCGCGGTGCCCTGCTTCCACGGGATCTCGGTGCCGACGTTCTGGACGAGGGCCTGGATCGTCGTCCCGACCGCCAGGTGCACGATCACCTGCACCGAGTTTCCGAGGTAGACCAGCCGCTCGACCATGCCGGGGATGTGGTTCTGGCCCGTCGCCTCCTGCGGCTCGAGGTGGACGCGCTCGGGCCGGATCGTGACGCGCACCGACCCGCGGGCGTCGGTCTTGCCGCGGGTGGCGTCGAGCTCGAAGTCGCCGACCTGGAGCCGGCAGATGTTCGCCCCGCCGACGGCCTCGGCGTCCATCAGGTTCGAGACGCCGAGAAAGTCGGCCACGAAGACCGTGGACGGCTCCTCGTAGACCTCCCGCGGCGGCGCCACCTGCTCGACCCGGCCGTCGGCCATGACGGCGATCCGGTCGCTCATCGTGAGCGCCTCCTCCTGGTCGTGGGTCACGTAGATGAACGTGATCCCGACCTGCTGCTGGAGCGCCTTCAGCTCGATCTGGAGCGCCTTTCGCAGCTTGGCGTCGAGGGCGCCGAGCGGCTCGTCGAGGAGCAGCACCGCCGGCTTCAGGACGAGCGCCCGCGCGAGCGCCACGCGCTGCTGCTGGCCGCCCGACATCTGGGCGGGCTTTCGCTTCTCGAACCCGGTGAGCTGCACGAGCTCGAGCGTCTCGGCGACCCGCTCTCGGGTCTCGTGCTTTCCGACCTTCTGGCGGCGCAGGCCGAACGCGACGTTGTCGGCCACGTTCAGGTGGGGGAAGAGCGCGTAGCTTTGGAACACCGTGTTCACATTGCGCTTGTGCGGCGGCGTGTAGGCCATGTCGTCGTCGTCGAGCAGGATCCGGCCCTCGGTCGGCTGCTCGAATCCGGCGATCATCCGCAGGGTCGTCGTCTTGCCGCAGCCCGACGGGCCGAGCATCGAGAAGAACTCCCCGCTCGGCATCTCGAGGTTGATGCCGTCCACGGCCGTCACCGAGCCGAACCGCTTCACCAGATCAACGAGTGTGACTTCGCCGGCCATCCGTCAAATCTACTAAATATCGAACGCCGCCATGTCGCCGACCATGCCGCCGCCGGCCCGCTCGCCGCGGGTGAAGTGGCGGTAGCCGAGGAACCCGGCCAGCACCGTCACCAGCGTGACGAGCACCATGATCGTCGCGATCGCGTTGATGGAGGGAAGCGGCGCCGCCCGCGTGGCGTCGTAGATCAGCATCGGCACGGTCACCGTGCCGCCGCCGCTCGACAGCCACTGGCTGATCACGAAGTCGTCGATCGAGAGCGCGAACGTGATCGCCGCGCCGGCGACGATCGCCGGCGTCAGCAGCGGAAGCAGCACCCGGTAGAGCGCGACCGCCGGCGACGCCCCGAGGTCCGCCGCCGCCTCCTCGTACTGGCGGCCGATCGAGAACAGCCGGCCGCGCACGATCACGACCACGTAGGAGATCGAGAAGGTGATGTGTCCGAGCACCTGCGCGAACGTGCCCGTGTGGATGAACGTGAAGATGTGGGTGAACACCAGGAGCAGCGAGACCCCCATCACGATCTCGGGGGTGACGAGCGGGAACAGCATGATGAAGTTGGACGACCCCGCTCCGCGCCCGCGCCAGCGGGCCAGGCCCAGGGCGAGCAGCACGCCGATCGGGACGGCGATCAGGACGTCGGCACCGGCGAGCTTGAAGCTCTGGCCGAGCGCGTGGCGCAGGTCGGGGTCGTTCATCACCGAGTCCGACGGATCCCACGTGTACCAGCGCAGCGAAAAGCCCGACCAGATGGTCCGCGACCTGGTCGCGTTGAACGAGAACTGGATCGCGATCAGGACCGGCACGATCGACCAGACCATGTAGCCCCACGTGATGAGGACGAGGAACCGCGGCCGGCCCCACGGGTTCGCCAGCCATCCCCGCAGCCGGGTAACGGTTGAAGCCCGCTCCGCCGGCGCCGTTGCGACCGTGGCTCCGCTCACACCGACTCCAGATCCTTGGTCGCCCGCGCGACGGTGATCATGTAGTAGCCCATGAGGACGACGAGGAAGAGCGACATCAGGATCGTGAGGGCGGCGCCGATCGTCGGCTGCGAGGTGTTGTGGAAGTAGAGGTCGATCTGGTTCCCGAGCATCGACGTGGTCGGTGCGCCCGAGACCAGGTTCGGCGTGTAGTACTCGCCGAACATCGGAAGCGCGATCAGCACGCTGCCGCCCAGGATGCCGGTCTTCGACAGTGGCAGCGTGACGTGCAGGAACGCTCGGAACGGGCTCGCGCCGAGGTCACGGGCCGCCTCGAGCTGGGTCTTGTCGATCCGGTCGAGCGAGGCATAGAGCGGCAGGATGAGGTACGGGATGTAGCCGTAGACCAGGGCGAAGATGACCGTGGAGCTCTTGCCGTCCAGGAAGCCGTAGGGCTGGTCGAGGATGTGGGCGAACTGGAGGAAACGGTTCACGTACCCGTCGGGGGCGAGCAGGTTCACCCAGGCGAACATCCGCATCAGGTAGCTGATCCAGAACGGCAGGATGAGGAGGATCAGAAGCAGGCTCTTCGTCCGTGTGGCGTGGCGGGCGATGTAGTACGCGACCGGATAGCCGATCGCCAGGCTGAGCCCGAGGGACAGGAACACGTACTCACAGGTGCGGACGAACACCACCCACAGGTCGCCGCCTGGCTGGAGTCGCGTGAGCGCCTCGTTCACCCAGCCCACGTTCCAGTCCACCGGGTTCCAGATGGGAACGGCCGAGAGCAGGATCGGATCGACCGTGCCGAACGCGACCCCGATGACGGCGTAGAACGGGATGACGAACAGGATGATCAGCCAGAAGACGCCCGGCAGGGCGAAACCCGGCCACAGCCAGCGTGGGTACATCGGCTAGGCGGCGGCCACCTCAGCCGCCCGTCTGGAAGTTCGAGTAGCCGTTCTGCCAGAGCGCGTTCCCCGCCGACGACAGCGTCATCTCCTGAAGCGAGTCGGGCCCGAAGTCCTCGTTCGTCAGAATCGACGTCGAGAGGTTCTCCGGCGGCGCCGTCTCGTTCGTCCCCCAGGAGGCGTTCCGCACCTTCCGCAACCGCTCGAGCATGCCGTTTGGCTCGATCTCGTTCAGCGGCGGTTGGTATCCGTTGAAGTTGATAGAAGTTCGAGGATGCGATGTCGTTTTCGAGCATCCAGTTCAGGAAGAGATGGGCCAGGACCGGCTTCTTCGTGGTCGAGCAGATGCTGAAGCAGTCGTTCTGCACCGGAACGTGCCCCTTGGGCGCCTTCCAGTAGGAGAGCGTGCTGGACGGGGTCTTGGCGGGCAGATAGTAGATGTAGCCCGAGATGAGGTCGCCGGACCAGGCCTGGTTTAGCCAGGCCGTACCCTCAGGCACTGCTTGATACTGAACATCGCCCACCTTGATGTTGCAGATGCCGTAGAGCTCCTTCAGGTCGGCGACCGCCTGGTTGATGAGCTTGGGATCCTCCGTGTTGATGTCGGTGATCCCCTTGCGCAGGAGCGCCATCGCGATCGTCTCGCGGTCCTCCGACAGCAGCGCGGTCTTGCCCTTGTAGTCCTGGGCCTCCCAGAAGATGTCCCACGGCTGCTGCATCGAGGCGATGTCCTCGGACACCTTGTCGTTGCGCCACATGATCCCGGTGGCGTAGGTCGTGTACGGCACCGTGTAGTGGGAGCCCGAGTCGTAGAACGGGCTCACGAGCTCGGGCCAGACGTTCTGCTTGAGGTTCGGGATGTAGTCCAGGTTGAGCGGCTTGATGAGCTTCCCGGCGACGGCCTGGTCGAGATGGTCGGGCGTCATCTCCATGACGTCCGGCTGCACCGAGCCGGCGGCCAGCTGCTGGATCCCGGCGGCGATGTTGTCGAACGGCGTGTACTGCACGGTGACCCCGTACTTCGTGCCGAAGTCGCGCAGGAGCTTCTTCCAGAAATAGGCCGGATAGTTGAAGACGGTGAACGTGCCGCCCGTCTCGGGCTGGAGGCCCGACTCGATCGGGTCTTCCCACCGCGGCAGCGTCACGCGCCTGTCGGGCCGGGCCAGCGGAAGGCCGCCCGGGCCCACGAGCTGGCCGTGGCTGCCGGTCGCCCCGGTGGGCGTCGTCGAATTGCCGCACGCGGCGAGCAGCGAGCCCGCGCCCGACAGGCCGAGCGCCGCCCCGCCCGATCGCATCAGGAAGTCCCGCCGGGTGCCGCCGCGCTCCTTGGGGTGCAAGGTCATCCGTCCCTCCCTCGGGTCGATCCAATCATGCCAGCGCCGCCTCGCGCAAGGCGGAGATGCCCTCGACCTCGTCGTCGGTGACCGCGGCGGGGATCGCCGCCCGGACGAGGTCGTGGAAATGCTTGATGCCGTTCTCGCGCGCGCCGATCACGCCCGCCCGGTAGCGGCTCGACTCGAGCCCCTGCTGCACGCGCTCGGTGAGCTCGTTGTCCTCCTCCTGCACGAGGTGGTTGATCCGCGAGTTCAGCCTGCGCACCAGCCGGTCGCGCCGGCCCGAGGTCTCGGGAGGGCGAAACGCCTTCCAGATGGTGAGCGTGCGCCGCTCGTCGAGCGGGTAGTTGAGCCAGAAGTCGATCTGGTCGGGGTACAGGTTGACCGTCGTCCCCGGGAACGCGAACACGAAGTTCCACTGCTCGCACTCCGGGGCCCGCAGCCCGGGCATGGGGCGCATGAGCCGCTGGTAGAGCCGCTCGCGGCGGTCGTGCGAGGCCTTGTCGCGCATCGGGCTGCGCGCGATCGACACGTTGGCGCCCGACGTCTCGACGAGATAGTTCTTGTAGTCGAGCATGCGCAGCAGGCCGGGATGGCCGACGGGCACGTGGTAGCCCTCGAGGAAATTGTCGATCGAGTTCTTCCAGTTGATGGGAAGCACGTTCGACCCCGTGTCGTAGCCGATGAGGCGCTCGGGGCGATAGGGCGCGAGCCACTCCGCGAATGGCCCCAGGGCGACGTCGAGCGGCTCCGGCTCGGCGGCGAGGTTGGCAAAGACGAAGCCCGCCGAGACGCCGACGTGCACCGGCCACAGGCCGTTCTCCTCCCGCTCGAATCCGGGGAACCCGGTCTTCTCGGGCACCGCCAGCAGGCGCCCGTCGAGGCCGTACGTCCAGCCGTGGTAGGGGCAGCGGATCGCCTTGCCGCAGTTGCCCGCGCCGTCGAGGATGCGCGCGGCCCGGTGGCGGCAGACGTTCGAGAACCCGCGCAGCTCGCCGTCGGCGCCGACGACGACCGCGATCGGCTCGCCCGCGATCCGCATGCTCACGTAGTCGCCGGGCTTCGCGAGCTGGGAGACGTGGCCGACGAGGAGCCACTGACGCGTCCAGATAGCGCGCCGCTCGGCGCGGTAGAACTCGGGCGAGCGGTACACCCAGGCGGGCAGGGTGCGGATCGGCCCCTCGCTCATGCGGCCCTCCCCTTGGCGGCCTTGGCCGGGCCGAGCTCGCGCTCGGCGGTGGCCACGAGGTCGCGGCGCAGGTCGCGCGCCGAGCGCAGGCCGAGCAGCGCCTCGCGGCCCCAGTCGTTGACGCACGCCGCCAGCCGCCGGGCCGCCGGCCACGGCTCGACCGTCGCGGGGATCGAGCCGTCGTCGATTCCCTCGGCGATCAGGTCGTGGATCTGCTCGAGCCAGCGCCGGTGCGACCCCTCCACGAGTACGCGGGCGCCGGCGCTGTGGGCGGCGTACTGCCACATCTCGTTCCAGACGGCCCAGTTGGCGCGGATGGCGGGGTCGTCGCCGGCCCAGGTCGCAAACAGCTTCTCGACCCGCCCGCGGCCCGTGCCGATCGCCCGCAGCTCGGCCTCGGCGACGGCGTCCGCCAGGTCGTCGGCGTGCGCGAACGCCTGCTCGATCACGTCCGCCCGGGCCGGGAAGTAGTAGTGGACGAGCGCGGTCGAGACCCCGGCCTCGCCCGCCACGTCGGCCACGCGCAGCCGCGCCGCGCCCGCCTGGGCGATCACGCGGCAGGCGGCGTCGAGGATGGCATGCTTGCGGTCGGAGGCCGGCTCGGTCATCATTGCCAGGTCTGACTGACGGATCAGTCAGGATACACCATGACCCAGACGCCCGTCCGTGACCGCTGGCTCTTCCTGACGCCCGAGTCCGAGGCCGTGCTGCCGTCGTCGGTCGCGGCGCTCGCGGCCGCGCTCGGGGAGCCGGGCCGGTCCGAGAGCGACGAGCGGGCGGCGCTTGAGCGGATCGTCGTCGAGGGCGGATACGGGGAGTGGCTCGCGTACCTGAGGGATCGCAGGATGCTGCTCGAGCGGTACGTGGAGCGGCAGGGCGCCGACGCGCTCTCGGCCCTCGTCGCCGACGTCCTCATGAACCACTGGCTGCTCGCGCTCACGGTGCCGGGCGAGGAGGAGGCGGCCGAGACGGAGCGCTCGCGGATGGGCGACCTCGTGCGCCGGATGGGAAGGCTGGGGCGGCGGTGAGCGACGTCCTGGTGGTGGGCGCCGGCCTGGCCGGCCTCGCGGCGGCCCGCGACCTGCACCGGGCCGGCGCCGACGTCCTCGTGCTGGAGGCCCGCGACCGGCCGGGCGGGCGGGTCGAGCAGACGACGCTTCCGGACGGGCGGATCGTCCAGCTGGGCGGCGAGCTCGTCGGCGAGTTCCACACCGCGTACCTGGAGCTGGCCGCCGAGCTGGGTCTGACGCTCCGCCCGAGCTACGTCGCCGAGCCCGGCGAGATGACGTTCGACCTCACCGACGGCGTCCACGTCGGCGACGAGCACCCGTGGATGACCGACGCCGAGCGGGCCGACGCCGGGCGGCTGGCTGCGCTGGCCGGCGAGCTCGCCGCAGGCATCGATCCCGACGACCCGTGGAGCCATCCCGACGCGGCCCGGCTCGACCGGCTCTCGGTGAACGGCTGGCTGCGCGAGCAGGGCGCGCTGCCGGCGGTGGTGCGGGCCCGCGAGCTCGCCCACCTCAGCCTCTCGGGGGGATCGGGCGAGCGGACGTCGCTGCTCTCGGCCCTGCGGATGGATGCGGTTGCGGGGGCGCTCGGCGTCTACGACCTCGATGCGTGGGAGTCGATGACGGTCGCCGAGGGGAGCGCCACGGTCGCGCTTCGAATGGCGGAGGAGCTGGGCGCCCGGCTGCGGCTCGGGGCGGTCGTGCGCCGGATCGCGGTCGACGGCCGCGTGACGGTGACGCTCGCGGACGGCGAGCGCCTGGAGGCCGAGGCCGTGGTCTGCGCCGTTCCCGCCGGGCCGCTGCGCGACATCGCCGTCGAGGGGCTGTCGCCCGCACGGCTCGAGTCGCTGCATCGCCAGCGGCACGCCCGCGCCGGGAAGTACGCCGTCGCCTACGCCGCATCCTTCTGGCGGGCGCGGGGCCAGAACGGCCTCGCCGAGAGCGAGAACCTGTTCGGATCGACCTGGCCCCAGGGTGAGGGGCTGCTCTCGGTCCTCGTCCCGCCCGAGCGGCTGCTGCATCACGTCTCGGCCTCCGGGCCCGTGCGGCGGGCCGAGCTGCTCGCCGGCCTCGAGCGCATCTTCGGCCCGGACGCCGGCGACCCGGCCGCTGTCATCACCCGCGACTGGGGGCTCGACCCGTTCACCCAGGGCTACGTGACGCAGTGGGCGCCGGGCGACGTCATGGCCGTCGGGCCGCTGCACGGCACCCACGAGCCGCCGTTCTACGTCGCGGGGTCGGACCACTGGGTGGCGGGCTACATGGAGGGGGCGGTCCGCACCGGCCGGTCGGCGGCGAGGGCGATCCTCGAGCGGTGAGCAGCCCGGTGGCGGCGCGTCCCGCCCGGCCGGCGTGACAGCATTGGGCGGCATGGCGCGCGACCTCGAGCCTCTCTTCGCACCGCGCTCGGTCGCGATCGTGGGCGCGTCCGACGACCCCGCCAAGTGGGGCAACTGGCTCGGCCGCGGCGCGCTTCGCGGCGAGCACCGCCGCCCCGTGTACCTGGTGAACCGAAACGGCGGCACGGTGCTCGACCGGCCCGCGTACGCCTCGCTCCACGACCTCCCCGACGCCCCGGAGCTGGTCGTGATCTCGGTTCCGGCGGCGGCGTTCGAGCAGACGGTGGACGACGCCCTCGCCGTCGGGGCGCGCGCGCTCGTCGGAATAACCGCGGGCCTCGGCGAGCTCGGGCCCGAGGCCCAGGCCCGCGAGCGCGATCTCGTCGAGCGCGTCCGCGCGGCCGGCGCGATGCTGCTCGGCCCCAACTGCCTGGGCGTGTACGACGCCGGCTCCGACCTCGGCCTGGCGTCGAACGAGTTCCCGCCGGGGTCGATCGGCCTGATCTCGCAGAGCGGCAACCTCGCGCTCGAGCTGGGCATCCTCGCGCGGGCGGTCGAGATGGGCTTCTCGCGGTTCGCGTCGGTCGGCAACCAGTCCGACGTCGACCTGGCCGAGCTCGTGGCGTCGTTCGCGGCCCACGAGGGGACCGAGCTGATCGCCGTCTACGCCGAGGACTTCAGCGACGGCCGGGCGTTCGTGGACGCGGCCGCCGCGGCGTCGACGCCCGTGGTGCTTCTGACCGTCGGCCGCAGCGCCGCGAGCATCCGGGCGGCGGCCTCGCACACCGGGGCGCTGGTGAGCGACGTCGCGGTCGTCGAGGCGGCCTGCCGGGCGGCCGGCGCCCACCTCGTCTCGACGCCCGGCGAGATGATCGACCTGGCGCAGGTGCTGCTTCGCGCCAGGCCGCTCGCCGGGCCGCGGATCGCCGTCGTCGGCGACGGCGGCGGGCACGGCGCGATCGCCTGCGACATCGCGGCCGCCGCCGGGCTCGACCTGCCGATCCTCTCGAACGGGCTCGCCGCCGAGCTGGCGGCGTCGCTTCCGCCGACCGCCTCGACCCGAAACCCGGTCGATCTCGCCGGCGGCGGGGAGCAGGACTTCTTCTCGTACGCCCGCGTGGCCCGGACGGTGCTCGGCTCGGGCGAGGTGGACGGCGTCCTCCTGACCGGGTACTTCGGCGGCTACAGCCAGTATTCCGACGACTTCGCCGCCCAGGAGGCCGAGGTGGCCCGCGACGTCGCCCGCGCCGCGGCGGAGACCGGCCGCCCGCTCGTCGCCCAGACGATGTACTCCGACTCGCCGACGGCCGCTGTTCTCCGGGCCGGGGGCGTGCCCGTCTACCCGGGGATCGCGGCGGCCGCGACCGCGCTTGCGGCGCTCGGCCCGCGGCCGCCCGCGCCGGGAGCGCCGGTGCTGCCGCCCGCCCGGGCGCTCCCGGACGTCGACGGCTACTTCGGCGCGCGGTCGCTGCTCGAGGCGGCCGGGATCGCGTTCGTGGCCGCCCGCAGCGTGGCGGACGCCGCCGAGGCCGAGGCGGCCGCGGCCGAGCTCGGCTATCCGGTGGTCGTGAAGGCGCTGGGCCTGCTCCACAAGTCCGACGCGGGCGGGGTGGCCGTCGGGATCGCCGGGCCCGAGGAGCTGCGCGCGGCGGTCGCGGGCATGCGGCGGAGGCTCGACCCGCCCGGCTACTCGGTCGAGCGGATGGCGCCCGTCCGTGAGGGCGTCGAGCTGATCGTCGGCGCGGGGCGCGACCCCCGCTTCGGCCCGGTCGCCGCGGTCGGGCTCGGCGGGATCTACACCGAGATCTTCGGCGACGTGGCGGTCGGGCTGGCACCGCTCGACGCGGCCGAGGCCGAGCGGATGCTGTATTCGCTCCGGGGCGCACCGCTCCTCGTGGGCGCCCGCGGCCGGCAGCCATGCGACGTCCGCGCCGCCGCGGAGGCGGCCGCGGCGCTGTCGCGGGTCGCCGCGGCACATCCCGCGATCGCCGAGATCGAGATCAACCCGCTGCTCGTCACGCCGGACGGCGCCGTCGCTCTCGACGCCCGCGTGATAGAGAATGGCGTGACCGATGCTGGTTAAGGGCACATTCGACGGGCACGTGGCCGTGGTGACCGGAGGCGGAAGCGGCATGGGCAGGGCGATGGCCCTTGAGTTCTCGCGGCTCGGAGCGGCGGTGGTCGTCGCCGGGCGCCGGGCCGAGCCGCTGGCGGAGACGGCCGCGCTCATCGAGGGCGCGGGCGGGACGGCGCTCGCCGAGCCGACCGACGTGCGCGACCCGGACCAGGTCGACGCGCTGATGCACGCGGCCGTGGACACGTTCGGGCGGATCGACTGCCTCGTGAACAACGCCGCCGGCAACTTCGTCGTGAAGGCCGAGGATCTCTCGCCGAACGGCTGGAGGGCGGTCACGTCGATCGTGCTCGACGGCAGCTTCCTGTGCGCGCGGGCCGCGGGCCGGCGGATGATGGAGAGCGGCGAGGGCGGCGCGATCGTGAGCGTGATCGCGAGCTACGCGTGGACGGGGGGCCCCGGCACCGTCCACTCCGCCGCCGCCAAGGCCGGGGTGATGGCCATGACGAAGACGCTGGCGGTGGAGTGGGCCCCGCACGGCATCCGCGTGAACACGATCTGTCCCGGCCCGACCGCGACCGAGGGCGCCGGAGCGGCCCTGTGGCCGACGCCGGAGGACGAGGGCCGGGTGGCGTCGTCGGTCCCGATCGGCCGGCTGGCCCGGGTCGAGGAGATCGCATGGTGGACGACCGCCCTGTGCGCTCCCCAGGCCGCCTACATCACGGGCGCGAACCTGACGATCGACGGCGGCCACTGGCTGGAGCAGGAGGGCTACATGGGGGCGCTCAAGCAGGAGTAGCATCGTGCGCCCATGGTGGACGCGCGACTGCTCGAGCTGATCGAGGCCGAGGCGTGGGCGGACATCTACCGCGCCGTCCCCGCCGCGCTGGCCGAGGAGCACGGCATCGCGGTGCTCGACCTGGGGGCGGCGGCGGCGTGCATCGTCGCCCGCGACGTGCCGTCGCTCATGCTGAACCGCGTGATCGGTCTGGGCGTCGGCGTGCCCGCGACGCCGGCGATGCTCGACCTGGCCGGCGAGGCGTTCGGCGAGACCCGCTACATGATCCCGGTCGCGCCGCAGTGCCAGCCGTCGGAGCTCACGACCTGGCTCCGGGGGCGCGGGTTCGAGGCGGGCTACGCGTGGATGAAGTTCCAGCGCGGCGCGGACCCGCCGCCGGATGCCCCGACGACGCTCGACGTGCGCCGGGCCGGGCCCGGCGACGCCGACGCGTTCGCGCGGGCGTTCGTCGCCGGTTTCGAGATGCCCGGCTGGATGGAGGGCTGGGTGGCCGCGCTCGTGGGCCGGCCGGGCTGGAGCTGTTACGTGGCGTTCCAGGGCTCGGAGCCGGCCGCCGCCGGCTGCGCCTACGTCCACCCGCCCGTGGCGTGGCTCGGGCTTGCGGCGACGGTTCCGGAGTTCCGCCGGCGCGGCGGCCAGGGCGCGATCATGGCGGCCCGGATCCGCGAGGCGATCCACGCCGGCTGCTCGGCGATCGGAACCGAGACCGGCGAGCGCGTGCTCGACCGCGCGAGCGCGTCCTACGGCAACATCATGCGGTTCGGCTTCCACGAGGCCTACGTGCGGCCCAACCTCGTCTCGCCGCCCGGCGACGAGGTCGCGTAGCCGTGCGTTACCTGTCGGCGACCTCGCCGATCATCCCCAGGCCGAGCAGGATGCCGCCCGCCCCGAGCGGGACGAGCGCCCACTCCTCTCGCACGACGCCGGGGACGCCGAGCGGGAGGGCGATGATCACCGCCGCCAGGTAGCAGGCGCAGGAGAGCAGGATGAGGCCGCGCGAGAGCCCGATGATCGTCTGCACGCCGACACTGTACCGTGCCCGTCAGGCGGTCCGGCGGCGGAGCGTCGTCGCCCCGAGGGCGAGCGCGAGGACGGTCACCGCCACCACGATCGCGAGGTCGCGCCACGCCGTGCCGTCGAACCCGGGGCCGGTCGTGACACGCTGGAGGCCCTCGTAGGCGTAGGTCAGCGGCAGGACGCTCGATGCGGCGTCCAGGACGTCCGCCATCTGGTCGCGCGGGACGAGCAGGCCGCACAGGAGCAGCTGCGGGAACACCGTCGCCGGCAGGAACTGCACGGCCTGGAACTCGGTGTGGGCAAACGCGCTCACGAAGAGGCCGAGCGACATGCCGAGGACGGCGTTCGAGATGGCGAAGACGACGACGTCCGCCTCCGACCCCGTCGACGACAGGTCGAGGAGCCGGAAGGCGACCGTCGTCGTGAGCGCCGCCTGGATCGCCGCGAGGACGCCGAACGCGATCCCGTAGCCGAGCAGCAGGTCGAGCTTTTCGATCGGCATCGCCATCAGCCGCTCGAGCGTGCCGGTCGTGCGCTCGCGGAGCATCGTGATCGAGGTGACCAGGAACATCGTGATGAACGGGAAGAGGCCGAGCAGCGGGCCGCCGATCCGGTCGAACGTCACGGCCTGGCCGTCGAGCACGTACTTGAGCAGGATCTCCAGCAGGCACGGGACCAGGAGCAGGAGCGCCACGGTGCGCGGGTCGCGACGGAGCTGGCGCAGCACCCGGCCGGCGGTTGCGAGCGTCGCCTCGGGCCTCATCCGCCGGCCTCCGCCCGGTCGACCAGGGTCAGGAACGCCGCGTCGAGGTCGCGTGCGCCCGTGTCGGCGCGAAGCTCCGCCGGCGTGCCGGTGGCGAGGATGCCGCCGTCGCGCATCAGCAGAAGCCGGTCGCAGCGGTCGGCCTCGTCCATCACGTGGCTCGACACGAGGAGCGTCGTCCCGGCGTCGGCCAGGCCGCGGAACGTGTTCCAGAGGTCGCGGCGCAGGACGGGGTCGAGCCCGACGGTCGGCTCGTCGAGCACGAGGAGCGGCGGCTCGTTCAGAAGCGCCGTCGCCAGACTGACGCGCGCGATCTGACCGCCCGACAGGTTCCCGACCTCCCGGCCGGCCAGGTCCTCGATGTCGACGGCAGCCATCACGTCGGCGACGCGGCTCGGAGCGGCGCGCACGACCGTGGCGAAGTAGCGCAGGTTCTCCTCGACCGAGAGATCGAGGTAGACGGAAGGCGCCTGCGTCACGTAGCCGACGCGGGCCCTGAGCCCGGGCGAGCCGGCCGGCTCCCCGAGCACCGTCACCGCTCCGCCCTCCACGATCTGCACGCCCACGATCGCCCGCATCAGGGTCGACTTCCCGCACCCCGACGGCCCGAGCAGGCCGGTGATCTCGCCCACGGGAACGTCGACGTCGATCTCATGCAGCACCTCCGTGCCTCCGCGGACGACCCGGAGCGCCTTCGTCTCGATGGCGGGTGAGGACGGCACGGGCGTCAATCTAGCCAGCCGGGAGCGTATGGGGGGCGGCGTCATGAGGGTGTCACGAAAGGCAAATGACACTCCGCGGTGGCCGAGTGGCCACGCGCTCGGCCAACTGGCCGCCGCGCGCCGCCCGTTCCCTTCCGCGGCTCAGACGGTCCGCCCCGGCCCCGCCTCGACCGGGCCGTGCGCACCCGCCCCGGTCGAGAGCCGGCCCGATGCGAGAACGATGCCCGCGACGAGGCAGAGCGGGATGAGGAGCGCGGCGCGCAGCCCGACCTGGCTCGATGCGAAGCCGATGATCGCCGGGCCGCTGACGCCGCCGAAATAGCCGATGGTGAAGAGACGCGAGACGACGCCTTCGAGCGTGCCCAGGCCCGCGTTCCCGGCGGCGCTCACCGCGGTCGGGATGACCGGCCCGAGGCCGAGGCCGAACACCGCGAACCCGAGGATGCCCGTCGCCGCGCCGGGTGCCGCCAGCGCCGGCGCGAGGCCGCACAGCGCGACCGCGGCGGAGACGCCGACCAGGCGCACCGGCCCGACGGCCGCGACGACGCGGTCGCCGGCGAATCGTGCGGCGACCATGCCGAGCGAGAACCCGGCGAATCCGGCCGCCGCGACGGCGGAGGTCGCACCGGCCTCGTCGCGGAGATAGACGGCGCTCCAGTCCGCCGCGGCTCCCTCGCTCAGGAAGGAGCCGAATGCGATGAGGCCGAGGATGACGAGCGGCAGCGACCACCTGTCCCGTCCCCCCGCCGCGGTCCGCGTGGGGGCGGCGCGGTGCGGCAGGCGCGCGAGCATCGGGGCCGATCCCGCCGCGACGGCGGCCGCGACGGCTCCGAACTGCGCCGCGGGGCGCGCATCCAGGCCCGCCGCGAGCACGCCCCCGAGCGCGCCGCCCAGGAGGCCCAGGCTCCACATTCCGTGGAAGCCCGACATCAGCGGCCGTGGCGATGCCCGCTCGACGACGACCGCCTCCGCGTTCATCGCCACGTCCACCATCGCCGCCACCATGCCGAATACCACCATCGTCGCGGTGAGCGCCGCGAGGTTGCCGGCGAGCGCCGCCACGACGAGCGTCGCAGCGAAGACGGGGATTCCCGCCCGCACCACGACCCGGGCTCCGAGCCGCGCGGCGGCGACCCCTCCGGTGCGGCCGCCGATCAGCGTTCCCGCGGCCATCCCGAAGAGCGCGACGCCGAGCTGCCCGTCCGACAGGTCCAGGGTGTGCTTGATCGCCGGGATCCGCGACGCCCACGATCCGGTGATGAGCGAATGGGCCAGGAACGCCGTCGCGACCGCGACCCGGCCCCGGTGGCGGTCGAGGAGGCCCGCCATGTCCGCGAGGGTAGTAGACTCGCGGCCGATGACGTTCTGCACGGTGACCTTCCGTGGCCGCGCGAGGTCGCGGCGGCCACGCCCGGCTCGCTGACGGGCAGCACCTTCTCCGCAGCGCGCGCCTGGCGGCCGAGATCGTCGCGGCGGCGGGCGTGGCGCGGTCCGACCTCGTGGTCGAGGTCGGCGCGGGCACCGGCCGCCTGACCGCCGCGCTGGCCGCCGCGGCGGGCCGCGTCGCCGCCGTCGAGCTCGACCCGGACCTCGCGGAGGGCCTGCGCCGCCGCTTCGATCGCGAACCTCGCGTCACGGTCGTCGAGGGCGACGCGCTCCTCGTCCCGTTGCCCGCAGCGCGCCACCGGGTCGCCGGCAACGTCCCGTTCGGGATCACGACCGCGCTCCTGCGCCGGATCCTGGACGACCCCGGCTCGGGCTGCCTCGCCGCCGACCTGGTGGTGCAGGACGGCCTGGCTCGCAAGCGGTGCGCGCCGCGCCCGTGCACGATGCTCTCGCTCTCGTGGCTGCCCTGGTGGCGGCTCACGATCGACCGCATCCTGCCGGCGGGCTCGTTCGAGCCGCGGCCGTCGGTCGACGCCGCGATCCTGGCCGTCCGCCGCCGCGAGCCTGCACTCCTCCCGCCGGAGCGCGCGGCGGCCTACCGGGCGCTCCTGCGACGCGGGTTCGACCGCTCGAATGGCCCGGTTCGGCTCACCGTCGCGCCGGGCAGGGCGTCATGGAAGCGGCTCGCGCGCGACCGCGGGCTTCCCTACGACGCCCGCCCCCGCCAGCTCGACGTCTGGGACTGGGTCGCCCTCTTCGACCTCACCTACTCCTCGCCGTCGTAGTACCCGACGTCGGGCGTGCCCTGCACCAGCACCCGGACAGGGGCGCCGTCGCCGATCGGGCGGGCCATGACGCCGATCTTGTCGCTGTCGGGGTAGACGGCGACCTCGACCTCGGCCTGCGTCGAGACCATCAGCACCCGCACCGGCTCCGGGGTGTCGTTCCTGAGCTGATGGGCGCCGCGCTCGCCACGGCAGAAGACGGCCACGTCTCCCTCCTTCAGCCGCCGCTCGCCCGACGGGTCGCGCAGCGTCGGCTCGCCGCGCAGGACGACGCACATCTCCTCGATCGCGTTGTGCCAGTGGTACGGGAACGTGCGCTGGCCCGGCTCGATCTCGTAGACCGTCGCGCCGAGCTTCTCGGCGCCGAGCGGCTTCGTCACGCTCCTGCGCCGCCCGCGCCAGCCGGCCCGGTCGTTCGCCCCGTCCCACTCGCCGCCGTGGACGTTCACACCCTCCACTGCGCACACGCTACCAGCGTTTCGCGGCCCCGGAGCGGGGGCACTACGGCAGCAGGTGAACCGTACGGCTGATCAGCGTCATGTCCAGGATGCGGCGGATCGAGGGCGAGGTGCAGACGAACTCGAACCGTGCGCCCCGCTCCTCCATCCGCTGGGCCGATGCCAGGATGACGCCGAGCGCGGTCGAATCGAGGAACGTCACGCCGGTCGCGTCGAGCCGCAGAATGGTTCCGACCGACTCCTCGGCGGTCTCGAGCGCGTCGCGGAGGGCGTCGGCGGAGTCGATGTCGAGCTCGCCCTCGACGTGGACGATGGTCGCGGATTCGTCAACCTCTGTCTGCGTGAAGGTCGGGCCTGCCGTGTTCCGCTCCATGACGTTCACGTTACCCGCTGGGCGCGGGCGACGAACCCACCAGGCGAGTCAGCCCTGCTGGCGGCGCGCGATCGGGAGGGCATACCAGCAGAGAACCGTCGCGGCGGCGACGACGACCGCGGTGGCAGCGGTGGCCCGGAACGAGGCGAGGTACGCCCGCCGGTCGCCCGTCACCTGGCCTGGCGTTCCCCGGGCAGCCCGAACCGAAACCGCCTAGCGGAGCCGGCGGGCGAACGTGACCGACGAGCTCTCGTTCTCCGGGTCGGGGTCGACGCGCCATCGGCTTGTGAGCCGCTCGACCACCTCAAGCGCCACCGGGTCGTCGAGCAGCGCCCCCGCGCCGGGCCCGGCCACGACGATCTCGATCGCACCGGGGTGCGGCCGGAACTCGATCTCAAGCCGGCCGCCGCCGCCGTGAGCGACCGCCGCCGCGCACACCTCCGACAGCACCAGCTTCGACTCCTCGACCTCGTCGTCCCCCGCGTCGGCGAGGATGCCGGTCAGCGCGGCACGGCACACTGTCAGGAACGAGGCCTCGGCTGGGAGCGTCAGGCGGACATGGGAATCGGAGCTCACGCGTGAACCGTACCGTCCGCCTCGAGCTCCCAAACGCGGCCGCTCGCTCGCCCGTCGCGGGCCAGGTCGTGCTCGCACTGGCGATCGCGTGCGGGGCCGGGCCGCTGGCCGGCGAGCGGCTGCGCCGTTCCGTGCAGGCGGCCGCGGCCGCCGCCCCCGGCTCGCTCGCCATCGACGCCGTCGCCGAGCGGGGCTTGCTCGACCTGACGTTCTCGGCCGATCCGGACGAGGGATGGGCGGACCGCGCCACGCAGCTGCTCGCCCAGCACGGCGCCGTGCGGACGGAGGACGGGGTGGAGCTGCGCGTCCAGCGGACGTCGCTCTTTCGCGTCGCGGATGTTTGACGAGGCGGCCGGACCGCACACACCTGGGGTGGAACGCCACCGAAGGAGCACACCACCCATGACGACGATCCACGCGACCACCACTCCAACCCCGCCGTCCAAGGAAGCTCTCGATCGTGACGCGCTCATCATGCGCCACGCCAAGCTGGTGCGCTCGATCGCACGCCGGTACGCGGGTCGCGGGCTTGCATACGAGGACATCGTCCAGAGCGGCTACATCGGGCTGATCCAGGCCGTGGACCGGTTCGACCCGCACCGCGGCGTCCCCCTCCGCGCGTACGCCGCCCGCACGATCGAGGGCGAGATCATGCACCTCTTCCGTGACCGCGGCTGGGCGCTCCGCGTCCCTCGCTCGCTCCAGGAGATGAGCCGGCGCATGGCCGTGCTCTCGGAGCGGATGAGCCACCGCCTCGGCCGGACGCCGACCGCGGAGGAGCTCGCAGAGGCCTCGGGCGAGGACGTCGAGCGCGTCTCGGAGGCGCTCTGGGCGCAGCGTGCCTACACCGTCGAGCCGCTCACCGAGACGCCCGTCGCCGACGACGGCGAGCGCTCCGGCGCGGCCGGCCGCGAGCTGAGCGTCGAGGAGCCCGGGTTCGAGGGAGTCCTGCGGCGCGAGACGCTCGAGCGCGCGATCCGCAAGCTGCCGCCGCGGGAGCGGGCGATCGTGGCGCTGCGGTTCCTGGACGACCTCACCCAGTCGGAGATCGCGGCGCGCATGAGCATCAGCCAGATGCACGTGTCACGGCTGCTGCGGGCCTCGCTCGACCAGCTGCGCGAGGAGCTCCAGGCGCTCGACAGCGCCGCCTGAGCATCGTCAGCCGGCGCGGATGACGTCGCCCGAGTCGAGGTCGATCTCGATTCGCTCGTCGTCCGGCGCGTCGGCCAGGGCGATCCCGTTGCGGCGGTAGTACTCGGGCTCGACCAGGTGCAGCGGCGAGGCGACCTCGATGCCGGCCGGGCCGGGGCTGGCGACGCCGGTGGGCAGGAACCTCCGGGTCCCGGATGCCAGCTCCACCTCGTAGCCCACGAGCCGCTCGAGCTCGGGGTCGAGGACGAGCTCGGACACGTGGCCGAGCACGTGCCTGCCGACCACGACAGGCGCGCTCAGCACGCTTGTCGCGGACCGGCGGTTCACGCGCGGCTCATTCCCGCTCGGGCCCGCGGCGAAACCGGCTACGACGTGCCGGCCGCGGCGATGGCGTCCTCGCGCGACGGCCGCGTCGAGAGCTTCGCATCCAATCCGGTCAGCGTGAGCAGCCGGTGGACGCCGTGCCCCGACGAATCCGCGACCGCAATCGCGAACCCGGCGCCGCGCTCCGCGGCCCGCTCCTGGGCGGTGATCAGCACCCTCAGCACCGCCGAGTCGATGAACGTGGTCTGCGACAGGTCGATCGCCAGGCCCGATGCCGTCTCGAGGCACGAGTCGATCCTGCGGCTCACGTCCGTCGCGGTTGACAGGTCGTGCTCGCCCGTGAGCGTGACGACGTCGACGACGCCGATCCGCTCGACATCGATGCCGTTGGCGCCGTTCGTCATCCAGGGGAGGTTAGCCAACGGGCGAGATCATTCAGCCGGGTTCCTGAGAGAGAAGCGCATGCGGATCTCGGTGCCGCCGCCGTCGGGCGAGTCGATCTCGACGGACTGGGCGATCGCCGCGATGACAGGCAGGCCGACCCCGAGCCCCGGGGTGTCGACGCGGGGCGCCATGCCGCCGCCGTGGTCGCGCACAGTCACCACGAGGCCGCCGTCGACGTGGCTTGCGGTCACGTGGATCGCGCCGGCCCGGTTTGGATAGGCGTGCACCACCGCGTTGGTGCACGCCTCGGTGACCGCGAGCGCGATGTCGGCGGTCACGTCGTCGGGAACTTCGAGGCCGGAGAGCAGCCCGCGCAGCGCGTGACGAACGAGCGGCACGCCCGCGGCGGCCGCGGCTATCTCGATCTCAATCCGTTCCGACACCGTCTCCATCCGCGGAGGATACCCCGGTGCATGCACCGAGAATCCTCACCCCGAGGCGGCGATCCGCAGGACGACGACGGCGATGTCGTCGGCGGGGGCAACCGGCTGGAACTCGAGCACCGCCCGCTCGATCCGCTCGGCGATGCCGGTCGCCGAGAGCCCCGAGGACGCCGCCACCACCTCGCGCAGGCGCTCCTCGCCGAACTGCTCGCCGTCGCGGCGCTCCTCGACGACCCCGTCGGTGTAGAAGATCACCGACTCGCCCGGCTCGAGCACCGTCTCGCGGTCACGCACGTCGATGTCGGGGTAGATGCCGAGCAGCGTCCCCGGCGCGGTCGCGTCCTCGACGGTGCCGTCGTTGCGAAGCACCAGCGGTGCGGGGTGCCCGCCGGCGCACGCGGTGAGCAGGGCGCCGCGCTCGTGCGCGGTCAGGCGCCCCGCTGCCACGGTGCAGAAGCTCTCCTCGCGGACCTCCCCCAGGAGGGCCCGGTTCAGCCGCTCGAGGATCGCGCGCGGCGACGACTCCCGGAAGGCGGCGGCCCGCAGCGTGTGCCGCGCGAGCCCGGTGATCGCGGCGGCCGCGGCGCCCTTGCCGCACACGTCGCCGATGACGATCGCCCAGCCGCCGTCGCCCGTCTCGAACGCGTCGTAGAAGTCGCCGCCGATCTCCGACCCGGCGCCGGCCGGGTGATAGATGGCGGCGAGCTCGGCGTAGGGGATGTCGGGGAGCGTCGGGGGCAGGAGCGTTCGCTGGAGCGTCCGGGCCACCTGGTCGCGGTCCTGGTAGAGGCGGGCGGTGTCGACCGCGGTGGCGGCGCGGCGCGCCAGCTCCGTGGCAAACGCCAGGTCGGCGTCGTCGTAGCGGCGATCGGAGAGCGACGTCGCGAGGGTGATCACGCCGTGCGTGCGCCCGCGGCTTCGCAGCGGCACGACCATGGCCGAGCGCAGGCCGAGCCGCTCGAGCGCCGCCAGGCGGTCCGCGTCGCCGGGCGCGACCAGGGAGTCCGCGGTGGCGTCGGCGGCGAGCTCCGCGAGGCCGCTCCTCGCCACCCGGCTCGCCGCCCGTTCGCCGTCTCCGAGCCCGGCGAGCTCCTCCACGACGCCGGTCATGCCCGGGTCGGCGTGGGCGGCGATGCCCGCCGCGGGCTCGCCCGTCACCTCGATCAGGCACCAGTCGGCGAGCCACGGGACGAGCACCCGGGCGAGGCTCGCGAGCGCGGAGCGGTAATCGAGCGACTCACCCAGCACCTCGCTCGCCTCGGCCAGGAGCGTGAGCCGGCCCCGGGCGAGCGTCTCGGCCGCGTACAGGTGGGCGTGGTCGACGGCGAGGGCGATCCGGCCCGCGGCCAGCCGGATCAGCTCGATGTCGTCGGGCGAGAACTGGCGCCGCTCGACGGAGCCGACCTGCACGACGCCGAGCATGCGGTGGCCGATTCGAAGCGGCGCGCCGAGCATGCTGCGCACGCCGGCCGCGCGAAGCGACGCGTTCACGAAATCGGACGGCCCGAGGTCGTGGAACGCCATCGGCTCGACCGATTCGGCGATCCGGCCGGCGACGCCCGTTCCGAACAGGATCCGCAGCGGGCCCGGCGAGACCTCGAAGCCGAGCGCGGCCCGCATCTCGAGAGCTGTGCCGGAGATGTCGGTCAGGAGCACGGCGGCCGAGTCCGTCCCGAGCTCGGAGTGGAGCCTGTCGAGCACCTCCGGCAGGAGGTCGTCGAGGTCGAGGTGGGCCAGCGCCGCGTCGGTGATCCGCTGGAGGCTGCGCGCGACCTGGGCGGCCTCGCGCGCCTCGCGCAGCAGGTTCGCCGCGTCGAGGGCGAGCGCAACGCGGCGGGCGATGTCCTCGGCCATCGCCAGCTCGGGCGGGCCGAACGGCGCGCGCTCGCTCCCCCCCGCCAGGAGCATCACGCCCAGCACGCGGCCGCGGGCCGCGAGCGGCACGAACATCGCCGAGCGCACGCCGAGCCGCCGCACGATGTCGAGATGCGTCTCGTCGCGGACGCGCTCGCGCAGGGCCGCCCCGGTCAGGTTGGCGACGACCTCCGCCCGGCTCTCGCCGAGGACGCGCCGGATGTGCGGGGCATCGGTGCTCGGCGGATACGGGCGCAGGCGTTCGGCGAGCTCGGCCTGCTCGGGCCGCGCATGGGCGACCGCGGCCCGCTCCAGCCGGCCGTCTGCGTCGAGCAGGTCGATCACGACGAGGTCGGCGAGCCACGCCGCGGCGATCCGCGCAACGCTCTGGAGGCCGGCCCGCGCGTCGACGGAAGCCGCCAGGATCTCGCTCGTCTGCACCAGGAGCTCAAGGCGCCGGCCGCGGTCGGCCTCCGCCGCCCGCTCCGCTTCGATGGCGACCGCCACGACACCCACCGCCCGGCCGTCGGCGTCGGTCAGCGGCCCGACCGCCGCGTGCACGCGAAGCGGCGACCCGTCCCCGCGGCGGACGTCGAACTCACCCTGCCACGCGCGGCCCGCCGCGGCCCGCTCACCGATCTGGCGCGCGAGCCCGTGCCGGTTCTCGGGGATGACGAGCTCGAGCAGCGACCGTCCGACCGCGGCCTCCGCCGCGATGCCGAACAGTCGCTCGGCGGCGGGATTCCAGACGGCGACCCGAAGGCCGGTGTCCACGGCTACGACGGCTGTCGGAGCCTGGCCGATCACATCCGCCGCCACGATGTCCTCGATGACGTGCATGGGGCCCCCGGAGCTTGTCTCTGGACCGTTCACGCTATCGGCGGCCACGAGGTGTGTCAACGCGCGTCGGTCACGGCTCGCTGAGGGCCGCTGTACGCTCCGGCCATGGCGACTGCACCACCCGAGGACGTCCGCATGCGTGCGTCCGATCCCACCTTGGCAAAGGCGGTCGTGGAGCCCGTGCTGCTCGCGCTCGGTGTCCGCGCCGGGCTCGACGTCGGGCGGCTTGACGAGCTCGCGATCGCGCTCGGCATCGCGATCGGCTCCGCCGTGCCCGGCCCGGTGACGACCGACCTGCGGCGCGCCGGCACGCGCATCAGCGTCACGGTCTCACCCGTCGCCGCGGAACGCCTCCGGGGCCGGCGGGTGCTGCTCGAGGGCCTTTCGGCGTCCGTCGTCGAGGACGGCGACGCGATCGCGCTCACGCTCGATGCCTGACCAGGCGGACGCGCTCGCAGCGCGCGCGGCAGCCGGCGACGCGGAGGCCCGCGACGAGCTCGTCGAGCGGGTCATGCCGATGGTGTCGCGGCTCGCGCGCCGGTTCGAGGGGCGGGTGCCGCGCGAGGATCTCGAGCAGGCCGGCGTGGTCGGCGTCCTCTCGGCCATCTCCGGCTACGACCCCGGCCGGGGCACGGCCTTCGCGACCTACGCGACGCCGTTTGCCGCCGGCGAGATGCTGGCGGTGGTGCGCGGCATCGCGCCCGTGCACGTCTCGCGGACCGGCCGCGACCTGGCCGCCGCCGTCGAGTCGGCAGCCGACGCCGTCGCCGCCGAGAAGGGCCGGGCACCGTCGCCGGCCGAGATCGCGGCGGCGGCCGGGCTCGACGAGGAGGAGGTCGTGACGGGCCTCGCGGCCCGCCGCGCCCTGGCGCCGCCGGCCCCGGACACCGTGATCGAGGATGCCGCCGGGGCCGAGGACGCCGCAGAGGCGCTCGAGGCCCGGCTGGCCGTCGGGCACGTGCTCGACCGGTTCGACGCCCGGTCGCGCGCGATCCTCGTCATGCGGTTCGGGCTCGAGTTGAGCCAGGCCGAGATCGGCGAGCGGATGGGCATCTCGCAGATGCACGTCTCGCGGCTCCTGCGCGCGGCGCTCGCCGACCTCGACAGGCTGCTGGAGTGAGCGGCGGGCGGCCCTCGCGGGCCGCCCGCTCTCCCCCCAACCCAGGGGAGATCTCGGAATCCGCGCATGGGACGTACCCCGAGCCGGGCCCAGCGAAACGATTGCCGAGCGCAGCTTCCTTCGTTATACGATATATTGCGGACGATGGGTGACTTGGTCGGTCTGATTCTCGCGGTCACCTCGGTGGCGATCCTGGCGAGCGCCGCGGCCGTGCTCGGGGCGGTCATCGCCGTCGTGCGGGCCGATCACGAACACCCTGTCGCTCATCGCTGGGTCAGCTGGTACTCGCAGCACGCCGGGTCGCGTTACCGTCACTAGCAGTGCGGGAGCAACCGGCCGGCGTCCTCGGCGACGGGTCAGCGGAGAGGGAGGGATTCGAACCCTCGATGGAGGTTTACCCCCCATACCCACTTAGCAGGCGGGCGCCTTAAGCCGCTCGGCCACCTCTCCGGGCACGGGGCCCCGCACGGCCAAACGCGCCGAACCCCGCTCAGTACGATACCGCCTCATGTGGCGGCGCGTCCTCGTCGTATGGTCGGCCAGCCGCCTCGCGGTCTTGAGCCTCGGGCTGCTTCTCACGACGCAGCTCGGCTGGCACCGCGCGCTCGAGCCGTGGCAGACCAAGTTCTTCCGCTCGATCACCGGCTGGGACTCGGTCTACTACCTGAAGCTCTCGCACACGGGCTACCACCCCGGCAAGGACGTGGCGTTCTTCCCGCTCTACCCGGCGACGATCTGGGCGACGCGCGAGGTGGTGCACGTGGGCGACGCGGTGGCCGCGGTCGCGGTCTCGAACCTCGCGCTCCTGGCCGGGCTCGCCGGCATGTACGTCCTGGCGCGGGACCGGCTGAGCGAGGACCACGCCCGCCGCGGCATCCTCTACCTCGTCCTCTCGCCGTACGCGTTCGCACTGGCGATGGCGTACTCCGAGGGGCTCTTCCTGGCGCTTGCGACGTGGCTCTTCGTCCTGTCCGACCGCCGCCGGGACGCCTGGGCGATCCCGCTCGCGTTCGCCGCCGGCCTGACCCGCGTGACCGGGCTCGCCCTGGTCGCGCCGCTCGCGCTTCGGGCCTGGCGGCGGAGGACGGTTGGGTCGTGGGCGCTCGCCGCCGCGCCGATCGCGGCGTTCGCCGCCCATGCGGCCTGGCTTCAGCACGCGGTCGGCGACCCGCTGGCGATGGTGCATGCGCAGCGCCGCTGGGGCGGGCATCCGTCGATCCCGCCCGTGAGCCTGGTCGACCAGTTCCTCGACTTTGCCCGCACGCACGACGTCTTCTTCCTGATCATCGGGGTCACGTTCATCGCCTATCTGGCGCTGCTCGTGCCGATCCTGCGCCGCGACCTCTTCGCGCCGACCAGGTGGGAGGACGTGCTGTTCGTCGTGGGGATCTTCGCGATGCCGCTCCTCTCGGGCGTCCTTCAGTCGTCGGGCCGGTTCGGCCTTGTCGCGTTTCCGCTGGCGTTCGCGATGGCCGACCTGGGCCTGCGCAGCGAGCGCGTGCACCGGGCGTACGTCGTCTACGCCCCGACCGCCCAGATCATCCTGTTCGCCGCCGCCGCCCTCGGCTACCGGCCGCCGTAGCTCCTACCGCACCCGGAACGTCGTGCTGCCGATGAAGGTGCCCTCGGGCTGCGTGGCCGGATAGGCGTACAGGAAGAGCGTGTAGGTGAGCCCGTGGCGCAGCCGCCGCCCGCCGCTGAAGGTGAACGACCTGGCGTGGAGCGAGCGCTTCTGCTGCACCTGGTCGCCGGCGTGGAAGAGCAGGAACGAGTAGCCGAACAGGGTGGAGTGGGGGAGCCACACCGCGGTCGGCGTCGTGTCGCTGATCACGCCGTGGTCCATCGGCGTGCAGATCTGGCCGGTGTGCAGGCGCAGGATGACGCCGCGGGAGTGGTTGAGCGTCCCGGGCCGCGTGCGCGACCGGTAGAGCGCGAAGACCCGGTACTGGTAGGTGGTGAAGTGCCGCAGCCCGCGGTCGTGCAGGACGCCGGCGCCGTGGGGAAGCCGGGTTCCGTCGTGCGGCCCGGCGGGGATGTGCGTCCGGCGGCGGACGATCACGGTGCGGTCGAAACGGCGCGAAGAGCCGCCGCGGCGCCAGGTCAGCTTGGTCGCGTCGCACCCCACCGCGCCGTGGACGGCGACGTCGTCCCTGGGGTAGGTCGACCTTCCCGTCAGCGCGACCGAGTGGGGCGAGTTGGGGCCGTCGTCGTTCACCTCGAGGGACGCGGCCTTCAGGCCGACCTCGTTGGGGGCGAACCTGACCGTCTCGGTGCACGTGCCGTCGGCGGGGAGCGTGCTCCCCCGGCAGGTGCCGCCCGTGATGCGGAAGCTCCGCGGATTCTGCCCGGTGAGATGGACGCTCGAGATGATGAGCGGGCCGTTCGTGCGGTTCGTGAGCGTGATCGTCTTGGCACTCGAAAGCGTGCCGGCGTGACGGGGCCGCTTGAAGGGGATCGGGGCGGGCGTGAAGACGATCGCCGACGCCGTCCCCGTCCCGAAGAGGCTGACCGAGTCAGGCCCGTTCGTCGCGTCGGAGTTGATCTGGAGCGTGGCGGATACGGCGCCGGTCATCGTCGGCGCGAACGAGACCGTGACCGTGCACTGGGCCCCCGGTTGGAGCGGAGAGGCATTCTGGCAGGTGTCGCTGATCGTGAACTGGAACGGATTGGTCCCGCCGAGCGACGGCACCCCGACGGTCAGGCTCTCGCTGCCCGTGTTGGTGACGGTCACCGTTCGCGTCGCGGATGCCGTGGACACCGGCTCGTTTCCGAACGCGATCGAGCCGGGCGACACGCCGATCGTGTTCGTCGTGCCGCGGCCGCTCAGCGACACATCATGGCCGGCCACGGTCAGCGTGCCGGTCTGGGTGCCGGCGGCGTTCGGCGAGAAGACGACGTCGATGGTGCAGTTCGACCCTGCCGAGAGGGTGTTGTTGCCGTTCAGGCCGCCGCAGCCGGAGATGTTGTAGTCGGCCTGGTTGGTGAGCCCGAGGTTCAGGTCGACGGCGTGGTTGCTCGAGTTCGTGGCCGTGACCGGCAGCGGCGAGCTGTTCGTGCCGACGCGCTGGTTTCCGAAGTTGAGCGAGCCAGGCTGCACGGCGATCGGGTCGGTGCCGGTGCCGGTCAGCGCGAAGCTGTCGGAGCCGGCCGACCCCTCGTCAACGGTCAGGGTGCCGTTGGCGGCTCCCTGTGACGTGGGGTGGTAGCGGACGTCGAAGCTGCACTGCGATCCGTCGGCAAGCATGCCGCCACAGCCGTCGCTCACGACGCTGAACGGGCCGGTGTTCCCGGCGTCGGCCTGGATGCTGACATCGACGCCGCTGCCGTTCGTGATCGTCTCGGTGATGTCCTTCGAGTCCCCGGCGGCCACGGAACCGAAGTGCAGGTCGCCGGGGTCAACCGCGACGCCGCCCGCACCGAGGGCGCTCGACCCGCCGGCCGTGGCGAGGACGAATGCGACGACGAGGATGAGCTTGCGCACGGGCTAGAGCGAGAGGAGGAGGACGACGACGGCACCCGCGATGCAGACGCCGATGGCGGCCGGGATGACAAGGGCGAGCGGGCTGTAGTCGCGCACGTCGACCGACATCAGGTCGCGGATGCCGTACCCGGTGCGCGTGTGCCACTCCCACTCGCGGCGGACGATGCGCAGCGTGGCGTAGGCGAGACCGGCGAGCACGATGGCGCCGCCGCCGAGGATCGCCACGATGTTCGTGAGCGACGAGCCGGACGAGCCCGCCTGGCCGCCCGACGGCGCTGGGCGCGTCCCCGAGCTCGGCGGCACGAACGGCGCGACGTTGGTGGTCGTCCCGGGAGAGCGGTTGCCGGCCTGGTCGAGCGCGAAGACGCTGTAGCAGTGGGCGGTCGCCGTATCGACGGTCGTGTCGGTCTCGCTCGACCGCACGCTGCGGTCGCCGACTCGGGTTCCGGCCGCCGGGGCGGCCGGGCAGGCCGTCCCCGCGCCGCGGATCACGAGGATCTCGGCCGCGTCAGCCGGCTTCGACCACGTCAGCCGGACACCGGAACTCGAGGTTTTGGAGGTCACGTCGGTGACAGCAGCCGGAGGCGTCGTATCGCCCGGGTTGACGGCTCGCGCGAGGACCGGGCTGGCCCAGTTGCCCGCCTTGTCGAGCGTGTACACGGCGTAGCAGTACCGCTTGGTGTCGCGTTCCGTGGTGTCGGTCTGGCTCGTGCGAGGGCCGACCGGTCCGATGCGGGTGGCGGAGAGCTGGAGCGGCTGCTTCGTGGGGCAGCGGCCTGCGGGGCCGCGCAGGACGAACACCGACGCGATGTCCGTCGCGTTGACGAGCGTCCACGTCAGCCTGATCTGCCCGGGCTTCGACACGATCACCCGGAGGCTGTGCACGCGCGGCGGCGGCGTGGTGTCCTTCGACTGCGTGGGCGTCGTCGCCGGCGTCGTCGACCCGCCCCCGGTGTCGGGCGGAGGCGGTGGGGGCGGGCCGGGGTCGGCCGCCGCGGCCGCGGCACCGACGAGAAGGCCACCGACGGCCAATGCCGCGGCAGCGGCTCTCCGTGCTCGTGTGCTCGCTTCGGACCCCACTTCCTCGCGACCGGTCGTCACCGGATACGGACAACAATACCCCTGTTCATCCGTGGCCCAGGAGAACCGGTAAACCCGGTCACATGGAGCACGGAGGGCGGATCCCCGGAGATGCCGCCCGGCGCGACTATACCGATGTCGCCAGGGCGGCGTGGAGCCTTTCAGGCTGCCAGTTCGAGCCAGGGCCGGCGCAGCAGCGCGGCCAGCTCCGAGAAGCCGGGGAGGGTCTCGGCGATCTCGATCTGGGAGCCGGATCGGCCGATCACGTGGACGGTCACGCGGCCCCACGTCGTCCGCGCGCGGCGCACGGCCGCGACGTCGTCCCAGGCGATGGAGTGGCGCCCCGCGAGGCTGCGCGCCTCGATGCCGTTCCGCGACACCGACACCCGGTCGGCGCGTCGCGCCGCCGGCCAGGCCAGGGCGGCCGCAAGCCGGAGCGGCGGGAGGGCGCGGGCGAGAGCCTGCGAGGCGTCGCGCAGCGCGCAGCGGGGGTACTCGAAGACGAGCGGTTCCATCGTCCCAGTATGCGGGCTCGCGGCGCCGGCGCAATCCATCGGCCGGGGGATGCGATGCGTCTTGACTTGACCCGTTCCGGCGGTACCCTGGACTGGGGATTCGATTCGACCATCGGGGGGGCTGATGCGGGCTCGGGTATTGCGGGCGGCGGCAATTGCCGCGGGTGTGGGACTGTGCGGGCTGGCGACCGGCTCGTCGGCGTTCGCCGTCGTGGCGACGGCGCCGACGCCGACGTGGCAGACGAACGGCCGCGTGAACGTGATCGTGGTCCACAAGAATCGTGTGTACATCGGCGGGCAGTTCACCGCCGTTCGGCCACCGGGGGCACCCGCCGGCTCTCAGGAGGTCACCCGCAACCACGTCGCGGCGTTCAACATCGCCAAGGGCACCCTCGTTGCGTGGAACCCGAATGCGAACGGCACCGTCCGGGCGATCCAGGTCGTCGGTTCGACCGTCTATCTGGGCGGCTCGTTCACCCGGATCGGCAACTCGGGCCGGCAGCGACTGGCGCAGGTCAACAACAGCACCGGCGCCCCGACCGCGTGGCATCCGGGCGCCAACTCCGAGGTGCTCGCGTTCGGGTACAGGAGCGGCGTCCTCTACGCCGGCGGTGGGTTCACGACCGCGGGCGGCGCCGCGCGCGCCCATCTCGCGGCGTTCTCGACGAGCACGGGCAACCTCACCGGGTGGTCGCCGTCCACCGACGACCAGGTGAAGGCGCTGACCATCACGCCGGGCGGGGTTCGCGTCGTTGTCGGCGGGCTCTTCACGCAGGTGAACGGGACGTCGGCCAACCACATCGCAGCGATCAACCCCGGCGGCAGCGGGACGCTCGCGAGCTGGGCCACCCACCTCAGCTACCCGGTGATCGACCTCGCCAGGGACCGGCACGGCGTGTACGTCGCCGGGGCGGGAGGCGGTGGGAACTTCGCGGGCCTCTCACCGACGGGCGCTCAGATGTGGCAGGGCGGGACGAACGGCAACGTCCAGGCCATCGGCGTGGTCGGCGGCATCGTCTACGTCGGCGGCCACATGCAGAACTACTGCGGGCCCCAGCACGGCCAGCACACCTGCACGAACCCGATTCCCCGCGACAAGCTGCTCGCGGTGGACGAGAACACCGGGAACCTGCTCCCGTGGGCTCCCGGCGCCGACAGCGCGCTCGGCGTGTTCGCCCTGACCGGCATGGGTTCGACGGGCAACCTCCTCGCGGGTGGAGATTTCCGGCACACCGGAAACCACGCCCAGCAGGGGTTCGCCCTGTTCGCGAACTAGGACGGCAGAAGCACGGCCGAGCCCTGAACCTCGCCCGCCGCAAGGCGGGCGAGGGCTCGGGGAGCCTCGGCAAGCTCGAAGGTCTGCGTCTGGGCCCTGACCGGGATCTCGGCCGCCAGCTCCAGGAACTCGGTCGCGTCGGCCCGGGTGAAGTTCGCCACCGAGCGCAGCACGCGCTCGCGCCAGAGCAGGTCGTAGTCGAACGCCGGGATGCCGTCGAGGTGGATGGCGTTGATCGCCACCGTTCCGCCCGGGGCGAGCGCCTTCAGGGCCGAGACGACGACCGATCCGGCGGGCGCGAATGTGACCGCGGCGTCGAGCGGCTCCGGAGGCGCTTCGTCGTAGCCACCGACCCAGGCGGCGCCGAGCTCGTGCGCGAGCCTGTGCTCGGCCGGCGAGCGTGAGAAGACCGAGACCTCGCAACCCCAGTGGCGCGCCACCTGGATCGCGAGATGCGCCGACGAGCCGAACCCGAAGAGGCCGAGCCGGCCGCCGGGGCGGATGCCGCTCAGGCGCAGCGACCGGTAGCCGATGATCCCGGCGCACAGGAGCGGCGCGGCCTCGACATCGCTCAGACCGTCGGGGAGCGAGAAGGCGTAGTCGCGCCGCGCGACGGCCAGCTCCGCGTACCCGCCGTCGACGGTCCACCCGCGGAAGTCCGCCAGCTCGCACAGGTTCTCGCGGCCGGCGAGGCACTGCGCACACCGGCCGCACGCGCCGGCCAGCCATGCCAGCCCGACCCGCTCGCCGGTTCCCGCGATCCGCCCCACCACCTGATGGCCGGGGATGACCGGCCGCTTGCGCATCGGGATGTCGCCCGACACGATCTGAAGGTCGGTCCGGCAGACGCCGCACGCCGCCACCTCCACGACCACCTCGCCCTCACCGGCCGCGGGATCCGGGACGTCGCGGAGCGCCAGGTCGTCCGGCGCGGAGAGAACCATGGCCTTCACGGCCGCATCGTCTCACGCGCGTGACGCGGGGGACCCCATGGTTGCTCGCCTTGCGGCCCGTCCATCGGGTCAGCGTACGACGCGGGCCGGTGTGCGCCAACGAAGCGTCTGTATCGGGCGCCGGTGGTTCAGCCGTCGTAGGCCGGCTCGCGCTTGCGCTGCCGACCGCCGTCGTGATGGTGCGAGTGGGCCGAGGCGCTTGCGACGATCAGGATCAGGCAGATCGCGATGAAGTTCCGGAACGTCGGCTCGGGCCAGTGCAACCGCGCCGCGCCGTGGAACCAGTGCGGGTCGATCAGGAAGACGGCGGCGACGATGATGATGCGGCCGGCGAGGCCGATAGCCAGGAAGATCGCCGCCAGGACGATCCCCCAGAAGCCGAGCTCGGGTGCGCCGACCGCGTGCGCCAGGTCGAGCACGTTCCACGCGAGCCACACCAGCAGCGGGCCCAGGAGGAGGCCGCCGATGACCAGCGCCACGGCTCCGGCGAGGAGCGCTCCGAGCCCCAGGATTGCGAGCACCCAACCAAGCATCTCCTTGACGTTCGCCGCGCGCTCGCCCGACCCTTCCCGCCGGTCTGGGACAATGACGGGATGCGCGTGCTGATCGTCGAGGACGAGCCGCACATGGCCGAGCTGATCGGACGCGGCCTCGAGAAGGAGGGGATGGCGGTCGACATCGCCCCGACCGGCGAGCAGGCCATCGAGATGGCGGCGGCCGCCGACTACGACTCCATCGTCCTCGACGTGCTGCTGCCCGGCATCGACGGGTTCGAGACGTGCCGCCGGCTGCGGTCGGGACAGGTGTGGGCGCCGGTCGTGATGCTGACGGCGCTCGACTCCGTCGAGGACCGCGTGCTCGGCCTCGACACCGGGGCCGACGACTACCTCGTGAAGCCGTTCGCGTTCGCCGAGCTCCTCGCCCGCCTCAGGGCCGTCTCGCGCCGGCGCGAGCCGGAGCGCCCGAGCGTGCTGGAGGCCGGAGCGCTGCGGCTCGACCCGGCCAGCCGCCGGGTGTGGCGGGGCGACGTCGAGGTGGAGCTGTCGGCGAAGGAGTTCGCGATTCTCGAGACGTTCATGCGCCGCCCCGAAGAGGCGCTCACCCGGGCGCACCTCCTCGCACACGCATGGGACAGCTCCTACGAGGACGGCTCGAACATCATCGACGTCTATGTCCGCCGCCTGCGGAAGAAGCTCGACGAGCCGTTCGGCACGCGGGCGATCGAGACCGTCCGCGGAGCCGGTTACCGGCTGCGGGCGGACGGTGGTGCGTGAGCCGGATCCCGATCCGGCTGCGGGTCGCCGCGGCGTTCGCGATCGCGATGACCGTCGTCCTTGCCGCCAGCGGGTGGTACGTCTACACGAGCCTCGGCCGCCACCTCTCCCAGGCGCTGAACCGCGAGCTGCGGGTGCGGGCGGATGACCTCGCGGCGGTGGTGGCCGACCCGGACAGCAGCCTCGCCGCGGCGACGAACGGCCCGTTCGTGGAGCGGGGCGAGAGCTACGCCCAGCTCGTCGCGGCGAACGGCGCGGTCATCCAGTTCACGCGGCCGCTGGGGCCGGCACCCGTGCTGAGCCGTGACGAGGTCGGCCGTGCCCTCGAGGGCTCGATCTTCGGAGACAGGCCGCGGGTGCCGGGGCTCGACGAGCCGTCGCGGTTTCTCGCCGTGCCGGTGACACGCGGCGGGGACACGCCGTACGTGCTCGTCGTGGGCGCGACCCTCGAAAACCGCGCCGAGACGCTCCGCAGCCTGCGCGACCAGCTCCTCCTGGCCGGCCCGGTGGCGCTGCTCGTCGCCACGGGCGCCGGGTACCTCCTGGCCGGGCTCTCGCTGCGGCCGGTCGACTCGATGCGGCGCCGGGCGGCCTCGATCTCGGCGGAGCGCCCCGGGGAGCGACTCCCGGTGCCGCATACCCGTGACGAGCTCGAGCGGTTGGGCGAGACGCTGAACGAGATGCTCGACCGGCTCGAGGATGCTCTGGCCCGCGAGCGGAGCTTCGTCGCCGATGCCGGCCACGAGCTGCGAACGCCGCTCGCGCTCGTGCGCACGGAGCTCGAGCTGGCGCTGCGCCACACCGGCTCGCCCGAGGAGCTGCGCGAGGCCGTGCGGCGCTCGTCTCAGGAGGTCGACCGCCTGGCTCAGCTGGCCGACGGCCTGCTGCTCCTGGCCCGCTCACATGGCGGCGACCTGCCGCTGCGGGTTGAGCCCCTCGATGCCGCCGACCTGCTCACCTCGGTCGCGAGCCGCTTCGAGTGGCGGGCGCAGGCCGCCGGCCGGCCGATCGTCACGTCACAGCCCGGCGGCCTGCGCCTTCAGGCCGACCGGCTGCGGCTCGAGCAGGCGCTCGGGAACCTCGTCGACAACGCCCTGCGTTACGGCGAGGGCGAGATCCACGTGCTGGCCCGGCCGGCGAGCGCCATGGTCGAGCTGCACGTGACCGACGAGGGCGCGGGCTTCCCGGCCGAGTTCCTGGGGCGGGCGTTCGAGCGCTTCTCGCGCCACGATCAGGCGCACGCGCGGGGCGGCGCCGGACTGGGGCTGGCCATCGTCCGGGCCATTGCCGAGGCCCACGGGGGCACCGCACATGCCGACGCCGGCAGGCCCGGCGCGGACGTGTGGCTGACCGTTCCGGGCGCGGCCGACTCTGGCGCTTGACATGTGACGGTCGAGACAATACCCTCGACGCGAGGGAGCATGAACAGAAGATGAATACGTGCCTTGGACCGGCGTCGCACGGGCCCGCCGGTCGACGCCGGCCGCGCACACACGTGCATGTGCTCGACAGCTTTTCGGTCTTGAGCGACCGGGAGATCGTGGCGCTGCCGATGAGCTCACGGCGGGTCGTGGCGTTCCTCGCCCTTCGCGGGCATCCCGTGCTGCGCCTTCACGTCGCCGGATCGCTCTGGCTGGACTCACCCGAGGAGCGCGGGTTCGCCAACCTGCGCTCGGCGCTCTGGCGCATCCACCGCTCGGGCGTGGAGCTCGTCGAATCGCGGGGCGACATGCTCCAGCTCGGGGCCGGCGTGCGTGTCGACCTGGCCGAAGCCACGGCGCTCGCGCGGCGGCTGATCGGGAGCGTTCCGATGGGCGCCGGCGCCGATGTCGACTGGGGCCTGCTCTCGAGCGAGGTGCTGCCGGACTGGGACGACGACTGGGTGCTGGTCGAGCGCGAGCACTTCCGCAACCTCTCGCTCCAGGCACTCGAGTCGCTGTGCGAGCACCTGACCGCCCAGGGCCGCCTGCGCCTGGCGCTCGAGGTCGGCCTCGCCGCGTTCGCCCGCGACCCGCTGCGCGAGAGCGCGCACCGCCTGCTGGTGCGCATCCATCTGGCCGACGGGAACCACTTCGACGCCCTCCGCCAGTTCCGGCTCTACCGCGACCTGGTGCGGACCAGGCTCGGGATCGAGCCGTCGCCGCAGATGTTCGAGCTCGTCCGCGGTCTGCTGCGCGACGAGGCCGGGGTCAGCGCCGGCCCGATCGCCGCCGCCTGAACCCGGTTGCCGTCACGTGGGACGGTGACGCTGCGGTGACGGGTGGGTGACGAACAGGCGCTACGCATTGCGCCTGTCGGCCGTCGAACGAAGGAGCAGCGCCCGTCATGTTGGGTTGGATCGTCGGTTCGAGCCTCCGCTTCAGGCTCCTGGCCGTGGCGCTGGCCGCGGCGGTGCTCGCCGCCGGCGCGAACCAGGCGCGGCAGATGTCCGTGGACTCGCTGCCCGAGTTCGCGCCGCCCATGATCGAGGTCCAGACCGAGGCGCTCGGGCTGTCGGCCCCCGAGGTGGAGGACCTCGTGACGCTCAACCTCGAGGAGCTCCTGAACGGCACGCCGTGGCTCACGAACGTCCACTCCACGTCCGTGCCGGGGCTGTCCTCGATCCTGCTCACGTTCGAGCCCGGCACCGACGTCCTGCGGGCTCGACAGCTCGTCCAGGAGCGGCTTGCGCTCTCGTTCGCGATCCCGAACGTCGCCAAGCCGCCGGTGATCATCCAGCCGCTCTCGACGACGAACCGGGTGATGATGGTCGGGCTCTCCTCGAAGACCGTCTCGCCGATCGAGATGGGCATCCTCGCGCGCTGGAACATCCGGCCGGCGCTGCTGGCCGTGCCGGGTGTCGCCAACGTCTCGATCTGGGGCCAGCGCGAACGCCAGCTCCAGGTGCAGGTGCAGCCCGAGCGCCTGCTGGCCAACCACATCACGCTCGACCAGATCGTGCGCACCACCGGCAACGCCATGTGGGTGTCGCCGCTGACGTTCCTCCAGGCCTCGACGCCGGGCTCCGGCGGTTGGATCGACACGCCCCAGCAGCGGCTCGAGGTGCGGCACATCTTTCCGATCACGACCGCCGGCGACCTTTCGAAGGTGACGGTGGACGGCGCTGCGCCGCTGCGCCTGAGCGACGTCGCCGACGTCGTCGAGGACCACCAGCCCCTGATCGGCGACGCCGTCCTGACCGGAGGCGAGGACAGCCTGATCGTGATCGAGAAGTTCCCGAACGCGAACACGCTCGAGGTGACACGGGGCGTCGAGAGGGCGCTCGACGACCTGCGGCCCGGCCTGGCCGGCATCCGGATCGACACGTCCATCGCGCGGCCGGCGACCTTCATCGACGAGTCGATCGACAACCTGACGCTGGCGGCCGTGATCGGGGCGATCCTGCTCGTCGCCGCGCTCGGCGCGCTGCTCTTCGAGTGGCGGGCCGCCCTCGTCGCGGCGCTTGCGGTCCCCGTCTCGCTCATGGCGGGACTCCTCGTGCTCGATCTGCGCGGCGACTCGATCAACCTGATGGTGATCGCCGGCTTCGCGATCGCCCTGGCCGTCCTCGTCGACGACGCCGTGAACTCGACGAACGCCATCGCGACCCGCCTGCGCGAGGACCGTGCCGCAGGCCGTCCGCCGGCGCTCACCACGGCCGTCGTGGAGGCGTCGGCCGCCTCCCGGCGCGGCCTCGCCTACGCGACCCTCGTCGCCCTCCTGCCGCTCCTGCCGTTCCTCTTCGCCGAGGGTGTCGACCACGCGGTCGCCGAGCCGCTCGTGCTCTCGTACGTGCTCGCGGTGCTCGCCTCGGCGCTGGTTGCGCTGACCGTCACGCCGGCGCTGGCGTATCTCCTCTACATGCGTGGCGGCGGCGGACGGGAATCGCCCGTCGTCCGTCGCGTCGCCGCCGCGTACGGGCCGTTCCTCGAACGCGCGCTGGCCCGTCCGCCGGCCGTCTTCGGCGCCGCCGCCGTGGCCGTGATCCTGGCGGTGGCTGCCGGGCCGTCGTTCGACCAGTCGCTGCTGCCGTCATTCCACGACCCCGCCGTCGTCGTGCGCTGGAGCGCCGCCGCCGGCACGTCCGAGCCCGAGATGGCGCGGATCACGACCCGCGTCACGAACGACATCCGCCACATCCCCGGCGTGGCGAACGTCGGCGCCCACGTCGGCCGCGCGGTGCTCGGCGACCAGGTCGTCGACGTGAACTCGGCCGAGCTCTGGGTCAGCATCGACCCGGGAGCGGACTACCGCGCGACCGTGTCGCGGGTGAGGGACACCATGGCCGCGTATCCCGGGATCGCCCAGAGCGTGTCGAGCTACCTCGACGACCGCGTCCACCATTTCGACGCCGGCCCGCCCGACGACATCACCGTGCGCGTGTTCGGCCCCTCGTTCGAGACGCTCGGTGAGACGGCGGCCCGGGTGCGCGACATGGTGACGGGGATCGACGGCGTCTCGACCGCCCGGATGGACACCCGGCTCGACCAGCCCAACATCGAGGTCGAGGTCGATCTCGAGAAGGCCAAGCGCTACGGCCTGAAGCCGGGCGACGTGCGCCGCGCCGCCGCCACGATGCTCGCGGGGCTCGAGGTCGGGAGCCTGTTCGAGCAGCAGAAGGTGTTCCAGGTGACCGTGTGGTCGACGCCCGGCAGCCGCGGCTCGGTGAGCGGGATCGAGAACCTCGTCATCGACACGCCGAGCGGCGGGCATGTGCGGCTCGCCGACGTCGCCGGCGTCCGGATCGCCCCCACGCCCACCGTCATCCAGCGCGACGAGGTGTCGCGCAGGATCGACATCGGAGTCGGCGTGAGCGGTCGCGACCCGGGCTCGGTCGCGGCCGACATCAACCAGCGGCTCCAGACGGCGAGCTTCCCGCTCGAGTACCACGCCGAGGTCGTCGGCAACTACAAGAGCGCCGACTCGCTGCACCGGCGGATGTTTGGGGCCGGCCTGGCCGCGGCCATCGGCATCCTGCTCCTGCTCCAGGCCGCGTTCCAGAGCTGGCGGCTCGCCGGGCTCGTCTTCCTCACCCTCCCGGCCGCCCTGTCGGGCGGCATCCTGGCGGCGTTCGTCGCCCAGGACGGGATGTCGCTCGGGGCGTTCGCGGCGCTGCTCGCGGTGCTGGCGATCGCGGCCCGCGGGATCGTGTCGCTCGTCGAGCGCTACCAGGTGCTGGAGGACGAGGGCATGGAGCCGGGCGTCGGGCTTGTCGTGCGCGGCGCCGGCGAGCGCCTGCCCGCCATCCTGATCCCGGCGGTCGCCTCGGCGGCCGCGCTGCTGCCGCTGATCGTGACGGGGACGATGGCCGGCCAGGAGATCGCCCATCCCATCGCCGTCGTCGTCGTCGGCGGCCTCGTCACGACGACGCTCGTCGTCGCGTTCCTGATCCCCGCCCTCTACCTGTCCACGATCAACGGGAGGACGCACGATGCCGCGTCGTAACCGCACCGCACTCCTGCTCCTTCTGGTCGCCGTGGCGCCGGCGGCGACGGCCTGCGGCTACTCGGCTCCGGCCGAGGGCGAGGGCGACGAGCCGGCCAGGGTCGAGGCGATCGAGGACTCCGACCTGAGCAAGGTCGTCCTCACCGAGGACGCGGCAAAGCGCATCGGGCTCGAGACGGCGAGGGTCACGATGCAGAACGTCGCCGAGGGGCTCGTGGTGAGCGGCCGGGCGGAGCAGGGCCCGGCCGGCGCCGGCTCGGTGCTCGTCCGGGTGTCGCTTCCGGCCGCCGAGCGCGCGAAGGTCGACCTCGCCCAGCCCGCGCGTGTCGCGGCCGCAGGCGGCGTGCTCGTCGCGCCCGTCCTGGGCGATCCGGCCGCGGGAGGCGCGCTCGTCTACGAGCTCCAGGGCGCCGGCGACGCGGTCCGCCCGGGGCAGGCGGTCAGGGTCGAGCTCCGGTTCACCGGTGCCGGCGAGCGGCTGACGATCCCGTACTCGGCCGTCATCTACGGCGTCGAGGGAGGTGTCTGGACGTACACCAGCACCGGGCCGCTGACCTTCGTCCGTGCGCCGATCACGGTCGCCGAGATCCAGGGCGATACCGCCGTCCTCCGCCAGGGCCCGCCCGCGGGCACCGAGGTCGTGACGGTCGGCGGCGAGGAGCTGCTCGGCACGGAATTCGCGATCGAGGGCGAGTGACCGTACGGGCGAACCCGAGACGGGCGGGGGAGGCGCGCCGCGCATGATGCGCTGGATCGTCCGCTCGAGCCTGCACTTCCGGTTCATCGTCGTCGCGCTGGCGGTCGGGATGGTGGCGTTCGGAGCAACGCGGGTCAGCAACATGCCCGTGGACGTCTTCCCGGAGTTCGCGCCGCCGTTCGTCGAGGTGCAGACCGAGGGCCTCGGCATGTCGACCGAGGAGGTCGAGACGCTCATCACCATCCCGATGGAGCAGGCGCTCAACTCCACGCCGGGCCTCGAGACGATGCGCTCGGCGACCGTCCCGGGCCTCTCGGCGATCACACTGATCTTCGACCGCGGGACGGACCCGCTCGAGGCCCGCCAGCTCGTGAACGAGCGGGTCGCGACCGCGATCCCCAGCCTGCCGTCGTCGGCCGGCATCCCCTGGACGCTCCAGCCGCTCTCGGCCACGAGCCGGGCGATGAAGATCGGCCTCACCTGCGACGGCTGCAACCTGACGGACCTCTCGATGATCGCGTACTGGACGATGCGGTGGCGGCTCATGGCCGTGCCCGGGGTCGCCAACGTCGTGATCTGGGGCGACCGCTGGAAGCAGCTCCAGTTCCAGATGGACCCCGCCAAGCTGCGCGCCCACCACATGACGATCGACGAGGCGATGTCGGTGGCGTCGGACGCGCTCGACTTCGGCCTTCTCAAGTACACGGACGCCGCCAAGAACCGGGTGGGGGGCTTTATCGAGACGCCGAACCAGCGGCTCGGGATCCATCACGTCCTGCCGGTGTTCACCCCCACCTCGCTCGCCAACGTGACGGTGTCCGGCAGGACCGACACCGACGGGACGCCGCTCACGCTCGCCGACCTGGGCACGATGACCTGGGGCCATCAGCCGCTCTTCGGCGACGCGGTCATCAACGACCACCAGGGCCTCCTGATGGTCGTCGAGAAGTTCCCCTGGGCCAACACCCTCGACGTGACCCGCGGCATCGACCAGGCGCTCGACCAGATGCGCCCGGGCCTGCCGGGGATCCACATCGACAACCACATCTTCCGGCCCGCCGAGTTCATCGAGATCTCGATCTCGAACCTGACCGACGCGCTGCTCCTGGGGACGCTGCTCGTCGTGCTCGTCCTCGTCGCGTTCCTCTTCGAGTGGCGGGCGGCCGTCATCAGCCTCGCGGCGATCCCGCTGTCGCTGATGGCCGCCGCGCTCGTCCTCTACGCCACCGGCGCGACGATCAACACGATGGTCCTGGCTGGGTTTGTTATCTCGGTCGGGGTGGTCGTCGACGACGCGATCATCGACATCGAGAACATCGTCCGCCGCCTGCGCCTGAACCGCGTCTCCGAATCGCCCAGGCCCGTCATGTCGGTGGTGCTCGAGGCCTCGCTCGAGGTGCGGCGGGCGATCGTCTACGCGACGCTCATCATCGTGCTCGCGGTCATGCCGGTGTTCTTCATCACGAGCGTGTCGGGCGCGTTCTTCCGGCCGCTCGTCACGTCGTACGGCCTGGCCGTGCTGGCGTCCATGGCCGTCGCGCTCACCGTGACCCCGGCGCTGGCGCTGCTCCTGCTCGCCCGCGCGCCGCTCGACGAGAAGCAGCCACCGCTCGTGCGGATCCTCCAGAGGGTTTACGTCGCGGCCCTCGGCCGGGTCGTGCGCACGCCGATGCTGGTCGTCGGCGCCACCGCCGCCACGCTGGTGGCCGGCGTGGCGGTCACGCCCCACCTGGGCGAGTCGCTCTTCCCGACGTTCAAGGAGCGCGACTTCCTCGCGCTCTGGGTGACCCGTCCGGGCACGGGCCACCAGGAGGTTGTGCGCATCGTCGAGCGGGCGAGCCGCGACCTCCGCTCGATCCCGGGCGTCCGCGGGTTCGGCGCGCACATCGGCCGGGCGGTGCAGGGCGAGGAGGTCAACGGCATCAACTTCGCCGAGGACTGGCTGAGCCTCAGCCCGCACGCCGACTACGACAGGACGCTCGCGCGGATCCAGGAAACCGTCGCCGCATACCCGGGCCTCTTCCGCGAGCAGACGACCTACCTGAACGAGCGCATCGACGAGGTCGTGGCGGGGTCGAGCGAGGCGATCACCGTGCGGATCTTCGGACCCAACCTCGAGACGCTGCGCGACGAGGCCCACCAGGTGCATTCGGCGCTCAAGGGGATCGACGGCGTCGTCGACCTGCGCACCGAGCTCCAGGTGGACGTCCCGTACATCCGCGTAAGGCCCGATCTCAGGAAGGCGGCGAACCACGGGTTGAAGCCCGGCGACATCCGCCGGGCGGCGGCGGCGATCGTGGCCGGCGACGAGGTGAGCGACCTGCACGTCGACAACAAGGTGTACGACATCATCGCGTGGAGCGTTCCGGAGGCCCGCAGCGACGTGCAGAGCATCCGCGACCTGCCGCTCGACACGCCCGGCGGCGGCCACGTCAAGATGTCGGACGTCGCAGACGTGAGCGTCCGCCCGACCCCCAACAAGATCTCGCGGGAGGACAACTCCCGCCGGATCGATGTCGCCATGAACGTGAGCGGCCGCGACCTTGGCTCGGTGGTTGCCGACGTGAAGGATCACCTCCAGGACGTGAAATTCCCGCACGAGTATCACTACGACGTCCTGGGCGAGTTCCAGGAGCGCCAGGCGGCACAGGGACGCCTCCTCGCCTTCGGCCTGGCGGCCGCGATCGGCATCCTGCTCCTGCTCCAGACCTGCATCGGCAGCTGGCGCGTGGCGACGTTCTCGTTCCTCACCCTGCCGCTGGCGCTCGTCGGCGGCGTTCTGGCGGCGTTCGCAGCGGGCGGCGTGATCTCCCTCGGATCGCTGGTCGGCTTCCTGACCGTCTTCGGGATCGCGGCCCGAAACGGCATCCTGCTCGTCAACCACTACCAGCACCTTGAGGCTGTCGAGGGCCAGCCCTTCGGCGTGGAGCTCGTGCTGCGCGGGTCGCGCGAGCGGCTCGCGCCGATCCTGATGACGGCTCTCGCGACAGGCCTCGCGCTCGTCCCGCTCGTCATCTCAGGTGAGATCCCGGGCGCCGAGATCGAGTACCCGATGGCCATCGTCATCCTCGGCGGCCTGGTCACCTCGACGCTGCTCAACCTCTTCCTCGTGCCGGCGCTCTACCTGCGTCTCGGACGCGCGCACGCCGACGCGGCGGCCTGAGCCGGCTCACCCGGGCGCGGACGTCCGGACGGCCGGCAGGTACGTGAGGAAGGCGGCGCTCAGGTCGTCGTCGCCGTGCTCCTCGACGCCCGCGTCGAGCTGCCGGCGGGCGGCCGCGATCAAGGGGAGCTCGATCCCGCGGCGGCCCGCCGACTCCTCGACCAGGCGCGCATCCTTGGCGGCCAGCCGCAGGCTGAACGACGGCTCGAACTCGCGCTCGATCATCGCGCCGCCCTTGGCCCGCAGGTAGGCCATGTCGAGCGGCCCGCCGCCGATCGCCTCGAACAGCAGGCCGGGATCGAGCCCGGCGCCCTCGGCCAGGGCGATCGTCTCGGCCGCGCCCGCGACCGTCGTCACGATCCAGGTGTTCACGACCAGCTTGAGCAGCGTGCCGGCGCCCGCCTCGCCGACCCAGATGGTGCGGTTGCCGACCGCGTCGAACACCGGCTGTGCCCGGTCGCGCAGCTCGTCCGGTCCCGACGCGAGCACCACGAGGGCGCCCTCCTCCGCGGGCTGTTTCGTGCCGAGCACGGGCGCGTCCACAAACCCCAGATCGTGATCCAGCGCGAGCTCGGCGCAGCCCGCCGTCGCGTCCTCGCCGATCGTGCTCATCTGAAGCCAGAGCGAGTCGCCGCCTGCGGCCGCAAGTGCCCCGTCGCGGCCTTCCATGGCCGCCATGACCGCGCCGGCGTCCGAGACCATCGAGAGGATCGTGTCGGCGCCCTGCGCTGCCGCCGCCGGTGTGTCGGCCAGCTCGGCGCCGGCCGCGGCGAGCGGCTCGGCCTTCTCGAACGTCCGGTTCCACGCCCGGACGCGGATGCCGTGCTTCAGGAGGTTCCGCGCCATCGCGAAGCCCATCGTCCCCCCTGCTCCGAGGACGGCCACGACCCGATTCATGCCGGAAGCGGTCATGGAGGTGCGGTTCCCCCGGGGCCCGGTTGCGAAACGGCCGGTTCGGATGCGCGGGAAGCGGGTAGAGGACGGTGGATGATGCGCCTCATGCTCAAGATGCTCGCCGACGACGTCCGCCCGGCATGGGCGCGGCCTCGCGAAACGGCCCCGCGCGCGCCGCGGACGCCGGTGCGACCGCAAGCAGCCGTGCGAGCTGCTCGGCGTTCTTCACTGCGAACGCCTCCCAGTCGTTGTTGAAGTACGCGTAGACGTCGCCGGCTCGTGCCCACGCGCGGATCCGCCGTGACCAGCTCTCGAGCTCGCGGTCGGAGTAGTTGCCGCGCCGCCCGCGGTGTCCGTGGTGGAAACGAACGTACACCCATCCCGCCGTCCGGACGGTGGTCTGGAACGGCCGCTCGGGATGATCGCCGACGACGAGCGCCACGTCGTGCTCGCGAAGAATCTCCATCACGGCCGGCACGAACCACGACGGGTGGCGGAACTCGATGCAATTGCGGAGGTCGCGAGGGACCTCGGCGAGCGCCGCCGAGAGGCGCTCGTCGTCGCGTGCGAACGTGGCCGGTAGCTGCCACAGCAGGGGGCCGAGCTTCCCCGCGTCGATGAGCGGCTGGACCCGGCCGAGCAGCCGTTCCATACCGCGCCCGACCTCGGTCAGACGCCGGATGTGGGTCAGGTAGCGGCTCACCTTTACGGCGAAACAGAATCCGTCCGGCGTCTGGCCGGCCCAGCCGGCGACCGCCGATCGCCGCGGGAGCCGGTAGAACGTCGAGTTGACCTCGACGCTGTCGAAGCGCTCGGCGTATCGCTCGAGCCACGCCCGCGCGGGTGCGCCGTCGTACACGGGCTCTCGCCAGTGGTCGTAGCTCCAGCCGCTGGAGCCCAGGCGGACCGTCATCGCGGTGCTTCTACCCCGCGTGGCGCCGGTACACGCAGGCCCCGGTGTTTTGGCGGCCCGGTGACCTGGGTAGCCGGTTTCGATGATCGGGCTTCCAACGGGCGATGCGCGCCGCGTCGCCGTCGCCGCGCTGGCGTTCGTTGCGGCGTGGATCGTGGCGCGATCCGGCGCGCGGATCGGCGCGTGGATCCTGAACCGCCAGGAGCGGCGGCTCGAGAGCGACGACTCGACCGGCGTCATCGCCGGGATGAAGCGGCGCGAGACGGCGCTCTCGCTGATCCAGACGACGATCCGGTACCTGGCTTACCTGGCGGCCACGCTCGTCCTCCTCAGCCAGGTGAGCGGCCGGACGTTCACCACGGTCGCCGGCGCGTCGCTGCTCGTCGTCCTGATCGGCTTCGCCGGGCAGCGGTTCCTGACCGACATCCTGACCGGCGTCTTCATGCTCTTCGAGGGCTGGTACGCGGTGGGGGACACGGTCGTCATCGAGCCGTGGGGCGTGGCGGGCGTCGTCGAGGAGTTCGGCCTGCGCTCGACCCGGCTGCGCGCCCTCTCGGGTGACGTGATCAGCGTCCACAACTCCAATGTGATGGTCGCGCGCCGGATCCCGCGCGGCTCGCGCGAGGTGCAGATCGAGGTCTACGTGAACGACGAGGCGGCCGGCCGGGAGCTCTTCGAGGACATCGTGCGGCTCGTGCCGGTCGGACCGACGAACTTCATCCAGCCGCCGTGGATCCGCGGTGTTGACGTGATCGACCCCGACCTGGTCCGGATCAGCGCCGGCGCGTTCGTGCCGCCCGGGCGTGAGTGGCTCGCCGGCGACCTGATCCAGAGCCTGCTCCATGAGCGCGGCGAGGGGCTCGTGGTCCACGGCCCGGTCGTGACCGAGGTCGACGCAGCCGCGACCGCCCGGTTCCAGCGCGCCACGTCGCTCTCGCGGGCGGCCGGATCCCGGGCGGGCGGGTAGCTCAGCGCCTACGCGCCCGGTCCCGGCGGCGGGTCGGACGCCGGGAACGAGGCGGCCAGCGTCTCGTCGCGGTCGCGATCGCCGGCCGCAGGCGAGAACGGCGCTGCGCCGTTCTTCTGCATCTGGCAGACGGCCCGGTAGCCGGCATAGGTGCCGGCGCCGACCAGGCCGACGGCCAGGACGGCACGGCCGAAGCGGCGGCGGCGCCTCTTCGGGTGCGCCGCAGCCCCATAGCCGCTTGCCATCGCCGCGGCGGCGCGGCGGAGCTCGTCGCGCAGTTTCTCGTCGGCAACGGCGTCGCGCGTGCTCGTGTCGCGAAGCCGCGATGCGGCCTTGCCGAGCGCGTCGCGACCGACCCGGAACTGCTCCTGCACCTCAGGGTCCTGCGCGGCGTCGCGGGTGCGGCGGGCGATGTCCGGGGCGTGCCGGGCGGCCGCCACCACCATCGCCGCGCGCCGGGGGTGTTTCACGACCTTCCACCCCCACCTCGCGGCCGTCCGCGGGTGCCGGCGGACGAACCAGAGGCCTACATGTGTGCGTGGTTTCTGCATGCGCGAATGATTACCCCCAACTCTGGCGGGGAAACCCCCACCGTGCGAACCATAGGCGTATGCCCTCCGCCGGGGGCCGTATGATCGCCCGCGCATGTACGACACGCTCCTCTTCCTGCACGTCCTGAGCGCCTTCCTCCTGGTGGCGGTGCTCGGCCTGTACTGGGCGGCGTACCTCGCGGGGGCCCCGGGGTGGATCGCGCCGCTCGGAAACCTGGCGTTCCCGCTCTGGGGCCTGGCGAGCGTCGCGGTGCTCGTGTTCGGGATCTGGCTCTCGTTCGACGTCTCGGTTTACAACCCGTGGGACGCCTGGATCGTCGCCGCCATCGTGCTCTGGCTCGTGCAGGGCGCGTTCGGAAGCAAGCTCTCGCAGGGCTACAAGAAGATGGCCGTGGGCGCGGGCGGGCGCCCCGACCTCATGGCGCACGTCGTCGCCACCGGCGCGGTGGTGTTGCTCCTCGTCGACATGGTCTGGAAGCCGGGCGCATGACGTTCTTCCTGATCCGCCCCGACAGCTGGAACCTGCCGCTCTTCGTGCACGTGGCGGGGGCGATGGCGGTGACGGCGGCCGTGGTGGTCGCGGTCGGCGCGCTCGTGCTCGCCTGGCGGGCGACGGGTGAGGAGCGGGCCGCGATCACCGCGTTCGGGTTCCGCACGCTGCTCTACGCCGGCATCCCGGCCTACTTCGTGATGCGGATCGGCGCCGAGTGGATCCTGAGCAAGGAGAACATCCCGACCGACAACGAGCCGGGCTGGGTCGGCACCGGCTATGCGACGGCCGATCTCGGCGGCATCCTGATCCTCATCGCCACGATCCTGACGGGGCTCGGCATGCGCCGGCTCCGCGCCGGGGGCGGCGGCGGTGGGATGGCGAAGGCCGGCACCGTGCTCGCCACCTTGGTCGTCGCGCTCTACCTCGTCGCCATCTGGGCGATGACCACCAAGCCGAGCTGAGGCCGCCGGCGACAACCGGGGCGCGTTCTCATCTTCCGGCCGTACTCTTGGTGAAGGATCGGAGAACGACCTGGGAGGCGTCGTGGAGTACTCGTTCGAGCAGTGGGTGAACCGGCTGGTGCATGCTCACCCCCTGGTGGGAAGCGTCGTCGTCGAATTCTCGAACTGGGGCGTCGCCCTGTTCGGCGTCCTGGCCGTCGGGCTGTGGCTGCTCTCGCCGCCCGGGGACACGCGCTGGAAGCGGGCCTGCGCCGCGGGGCTCTCGGCAGCCGCGCTCGGCCTCCTGGTCAATCAGGCCATCTCGCACGTCTGGGATCGGGCCCGGCCGTATGACGCCCATCACGGCATCGTGCCGCTCCTCCAGCGCTCGGCCGACGCGTCGTTTCCGAGCGACCATGCGACGGCCGCGCTTGCGATCGCGTTCGGCGTCTTCTTCGTCTCGCGGCGCGCGGGCTGGTTCTTCCTCGGGTTCGCCGCGCTCGTCTCGGCGTCGCGCGTGCTCGCCGGCATGCACCACCCGACCGACGTCCTGGCGAGTTTCGTCATCGCGCTCGCCGCGGGGTTCATCACCGCTCGGCTGGCGATGGGATCGATCCTCGTGCCGCTCGTCCGGCTCACGAGCCGGCTCACCGACCCGATCCTCGCGCGCGTCGCCGACCTGACGCCGGTGCGGCGCACCATCCTCGACGCCCGCGTCCGCTCGATCGTCGTTCTCGTGGCCTGCGTCGCTGTCCTCATCCGCATCGTGACCGCCGAGCGCGCGCACATCCTCGACGAGATGGAGCTCTCGGTCATCGCGGCATGGATCTGCGTCGGCGGCCTCGCGGTCTGGCTCAGCGCCATGCGGTTCTGGCCGCAGGCGCGGGTGCGGCCCGACTAACGCCGCCCGGCGGGCGGCGTGCCAACATAGTGCGGTGCACGTCCGCTTCACACGCGTCAGCACCACCGACCAGCCGATCGACCGGGCGACGATCGTCGCCGAGGAGATGCTCTCCTGGCTGCGCGACATGGACGGCTTCCGCGGCCTCGTGACCCTGTCGAAGGAGGGGACGACGCTCGGCCTCACGTTCTGGGACAGCAAGGAGCAGTCCGACCGGCACCTGTCCACGCGGATGGAGTTCCTCGGCAGGATGACCTCGATGGCCGACGTGGCCGTCGAGGAGAGCGCGGACTACGAGCTGACCTTCGCCTTTCTCGGGCCGGGCGCGGCCGACGAGCTGGGCGGCGCGGCGCAGGGCTGACGCGGGGCTCAGCCCGCGAGCCGCGCGTCGACGTCGTCGAAGAACGAGCCCCAGCCCTGGCCGGCCCGCTCGTACTCGTCCGGGGTGAGGTGCCCGCCGGACTGCCGGAAGTCCATCCGCGTGCGGCCGTCGCCGAGGTCGGTCAGCTCGACGGTGACGAGCTCGTATTCGTCGCCGCCGGGCCGGTCGGTCACCGTGAAGACCAGCCGCTCGGGCGCGACCACCTCGCGGTACTCGCCGGCCCAGTGGATCTCGGGATGCTCGGCGCCGGCGGCCATCGTGAGCCGCCAGGCACCCCCCGGGCGCACGTCCATCGACACGCTCTCGGGCGGCACATGGGTGGTGCGGGTGCCGAACCAGTCGGCGAACCGGTCGGGCTCGGTCCACTCCCTCCACACCGCGTCGCGCGGCGCGTCGAACACGCGCGTGATCTTGAGGCCCGGTTCGGGCTCAGCCATCGTCGCGTCCCTCCTTTGCGGCCCTGAGGCGCGCGTCGAGCCGGTCGAAGCGCTCGTCCCAGAACGGACGGTACCGCTCGAGCCACTCCGTCGCGTCTCTGAGCCGGGCGCCCTGGAGCCGCGACGGTCTCAGCTGCGCCGACCGGCTGCGGGTGATGAGCCCGGCCCGCTCGAGCACCTTGAGGTGCTGCGAGACGGCCTGCGTCGAGATCGGAAACGGCGCGGCGAGGTCGTTCACCGTCGCCTCTCCCTGGGTCAGGCGGGCCAGGATCGCGCGGCGCGTGGGATCGGCGAGGGCGGCGAACGTGGCGGTGAGCGGATCGTGGGCGGTGGCGGTATTCATCGACCTACTTTATCAATCGATCGTTTGTATAGAGTACCGCCGTATCCGGACGGCAGCGAGGGAAGGGGATCGACCGATGGGACGGATCGTGGTCAGCGAGTTCGTGTCACTCGACGGGGTCATGGAGGATCCGGGCGGATCCGAGGACTTCGAGCACGGCGGATGGACGTTCGAAATCGACCAGGGCGCCGAGGGCGGGCAGTTCAAGTACGAGGAGACGTTCGGCTCCGAGGCGCTTCTCCTCGGCCGGGTGACGTACGAGGGCTTCGCCGAGGCCTGGCCGGAGCGCGACGGCGACTTCGCCGACAGGTTCAACAGCATGCCCAAGTACGTGGTCTCGGCGACGCTCAAGGATCCGGAGTGGACGAACTCGCACGTCCTGAGCGGCGACCTCGTCCAGGAGATCGCCAGGCTGAAGGACGAGATCGGCGGCGACATCGTGGTGCACGGGAGCGCCCGGCTCGCGCAGGGCCTGCTCGAGAACGACCTCGTCGACGAGCTGCGGCTGATGGTGTTCCCGGTCGTGCTCGGGAGCGGCAGGCGCCTCTTCGCCGCGGGCTCGAAGAAACGGCTGAACCTGGCCGAGTCGCGCACGGTCGGCGACGGCGTCCTCATCCTCATCTACCGGCGCCCGTAGGTCGCGGCCCCCGCCGTACACTTCGCCCGATGGAGCGGGTGAACGGCGTCGATGTTCCGCAGTCGCTTGAGGACGCCTGCGACCCGCTCCGGCTCGCGGTCCTCGTCTACGACATGCAGGTCGGCATCCTGCACCAGATCGCCGGCGGCGAGGCGGTCGTCGCCCGGGTGCGGGGGGTGCTCACGGCGGCGCGGGCCGCCGGAGTGCGGATCGTCTTCGTGCGCCATGTCACCCTGCCGGCGCGGCTGATGGGCGTGGCGCAGCTTCGGATGTGGCGGGCCTGGCAGCGGCGCGACTCGGCGGCCGACGTCGTCTCGGCCTTCCCGCCCGGCGCCGAGCACTCGCAGATCGTCCCGGAGCTGGCGCCGGGCGCCGACGACGCCGTGTTCGACAAGCTGACGATGTCGGCATTCGAGGGCACGCCGCTCGACATCGTCCTGCGCGACTGCGGCGTCACGGCGGTTGCGATCGTGGGCGTCGCGCTCGAGATCGGGATCGAGCCGACCGCCCGCCACGCCGCCGACCTGGGCTACGTGCCGATCGTCATCCGCGACGCCTGCGGCGCGGGGGATGCCGAGGCCGGCGCCCGCTCGGTCGCGGCGCTGGAGTTCGCCGGAGACACGATGCTCACCGACACCGCCGGCTTCGCCGCGGCGCTCGCCGCCCACGGAGGTGCCGCATAGCGCTCCCCGCCCGGGGCGGCGTTCAACCCCGGACATCGCTGCGCGCGACGCTCGGCCTCGGCGTCGCCGCTGCGGCGATCCCGGTGGCGGTCGGCCTCCCGTTCCTGGGCCGGTACGGATGGCACCGTGACGAGCTCTACTTCCTGGCCGCGTCGCAGCACCCGGCGCTCGGATACGTGGACTTCCCGCCGCTCGTGGCGTTCCTGGCGCGCGCCGTCACGGGAGTCTTCGGCACGTCGCTCGACGCGCTGCGGCTGTCCACTGCCGCGATCGGTTCGGCGAGCGTCGTCTTCGTGGCGCTGTGCGCGCGCGAGGTGGGGGGCGGCCTTCGGGCTCAGGCGGGCGCGGCCCTGGCGTGGGCGACGGCTCCGCTCATCCTGGGCACGGCGAGCGTCTTTCACCCGACGTGGCTCGACCTCACGGCCCAGACGGCGACGCTCTACCTGGTCCTCGTGGCGGCGACGCGGCCGGCGCCGCGCGCGTGGCTCGCGGCCGGCGTCGTCGCCGGGCTGGGGCTCGAGGCGAAGTACACGATCGCGATGCTCCTGGCGGGGCTCGTCGCCGGGTTCGCCGCGACCCGGCGGCGGGAGATCTTCCGCCGCCGCGGGCCATGGCTCGCCGCCGGGATCGCCATCCTGCTGCTCCTTCCGAACCTCGGCTGGGAGGTGGCGCACGGCTGGCCGAGCGCCCAGTTCGCGGGCAGCCAGCATGCGAAGACGGCCGGCGACACGCCGCCGCTCACGTATCTGGTTCAGGCCTTCGCGTTCCTGGCCGCCTGCTCGGTCATGGCGGTCATCGGGACGGCCTGGATGTGGCGCCGCACCTCCCTGCGCCCCTTCGCGGTGGCGGCTGGGTTCGTGTTCGCGGCGTGGGCGGTCGAGCAGGGCCGCTCCTACTACCCGTTGCCGGCGATGGCGCTCGCGGTCGCTGCCGGAGCGGTGGCGCTGGAGCGGTGGCGGCCGGCCCGGCGACGCCGAAGGCACGCGGCGCTGGGAGCGCTGGTCGTGCTCCAGCTGGCGCTCCTGGCGGCGGCCTCCCCGCTCGTCGTCCCGGTCCGGACGACCGCGGGGATGATCCGGTCGGGCATCTGGAAGGACGCGATCTACAAGGACGAGATCGGCTGGCCGGAGCTGGCGGCCCAGACGGCGCGTGCGTGGGGCTCGCTCACCCCCGCCGAGCGCCGGGACGCCGCGATCCTCACCGGTAACTACGGCGAGGCGGGCGCGCTGGCCCACTTCGGCCCGGCGCTCGGGCTTCCACCGCCGCTCTCGGGGCACCTGTCGTGGCAGTACTGGCGCCCCGCGAGGCTCCCCGAGCGGCTCCTCGTCACGGTCGGATATGACGCCTCGACCCTGCGCGGCATGTGCACGACGTACCGGCGCGTCGCCACGATCGACAACCGCTGGGACCTGGCGAACGAGGAGCTCGGCCGCACGATCGACGTCTGCCGGCTGGCGCGGCCGCTCGGCGCGATCTGGAAGAGCCGGATCGCGACGGACGACCTGTAGTCGGGATTCGGCCTGGCCCTAACGGAGGTCGAACCGGTCGAGGTTCATGACCTTGCCCCACGCCGCGGCGAAGTCGCGCACGAGCTTCTCGCTCGAGTCGCGCGCCGCATACACCTCGGCGAGGGCGCGCAGCTGCGAATGCGAGCCGAACACCAGGTCGACGGACGTCGCCGTCCACCTCGCCTCGCCCGTCGCCCGGTCGCGTCCCTCGTAGACGTCCTCGGCCGACGCCGACGGCTTCCATTCGGTGCCCATGTCGAGCAGGTTCACGAAGAAGTCGTTGGTGAGCGCCCCCGGCCGGTCGGTGAGGACGCCGCGCGTTGCGCCCCCGAAGTTCGCGCCGAGCGCCCGCATTCCGCCGATCAGCACCGTCATCTCGGGTGCGGTCAGCGTCAGCATGTAGGCGCGGTCGAGGAGGCCGTGCTGGAGCGGCATCCGCTCCCCGTCGCGGGCGTAGTTGCGGAAGCCGTCGAGCCGCGGTTCCAGGACGGCGAACGACTCGACGTCGGTGTCCTCCTGCGCGGCGTCGGTGCGGCCGGGCGCGAACGGGACCTCGACGGCGTGGCCGCCCGCCTTCGCCGCCTGCTCGACCGCGGCGCACCCTCCCAGCACGATGACGTCGGCCAGCGAAACCCGCTTGGCGCCGTCCTGAGAGCTGTTGAAGTCCTGCTGGATCGCTTCCAGCGTCCGCAGCGCGCCGGCCAGCTCGGCCGGCTCGTTGGCCTCCCAGTCCTTCTGCGGAGCGAGGCGAACACGCGCCCCGTTCGCGCCGCCCCGCTTGTCGGTGCCGCGGAACGATGCCGCCGACGCCCAGGCGGTCGCCACGAGCCGCGAGATGGAGAGGCCGGACGACAGGATCCGCTCCTTCAACACCGCGATGTCCGCCGGGTCGATCAGCTCGTGATCGACCGCGGGGACCGGGTCCTGCCACAGCTGCGGCTCGGGGATCCATGGGCCGAGGTACCGCGAGACCGGCCCCATGTCGCGATGAAGCAGCTTGTACCAGGCCTTTGCGAAGGCCTCGGCGAGCTCGTCGGGATTCTCGTAGAAGCGCTTCGAGATCGGCTCGTAGATCGGATCCAGCCTGAGCGCGAGGTCGGTGGTCAGCATCATCGGCGCGTGCCGCGCGGACGGATCGTGCGCGTCCGGCACGGTGTCCTGCGCCTCGGGATTCTTCGGCGTCCACTGCTTCGCGCCCGCCGGGCTGGTCGTGAGCTCCCAGTCGTACCGGAACAGGTTCTCGAGGAAGCCGTTGTCCCACGTGATCGGCTCGTTCGTCCACGCACCCTCGAGACCGCTCGTCAGCGTGTGGGCGCCGGTCCCGCTGTTGAAGCTGTTCCTCCAGCCCAGACCCTGCTCCTCCAGCGGCGCCGCCTCGGGCTCGGGGCCGAGGTACTTCGGATCGACGGCGCCGTGGGTCTTGCCGAACGTGTGGCCGCCCACGATCAGCGCGACCGTCTCCTCGTCGTTCATCGCCATGCGGCGGAAGGTCTCGCGGATGTCCCGGGCGGCGGCGAGCGGATCCGGGGTCCCGTCGGGCCCCTCGGGGTTCACGTAGATGAGGCCCATCTGCACCGCGCCGAGCGGGCCGCCGAGCTCGCGGTCGCCGCTGTAGCGCTCGTCTCCGAGCCAGGTGTCCTCGGGGCCCCAGTAGATCTCCTCCGGCTCCCAGATGTCCTGCCGCCCGAACCCGAAGCCGAACGTCCTGAAGCCCATCGACTCCATCGCGACATTGCCGGTGAACACCAGGAGGTCGGCCCACGAGAGGGCGCTGCCGTACTTCTGCTTGACCGGCCACAGCAGCCGGCGCGCCTTGTCGAGGCTCACGTTGTCCGGCCAGCTGTTCAGGGGGGCGAAGCGCTGGGCGCCGCTGCCGCCGCCGCCTCGGCCGTCGGCGATGCGGTACGTCCCCGCGGAGTGCCAGCTCATCCGGATGAAGAGCGGCCCATAATGGCCGTAGTCGGCCGGCCACCACTCCTGCGACGAGGTCATGAGCTCGACCAGGTCACGCTTCAACGCCTCGACGTCGAGGCTCTCGAACCGCTCCCGGTAGTCGAAGTCCTCGCCCATCGGGTTGGAGAGAGCCGAGTGGTGATGCAGCACCTGGAGGTCGAGCTGGTCCGGCCACCAGTCGCGGTTCGTGCGCGGGTGGGATGTCTTGGGAGCCGGGCTCGGGATTGCCGGGTTTTCGCTCTCGCTGGTGCTCTGGGTCACGGCGGCGCCTTCCTCTCGCGGGTCCTTCTGACGCTGCTCCGGCCGACGGAGCTGCGTGCGACCCGATTCTCGCGCACTCCGCCGGGCAATGCGCCGCTGCCTCACCGGTGAGTCGAGCGCTACTGGCGAGGGCCGGGCTCGCCCGGATCCTTCAGCGCCTCGGCGGCCTCCTTGGCCTTGTCGGTCACGCTGCCCTTGCCGGCGGCGATGTCCTTGAGCTCCTCGGCGTCCTCCTTGAGCGCGTCCGTCCCGCCGCGCTTGTTCACGAGCTGCTTCGCCTTCTTCGTCAGGCTGCCGAAATCCATCGTGCTCTCCTTCGCTGTGGGCGGCCAGTATGGCATGCGGCCGGGCACGGATCCGACCCTGGACTTGTGCGGAGTGCGACTTATACTCGCCGTGTGGAGCGGAAGCGTGCGACGATCCTCTTCGCCGACCTGGTCGGCTCGACGGAGCTGGGCGCAGCGCTCGACCCGGAGTACGCACGCGACCTGCTCGACCGCTTCTACGACGCGATGGGGGCCGAGATCGCGCTCGGCGGCGGGACGGTCGAGAAGTTCATCGGCGACGCGGTTGTCGCAGTGTTCGGCGCGCCCGCGGCCCAGGAGGACCATGCCGAGCGGGCGTTGCAGGTCGCGCTCTGGATGCAGGAGCGGCTGCACGAGCTGTTCGGCGGCCGGCTCGCTCTCAGGATCGGCGTCAACTCCGGCGAGGTCGTGATCGGCCGTCCGCGCGAGGGCAGCTCGTTTGCGACCGGCGACGCGGTCAACGTGGCCGCGCGCCTCGAGCAGGCGGCCGAGCCCGGCCACGTGCTGGTCGGGGAGCGCACGGCATCCCTCGCCGGCGCCGCGTTCGAGCTCGGCGAGGCGCGGACGGTCGAGGCGAAGGGGAAGCAGGGCGGCGTCGCCTGCCGGGAGCTGCTCCGGACGGTCGGCGCGCCCCGCACGCCTCGCGGCCGGCGCGGCCCGGAGGCGAGGTTCGTGGGCCGCCGGCGCGAGCTCGAATGGCTCGACGACGTGGTGGCGCGCACACGCGCGGCCGGGCGTCCGCGGCTCGCCGCTCTTGTGGGTGAGCCCGGCATCGGCAAGACGAGCCTCGTCCGCGAGCTCGGTGAGCGCCTGCCCGCCGGGACGCGGTTCCGGCTCGGCCGCTGCCTCTCCTACGGCCGCGGTGTCACCTACAGCGCGCTCGCCGACGTGCTACGCGAGGAGCTCGGCCTGCGGCAGGAGGACTCGGCCGAGCACGTGCTGGAGCGGCTCGCCGGCCGCGAGATCCTCGGGCTGACGCTGGGGCTCGACGTCGCCGGCGATCTCGATCCGCGGGCGGCGGTTCTGGGCCTCCAGGACGCCTGGGTGGAGCTGATCTCGGAGCTCGGCTCGCGGGGACTCGCGGTTCTCGTCATCGAGGATCTGCACTGGGCCGCAGACCCGCTCCTCGAAGTGATCGAGCGCGTGGTCGCGAACGCGGAGGGTCCGGTCCTCTTGCTCGCAACCACGCGGCCCGAGCGGCCCGCGCTCCCGGAGGCTGACACGCTGACCCTGGAGCGCCTCAGCACCGGGGAGATCGCCGAGCTCGTCGAGGCTGCGCTCGCGGGCCCGCTCGAGCCGCGCGCGCTGGACCTGGTCGCCGCCCATGCGGAGGGAAACCCGTTCTTCGCCGAGGAGGTGCTCGGCGACCTCCTCGACAGAGGGCTGCTCGAGCGGCGAGACGGCGGCTGGTCGCTCCGCGACGCCGCGCTCGATCTCGGCATCCCGGACTCGGTCCACGGCGTCCTCGCCGCCCGCATCGACCTGCTCCCGGCCGAGGCGAAGGCGGCGCTCCAGGCGGCGGCGGTGATCGGCCGCTCGTTCACTCCGGCGGGACTGGCGGCGCTGACAGGGTCGAGCGCCGAGGTGCGCACGCTGGTGGAGCGCGGCTTCGTCCGCCCGACGGAGCCCGAGCTCGTGTTCAAGCACGCGCTGACACGCGAGGTCGCGTACCGCAGCCTGCCGAAGGTGAGCCGCGCCCGCCTGCACGCCGCCTTCGCGGGCTGGCTGGATGCGGCCGACGCGACGGACGGCCGGGCCGGCCTGCTGGCGCACCACTACTCCGAGGCGGTCGGTCCCGAGATCGCGGATCTCGCCTGGCGTGACCGCGACGAGGAGCGTGGACAGCTTTCGGCGAAGGCGCTGCGCTGGCTGCGGCGCGCCGCCGAGCTCTCGCTGGCGCGCTTCGACCTCGACGACGCGCTCTCGCAGCTTCACCGCGCCGCCGAGCTCGCGCCCGGCGATGCCGGGCTGTGGCAGGCGATCGGACGGGTGAACGCGCTCAAGTTCGACGGTGAGGCCATGTGGCCGGCGATGGAGAAGGCGATCGAGCTGACCCAGGGCACCGGGGCGCTGGCCGAGCTGTATGCGGAGCTCACGTTCGAGTCGATCATGCGCGGCGGGATGTGGAAGCGGCCGCTCGACCTCGGCCTGGTCGAGAGCTGGCTCACCCGAGCGCTCGAGCTGGCGGCCGACGGCAGCGCCGCGCAGGCCAGAGCGCTCGTCACCCGCTCGATGTGGGACGATGCCGCCGAGCCGGCCGAGCAGGCGATTGCGATCGCCGAGCGGCTCGACGACCCGGTGCTCCTGTCCTACGCGTACTGGGCGCGGTCGGGAGCGGGGTTCGTCAGCCTCGACTTCCGCGATGCCGATCGCTGGGCGCAGCGCCGCTTCGAGCTCCTCGACCGTCTGACCGACCCCGACAAGATCGCCCACATTCAGTACTACGCCGCGATGGCCGCACTTGCCGCCGGCCGGCCGGACGAGGCGGAGGCACTCGTGCAGAAGCACGACATCGTCGCCTCACGCCTGAGTCCGCACCACGAGGTTCATGCGCTCGCGGTCATCCTCTTCGTCGCGGAGGCGCTCGGGCGCTGGGAGGAGGTGCGCCGGCTTCAGGACCGCGTCGAGCGGGCGGTCGCCGCGAACGAGGGCACCCCGTGCGTGCTCAGCCCGAGGACGCTCCTCTCCTGCGCGGTCGCGTGCGGCGAGCTCGGTCTCGACGCCGAGGCGCGGCGACTCGAGGCGATCGCAGCGGAGCAGGGCTTCGAGGGCGGAGCCATGGGTGTCTGGCTCGACCCGCCGGCGGCCCATCTCGCACTGCTTCGAGGCGACCTGGAACGGGTCGACGCCGTGCTCGAGTCGTCCGGCGCGACGTGGGAGTGGTCGCAGGACGGCAGCCTCTACGGGCTTGCGACGAAGCTCGACGCGCTGATCGCCCTCGGACGTCCGGGCGAGGCGGAGGAGGTCGCGACCGGCCTGCTTCAGCCGGGGACGTATCTCGAGCCGTTCGCGCTGCGCGCGCTCGGCCGCGTGCGGGGCGACCGGGCCCTCACCGAGCAGGCGGCGGAGCGCTTCGCCGCGATGGGGCTCGGCCGGCACGCGGCCAGGACCCGCGCCCACACCATGGCCTGATGCGGGTCTCCGATCTCAGCCCCCTCGCCGCGCAACTCGACGGCGTCACCGAGCGGGTGCGCGGCGGCCTTCACGACTGGCGCTACCGCGGGCGCCTCGTCGCCCGGCAGCTCGACGAGAGCCACATCGTCATCCGCGCGACGTTCGGCTCCCGGGAGTTCCTGCTCCAGTCGTTCCCCGAGACGTTCTCGGTACCGAGGCGCTACGCCAAGCACATGATGGTCGTCGCCGATCTCGAGAACGGGAACGCCGATGCAATCGAGGACGCGGTCGTCGGCGCCTGGGAGCTCCAGTCCCGGCGGCAGCGATGAGGCGGCCGGTGCCGGGGCGGGCACGATGCGTAGTTTCCCGCGCTCGCCGTCGTGCGCAGACCGATGCGCCGCGGGCGATTCGCACGCACAATGGTGATGAATGGCTGGCTACCTTGCCCAGCTCCGCGACGCGGCGGCGGCATATGGAGACCGTCTCGGTGACACGCGGCTCCTCCCCCTGGCGATCGCCCTCGCACTGCATCTCGTCAGCCTGCTCGTGCGCTCCGGCGTCTGGTGCGGCATCCTGCGCGCCGCGTTCCCGGAGCGCCGGGTCGAACTGCGCGCCACCGTGTGGGCGTATCTGGCCGGTGTGGGCGCGAACGCGGTGGCGCCGTTTCGCGGCGGAGACATTGTGCGGATCTATGCGATCCGGCGACGGCTCGTCGACGCGCCGGTGGCGACGATCGTGTCGACGCTGGTGGCGGAGACGGTGTTCGGGGGCGTGGTGGTCGCGCTGCTGGTCGCCGCCACCGTGTCGATGGGGTGGTTGCCGCCGATCGTCCACCTGCCGGACGCCAGGGCCTTCGAGTTCTCGTTCTACGCCCGCCACGTCCGTCTCGTCGCCATGGCGCTCGGGCTACTGACGATCGGCGTGTTCCTGATGGCGGAGTGGGCCGCACATCACCTGCGCGTGTTCTGGCGCCACATCGTCCAGGGTCTTCGCATTCTGCGCTCGCCGGGCCGGTTCGCGCGCGTCGTGGCGGCGCCCCAGCTGGTGGATTGGATGCTGCGCGTGGGCGTGGCGTATTTCATGCTGGCGGCGTTCGGCATCCCGGCGGCGTTGCGCTACGCCCTGCTCGTGGTCGTGATCGATTCCGTCTCGACGGTGCTGCCGTTCACGCCGGGCGGCGTCGGCGCCCAGCAGGGCCTGCTCGTGTTCGCGTTGGCCGGTGTGGCGACATCCGGACAGGTGCTGGCGTTCTCGATCGGTGCGCAGGCGGTGATCGTCGCCTTCAACATCCTGCTCGGACTCGTCGCGATCTTCGCGCTGTTCGGCCACTTCCGGATGGGCTCGGTGAGGCGCGCCGCCCGCTCGTGGCCCGAGGCCGAGGTGAAGCGGAACTCGCCCGCAGCGCCGTAGGGCAGGAGCGATCCTCAGAGACCGCTAATCCTCCTCTTAGTCTCCCGCGGGACCATTCCCGGTCATGAGCGACTACCGCGTGTACGACACGCGCGGCGCGCGGGCGAGGTCGCGATCGGTCACGCCCCGCCGCGAGCGTGACCGCCCGTCCCGGGAGGCGGTCATGGAGCGCGGCCGCCGGCTCAAGCGCGCCAGCCACCGGGTTGCGCTGTTGTGCTTCGCCGCCTTCGCCGTGCTGGCCGGACTGCGGGCGGGCCCGAGCGGCGCCTCGTCGCCGTCGGCTTCACAGCAGCGTCGCCACCATCGCCCCCGGCGCCACGTCCACGCACGGCACAACTCGACCACCCGGACTCGCTCCGCCTCGAGCACCCCCGCCACGGCGCCGGCGCCGTCCAGCAGCAGTTCGAACCTCGCTCCCCAGCAGACCTCCGAGCCGCCGGTGGTGCAGTCGAGTGGGTCGTAGCCTGAAGGCGCCGGCCGGCCTCGCCCGCATCGCCTGCGATGCCATGGGGACGCGGGTCGACGTCCTGCTCCCCGACTGGCAGGCCGAATGCGCCCGTGCCGTCGAAGACCTCTTCGCCGACTGGGAGCAAGAGCTCAGCCGGTTTCGACCCGCGAGCGGCCTGTCTCGCCTGAATGGGGCGGCCGGCCGGCCCGCGCCGGCGGGGCCGCTGCTCCGCCGGGTCGTGCGCCGCGCGCTGGACGCCGCCGCGGCAACCGACGGGGTCTTCGATCCCCTGCTCGGCCGGCAATTGGAGGAGGTGGGTTACGACGTCACGTTCGACTGCATCGCATCGCCACCGCCGAGCGATGCTCCCGCCACCCCCGGCGGCGCGTGGCGGCGCGTCGACGTCGACGACACGGCGGGCATGGTCACGCTGCCGGCCGGGGCCCGCCTCGATCTGGGCGGTATCGCCAAGGGCATGGCCGCGGATGCCTCGATCTCGCTGCTCCGGGGCCTGGGCGTCGAATCCGCACTGGTGAACGCCGGCGGCGACATCGCCGTGATCGCACAGCCCGGGGGCTGGCCGGTCGAGGTGCAGACGCATGACGGCTCCGCCGTCGTCTCGCTGCTTCGCGGCGGCATCGCGACCTCCACCACGCGGCGCCGGCGCTGGTTGCAGGGCGGCGTCGAGCGCCACCACCTGCTCGATCCCGCCACCGGTCTTCCGGCCCGATCGGAGGTGCACTCGGCCACGGTCACGGCCGACAGCTGCGCGGACGCCGAGGTGGCCGCCAAGGTCGCGCTGGTGCTCGGGCGAGACCGCGGCAGCCGGTTCCTGGCCGAGCGCGGCCTCACCGGCCTCCTGGTAGGGGACGGCTGCTCGACGCCGGTGGGCTCCTGGCCGGCTCCCCTGGCGGCCGCGTCATGACCAGCTGGGCACACCTCGTCTGGTACGTCGACCGCGCGGCGGGATACACCGCCCTGGTGCTCTTGACGGCCTCGATCGTGCTCGGCCTGCTGCTCAGCCTGAAGGTCGCCTCGCCCCGCTGGCCGCGCTTTCTGACCAACGACCTGCACCAGCACATCACCCTGATGGCGCTGGTGTTCATCGCAATCCACGGGTTTGCGATCCTGATCGACCCGTTCATGCGCTTCGGGTGGGGCGACGTGCTGGTGCCGTTCGGGTCGGCCTACCACCCGCTGGCGATGGCGCTCGGCATCGTCGCCGGCTACCTGGCGCTGGCGATCTGGCTCTCGTCGCGCGTGCGCAGGCAGATCGGGTTTCGGATGTGGCGGCGGCTGCACTACGCGACCTTCCTGGTCTATGTCTTCGCGGGCGTCCACACCCTGCTGATCGGTAACGACCGCTCCACCGGCTGGGGTCGCGGCGTGGTGGCGGCGAGCGTCGTCCTGGTGGTCGCGCTGACCGCGATCCGGATCTCCACCTCGGCACCGACACGGCCGGCCGAGGTCGCCAGATGACCATGACCTCGACGCCGCCGCGCCAGGCGGTACGCGAGGCTGCGCTTACCGCACGGTTCGGGTGAGATCGGGAGGCCGGCGAGCGGCCTGTGTATCGCGGGAGGAGCAGGAGGAGATCCCGCCAGTTGCGGGCAGGGTGCGGCGACTGGAGGAGGTTCGTCGCTGAAGATCACCCGGCAGGGCTCACACGCGTGAAGGCGGCGCCCGCCGTCTCCTGGCGATGTACGGCGCAGATGCCGCGTTGGATCAGCCGCGCACCGCCGTGCGAACGGCGTCCGCAATCCGCTCGACGCCGGGCAGCGTTGCCTCCTCGAGCGTGCGCGCGTAGGGCACCGGAATCGGGTCGGCCGCGACCAGGACGGGTTGGGCATCGAGCAGGTCAAAGGCCTCAACCGCAACGTGGGAGATCACGGACTGGCCCCAGCTCCCGGGGGCCGGCGCCTCCTGCACGCACACCAGCCTGCCGGTGCGACCAACGCTCTCGACGATTGTGTCGGTGTCCAGCGGGGCCACCGTGCGCGGGTCGATGACCTCACACGATATGCCCTCCGCTTCGAGGGCACCGGCGGCGTCCAGTGACCGGTGTCTCATCAGTTGGGTGGCCACCACGGTCACGTCTCCGCCGGGACGGACGATCTCGGCCTTCCCAAGCGGCAAGGCCGCACCGATGGGCAGGTCGCCCTTGATCCCGTAGAGTCCCTTGTGCTCGAACACGATGACGGGATCATCGTCACGTATGGCTGCGCGGATCAGCGTGTAGACGTCGGCCGGCGTGGCGGGAACGCAGAGCTTCAGTCCGGGCGTGTTCAGGAACCAGTTCTCGACGCACTGCGAATGCTGAGCGCCGAATCCCAGGCTTCCGCCGCCGGCCATTCGAAGCGTCGCCGGCACCCGCACCTGGCCGCCGCACTGGTAGCGGTATTTCGCAAGCTGGTTGACGATCTGGTCGTAACAGACCCCTGCGAAGTCGGCGAACATGATCTCGCCGACCGGCCGAAGGCCTGACACAGCTGCGCCCAGGACAGTACCGACGATCGCCTGTTCCGAGATCGGCGTGTCACGTATGCGCCGGCCCCCAAAGCGCGCGTACAGCCCCTCGGTGGCCTTGAATACGCCCCCGGCGGCGCCCACGTCCTCGCCGATCAGGACGACCAGTGGGTCGCTCTCGAGTTCGTCTCCAAGCGCACGGATGACAGCCTCGCGATACGTGACCGTGTCACTCATCCCGCCACCGCCCAAACGTGGGCGAATCGGTCCGCGGGATCCGGCTCTGGCCATTCGAGCGCCCGTTGCACGGCCTCCGCCACTGCGGCACCGGCCTCTGCCCGCACCCGTTCGACGTCCTCGGCCAGGACGCCGTGGTCGTCCTCGAGCGCCCGCTCGAATCGCGGGATCGGGTCCCGCGCCATCCAGTGCTCGAGTTCGCCCTTCGGGCGGTAGGTGGCCGGATCGCTGCGGGAGTGACCCATGTGGCGGTATGTCAGCGCCTCGATCATGGTCGGACCGTCGCCGGCTGCCGCACGCTCCCGGGCGGCTCGCGCCGCTTCGCGCACCGCCAGGACGTCGTTGCCGTCGACACGCTGCCCTGGTATCGCGTAGCTCGCCGCCCGGTCGACCAGCTCGGTGATCGGGGTCGTCGCCGCCAGAGGCGAGTACTCGCCGTACAGGTTGTTCTCGCACACGAAGACCACGGGCAGCTTCCAGATGGCCGCCAGGTTCATCGCCTCGTGGAATGCGCCGATGTTCGTGGTGCCGTCACCGAAGAAGCACGCCGAAACCGAGCCGGTCTCGAGGTACTGCGCGGCGAATGCCGTGCCACACGCGAACGGCAGGTGCGCCCCGACGACCGCAAAGGATCCGAGCGCCCCCACGGATAGGTCGGTTAGATGCATCGACCCGCCCCGTCCGCCGCACAAGCCCCGCTCCTTGCCGAGGATCTCGGCCATCGCCCGGTCGAGCGGCGCACCCATCGCCAGCACCGCGCCGTGGCCACGATATGTGCAGGTCATGGTGTCGCCCCGCTCGAGCGCCGAGCACACACCCACCGATACGGCCTCCTGGCCGTTGCACAGGTGCGTCGAGGCCCGAACGAGGTTCTTGCTGAACAGCTTCATCACCTCTTCCTCGAACCGTCGGATCTCGACCATCCGCCGCAGGAGTTGCAGAAGCTCTGTGGTTGGTTGTGTGTCACTCATGGCTAGAGAACAGCGAGCGGTGCCGCCATCGACCCCGTCGATCCCTTCGTGCGGTTGGGGGCGAGCACGAACAGGAACTCAGAGTGACCCCCGTCGACCAGTTCCTTGGTCTTGATGTTCTCCAGGATGTAGGTGCCGGTCTCGGCGAGCAGGTGCTGGTGAACGACCAGCAGCGCGCCGGGGGCCTCAGGCGGCCACACCTCAAGGCACCAATTGTCCGCCCCGGCCAGCGAGATGTGCCGGTCGGTCAGCCAGTGCGCCGCGTCCCAGCCAAGGCCGGGCTCGAGCGCGCCGTACCGCTCGTTGTCGACCTTCCACAGCGCCGACCATCCGGTGTGGAACAGCACGACATCGCCTGGGCGCACCTCGACGTCCTGCCGCTTGCAGGCCTTCTCGACGTGGTCCGGCGTGATCACAAACCCCTCTTCCAGCATGCCGACGTTTTCGAGGACGGCGATGTCGAGGCAGACGCCGCGTGCGAGCCATGGTCGCGCGTTTTCGATGCCGAGTTCCTGGAGCCCGGTCGGCTCGTAGATCTCGTTGTAGTGCAGTCCGTTGTAGTACCGGCCGTCGATGCCGAGGTGCCCGAGGCCGTCGAGGTGACACCCGATCTGATAGGTCTGCGACACGTGCTCTTCGAAGTACGACGGGCGGGTGGTATCGGGCGCGAGCACCTGCTCGTCGAGGCTTCCGTGGGCAAGGATCAGCTGGTTCCAGGCACGGGGCGGATACGCCGGGATCCCCACCTCGAGCATCTGGGCGAGGTCGAGGATCTTCCCGCTCTTCGGGATCTGGAGCGCGGACAACACCCGCTCCGGCGTGAGCTCGTTCGCGGACCCGGCACGATCGTCGGCGCCGTAGCGCGACGGCCACCACTGCGGGCTGTTGCGGCCGGTGCGGTCGTAGCGGTTGTCGGTCATCGTTCCCCCTGGTTCCTCGCGATGGTCAGATTGCCCCTTCGGTCCGAAGATCGTCGATCTCGCTCGAGCTCAGCCCGCAGATCGAGGTGAGCACCTCGATGGTGTGCTCTCCCACCACCGGCGGCGGTCGGCGGATGGAACCCGGCGAACGCGACAGCTTGACGGGTAGGCCGGGCACGCGCACTTCGCCCATCTCGGGGTGTTCGACAGAGACGATCATGTCGCGGGCATGCAGCTGTGGGCTGGCCGCCGCCTCGGCCATGTCGGCGACCGGCCCGTACGGGATTCCGGCCTCCAGGAGGTGCTCGCCGACTTGCTCCGTGGTGAGCCCGCCTGTCCAGGCGCTGACGATCTCCTCGATCTGCTCCGCGTTCTGAAAACGCGTGACGCCGTCGGCGAAGCGTGCGTCGGTGATCAGGTCTGGGCGACCCATGGCCTCGGTCAGCCGTTGGTAGAGCGCGTCCCCGCTGGCGTCGATATAGATCCAGCCGTCGACGGTCTGGAAGATGTTGCCGGGAGCGGCGAGCGAGTCGCGATTGCCGGTGCGCGACATCACCTCGCCGAGGTTGAGGTACGCCGACGCGGCCACCCCGATGGCGGAGTACATCGAATCGAGCAAGGCGACGTCGACGTGCTGTCCCTCGCCGGTTCGGTCGCGGTGCAGCAACGCCAGTACCGTCCCCAGCGTCGCATAGAGACCGGTGGTGTGATCGGCCGTATACGTCCCCGTCATCGTCGGCGGACCTTCGGGCGAGCCGGTCAGGCTCATCACGCCCGCCATCGCCTGGCCGATCGCGTCGAATAGCGCTCGGTCGCGGAGCGGGCCGGTTTGGCCGAATCCCGAGATCGACGTGAGGATGATGCGCGGGTTGATTTCCCGGAGGCTCTCGTACCCGAGGCCCATCTTCTCCATGGTGCCGGGACGGAAGTTCTCCACCACGACGTCCGCCCAACCGGCCAGCTTGACCAGCAGTTCCCGGCCCCGGTCGCTGCGCGGGTTGACGGTGATCGCCCGCTTGTTGCGGTTGTAGAGCATCGCGTAGACGCTGTGCCCGTCCCGGCTTGGCTGAAGGTGGCGTACATCCTCACCGCCGGGGCGCTCGACCTTCACCACGTCGGCGCCCATGTCGCCGAGCAGCATCGAGCAGAACGGTCCGGCGATGTACCTGGCCATGTCCAGCACCTTGACGCCCTCGAGCGGCGGCGCGCTCATTCTTCACCCGCCACAGCCACCGCTTCGATTTCGATCAGGTGCTCGGGCGCGCTCAGACCCGCCACCACCACCAACGTGTGCGCCGGGTAGTTGCCGTCCGGGAAAAGCTCCTCGAACACCATCGTGCGCGCCGCCCGGAATGCCGGAAGATCGTCCGCCCTCACGATGTAGGTCATCAGCTTGAGCGTCTCGGCGAGACTCGACCCAGCACCCTCGAGCGCCGCTTGGACGTTGCGAAACGTCTGGACGGTCTGGGCGGCGATGTCGCCGACGCCGACCATGTCGCCCCGCTCGTCGATCGCAACCTGTCCGGCCACGAAGACCAGACCGGACGATGGGTCGCGGGTGACCTGCGAGTACTGCCCGAGCGGTGGAGCGAGATTGTCCGGCTGAACGTGTTCGACCGTCAATGTGCCCTCCTGCGATTCGGGAGCGCGGCCAGCGCCGCGTCCACGTCGTGTGTGTTGTTGAATCCGTGGAAGCCGACGCGAAATCGCGTCCCGCGGACGGACGCGACGACGTTGTGTTGTTCCAGCGCTCGTTCCAGGCCGGCAGGGTCGTCGACATCGACCACGACGATGTGGCTCGACCGCTCGACGGCGACCGGTGTGTGACCGCGCTCGATGGCTCCGGCGCGGAACCGGTCGGCCAGGCCGAGCGCGTGGTTCTCGATCGCAGCAGCGTCGAGCAGCGACAGCAGCTCCAGGGCTGCGTCTGCCCCGATCCACGGGAGCTGGGAGATCGACGCGTCCAGGCGCCGCGCATCGCCGGCCAGGTCCAGCGGTCCACCGAAGTACTCGCGATAGGGATCCTCGCTCGACTTCCAGCCGGGCGACAGCGGTTCCAGCTCGGCCAGCCGGTCGGGACGGGCGTAGAGCCAGGCGCAGCCGCGCGGGCAGAGCAGCCACTTGTACCCATGGACCGCGACGTAGTCCGCGTCCACCCGTGACAGATCGAACCGGAGCGCACCCAGTGACTGGGTGAGATTGACGAACACCCGGGCGCCGCACTGCCGCGCTCGCTTGGCGACCGCCTCCAGGTCGAGCCGGTTCCCCGTAGCCGTCAGCACCTCGCTTACCGCAACCAGGATGGTGCCCGGCTCGATCGCCTCGATCAACGCGGCGGTCGTCGGGATCTCGTCGTGCTGCGCAACCCGCACTATCTCGAACCCGTCCCGTTCGAGTTGCAGCCACGGAAACAGGTTGGATCGGAACTCCCGATCGCCGACGACGACGCGCCCACGGGGGAGTGAACGGGCGACCAGCGAGGCTGCCTGGGACAGCGACGTCGCCAGCGCAACCGAGTTTTCGCCGCCGCCGATCATCCGCGCCATCCGCCCCCTCGTGCGGTAGCCGATTCGCTCCCACTCGATCCACGAGAAGTCGCCCGTCTCCCAGTCGTCCAGCGCGGTGCGAAGCGCCTCGAGCACGGGTGTCGCGGCAGGGGCTGCGGCGGAGGTGTCCAGCCACGCCCGTCTACGCAGCACGGGGAACCGATCGCGGAACTCGTCAAGCGTCATCCAGGTGCCACGGCGCTAAGCCAGCCGACCACCGTCTTCTCGCGGTCCTGGTTCTCGATCCAGACCTCCAGTTCAACCCGGGTTCCGCCATCCACATCCGCACGCTCGGTGACCACCCCCTGCGGCCGTAGCCGGTCACCGGGGCGCACCGGCGCGACGAAGATCATCTGCGTCCAGCCGGTCGAAAACCACGCCGCGCCGAACAGGGAGGTCCCCAGTTCGGAGAGGTACATGGTCTCCATCAATCCCTGTGCGAGAGTCGTCTCGAAGCCGGCATGGCGGGCGGTGTCGAGGTCGGTATGGAGGTTGCGCCAGAACGCCTGGACGTTCGAGAAGATCGACATCTGATCCTGGTGCACCACCTTTTCGGCGCCGATGACCGGCGTGCCGATCTCGGTGACGCCGGTGATCGCGTCCGTCACAGGCCGGTCGTTGGGCAAGACCCCGTCCACACGGCGCGAGGGCTCGGGCGCCGACTTGGATCCGAGTTCGGTGCCCGGCTCGATCCGCGCGATTTCGGTGGAGCGCTTTCTGACGATCAGCCGGCCGTCCTCGGCCGACCGGGCCTCAGCTTCGGTGACGACATAGCCCTTGCCCCGCTTGGTGTACTTGTCGACGAACGCCCCGGTCAGCTCGACCTCCTCGCCCACATGCACGGGCGAGTCGAACCAGACCTCCTCCTTCTGGTGCAGGCCGACCTCGGTGTTCGGGTCGAACTTGGTGTTCAGTAACCGCAGCAGGTCGGGCACCAGGATGGCGGCGTGCCCGACCCGTCCGCCGAAGGGCGAGCCGGCGCCGGTGAGGCACCAGGGGTTGTAGTCGTCGGTGGTGAACGCGCACCACTTGATCATGTGGTCGTCCACCACGCGCCTCACGGGTCCGAGCCTCTCACCGACCTCCATCGCCTCGAACGAGGCGTCACGCAGAGGCTCTTGCTGCGACGTGTCGTGGGTCACGCGACCTCTTCGGACACCTCGCCCGTGAACACCCGGCCCAGCGACTGCACCCGGCTGCCGTCGGTGGATCGGAGGTACAGGAGGTAGACGGCTCCGGCGATCATCCAGCCCAGCCCAACCCACAGGCCGTTCCGCGCCGGACCGGACACCGGCGCGATGCCCAAGCCACCGAAGTCGATGCCGACCGACGCGACCTCAACGGGCACGAAGATGCAAATCGCCGCCAGTGGCACGATCACGTGCAACAGCACGTTGAAGTCAGAGCGACGCTCCCGCCAGAAGTAGAGCCCGCTCGAGAGGGCGACCAGAACGTAGATCGGGATGAACACGACTGTCAGCGCCGTCCCGAGGATCGCAAACACGTCGAGCGGCCCGCTTGTGGCGAAGCCGAGCACCACGGCGAGCGCGGCGGTGAATACGATCAGCACGACGACGGCCCGCGCCGGTGTCTTGTGGCGCGGATGCACCTCGGCCAGGGCCTTGGGCAGGATGCCGACCCGGGCGAGGGCGTATCCCATCCTGCTCGCCGCATTGGTCGAACCGTTGCAGCTCGCGGCGATGCTGTTCAGCACCGCCAGAAGGACGAGGATTCCGGCCCCGTACCAAACCTTGTCCCCCAACTCGCGGAAGGGGTCGCCGCCGTTGATGTTGATGAAGCTGGACATCTTGTCGGGGCCGACGTACGCCGAGGCGGCGTAGTAGACGACGATGTAGAAGACGCCCACGCCAACGGCTGAGCCGACGATGGCACGACCGATGTTGCGCCTCGGGTGCTCCGCCTCCTCGGCGATGGGCGCCGCTGCCTCAAACCCGATGAAGGCCAGGATCGTATAGATCATCCCCGCGAATACGGATCCGAACCCATTCTCGTTTCCTGTGTTGGGGTTGAACACGCTGAGTGTGTTGCCGTCGCCGGCCTGGAAGATCAGTGTGACAGCGAGGGCGGCGAATATCGTCATTTCGATCACGCCGAAGATCACCCCCGCTCGCGCTGAGATCGCGATCCCCTCGTAGGCCAGCACGCCTACGAGCAGCGCGAGAGCGACGCCGATCGGCGCCCAGAACCAGTCGGGTGTCCCCGAAGCCCAGACCTGGATCTGGCCGGTCACGAGTAGGCCGAAGAAGGCCCAGTAGAGCGCCGGGACAAAGGCGTACGCAAGCAGCAGGCCCCAGCCGGTCAGGAAACCGAAGTCGGCGCCGATGCCGTGGGTGACGTACGTGTAGAGGCCCCCCGCGGACGGGAGGTGGCGGCTCATCTGCCCCATCGAGATGGCGACAAGGACGCATGCCAGCATCGCAAGTGCAATTGTCAGCGGGGTGGCGCCGCCGGCGTAGGTGGTCGCGAACAGGAGCCCGGAGGCAGCGGCGCCCGCGGGTGCGATGGTGGTGATCGACTGGAAGAGCACCGGCACGAAGCCGATCGCGTTGCTCTTCAGGTGCTCAGCCGGAGCAGGGTCAGCGTTCATCATCCTCCCTCTCGACGGTTGGGGCTTCCGTGCGCCATGGCCAGAACGGCGTCGATTAGCCGTGGGCGCTGTTTGCGAAATCGATGGATCGGGGAACTGATCGTGAAGGCGCCCACGACGGTGCTCTCATGCACGGCGGGGCCCGACACACAGGCCACGCCCTCCTTGAACTCCTCAACGTCGACGGCGTACCCGACGCGGCGCACGTGGTCGAGTTGCGCGAACAACTTCGCCTCCGACGTCACGGTGCGCGGCGTGACGGCGTGCAGGGGGTGAATCTTGAGGTAGCGCTGGAGCTGATCCGGCTCGAGGTGGGCCAGCAGCAGCTTCCCCGATGCGCGGGCATGTGCGTGACCGGCGTACCCGTACTGGAGCTCGGACACGCGCACCGCGTGACTGCCGGCCACCGACGCCAGCACCACGATCTCGCCGTGCCGCCAGCTGCTGAAGTATGTGCTCTCCCCGGTCTCCGCCGCAAGGGCGCGCAGCTTCTCCAGAAAGAGCTCCGGCGGCTGGGTGCGGCGAGCGTAGGCGGCTCCCAGGACACCCACCGTCAAGCCCAGGTGGTATTTGCGGGCGGCGTCCTTCGACAGCATGCCCTCGTCGACCAGCGTGTTGAGCAGGTGATAGACGGAGGCCACCGGGCGACCAAGCGCCACCGCAATCTCGGTCACCGACCTGCCCCGCTCGGGCCCCGAGGCCACGTAGCGAAGGACATCGGTTGCCCGAGAAACCGACTGGATTCGAGTCTGCTCTGACGGAGGCGCGGATTTCACTATATGAAAACTTTTCGAGAGAAATACAACGGCCGGATGTTCATACCAGGTGAAAACCGCCAAGTCAACCGGCGGCACAGTGTCCGCATTGTGGAGCCTTGACCTGCGATGCGAACAGCTCTATAACTCCCGGCGTTCGGACCAGACGCAGAATTCGTGCCGGAGACTCACCCCAACACCGCGACTCCACCCCTCAGCGAGGTTGACGTCGCGGTGCCCGAGGCGGTCGTTCGGGTGCTGGTCGAGCTCGGGGTTGACACCGTGTTCGGGATGCCCGGCGGTCTGATGATGCGCCTGTACGACGCGCTCCACGATCACACCGATCAGATCCGGCCGGTGCTCGTCCGGCAGGAGTCGATCGGCACGATCATGGCCGACGTCTACGGTCGTCTCACCGGCCGGCCCGGCGTCGCGACCGGGCAAGGGGCATGGCTGCTGGGATCAGCCAGCACGGGAACGCTCGAGGCGTTCCTGTCCGGCTCACCCATGCTGCTACTGACCGAAATGACCGACGGAGCACCCTACTCGCACCACGCGCCGTACCAGTCGGGCACCGGCGAATGGGGTTCGTGGGACGCGCGTACCGCCTTCGCTGGCATCACGAAGCGGACGATGGTCGTGAGCGACGGACCGCAGGCCGTCCAGGCTGTCCAGATCGCCGCCAAGCACGCCCTTGCCGGCCACCCCGGCCCCGTTGCGGTGCTCTTTCATAGCCGTGCGCTCGAGAGCCGGATCGGGCCCGACGTCAAGCCAAGGGTCTACTCCACCAGGGCGTACCTGCCGACCCGGCAAGGAGCGAGTTCCGAGTCGCTGGCCGAGGCGGCCCGCATCATCGCCAGCGGACGCACCGTCGCCGTCGCCGGGAACGGAGTCTGGCTGAGCCACGGATTCGAGCAACTGCGGGGGTTTGCCGAAGCCACCGGCATACCGGTTGCGAGCACCGCCAAGGGCAAGAGCGCGCTTCCCGAAACGCACGACCTTGCACTGGGCGTGATCGGGCCGTTCGGTACCGCGGTCGCGAACCATCTGGTCGGCTCTGCGGATGTTGTCCTCGCCATCGGCTCCAAGCTGGGTGCCTCCGACACCGCGAACGAGCACCCGGACCTCATCGACCCGACTCGCCAGCGGATCGTCCAGATCGACGTCGAGCCACTGCACGCGTCATGGACATACCCCGCCCACCAGGTGGTGGGCGACGCGGCGATCGTCCTCGATCAGCTGCGCGTTGCACTCGAAAGCATCGAGGGAATTCCCGAGCGTGCGGCCGCCGGCCGCGCGGCGGTGGCTGCTGCCCGCGCCCGCCTCGGCTACTTCGACGACGAAACGCTTGCGTCAGACGCTGTGCCGATCCTGCCGCAGCGCGTAATCGGCGAGTTGCAGCGGGCCGTCACCGCCGACACGATCGTCACCTGCGACGCAGGCGAGAATCGCATCTTCATGACGCACTTCTTCCAGTCGAAGGCGGCCGGTTCGTTCATTCAGCCGGCCGGCATCGGCGGCATGGGCTACGCGATTCCTGCCGCGCTCGGCGCCAAGGTGGTGCACCCCGACTCGCCGGTGGTCGCCGTCTGCGGCGACGGCGGCATGGGTATGTCTTGGGCCGCGCTGATGACGGCGATCGAGGAACGGCTTCCAGTCGTCGTAGTCGTGTTCAGCAACTCCTCGCTGGGCTGGGTCAAGCACGAGCAGGGCGGTCGTGTCATCGCTGCCGACCTGGTGCCCTTCGACCACGCCGCGATCGCCCGCGCAATGGGCTGCAACGGCGTCCGCGTGGAGGATCCATCTGAGCTCGCGGGCGCGCTCGCGGCGGCGCTCTCGGAGGGGTCTCGGCCGACCGTAGTCGACGTCGTCACGTCACCGAGCGAGACGTACCTGACGGTACAATCGCCGCTGGCATCATGAGCGCTGAGATCCGCGTCGGACCCTACAGTGGCCGCGGCCTTGCAACCCCGCGCTGGTGGCCGTCGCGCTACGGCGAGGGCGATGTTCTCGGTGCAGGCAATGAGCTGACGGCGGAGCGGTGCATGGCCGCGCTTCGGTTGCCGCGCACCGGCGAGGTGATCGAACTGGGCCGCGTGCTCGAGGCGGGCGTGCCGGCCTTCCCGCCGCGCCGCTGGGATCAGTACATCCTGGCACACGGTACGCTCGAGGAGAAGCTGGAGGCTCCGTCCGGAACGCGGCCGACGGAGTTCGAGGAGCACGTCGACCAGGGCTACCACATCGGCACGCATCTCGACGCGCTCGGGCACATGGGCATCAGCGGCCGGTTCTACAACGGCATACCGTACGGCGAAGTCTACGAGGTCACCGGGCTGACTCGACTGGGAATCGAGCATGCTCGGCCGTGGATCGCTCGAGGGGTCTGCCTTGACATCGCCGCCGTCGAGGGCGTCGAGATGCTGGCTGACAGTTTCGAGATCACGCCCGGCCACCTCGATGCAGCGTGCGCCGCACAGGGGACATCCATCGGTGTCGGTGACGTGGTCCTGCTGCACACAGGCTGGGGTGCGCTCTGGATGGTCGACAACGCGCGCTACAGCTCGGCCGAGCCCGGTGTTGGCTGGGACGGAGCGCACTGGCTGACCGACCGCCGTGTTTCGCTGGTCGGCGCCGACAACTGGGCGTTCGAAGTCTGGCCCCCACGCGACCCCGAGGACATGCTCATCGTGCACCAGCACCTGCTGACGGAGACGGGCACCTACATCATCGAAAACGTGGCCACCGGCGGGCTGATCGCGCGCGGCGTGGGGGAGTTCCTGTTCCTGCTCACCCCCGCCAAGACGCGCGGCTCGACGGCATGCATGGCCGGCCCGGTCGCGGTCATCTGACGTGGTGGCCGGGGACGCGCCGTCTGCCGTCGGTGGAGATCGAGTCCTCGTTCTCGATAAGGCGTTCTCGGTGCTCGACCTCCTGGCCGAGCAGGACCGCGGTTTGCGCATGTCTGACATCCAGCGAGGCCTCGGTATCCCACGCCCGACGGTGCACCGGATTGTGAACACGCTCCTCGACCACGGCTACGTCGTCCGCGACGACGACGATCGCTACCACCTGGGTATCCGCCTCTACGAACTGGGCATGCGGGTCCAGTCCAGCTCGCCGGCGTTGGACACCATCGCCCATGAACTCGAGGCTATCGCCGACGACCTGGACGCCACGTCCTACCTCTCGGTCCGCCGGGGCGACGTGGCGATGTGCCTCGCCCGGGTCGATCGTGGATCGGTGCGGATCACCGACTACCAGATCGGCGAGACTCTGCCGCTCACCGTGGGCGGAGGGCCGAAGATCCTGCTTGCCAGCATGACCACCGACGAGATCGAAGCGCTGCTGAACGCGGCGAGGCTGCCGATCTTCACCGCCAACACGCTCTCGTCGCGCCGTGCAACTCTGGACGCGGTCGAGCAGATCCGACGCGACGGCTACGCCGTCGGGCGAGGCGATCACGTCGAGATCCAGACGGCCATCGGCGTCCCACTGAACGATCCCTACGGCGAGCCGGCCGGCGCGATCAGCGTCGCGATGTTCCAGCCGCGGCCGTTGCCGGGCGAGTTGGAGGTGATCGTCCAGCGGCTGCGCGTTGGCGCCGAGCGGCTTGGCCGGGAACGGTGGTGGGCGAGTGAGATCTCGCGGTGATGCCAGCGAGCGGGCGGTCAGCCGGCGTCGAGCCAGGCCCGCTGCGCGCTCTCCGGCTCGCGCATCTCGGCCGTCATCATCGAGTAGGTTGCATCCTTGCGGCTGGACGCGCCGCCGTGTGACCCGTCGGGCGCCATCGCCAGCACCTGGAGCGGGGAACGGAAGTCGTCGTCGAGCGACATCGCCTCGCGCAACACCTCGAGGCATGCCCGTCGTGGTGACAGCCCGGCTGTCAGTCGCTCCACCGCCATCCGCGCAGTCTGCACCCGGATCGCCAATTCGCCCCGGCCGGTGCAGCCGGCGGCGCCGGCGTGGTTGTCGCAGTAGTTACCGGCACCGATGATCGGCGAGTCGCCCACCCGGCCCGGGTACTTCCACGGGTAACCGCTGGTGCTGACGCCGGCGCAGAGATCGCCGTGCCGGTCGCGGGCGATGATGTTCACAGTGCCCCAGTTCTCGGCCGGGGGCGCCATGCGCTGCATCAACTCGTAGGCGGCCTCGCGGTAGCGGCGGTCGCCCTCCGATTGTGACCCATCCCATGACGGCTTGTCCAGGCCCTCGCGCCATCGCCGCAGTGCTTCGTCGGTGAGCGTCTGCTCCTGTTCGAAGCCCATCTCGGCGGCGAACCGCTCGGCGCCTTCGCTCACCAGCATCACATGTTGGGGCAGCCGCTCCATCACCCTGCGGGCGATCGAGATGGGATGGGCGTAGCCGCGGACCGCGGCCACGGCGCCCGCTGCACGGGTACGGCCGTCCATGATCGAGGCGTCAAGCTCGACCACGCCGAGCAGGTTGGGGATGCCGCCAACGCCGACCCAGTGGTCCTCCGGGTTCGACTCGACCTCGCGCACCGCGGCCTCGACGGCATCGATGGCGGTGCCGCCGCCGCGGAGGATCTCGATGCCGGCCGGCAGGCCGACCTCCCCGCGCTCGCTGGCGACCATGACGGCGGTCTCGGACACTGACGGCAACTCTATGCGGTTGTCGGGCACGAGCAGCGCGTCTTAGTACGATGGCCGCGTGACCGAGCAGGACATTCTCGATCGCGGCATCGAGCTGATCGCCATCTCGTTCGTCGACAACGCCGGCCTGACGCGCGCGAAGTCGATCACGGCGGCGAAGGCGGAGTCGGCGTCCACCCGGGGAGTCGGATCGCCGCAGGCGTTCTCGATCTTCCAGGGCGATGACGGGATGGCCACGGCCACCGGCTTCGAAGCGACCGGCGATACGCGACTTGTGCCGGATCTCAGCCGTCTGGCCGGCGGCCTGGACGGCTGGGGCTGGGCGCCGGGCGATCTGTACGACCAGGACGGCGAGCCCTGGGACTTCTGCACGCGGGCCTTCCTGAAGCGGCAGGCGGGCCGCCTGGGCGAGTCCGGGCTCGAGATCCGGATGACGTACGAGCACGAGTGGTACGCCGAGACGGATCTTGGCCGTCCCGCCCACTCGGCGCCGGCCTACAGTCTCAACGCGACCGCCGAGGCGGCCGGATATCTGCGCGAGGTGGCGAGACGGCTGGGCGCATACGGCGTCTCCGTCGAGCAGATCCACCCCGAGTACTCGCCCGGACAGATGGAGGTGTCGGTTGCCACCGCCGACCCCCTGGGCGCTGCGGACAACTGCGTCGCCACCCGCCACGCCATCCGCACGGCCTGGCCGGCCACGGGCGTTCGCCCGTCGTTTGCGCCGATGGCGCGGGCCGACGGCCTCGGCAACGGCTGCCACCTCCACGTCAGCCTGTGGCGGGATGGACGCAACCTGATGGGAAGCGATCCCGACCGGGACCTGGGCCTGACCCGCGAGGGCAACGCGTTCATGGCCGGGGTGCTGCGAGAGTACCGTGCGCTGGCAGCGCTCGGCGGCGCGTGCCCAATCTCGTACCGGCGGCTCGCACCCAACCGATGGACCGGTGCGTACGTCTGCTGGGGCGTCGAGAACCGCGAGGCGCCGCTCCGCTTCATCCGCGGCGGCAGCCGGTCGCGGCCGGACAGCGTCAACGCCGAGGTGAAGGTGCTGGACTGCTCCGCCAACCCCTACCTGATGGCGGGCGCCGTGATCGCGGCCGGCCTGTCGGGGCTGGCCGACGGGATCGAGTTGCCCGAGCCCGTCCAGATCGAGCCGTCGCGAGTGGCCGACCAGCTCGGCCTCGAGCTGCTGCCCCAGAACCTCGACGATGCGGCCGATGCGCTCGAGCGGTCGCGGCTCCTGCGCGAAGCCCTGGGTGAACGCCTGCACGACGCCATCATCCTGGTGCGACGTGGCGAGGCGGAGTCGGCTGCGCAGCTCGACGACGAGAGGCTGTTCGAGGCGTACCGCTGGCGCTACTGATGACCGATCCCGTCGCGGCCGGAACCGAGCTGATCGAGCGCACCCACCGCCAGCTGATCGCCCCGCGGCTGCCCGCACGGCAGCCGGTCTGGGACGTGCACGCCCACCTGGGCGAGGATCCCGACGGCTCCGTGCTCGATCGCGAGCTCCTGCTCGACGATGCGGGCCGGTTCGGCGTTGACCGGACATTCGTGTTTCCCTTCCGCCAGGACACCCTGGGCGCCTATCGCGAGCGCAACGACGCCGTGATCGCCGAGGCGGCCGCGTCGGGCGGGATGCTGATCCCGTTCTGCCGGGTCGAGCCGGGGCCGGGTGATGTGGCCGAGCTCGAGCGGGCGCTCGACGCAGGTGCGCGCGGGATCAAGCTGCACCCGCTCACCGGACGGTTCGAGCTGGGGCATCCGCTGGTCGCCGCCGCGATCGCGTTGGCGGAGGCGCGATCGCTCCCCGTGCTCCTCCACGCCGGGCGCGGTATCGACGCGTTCGCGGCGCAGCTCGAGCCGATGCTCGAGAGCCATCCGGGCGCACAGGTGATCCTCGCCCATGCCGGCATCGGCGATCAGGAGGCCAGCATCGAGGTGGCCGGCCGCCACCCCAACCTGGTGTTCGACGTGGCCGTCTGGAACCTGCTCGACATCCTTGCGCTGGTCGCGCGGGTGGCACCCGAGCAGATCCTCTACGGCACCGATGCCCCCTACTACGGGCACGCCTGCACGCAGGCCAAGCTGCTGCTGGCGCTGTGGTCGGCGGGGGGCTGCGAACGCCACCTGCGCGCGGTGCTATGGGAGAACGCCGCGCGCGTCGCCGAGGGGCGGTCCCCGGGCACGCGTTCTGCCCCGATGGGCCCGGGCACGGGCAGCTTCGACTACCGGCGGCTGCGCACGCACGAGTATCTGCTGGCATGCGCGCCGCTCGTGTGGACGCGTCAGCCCGACCTGCTCCAGGCGCTGCGGCTGGCCCGTCACGCCGTTGGCGTCCCCGAGAGCCGAGAGCTCCAGGCAGCGTGTGACATGATGGACTTGGCGGGGGAGTGCTGGGCGCACGAACTCGAGCGGGCGAGCCGCCGCGAGAGCCTGTCGCTGTCCTGGACGACCTTCCGTCTGCTCGAGTTCGCCGACGCGCTCGTCCTCTGCGGATGACCGAAGCCCTCGACCTCACCGGCGTGCCCTTCGTCGACGCGCACATGCACCCGCCCTACCGGGAGCAGCCCGCCGACCTCGACGCCTATCGCTGGCCCTGGTACGAGGGCGACCCCGCCGACGTCTCCCTCGTCGCGGAGACCGCCGCCTACCGCTGGGGGATCCGCGAGCTCGCACGGGACCTTGGCTGTGAGCCCGACGAGCAGGCGGTGTTCGACATCGTCCGCCGGCGTGACCCGGTCGAGTGGCTGGCCGAGCTGGTCAGGCGCGGCGGAGTGGCTGGAGTGGTGCCCGACATGGGCTACCCGCCGCCGGGGGAGACGTTCTCGCCGGCTGAGCTCGCCGAGACCGGGCTCGAGGTGGCGCCGCTGCTTCGCATCGAGCAGCGGGCGGGGGTGATCGCGGCGGAGTGCGAGCGCTTCGACGAGTTCGTCGACCGCTTCGACGCCGAGCTGGCCGGGGCGAGGGCGGCGGGCTACATGGGGCTCAAGAGTGTGCTCGCCTACCGCAGCGGCCTCGGTGCCGAGCCGGCCACGGCCGCCGACGCGAAGGCCGCCTACGGTCGCGCGCGGTCGGCCGCCGCCGGCGCGGGCCCGCTGTTCCTGGCCGAGAAGCCGCTGCTCGACTTCATATTCGAGCGAGCGCTCGCGGCTGCCCGCGGCGAGGACATGGCAATGCAGCTCCACACAGGCTACGGCGACCGCGACCTCGACCTGCCGCGGTCGAACCCGTGGCTGCTGCGGGCGCTGCTCGAGCGAAGTGAGATCGCGCGGACGGTGCCGCTGGTGCTTCTGCACGGCTCGTTCCCCTACACCGGAGAGGCTGCCGTGCTGGCCGCGATCTACCCGAACGTCTACTTCGACGTTGCCACCTGCGTGCCGCCGTTCACCGAGGCGATCCAGATGCAGGTGTGGCGCACGGCGCTTGCGATGGTGCCGTTGTCGCGGATTCACGCCTCGACGGACGCGGCCGGGCTGTCCGAGCAGATCGCGCTGGGCGCCCGGCAGGCGCGCCGGACGCTCGGCCTTGCCCTGGCAGAGCTGGTCGAGACCGGGTCGCTCGGCACGACCGAGGCGGAGCGGGTGGCCGCAGACATACTGGCAGGAACCGCGCGGCGGATCTATTTCGGCGCGTAGCCCGGGCGCGCCCGGGGAACGCGCGACCGGGCGGTTGGCGCGGGAGCTGGGTTGCGGAGCAGTCGCTGCGTAACCGGCTGCGCCGGGATGAGGCTGGTCGGGTGAGCGCCTTCCCGCGAAGAGGGGACGTCGTCAGGTAAGCGAGCGGCGGGGGTGGGATTCGAACCCACGGACGAGGTTGCACCCCGTCTCCGGTTTTCAAGATGTGCTGCTGGTCTCAAAGACCAGCAGCCCCTCGATCCGACAGGTCGCGTCGTAACAGTGCTGTTCGGCGCGGAGCCTCGACGCAAAGAGCGCATTACCGCTATCGGAGACACGCTGATGCGCGGGTCTACCACCAGCCCCGAGGGCGGGCCGGAGCCGTGCTTGGTCCGCGGTACGCTGCCGGGATGGAAGGCCACATCCGGTTGGAGTATCCCGAGTGCGGCACCACCGACCGTCGTCGACTGCAGACGATTGATCGACTGGCAGCACGGCCGGTTCGGCGGCCTCAGACTGGGCATTGTGAGCCAGGTGCCGCGACGGATTCGCGCACCAAAGCGGCCGATGGCCGGACGCCGTTCGCCGACAACGTTTGCCGGATGCTGGTTTCGTCCGCCGCGCCAGTTCCCGAGTGATCATCGACGCCCACACGCACGTCGTGCAGTTCGGACGCGATTTCTCGGGTGAGCTGGCTGACCACTACCTATCGATGTACGACGGCCTGCGCTCCTGGAGGACAGGCGCCGCCTACTCGATCGACGACTGGTGCGTTCCGGTCGAGACGCTGGTCGCAGACCTGGACGCGGCGGGAGTCGACCGGGCGGTCGTGATGACGCTGGGCTCCGTGCCGCTCGGCGGCCATGACCCATCCCTCGCCGAGGACGTCGCGGACTGGTGCAGACGCTATCCCGATCGCCTGATCGGCATGCTCACCGCCGACCCGCTCGGCGGCCATGCCGAGGCGGCACGCATCCGCCGCGACGTCCGCAGGCTCGGACTGTGCGGCGTCAAGCTGCTGCCCTCCTACAGCTACCTGGCGATCAATGACCCGCGGCTGTGGCCCATCTACGAGGCGGTATCGGAGGTGGACGCGCCGATCATCGTCCACACCGGCTGGTGCGCCGTTCCTCGTGGGCGGACGCTGGCGCACGACCATCCGCTGCTGGCCGAGGACATCCTGGCCGACTTCCCGTCGCTGCGGCTGATCATCGCCCACTGCGGGTTCGCCTGGTCTGAGCACGTGCTGTTCATGCTGGCCGCTCACCCGACCGTCCATGCCGATCTCGCCTACTGGTCGCCGACCATGCCGCCGTGGCGTGCTGCCGCCACCCTGTCGCACGCGAAGCACCTCGGGGTGCTCGACCGCCTTCTGTGGGGCACCGACTACCCATTTGCCTCGCCGGGGCTGGACATTGCGTACTGGCGGGTGATCCCCGCCGCGGCCGAGCAGCTCGGGCTCGATCCGGGGCCGACGGACGCAGACATCGACAACTTGCTGGGGGCGAACGCCGCCAAGGCGCTGGGCCTGGAGGTTGCGGCATGAGCCCGCGGCAGAGCCCGGTCGCGGGTGATCTGCTCAGCATCAGGCAAGCTTGGGACGGGCCGATCATCGACGCCGACGTTCACGCCGTCGTTCCGTCGCTCGGCGCCCTTCGGCCGTACCTGTCCGGCCAGTGGAGGGAGTTCGTCGACGAGCGGGCGGTGCCGGAGCCGTGGGGTCTCGCCGTCGCCTACCCGCCCAACGCCGAGACGACCGCCCGCGCGGAATGGCGGCCGCCTGACGGTCGCCCCGCCGCCTCCGATCTCGGCTTGCTGCGCGAGCAGGTGCTCGATCCGCTTGGCGTGGACTTCGCAATCGTCACTTGCTCCTACGGGGTGGACTCGATCCGCCACCCGGACTTTGCCGTCGCGCTCGCGGCGGCGGTCAACGACTGGCTGGTCGACGAGTGGCTGAGCAAGGAGCCGCGGCTTCGCGCTGCCCTGGTTGTGCCGCCGCGGCATCCTGCACAGATGCTGCGCGAGATCGACCGCGTCGGCTCGCACCCCGGATTCGTTCAGGTATTGATGCCGGTCCGCAGCGACCGGCCCTACGGCAACCGGATCTGGCACCCGGTGCTGCGTGCCATGGCCGAGCGTGAGCTGGTGATGGGTCTTCACTGGGGCGGCACGTCGGATGGGCCCCCGTCACCGACCGGCTGGCCGTCGTGGTTCGTGGAGGAGTACGCCGCCGAGCAGCAGGTCTACATGGCGCAGCTGACCAGCCTGATCGGCGAAGGGGTGTTCCAGGCCGCTCCGGAGCTTCGCGTCGCCGTCGGCGAGATCGGTTTCGCCTGGTTGCCGTCGCTGATGTGGCGGCTGCAGAAGGAGTGGAAGGGTTTGCGGCGCGACATACCCTGGGTGCGCGAGGGCCCGGCGGAGCTGATCCGCAGACACGTGCGGCTAACCGTCGCTCCGATGGATGCCGGCCCGGCGGAGGACATGGCGGAGATCATCGAGTGGCTGGGGTCCGACGAGTTGCTGATGTTCGCGACGGACTATCCGCACGGACACGAGCTTCCCGTCGACCGTCTGCTGGGGGCGGTGTCGGAGGCCGCACGCCCCAAGCTGATGGCCGAGAACGCACGCCGTCTCTACCGGCTGGGAGACCGGGCGCCGTGAGCCGGACGTTCGCCGTCGCTCGCGTGTCGGACCTGCCGGATGGCGAGCGGCTGATCGTGGACCTGGATGGCCGGTCGATCGGCGTCTTCAACGTCGGCGGCCGGTATTACGCGCTGCTGAACCGCTGTCCCCACGCCGGCGGCGAGCTATGCCGGGGCGAGCTTCTCGGCCTGCTCGAGTCGGACTGCCCCGGCGAGTACCGGCACGATCCAACCCGGAAGCTGCTGGCATGTCCGTGGCACGGGTGGGAGTTCGACCTCGAGACCGGCCGGTCGTACTTCGACCCCGTCCGGACACGTGTCGCTCCCTACGGCGTCGCGGTGGAGCCGGGCGATGCCCTGGTCCGCCGGCTCGAGAGCGGCGACTCCCGGCTCGCGGGCCAGTTGGCGCCGGGTCCGTACACGGCCGAGACGTTTCCCATCTCAGTTGAGGACGAGTACCTCGTCGTCACTTTGCGAGCGTCGTAACGAGCAAGGAGCGAAATGTCGACCGCCCAACCGATCAGCGCAGAACCGGACGCACCGTGTGCCCTCACGATCATCGACACCGACGTCCACAACGCGGTGCCGCCCGACTCGATTCATGCCCTCGGGCCGTACGTGTCGAAGCGCTGGGCGCGTTACCTAGAGCTGATCGGGGCGCGCTCGCTGGGCGAGGATCCGCTTATCCGCGCCAGGCCGGCTACGTCCCGCTCGGACGCCTGGCCGCCGAACGGCAAGGGGCCCGGCGAGGACCCCGATTTCGTCCGCCACCAACTGCTCGACGCCTACGGCATCCACTGCGGGATCCTCAACAACACAAGTGGCACCTGGCAGCCGTACATCGGAGGCAATCAGCCGGCAGGGCTGACCATCGAGCTGATGCACGCGCTGAACGACTGGGCCGCCGACGAGTGGCTGGCGATCGACCGGCGCTGGCGCTCCTCGATCTGCGTGCCATTCGAGGAGCCGGCAGCCGCGGCCCGTGAGATCGCGCTTCGCCGCGACGGGCCGGATGCGAACCGGTGGGTGCAGGTGCTGCTCGCCGACCGCCTGGAGAAGCCGATCGGCAACCCCAAGTACTGGCCGATGCTCGATGCCGCCGCCGAGCACGGCGTTCCGCTCGCATTTCATCCGGGCGGCCGCGGCATGAACCCGATCACCGGCTGTGGATGGCCGTCGTATTACTTCGAGGATCACGTCGGCTATCCGCAGGCTGCGTTCAGCCATCTCGCCAGCCTGATCTTCGAGGGCGCGTTCGACCGATGGCCGCAGCTCAAGGTCGTTATGGTCGAGGGCGGATACTCGTGGGCTGTGCCGTATGCGTGGCGGCTGGACGGCGCGTGGCGGTTGCTTCGCGAGGAGGTGCCGGACCTGGAGCGCAAGCCGTCTGAGTACCTCCGCGACCGCGTCTGGTATACGACGCAGCCGATGGAGGAGCCGGAGCGGCCGCAGTGGTACCCCGCCATGTACCGCCAGATGGAGCGGGCCGGGCTCGGCAACCGCCTGATGTTCTCGACCGACTATCCCCACTGGGACTTCGATTCGCCGACACATGCGCTTCCACGGTCGCTCGATCAGGATGCGAGGCGCCGCATCCTGGCCGAGAACGCGAGTGCTCTCTACGGAATCCCGCTCAGTTGAGCGGGGCGAAGATCGACGTCGCGACGCTTCGCACCTACGTCGAGGACATCCTCTCCCGTCTGGGTGCGCGGCCGTCGCACGCCGCTCGGGTCGCTGCGGCGCTGGTCGACTCGGATCGCAGCGGCCATGGCTCGCACGGCGTCCGCCAACTCCCGTATTACGCCGACCAGATCCGCCGCGGCGAGCTGGACGTGGCCAGCGACTGGGAAATCCTGGAGGACGCCGGGCCGATGGTGGTGGTCGACGGCCACTATGGCTTCGGCCACGTGATCGCCGCGGAAACCACGCGTCTGGTGAGTGACCGGGCGAAGACGCATCGCGTCGCTGTCGTGGCAGTGCGGCACGCCAACCACATCGGCCGGCTGGGCGAGTACACAGAGCTGATCGCTGGCGAGGGGCAGCTGGCCATCCTGCTTGTGAATGGGGAGGGCAGCTTCCCGCCTGTGGCGCCGTTCGGGGGCACCGAGCGACGGCTGACGAATAATCCGATCTCGATGGCTGTTCCCGGCCCGGATCATCCCGTGATGCTCGATATGGCGTTGAGCGCGGTCGCCGAGAGTCGGGTGCTCCACGCAGCCGAGCGGCAGACGCCGGTACCGGAGGGCTCGGTGCTTGACCGTGACGGCAATCCGTCCACATCCGCCGCCGACTACCTGGACGGAGGCCGCCTGGTGCCGGTTGGCGGTGCCGCCGGCGGGCACAAGGGCTACGCGCTGATCGTGGTCGTCGAGCTGATCGTGGGGATGCTGACGGGGGGACCGATGTGCGGGCCGATCGAGCGCCGCTTCTCGAACGGCTATGTCCTTGTATGCATCGACCCGGGCGGTGCCACACACCGGGCCGATGTGGTCGGGCTGCTCGAGTGGGTCAAGAGCACAGCGCGACGGCCGGGAGTGGAGGAGATCCTCGTGCCCGGCGACGTCGAGGCACGACACCGGGACGCCATGGGCGCCGGCATACGGCTCGACGCGAGCACGGTGGATGCGCTGCACCGGTTGGCAGAGTCCGTGGGTTGCTGCTCGGTCTTACTCTGAGAAGTACGTCGCCCGGCGACGGCGTCGCCTACCAACCGCTCCCCAGAGCGACGGAGACAGCCTCGCCGTTGACTCCGGAGGCGTTGTCGCTGCACAGAAAGGCGATCACCTCGGCGACCTCCCGGGGAGTCAGCACGCGGCCCGGCGGATACGAGGCGGCCCGCTCCGCCCACACCTGATCGGTCGTGATTTCACGCCGCTCGGCCTCTGCGAGCGCCGATCGCTCGGCCATCTCGGTGCGGACCCAGCCGGGCAGGACGGCGTTCGAGCGGACGCCGAACGGACCGGCGTCCTGGGCCACGGCCCGCATCAACCCGAGCAGGCCATGCTTGGAGGCGGTGTACGCGCTGCCCGCGTGCTCGGCCACCAGGCCGGCGGTCGAGCTCGTGTAGACGACGCTGCCGGCGCCTCGCTCGACCATCCCTCCGACGACCAGCCGCGAGAGCTCGAACGGCGCGTCGAGGTTGACGCGCATCGTCTCGCGCCACACCTTGAGCTCCTGTTCCCAGATCACCCGCTCGTGCGCGGACCCGATTCCGTGGTTCACGATCAGGATGTCGATCGGGCCCAGCCGCCCCTCCGTCAGGGCCGTGACTCGGTCGCATTCACCGTCCGCGCCCAGGTCAGCCGCCACGTAATCGAGCCCGACCGCGGCCAGCTCCTGTTCGCTACGGGCCGTGATCATCACGCGTGCACCCGCATCGGCCAGGAGCAGCGCCGCCTCGCGGCCGATTCCCCGACCCCCTCCGGTGACCAGCGCCACTCGACCTTCCACGGTTCACCTCCACAGTCGCCGTCCCCACCAGATCATCGCAGCCGACGAGAAGATCGAGCAAACGGCGACGGAGACCATGCGGCGTGCCTCGAGGAATCCCTGCGGGCGTTGGATCGATGTGGGCGATGGTCCGGGCGACTGTGAATCCTCGGCTTGGTTCCGCGAAACGGCCTGGTCGGGCGATATGCGGCGCCTGCGGACGCAACGCGCGCGACGGGAGTATCTAGCTCAACCAGGCCGGTTGTGGCGGTGCGAAGCGGCGGGGGTGGGATTCGAACCCACGGACGAGGTTGCACCCCGTCTCCGGTTTTCAAGACCGCACGCTTTCGGCTCAACCACGCCGGTCGGGAGCGGTGTGCGCCCCCCATTGCGCCCCCCAGGAGCGAGTCCGCCTTGTTCGACATCGCCGGCCGAAATGCTGTGCGAGCACCCAGGCCGACGTGCGTGCGCGGCCGGGGTGGCGAGCGCTTCGACGGCGTGGGCGTCGACTCCTTGGCCGAACTTGCCGGCGGTGGGCCAAGTGACTGCCGCCCCCGAGGCCACCGACGCGCCAGCCGTCGAACCTCAACGGTGGCCGTGGTACGAACCTGATCGCCACCCGGCCTGGCCAGAGTGCGACTGCCCGAGTGGCCCGTACCACACCAAGTACTGACCCCACTGCGCGCGTCGGTTGAGTACAAGCTAGCCTGACGCTTCGCTGCTCTTCGCCGCGCCGCTAGCCTCGATTCTCCGCCCGCAGGTGCCGGGCCGCCCTGCATACCCGCCCGCGCAAGCCGATCTCGGTGGTGGCTGGCGCGACTGGCTCGGCACGACCATCCCGGCGGCCGGCGATACTGCCAGGGTGTCCAGTCCAGCCTCGCCTGACGAGCCTGATCTGCGATGGAGGTCGGCTCCGATCGCAGCCGTTGGAGGTGTGGAAACGCCACCCGGCACGTACATCTTCGCCGTTGAACCGGTGCAGTTCGACGACGGTCGCCTGATCTACCTGCCGGCGACGATCGCCGGCAGGTTCAACCTTCTGACCGCGCGGACGCTGCTTGAACGCGGGGAGGCTGCGCGACGTGCGGCCCTCGCGGAGGTCTACGCGACCGAGAGCGGGTCGCTTCGGTTGAGCCAGCCGACGCTGATGTTCGATGCCTACGGCGATCTCATCGCCGCGGTCCTGCTCGCGTTCGCCGGGATCGAAGCCTACGCGAACGAGGCGATCGAGCGCCTCCCCGACGAGTACGTGCTTCGCATCACCCGGCGCGGCGGAGAGCAGGAGATCGAGAAGAATGAGCTGGCACGGCGTCTGTCGATCTCCGAGAAGCTCGACCGCGTCGGGCCGGTCGTCGCTTCACGGAGATCGATCAGAGGCACAAAGCGATGGGATGAGTTCAAGCGGCTGAAAGACCTGCGCGATTCTCTCGTCCACCTCAAACGCCGCGGCTACTCCCCCGATCCCGAGGAGCCGTCCGAGTTCGCCCAGCTCGCGCGCGGCAACGCGACCGAGAGCGTGGCGACCGCCGCCCGGGTGATCGAAGCCGCCGAGCCAGGGTGGATACCCTCGGACGTGCTGGCAAAGCTCACCGCTCCCGTGTAAGAGGTCTGCCACCATCCGGTGGGCGGTCGCTTGATTCCCACCACAGCTCGGTGTGTGGATCAGGGACGTCTGGCGGGCTGTGGCGATCTCCCAGGCATTGGGAATGATGCCTGGTAGATCTTGCATTTTGTCCGTGTCGGGCCCCCCGTAGATCGGTCCGGTTGCTGTGCGAGTGTCCCAGGGTTTTTGGGAGTGACTTTGCGAGTGATCGGAGGCGTTTATGACGGCGGCTGGGAGTAGGCGGAAGCGGTATTCGCCGGAGCAGATCGTGGCCAAGTTGCGGGAGGCG
>CAWDUU010000013.1:0-13837 GCA_963805545.1 uncultured Actinomycetes bacterium
GGCCGGCCTACGGGCATGAGACAGATGTACCTGGTACTGTCTCAGCCGGCTCGACGCGGCGCGGGCGGGCCGCGCCGAGGTCGATCGGCTCGATCGGCGTCCAGACCGCCTCCTCGCCGCAGCCGGGGCAGTAGCGGGGCTCGTCCGGGTAGTGGTCGGGCTGGGCGAACGCCTCGCGCACGAGCCGGGTCTCGATGTCGAAGGCGGCCTGCCCGGTCTGGCCGGCGATCGCCGTCGCCCGCTCGTGGAGCGAGGCCGCGTCGTAGCCGAGCGCGATCCGCGTGCCGCAGTAGGCGCAGAGCGCCATCCGGGACGCCTGCGGGGCCGACGCGGGCCGGTCCTCGTCGAACTTCCGAAACGCGACCCAGAGCGCCGCCAGGATTCCGACGAGCGGCAGCTTGAGCACGAGCGCCAGGAAGATCACCACCCACACCTCGCCCGAGAAGAAACTCAGCTCCGCCACACGCAGACCTTAGCCGACGGGCCCTTTAGAATTCCGGCCCGGCGGCCGATTGACGTGGGCGAACCCCCATGTCGAAGCTCACGCGCCACGAGATGCTCACGCTTGCCCTCGGCGTGCTCCCGCCTCCGCCCGCGGAGGTCGAGGTGCTGTCCGAGGACGGCGGCGCGTTTGCGCTCAAGATCTTCGAGCAGGAGGACGAGCTCCTGCACGCGTTCGCCCCGCGGAATCTGGTGCGCAAGGAGCTGCATCTGCTCGCGCGGGTCACCGACGAGCACCGCGGCCGCTACGAGGTCGAGCTCGAGGTCGACGAGGCCTACTTCCACAGCGGCGCCGAGGCGCTGGTGCACGCCGCCGTCTCGGGCGTACGCCACCGCAAGATGCGCCGGTCGGCGCCCCGCATCCCGGTGACCGAGCGGACGCAGGCCCGGGTGCTCTTCTGCCGGACGCTGCCGCGGCACCACACGATCGACGTCCGCCTGAGCGACATCTCGACGACCGGCATCGGCTTCACGTCGGCGAACGACCTGGACGCGGGCGACCTGCTCGTCGTCAAGGTCACGCTGTCGGGAAAGCCGGTCGAGGTCGAGACCCGCGTCGTCCGCGTGGACCCCGCGCCGTACGGCCGCTCCCGCATCGGCGGCGAGATCACGGAGCTGGCCGAGGCCGATCGCCGGCTGATCGCCGACATGGCGCTCCGGACGCCCGAGGCCGGCTCCGAGGCCGAGCGCCGAAACGGCGCCGCCGCGGGCGCTCCCGCAACGCGGTAGGGCGATACCCCTACGGGGGATTCCCCCGGGCCCAAACCACGCCGATACTCAATGTGCCGGCGTGCGTGCATGCCGGCGCTCTGTTACGAAAGGGGGTCTTTCGGTGCGCGTCTTCACCAACCAGCAAGGCAGCGTCGCTTCGGAGCTCAGCTTCGGCGCGATGGTGATCGGCATCCTCGTCCTGGGCGGGCTGTACATGGTCGCGCAGATCGAGGGCGTCTCCTTCTCAATGCTCCTCCAGCAGCTGCGAAACGGCTGACGAGCGCCGGTTCACCGCCCGCTAACCTGAGCGGGTGACGTTCCGGCGGCTGCTCGGTTTCCTGCGCCCGTACCGGGGGCAGGTGATCGCTTCGACGCTGCTCGCCGTCGGCGCCCAGGCCGCCGGCCTGACCGTGCCGTACCTGACGGGGCAGGTGATCGACACCGTCAACTCGGCGGCGCACAGCGACCGCCGCCTCTTCACCCTCGCCGCCCTGGTCGTCGCCGCAGGGGCGGTCAAGGGCGTGCTCATGCTGTTTCGCCGCTGGCTCGCCGGCCGGCTGTCGCTGGCGGTCGAGTACGACCTGCGAAACGCGATGTACGCGCACCTCCAGCGGCTCTCGTTCGGGTTCTTCGACACCCACCAGACCGGCCAGCTCATGTCGCGCGCGACCGTCGACCTCCAGTCGGTGCGCTTCTTCCTCGGCTACGGGCTCATCTTCTTCACCCAGAACCTGATCACGATCACGATCGTGGCGATCGCGCTGGTGTGGATCGACTGGCAGCTGGCGCTGATCGCCTTCGCCATCGCCCCGGTGCTGTCGGTGACGGCCTTCCGCTACTCGCGCACGAGCCACCCCATCCTGCGGGAGGTGCAGCAACGCGTCGCCGACGTGACGACGCAGGCCGAGGAGAACATCGTCGGCGTGCGCGTCGTCAAGTCGTTCGCCCAGGAGCCGCGACAGCTGGAGCGGTTCAGCGCCGGCACCGAGCGCATCTTCCGGCAGGCGATCCGGGCGGCCCGGCTCCAGGCGGGCTACGTCCCGTTCATGTCGACGCTCCCCAACCTCGCGATGGCGGCGGTCGTCCTCGCCGGCGGCTACCGGGTGGTGCACGGCGGCCTCACCCTCGGCGCCTTCTTCGAGGTGAACGGCTACCTGCTCCTGCTGGTCGTGCCGCTGCGCTCGATCGGCATGTGGGTGGGCCAGTACCAGCGGGCGATCGCATCGGGGGAGCGGATCTTCGAGGTGCTGGACTACGAGCGCGACATCCTCGACGACCCTGCCGCGGAGCCGCTCAACCCCGGCCCGGGCGAGATCCGCATGAGCGGCGTGGGCTTCGGCTACGACCCCGAGCGGCCCGTCCTGCACGACATCGACCTCGACATCGCGGCCGGCTCGACCGTGGCCCTGATCGGCCCGACCGGGTGCGGCAAGACGACCCTCACCACGCTCATCCCGCGCTTCTACGACATCCAGGCCGGGGCCATCGAGCTCGACGGCCAGGACGTGCGCTCGGTGACGCTCAGGTCCCTGCGCGCCGCGGTCGGCATCGTCAGCCAGGACACGTTCCTCTTCTCGACCACCGTGGCCGAGAACATCGCGTTCGGCACGCCCGAGGCGACGCCCGAGGAGATCGTCACCGCCGCCCGCCAGGCCCAGGCGCACGAGTTCATCTGCGACCTGCCGGACGGGTACGACACGGTGGTCGGCGAGCGCGGCCTCTCGCTCTCGGGCGGCCAGCGGCAGCGGATCGCCATCGCCCGCGCGCTCCTGATGAACCCGCGCGTCCTCATCCTCGACGACGCCACGGCGTCGGTCGACGCCTCCACCGAGGCCCGCATCAAGCTGGCGCTGCGCGAGGTGATGAAGGGCCGGACCACCGTCATCATCGCCCACCGCCTCTCGACGATCTCGCTCGCCGACGAGGTCGTGGTGCTCGACAGGGGCCGGATCGTCGCCCGCGGGCCCCACGACGAGCTCGAGCGGACGAGCCCCGTGTACCGCGAGATCCACGACCACGGCCTGGTCGAGCGGCGGTTCGTGCAGCTCGACCCCGACGGGGCGCCGATCGAGAAGGACGGTGCAGCGCCGCCGCGCCGTGCGGCCGGAGGCCGGCTGCCGTGAGCATGTTCGCGAGCCACGTCGGACGCATGGGCGCCGACCCCTCCGGCCTCGGCGCGCGCGGGACGCTCCGGCGGGTGAAGGCGCTCTGGGCCTACAACTGGCCGTACCGCCGTCAGTCCGCCGCCGCGCTCGTCATGATGCTCGCGGCGACGGCGACGTCGATCGCCGGCCCGCTCGTCATCAAGTTCGCAATCGACCGCGGTATCGCCGCCTCGCCGCCGGACTTCGGCCAGGTCGAGCTGTGGGTTTCCGTCTTCGTCGTCGTCACCATCGCCACCTGGCTCACGAGCTCGGTGCAGACCTACCTCACCGCCTGGGTCGGCACGCGCATCCTGGCCGACCTGCGGATCGGGCTCTTCGCCCACATCCAGCGGCTCGACCTGGGGTTCTTCGAGCGAAACCGGGCCGGCGTCGTGATCTCGCGGCTCACGAACGACATCGAGGCGCTCGTGAACGCCGTCGTCGACGGGCCGACGACGCTCGTCCAGAACACCCTTGTCCTGTTCGCGTCGGCCGGCGTCCTCTTCTACGTCAACTGGCGTTTGGCCCTCGCCACGCTCACGGTGTTCCCGGGCATGGCGATCGGGACGGCGATCTTCCGGTACTACTCGGGCCGGGCCTACCGCGAGACGCGCCGCCGCCTCGCCGAGGTGACGGGGCAGCTCCAGGAGGACATCTCGGGCGTGCGGGTCGTCCAGGCGTTCCGGCGCGAAGGCACCAACTACGAGCGGTTCGTCGACATCAACGGCCACTACCGGGCGGCGAACGTCACGACCGTGAACGCCTCGGCCGTCTACTTCCCGTACGTCGACCTGCTCTCGGCGCTGGCAATGGCCGTGGTGCTCGGCTACGGCGGCACGCTCGTCTTCCACCACGAGCTGACGCCGGGGGGCCTCTTCGTCTTCATCGGGCTGCTCTCGAACTTCTTCGACCCGGTGCAGCAGCTCTCGCAGTTCTACCAGACGTTCCTGGCGGCCACGGCGGCGCTCGACAACATCTTCACCGTGCTCGACACCGAGCCGGGCCTGACCGATGCGAGCGACGCCCGCGAGCTGCCGCCGATCCGCGGCGAGGTCGTGTTCGACGACGTGCACTTCGCCTACTCCGAGGGCTCCGCGGAGGTGCTGCACGGCGTGTCGTTCACGGTGCCGGCCGGCAGCACCATCGCCCTCGTCGGCCACACCGGGGCCGGCAAGTCGACGATCGTGAAGCTGCTCGCGCGCTTCTACGACCCCACCGGGGGCCGGATCACCGTCGACGGCCACGACCTGCGCGACGTCACGGTCGCGTCGCTTCGCCGCCAGCTCGGGATCGTGCCGCAGGAGGGCTTCCTCTTCGCCGGCTCGGTGCGCGACAACATCGCCTTCGGGCGTCCGGGCGCCACCGACGAGGAGATCCGGGCTGCGGCCGGAGCCGTCGGCGCGGCCGCGTTCATCGAAGCCCTCCCGGACGGCTACGACACCGACGTCCAGGAGCGCGGGTCGCGGCTCTCGATCGGCCAGCGCCAGCTCGTCGCCTTCGCGCGGGCGCTCCTGGCCGACCCGCGCGTCCTGATCCTCGACGAGGCGACGTCCTCGGTCGACATCCCCACCGAGGCCCGGATCGAGGAGGCCCTGGAGACGCTTCTGCGCGACCGCACGGCCTTCGTCGTCGCCCATCGCCTGTCGACGATCCGCCGAGCTGACATGATCGTGGTGCTCGAGCACGGCGAGGTCATCGAGGCCGGCACGCACGCGGAGCTCATCGAGCGGCGGGGCCGGTACTTCTCGCTCTACGACGACTGGGTCGAGGCGGTGGCCTGAGCGGCGTCACAAACCGGACACGAACACAAAACAGTTCCCTAACTCAAGCAAGGAGTGCAAAGGGACGATGACAGGATCGTGAGGGGTCGCTCCGCCTTCCTCGCAGCTCCGGTCCTGGCGCTGCTCATGTTCGCGTCGCCCGCGCTCGCCGCGGGCGGCTTCAGCGACGTCCCGAAGGGCTTCTGGGCCAAGCCGCAGATCAAGTGGGCCACCGGGAACGCCTGGATGGCGCCGCGCACGCCGACCACCTTCGTGCCCCACCACACCGTGAGCCGCGTGAACGCGAGCAAGGTGCTCGTCCGCATCGCCCTCGAGCTGAAGAGCGTGCCGGAGGGGCCCGACCCGTTCGCGCAGGCCGTCGCCGCCGGCTGGATCCCGGAGGGCGCGGGGCCGTCGGGCACGATCACCCAGCTCGAATTCGACCGCGCGCTCGTGCGGATCCTGGGCCTCTCCCACTCCGCCAAGGCGCTGAATCACCTCCAGACCGCCGACGGATGGGCGCCGAAGCTCCCGGACGGGTTCGGGGTCGAGCAGGAGGTGCGCGCGATCGGGGCCCGCATCAACGTCCCCGACGGCTGGGACTCCTGGGAGCTCTCCTCCGCGGACCTGCTCCGGCGCGCGAACATGGCGGCCGAGACCTACCAGGTGATGCACCTCTCGTCGTGGGCGATCTCGTACGGGCAGGCGAAGGTCGCCGTCGCGACCCAGCTCCCCGCCTGGACGCCGCTCAAGCGCAAGGTGCTCGGGCTGGCGCTGCGCTACGCCGGCGCGCCCTACGTCTGGGGCGGCACCTCGCCCGACCCGCAGGCGCCGCTCGGCTCGCCGGTGGCGGGCGGGTTCGACTGCTCGGGGTTCGTCTGGTGGGTCATGAAGCTCCACTCCTACTCGGTGTCGAGCCACAGGTGGACGGGCAACACCAAGATCCAGGCCCGCTCGACCTACGACATGGCCGCGCAGCTTCCGGTCTCGAAGCGCATCCACCGCCGCGACCTGAAGCCGGGCGACATCCTCTTCTGGAGCTTCGCCCCGAACGGCGTGAAGACGAAGGCGGCGACCGTCTACCACGCCGGCATCTACATGGGGAACGGCTGGGCGATCAACAGCCACGGCTCCGGCGACGGCGTCACGCTCGACTACATGGGCAAGGGCGCCGGCTGGTTCCACGACGCGTTCGTCTTCGGCTGGCGCGTCATGCCGCGCTCCCGGTAGCCGATCACCCGCCGGACGGCTCTCCGCGGGCCGCCTTCGAGCGCCGGCTGTTTCGCTCCGACGCCGAGAGGACCGACCGGCGAAGGCGGATGCCGGCCGGCGTCACCTCGACGCACTCCCCCTCCTGGATGTACTCGATCGCCTGGTCGAGGCTGAGCGTGCGCGGCGGGTTGAGTCGCACCAGGACGTCGGCGTTGGAGCGGACATTCGTCATCTGCTTCGCCCGGGTGATGTTCACGTCGAGGTCGCCGGAGCGGCTGTTCTCGCCGACGATCATGCCCTCGTAGACGTCGGTACCGGGCCCGACGAAGAGCGAGCCGCGCTCCTGGAGGCTCTGGATCGAGTACCCGGTCGCCTTGCCGGAGCGGTCGGCGATCAGCGACCCGTTCGGGCGGCTCTTGATGTCGCCCGCCCAGCGCTCGTAGCCCTCGAAGACGTGGTGCAGCTGCCCCGAGCCGCGCGTCTCGGTCTGGAACTCCGACCGGAAGCCGAGGAGGCCGCGGGCCGGGACCAGATGCTCGAGGCGCACCCAGCCCGTGCCGTGGTTGGTCATCGACTCCATCCGACCCCTGCGGAGCGCGAGCGACTGGATGACGACGCCGGCGTACTCCTCCGGCACGTCGATCGAGACCCGCTCGACCGGCTCGTGGACCTTGCCGTCGACCTCGCGCGTCACGACGCGCGGCTTTCCGATCGTCAGCTCGAAGCCCTCGCGGCGCATCATCTCGGCGAGGATCGCGAACTGCATCTCGCCGCGTCCCTGCACCTCCCACGTGTCGGGCCGGTCGGTGTCGAGGACGCGCAGCGACACGTTGGCGACCAGCTCCCGGTCGAGCCGGTCCCTGATCATGCGGGCGGTCAGCTTCGAGCCGCTGCGGCCCGCCATCGGGCTGGTGTTCGTCGTCACGGTGACCGACAGGCTGGGCTCGTCGACCACGATCGGCGGCAGCGGCCGCGGATCGCCGGGGTCGGCGATCGTCTCGCCGATCGTGACCTCCGGGATCCCCGCGACGGCGATGATGTCGCCGGGCCCGGCCGACCCGGCGGGAACGCGATCGAGCCCCTCCGCCACGAGGAGCTCGGTCAGCCGCAGCCGCGCGACCGTTCCGTCGGCGCGACACCAGGCGACGGTTGCGCCGCGCTCGATCTCGCCCTCGCGGACGCGGCAGATCGCGAGCCGGCCGAGGTACGGCGAGCCGTCCAGGTTCGCGACCTGGGCCTGGAACGGATGGCCGGCGGTGGAGGTCGGCGCCGGGATGTGCTCCACGATCAGATCGAGCAGCGGCTTGATGCTGTCGCCCGGCGTCGCCTGGTCGAGTGTCGCGGTGCCGAGCTTCGCGTTGGTGTAGACGATCGGGAAGTCGATCTGCGACTCGTCGGCGTCCTCGTCGAGGAAAAGCTCGTACACCTCGTCGACCACCTCCGCGATGCGCGCGTCGCCGCGGTCGATCTTGTTGATGACGAGGATCACCGGCAGCCGCCCCGCGAGCGCCTTCCGCAGGACGAACCGGGTCTGCGGCAGGGGGCCCTCCGACGCGTCGACCAGGAGCAGCACGCCGTCGACCATCGCCAGGCCCCGCTCCACCTCGCCGCCGAAGTCGGCGTGGCCGGGCGTGTCGATGATGTTGATCTTCACCTCGCCGTGGCGGACGGCGGTGTTCTTGGCCAGGATCGTGATGCCGCGCTCGCGCTCGAGGCCGGCGTCCATCACCCGGTCGACCCGCTCCTCGTGCGCCGCGAAGGTGCCCGACTGGCGCAGGAGCGCGTCCACGAGCGTCGTCTTTCCGTGGTCGACGTGGGCGATGATGGCGATGTTGCGGATGTCTGGGCGTGTCAGGGTGGCGTCAGGCATGGGTTCTCAGTCGAGGCGCTTTGCGAAGAAGACGCGCGAGAAGCCGCTCTCGGCCCGCCGCTCCGTCTCGCGATAGCCGAGCCGCGGATACCAGGCGACGTTCTCGGCCATGAGCTCGTTCGTGTAGAGGCGAAGCTCCGCGAGGCCGAGCGCGCGGGCCTCGGCCTCGGCGTGGGCCATGAGCCGGCGCCCGAGGCCCGTGCGCTGCGACGCCGGGTCGACGGCCACGTTCTCGACCAGCAGGTGGTCCTCCATCGGAATCAGGACAAGCACGCCGGCGACCTCACCGCCGCGCTCGGCGACCGTCACCCGGCCCGCCCGGATCAGCGCGGCATAGTCGGCGTCCATCGGGGCCGGGCGGCGGCCGATCAGCTCGACGTAGCCGCCGTAGGCCGCCTCGACGACGCGCTCGACCGCCTCGCGGTCGGCCGGGGTCGCATCGCGCAGGATCTCCGCCGCCATGCCCCGATCGTAATAGGCTGCCCGCATGAGCGGCGAGCCGGAAACGCCCGAGCCGGAGGAGGTCCCGGCCGGAGCCGAGCCGGAGGCCGGCCGGCCGATCAGCGTCCGCGCCGAGCGCGGCGCCCGGATGACGCCCTCGGAGGCCGTGCGCGACATGCGCATCACGCTGCCCGCCCGCGGCAACCGCAAGCTGCGCGACCTGATCGAGCGGGTGAACCGGGACACCGACCTGAAAGCGCTGTGGCACGCCGCCAACGTGAACGCGGTCACGCGCCTCCAGATCAACGACCACTCGTGGGTGCACATCCAGATCGTCACGAACATCGGCCTGAAGCTCCTGCGCGAGCTGCGCCGCGCCGGCGTCGAGCCGGGCATGGTGGCCGACTACGGCATGACGAAGGAGGACGCCGAGGTGGTGGTCGTCCTCGGCTGCCTGACCCACTGCCTGGGCATGGCGATCCACCGCACCGGCCACGAGGACATGAGCCTCTTCCTCGCCGCCGACCGCCTGCCCCGCCTGCTCGAGGGCCTCTACGAGGAGCCGGAGCTCACGATCATCCAGGCGGAGGTGCTCCAGACGATCATCTCCCACCGCTCCGACGGGGTGCCGCTCTCGGTCGAGGCCGGCGTCGTGCGGGTGGCGGACGCGCTCGACATGGCCAAGGGCCGCTCCCGGATCCCGTTCGAGTCGGGCCGCGTCTCGATCCACTCGCTCTCGGCGGCGGCCATCGAGGAGGTGCGCATCAAGGGCGTCGACGGGCACGTCAAGATCGAGATCGAGATGAACAACTCGGCCGGCCTCTACCAGGTCGACAACCTGCTTCGGTCGAAGCTCCGCGGGTCGGGCCTCGAGGAGCGGATCGAGGTCGAGGCCAGCATCTCCGGCGAGTCCGAGAAGCGGCTCCTGCCCCCGTTTCGGCTGTAGCCGGCAGGCCGGGGGCCGATAACCCCCTTTGGTAAGGTTCACCGGCCTTTGCGGGGTCGTCTAATGGTAGGACGCCTGACTCTGGATCAGGTAGTCGGGGTTCGAGTCCCTGCCCCGCAGCTCTCACGAATCGCCTGCAAGTCGACGAGTTCTGCTCCTCGGCTACGAGCCCTCGGCCCCGTGGTCATACGACGGCTGATCGTCGGGCGGATCGTCCTGGGCAGGCCTTCCGGGCTGCCACTCCAAGGCCGTGAAACCTGCGGAGTGGACTCCGAGCGCAACGAGCGAGCTTGCGATGACCACCGCGCCGGCGATCCAATCCAGGTGCCAGAACCCGGCAACCAGTCCCAGGAAGGCGGCGCCCTGAGCGACGGCCCTCGCACCGGCCACGATGCGTGAGCTGGTCCGGCGGCGCCGGAACTGCTCCTGGCGGTTGACCATGATCAGGGCGGCCAGGAGCGGGATCGCGACCGCGAAGGCGACGACGCAGGTCATCGCGGAGGTATCCAGGGGGTATGGAAGCAGCGCCTGCACCATGACGATGCCGACCGCGATCAGCCCCCCGTAGGTCAGGTTCTCCTGGCGGAGCCACTCCTCTCCCAGCTCAGGATCCTGCGTGAGGCTCCGCGCGAACCGTCTGGCATCCTGCGCGAGCCGTTCGCCCTCCTGCTGCGCGGCGGTCCTGAGCGCCGCTGCGTCGTGGGCTGGCTCCTCGTTCACGGCCACTGTCCCCGCACGGCGACTTGACCCTAGACGATACGGCGCGTGGCGGATGTCGTCAGCTTCGTCGTCTTCGGGGCCGAGGTCACGAAATCGGCGAGGCGACTACGGGTCGCGGAAGCGATCGGCGAGCCACGACTCGATGTCGTTGAGTGCGGCGCCTGCCATCGCGGTCGGGTGGAACGTGAAGCCGTGGGGAGACTCCGGGTAGACGCGAACGTCCACCTCACCGCCGGCCGCGGGCAGCCGGGCAGCCGGGCGCGGCGCCGACGACGCGGTTGGCCACACCGCGGTCGCGAAGGCGCAGAAGCGTCGTCATCGCGAGTGTCGCGCCCGCCGATGCTCCGCCGATCGCCAGGCGTCGAGTCCCGAAGCGGGTCTCGGCCTCTTCCAGGAGCCACAATGCGGCCGCCTCGCAGTCATCGGGTGCGGCGGGCCAGGGATGCTCCGGGGCCAGCCGGTAGTCCACGCTCACGACGGCGATCCCGAGCGCCTGAGCAAGGCTGCGATTGTGCTCGTCCCCCCGCGCCGTTCCGCTCTCGGGAGCGAGAATCCTCACCGGCACCCGCCGGCCGGCGGCCTCGGCAAGCGCCTCGACAACCGCCGGCCCAGCCGACGTCGAGACGCCGCCTCTCGCTCGCCCCTCCTCCAGCGACCGCGCCGCCTGCAACCCTTCCGCGGTGCCGGGATCGGGCTGAGGATCCGTCCCTCTGCCCGCGGCCCTCGCAGCGTAGTAGGCGCGACTCTCCCCGGCGTACGCCGCCAACTCCGCGTCGATCAGGCTCTCCAGTCCAACCTGCATGAATCGCTCGCCGGTGGTACCCCCTGCTCAGCCTTCGAGCACGGTGAGGTCGAGCCGCGCGAGCCGCTCGGGGTCGGTCAGGAAGTCCAGCTTGGCGATCCTCCCGTTCTTGATCGTCATGGCGCAGAGCGAGAACGGCTCGCCGTCGCGGAACGAGACCATCCCGGCGGCGCCGTTCACGAGCGCGCGGCGAGTCGTCAGGCCGGCGCGCGAGAACATGAGCGCCTGGCCGGCGACGTTCGCGGCGCCCCTGATGTGGTGCGAGATGCCCGTGAGGCCGCCGTCGGCGCGGACCTCGACGTCGGGGTCGAGCACCGCGACGAGCGCGTCGAAGTCGCCGCCGCGGGCGGCCGCGAGGAACGCCTCGACGACCTCCCACTGGGCGGTGAGGTCGGGGTCCGGCACCGGGTCGGCGCCGCGGACGCGGCGGCGGGCGCGGCTTGCGAGCTGGCGCGTCGCCTCGGGCGAGCGCTCCAGGATCGGGGCGATGTCCTCGAACGGCACCGCGAACATGTCGTGCAGGACGAACGCCATCCGCTCGGCCGGCGTCAGCATCTCGAGCACCACAAGCAGCGCCAGGCCGACGGAGTCGGCGAGCAGCGCCTCGTGCTCGGGGTCGGTGCCGTCGGCGGGGTCGATGATCGGGTCGGGGAGGTGCACGTCAAGCGGCCCCTCGCGCCGCGTCCCGCGCGTCCGGAGCATGTTCAGCGAGACGCGCGCGACGATCGTCGTCAGCCAGGCGCGGAGGTTCTCGACCTCGGTCGTATCGGCGCGGCCGACCCGCAGCCACGCGTCCTGGACGGCGTCCTCGGCCTCGCTGAGCGAGCCCAGCATGCGGTAGGCGACCGCGCGGAGATGCGGTCGCTGCTCCTCGAACTGCCTGGCGAGCCACTCCTGTTCGTTCATGTCACATCACTCCTTCACAGCGTGTCATCCCCGTAGACCCGCGTGCCACGCGGGATGTGACAACCGAAGGAGGACACGATGCGTGTTTTCGTCGCCGGAGCGAGCGGCGCACTTGGCACTCGGCTCGTTCCCCAGCTGATCGACGCGGGCCACGAGGTGGTTGGTACCCACAATTCGCCTGCGAACACCGAGCTCGTGCGGAAGCTCGGGGCGAAGCCCGTCATGCTCGACCTGCTCGATGCCCGTGCGGTCCGGCAGGCGGTGCTCGCGAACGAGCCCGACGCGATCGTGCACGAGGCCACGGCGCTCGCCGACGCCAAGTGGGGCCGCAACTTCGACCAGGTGTTCGCACCGACCAACGCGCTGCGAACGCGCGGCACGGACGCCCTCCTGGCGGCCGCGCGGGAGGCGGGCGTCCGCAGGTTCGTCGCCCAGAGCTTCGCCTCGTACCGGTACATCCGGGAGGGGGGCCCGGTCAAGAGCGAGGACGACCCGCTCGACCCTGACGTGCCGGCAAACGCCCGCGAGTCGTTCGCTGCGATGGTCCACAACGACCGGACGGTGACCGAGGGCGGCGGGATCATCCTGCGATACGGCGCGTTCTACGGCGCCGCCAACGACGGGCTCATCGAGGCCGTTCGAAAGCGCCAGTACCCGATCGTCGGCGACGGGGGCGGCATCACCTCGATGATCCACCTCGACGACGCCGCCGCGGCGACCGTGCTCGCGCTCGAGCACGAGGGCCCGGCCATCTACAACATCGTGGACGACGACCCCGCACCGGTGCGCGACTGGCTCCCCGTGATGGCCGAGGCCCTCGGGGCCAAGCCCCCTCGGCACTTCCCCGCCTGGCTGGCGAGGCTCGCCGCCGGCGAGGCGGCGGTGGTCATGGGCACGACGGCTCGCGGCGCCTCCAACGCGAAGGCCAAGCGCGAGCTCGGCTGGACGCTGCGCCACCCGAGCTGGCGGCAGGGGTTCCCGGCCGTGTATTCGGCTCTGGCGGCGGTCGACGCAGGACGGACGCGGCAGCCTGCCGCCAACCGTCCTCCGCACCCCGCGTCCTAGCCTTGCAGTGCGTTGGGCAGGATGGTGCAGGGCCGCGCTCGCCGCCGGCCTCGTGGGGATGTTCGCCGGCCTTTCGGCGTGCGGCGGGAACGCCGGGACCGGGCAGGGCCCGGCGTCCCGCCCCGCGAGCCCGATCCCCACGGCCGGCCCGGGCGTGCCGCTGCGGGCGCCCGCCGAGCGGTGTGGGTCGCCGAGAGCCGCCGCCACGCCCATATGGTTCCGGGCCGGTGACGGGACGTGGCTCGAGGGCGCCGTGGCCGGCGCCGGCAGGATCGGCGCCGTCCTGATCCATGAGTATCCCGGCCCGATGTGCGGATGGTGGCCCTACGCGGCCCACCTGGCCCGGCACGGCGTGCGCGCCCTCCTCTTCGACCTGCGCTGCTTCGGCGACTCGGCGTGCCCGGGTGGTGCGAAGAGCGCCGACCCGGTCAGCGACGTCGAGGGCGCCGTCCGTGAGCTCGAGCGCCGTGGAGCGCGCCGGGTCGTTCTGGTAGGGGCATCCATGGGCGGCACCATCGCGGTCGTCGCCGGCGCCACCCTCCATCCCCGGCCGGCGGGCGTCGTCAACCTTTCGGGCGAGCCGGATCTGAGCGGCTTTCTCTCGTCGTCGAGCGATGTCGACGCGATGGCGGCCGCGCCGCGCCTGCGGGCGCCGAGCCTCTTTCTGGTGTCGCGAGACGACCGCTACGCGCCGCTTGATGAAACGCGCCGCGTCTTCCGGCGCACGGCCGCCGCGACGAAGCGGCTGGTCGTGGAGCC
>CAWDUU010000014.1:0-21940 GCA_963805545.1 uncultured Actinomycetes bacterium
TGTCAGCCTCAGCGCGGGCGGCGCTCGATGTCGCGGCGCACGCCTGAGGCCTCCACCCGATCGAGCGGGCCGTCCGGGCTCCCGGGTCCCTGCCCGTACGCGCAGCCCGCCACGGACGTCGTGGACGCCTTCGGGTCGAACCCGGCCTCGGGCCTCGCCGAACGGGAGGCCGAGAGACGCCTCCGCGACGCCGGGCCCAACGTCATCCCCCGGCCCGGACGGGTGAGCGACCTGCGCATCGCCGCACGCCAGTTCGCCGACCCGCTGGTGCTGCTGCTCGTCGCCGCAACCGCGGTCTCGGCCGCCCTCGGCGAGCGGCTCGACGCGCTCGTGATCGCCGCCATCCTCGTGATGAACGCGTTGCTCGGGCTCGTGCAGGAGGCGGGTGCGGAACGCGCGATCGAGTCGCTGCGGGAGGCCGTCGAGACGACCGCGAACGTGATCCGCGACGGCCGGTCGCGCCTGATCTCGAGCGAGGCCCTCGTCGCCGGCGACGTCGTCGCCGTGCGCGAGGGCGATCGCGTGCCGGCCGACGTGCGCGTGATCGCGGGCGACCGGCTCCGGCTGGACGAGTCGCTGCTCACGGGCGAGTCGGTTCCCGTTGCGAAGACCCCCGATACCGTCGCGCCGGGCGCGCCACTCGCAGAACGCACCTGCATGCTCTACGCCGGCACCTCCGTGACCCTCGGTGAGGGGCGCGGCGTCGTCGTGGCGGTGGCCGGCGCCACAGAGGCAGGCAGGATCGCGCTGCTCGCGGGATCGGCGACGCGGCCGGCGACGCCGCTCCAGCGCCGGATGGGCCGCCTGTCACGGATCATGGTCATCGCCGGCGCCGGGATCACCGTGCTCCTGTTCGGCGCGATGCTCGGCCACGGGGCACCGGCGCACGAGGCGTTCCTCGTCGGGGTGGCCGTCGCCGTGGCCGCGGTTCCGGAGGGCCTGGCCGGGACGATCACGATCGCCCTCGCCGGCGGCGCCCGGCGGATGGCGCACCGGCACGCGATCGTCAGGCACCTCGCCGCGGTCGAGACGGTGGGCGCGGCCACGGTGGCCGCCACCGACAAGACCGGCACGCTCACCCTGAACGAGCTTCGCGTCGTGGCGGTCGAGGCGCTGCCCGGCCGCGAGTCCGCGGAGGTGCTTGCCGCGGGCGCCCTGGCATCGACCGCGCAGGCGGTCGGGTCGGGTACGGACGGCGCGCGGCTGGTCGGGGATCCGGTCGACCGGGCGTTCGTCCTGGGACGCCCCGAAGGAGCGGGCGGCGCACAGCCACGGCGGCTGGCGCTCGTCCCGTTCGACCCGGAGCGGAAGCGGCTGACCGCAGCCTACGCCGTGGACGGCCGTGCCCGGGTTGTCGTCAAGGGCGCGCCGGAGGTGCTGATGGCGCGGTCGGCGGCGCCCGCCGCGGAGCTCGAGCCGCTCGTCGCGGCCAACCGGCGCTTCGCGCAGCGCGGGCTGCGCGTCCTGGCGGTCGGCGAGGCGATCCTGAACACGATCGAGGGCCTCGGCGACGACGAGCTCGACGGAAGGATCGAGGTGCTCGGCGTCGTGGGCCTCGAAGACCCGCTGCGCGAGGGGGCGGCCGAGTCGGTCAGCCGGGCGCAGCAGGCCGGCGTGCGGGTGGTCATGCTCACCGGCGACCAGCCTGCGACGGCCGCGGCAATCGCGACGCAGCTCGGCATCGAGCCGGCGCCGCTCATGACCGGTGCCGACATGGCTTCCCTGACCGACGAGGAGCTGCGCCGCCGCCAGCGCGCCACGGCGGTGTTCGCGCGGGTCTCGCCGGAGGACAAGCTCCGCCTCGTCACGTCCCTCCAGGCGGACGGCCAGGTCGTCGTCGTGACCGGCGACGGGGTGAACGACACCCCGGCCCTGAGGCAGGCGGACGTCGGCGTGGCGATGGGCAGGGGCGGAAGCGAGGCCGCCCGCGAGGCCGCGGACATCGTGCTCACGGATGACGCGTTCTCGACGATCGTCGCGGCGATCGAGGAGGGCCGCCGGATCGCCCAGAACATGCGCGCGTTCGTGACGTTCCTGCTCTCTGCGAACCTCGGCGAGGTGCTGCTCTTCGGCGGCAGCGTGCTCGCCGGGGCCGGGGCGCCGATGAGCGTCGTCCAGGTGCTCACGGTCAACCTGCTCACCGACGGCCTACCTGCGCTCGCACTTGCGTACGACCCGCTCACGCCCGAGGCGATGACCGGGGGCTCCCGCATCGCTCCTTCACGCCTCATCGCCGCGGGCGGCATGCGCCGGCTGGGCATGATCGGGCTGACGGTGGCCGCCGCCGCGACGGCGGCATATGCCCTCGGCGGGGGCGGTGCCGGCGCCGAGGCGCAGACCATGGCCTACGCGACGATCGCGCTGGCCGAGCTCGCCATCGTGTACTCGCTGCGGTCCCCGTCGGGCGCCGCGTGGAACGGTGCACGCAACTGGCGGCTGTCGGCGGCCGTCGCGGGCTCGGCCGCGGTCGTCCTCGCCAGCGTGTACGTGCCGGCGGCAAACGACGCCCTCGGGACGACGGCGCTGGACGCGCCCGCCGCGGCTGCCGTGGCGCTGCTGGCGCTGGCCCCGCTGGCCGCTGCGGAGCTGTGGAAGCACGTCCGGGGCGGGTGGAATGGCTAGCGTGACCGGCCACCCGCCCGCTCCCCCACGCCCCGCCGCGCTGCGAGGGGCGCCGACGCTCGCCGCATCGGCGGCCCGCGCGTCCGCCGACGTGCTGACGGCGCTGGGCACGGGCGAGGCCGGTCTCTCCGGCTCGGAGGCCGCTGCCCGCCTCTCCGAATTCGGCCAGAATCGCCTCCCCGAGGCGCACGGGCCAGGTCTCACGCGGCAGCTGGCCGCCCAGCTCTTCCACTTCTTCGCCCGCATCCTCTGGGCCGCCGCGGGGCTCGCGCTCCTCGGCGGCCTCCCGGAGCTCGCCGTCGCGATCGTCGTCGTGATCCTCCTGAACGGCCTCTTCAGCTTCGTCCAGGAGTACCGCGCGGAGCGGGCCACACGGGCGCTCCGCGCGCTCCTGCCCGACGAGGTCACGGTCCTGCGCGACGGCGCACGGTCCACGCTGGCGTCGGCGCAGCTCGTCCCCGGTGACGTGTTCCTGATCCGGGAGGGCGACCGCATCTCCGCCGATGCGCGGCTCATCCGAAGCGAGGAGCTGCGGGTCGACAATTCGTCACTGACCGGCGAGTCGGAGCCGGCGCCGCGGTCGGTCGAGCCGGCCGACCGCGAGCCCGCGGACGCGCTGCTCGTCTCGAACGTGGTGTTCGCCGGGACGCATGCCTCCTCGGGGTGGGGTACCGCGGTCGTCGTCGCCACCGGCGGGCATACGCGGCTGGGAGGCATCGCCCGGCTCACGGGACACGTGAGCGCCCGCCCGACGCGGCTCCATCTCGAGATGAACCGGGCCGTCCGGCTGATCGCGGCGCTTGCGATGGCGGCCGGGGTCACCTTCTTCGCCGTCTCGGTCGCCCTCGGCACACCGGCACACGACGGGTTCCTGTTCGGGGTCGGCGTCATCGTCGCACTCGTTCCGGAGGCCCTGCTGCCGACGCTGACCCTCTCGCTGGCGATGAGCGCGTCGCGGATGGCGGCCCGCGGCGCCCTGGTCCGCCATCTCGAGGCCGTCGAGACGCTCGGGTCCACCACCGTGGTCTGTAGCGACAAGACGGGCACGCTGACGGCAAACCAGATGACGGCCCGCGCCCTGTCGACCGCATCCCTGCGGGCCCGCGTCACCGGCGTCGGCTACGACCCCTCGGGGGGGATCCTCGTGAGCGACCGCCCACCCCGCGCTGAGGAGCGCGCCGCGATGCAGCCGCTGCTCCTGGCGTGCGCGCTGTGCGCGAACGCCCGCGTCGCCGAACGGGGCGGGCGCTGGGACGTCTCGGGAGACCCCACCGAGGGCGCGCTGATCGTCCTTGCGGCGAAGGGCGGCGTCGACCGGCGGGCGGCGGAACGCGCGCGGCCGCGGGTGCACGAGTATCCGTTCGACTCTCGAAGGCGCCGGATGAGCACGCTCCACGCGCTCGAGTCCGGGGAGCGGGAGCTCTTCGTCAAGGGCTCGCCCGAGGCCGTGCTCGAGGTCTGCGGCGGGCTGGCCGCGGCCGACCGGGCCGACGTCGACCGGGCCATCCACGAGCTCGCCTCGGACGGACTGCGCGTGCTGGCGTTCGCCCGTCGCCGGCTGGAGGGAGGCGCCCCGCCGGACGTCGCGACAGCCGAGGCTGACCTCGAGCTGCTGGGCCTTGTGGGGCTCGACGACCCGGTCCGCCCGGAGGTGCCTGCCGCGATCGCCGCCTGCCGTACCGCGGGCATCCGCGTCGTCATGGTGACGGGCGACCATCCGGCCACAGCCGCGGCCGTCGCCAGGAAGGCCCGCCTGCGGTATGACTCGGTCCTCCTCGGATCCGAGCTTCCATCCGACGACGCGGAGCTCGCTCGGACGCTCGCCACGGCCGGCGTGATCGCCCGCGTCGCGCCGGAGCAGAAGCTTCGCATCGCCCAGGTGCTCCAGGCCGCCGGCGAAGTGGTGGCGATGACGGGCGACGGCGTGAACGACGCGCCCGCGCTGCGCCAGGCGGACATCGGCATCGCCATGGGCAAGGTGGGGACGGATGTCGCCCGCGAGGCCGCCGACGTCGTGCTCCTCGACGACAATTTCGCGCACATCGTCGAGGCCGTGCGCGAGGGGCGCGGCGCCTACGCCAACATCCGCCGGTTCCTCACCTACCACCTGACCGACAACGTCGCCGAGCTGGCCCCGTTCGTGGTGTGGGCGCTGTCCGGCGGAACGATCCCGCTCATGCTCTCGGTCCTCCAGATCCTCGCGCTTGACATCGGAACGGATCTCATGAACGCCGTCGCGCTCGGGGCCGAGCCGGCCGGCGAGCGAGTCATGCGGGCCCCGCCAAGGTCGCGCATCGAGCGCCTGCTCGACCGGTTCACGATGCTGCGGGCGTTCGGCTTCCTCGGGGCCACCGAGGCGGCGCTCTCGATGGCCATGCTGCCCCTCGGGGCGGCCGTGCTCATGGGCTGGGGGCCGGGCGACGGCCTCCCGCACAAGGGGCCGGATCACGCCGTGCTCTCGACGATGGTGTTCGCCGCGATCGTCGTCTGCCAGACCGTCAACGCCTACGAGTGCCGGAGCACCTCGGCATCGCTGTTCGCGATCGGGCCGCTCCGAAACCGGCTGCTGGTGCTCGCCACCGTCGTCGAGCTCCTGATCTCGCTGTCGTTCATCTACGTGGGGCCCATCGCCCGCGTCCTCGGGCAGACGGCGCTCACCCCGCGCGAGTGGGCGCTTGTGGCGCTGACGCCGGTGGTGTTCCTGGCGGCCGAGGAGCTGCGCAAGGCCGTCGCGCGCCGGATGGCGCCCGCCCCGAGCGCGTGAGCCCCACGGGCGGGAGTTCGGGAAACTACGGGCGCCGGATTCCGGGCGCGGACCGATGCCCGCCGCCGCGGGCGGCGCGATACTCGACCCATGAATGCGCGCGGCCGCCGCGAACTGCTTCTGGTCGCCGCCGGATTCCTGGTCTACTTCGGAGTCCGCGCGGTCACACAGGGCAGCCACGCGGAGGCGGTCGAGAACGCGCGGACCCTCATGAGCGTCGAGCGCTGGCTCGGCATCTACTGGGAGCCGTCGATCCAGGCTGCCGTCACCGACCACCACTGGCTCGTCACCCTCGTGAACTGGGTCTACATCTGGGGCCACTGGCCCCTGATCGCCGCCGTCGCCGTGTGGCTCTTCACGCGCCGTCCGGAGGCGTTCCGGCGCACGCGAACGGCGTTCTTCGTCTCGGGCGCCATCGGCATGGCCTTCTTCATCCTCTACCCGGTCGCGCCGCCGCGGCTCGTGGACGACGGCTTCATCGACACGGTTGCCCGCTACTCGCACGCCTATCGCGCGCTCCAGCCGCCGTCGCTCGTGAACCGCTACGCGGCCTTCCCGAGCCTGCACTTCGGATGGGATCTCCTGATCGGGCTGGCGCTCGTCGCAAACGCGCGCTCGATCGCCGCGCGCGCCCTCGGGGTCGCGATGCCCGTGGCGATGGCCGTCGCGGTCGTCCTGACCGGGAACCACTGGATCATCGACGTCGTCGCCGGGGCCGCGATCAGCCTCCTCGGCCTGGCGATCGCGACACGACTCACGTCGCACCGCCCGCTGCGGGTTGGTTGGGGCTCGCCAAGGAACGCCGCCTACACTGCAAAACGTGGTCCCACAGGCCGCCGCCCGCCCCAGCCCGGACGCCGGTCCGGAGACCCCGCTCGTCCTCGCGCATCGAGCCGGTAACGACCTCGCCGCGCTGCGGACGGCCGAGGCGCTGGGCGTCGACGCCGTCGAGGCCGACATCCACCTTTTCCGGGGCCGTCTGGAGGTGCGTCACCTGAAGACGGTCGGCCCCGTGCGCATCTACTGGGACCGGTGGCGGCTCTGCGGCCCCGGCGCTCCGATCCTCGACCTCCTGACGCTGCTCGGCGCAACGGCGCCCACCACCCGGATGATGCTCGACCTGAAGGGGTTCGACCCGCGGCTGCCGGCGGCGCTCAAGGCAGCGCTCGATCGCCACCCGGACATCCATGTGACCCTGTGCTCCCGGCACTGGCGGCATCTCACCCCGTTCGAGGACCGGCCGAACGTCAGGCTCGTGCGGTCGGTGGGGAACCGGGCCCAGCTTCGAGCCGTGCGCCGCCTGCTGGCCCGGCGGCCGCTCGACGGCATCTCGATCCACCGCCGCCTGCTCACCCCGGAGCTCGTCGCCGAGCTCCGCACGCGGGTGCCGCTCGTCCTCACCTGGCCGGTGAACACGACCGAGATCGCGGCCCTCCTCGCGGGCTGGGGCGTGAACGGCCTGATCAGCGACCGCCCGCAGATCCTGGCCTCCGGGGCCGGCGCGTGACCGACGACCTGCGCCTGCTCGACGCGATCGCCGGCTCGGCCCACCGGCTCTCGCACATCCACCTGCCCTGGCTCATGGTGGGCCTCGGGCTCCAGGCGGCGAGCCTCGCGCTGCGCGGGTACGCCTGGCGCAACATCGTGCGCGGCGCCTACCCGGACCGGCACGTGCCGGCGCTCGGCATCGGGGCCGCCTACGTCGCCGGCGTCGCCGCGAACTGCGTGCTCCCGGCGAAGGCGGGCGAGCTTGTCAAGATCGGAGGCGCCCGCCTCCAGGTCGAGCGGTCCGACGCGGCGACCCTCGCCGCATCGCTCGGGGTGCTCAGCCTGTTCGACCTGTGCTTCGGCCTCCTGATCACGGTCACGGTGCTCCTGACCGGCGCCGTCCCCGGGCTCGACCCGGCGCGGGCCCTGTCGGCGCCGGCATGGGCCGCCCCGGCCGCCGCCATCCTCGTCGCGGCGGTCGCCCTCGCCACCCGGGTGCCGGCCGCGCGCCGGCTGGTGACCCGGCTCCGCGGCGCGGTCGCCGCCGGCACGGCCATCCTTCGCCGGCCGCGCCAGTATGCCGTCCGCGTCGCGCTTCCGCAGGCCGCCGCCTGGGCGTGCCGCCTGGGCGTGGCGGCGTCGCTCCTCGCGGCGTTCGGGCTGCGGCCGACACCGGGATCGGCTGCGGTCGTGGTCGTGGCAGGCGGGCTCGCCGGCCTCGTGCCGGGGAGCCCCGGCGGCCTCGGAGCACAGCAGCTCCTGCTCGTCTACGCGCTCGGTGCGACCGCCGCGGCGGGAAGCATCGTCACGTTCTCGGTGGGGATGCAGCTCGCCCTCACGCTGCTTCAGGTCGTGCTCGGCGTCGGCGCGGCGATGATCGCCGTCCGCGTGGCCCATCCGCTGCGCGCGGTGCGCGCGCTCCGCGCCCAGGCCGCCGCCGACTGAGCGCGCGTCAGCCGCGCTGGAAGCCGTCGGGTGTCCGCAGGCCGTAGCCGATCGCACGGTCGAGCGACACGTGGACGGCCCACGCCAGCGCGGCGGCCAGCCAGCCCTGCGGCAGGACGAGCGAGGCGAGCGCCAGCGCCGCCGGCCCCCAGAAGCGGTGAAGCGCGTTGTAGAGCGGCACGGCCCGCGGATGCAGCTGCCCCTTCTCCAGGCCGGAGCCGATCCCGAGCAGCAGCGCGAGGTCGGGGCCGAGCAGGAAGACGACCACGAGCCACCACGAGGTGCCGGTGACGGCGACCTCGAGCGCGAGGGTGAGAACGAGCGCCGCCGTGAGCACGGAGTATGCGATGCGGGAGGTCATGGGATGCCGGGAAGCGTACGGTTGACCGACGCGGGCAGCACCCGGTCGAAGGCGAGCGCGGCCGGGGCCGCGAGCGCGCACGTCGCCGCCAGCCCGAGGAAGAGCGCCGTGCCGTGGCCCGCGCCGAGCGCGGCGCCCGAGATCAGCGGGCCGATCATCGGCCCGGCCTGCCAGGACAGGCTGTAGAAGGCCACATAGCGGCCGCGGGTCTCGTCGCCCGTCAGGCGGTTCACGATCCCCGGCAGGCTCGGCGAGAGGAACGTCTCGCCGACGCCGAACACCGCCATGCCCACAATCAGGCCCGCCGCGGCCAGCCCTCGGCTCGATGCCTCGCCGGCCGCGAGCACGACCAGCCACGACGCGCCGAAGACGACGCCGGTGACGGCCACCGCGCTGGTTCGGCGCCAGTCGCGCACGATCCGAAGCGCCGGCAACTGCGCCACCACGATCGCCCACGTGTTCGCGGCGAACGCGAACCCGACGATGCTGCGGCTGACGCCGGCCGGCCCGGTCGCCCACGCCGGGAACGCCGACGTGACCTGGCTGTAGCCGGCCACGACAAGCACGAGGCTGATGGCGGTTGCGACGAGCAGGCGGGTGTCGCGGACGACGGACCCGTACGCCGAGATCCCCGCCGAGCCGGCCGCCGCACGCGGCTCGTCGCGAAGCTCGCCGAGGCCGATCAGGAGCACGGCGAACAGCGCGTAGGTCGCGGCGTCGGCCACGAACAGGATGCCGAAGGCGTCGGGGCTCACGGCGAGGATCGTGCCGGCCAGGAGGCTCCCGATCCCGAGGCCGAGGTTGGTCGCGCCGTAATTCACGCCCAGCACCTCCTCGCGGTGGCGATCGTCAACCGCCCGGAGGATGACCGGGAACATCCCGACCCAGGTGATCCCGAACCCGGCGCCCTGGAGGCTCGCGGCAAGGACGGCCACGGCGAGCGAGTGGACGGCCAGGAACGCGAGCGTCCCCACGCCTGCGAGCGCGAGGCCGGACACCGTGGCGAGGCCCGCCCCGAACCGGTCGGCGGCAACGCCGGCGGCGACGGTGCCGACCAGCCCCGCGGCGCCGGCAGCCGCCAGCGCGACCCCGGCCGCCGCCAGGCTGAGGCCGCGGTCCTCGTGCAGGAAGACGATCGCGATCGGCAGGGTCATCCCGGTGCCGATCTCGAAGAGGAGGACGCACCCCAGGAGGCGCCAGGCCCGCGTGCCGAGCGGAGGCACCACGCTCCTCAGCCGGTCAGGGCGCGTAGCGGCGGTGGAGGAGGATCTGGTTCCCGTCCGGGTCGCGCATGAGCGCCATGTGGCAGACGCCGGTGTCGAACGTCGCCATGTCGAACGTGACGCCCGCCGCCTCGAGCTCGCGCTGGGCCTCGCCGACGTCGGGGACGCGCAGCGCGAAGCCGGACGGGTTGGGGGCGAACTCCAGGCCCTGGCTCTCGGGCGCCCAGATCGCGAGCGTCACCTGGCCCGCGCGATACTCGGCGCCGGCGGGGGTGTCCTTCTCGTGCTCGAGCCCGAGCACCTCGCCGTAGAACCGCTTCGCGCGCGAAACGTCCCGGGTGGGGACGGAGATGAAGTCGACGTGCTCGACGGTGATCATGCCGGTCTCCTCGGTCGCGGTGGGGACACGGTACCGAACACCCGGGGCCCGGCCCCGAAGGGCCAGGCCCAATGGGGTCCGGCTACGCCACCAGCGACCAGGCCAGGGCCAGAAGGGCGAGAAAACCGCCGATCAGGACGAGGCCGATGCCGAGGCCGATCGGCGAGCCCCAGCCGTACCACTGCATGCTGATCTCGGCGTAGCGGTCGTAGTTGGGTTCGTGCGTCATGGGTGTCCTTTCGTGGAGGTCAGCCGCGCCGGTAGCGCAGCACTGCGAGGGGAGCCGAGACGGCCAGGATGACGGCCGCCCAGAGGAGCGCCCGGACGACGAAGTAGCCGGCCGGGTGGCCGAGGAGCGCCGTCGCGTCCGGCCCGAGCGTGAGGGCCCGCACCGCGTTCACCATGTACGTGATCGGCTGGTACTCGGCGAAGAGCTCGAGCGCCCGCGGCATCGAGTCGACCGGCACGTACGCGCTCGAGAGGAAGGTCAGCGGGAAGACCAGAAGGCCGTAGCCCTGGGCCGCCTGCGGCGTGCGGGCCACGAGCCCGATCGCGATGAACGTCCACTCGAACACGTAGCCGAAGAGCACCACGAGGCCGAAGGCGGCGAGGCCCTCGAGCAGGCTCCCGTGAAGCCGGAAGCCGACCAGGAACCCGATCGCCACGGTGACGCCGAGGCTCCAGGTGAGGATCGCCGTGTCGGCGAGCGCCCGTGCCGCCAGCACCGAGCTGCGCGGGATCGGGAGCGACCGCAGCCGGTCGATGAACCCCTGGTCGAGGTCCTCGGCCATCGCCACCGACGCGCCGATCCCCATGAAGAGGACGCCGGTCGTGACGAAGCCCGGGACGACGTAGTCCACGTACGGGATCGGGCCGGCGTCGATCGCGCCGCCGAACACGTAGCGGTAGACCAGCATGAAGCCCGCCATCTGGATCGTCCCGAGGACGACGAGCTGGGGCGTGCGCAGGTACCGCAGCGCCGCCCGCCGGGCCACGATCAGGGTGCTCGGGAGGAAGCGCGCCGGCCCGCGGTCGAGGGTGGATGTGATGGTCGTCATGGTGTGTGTCCTTTCGTGTGTCAGCCCGCGGCGGCGACCCGGCCCGTGAGGGCCAGGAACACCTCGTCCAGCGTGGGCTGCCGGAGGGCGATGTCGTCGATCTCGACGCCGGCCGCCTCCACGGAGCGCACCGCCGCGACGAGCGGCGCACCGTGCGAGTCGGCGCCGACGGTCACCCGCCGGGTTGCCTCGTCGACCGCCGCCCGGCCGCCGTCGATCGCACCGAGGGCATCCGCGAGGGCGGCGAGGTCGGCGCGCCGGCGGGCGTGCACCTCGATGACGTTGCCGCCGATGCGTCGCTTGAGCTCGGCCGGCGTGCCGGTGGCCACGGCGCGGCCGTGGTCGACGATCACGATCCGGCTTGCGAGATGGTCGGCCTCGTCCAGATACTGCGTCGTCAGGAGCACGTCGGTGCCGGCGTCCACGAGCCCGCGGATCGCCTCCCACAGGTCCATGCGGCTTCTGGGGTCGAGGCCGGTGGTCGGCTCGTCGAGCAGGAGCAGGCGCGGCGCGCCGACGAGGCTCGCGCCCAGGTCGAGCTTGCGGCGCATGCCGCCGGAGTACGTGCGGACCAGGCGGTCCGCGTCGTCCTCGAGGCCGAGCTTCGCGAGCACGCCGGCGGCGGCCGACCGGGCGGCGCGGCGGTCGCGGCCGAAGAGCCGGGCCACCATCTCGAGGTTCTCGCGACCCGTCATGGCCGGCTCCACCGCGGCGAACTGGCCGGCGAGGCCGATCGAGCGGCGGACGGCGCCTGGCGTCGCGGCGCACGTCGTGGCCGGCCACCCGCAGCGTGCCGCCGTCGAGGCGGAGCAGCGTGGCGACGGCGCGGACGAACGTCGTCTTGCCAGCGCCGTTCGGGCCGAGCACGGCCACGACCTGGCCGGGCTCGGCGACGAGGTCGAGCCCGTCGAGAGCGGTGGTCTTTCCGTATCGCTTGACGAGCCCGCGGGCGTCGATTGTCGGTGTCATCGGGGGTCCTCCTGGGTGTGCGTCATCGGGTCGTGCTCCGAGAAGAGGCCCATCAGCCAGTCCTCCGTCCAGGTGAGCGTCCCGGCGTCGAGGTCGCGCACGACCGAGCGCACCCAGTCGAGCTCGGCCGAGAGCACCGCCCGCCGGTACTCCTCCTCGAGCAGGAAGAGCCGCGGCACGTGCGGGTTCTCGGTGAAGACCGCCTCGGTCTCGGCGAGCTCCCCGGCGAGCCGGTCGGCCCGCTCCTGGAGCTGCGCGCGCGCGTCGTCGGGCGCGAGCCCGAAGAGGACGGAGACGGCGGCGATGAACTCGGGGTACTCGGTGCCGGTGGTGCGAAGCATGTCGCGCAGCCACTGCGACGCGGCGGCGCGGCCGGCATCGGTGATCGTGTAGACGACCCGGTCCGGATAGCCCTCCGAGCGCACGGTCTCGTGGATCTCGACCAGGCCGTTTCGAACCAGCCGCTCGAGCGCCTGGTAGAGGCTCGCGCGCGAGCGGACGTTCACGACCTTGTCCTTGCCGAACGTCTCGATCAGCTTCTGCATGCCGTAGACGTGCATGGGCCGGGCGACGAGCAGCCAGAGGACGATCAGGCCGAGCGAGGAGGGCTGAGAGGATCTCTTTGTCATTAGTCATCACATTACTAGATAGATCCTGTCTAGTCAAGTTCCTGGAGAAGAGCCGGGAATTCCCGGACGCGCGGACGGCGGATCGCTGCGATGCTCCTGGCCTGGCCATGGGCTCGAACGCGCACAGCCTCGGTGGCGTCACCGCCGGCCGGCCGCCGAAGCGGCCGCGCACCGTCTTCTCGTCGACGATCGTGCTCGGACGGGTGGCCGGTGTCGAGATCGGCCTGAACTGGAGCTGGATCATCGTGTTCGGGCTGATCCTGTGGTCGCTCGCGGCCGTCCAGTTCCCGGACGCGCTCCCGGGGCGCGACTGGCAGACGTACGCCGCGATGGGCACGACGGCCACGATCCTCTTCTTCGGCTGCCTGATCCTGCACGAGCTGGGACACGCCGTCGAGGCCCGCCGCGAGGGCGTGCAGATCGAGGGGATCACGCTGTGGCTCTTCGGCGGCGTGGCCAAGATCGCGGGTGAATTCCCGTCGGCAGGAGCCGAGCTCCGGATGGCACTCGCAGGACCGGCCGTGAGCCTGGCGCTCGGCGTCGTGTTCGTGGCGTCCGCGGCCGTCTGGCCGGGCTCGGGGGCCGTGCCGACCGAGCTCGCATGGCTCGGCTACATCAACCTCGTCCTGCTCGTCTTCAACATGCTGCCGGCCATGCCGCTCGACGGCGGCCGCGTCCTTCGGGCCGCGCTGTGGTCGCGTTCGGGCGACCTGCCGGAGGCGACGCACCGGGCTCGGCGGATCGGCTCGGTGCTCGCAACGATCATCGTGGCCGCCGGCGTCCTCGAGGCGCTCGCGGGGGCGACCGGGGGGCTCTGGCTCGCCGTGGTCGGCTGGTTCATCCTCGAGGCGGGCCGCGCCGAGGAGCAGCGCGTCGACACCCATCACGTGCTGGCGGGCGTCACGGTCTCGGCGCTGATGACGAGGGATCCCATCGTCGTCGGACCGGATCAGACGCTCGCGGAGGTGGCCGACCGGATCGCGGGCACGGCCCGCCACACCGCCTACCCGGTGCTCGATCACGGCGCCGTCGTCGGCCTCCTGCCGCTGCACGCGCTCGCTCCGAACGGCGGCTCCGATCTCTGGTCGCGGCGCGTCCGCGACTACGTCATCCGCGCCTCCGAGGTGCCGTGCTTCTCGCCGTCGACGCCGGCGGCCGAGGCGCTCGACGAGCTCGCGGCGAGCCGCACCGGCCGCGGCCTCGTCCTCTCGGACGGAGAGCTCGTCGGCATCGTCTCGGTGACCGACGTGGCCCGGGCGCTCGCGCTCGGCCGGCCCGTCTAGCCGCCGAAGAGCGGCAGCCACTCCGCATTGGCGCGGAGCATCTCGTCCAGGAGCTCGCCGATCTGCTCGAGCTCCAGGCGGGACTGGATGTTGGGATCGAGCAGGAACGCGTGCATCGCGGCGTCGCGGTCGCCCGACAGGGCGGCCTTCACGACGTGGCGCTCGAAGTCGACGAAGCCGCGCAGGTGGGCGGCCAGCGGCTCGGGCAGCGGGCCGGCGGCGATCGGGCGGATGCCGTAGCCGTTCACCGACGCGTTCACCTCGACGACGGCGTCGTCGGGCAGGTTGGGGATCGCGCCGTTGTTCGGGGCGTTCACGACGAACGTCCGGTTCCGGTTCTCGACGATCGCCTCGATGATGTCGATCACCTCGATCCCCCAGTCCTCGTCGCCCGGCGGCAGGTCGGCGAGGGTGACGCGGCCGGCGTCGGGAGCCGTCCACTTCGCCGCCAGCGACTCGAGCTCGGCAACCCGGGCCTTCTCGTAGGCCATGTCGTGGGTCGTGATGCCGTAGCGCATGGCGACGCCCTGGGCCGTGCCGGCGTACTCGCCCTCCAGCCGCTGCATCTGCGGGAAGTGCTCGACCCAGTGGCTCCAGCAGTACGGGAGCACCCCGTAGGTCTCAAGCGCCCAGCGCACGATCGGGTTCGTGGCGTGCGCACGCACCCGCGGCATCGCGTCGCTGCCGTCGCGCAGGCGAAGCTCGGTCACCGACGCGCAGTGGTTGATCCCCGCGACCACCGGCGGCATCGCGATCTGGCCGGGCTCCACGCCGGCCTGCTCGGCCAGCCACTCCGCGCTCGACGGGTGCCCGGTGCACGAGCACAGCGCGTAGGTCTTCACCGACGGCGCCGCGGCCAGCATCGCCATGGCCTCGGTCGGCGCGGGGTTCGTGTAGTTGAAGACGTGGGCGTCCGGCGCGACGTCGGCGACGTTCCGGGCCACCTCGGCCAGCACCGGCGCGTTCCGGAAGGCGCGCATGATGCCGCCCGGCCCGACGGAGTCGGCGACGTGCATGACGATCCCGTGGCGGCCGGGGATCTCCAGGTCCTGCGCCCAGGCATCGAACCCGCCGACCGAGATCGCGGCGATGACGAAGTCGGCGCCCTCGAGCGACTCGCGCTGGTCGAGCGTGCTCTCGACCTTGAGCGGGCTCTCCTCGCCGGCCACCAGCCGGTCGCCCAGCTCCTGCATGACGCCCAGCCGGCGCTCGTCGATGTCCATCAGCGTGACGGTCGCGTCGCCGAGCGGGCCCGACTGGATGAGGCGGCGCAGGAGCACGGGCACGAAGCTCGAGCTGCCGCCGCCGATGATGGTGACCTTGGTCATGGGCTCATCCCATCGAGTCGTCGGCCATGGGCAGGATGGAGGCTTCGAAGATCCGCCCGGTGCGCGGCCGGGTGACGGCGTAGAGCACCGCGTCGGCCACCTCCTCTGAGCGCAGCATGCCGGGCAGGTCGGGATCCTCGGGCGTGCGTCCGCGGCCCATCGCGAAGGCGGTCTCGACGCCGCCCGGGGCCAGGATCGAGCAGCGCACGCCGCGCTTGTGGAGCTCGTGGTCGAGCGAGCGCATGAAGCCGATCTGGGCGTGCTTGGTGGCCGCGTACACGGCCTCTCCCTCCGGCGCCCGCTGCCCGGCGATCGACGTGACCGCGACCAGGTCGGCGGAGTCGCTGCGGAGCAGGTGCGGAAGGCCCGCCCTGATCGTGTGGAGGAAGCCCTTCACGTTGGTGTCGACCATCTCGTCGAGCCACTCGGGCTTCAGGTCGAGGAAGTCGCCGTAGGCGCCCACGCCGGCATTCACGACCAGGATGTCGAGCCCCCCGAATCGCTCGGCGCAGGCGGCGACGAGCGCCTCGACCTGATCCGGCTCGCGCACGTCGCAGGACTGCGCATGGGCGCCCTCGATCCCGAGGTCGCCGCCGCCCCGCGAGGCCAGCGCGACGTGTGCTCCGCCCGCGGCGAGCGCCCGCGCGGTGGCCGCGCCGATCCCGCTCGTCGCCCCCGTCACCAGGGCGACGCGCCCCTCCACTCCGCTCATGGGTCGGCTCCTCCTTGATGGCAGCTCTCGCCGTGCGGCTCAGGCGGCGGCACGTCGAGGGCGGGATTTCGGTCGAAGAACCCCACCGGCTTCAGCATGAAGCCGATGGTCGCCACCGGCATCACCGGCCAGTCCTCCGGCCGGGGCACGTGGTGGTGGCCGAACGTATACCAGACCACGATGTCCCGTCCGGCGACGGGCCGGTCGGCGCGCGTCCACTCCGGAAGCCCGGCGCCGCCGGGGTGCTGGCTCGGGTACTCGCCCGCCGCGTAGCGCTCGTCGGGCGCGTACGGCGTGACCCACAGGTGGTGGTGCATGAATCCCGCCCGCCTGCTCACCGGCGCGTCGGGCTGGGCGAACGGCACGGCGTTCTCACCCGGCACGAGCCGGTAGGCAACCGGCTCACCCAGCCGGTGGCGGACGCCGGGGTTCACGATCTCCCACCAGCGGGCCGAGGCCGGGTCGAGCCGCCGCCGCGCCCCGAGCTCGGTCTCGAGCCGGCGCCGCATCGGCCGGAAGGCGTTTCCGGCCGGGTTTCCCGGCCCGGGCGGGAGCGACTCGGTCCACACCTCCTCGACCGCGTTCTCGACCCCGTCCACGTCGAGGTCGAGGCGCATGTTGAAGAAGTGCTGGTGCACCATCGCATTCAGGCCCGGCGCGACCAGCACGCCGTGCTCGGGCCGCACGCCGGGCGCGACCGCGCCGGTCGAGAGCACGCCGGTCAGCTTCACCTCGAACTCGATCGAGCCGTCCTGATACAGGTACCAGAAGAAGCCGTAGTCGTAGTTCCCGATGGCCGAGAACGACGAGATGACGAGCCGGCGCGAGCGCCGCACCTCGCCGCTCCCGTCCCGCCATTCGATGTGCCGCCAGAGGACGCCGACGTCCTCCTCGTGCATGCAGATCGCGTTTCGGATCACCACCGGCTCGCCGGCGGCGTCGTTGCAGACGGCGTCCAGGTAGACGATCTCGCCCAGGCAGTCGCAGCCGCGGGTGAGCGGCGAGGCCGAGACGCCGACGCCGTTCTCGCCCGCGTCGAAGGCGTTCTTGAAGTAGTGCGTCGGGCTGGGGTCGCCGTACGGGACGACCATCTCCGAGAGCGACGCGCGGTGCATGATCGGCCGCAGGCGGCCGCCGTCCTCGTAGCCGACCCGGTTCAGCACGAGGCCCTCGCGCGGCGTGAAGCCGACGTGCACCTGCCAGCGCTGCCAGCGAACCACCCGGCCGTCGACGGTGAAGCCCGGCCCGTCCGGCTGGATGATCTCGATCGGGGCGATGTCGGTCCGCAGCCGGCCGGCCGCGGCGGGGTCGAAGTTGCCGCTCTCCTGCGGCACCGGCACCACGCCGTGGTCGTCGACCCGCAGCACCTCGAGCGTATTCAGGTCGACGAGGGCGATCACGCCGTCGACCGGGTGGGCCCACTCGTTGTCGCCCGGCGCCGGCTTCACGAACGCCACGCCCCGGGCCAGGCGGCGCTCGGACTCCTCCTCGCGGCCGAAGTGGCCGGCCGGCCAGGCGTCGACCTGGATCTGGCCGGGGTCGGTGACGCCGCGGCGGGCGAGGGCGGCCTGGAACTCGGGGTGAAGCCGCAGCACCTCCTCGGCCTCCATCAGCTCCTTCACGACCGCCATCGGCTGGACGCCTGTGCGGGCGGTCCACGCTGTGATCGCCCCTGCGTCGAGCGAGACGACCGCCTCCACGGTCTCGGCACGGTTGCGGTCGAGCAGGACGACCTCCGCCTCGCGGGGCGGCCGCGGACCGCCGGCCTCCCATGCCAGAACGGCCTCCTTGGAAGGCTCTTGCAGCGCGATCGTGATGAACCGGCAGCCGCCGGCTCGTTCGCGGAAGGCGTCGCCGGCGCGGACAACGGCAGCCGTCGCGGCGACCTCGTCTGCCGCCAGGGGGTCGAGCGGATGGCCGGCGAAGGCGTGTTGTGTTCCGTCCATCCAGTCCGTAGTATCGCGGAATGCTCCGAACCAGGCGCGTCCTCATCGCCCTCGCCACCGTCGCGCTGACCCTCGCGGCGGCCTGCGGCGGAAGCGACAACGGGTCGGCCGGAAGCGGCGGAGGGGCGACCAGCGAGTCGATCCGCGGGCAGACGATCACCGTGCTCGTTCCGTACGCGATGCCCAAGAGCCTGCTCGACGGGTTCACCGCCGAGACCGGCGTCAAGGTGAACTACGTGCGCACCGGCTGGGACGCGACCCATAACAAGCTCCTCGTGGCGAACCAGGCCAAGACCTACATCGCCGACGTCGCCGAGTTCGACTGGTCGTTCACCGGCCAGTTCGCCGGCGCCCAGTGGGTGGAGCCGCTCGACGGGCTCGTCGATGCGAAGACGCTGAACGACCTGAAGTCGACCGATGCGGCGTTCATCTCGGGCGGAAAGACGTACGCCGCCTGCTACTCGAACGACTTCCGCGTCTCGATGTACAACACGAAGATGTTCGCGAAGGCGGGGATCACCTCGTTCCCGCAGACCCTCGACGAGCTCGGCCAGGACGTCTCGAAGCTGAAGGCGGCGGGCGTCCAGTACCCGCTCTCCGTACCGATGGCGGCCACCGAGGGCGGCGTCACGCCCTGGTACCTGCTCACGCTGGCGATGGGCGGCCAGCTCTTCGACGACCAGCTCGCGCCGACGTTCTCCGACCCGAGCTCCGCCGGCTACCAGGCGCTCCAGTGGGAGGCCGACGCGGTCAAGAACGGCTGGGTGTCGCCCGGCTCGGTGTCGATGGACGACTCGGTCGCCTTCGACAAGTTCACCGCCGGCGAGACGGCGATCGTGCTGGCGACCGGCCCCGGCAACATGGCGACCGCCAACGACAAGAGCCAGTCGAACATCGCCGGGGACGCCGCGCTGGGCCTCGTGCCCGGCGTCGACGGGCCGGGCGCCTCCTTCGGCCTGCCGGAGGGGCTCTCGATCCCGGTCACCGCCAAGCACAAGGCGGCGGCGGCCGCGTTCATCGAGTGGTGGGAGCGGCCCGAGAACGCCATCAAGATCTACAAGACCCAGGGCAGCCTGCCCTGCGGCGCCTCGGCCGTCAAGCAGCTCGCCGACAGCGGCCAGCTCCAGGGCGGCGACGTCCTGAACGCCGAGCTGCCGCACGTCTCGCCGCTCTTCTCGGCCGGCGCGCCGATCTGGTACTCGCAGTTCAGCTCCGACGCCCAGGGGCTCCTGAACGCGGCGGTGAAGGGCGATATGAGCGTGGGCGACGCGCTCAGCCAGCTCGCGTCGAAGGCCGAGTCGCACAACCAGTAAGAAGCGTTGCGTTTCCGCCGTAGCGGAGAGGGCGGCGACCGGGCCGCCCGCGAGACCCAGATCCTGGGCTGGATCCTGGTCGCGCCCGCCATGCTGCTCGTGGCGGCGCTCGTCCTCTACCCGCTCACCCAGGGGTTCCGCCAGAGCATCCGCTCGGGCGGGTTCCTGTTCGGCGAGCTGCCCGGCTACGTCGGGACGCGCAACTACCGCGACGTCCTGAACGACCAGACCTCCCGCGACGCCATGCGCCACACGGTCGAGTACGTCCTCCTCGCCGTATCGCTCGAGATCGTCCTCGGGATCTTCGTGGCGGTCACGCTGCATCGCGTCTTCCGCGGGCGTGGGATCGTGCTCGCGATCCTGATCCTTCCGTGGGCGCTGCCGTCGGTCGTCTCGGGCGTCCTGTGGCGGCGCGTCTTCGACCCCGACAACGGCCTTCTGAACAGCGTGCTGCTCAACCTCCACGTCATCAGCGAGCCGCACGTGTGGCTTGCGAGCGGGCGGGGCGCGATCGTCTACATCACCCTCGTGCACGTGTGGGGCGTCCTGCCGCTCGTGAGCCTGATCTTCCTGGCCGGGCTCCAGAGCATCCCCGAGGAGGTCTACAGCGCCTCCGCCGTCGACGGCGCCGGCCCGTGGCGGCAGTTCCGGCATGTCACGCTGCCGCTGCTTCGGCCGTCGATCGCCATCGCGCTCACCGTGGGGACGCTGCTCGCGATCTCGATCTTCGACGAGATCTACGTCCTGAACGGTACCGCGCTCAACACCCGCTCGATCCTGATCCAGGTCTACAACACGACCTTCGTCACGGCCGACTTCGCACACGGGACGGCGCTGGCGTTCCTGCTCGCCGCGCTCACGGCCGTGCTCGGCGGCGGCTACGCGCTGCTCCTGCGGAGGGTGACCGTATGACGTCCACGCTCGGCGGCCGGATCCTGAAGACGGTCGCCATCCTCGCCATCGTCGCCTGGTCGGTCGCGCCGATCGTGCTCGGCGTGCTCACGAGCATCTCGACCCAGCGCGACGTGGCCTCGGTCCCGTCGCACTGGCTCCCCCACGACGCGACGACGACCGCCTACCACGAGCTCCTTCAGGGATCGCACAGCCGGGCGATCGGCGGCACCGTCACCGAGGCCGGCACCTTCACCCGCTCGATGTGGAACTCGACCCAGCTCGCGCTGATCACGACCGCGGTCACGCTGGTCGTCTCGACGATGGCGGCCTACGCCTTCGGACGGCTGCGGTTCCGGTTCGGCGGCGCGGTGCTGGCGCTGCTCGTCGGCACGATGGTCGTGCCGATCTTCGTCATCGTCATCTCGCTCTTCCAGGTGCTCGCCGACGCGCACCTGATCGACACGAAGCGCGGGCTGGTCATCGTCTTCGTCTCGACCCTCACGCCGCTTGCGACCTGGCTGCTCTACGCGCAGGTGAAGGAGATGCCGCCCGAGCCCGAGGAGGCGGCGCTGATCGACGGCTGCCGGCGCTGGCAGGCGTTCGTGCGCGTCGTCATCCCGCAGATGAGCTCGGGCATCGCGGCCGTGGCGGCCATCCTCGTGCTGTCGGTGTGGGGCGAGTTCCTGATCCCGCTCCTTCTCACCTCGACCATGAACGCGAAGCCGGTCACCGTGCAGATCACCGAGTACGTCGGCAAGTACACCACCAACTACCCGATCCTGGCCGCGGCGGGCGTGCTGGCGCTGATCCCGCCGGCGGTCGTGGCGCTCCTCTTGAACAAGCGGATCGCGGGCATGCTGGCGGGGTCGTCGTGAGCGGCACGATCAGCCTGGAGGGCGTGACGAAGCACTTCCCGGGCGGGGTCGTCGCAGTGGACGACCTGAGCCTCGAGGTCGAGCCGGGCGAGTTCCTGGTGCTGGTCGGGCCGTCGGGCTGCGGCAAGACAACCGCGCTTCGGATGGTGGCCGGCCTCGAGCCGGTGACCGCGGGCCGGATCAGGATCAACGACAAGGTCGTGACGAAGCTCCCGCCGCGCGACCGCGACATCGCGATGGTGTTCCAGAACTACGCCCTCTACGCGCACATGACGGTGCGCGGCAACATGGGGTTCGGGCTCAAGATGGCGCGGATGCCGAAGGCCGAGATCCGGCGGCGGGTCGACGAGGCGGCCGAGATGCTGGGGCTCTCCGACTACCTCGACCGAAAGCCGCGCCAGCTCTCCGGCGGCCAGCGCCAGCGGGTGGCGATGGGGCGGGCGATCGTGCGCGAGCCGGCGGCGTTTCTGATGGACGAGCCGCTCTCGAACCTCGACGCCAAGCTCAGGGTCGAGATGCGCGGCGAGATCATCCGCGTCCAGCGCCGGATCGCCGCCCCGACGCTCTACGTCACCCACGACCAGACCGAGGCGATGACGATGGGCGACCGTGTCGCCATCCTCCGAGACGGGGTGCTCCAGCAGCTGGGCACGCCCGACCAGATCTACGACAACCCCGTGAACGTCTTCGTGGCCGGCTTCATCGGCTCGCCGTCGATGAACCTGATCACGGCCCGCATGGACGGCACCGGCGTCATCTTCGGGCGCACGCGGATCGAGCTGCCCGACGGCGCCCTGGCGGCCCGGCCCGGCCTCGCCGGGTATACCGGCCGCGAGCTGGTGGTCGGCGTCCGGCCGGAGGACTTCCGCGCGGCCGGCGACGGCACGGTCGAGCTCAGGGCGAACCGGATGGAGTCGCTCGGCTCGGAGCTCATGGCCTACCTGGACGGCGGCGACGGCGGAGCCGAGATCACGGCCCGCCTCGAGCGCGGCGCGGGCATCGCCGAGGGCGACATGGCCCGCCTGGCGGTCAACCGCGACCGGCTCTACTTCTTCGACCCGGAGACGGGCGAGGCGATCCGCTAGCCGACCAGCAGGCTCACGATCTCGTGCGGTCGGTACGCGACGACGATCTCGTCGCCATCCGTCTCG